>NZ_BONF01000026.1 GCF_016862575.1 Catellatospora bangladeshensis | reverse complement strand
CGCCGCCGCATACGTACTCATGCTCGCCGTACTCGGCCCACTGTTCGCCCGCGGCGTCGAACCACTCATCAACCGCATCAGCCGACGCCACCCCGCCACCACCGCGGCCGCGTCCGCCGGGACCGACCCGGTCCACCTGCCCGCCCAGCCGAGCACCACCGACCCCGACACCACCCCCGCCAAAGCCTGACCCACCCTGGGCAGGCCGGCCACCACCGGCTTTTCGGGTGACGCCGGCCTGTCACCTCGACGGAGAAGAGATCGAAGTCGACGTGACGGGCCGGCCGCCTCATTCCCGCCGATGGACGGCAGGCCACGCCGCCGACCCGGCACCGCCGTCGCCCGCCAGTGCTTGGATGATCTCGGTGACCCGGCGTACGCCGTGCCGCAGCCGCCGGAAGTACGTGGCCCGGCTGTGTCCGAGCCGCAGCGGCTCCCTCGCCCCGGTGTGCAGGTATCGCCAGGTCAGCGCCTGCGCCGCCTCGACGTCGGCCTGCTCGCCGGAGCCGCCGAGCAGCTCCACCGCGGCCCGCAGCAGCGCCGCGATGTTCGCGCCCGAACCGGTGACCGCCAGCCCCGCTAGCGGGTTCGCCGCGAGCCGGCCCGGCCGGTGCAGGTCGCTGAGCGCCTGCCGGACGTGCTGTTCCCAGTCGAAGGCGGCGCCCGGCCCGCCCGCGCCCAGCCGCCCGAGCCACGAGGGCAGCGCCTCCACGGCGAAGTCCTGCAGGTAGATCCGGTTCATCCGGCCGCAGCGGTAGACGTCGTGCCGGGTGTCGCCCTGGTGGACCATGCCGAGCTGCTCGCACAGCCGCTGGTAGGGCAGCCACGGCGTGGACACCAGCACCCGTTCGGCCGTCATCCCGACGGCGAGGGTGTGCCGCAGGATCGCGGCGTGTACCGCGGGGTCCTCGTCGCCGCTGACGGCGAGACCCACCAGCACCCCGGTGGTGCCGTCGGCGTCGGCGCGCAGCGCGCCGGTGTGCTGCTGGAGCAGCAGCTCGAGGGCGGGGGTGGCCGATTCGCGCAGCGGCAGCACATTGGACAGTCCGAGCGCCTCGCCGTCGGGGCCGACCGCGAGGTAGAAGCCGGTGGGCTGGCAGGACCACCACGTCTCCAGCATCCGGCCGCAGGCTCTGGCGTCGAGCCGGCCGCGCCGCGCCCACAGCCGCGTCAGCCGCACGATGTCGGCCTCGTCGCCGGGTTCGGCGGGCCGGATGCGCACCTGCGGTTCGGCCGCCGGGAACAGGGTCTCGCGGATCACCGGGTCGTCGACCAGGGCGAGCGACGGGCCGACGACGCCGACCTGGCCGCGGCGGTCGCGCTGGGCGGCGGCCTGCCGCACCCGGTGGCGTACCCCGCCGGCCAGCAGCGACTGCCGGGCCAGCGGCCGGCGCCAGCGTGCCGTGAGGTCCAGCAGCGTCCGGTACGGTTCGCGCACGGCGAGCCCGAGTTCGTCGCGGCGTATCACGCTCAGCTCGCCAATCCGGTCGAACTCGGCGGTGGCGAGGCCGGTGAGCTGCCCGAGCATCTCCTCGTCGGCGATGCCGAGGGTGGCCAGCGCGGTCAGTGCCTCCTCGAGCCCGGCGCCTTCGGGGCCGAGCCGGCGCAGCACCTCGCGGGCGGCGGGGGCGGCGGCCGCTGCGCGGGCGTCGGCGGGCACTCCGCTGAGCAGGGCGCGTGCCAGGTGTGTCGCGATCAGGGGGATCCCGCCGGACAGTGCGGTGATCAGGCGCAGCTCGGCCGGGTGGCGCAGGCCTGTCTCGCGGGCCAGTGCCTCGATCGACGCCGTGCGCCAGGGGGCGACCCGGACGGCGGCCGGGGCCGGTCCGGTCCAGTGTGCCCAGGTGGCCAGGGGGCGGCGGCTGCCGACGATCCAGACGGTGCCGGGGTCGGCTGTCCGCAGCGTGTGGACCATTTCAGCTACTGCGGCGGCGTCGTCCACGCCGTCGGCGACGCGGGCGCCGCCGAGGTCCAGGGCGTCGAGGGCGCGGGTCTTGCCGACGCCGAGCGGGCCGGTCACGTTGACCACCTGGCAGCTGTTGCCGCGCAGTGCCGTCAGCACCGCCGCCCGCACCGCGAGCGAGCCGTCGATCGCGTCCACCGCGCCTTTATAGTCACGGTGATCAACGGTGTCAACGGCTTGTGAGCTGCGGTTTGAGACTGTGGTGAGACTGTCGACGCGCGACGGTCGTCGATGGTCGGATATGGCGGCACATCCACCACCACCGTCCCGGAGGTATTCATGCGCGTGCGTAACGCTCTCGGTCGCGGGCTGGGCCTGGTCGCCCTGGCCGCGGGCACCGTCGTCGGGGTGACCGCGTCCCCGGCCGCCGCCGCTCCCGACTGCATCGTGATCAAGGACATCTCGTACTACAGCGGCGTGATCTACGCCGAGGCCGACTGGTTCTGCTACTCGACGGGGCAGAGCACCCCGTGGCCGGTCGCGATCCAGCGCCAGGACGCGTCGGGCACGTGGGTGACCCTGGCCAGCGGCACGGGTTCGGCGGCGTACGCCTGCGTGGGGACCACCACCCGCACCTACCGCACCGGCTCCACGGTCAAGGACCGCAGCGTCACCGCCCCCTGCGGCTGACCCGCCGCCGGCGGGAACACAACTGCCCGGTCCCCTCGTGGCGACCGGGCAGTCCTCGCCGTCAGCCCAGCAGGGCCAGGTCGTCCCCGGTGAGCGCGAGCCCGGCCGCCGCGATGTTCTCCGCCAGGTGGGCGAGCGAGCCGGTGCCCGGGATGAGCAGGATGCTGGGCGAGCGGGCCAGCAGCCAGGCCAGCGCGACCTGCGCGACGGACGCCCCGTGCCGGGCGGCGACGGCGGCCAGGTGCTCGGCCGTCAGCGGCTGAAACCCGCCGACGGGGAAGAACGGCACGTACGCAACCCCGGCCGCCGCGCAGGCGTCCACCAGCGGATCGTCGTCGCGGAAGGCGACGTTGTACTGGTTCTGGACGCACACCACCGGGGCGATCGTGCGGGCCAGCTCGAACTCGGCGAGGCTGACGTTGGACACGCCCAGGTGGCGGATCAGCCCCTCCTCGCGCAGCGCCAGCAGCGTCTCCAGCGGCCCGGCGAGCGACGCCTCGCCGTGGCCGCGGTCGCCCATGCGCAGGTTCACCACGTCCAGCCGGTCGACGCCCAGCGTGCGCAGGTTCGCCTCGACGCCGCGCCGCAGGCCGTCGGGGGCCAGGCCGGTCTGCTCGGACGCGGGCAGCGCGATGTCCGGGCCTTCGACGAGCGCGCCCACCTTGGTCACCAGGACCAGATCCGCCGGGTACGGGTGCAGCGCCGTCCTGATCAGCTCGTTGGCGGCCACGCCGTCGCGGGCGTAGTAGTTCGAGGTGTCGATGTGGTTCACGCCGAGCTCGACCGCCCGGCGTAGGATCGCCAGCGCCGTCTCGCGCTCGGGGCGCTCGCCACGGGGCCAACCGGTCAGCTTCATCGCGCCGTATCCGACGCGGGCGACGTCGAGATCGCCGCCCAGGCTCCAGCCGTCACTCTTCACGATCTTGATCCTAGGCGAGTCCGGTCCCCGGAACCCGGCGGCGCGGCGTCCACCGCGCCGCCGGTCGTGTGCGCAGCCGCAGTCGCCCCGGCTCTCCCGGCCGTGTCAGGCGACTGTCACTCGCGGCCCAGCCAGGTGGCGACGCAGGCCTCGTTGCCCTCGGCGTCGGCCAGGACCCACCATCGCGGCGCGTGCGCGTCGGACACGAGGCGTCCTCCGGCGGCCAGCGCTGCGGCGATGCGCGCCTCGGCCTGGTCGTGGGGGACGGCGACGTCCAGGTGGATGCGGTTGCGCTGCGGACGTGGGGCGTCCATGGCCTGGAACTCCAGCCCCGGGCCGCGACCCGCCGGGTCGGACAGGTAGTCATCGCCGATCTGCCGGTAGCCCAGCAGCGCGGCCCAGAAAGGCAGCACGTCCGCTCCGACGAGCGCGTCGATCGTGATGTTGACGAGCTGCACGGCGGCCGGGTCCGCCTGAATGCCCAGCTCTGCGGCTGCGGCCGAGATCTGGCGGGCCAGTTCGACGTCGCGGGCCGTGAGGCACACCGTGACACTGTCGTGCCGCAGGTCGATGCGGGGATGGTGAGCGGCGTCGGCCGCCAGCCGGGCAATCTCGGCGGCGAGCGCGGCGCCGCCGGCGAGCGAACCTGTCCGGAAGCGGGCCGCGACCAGGTGGTAGAGGGAGCGCCAGTCGTCGACGCCGTCGGCGGCATGGAACTGCCGGGCCGTGATCCGCTCGGTCATGCGAGCCAAGCTAACAGCGGGACCCGCCGGGCGCCGACCGGCCACGAGGCCGTCCGGCGGGCATCACGGCCGGCGTACGCGCACCGCGAAGGCCGCGTACGCCGGCCGTGCCTGGTCACGGGATCGTCAGGCCGAACGCGGCGAGGATCTCACCGATGGGCTGGTAGTACGTCGAGCCGCCGGTGGTGCAGTTGCCAGTGCCGCCGGACAGGATGCCCAGGATGAGGCCGCCGGAGGTGTAGAGCGGCCCGCCGCTGTCGCCGTTCTCCGCGCAGATGTTGGTCCGGATCAGACCGGTGACGGTGCCTTCGGGGTAGTTCACGGTGGCGTTCAGCGCGGTCACGACGCCGCAGCGCACGCCGGTGGTCGCGCCGCTGCGGCAGACCGCCTGGCCGACGTACGCGCTACCGGTCCCGCGCAGTTGCAGCAGGCCGGGGTAGGTGTTGACGGCGCTCGGGTGGCTGAGCAGGGTCGTGTAGCGGACCAGGCCGTAGTCGTTGCTGGGGAAGCTGCTCGCGGTCCGGACGCCGATGGCGATGGTGCGCGCGCTATTGGTCCACCAGTTGGCGGAGCTGTTCGTGCAGTGCCCGGCGGTGATGAGGTAGTAGGTGCTGCCGCTGCGCGCGTTGGCGCCGAGGGAGCAGCGCGCCGTGCTCCCGTAGATCGCGTCGCCGCCGGCCAGCATCGTACGCAGGTGTCCCGGTTCGCGGCGCAGGGTGACACCGGCTCCGCGCAGGCGCGTGGCCTGCTGCTCGGTGACCGAGTCGTCCAGTGTCACGGTCATCCGCCCGGTGGCCGGGTCGACGGCCCAGGCGGTGCCGGGAAGCTGCGCGGCGGCCGGCAGGGGCGGCGCTTCGGGTCCGGGCGCGGCGGCGGCCGGGGTGGCGCCGGCGGCGGTGGCCGCCAGTATCGCGACGGCGGCCACAGCGAGGTGGAAGGGGCTTCTCATGACGTCCTCCGGGGTCTGTAGACGGGAGGAGTCAAGAATCGCATCGACATCTATCGAAGGAAAGGCGAGCGGGGGCGGCGTTTCCCGATAACCTCCGATCTGGATCGAACCTGAGACGTGCATCCGTCCCGTCGAGTGAGGTCGTCATGTGGATCTATGCGGGCGTGATACTGCTCGGCGGCGCCGCGCTGGGGCTCGTGGACACGAAACTGGCCGTCCTGTGGCTGATCGTCACCGGGGTGCTGTTCGCCGGGCGGATCGCCCTGGCCGCCGGTGACTCCGAGGTGCCGCGCGGCATGAGCCGGGAATGGTGGATCGGTGCGGCCGTGGTGCTCGTCTTCGGCGTGGTGGCCTGCCTGCTCGCCTGGTAGCGGCCTCGGCGCTGCTCCCCGACCGCGGGGCCCGGCCTTGACCGCGACGATAAGGTGATCACCGTTTGCCGGGCTGCGCGCGGCGGCGCCGCTCGCGCGCCTGCCACGTGTCCGGCTGCCGCGGCCCCGCCGGGCCGCCCGTCACCAGGGAGACGACGCTGAGAACAGACGCCCCGCGGCGGACGCGGAAAGCCGCCGCGTTCGTGCTGGTCCTGACCGTGCTGGCCGGCTGCGCCCTGAACAAGGGCAGCGCGCTGGCGGCGGGCTTCGAGCAGGAGTGGGCCGGCACGCCGGACGTCGCGGAGATCGACGCGAAAGGCAGCAACTCCCTGCCCTTCCTCGGTACGGCCAGCGGCACGCTGGTCGTCGCGGAGGGCACCCCGGCCGACCGCGTCACCGAACTGGCCGCCGACCTGAGGCGTTATGTCGCCGACCAGGACGGTGTGGAAGGCCGGATCGAGGCCGACGGCGTCGCCTTCACCGTCGTCGCCGACAAGGCCCGCACCGACGAGGTGGTGGCGCTGTGGCGGTCGCTGACGGCCGACACCCGGGTGCGGCGCGCGGACATCGACGACACGGCAGGCGACGGCGACCGCTGGCGGATCGACGTCGACACGGCCGACGCCACCGAGGCGATGGCCGTGTTCCGCGACCTGCTCTCCGGCGGCGGCCGGCACGAGCCGCTGTCGGCGGCGACGTTCCTCGGCGTCGGCACCTGGCTGGACGCGCGCCCGAGCCTGCACGTCGAGACCGGCAGCGACGGCCGGGCCCCCGGCGAGGCGATCGCCGCGTACGAGGCCCTGCGCGCCCGTTACACGATCATCGAAGCGCGCCTGAAACCCGACCGCGCCACCATCAGCCTGGCCCCCGGCGCCGACCTGGACGCCGCCGCCGCACTAGCCGGCGCCGCGGCACCGAGCCTCGGGGCCAACCTGAAGATCACCAGTGGCCGCGGCTGATCTCCTGCCGGCCGGGATCGGCGGCGGTGTTAGCGTGCGGCCGTGACAGAGCGACGCGTGATCCTCAGCGGCTCGACCTTCGAGGAGCAGATCGGGTACGCCCGGGCCGTGGTCGACGGCGACCGCGTGTACGTCTCCGGGACGACCGGTTACGACTACGCCACCATGACGATCTCCGACGATGTGGTCGAGCAGGCCGAGCAGTGCCTGCGCAACATCGGCGCCGCACTGGCCGAGGCGGGCTGCACCTTCGCCGACGTGCTGCGGGTGCGCTACCTGCTGCCCGACCGGGCCGACTTCGAGCCCTGCTGGCCCGTCCTGCGCAGCCGCTTCGGCGACGTCCGGCCCGCCGCCACGATGCTGGTCTGCGGCCTGGCGGACACCCGCATGAAGATCGAGATCGAAGTGGACGCGCGAGTTCCGGTCGCCTGAGCGCCGTCGTCGCGGCATACCCCGGCCATCGAGCCCAAGGCGGCGGTCGCGCAGACCCGGCACCCGCCACTTTCCCGGCGAGCCGCCACGCGTACTACGGGTTTGGGCAGCAGGACGGCCGGGTACGCCCTCGCAGACCAGGACGACCATCGCCGCCCGAGGAGAACCACATGAGCGAGCAGCCGATACGGGGACCGAAAGAGCCGCTGACGTCGCCGGAACCCGGCGAAGGTCCGCAGCCCCCGAACCTCGACGACGGGGACGAACGGCCGATCGACCTCGACGACTTCCCCGGGGACGCGCCTGCCGAGGGCGGCGAAGGAAGCTGACGTCGCACCCTCCGGCGGGCCGCCGAGCAGGAGTTTAAGCAGGCGGCGTGACCGGGGACCGCTCGCCGAGCCACTGCTCGGCGTCCCAGGCGTGGAACCGCTCGACCTCGGTGAACCCCAGCTTCGCCGCGAGTCGCATCGAGCCGAGGTTGGCTGTCTGGGTGGCGAGGATCATCGGCTCGCCGGGAAGCACCCCGTCGAACCAGGCGAGTGCCGCCGAGCACGCCTCGGTGGCATACCCGAGTCCCCACGCCCGCGGCAGGAACAGGTAACCGAGATCGGCCTTGCCCACGGCAGCCGGGCGATGGCGCTCCGTCGCCCGCCGGAGTAGCACATGGCCGGTCATCGCCCCCTCGAGTTCGACGACGAAACTACCTGGCCACCGCTCGGGCGCCGCGGGAAGCTCGCGCTCGAGCTCGTCACGCGACCGGGGGCCGCCGAGATAGGTGTGCACCTCGGGCGACGACAACAGCTCGATAAACGCCGCCCGGTCCCGGGCTTCGGACTCCCGGAGCACGAGCCGCTCGGTCCGGATCGGATCAGGCGGCCAGGCGACCGGACCGAGGTCAATCATGCCAGCCAGTCAACCAGCAGGCTCGGCAGCGATCAAGACGCCCACCCGCCGGAAAACGGCTCGTCCCCGCGCCGTAGGCACGGCAGGATCGGCATCGACAGGACCGTGCCGAGGACAGGCGGTGCCATGCCCCTGCGCCAGATCCGTGCCGATTTCGACTCCGGCACGATCGCCGTGTACCAGGCGTACCCGCCTGCGATCGCGGAGGCGGCGCTGGCCGCGGGCCGGTTCGTCGCGCCGTTCTCGTTCACCAGGATGACCTGGATCAAGCCGTCCCTGCTGTGGCTGATGCACCGCAGCAACTGGGCCCGCAAGCCGGGCCAGGAGCGCATCCTCGCGGTCCGGATCACCCGGGCGGGCTGGGAGCAGGCGCTCGCGCACGGCGTGCTCACCGCACCCGTACCGGCGATCCACGGCAGCGCCGCCGCTTGGAGCGAGGCGTTCGAGGCCGCGCGGGTGCACGTCCAGTGGGATCCGGAACGGACCCTGCGCGGGGCGGCGCTGAACCACTACAGCATCCAGGTCGGCATCGGCCGTACCCTCATCCGCACCTTCGCCGACGAGTGGGTGACCGGCCTGACGGACCTGACCCCGACGGTGCACCGCATCGACACCCTGGTCCGGGCCGGTAAGCACGCCCAGGCGCAGCGGCTGCTGCCAGCCGAGCGGCCGTACCCGCTAGGCGCGGACCTCGCCCGTCGCATCCAGTCCGACACGTGATGCCCGCCCATCATCCGGCTGCCGGGATCTAACCGTGCGAGCATGAGAGCCGTGCAGGAGGCCCGGTTCTTCTTCGACGCCGGATCGGGCGGCGTGCTGTGGCCGACCGGGTCCGCCGCCCGGCAGATCTGGGGCAGTCCCGTGGACCTTGCCCTGCTTCCCGTCAGTGACTCGCTGCGCCGTGACCTCGACGAACTCGCGGCTCGGTATGACACCTCGCTGAACTGGGACGATCCGCCTGCCCCCGGACCCTGGCGCGAGGCCCGGTGCACGGCCTTCAACCGGGAGGTACGCGACGTCGTCGGCCGCCTGCGCGAGGAACTGGGACCGGCCTGGCAGATCACCGATCAGTTCGACGAGCTGCACGAAGATCCGGACCTCGACCGTTATCTCGCGGACCCGGCCGGTTTCCGGCGCTGACCGCGACCACCAAAGCCATGACCAGGGCCGGCTCGGGCGATCAGTGCTCGCGCAGCAGCCGGCCGTAGCCCGGCACCTGGTCGGGCAGGCCGTGCTCGCGCAGCGCGTGCCACAGCGTGGCGGCGTTGATGGCGATCACGGGCCGGCCCAGCGCCGCTTCCAGCCGGTCGGCCTGCGCGACGAACGACAGGTTGGTGCCGACCTGGACGATCGCCTCCACGCCGGGGCCCTCGAGTTCGGCCACGACCTCGTCGAGGCGCTGCTCCGGGACCCGGGCGATGTCCATCGCGGTGGGGCAGCGCAGCCCGGTGACCGCCGCGACGTCGAAGCCAGCCTCGGTGAAGAACCGGCCGACCTCCCGGTCGGCGATCGGTTGGTACGGCGAGAACACCGCGATCCGGCGGCAGCCCAGCTCGTGCAGCGCGGCGCGGCAGGCGCTGGCGCCGGTGGTGACGGGCAGGCCGCTGCGCTCGCGCAGCCGCCGCTCGAACGCGGCGTTGCCCTCGACGCCGCCCCAGAACGTCTCGGCCGACATGCCCATGACGAGCCGGTCGGGCTGCGCGGTGAGCGCGTCGCGCACCGCGGTGTCGATCGACGCGCGGATCTGGCCGAGCAGCGCCTGGAAGTCCTCGTCACCGCCCATGACCGGGTTCGGGATGTACATCGACCCGGCCCGGAAGGCGACGCCCGCGACGCCGGCGCGCCAGTAGTCGTGCTCGACGACGGTGTTGGTGCTCGGCACGATGACGCCGAACACGGCCCGGGGACCGACCATGTTGGTCATGCGTGGGCCAGCCGGGCGGCGACGTCGTCGACGGTGCGGTGCGCCCGGGTGCGGGCGGTGGGCCGGTCCAGCAGCAGCGCGTCGACCAGCAGCGGGGACACGATCGCGGCGACCGCGTCGTCGCGGTCGGCCGGGCCGATGCCGGCGGCGGTCAGCACGTCGTGGAACGGGGCGAGCAGGTCGCCGACGTAGCGGTGGCGCAGGTCGGTCGCGGCGGCGGCGACGAGGGCCTGCAGCATGGCGGCGACGGGGCGGTCGCGCAGCCGGTTGCACAGCAGGTCGACCTCGGCGTGCAGGTCGTGGGCGAGGTCGCCGGTGCGTTCGGCGGGGCCGAGCGGGGCGACGTCGATGAGCGCGGCGAGCACGTCGCCGGGCGTGGGCCAGTGGCGGTAGATCGTCGAGCGGGAGACGCCGGTGGCGGTGTGCAGGCGCTGGGGGGTCAGCGCGGCGGCCCCTTCGGCCAGCAGCAGTTGCAGGGCGGCGGTGAGCACGACGGCGGTCGTCTCCTGGGCGGGGCCTGCGGGGCGTCCTAGCCGGGTCATGAGTTGACGATACATCTTGTGCCGGAAAAACATAACCGCTACGTTCTGTATTGGAAACAGCGTTCCGAAGGAGGGAGTACCGGTGCGACCCCATGTCGAGCTTGTCGACGAGAAGGACCTGATCTGGCACCTGGCCGAGTTCCAGCACGCCAGTGGCACCGCCGAGCAGCGCAACCTCAGCTACGACGAGGAGGACGGCTCCGCCTCGCTCAAGGTCCGCTTCACCGGCGACTGGACCCGCCCGGCCGGCGTGCACCAGGCCGACACCGAGTGGTACGTGCTGTCCGGGCAGGTCACCATCGGTGACACCGTGCTCGGCCCGCACGGCTACTGGACCGCGCCCGCCGGGGTGCTCACCCCGCCGCTGTCGGTCACCGCGGGCACCGAGATCCTGCTGTTCCGCGAGCACGGCGACTGGCACTTCGAGCCCGCCGGCGCGTCGCTGGACACGGTGCGCGAAGACCAGCAGCTGATCGTGCTCGACACCGCGCAGATGCCGTGGATCGACGTGCGCGACGGCAGCCCGATGCGCTTCGACCTCGGCGGCACGCCCGTGCCGGGCCTCTACATCAAGCTGCTGCACCGCGACGCCAAGACCGGCTTCTACACCCGGCTCATCAAGGCCAAGCCCGGCTGGCGGGAGGTGCCGATGGCCCACCACCCGTGCAGCGAGGAGGCGTACTGCCTGGACGGCGGGTTCGACTACAACTACGGCAAGATGTGGCCGGGCACCTACTTCTGGCGCCCGCCGCTGATCCGCCACGGCGACTTCACCGCCGACGCCGAGACCGGCTGCACCTGGATCGTGCGCTCCGACAGCGACCTCGTCGACTGGTACACCGACAACGCCCGCGTCGTCATGCAGGGCGACGCCACGAACTGGGGCGAGGGCTACCCGCACAGCGCCGCGCCGCGGTTCGTCGAGCCGGTGCGCTCCCGCTCGATCGGGCGCTGGGCCGACCCCGGCTACCAGTGAGGCTCGCTAGCCGATCACGACACACGACCTGAGCGCGGCCCGGCGGATCACCCGCCGGGCCGCGCTCGTGTCATCGGATACCCAGAAATCAGAAAAAATCGTCCCCACTCCACCCATCCATGGCGGAACCGGTGCCGAATCAGTGGTGAAGATCCCACCTGAGAAAGGAACCACCGCCATGTACGGCAACAGGAAGCTCACGGCGCTGGCCGCCGCTGCCACCTTCGCGTTCGCGCTGGCGCTCACCGCCTGCGGCAGCGGCGGCGGCGCGATGACGGCGATGCCCGCCGCGGCCGGAGACGGCACCTTCGGGCCGGCCTGCGCCGGCCTGCCGACCGACCCGGCCAACCCCGGCAGCCTGGAGGCGATGGGCCGGCAGCCCGTCGCCACCGCGGCGTCGGGCAATCCGCAGCTGAGCACCCTGGTCGCCGCGGTGCAGCAGGCGGGCCTGGTGGACACGCTCAACAACGCCGAAGCGGTCACCGTGTTCGCGCCCGTCAACGACGCGTTCGCCAAGATCCCGAAGGGCGACCTGGACAAGGTCCTGGCCGACCAGGACATGCTCAAGAAGATCCTGACCTACCACGTGGTGGCGGGAAAGATCGCGCCCGGACAGCTGGCCGGCATGCACAAGACGCTGGAGGGCCAGGACCTCACCGTCAGCGGCAGCGGCAGCGACTTCAAGGTCAACGGGACCTCGGCGATCGTGTGCGGCAACATCCCGACCCGCAACGCCACCGTCTACCTCGTCGACAGCGTCCTGATGCCGTCCTGACCGAGACCGGAAGGGCACCTGCGCAACCGGGGGTGCCCTTCCACCACGACGAAGGAGGCGCCCTCATGCGCCGCCGTCTTTCCGCAGCTTTGACCGGCCTGCTCGCGGCCGCCGGCGGCGTCTGCGCCGCCGAACTGACCGCGTCGCTCACCCGCCCCGCGGCCTCACCGCTGGTCACCATCGGCGGCACCGTCATCGACGCCACCCCGACACCCGTCAAGGAGTACGCGGTACGGACCTTCGGGACGTACGACAAACCGCTGCTCATCACCGGCATCGTGGGGACCCTCGGGCTGCTGGCCGCGCTGGTCGGCGTCCTGGCGATGCGCCACCGCACCGCCGCCGTCGCCGCCATCGGCCTGGCCGCCGCCGCGGGCGCCGCAGCCGCGCTGACCCGCCCGGACGCCTGCCCCCTGGACGCCCTGCCCGCCCTGCTCGCCGGAGGCGTCACGGCGGCTCTGCTCACGTGGCTGATCATGCGGTTGCCCGGGTCCGCCGAGCCGGCCCCGTCATCCGAGCCCGTGCCTGCCGGATCCGCCGGCCGGCCGGACGGTGCGATGGTCACGTCCGAGTCGGGTCAACCGTCAGGCGGCACACCACCCGCCGTGACCCAGCGGCGGCGGTTCCTCATCGCGGCCGGTACGACGTCGCTCGGCATCGTCGCGGGTGCGGCCGGGACGGCGCTGCTGCGGCGGCACGGCACCGAGGCTGCCGACGCCGCCCGGGACGCCGTGACCCTGCCCGCCCCGGCCGATCCCGCCCCACCAGCGCAGACGACGCCGGGCTTCTATACCGCGACGAAGGACTTCTACCGGGTCGACATCGCGCTGACCCTGCCCCGCATCGACCCTCGCGCCTGGTCGCTGACCATCGGCGGCATGGTCGACCGGCCGGCCCGGCTCAGCTTCGACGACCTGCTCAAGCTGCCGCTCATCGAGCGCGACGTCACGCTCAACTGCGTGTCCAACGAGGTCGGCGGCCCGTACATCGGCACCGCGCGCTGGCTCGGCGTGCCGCTGGCCGCGGTGCTGCGGGCCGCGGGCGTGCAGGCCGGTGCCGACCAGGTCGTCGCCCGCGCCGCCGACGGCATCACCATCGGGACTCCCGCCGCGGCGGTCCTCGACGGCCGCGACGCGATGCTCGCCCTGGCCATGAACGGGCAGCCGCTGCCCGCCGAGCACGGCTTCCCCGCCCGCATGCTCACTCCCGGCCTGTACGGATACGTCGGCGCGGCCAAGTGGATCACCTCGCTGGAGCTCACCACCTTCGCCGGGTTCGACGCGTACTGGGTGCAGCGCGGCTGGGCCGCTCAGGCGCCGGTCAAGACCGCGTCGCGGATCGACCGGCCCACCCCGCTGGCGCGGCTGACCCCGGGCCCGGTGGCCGTGGCCGGGGTCGCCTGGGCACAGCGGCGCGGCATCAGCGCCGTGCAGGTCCAGGTCGACGACGCGCCGTGGCGCCCGGCCCGGCTGCTGCCGACGTCGTCCACGGACACGTGGGTCCAGTGGGTGTACGACTGGACGGCCACCCCCGGCAATCACACCCTGCGGGTACGCGCTGTCGACGGCACCGGGGCGATGCAGGCCGAACACCGGGCCGCACCGTTCCCCGACGGCGCGACCGGCTGGCACACCCGCCTGTTCACAGTCGACGCCACCCGGCCGCCGAGCTGAGTGCACCGGCGCACCGGCTACCTCAGCAGGTGGGTCCGGTCGGGGACGGTCTCGTCGGGCTCGCGGCTCCGCGGCCGGCCGTACCGGCGGATCTCCTCGGCCCAGCGCCGGGCTGACGCGTCCGCCTCGGCCCGGCCGGCGACGACCTCCTGATAGCGGTAGCCGGCCTGATCCGCCATGCCCAATGTGTACGCGACGACCGGCCACCGTCCGGTGTGCACCCGCCACAGCCGCACGGCGCCCGCGGGATCGCGGCCAGTCGCCAACATGCGGCCAATATGCGGACCTTGGACAATCCGGCACCTGCATTCAAGATCAAATCAAGAAAGTTAATGCGGCAGCTTTGACAACTTAAGAAAATCAAGATACTAATTAATCGTCGGTATGGCGTCGAAGGTGAGGAGCCGAGGGTGGACTGGCATGAGCTGACGAACCTGACGCACGGTCAGCCGTTCGTGGTCGAGCGGGTGCGTCTGGCCGGCAGCGGCGTGGCGATCGAGGGCCGGTTCGAGCCGCCGCAGCTGGCTCAGCTCAGCGTCGACGATCAGGTGTTCGTCGCGGCGTTCGTGCGGTCGCACGGTTCGATCAAGGAGATGGAGCGGATCTTCGGGGTGAGCTACCCGACGATCAAGTCCCGGCTGAACCGGATCGCCGAGCAGCTCGACTTCGTCGACACCGACCCGCCGCCGCGCAGCGCGGACGTGCTCGAACGGCTGCGGCTGGGCGAGATCAGCGTCGACGACGCGCTGGCCGAACTGGAGCGGTCGCGGTGATCCCGCAGCTGCTCACGGTGCGCTACCGCCGTGCCGGCGGCCGCCTGCGGCGGCTGTACGTCCCGCTGCTGCCGGTGCTGCTGGTCCTGTCGCCGGTGCTGCTGCTCGCCGTGCTGGGCGGGCTGACCGCGTGCCTCATTTACGGGGTGCGGCCGGTCGGCGCGCTGCGCGGCCTGGGGCGGCTGGTGTGGGCGCTGCCCGGCACCAGCTTCGAGATCGAGCAGGGCCCGGCGGCCGTGCTCGTAAGCATCAGATGAGTGTGGGGAGAAGCGAGATGAACGAGCAGCGCCGCCAGATCCTGCAGATGCTGGCCGACGGCAGGATCACCGCCGATGAGGCCGAGCGCCTGATCGACGCCGTCCAGCGCGAGGGGACGGAGCCCGTCGCCGGGGGCACGGCCCGCCCGAAGGTTCGGCCCAGGTACCTGCGCGTCGTGGTCAACGCGAACGACCTGGTCGAAGGGCCGTCCCGGATCAACGTCCGCGTGCCGCTGCAGTTGCTGCGCGCCGGGGTGCGGCTCGCCAGCCTCGTCCCGCCGCAGGCGCTGCACCAGGTCAACGCGGAGCTGCACCGCTCGGGCGTGCCCATCGACCTGACTCAGCTCAAGCCGCAGCAGCTCGAGGAGCTGATCGAGCACCTCGACGAGATCAGCGTGGACATCGACTCGGTCGACGGCAAGGTGCAGGTGTTCTGCGAGTAGTGCCGCCGCCCGGGACGCCGTGAGGCTCGCCGGGCGCCGATCCCGTCAGCATGCTCGGCCAGGTCGACTGTTTTCGGCCGCCCTTCAGATCCGCGGCGCCATGTCGCCTGCTGCCTTTCTTCATTGCCGCTCGCCGGGTTACCCCGTCTATCCAACTACCTTGACAGTCACAGTAGTGGGATCTACGGTGTAACGCAGGAGGTGAGGTATGAGCACAAGCAAAATCACGTCCGACCTGCTACGTGGCAACACGGACACGATGATCTTGCGGTTGCTGATGGAGGCGGACCGCTACGGCTACGAGATCGTCAAGCTGATCGCCGAACGCTCGCAGGGCGAATACGAACTGAAGGAAGCCACGATGTACTCCAGCGTCCGGCGCCTGGAGGCCGACGGCGACATCACGTGGTACTGGGGCGACGAGTCCCAGGGCGGCCGCCGCAAGTACTTCAAGATCACCGACAAGGGCCGCGCCACCTACGCGCACAACAAGACCACGTGGGAGTACGCCAAGCGTGTGCTCGACACGCTGCTGTGAAGGGCGGACAACCATGACCGACAGGCTGAACCAGTACCTCGACGGCGTCTTCGCGCCCTACGAGGGCACCCGCAGCATCACCGAGCTGAAGGCCGACCTGCTGGCCGACCTGCAGGAGCGATACCGCGAGCTGCGCGCCGAGGGCAAGGACGAGGCGACCGCGTTCGAGCTGACCGTCGACAGCATCGGCGACATCGAGGAGACCGTGCAGGAGGTCACCAACCTGTCCCGGACCCTGGAGCGCCAGGTGGTGACCCGCTTCGACGCCAGCGCCCTGGAGGGCAGCGACTTCGCCGGCGTCTCGGCCCGGTCCGGGCGGTTCGGGTCCAGCGCGCTGCGCGGCTCGGACTTCTCCAACGCCGACCTGGCCGGCAGCAGGTTCAAGAGCAGCGACCTGAAGGACACCAGCTTCGACGGCGCGAACCTGACCGACGCCGTCCTGACCACGGCCGAGCTGAAGGGCTCGACCTTCCGCAGGGCGCGGCTGGTGCGCACCGACTTCAGCATGTCCGGGCTGCACGAGGTCCGGTTCGAGGACGTGGCGCTCACCGACGTCGCGTTCCGCCAGACCGACCTCAAGCGCACCGTCTTCGCCCGCTGCACCTTCACCGGCGTCGACTTCAGCCAGTCCGACCTGCGCGGCCTCACCTTCGACGGGGAGACGTTCACCGGCGTGAAGTTCGACCAGGCGGGGCTCGAAGGGGTGTCGCTGCGCGGCGCGATCCTGCGCGACTGCTCCTTCCGCGGCGGCTGGAGCAAGAAGTACTACAAGGCCCTGCGCACCGTGAACTTCGACGGCGCGCGCCTGGACAAGCTCACCTACGCGGCCCTCAAGGGCCTCGGGTTCACCCCCGCCAACGTGATCGTCGAATAAGGAGCAGCCACCCCCATGGACACCCCACCCCCCGCGATCCACGTCAGCGGGCTGCGCAAGTCATACGGAAGACTCGAAGTCCTCAAAGGCGTGGACTTCACCGTCGCCGCGGGCAGCATCTTCGCCCTGCTCGGCTCCAACGGCGCCGGCAAGACCACCGTCGTGCGGATCCTGTCGACGCTGCTCAAGCCGGACGCCGGCACGGCCGGCGTCGCCGGGTTCGACGCGGTGGCCCAGCCGGAGCGGGTCCGCGAGTCGATCAGCCTCACCGGCCAGTTCGCCGCGGTCGACCAGATCCTCACCGGCCGGGAGAACCTCGTCATGGTCGCCCGGCTGCGCCAGGTGAGCGACCCCGGCCGGGTCGCCGACGACCTGCTGGCGCGGTTCGGCCTCACCGAGGCGGGCGCCCGCCGGGTGGCGACCTACTCGGGCGGCATGCGCCGCCGGCTCGACATCGCGATGAGCCTCATCGGCGATCCGAAGGTCATCTTCCTCGACGAGCCGACCACCGGCCTGGACCCCGAGGCGCGCATCGAGGTGTGGAAGGAGATCCAGGGCCTGGCCGACAGCGGCACCACGGTCCTGCTGACCACGCAGTACCTGGAGGAGGCGGAGAAGCTGGCCGACCGGATCGCCATCCTGCACCAGGGCACGATCATCGTCTCCGGCACCCTGGCCGAGCTGCGCGGGCTGCTGCCCGCCGCGAAGGCCGAACTCGTCGAACGCCAGCCCACCCTCGAAGAGATCTTCCTGGCCGTCGTCGGAAACAAGGAGCAGTCGTGAGCGCGCACGTCCTGTCCAACACCGGTGTCATGCTCGGCCGCTCCATCCGGCACGTCACCCGCAGCATGGACACCATCATCACCGTCACGATCATGCCGATCGCGTTCATGCTGCTGTTCCGGTTCGTGTTCGGCGGCGCGATCCAGGCCGGCACCGACAACTACACCAACTACCTGATGCCCGGCATCCTGCTCATCGCGATCTCCAGCGGGATCTCCTACACCGGATTCCGGCTGTTCAACGACATGCAGAGCGGCATCTTCGAACGGTTCCACTCGATGCCGATCGCCCGTTCGGCGGTCCTGTGGGGACACGTGCTGACGTCGGTGGTGTCCAACGCCATCTCCGTCGTCGTGATCATCCTGGTCGGGCTGCTCATGGGCTTCCGGACCTCGGCCGGAGTGCTGGACTGGCTCGCCGTGGCCGGGATCCTGATCCTGTTCACGCTGTCGCTGACCTGGCTCGCGATGATCGCCGGCCTTGCGGCGTCGTCGACCGACGGCGCCACCGCGTTCTCGTACCCGCTGATCTTCCTGCCGTTCATCAGCTCGGCGTTCGTGCCCACCGCGACGATGCCGGCCGCGGTGCGGGCCTTCGCCGAGAACCAGCCGGTCACCTCGATCGTCAACGCGCTGCGGGCGCTGTTCGACCAGCAGCCGGTCGGCACCGGCATCTGGGTCGCGCTCGGCTGGTGCGCCGGGATCCTCGTGGTCGCGTACGCGTTCGCGATGCGGGTCTACCGCCGCAAGGTCGCCTGAACCACCGCGCAGGCCCGCACGCCCGGCCCGCACCGTGCGGCGGTTTCGGGGAAACTGCAGGATTCCCTCACTTGATGACTGCAGTTTCCCCGAAAACGGTCCCGCGTGCCGAAGGACAAGCGGGCCGGGTCAGACCAGGATGCGGCCGGTGAGGATGGCGCGGCCCGCGTAGATACCGCAACAAGCGGATCTTCCTGGCCGCCGGCACCTCGCCCGCCTGCGCCGCGCCGGCTGACGCGTAAACGGGTGGCTCCCCGGCGGCGGGCACGCGATCCTGACGGTCATGGGAGTCCTCGATGCGGTGGCGGCTCGGGTCGCGGCCGGGGCGACGGTGGTGTTCCGGCCCACCGGCAACTCGATGGTGCCGCTGATCCGCAGCCGCGACCGGGTCACCGTCGCGCCCGTCGACCCCGCCGCGGTGCAGCCCGGCGACATCGTGCTGGCGCGGGTGGCGGGCACGGTCTACCTGCACCTGGTGTCGGCAGTCGACGCCGCGAACTGCCGGGTGCAGATCAGCAGCAACCGCGGCCGGGTCAACGGCTGGACCAGCCACGCCAGGGTGTACGGGATCTGCACCCGCGTCGAGGACGCCGACCGGCCGCGTACCGAGGGAAAGGTCAGGAACGCCGAGCCGTGACGGGCTTGCGCGCCTCGATGAGGAAGCGCTGCGCGTGCGACACGAACGAGCCGTCCCGCCGGATCCGCCGGTGCAGGTCGGCCAGCCGCTCGCGGTAGCGCTCGACGCTGAAGGCGTCGACGGTCCAGATCACCTTGCGCAGGAACACGATGACCGCCGCCACGTCGTGGAACACCACCCGCAGTGTCGCCTCCCGGACGTCGCGCACCTCCAGCCCCGCAGCCTCGGCCCGCGCGACCCGGTAGCCGGTCAGCCAGTGCTCGGGAATCTCCTGCGGCCCCTTGAAGAAGCTGGTCAGCTCGATGTTGGTGCCCGCCCCGATCTGCTGGGACAGGAACGTGCCGCCGGGTGTCAGCACCCGGGCGATCTCGGTCCAGTCCGTGACGGTCGGATGGCGGCTCACGACCAGGTCGAACGACGCGTCCGGGAACGGCAGCGGCGCGTCCTCGGCCACGTGCTCGACCGTGCCGCCGAGCGGGGCCAGGTTGGTCCGGGCGATCGCGAGGTTCGGCGGCCACGCTTCCGTGGCGGCCAGCACCGGTGGTGCGGCGGGGATCTTCGCGAGCACCTCGCCGCCGCCGGTCTGGATGTCCAGCGCGGCGTGCGCCGTGGCCATCCGCTCGGAGATCAGGCGGAGGTACCCCCACGGCGGCCGTTCCTCGGTCGCGCGCCCCTCGAACCAGGAGAAGTCCCAGCCGTCCACGGGAACGGATGCGCCCTCCGCCACGAGCCGCTCGAAGTCATCCATGATCACCAGCCTGCCAGCCGCGTCAACCCGATTCGGCGCATCGGGCCAGGGCGGTGCTCAGCCGCGGGGGAGCGGGGCGGCGAAGATCTCCGTGTAGTGGTTGCTGACCGGATGGTCGCTGCGCATGAGTGACAGCGCGGCGGCCGGCCAGGCCGGTCCCGCGTACGCGTCGAGCCGGTCCAGCACCTCGCGCCACTGGCCAGGGTCGAGCCGGTCGCCGGGCCGGGCCAGCGTCAGGTGCGGCTGGTACGGCCGCGCGTCGAACGGCACATCCGCCCCCGCCAGCGCGCCGCGCAGCCGGGTCGCGAGATCGTGCAGCACCTCCAGGTCACCGTCGAGGCCGGTCCAGGCCGCGCCCGCGCGCCCGTTGTCGAACCGGCCGCCCCCGGTCAGCCGCAGCCGGGGCGCCCGTACGGTGCCCGCCGCCGCGGTGCGCATCGCGGCCTGCGCGGCGGCGGTCTGCGGGTCGTCGAGGATGCCGAGGAAGGCCACGGTGACGTGCCACTGTTCGGGCGGCACGGGCCGCAGCGAAAGGCCCTCGGCGTGGGGACGGCTAAACGGCAGCTGGGAGGCGACGGCGGCCAGGTCGGCGACCGCCGCCGCGGGCGGGTAGATCGCGATGAACAGGCGCTGCGTCACGGCAGCAAACCTACGGCCTGTTTCATAACTCGGTGGAGTCGTGAGACAGCGCCCTTCTCGGGCGTCCGCTCCTCACTCGGGGTGAGGTGGGTGCGGTTCCCGCGTCGTTGGGGCTGGTTTCGCCTGCGCGGGTGCGCGGGCCAGAGCCTTCCCCTCGGCGGGCTTTGGTGACCGGGCCCCCTGCGTGGAGGTCCCGGATCTGGGGATGGTGCTGCTCGGCCCAGATGGCGAGGTTGACCGCGGCGTTGAGGTCCCGGTCGGCCTGGTACCCGCACGCGCCGCAGGTGAACGTGCGTTGCTCCAGGGGCATGGACGGGTTCACGGTCCGGCAAGGAGCGCAGGTCTTGGTCGACGGGTACCAGCGGTCGACTGAGGTGAGGTGGCCGCCGCGCCACTGCTGCTTGTAGGTGATTTGGCGGGCCAGTTCGCCCCAGGCGGCGTCGGCGACCGCTGCGGCCAGGCGCCGATTGGTGAGCATGCCGGTGATGGCGAGGGTCTCGATGGCGAGCTTGTCGTGGGTCTTGACCAGCTTGTTGGAGACCTTGTGCAGGAAACGGCTTCTGATCGCCGCGATCCGGCCGTGGTGGCGGCCCAGCCGGGCTGTGGCTTTGGCGCGGTTGCGGGAGCCGGGCGGTTTGCGGGTGACGGCGCGGGCCAGGCGGCGCTGCCGTGCCATGCCCGTCCGGGAGGGCCGCGGCCAGTCAGCGACCCGTGCGGCTTCGGTGCCGTCGGCGCGGCCGGCCACGACGAACGCGGCCAGCCCACGGTCGACACCCACCCACGTGGTACCGCTGTCGGGCTGGTGGCGGGCAGTATCGTGCAGGTCAGCGGCTTCGCAGGTCAGCGACACCGCCCACCGGCCGGCCCGGCGGCTGACGGTCGCCGACAGGACTTTGGCCCTGCCCTTGGCCAGCATCCGCCGCAGCCGCCGGGTGTCCTCCCGTACGGCGATCGTGCCGATGCCGGGCAGGGTCACCGTCCGTGGCCCATGCCCACCGATCCGGATTCCTGCCTTACCCGCGGCGGAGGTCTTGCTGCGGATCCGAAACGACAACTGCGCGCGCTTCTTCGATTTGAACCTGGGAAACCCGATCCGGCGGCCTCTGCGATCGCCGTTGCGCGACGCCGTGTACGCAGCCAGCCCGCGGCCCAGATCGACGGCCGCTTCCTCGAACACCTGCTGGCACACCTCGGCCCGCCAGGCCAGGCCGGTGGCCTGCACCGTGGTGGTGCCGTCGGCGGCGGCCACCAGCACCCGGCCCGCCGCGGCCGAGCGCTTCCACGCGTTGAACTCGTTGATCAGGTCGAAACCCGACCACGGCACCTTGCTGACCGTCCCGCCGCGCTTGCCGTCCAGGGCCTGCTTGACCAACCGCAGGCACTGGTTGTAGCCGAACCGGGCCGCACCGGCATGCCGACGCAGCACGACCTCCTGCTCGACGTTCGGGTCCAGACAAAACCGGAACGTGGTGAAACGGCCCACGACAGCACCCTGCCACACACCACCGACAACACCCACGACCAGCAAAGCCCGCACATACCACGACCGGAAACCCGTGACGCCCGACGCCGCCGATCACTTATGAAACACGCCGTAGCGGCCCTGGCCACGGCCGGACAGCCCAGGCCCGGCTCCGCGCCCGTGGCCGGAACCGCCGGACGCTCAGCCGCGTCAGGGCAGGGACCCGACCGTGCTGTTGAGCACGCCTAGCAGGAGCTTCTCGTCGACGGGTTCGCTGAACGCGCTGTAGGTGACCTGGATGAGGGTGTGCCCGACCCGGACCAGCATGATGATCAGCGTCCCCTCGAACGAGATGCCGGAGATCTCGGCAGTCATCGCCAGATCCGCCCGCCAGGCCTGGTCGCCCAGCGCGGGTGCGCGGGCCGCGTGAACGGTGTAGTGCAGCGGGGTGCCCTCGCTGGTCGTCTGCGTGAACCGGGGACAGGACGCCCGCGCGTTCTCGGCCACGGTCAGTGATTCGGCGGGCACGGGCTGCGTGAACGAGCGGACCGTGACGTAGATCGACGAGGTGGTGATCTTGTCGCCGTCGGTCCACCGGCCGCGGGCGACGATCGGCTGTTGCTCGTCGAGGTCCGTCAGGTAGGTCTCCTCGACCAGCGCCGTGCAGCGCTCGGGGTCGTCGAGGACGGAGGTGCCGCTGCTCGTCGATTCCGGCTCCGTACGCCAGCCCCGGGGCAGCACGTTGGCTCCGGCGTCGGCGACCTGCTGAGCCTCGGCCTGGGTGAGTACGCGGTCCGCGGCGGCGCCGGACCGGGTGGGGGCCGGAGCGGGAACGGCGGCTGCGGGGGAGTCGGTCATCGCCGACAGGGTGCTGCCCGCGGCGAGGCCAGCGACGACCACCACCGCGACCGTGGCGGTGAGGACCGTGGAGCGGATCCACGGCCGACGCGGCTGGGCGGCGGGTACGAGCGCGGCTGCCCGCCTGAGCAGGATCACCAGCACGCCGACGGCGAGCGCGGCCAGCGCGCCCTGGATCACGATCCGGTCCAGCAGGAAGTCCGCGTAGGACAGGTTGATCCGGGTGCTGCAGGCGGTCTCGCGCAGCCGCAGCAGCGGCGTGCACCGGCCCAGGATCGCGGCCGCCTGCTCCCCGATGATCACAGCAGTGGCGCAGGTGAGGGCCGCGACCTGGCCGAGCAGGAGGCCGCGCCGGTGCCGGGCCGCGATCACCCCGCCCACCGCTGCCTGGATGGCGACGGCCAGCGCGAGCTGGGCGTAGGAGTGGTACGAGACGAGACCGGGCGATCCGTAAGCGACCTGGTGCAGCACTGCGCGCAGGGCGAGCGTGAGGACCATGAACAGCCCTGCCCCGGCGAGCCCGGTCAGCGCCGCCGCCCGCGTCTCCGCAGCGTGGGGCAGGTCCGGCCGGTCGGCGGCAAGGCCGCGCGGGGCAACGTCGTACGCGCTCGCCGGAACGCGGTCGGGCGCTGCGGGCCGGCGCAGCAGCGCGGCGAACGGGAAGAGGGAGGCGACCAGGACCGCCGGTACGGCCAGCGGGCGGTGGGCGAACAGCTGCAGCGGCGGGTACACGGCGGAGAACAGGCTGAAGCCGGGCCCCTCCCAGAGCTGCTCGCCGAGGGTCGTGAAGTCGGCGGCGGTGAGGTGGTAGAACCGGCCGATCAGGTAGGGCGCTGAGCGCAGTTCGAGCCAGATGCCGAACCAGACGGCGAACATGGTAACCGTGGCCGCGACGCCGCCCAGCCAGGCCCACCGGGTGTGTGCCCCGCGCAGCACGGGCAGCCAGGCGCGTGCCGCGGCTGCGCTGAGGGCAGCCTGGATCAGGATCCCGGCGGTGAGCGCCGCCGCGCCGACCAGCCCGGCGGTGAGGCTGACCCCGGCGACCTCGACGCTGCCGGCCAGCGGCATCCTGCCCGCGCCCGTCTCGCTGCCGAACACGCCCCACACGGCGGGCGTCTCAAGGCTCGACGCGAGGTCGCCGAGCAGGCAGCCGAGGCTGAAGCCCAGTGCACCCGGCAGCACCGACACGCGTGGCCCGTACACCGACAGCAGCTCGGCGCGCCACGCCGCCGCGGCCAGCACACCGATCACGACCGGTGCCACCAGCCAGGCCATATAGCGGCCGGCCGGGGTGCCGTCGTGGGGGAGAGCGAAGCCGGCCATCCGGCTCAGCGAGCCGGTGGCGATCATGGTGGTCAGGCCGGCGCCGAACAGCTCGCCGAAGCCGGGACGCAGTGTCGTGCGCGGATGATCGATGGCGTGCAGCCTGGCCGCGGCGGCGGGGTGTACGCCGAATCGGCGGCGCCATGACACGGCGGTGTCCCTCGCCGCGGTGGTCATCACCCGGCGCAGCCCGTCGGCCGCGCCGTGCTGGGCGGCGCGCGCGTCGGCGTGGAGCTCGCGGGCACGCAGCACCGAGTTGCGCACCAGGTAGACGATCAGTACGAACATCGCCGTGCGCAGCCCGGTGTCGAGGGTGTCTGGCAGATAGTCCGGAGCCGCCCACGGCGCCCTCGCCGGGTCGGTGATGATCCACGGATGCAGGATCGCGACTGTCATCGGCAGCAGCGCGACCACGACGAACGCCCGCCACAGGGCCGTGGCGGCGTAGGCGATGTCGACGTCGCGGTTGCGCAGATGGGCGAGTTCGTGCAGGACCACGGCGCGGAAGGTCGCCGGGTCGGTGATCCGCAGGGGCACCAGCCCGGCGTTGATCCGGACCCAGTACCGGCCGGTCCGGCCGAAGGCGAGCCCGCCCGGCGTGCCCGCCGCCGGGTCGAGCATGAACCGCGGAAGCCTGCGCAAGCCCATCTCGGCGGTGAGGTCGAGCAGGCCGGCGTACAGGCGTGGGAAGTTCTCCGCGGTGACCGGCACGAGCCGGGCCCGCCGCCGAGTCCACCATGGTGCGGCCAGGTAGAGACCGAGCGCCAAGGCCAGCAGCAGCGCCAGTCCGGCCAGGATCCACCACGCCTCGTCCTGCTCGAACGGGGCCAGGCAGCGGCTGGCCTCCGCCCGGTCGCGTTCGGACGCCGCGAGCACGCCGGGATCGAGGGACAGGTCGAGTCCGCTGCGCCGCAGCAGTTCGCCGCACCGAGCGTAGACGAACATGCCCGCCGACGCCTTGCCGGGCAGCCGCATGTACATCACGCTGAACGCGTAGGTGCCGGTGCCGAGGATGGCCGCGACCAGCGACAGGAAGCGCAGGGTGGTGCCGGAGAGTACGGCGGAGGCGGAGCGGGGCGGGGCGGCGTCGGCCACGGTCACCCGCCGTTGCGCAGGGCTCCGGCGACGGAGTCGGCGAGCAGCCGTGACCGGCCCTCGTCGATGCCCGCCTGGGTGCACTTGTCGAGCACGATGGAGCGGACGTGGGCCAGTTGCGCATCGTCGATCGCGGGGGTGGCGGGTTCGGTAGCGGCGGCGTCACGGCGGGCCCGCCGCAGGGACAGCCGTGACCGCAGGCTGGTGCCGTACTGCTCGGTGAGGTAGCGCATCACCTCGGTGACGACCGCCAGCACCACGGGGGTCATCAGGGCGGCCATGGTCTCCACGCCGAAGCCGAGCATCTCGTCGTCGCCCGAGCCGCCGGCGGTGAGCCGGGCGGGGTCCTTGCGGTAGGCGGCGTCGAGCACGGTGAAGAGCTCGTCCTCCTCGGGGGCTACCTGCGCGGCGACCAAGCGGGCCAGGTCCTGTTCGGCGGTGACGATGTCGGAATCCACTCACGGAAGGATAGGTTCCGATCACCGTAAGTCAGAAACGGATGTCGATTTGCTGACAGAGGCGATGGATCACATCGCCGGACACCGCCGGCCCGGCCCGCGGCGGCCGGATGCGCCGCCGCGGGACCACCAGCTTTTCCGGCGCCTACCCCTGCGGCGAGTCCTTGACGAACACGAGGCCGTCGGTCCTGGACAGGTGGGCCGGATCCAGTGGGGCGTAGCCGAACCAGGCCGACTCGCGCGGCGGGGGAGCCGCGTCGCCGAACAGCGCGGCCAGGGCGTGCGAGTCGACGAGGAAACGATCCTCCGGCAGCGCGTACAGCATCCCTTCCAGGGTGTCCGTAGGCGGCGTGTCCACCCCCTGGTGGCGGATCGTGCCGAGGGCCGTGGCTAGGAACGCGTACTCCGTGCCGAGGCGGGCGTGCGCCAGTGAGCCCGCGCCCCACCACTCCATCCGGCCCTGCCACATGCCCATCACGGCCTTCTCCCGCTTGAGGTGCAGGTTGTGCGCGTGGACGAGCACCGGGCCGCGGCCGGCGAGCGCGACCAGGTTGTCGGCCATCATCGAGTCCCGTACGCCGAGCAGTCGCGTCATCCGGCCCGGCGAGGTGTCGGCCAGCCAGTGGTGGTAGCGCAGCAGGCCGACCGCGGCGCGCCCGTACAGGCGGGCCCGTTCCCACTCCTCCCGGGAGGACGCTGCGATCAGGTGCGGCGTCTCCGCGTCGAGGAGCGCCACCAGGTCGTCAGCGAGCAGCCGCAGCCGCCCGGCCGCGGCCGACTGCCCCACGGAGCGGGCCGGGTTCATCATCACGGCCGGGTCGACCCACCGGCCCGCGTCGTCCAGCAGCCCCTCGATCGTGCCAGCCGGGCAGGGCAGCAGCTCAGCGTCCAGCCGGGACGCGAGGTACGCGTACAGCGTGGTCAGCGCCTCCTGCGGGCTTTCCGGCCCGCTGATCTCCAGCGGACCGTCGATTCCCGCGAAGCGCACCTGCTCAGGGGCGGGCCTGCCGTCGTTGTACGCCCGCATCCACCGCACCAGCTCACGGTTGGCGGCCGAGGCGCCGAGCCCGTGGCTGAAGCCGTTCGCCATCACCTCGTCGAGGCTGCCCTTGCCCGAGGTGACGTAGTCGTCGACGGCCAGCGCCAGCAGGCAGTCGCTCTCGATCGCGATCGTCCGGTACCCCTCCTCGACGAGCTGCTGGAACAGCTCGTTGCGGACTTCGAGCAGCAGATCCTCGCCGTGGGTGGGCTCGCCCAGGGCCAGCACCCGCGGCCGCGACGGCAGCAGCCGCAGGACCTCGGCGGCGGAGAACGCACGCATGGTGTCTCGAATCGCACTAGTCATGCCTCTACACAGTATCGTTGAACCCACCGTTGAGACTTTCCCGAGGAATCGACTGCGATGACGGGCCAGAACCCTCAACACGCGGTATACCTGAGGCCGGTGGACCTGGCCCGCGTGCACGGCCTGTCCACCCAGGCGGTCCGGAACTACGAGGACGCCGGGATCATTCCGCCCGCCGCGCGCACCCCCACCGGCTACCGCCGCTACACCCCGCTGCACGCCCAGGCCCTGCACGCCTTCCTCGCCCTGCTGCCCGGACACGGCCACCAGACCGCCACGGCGATCATGCGGGCGGTCGACCGGGACGCGGCCGACGACGCGCTGCGCCTGCTCGACGAGAGCCACGCCCAGCTGCTCGACGACCGCCGGACGCTGCAGGCCGTCGAAGCCGCGCTGCGCGACCTCGCGCCCGTGCCGCAGGAACGCGGCGACACGTTCATCGGCCCGCTCGCCCGGCGGCTCGGGCTGCGCCCGGCCACGCTGCGCAAGTGGGAACGCGCCGGGCTCGTCGAGCCGCGCCGCGACCCGCACACCGGCTATCGCGTCTACAGCGCCGCCGACGTACGCAACGCCCGGCTGGCCCACCAGCTCCGCCGCGGCGGCTACCGGCTGGCCCAGATCGCACCGCTGCTCGCCCAGGTCCGTGCGGCGGGCGGTGTCGCGCCGCTGGAGTCCATGCTGCACGACTGGCGCGCCCGGCTCACGGCACGCGGCCGCGCCATGCTCACCGGCGCGGCCGCCCTGGACGCCTACCTCACCGCCCGAGCCGAAACACCACCGACGGCCCGCTCGTAGGCAGGGCGGGGTCGCCGGTCAGCGCCCGGCGCGGCGGAGCATGCCGGCGGCCAGCGGGGCCCGGTCCAGGTCACCGGCGGCGATGCGGGTGCGGATGGTGCGGCGCACGATGGCACCGGCCAGCGACGGCAGGTGCCGGGCCAGGAACAGCTCCACCCGCCCGCGGCCGGTGGTGGCCACGTCGCGCGGCGCCTTACGCGCGGCCGCGGCGCGCAGGATCGCCCCGACGACGCCCTCGACGGGCTCGTACCGGGAGACGCCCTGCAGGGACAGGCCCGCCTCGGCGGTGGCGTCGTGGATCGGAGACGCGACCATGCTCGGGTACACGACGCTGACGCCGATGTGCGAGCCGACCTCCAGCCGCAGCGCGTCGGCGTAGGCGACCAGCGCCCGCTTGCTGACCCCGTACGCGGCGGCGAGGGGCAGTGGCAGCAGCGCCATCCGGCTGGACACGAACACGACGCGCCCGCGGCTGCGCTCCAGCGCGGGCACCGCGGCGGCGGTGGTGTGCCACGCGGCCATCAGGTTGACCTCCAGCTGGGTGCGCGCAGCGTCGCCCGGCGGCAGCTCGGCCGGAGCGGGCCCGCCCACCCCCGCGTTGTTGATCAGCAGGTCCAGCCCGCCGAGCAGCTCGACGGCCGCGGCGACCGCGCCGGGCACGGCCGTCCCGTCGGTGAGGTCGCAGGCCAGCACGGGCGTGCTGCCGACGCTGCCCTCGTGCAGGTCCAGGCCCACGACGCGGGCGCCGGCGAGTTCGAGCCGGGCGCACAGGATGCGCCCGAAGGTGCCGTTCGCGCCGGTGACGATGACGCGCTTGCCGTCGAGCCGGGTCATCGGGTGCTCTCCTTGGCGGTGGTACGGGTCCAGGCGACGCCCTGCCCGCGGCGGGCCCGGTCGGCCCCCGCGGCGAGTTCCTTCGCGGCGAGCGCGAGGTAGGCGTCGAAGTCGATGCGCATGGCGGGGCGGCGCTCGCCCCAGCGCTCGCGGGCGGCGCGGTGTTCGGCGGCGATGTCGGCGGCCTGCGCGGCGGCGGTGGGCAGCGCATACTGCCCGGACACGTGCGCGGCGGCGAGCCGGGCCTGGGCTTCGACGACGGGCAGGCCGGAGCCGGTGGACTGCATGAGCCCGACGAACATCAGACCCGGCGCCTGCTGGTGGAACACGTGCCGGAACAGCGGCAGCCGGTCCGCGCCGTCGCCGAGCAGGGCTTGGTCGAGGAACGGCAGGTCGATGTCGTAGCCGGTGCACCAGACGACGAGGTCGATCTCTTCCTGGGTGCCGTCGGTGAAGTGCACGCGGTCGCCGTCGAAGCGGGCGATGCCGGGCCGGACGGTGATCTCGCCATGGCTGATGCGGGACAGCAGCGCATCGGACAGCGTCGGGTGGTCCTGCAGGAAGCCGTGCTCGGGCTCGGGCAGCCCGTACGCCGACAGGCGCCCGACGGTGAAGCGCAGCATGGTCTGGCTGATGCGCTGGCGCACCCGCCAGGGCAGGCGCTTGGCGAGCGCGCCGTTGAGGGTGTCGGACGGCTTGCCGAGCAGGTGCTTGGGCACGATCCAGACGCCGCGGCGCACCGACAGCAGGGTGCGCGGGGCGACGTGGGAGGCGTCGACGGCGATGTCCATGGCGGAGTTGCCGCCGCCGACGACCAGCACGCGCCGCCCGGCGAGCTGCTCGGGGCCGCGGTAGTCGTGGCTGTGCAGCTGCTCGGCGGTGATCTCGCCGGGGTAGGCGGGGGAGGGGAGCTTCGGGCGGCTGTTGTGGCCGTTGGCGATCACGACGGCTTCGACGTGGACGGTGGTGACGCCGTCGGGCCCGGCGGCGGTGACGCGCCAGCCGTCGCCGTCGCGGACCACGCCGGTGACGGTGTGCCGCAGCCGGACGGAGGCCGGCAGGCCGAAGCGCTGGGCGTAGTCGAGCAGGTAGGCGGCGATGCGGGTGTGGTCGGGGTAGTCGGGCCAGTCCGCGGGCATGGGCAGGTCGGCGAACTCGGTGCGGGTCCGCGAGGTGTTGAGGTGCAGCGTGCGGTATGCCGAGGAGTGCGGCGCCCCGTACACCCACAGGCCGCCGACCTGCGCCGCTGCGTCGAAGGCGACCGCGGGCACGCCCCGGTCGGCCAGTGCCTTGAGCGTGGCCAGCCCGGCTGGACCGGCGCCGATCACGGCGACGCGTGGCGTCATCGCGTACCCTCCCCAATATCCAACGTCTGTTGGATATTGGCTCGTGGAGGCGTCTCCCGTCAAGCCCCGGGGTGTCCGACCGCAGTCGTAGGCTGCGGGCGTGCCCGTTCACCAGCTGTCGCGCGCCGACGCGCGCCGGATCGCCGTGCGCGCCCAGCTGCTCGGCCGCCCCCGGCCGGGCTCGCTGCTCGACGTGGTCCGGCAGCTCACCCTGCTGCAGTACGACCAGACCGCCGCCGTCGCGCCCAGCGCCGACCTGGTGCTGTGGAGCCGCCTCGGCTCGGCGTACCGGCCCGCGGACCTGCAGGCCGCACTGGGCGACCAGCGGCTGGTCGAGGTCCAGGGCATGATCCGGCCCGCCGAGGACCTCGCGCTCCACCGGGCGGACATGGCCGACTGGCCCGGCCGCGGCGAACTCGCCGACTGGCTGGAGTTCCGGCAGGACTGGGTCGCGGCCAACCGCGGCTGCCGCCTGGACATCCTGTCCCGGCTGCGCGCCGACGGCCCGCTGGCCGCCCGCGAGCTGCCCGACACCTGCGACGTGCCCTGGCAGTCCAGCGGCTGGACCAACGACCGCAACGTGCAGCGGATGCTCGACCTGATGGAGGCCCGGGGCGAGGTCGCCGTCGCCGGGCGCGACAGCCGCGGGCGGCTGTGGGACCTGGCCGAGCGCATCTACCCCGACGACCACGTGGTGCCGGCCGAGGAGGCGGCGCGGATCCGCGCCGAGCGCCGGCTGCGTTCGCTGGGCATCGCCCGCAGCCGTGGGGTGAGCACCCAGGCCGAGCCGGGCGACGTACTGGAGGCGGGCGAGCCCGCCGTGATCGAGGGCGTACGCGGCCGCTGGCGGGTCGACCCGGCGCAGCTGGACCAGCCTTTCCAGGGGCGGACGGTGCTGCTGTCGCCGCTGGACCGGCTGGTGTTCGACCGCAAGCGGATGACCGACCTGTTCGAGTTCGACTACCAGCTGGAGATGTACAAACCGGCCGCGAAGCGGCGCTGGGGCTACTGGGCGCTGCCGATCCTGCACGGCGACCGCCTGGTCGGCAAGCTCGACGCGACCGCCGACCGCAGGGCCGGGATGCTGCGCGTGGACGCGATCCACCAGGACGCCCCGTTCCCGAAAGCCCTGTCGGCCGCCGTGCATACGGAGATCGCCGACCTGGCCGGATGGCTCGGCCTGGGCCTGGACCTGCCCGGCGACTGACCGGAGCCCGGTCAGCGCGGCGCGTACATGCGGTCCAGCCAGCGATGCGTGTACGTGCGGAACTCACGCCGCTCGCGCGCGCCGTTGGCCCCGGACAGCAGGCCGACCACGTGCGCGTGCACCGACCACACCAGGCCGCGTACGGCCAGGTGCGGCTGCGGCTCGCTGAGCACCCCCGCCGCGTCGGCGTCGGCCAGCAGCTGCTCGACGGCGAGGTAGAGCGGCTGCGAGTAGCGCTGGTCCAGCTCGGCGTGCCGGTCCGGCTCCAGCCAGCGGCGCAGCCAGAGGCCGGTGGTCTCCGGCCGGTCCTCCAGGAAGTCGATGAACACGTCTACCAGCTCGTGCAGCGCGGCCAGGGCCGGCTCCGGGCCGCCCGCCAGCCCGGCGCGAGCCGCCTCGACGGCCCGCAGCAGCGCCTCGCTCTCGTCGGCGAACACGCTGGCGAAACAGGAGTCGTACAGCGCCGCCTTGGTGCCCACGTGGTGGTGCACCGTGGCGACGTCGACCCCGGCCGCCGCGGCGACCTCGCGCATGCCGACGGCGTCGAAGCCGCGCCGCGCGAACAGCCCGGCCGCCGCCTGCACGATCGCCTCCGGGGTGATGCGCTGCTCGCTGCGCTTGGGTCGGCCGGGTCCACGGCGAGGTGTGGTCATGCGCTCCATCGTGCCCTACTATCCAGCAAACGTTGGATTACACCCGCGTGCGGGCGAGGAGAAGTCATGGACGAGACGGCGCGGCTGCCCCGTGGCGGCATGCTGGCCTTCGCCGGCGGGTCACTGGGCATGGGCACCTGGGTCACCGTACCGGGTCTGCTGCTGCTCTACTTCCTCACCGACGTGCTCGCCGTCGCCCCGATCGTCGCCGGGCTCGTGCTGCTGCTGCCCAAGATCGCAGACGTGCTGCTGCACCCGTGGGTCGGCCACCTGTCCGACACCGACCTCGCCCGGCGCGGCCACCGCCGCCTGCTGATGACGATCGGCTGCGGGCTGCCGCTCGCGTTCGCCGCGCTGTTCCTCGTGCCAGGCGGGCTCACCGGCAACTCCGCCGCGGGCTGGGTCGCGATCGCGTTCATCGCGGGCAACCTGCTGTTCGCCGCATACCAGGTGCCCTACCTGTCCACGCCCGCCGACCTGTCCATCGGCTACCACGAGCGCACCCGCCTCATGGGCTTCCGCATGGTCGTGCTCACCGTCGGCATCCTGCTCAGCGGCGTGCTCGCCCCGATGATCGCGGGTAAGGAGAATCCGACCCGGGGCGGATACGCCCTGATGGGACTCATCCTCGGCGCGGCGATGCTGGCCACCATGGTCGTCGGCATCGGCGGCGTACGCCGGCTCACCGCCGCCGCCCCGAGCGCCGTCACCAGCGCGGGCCACGGCAGCGCCGGGCTGCGCGCACTGCTGTCCGCCCTGCGCGACCCGCAGTACCGCTGGCTCGTCGGCTCGTACCTGGCCATGTCCACCACCACCCATCTGGTGCTGGCCGCCGTGCCCTACTTCGCCGAGTACGAACTCGGCCGCCCCGGCCTGACCACCGTGCTGGTCGCCGCGTTCGTCGCACCCGCCCTGATCGCCACCCCGGTCTGGGTCGTCGTCGCCCGCCGCATCGGCAAGCAGCCCGGCCTGCTCATCGCCCAGGCCGCCTTCGTGCTCGGCTCGCTGGTGCTCGCCCTGGGCAGCGCCGCCGGGCTGCCCGTGCTGATCGGCGCGGTCGCCGTGCTCGGCATCGCGTTCGCCGCCATGCAGCTGCTGCCGTTCTCCATGGTCCCTGACGTCATCCGGGCCAGCGGTGCCGATGGCACCACCCGGGCGGGCACCTACACCGGGGTGTGGACCGCCGCCGAGGCCACCGGCGGCGCGCTGGGCCCGTATGTCTACTCCGCCTGCCTGGCCATCGGCGGCTTCGTCGCCAGCACCGCCGGGACCAGCGTCGTGCAGCCCGAGACCGCGCACACCTGGATCCGTCTCGGCTTCGGCCTCGTCCCGGCCGTGCTCATGATCGTTGCCATGCTGCTGCAGCGTAAGTACACCCTGGACCGCACGCTGCGCTGAGCACCCGTCACGGCGACGCCGACCCGCTCGCAGACGGGCGCGGCGGATCGAACACCGCCAGGCGCGGGTCCACGGCCAGCCCCGCGACCTGCTCGCTCAGCGGCGCCCACTGGATGCTCGCGGGCAGCGCCGCCCGCACGTCCGGCGTGTTCGTGATCGTGATCAGCACCATGCTGTGCCCCGAGTAGGACACCACCGACCACCACTCGGCGTCCTCGCCCAGCCGGTACCCGGCGCGCGCCGTCTCCGGCGTCTCGTGCAGGCCGTACTGCTCGACCACCTGGTCCTCGGCCACCCGCGACAGGCGGCAGAACGCCAGCCGGGCACAGTGCTCCGGCGTGGGACGCAGCGTCGTCGGCGCGACCGAGATCGTCACCGTGCCCAGGCCGCTGGCCGTGTAGACCCGCACACTCACCGTCAGCGCCGCCGGCGCGATCTCCGGATCCAGCAGCGCGGCCACCGGACGCAGCTCACCGCGCGCATCCAGGCCCAGGTCGACACGCTCCAGACCGTCCGGGCCCACGTTGGACCGGAAGTAGGCGGCGACCGCACAGCTCAGCTGCTCGCGCCGGGCCTGCTCCGGCATCACCGTCGCACCCGGCAGCGGCAGGACGCCGTCCAGCGCCGTCAGCCGGTCCAGGCCGCCCAGACCGCTCGTGCCGGGCGACGGGAACGCCGACGGCAGCGGGCTCGCGGCGACGCCCGCGGCCGAGGGCAGCCCGGCCATGCAGTCCTCCGGCAGGAACGGGGTGCCCCGCGGGGCCGGGCGCAGCACGTACACCGCCAGGCCCGCCGCGGCCAGGGCGACCACGGTCACGGCCGCCGTCACCGCGCGCATCCTCCGCCGCCGGGTGCGGCCCGTCGCGATCAGATCAACCGAGGTGTACGCGAGCGCGGGTGCCCGCCCGTCCGCCGGGAACCCGCCGTGGTGGCGGCGCAGCAGGCGCTCCATGGTCCGCTCGGCAAGCGCGTCCGGCGGCTCGCCGGAGTGCCAGCGGCGGTAGGCGGCGACCAGCACCTGCCGGGTGAGCCGGTCGGCCGTGTCCCAGTCACCGCACCGGCCGTAGGCCAGCCTGCGCAGCCGTCCGCTGTAGACGGCGGCGAACTCGGCGTACTCGGCCTCCCAATCGCGCACGGCACCAGTGAACACGATCGATCACCATGCCGTCATCAGTCGACGGGAGAACGCTCTCCCCGCTGTGCGCAGCGGTGACGGTCGTGGGGGCAGCGGGCGGGGAACTGCCGTGGCACCATGCGGCATGGCCGACATCAGGAACACGAAGCTCACCGGGATCCTGCTCGCCCCTGTCGTATGCACGGTGCTGCTGGTGGCAGGTGTCTTCGCGTTCCTGGCGGGGCTCGGCCTGACCGGCAGCAACATCATGGACTATGCCGACGTGGACTACGTCTACGCGCTGGCCGCCGTCACCGTCACCGCGCTGACGGCCTTCGCGGCGTACCGGCTCGCCGGGCTGTTGCGGGCCCGGGGCGTGTGGACGGTCCCGGCGGTGCTCGTCCCAGCCGTGGCGTTCGCGATCCTGCAGCTCGACAAGGGCTTCGGCAAACCTGCGGCGGGGCTGGCCTGGCTGGCCGGGCTGATCGTCGTGCTCGCCGTCGCGGCGCTGCTCGCGCACCGCGGTCTCACCCGTACCGCGTGGATCGCCGGGGTGATCGGGGCGATCGCGGTGGCCGACGTCGCGGTGATCGTGCAGCTGTGGCCGGCCACCGCGTTCGACCCCGAGCACGGCGAGATGCTGGACGGCGCGTACGCGCCGCTGTGGCTGCTGTTCGCGCTCGTCGACTACGACTTTGGGCTCGACCCGAACACGTGGTCCATCGGCGACTCCCTCGACCTGCGCGAACTCGGCTACCCGATGTACGCCGTGATCGCGCTCGGCTACGTGATCCGCTCCCTGCGTCCCGGGTCGAAGCCTGTGCTCTCGGGTACGCCGACGCCGGACTGAGGTTCCGGACTATGCGCCGCGGTGCTCGGCCCAGCGACGTGCGGCTCGCGCGACCTCTGCCTTCCACGGCTCGGGATCGGCTCCGCTGATCTCGGTCCAGAGGACGGAGTTCGCCGAGACGAACGCGGACACCGCCTCGTCAGGCGCGGCGGCGAACGCGGGCACATCCTGGCCCCACCGTTCGGCGTCCTTCGGGTGATGCCCAGAGCGGATCATGTGTAGCGCCACGCCCGCAGTGTCGATCCACGCTGCCCCCAAGGTCGGCCAGGCCCAGTCGACAAGCCGGGCCGAGGGACCGATCAGGATGTTGTGTGCCTGCGTGTCGGTGTGGGCGATCGTGTCGCCCGCCAGCAAGTAGGCGCGGTCCCCGGCGTACTTGGCGAAGCGGTCGGGCATCGTGCGGAGGTTGACGCCCGCCGGTGTGGGGAGGTCTGCCAGGGCGCGCAGCATGTCGGCGATCTTCGGCAGGTCCGGTGAGCCGGGCGACAAGTCGGCGTGTCGGTGGCCGTCGAGGTAGCCGAATCCGAGGACGTCCCAGCCTGCGGCTTCCACGTGGAAGAGCAACGGTGCGGACAGGTCCCGCACAGTGCTGTTGATCATCGCCTCGTTGGCCTGGGTCCAGACTGCGCGCTTGTGGTCGGCGGGAACGCCCTTGAGGAAGTAGCGGTCTCGGGCCGTGTGCATCACCATGCCGACCAGGCAGTTGCGGCCAGAGCCGACGTGTTCCTCGCGCGCGAACGCGCCGGCCTCCTTCTCGATCAGGCACCGCAGCTCGGCGGGTAGGTCGTGCCAGGAGACGCGAGTGATCATCGTCTGCCCCCTTCGTGCCGGCTGCGACGAGCGGTCACGTTACCGCACGTCGCGGTTGCCCCGGCCGGTTCGGCCGGGGCAACCTCTGGCGTGTCAGTACGGTGCGTCGTCTCCGGCGTTGCAGGAGCACTTGTTCCCAGCGAGCACGGTCTTCTCGACGTTGACGAACTCGATCGCCGTCACCTCTCGCGGCGGCTCAGGCCGCTGCGACAACGCGACCATGACCGGCTGCGGCCGCTCCGGGGCCAGTGTCGGTGCCATTGATAATCACCTCCCCGCTTTCTCGGTGCTGGCAGTAGCGCTCCATCGGCGACTTGGCCTTTCGGTAGAGCTGCACCAGCGGCATGCACGTGCCACACGTCCCCTGGACGCTGCACCCGGTGCATCCGCCTTGCCTGGTGAGCAGCCCGTCGGCGATGCCGCCGAGTCGGCGCAGACCCTCTACGCCCTCGGCGAGAAGGTCGATGTTGGGGTCCCGGCCGATCTTGCAGACCGACGCCTTGCCGTGCGGGTCCACGTGGAAGAACGTGTGCCCGGCGTTGCAGCCCGTGAAGGGCTTGCGCTTGGCGATCAGCGGGATCGACTGCACGGCGAGCGGGTTCGCATCGCCCTGGATCGTCGGGGCCATGTTGCTGAACACGTGATACGGCACGCCCATGCCTTCGGCCAGAGCGCGCATCCCGTCCACCTCGGTGTCGTTGGTCGTGGTGGCCAGCAGGTTGAAGTTCATCGGCAGCCCGGCCTCGGCTCCGGCCGTGATCCCGCGGTGGAACCTGTCGAACGCTCCCCGTCGACGAACGAGCGCGTCATAGCTCTCGGCGGTCGCGCCGTAGACGCTGATCGTGATGTGGTACGCCGGCCGCTCCCGCAGCAGGTGCAGGATCTCCGGCTTCCACAATCGGGACGCGTTAGTCGAGATCGAGATCATCATCCCGAGGTCCCAAGCGTAGGCGTAGCTGTCCATGAACAGGTTGTCGATCAGCGGCTCCCCGCCGGTCATCTGCAACCACACGACCCCCGCATCCCGCAGAACGTGCAGCATCTGGACCCGCTGCTCCCAGCTCATCCCCTCGAACCGCTTGAGCCCGAGGTAGCAGTGCTCGCAGTCGAAGTTGCAGCCGAGGTTGAGTTCCCACGACGCCCGTCCGTACCCGAGGACGCCGGGTTGGCGGACCTTGACCGCCTCGTTCAGCGGCTGGTCCCGCAGGTCCATGCCCCATCCCGCGCCCGCAGCGGACGACAGCCATTCAGGCACGGTGCCATTGCGGGCCGACAGGTCGTAAAGCTCTTCGTAGTGTGCGGCAGGGATGCGTATACCCTGCTCACTGCCAGGCCGGAGGATCAGGTGCCCCTCGTTCAGGAAAGGGGCAGCGATTAGCTGGTGCACGTCTATCAACTCCTGAGGGAGTAGGTGGCGGGCGACGCCTTGAGATCAGCGGCCGTCCCGGGTTCCGGCCTTTGATCGCGCCGAACAGCCGGACTGGCGCTCATTCGTCAGTGGCCGCTCGGGCGGTGACCTGCTCGTGCGGTTCTCACTCCTTAGGTCCTTATGGGCTGCGGCGCGATCGCAATGCGGCCCGGACCGCCAACGCCACAGCCGCCGCCAGGTCCTCTTGGCGAACTGTCCGGAACGGGTTGGCCGCTTCGTCGCGCCACAGGTCCACCTGAAAGCCACCCTTGGACACAGCGATCACGTATGCCTCCACGGACGCGCCCACCACCGAGGCTCCCGTCAGGTCGCCGTGCAGGCAGATCCGCAGCGACGTGTCGGTCGCGGCTTCAGCCAGCGCCGTGAAGATCGTCGCCTGTGCGGAGGTCAACTGCCGGATGTCGGTCATGATGACCACCGCCACCAGCGGCGTTGACGGCCGCAGGAGACCGACACGGCGAGTGGGATCACCGGCAGATGCGCCGTGGGCCCTACCAGCGCGGCTACGGCGCGCTCGAACTCGGCCCGCCGCCGTAGCAGGGAGCCGAGCTGAACGCATGGCAGTGGCCGGGAGCAGGCGCACATGCCGTTGTCCGGCTGATGCGCCTCCGCCACCCGCTCGGCGCTGTCGATCTGCGTTCTGGCGAGCATCAGCCACTCACCCAGGTCGGGAAAGGCGCCGGCTGCGGGTGTCACCCGCGACGGGTCGATCTCAGTCAACATTCTTCGCCCGCGCCTTCGCGTGCTTGCTGCCCCGCAGGTCGGCGTATGCGATCCAGTAGGGCGAGTTCTTGACGGTCGCGCCGAGCGCCGTCGCCAGACCCTCGCGCGCGAGCGCCCTGCCAGTGCAGGCCTTCCACCGCGGACAAGCCGTACATTCCCCGGCTGCGTTCCTGGGGTGTCCGGTGAACACCTCTCGCGCGAGCTGCCACATGGTCGGATCGACACAGCCGTCCGGCGACTTGACCGGCGGATCGTCAAGATCGATGATCGGGTTGTGCGAGTGTTGCTCAGCCACTGGCGCCACACCTCCTTCGCGATGCCGGGGTGCGCTCGCGATCCGTTCCACCGCGAGCGCACCCACCGAGCGGCCGCGCCACCCCCGTCTCGCCGGACAAGGAGCAACACAGCCCGCCTTCTGGCACCGAACGCCGCCCAGAGCTGAAGATCGGTGGTCCCGCGGCGATCGAGGCTGACCTATGGGCGTGACGGTGCGTAATGAATATCCCGTGCTCGGTAAGCATCGGGGAATGTCGCTGTGCCACCTCGGTGCCGAACTTCTGCCGAACTTGGCGGCCTCGGTCATGTCGGATCTCTGAATCGTGGGAGAGACTGGCGCCATGCTGCTGAACGGGAAACCCGTTGATCTGGACCAGCTGAAAGTTCTCGGGCTCACCAACTATGGGCATTTCACGTCCATGCGAGTGGATGCGGGCCGGGTTCGCGGGCTGACACTGCATCTTGACCGGCTCACGAGGGACTGCCGTGCTCTGTTCGGCGTCGATCTCGACCGTGACGAGATCCGCAACCATGTCCGGCAGGCGGTGGACGGCTTCGCTGGTTCGATCGTCGCTAGGGTCACGGTCTTCGATCCGGAGTTGGATCTCGGGCATCCTGCCAGCGCGTCCAACCCGCAGGTGCTCGTCACAACGCGTTCCGCTGCGTCAGCACCGTCTCCACCACTGGTGCTCACGACCCGAAGCTATGAGCGGGACGTGCCGGGCGTAAAGCATGTCGGCCTGTTCGGGACGATGTACCACCGGCGGCAAGCCCAGATCGGGGGGTTCGAGGACGTCCTGTTCACGGACGCGGAGGGTTACATCTCCGAGGGCGCAACCTGGAATATCGGCCTGATCGAAGGCGGCGAGGTCGTATGGCCGGCGGCACCGGCCTTGCCGGGAATCACCATGGAGTTGATCCGGAGAGAGCGGGCAGGGGTTTCACGACAGGTCAATGTGGCCGATCTAGGTCAATACGTCGGTGCGTTCGTTACCAACGCCGCAATCGGAGTCCGGAGCATCGCCTCGGTCGACGAGACACGCTGGACGAGTGAGGACGCCATCCTGGAGCAGATCCGGAAGGAGTACGGCGCCATCCCGGGCGAGCCGCTTTGATGAGCTTCGCATCGACATCTCTAGCGATGCGCTGACCGGCGACATCGACTGAAGGAGCCGCAGGTGGCCACCGTTCGCCAGTGGTCCGGAAGTGAGGTCCGGGCGCTTCGCGAAGCACGTCGAATGAGTGTTAGGGAGTTCGCGGAGCATCTGGGCGTGTCGGATCGCATGGTGTCCAAGTGGGAAGCGGGCGGAAAGTCGATCAAGCCACGGCCCATGAATCAGGCAGCTCTCGATACGTCCCTCGACCACGCGGGAGAAGACGCGCGTGCACGCTTTGCATTGCTGGTCGATGCGTCGGTACTCGCTGCCATACCTGAACAGGCGTCTGCGCCTGAAATAGCCCACGTCCGCCATCCGGCCGATGGCAAGCTGATGGCGCTCGTCGATGCTGGTGTCTATCTCAGCGGGCCAAGCGACGAGCCGGTTTGGCTTCCCGGCTTCTACATCGACGTGTACCCCATGACGAACGCGGACTACTCGCGGTTCGTTGAAGCGACTGGTCACCAGCAGCCCGCGCACTGGCCAGGAGGTATCTGTCCTTCGGAGCTATCAAATCATCCGGTGGTCTTCGTGACCTGGAACGACGCCAGCGACTACGCGCGTTGGGCGGATAAGAGCCTGCCCACCTCGCAGCAGTGGGAGAAGACCGCGCGAGGTACGCGAGGAAGCGTGTATCCCTGGGGAAACCAGCGGACGCCAGCCAAGTGCAACGTACGCGAAGGTGGCATCGGGACCACGACGCCCGTCGGCCGCTACCAGAGCGGTACGAGCGTCTACGGAGTTTACGATCTTTGCGGCAACGTGTGGGAGTGGTGTCGGACTGAGACGACGCCAGGGCGTTACGAGCTCAAAGGCAGCGCCTTCACCAGCGGGTTTGAGCGCGCTACTCCCTCAAACTTCAATGACGCGGATGCTTCGATGTTTGATGACGACACGGGGTTCCGCTGTGTGGTCGCTGCGGACGCCATGCAGGCGCTTCTGACCGCATGACAGGGTGAACGGCCGCCAGCACCCAGCCAGCCTCTCGAGTGAGCCGACGCCGGATTGGCTGGCAGCGCGCTGCAGGCGGACCGGATCGGGTCAGCCTGCAGCGCGCCCCCGTCAGTCTGCGGCCGGGGTGCCGTCCACCTGCTCGACCTGCTGGATGAGCTGCTTGAGCTGCGTGATCTCGTTGCGCAGGGCGGCCTGCCCGGCGGCCGTGAGGGTGACCCAGGTGCGGGGCCGCTTGCCCTCGTAACCCTTCTCGATCTGGATCAGCTCGGCCTTCTCCAGGACGGTCAGGTGCTGCCCGAGGTTGCCCGCGGTCAGCTGCAGGGTGGTGCGCAGGAACCCGAACTCGACCTGCCGGGCCTGGTGCGCGATGGCCATGATGCCGAGCCGGACGCGCTGGTGGACGACGTCGTCGAGGCCGTTGGCGGGGTGCTCGGTCATCATGCGGGGACCTGCGCAGCCGGTCGGAACCAGGCGAACGCGGCGGCGCCCAGCAGCAGCATCCCGGCCGGGACGAGCAGATACGGCAGGAAGAACCACGGCGACGACGTGTGGATGACCTGAGCGCCCTGCACCAATCCGATCGCCAGGTAGCCGAGGCTGAACGCGAGCAGCGCCCAGTGCCGTTCCACCCACGCGAGCACCAACAGGGCCAGGCCGATCACCGACCCGGGACTGGCCAGCCCAAGGACCAGCCAACCCCCCGGCCCGGGGGTGGGGTAGGTCGGTTCCGTGGAGAAGGGATCGGCGGGGAGGGGCGGCAGCGGATGGTAGATCAGCCAGATCGACGCGGCCGCCATGAGGACGGCCAGGATGATGCCGACGACGATGTACGGGCGCACGGGCGTGCCCACCCCGCGCCGCCGTGCCTGCCTGAGGTAGAAGCCCGCGATCAGCGCGTAGGCCGCCACCAGCGCGACAGTCCAGTATCCGAGCACCGTGGGGTTCTCCCCGGCGCAGACCGTGTGGTTGCCCTGCGAGCGGCAGGTGTCGAACACGTCGAGGTAGGGGGCGTAACGGTAGACGGGTATCGCGATCAGGGTGATCGCCGCGAACACCAGCAGCGGGAACCAGGTGGCCCGCTGGGCGGCCCGGACCTGGCGCGTCAGGTCGCGTACGGCCGCCAGCAGCTCGCGAGGGGAGTCCTCGCGTGGAGCGGATTCGTCTGTCATGAAGTTAGCTTTGCATTACAGACCAATCCGTGCAAGAGAGCTTCCCTGCCTTTCTGGGATTGGCCAGGGCGATCCGCAGAAGGACGGGCGGTGTTGGGGCGGCGTCGACCGGCATTGATAATGATCGAGTACTGCCCGCTGGGTTGCCGCCGCTGCCGGAGAGTCAGGATGCCCTCGTTTCTGTTCACCACCTGGGACGGTGGCGGCAACGTGCCGCCGGTGCTCGGCGTCGCCGCCCGGCTGCACCGGCGCGGCCACCAGGTCCGGGTGCTGGGCCACCCGCAGCAGCGGGCGGCCGTCGAGGCGGCCGGGCTGCCGTTCGAGCCCTACCGGCACGCCGGGCGCTGGTCGGCGACCGCGCCCACCAGCGTGGCCCGCTGGTCCTGGAACTACGTCCGCCTGTTCACGTCCAAGCGCAGCACCGCCGACGTGATCGAGGCGCACCGCCGCTCGCCGGCCGACGTCATGGTGCTCGACTGCATGCTGCTCGGCCCGTTCCTGGCCGCGCAGCGCCTCGGCGTCCCGCACGTCGCCCTCATGCACACGGTGTACGGATACCTCGGCGGCTCCTTCAGCTCCGGCGCCGTCGGGTTCGTCGGGCGGCTGCGGGGGATGGGGCCGACGCGGCTGTGGGGCAAGGCCGACCTGAGCATTCTCGCCGGGCTCGCCGATTTGGACGAGGCCGCCTCGGTGCCCTCCACGCTGCGCTACGCCGGACCGGTCTGGCCGATGGGCGCCCCAGCCCCGGTGCGGCACGAGGCCGCCCAGCCGCGCATCCTGATCAGCCTCAGCACCATCTTCTACGCCGGCCAGACCGCCGTCCTGCAGGCCGTCCTGGACGCCGTCGCCGACCTGCCCGTGCAGGTCGTGCTGACCACCGGCCACGCGACCGCGCCCGAGGACGTGCGCGCCCCGGCCAACGTGGAGGTGCACCGGTTCGTGCCCCACGCCGAGATCCTCCCTACCGTCTCCCTGGTCGTCGGCCATGCCGGGCACAGCACCACGATGCTGGCCCTGGCCCACGACCTGCCCATGGTGCTCATCCCGATGTCCCCGCTGGGCGACCAGCCCGACGTCGCACGGGCCGTGGCCGGGCAGGGCGCCGCCGAGGTGCTGGCCAGATCCGCGTCGGTCGCCGAGATCCGGGCCGCGATCACCCGCATGCTCGCCGACGGCCCGCACCGGGACGCGGCGGCCAGGCTCGGCGCGCAGATCCGTGCCGCCGACGGCGCGGACACCGCCGCCGATCTGATCGAGCAGCTCGCGTGAAGGAGGGGCGGCCGCGAGGTTGACAGCATCCGTACGATCTGCGCGTGACCTCGATGAACGTGCTCTGGACATGGCTGCGGCGGGCCGCCTGGGTGGTCTCGGCCGGATGCGCGGCCGTGGCCGTCTGGAGCCTGCCCTCGGCGCCGGAGTCGGCTGCGCTGCTGATCGTGCCGATGACGCTGACCCTCGGCGTGACGATGCCGGGCATGTTCTACGCACTCGGGCGGTCCGGGCAGGATCCACGGGCGATGTGGCGTTTCCTGCGCTGGATGCTGGCCCCGGCCCCGCGCTGGGCGGTGATCCTGTGGGCCCTGCTGCTGGCCGCCGGGTTCGGGGTGATGGCCATGGTGATGGTGCGCAGGAGCCCGGAGCCCGCCGACAACGTCTACGCCTTCGCCGCCATCGGCTGCTATCTCTCGTTCAGCGCGTCGCTGATCTACCACGCGCTGCTGCGTACCGGCCGCCCGGACTTCTCCCGTCCGCTGTTCTCCCGTGAACCCGCCACCGGCGGGGACGGCGCCGCCTGAGCTGAGGTCAGGCCGCGGGTTCGCGGCCGTGCACGCGCTGGGCGGGGAGCTGGTGCAGCCAGACGACCAGCGCCCGCAGGATCTCCCGTTCGAACGCGACGCGGGCGGCCTCCGTCGCGGAGGCGGCATGAGACTCCAGCTGCCCCTGCCGCACCCGCAGCAGTGCCTGCGCCCGCGAGGTGAACTCGTCGAAGTCGGCCTGGTCGGCGTCGAGGGCGAGCAGCCCCTGCAGGACCAGGTCGTCGGCGGTCGCGTTGGCGTCGACGGTGATCAGGCGGGCCTTCTGCCGTCGGCAGCCTGCCTCGGTGACCGAGAGCATGGTGCGGTTGGCAAGCCGCGCCGACACCGGCGGGGAGCGGTCCTCGGCCAGATCGCCGCTGCGGCGCAGCCGGTTGACCGCCGCGAGCACGCGGGGCAGCCCGACGGCGGCGCGGGGGCCGACGATGCGCTGGTGGCGGGCCTGCAGGTCGAACGCGGTCGACGGCTGCTGGTGGAGCAGGACCAGCAGGACGTCTTCGAGCGTGAACGTCATGCGGCCTCCGTCGACTTCTACAGGCTGTAGAAGTTAACAGAACGCGGCGCTGCGACCAGAAAGACCAATACGCTCTCAGTCTTCACAAGCGTGACCGCGGTCACGGGCTCCGGCATGGTGCGTAACACGTTTGCCACACCGATGTGACAGGAGCAAAACCCCTCATGCTCAGACGTACTCTCGTGGCCGCCCTCCCGGCGCTGCTGCTGGCCACGACCGCGTGTGCCGAGCAGTCGGTCGGCGACCCGAACGCCCCCGCGGGCTCGGCGGTCGCGTACCCGAGCAAGACCCTGCAGATCATGGCCCCGGCCGGAGCCGGCGGCGGCTGGGACACCACCGCCCGCACGCTGCAGCAGGCGCTGCAGGGCGCCGGGCTGCTCGGCGGCCAGTCCGCCGAGGTCCGCAACGTCACCGGCGCGGCCGGCACGATCGGCCTGGCCGAGCTGGTGACCAGCCACAAGGGCGACGCCCACCAGCTGATGGTGACCGGCCTGGTGATGGTCGGCGGCGTGGTGACCAACAAGTCGCCGGTGGACCTGTCGCAGACCACCCCGATCGCGACGCTGACCGCCGAGTCCGAGGTCATCGTCGTCAAGTCCGACTCCAAGTACCAGACGCTCAAGCAACTGGTCGACGACATCAAGGCCGACCCGACGTCGGTCAAGTGGGGCGGCGGCTCCGCCGGCGGCACCGACCAGATCCTGGTCGGGCTGCTGGCCAAGGCGGCGGGCGCGGACGCGTCGACCGTGGCCAAGCAGTACATCGCCTATTCAGGCGGCGGCGAGACCAAGGCCGGGCTGCTGTCCGGCGACATCAGCGTCGCGGTCTCCGGCACCAGCGAGTTCGCCGACCTGGTCAAGGCCGGCACCGTGCGGGCGCTGGCGGTGTCGAGCGCGACCGGCGGCGACGCCGGGCTGGGCACCCCGACGCCGAGCATCAAGGAGTCCGGCTACGACCTGGAGCTGATGAACTGGCGTGGCCTGGTCGCCCCGCCCGGCATCAGCGACGCCGAGAAGGCCGCCGTCATCGCGATGGTCGACAAGCTGCACGCCTCGGCCCAGTGGCAGCAGGCGCTGACCGACAAGAAGTGGACCGACTTCTACCGCACCGGCGGCGAGGCGACCACCTTCTTCGCCGACGAGCACACCCGGATCAAGGCCGTGCTGACCGAGATCGGCCTCGGCTAGTGTCCGACGCTGCGAACACCCCGGGGGCGGCCAAGGCCGCCCCCGGCCCCATCATCGCGGCGGGCCTGCTGTTCGCCGTCGGGGCGCTGCTGTTCACCCAGGCCCTCACCCTGGCCGCCGACCGCGGCTACGCCCCGTCCGGGCCTGCCCTGGCGCCGGTCATCGTGACCGGGCTGTGGGTGCTGGTGTCGCTGGCCTACCTCGCCGAGTCGATCAAGGCCCGGGGTGCGGCGGCCGAGGGCGGCGGCAGCTGGCGTACGCCGTTGCTGCTGCTGGCCGCGCTGATCGTGTACGCGCTCGTGCTGAAGTACACCGTCACCGGCTACGTCCTGGCCACCGCGGCTTTCATCCTGGCCACGGCGCGGCTGCTGAGCACCCGCCCGGTCCGTGAGGTGATCGTGCGGGACCTGCTCGTCGCGGCGGGCCTGTCCGTGGGCGTCTACCTCGTGTTCACCCGCCTGCTCGGCATCGTCCTGCCCGCCGGAGTGCTGCCCCTATGAGTTCACTGTCCAGCCTGCTCGACGGCTTCGCGTCCGTGCTGAGCCCGCAGAACCTGCTCTACGCCGCGATCGGCGTCACCATCGGCACGCTGGTCGGCGTGCTGCCCGGCATCGGCCCGGCGCTCACCATCGCGCTGCTGCTGCCCGTGTCGCTGCAGCTCGACGACCCCACCGGCACCCTGATCATGTTCGCGGGCATCTACTACGGCGCCATGTACGGCGGGTCGACGACCTCGATCCTGCTCAACACCCCGGGCGAGTCGGCGTCGGTGGCCACCTCGATCGAGGGATACCGGATGGCCCAGCGCGGCCGTGCCCGCGCCGCGCTGGCCACCGCCGCGATCGGCTCGTTCGTGGCCGCGACCATCTCCACCGTGCTGCTGGCGTTCGTCGCCGAACCGATGGCGAGCTTCGCCGTCACGTTCCGTGCCTCGGACTACTTCGCCCTCGCGGTGCTGGCCATGGTCACCGTCACCGCGCTGGTCGGCGCGTCCCTGCCCCGCGGCCTGATGTCGCTGACCTTCGGGCTGTTCCTCGGCCTGGTCGGCATCGACTCGCTCACCGGTCAGGCCCGCTTCACCTTCGGCGTGCCCGAGCTGCTCGACGGCGTCGACGTCGTCACCGTCATCGTCGGCCTGTTCGCCATCGGCGAGACGCTCTACATCGCCTCGCGCCTGAAGGACCTGCCCGCCAAGGTCGCGCCGCTGGAACCGGCCAAGGGCGGCTTCGCGTGGCTGAGCCGCCAGGACTGGGCCCGGTCCTGGCCCGCCTGGCTGCGCGGCACCCTGTTCGGGTTCCCCTTCGGCGCGCTGCCCTCCGGCGGGGCCGAGATTCCCACCTTCCTGTCGTACACCGTCGAGAAACGCCGTTCCAAGCACCGGGACGAGTGGGGCAACGGCGCGATCGAGGGCGTCGCCGGGCCGGAGGCCGCCAACAACGCCTCCTTCTCCGGCGTGCTCGTGCCGCTGCTCACGCTCGGCATCCCGACCTCGGCCACGGCGGCGGTCATGCTCGCCGCGTTCGGCTACTTCGACCTGTCGCCCGGCCCGCAGCTGTTCGAGAAGTCCCCGGACCTGGTCTGGGCGCTCATCGCGTCGCTGTTCGTCGGCAACGTGATGCTGCTGGCGCTGAACCTGCCGCTCATCCGCATCTGGGTCAAGGTGCTGCAGATCCCCCGGCCGCTGCTGTACACGGGCATCCTGGTCTTCGCCACCCTCGGCGTGTACGCCGTCTCCGGCAGCGTCGTCGACGTGCTCATCGCGTACGCCATCGGCGTGCTGGCCATGTTCATGCGCCGGTTCGACTTCCCGATCGCGCCGGTGATCCTCGGGCTGATCCTCGGGCCGATGATGGAGACCCAGTTCCGCCGGGCGCTGCTGCTGTCCGACGGCGCCCTGTCGGTGTTCGTCACCCGCCCGCTGACGGTGACCCTGCTGTCCCTGGCGGTCGTCGCGCTCGCGCTGCCGCACCTGCCGAAGGTGTGGGCCCGGCTGCGCGGCGGCAGCGGCGCCCGGCGCCTGTCGTTCGCCGAGGACGACTGAGAACGCGGGCTGTGCCGGAGTGTTGCCGGCACAGCCCGCTCACCGCTGCGAGCCGTGCCAGGTGTAGCGGTGCTCGGGGCGGCCGGTGCCGCCGTAACGCAGCCGCACCTCGGCCCGCCCGGACCGGACCAGGTGCTCCAGGTAGCGGCGGGTGCTGACCCGCGACAGCCCGGCCAGCTCCGCGCACTCCACCGCCGACAGGTCCCGCCCGCTGTCGCGCAGCACCCCGGCGACCAGGTCCGCCGTGGCGGGGGACAGGCCCTTGGGCAGCGCCGCCCCGGACTGCCCGGTCAGGCCGAACAGTCTGTCCACCTCGGCCTGCCCCACCCGCGGCTGCTCAGCGAGCCGCCGCACCCGCGCTGTGTACCGTTCCAGCTGCTCGCGCAGCGTGTCGGCCGCGAACGGCTTGATGATGTAGTGCACGACCCCGCCGTGCAGCGCGGCCCGGATGGTCTCCACGTCGCTCGCGGCCGTGATCGCCAGCACGTCCACCGGGTACGCCGCCTCCCGCAGCCGCCGCAGCACCTCCAGCCCCGAGATGTCGGGCAGGTAGATGTCCAGCAGCACCAGGTCCGGGCGCAGCCGCTCGACCGCCGCGAGGGCCTCCGCGCCGGTGTGCGCCGCGCCCACCACGGTGAAACCCTCGACGCGCTGCACGAATCCGGTGTGGATCCGCGCCACCATGAAGTCGTCGTCGACGACCAGCACCCGCGTCATGCCGGCTCCCGCCGCCGCGGCAGCCGCGCCGCGAACGCCGCGCCGTCGACCGTCACCGAACCGCCGCGAGCGGCGCAGATCTGGCTGATCAGGGCCAGCCCGATGCCGCGCGGGCGTTCGCCGTCCTTGGTGGTGTAGCCCCGGGTGAAGACCGCCTGGGCCAGCTCGTGGGCCACGCCGCTGCCCGAGTCGTGCACGCGCACCTCCACCTCGTGGTCGTCCTGGCGGATCAGGACCCGCACCCAGCCGCCCGCCGGGGCGGCGTCGATGCCGTTGTCGATCAGGTTGCCGATCACCGTCACCAGGTCCGCGACCAGCTGGCCGTCCGGCAGCGCGGACAGCGCCGACGCGTCGTCGAGCGCCAGCTCCACCCGCTGCTCCGCCGCCGCGCTCGCCTTCGCGATGAGCAGCGCGGCCAGCGCCGGGTCGGCGATGCGGGACTGCACCCGGTGGCTGAGATCCTCCTGGGCCTGCCCGGCCCGGATGATGAAGTTCACGGCGTCGTCGTACTGGCCGAGCTGGATCAGGCCGGAGATGGTGTGCAGCCGGTTGGTGAACTCGTGCGCCTGCGCGCGCAGGGTGTCGGTCGCGTGGCGGCTCAGGTCCAGCTCGCGTTCCAGCGACGTCAGCTCGGTCCGGTCCCGCAGGGTGGTCACCGAGCCGACCGTACGGCCCTGGACCAGCACCGGCATCCGGTTGAGGACCAGCACCCGGGACTGGAACAGCACCACGTGGTCGGGTTCGCCGCCGTCGCCGGTGAGCAGCTGCACGAGGTCGCCGGGCACTCCGAGCCCGTGCAGGGGCTTGCCGGTGACGTCGTCGGGCAGGTCCAGCAGGCGGGCCGCCTCGTCGTTGGCCAGCGTCACCCGGCCGGCGGTGTCGAGGCCGAGCAGGCCCTCCTTGAGGCCGTGCAGCATCGCCTCCCGGTGCTCGACCAGCCCGGCGATCTGCCGCGGCTCCAGCCCGAGGGTCTGCCGCTTGACCCGCCTGGCCAGCAGCAGCGAGCCGCCGACGCCGAGCGCGGAGCCCAGCAGCAGGTAGGTGAGCAGGTCCGGGGTGGCCTCGGCCAGCAGCTGCGGCCACGACGGGTAGGTCTGCCCGGCCACGACCAGGCCGAGGATCCGCCCGTCGGCGGGGTCGATCACCGGTGCGTGCGCCTCCAGCACCCGGGCCGGGGTCAGCACCTCGCCGTGCCAGCCCTTGCCGGTCAGGCCGTCGCTGCCGCCCAGGTCGGCCAGGCGGCCCGCGTCGGGGCCCGTGAGCAGGCGGCCCTGCCCGTCGGTGAGCACCACGAACGAGACCCCGTTCGCGCCTCGCGCGGTCTCGGCGGCGGCGGCCAGCGAGTCGTACCAGACGTCCGGGCCCATACCCTGGCGGATCGTGTCGTTCCAGGCCAGGCTCTCGGCGATGGAGCGCAGCTTGGTGCCCTCGTCGCTCTCGAAGGCGGCCTGGGCCTCGGCCATCGACACCGCGGCGACCGCGCCGACGGCCAGCAGCACGATGCCGAGCTGGAACAGCAGCAGCTGCCTGGCCAGGGAGAACTGCCGGCGCATGGTCCCTCCCAGGGCTCGGGCACCGCTAGGGTGGGCGGATGCTTCGTCGTACCGTACTCGCTGCTCCGCTGCTGGCAATGCTGGCCGCGGGCGGCTGCGGTGCCGACCGGGAGCCCGATCTGCGGCTGATGGTGCCCAACGCGCCGGGCAGCGGCTACGACATCACCGCCCGCACCGTCGCGACGGCGCTGCACGCCGCCGACGTGCACCGCAGCATCGAGGTGTTCAACCTGCCCGGCGCGGGCGGCATGGTCGGGCTGCAGCGGCTGGTGTACGAGCGCGGCAACAGCGGCCTGATCATGCTGATGGGCCTCGGGCTCGTCGGGGCCCAGCACACCCTGCCCGTCCCGGCCCGGCTGTCCGACGTGACCGCGCTGGCCCGCCTCATCCAGGAACCGGAGATCGTCGTGGTCACCCGCGACTCGCCGCTGACCTCGCTGGCGGACCTCGTCGCGGCGTGGCGGGCGGACCCGGCGGCGCTGTCGGTCGGCGGCGGCTCCTCGCGCGGCGGCCCCGACCACCTGGCGGCGATGCTGATGGCCGACGCGGCCGGGATCGCCCCGCCGACGGTGCGCTACCGGCAGTTCGACGGCGGCGGCGCGCTGCTGGCCGCGATCCTGGGCAAGCGGGTCGCGTTCGCGGTGTCCAGCCTGGGGGAGTACGCCGAGCAGATCGAGGCCGGGCAGCTGCGCGTGCTGGCGGTGACCGGCCGAAGCCGCGCGCCCGGGGTGGACGCGCCGACCCTGCTCGAATCCGGCCTCGACGTCGTCTTCGACAACTGGCGCGGGCTGGTCGCGCCGCCGGGGCTGTCGGCGGAGCAGCGGGCCGTGCTGTCGGGCATGGTGGCGCAGCTGCGGGCGTCGCGAGCCTGGCAGGAAGCCCTCGCCGGGCACCGCTGGACCGACGCCTATCAGGACGGCGACGCGTTCACGGCGTTCCTGCGGGAGCAGGACGAGTCGGTCACCCGGATCCTCGACGGCATGGGCCTGGCGCTGCCCAGCGCGTCAAGCCGCTGACCGCTGGACGGCCAGGGCGGCGGCCGGGCGCCGCCAGGACGCGCGCAGCCAGGCCGCGGCACGGGGCACCGTCAGCGCGTACCCGATGCCGAAGATCAGGGACGCGATCAGGGCCAGCGGCCGGGAGAAGTCGTCGATGGGCCGGAAGATCTGCCAGTGGGTCAGGTAGATGTACATCGAGCTGGTGGCCAGCAGCGCGGCGACCCGGTTGAGCAGGGGCAGGCTGGGTAGGTCGGTGATCCAGACCAGCACCAGCAGGCCGGTGACGATGACGGCCTCGCGGCCCGCGTCGCCGAACAGGCCGGGCACGGTGGCGACCACGGCGGCGCTGACCGCAACCCGCTGCCAGGTGCGCTCCGCGCGCGCGATGGCCCAGCCCAGCGCGAACAGCCAGCACACCACGAGCGGGGTCGCCAGCTCGACGCCGGGCACGAGCTGGTAGCGGCCGATCAGGCCCACCGTGGCCAGGGCGAGGGGCAGCGCGAACGGCCGCCGCCGCTCCAGCCGGTCGAACGCGGGCAGGCACAGCGCCGCCAGCAGGATCAGCAGGTAGTAGACCAGCGCCTCGACGAACCAGAAGTGCCACCAGTAGTTGTCGGCGTGCTCCGGCGCGAACAGGTAGCCGAGCAGGAACACGCTGGCCGGTTCGTAGTCGTCGGTGAGCAGGTACATGGCGCCGATCCAGGTGACGGCCCCCAGCACGATACGGGCCGTGCTGCGGGCGAGGTGGCGTACGCGTTCGCGGCGCTCGGCGGTGGTGAGGTGGAAGCGGGCGAAGTTGAACCCGGCCACCCCGATCAGCACGTGGGCGCCGCCGGGCAGGTCGAAGACCTGGATGTGGCTGCCGACGATGAGCACGATCGCGATGGCGCGCAGCGCGACGGTCGTGTCGACGCGCACCCGCCGCCGGCGTGGCGGGGCGCTCCCGGCTGCTGCGGTGGTGCGCTCGGCCGTCGCGGCCAGCTCGCCCACCGGTGTCGTGTGCCAGCGCTCCGGCAGGCGGCCGAGCAGTTGTTCCAGCTTGATCGACATGTCGACGTAGGACAGGGAGTCGCCGCCGAGGCTGACGAAGGTGTCGGTGTCGCGGATGTCGTGGTGGCCCAGGACCCGGGCGAAGGTCCGGTGGACGTCGCTGCCGAGGGCCGGGGCGGCCTCGGATGGGGTGGCCAGCGCCCGTACGGCCGGGTAGTCGGGTTTGCCGGAGGCGAGGCGGGGCAGCTCGGCGACGGCGGCGGTGTGGATCACGCGGGCGGGCAGCCCGTGGGCCTCGGCGACCAGCTGCCGGACGTGCTCGGGGCAGTGGCCGCCCTCGTAGGCGACGGCCAGGCTGTCGTCGTCGCCGGTGCAGCTGGCGGCGACGCCCGCCTGGCGCAGCCGGGCCTCGATCTGCTGCAGGTCCAGGCGCAGGCCGAAGATCTTCGTGAACCGGCTGCGCCGCCCGACGATCTCGAACAGGCCGCCGGGGGTGCACCGGGCGAGGTCGCCGGTGCGCAGCTCGTGCACGGTGCGCCCGAGGGCCAGGTCGGCGGGGCTTTCGGCGTAGCCGAGCATGACGTTGGGGCCGCGGTAGACCAGCTCGCCGACGCCGTCGGGGGCGTCGTCGGCCGGGCTCAGGTGCAGGCTGCCGCCGGGGACGGGTACGCCGATCGCGTGCGGGCTGTGTTCGGCGAGTTCGGGCGGCAGGTATGCCATCCGGGCGGTGGCCTCGGTCTGGCCGTACATGACGAACAGGTCCCAGCCCGCGCGGCGGCCGAGCGCGGCGAAGCGGCGCACCCGCTGCGGGTCCAGCCGCCCGCCGGCCTGGGTGACGTAGCGCAGGCTCGGCAGCGTCATCCGGTCGAAGCCGACCCGGTCCAGCAGCTCGAACGTGTAGGGCACCCCGGCGAAGCTGGTCGCGCGGTGCGCGGCGAACAGCCGCCAGAACTCGGGCTCCACCACAGACAGGTCGGTGAGCAGCAGCGACGCGCCCCGCAGCAGGTGACTGTTGATCACGGAGAGGCCGTAGCAGTAGTGCATCGGCAGGGTGGTCGCCGCCCGGTCGTCGGCGGTGAGGCCGAGGTACGTGCCGATGGACTCGGCGTTGGCCTGCAGGTTCTCCCGCGACAGCCGGACCAGCTTCGGTGAGCCCGTCGAACCGGAGGTGCTCAGCAGCAGCGCCAGCTCCGGGTGCAGTTCGTGCGCGGAGGTGGCGCGCACCTCGTGGACCGTCTCGCCCGCCACGACATCGGGGTCGTAGGCGGCGCGCAGCGCCTCGAACGCGGTCGGGCTGTCGCCGGGCGCGAGCAGCACGGGGTGCCCGGCGGACAGCGCGGCGAGGTAGTTGACCAGCGCGTGGACGCGATTGGTTCCGGTGACCATGACCAGCCTGCGCCGGACGCCCAGGAAGCGGGCGCGTTCGGCGACCAGTTCGGCCAGGTCGCTATAGGTGAGCACGCCCGCGTCGGTGATCAGCGCCGGGCGGTCGCCGTGCAGCGCGAGATCCCGGGCGAAGGGGACGCCGGAGGTGGACGGGTCGGTGGCTACCAGAGTCATGAGGGGGCCTTAGGGCAGGCTTACCAAATCTAGGTTAGGATTTCCTAACTTCTACAGCCTGTCAAACCTGGGAGAGGAGACGGCGTGCGTACCAATCTCCGGCGCAGCACCGCCTCGACGATCGGTAACGGTGCCCCGCGCAAGGCCGCACCCCGCACGGGCACGGCCGCCTTCCTCGCCGCGGCCGTGTTCCTCGCCGCGGGCCTCACCGCCTGCTCGGGCAGCGAGCCCAAGGACGTCACCGTCTACAGCGGACGCACCCAGACACTGGTCCAGCCGCTGATCGACGAGTTCACCAAGAAGACCGGCATCACCGTCGACGTGCGCTACGGCACCACCGCGCAGATGGCCGCGCAGCTGCAGGAGGAGGGCGACAAGTCCCCCGCCGACGTGTTCCTCTCCCAGGACGCCGGGGCCCTCGGCGCCGTCGCCAAGGCGGGGCTGCTCGCCCAGCTCCCGGCCGAGCTGCTCGCCAAGGTCCCCGCCCCCTACCAGCACACCGGCGGCCAGTGGGTCGGCGTGACCGGGCGGCTGCGGGTCTTCGCGTACAACGCCGACCAGGTCAAGCCCGCGGAGCTGCCCAAGTCGGTGCTGGACGTGACCGGGCCGCAGTGGAAGGGCCGGCTGGGCGTCGCGCCCACCAACGCCTCGTTTCAGACGTTCGTCACCGCCATGCGGGTGCAGCACGGTGACGCCAAGGCCAAGGAGTTCCTCGGCGCGATCAAGGCCAACGAGCCGCAGATCCGCGACAACAACATCGTCATCGTCGGCGAGATCAACGACGGCAAGCTCGCGGCGGGCCTGGTCAACCACTACTACCTGTTCGAGAAGGCGGCCGAGCTCGGCGTCAGCCCCGACCAGCTCAAGGTCAAGCTGCACTACTTCGGCGACGGCGACACCGGCGGCCTGCTCAACGTCTCCGGCCTCGGCCTGCTGAAGAAGGCCACCGGCAACGACAAGGCCAGGCAGTTCATGGACTACCTGCTCGGCGCCGACGGCCAGACCTACTTCGCGACCAAGACGTTCGAGTACCCGCTGATCGCGGGGGTGCCCGCCGCCCCCGGCCTGCCCGTGCTGGCCGACCTGAAGATCCCGCCGATCGACCTCAACGACCTCGACACCCTCGCCGCCTCCGTCGGGATGATCAAGAGTTCGGGGCTGACCTCCTGAACACCCCCACCGCAACCGGACGGCGGGCGCGCACCGGCGCGCCCGCCCCGCGCGGCGTCCGCCACCGGCTGCGGCGGCTCGCCCCGCGCCCGGCGCTGCTCGCCGGCAGCCTGGCGGCCGTCGCCGTCGCGCTGATCCCGCTGGTCTACCTGGGCGTACGCACCACCGAGGCGGGCGGCGCGCGCATCCGCGCCGAACTGCTCACCGGCACCACGCTCGACCTGGCCGCCGTCAGCCTGTCGCTGGCCGCGGTCGTCACCGCCGGCTGCCTGCTGCTCGGCGTCGGCGCGGCCTACCTGGTCACCCGCACCGACCTGCCCCTGCGGCGCACGTTCGGCGTCGTCGCGGCACTGCCGCTGGCCATGCCGACCTACGTCGCCGCGTTCGGCTGGGTGTCCATCGTCGACGGCTTCCACGGCTTCTGGCCCACCGCGCTGGTGCTGACCTTCTGCTCGTACCCCTACGTCTACCTGCCGGCGGCCGCGGCGCTGATCAGCGTCGACCCCGCCACTGAGGAGGTGTCGCAGTCGCTGGGCCGCGGCGCCTGGCGCACCTTCACCGGCGTCACCCTGCGCCAGATCCGCCCGGCCGTCGTCGCCGGCGGGCTGCTCGTCGCCCTCTACGTGCTGTCCGACTTCGGCGCCGTCGCGCTGCTGCGCGTCAACACCTTCACCCGCGCCGTGTTCACCTCGTTCGACCTCGGGTTCGACCGCACCGGAGCACTGGTGCAGGCGACCGCGCTGGTCGCGGTCACCCTCGTCATCCTCGGCGCCGAGCTGGCCGTACGCCGCCACGACACCCGATACGCCAAGGTCGGCGCCGGAGCGCGCCGCCCGCCGCACATCCTGCGGCTCGGCCCGTGGCGGGCACCGGCGCTGCTCGCGATGGCCGCCGTCGCCGCCGGCAGCTTCGCCGTGCCGGCCGCCGCGCTCGTGCACTGGACGGCCGAAGGTGTGTCCCGGCCGGGCTCGCTCGCCGAGATCGCCACCGCGGCCGGCAACTCGATGGGCGTGTCCGCGCTCGGCGCCGCGCTGACCATGCTGCTGGCCCTGCCGATCGGGCTGCTGGCCGCCCGCGCGCCCGGCCCGCTGGCGGCGGTGCTCGACCGGCTGACCTACCTCACCCACGCGTTGCCCGGCCTCGTCGTCGGGCTGTCGCTGGTGTTCTTCGGCATCAACGTCGCCTACCCGCTCTACCAGACGCAGTGGCTGCTCGCGCTGGCGTACGCCACCCTGTTCCTGCCGCTGGCCGTGGGCGCGGTCGCCGCGGCCGCCGCCCAGTCCCCGCCCAGCCTGGAGGAGGCCGCCCGCTCGCTCGGCCGCGGGCCGTGGACGGTGCTGCGCACCGTCACCCTGCCGCTGACCCTGCCCGGCATCGGCGCGGGCGCGGCACTGGTGTTCCTCACCTGCATGAAAGAACTCCCGGCCACCCTGCTGCTGCGGCCCACCGGCATGGACACCCTGGCCACCGAGCTGTGGACGCACACCTCCGTGGCCGCCTACGCCGCCGCCTCGCCGTACGCGGCGCTGCTGGTCCTCCTGTCGGCGGCACCGGTGCTGGTGCTCGCCCGCCGCGCCCTCACCCCCGGAGGCAGACCGTGAACGCACTCGTCGTCCGCGCCGCACACAAGGCGTTCGGGCAGGTGAAGGCCCTCGACGGGGCCGACCTGGCAGTGCCCGGCGGGACGCTCACCGCGGTGCTCGGCCCCTCCGGCTGCGGCAAGACCACCCTGCTGCGCTGCGTCGCCGGGTTCGAGCGCCTCGACGCCGGTGAGATCGCCCTCGGCGACCGGCCGGTGTCCGGACCCCGCGCGCACGTCCCGGCCCACCGGCGCGGCGTGGCCGTGGTGCCGCAGGACGGCGCCCTGTTCCCGCACCTCGACGTCGCCGGCAATGTCGGCTACGGGCTCGACGCCGCCGCCCGCCGCGCCGGCCGCATCGACGAGGTCCTGGAGCTGGTCGGGCTCGCCGGATACGGCAGCCGCCTGCCCCACCAGCTGTCCGGCGGGCAGCAGCAGCGCGTCGCGGTGGCCAGGGCGCTCGCGCCCCGACCCCGGCTGGTCCTGCTCGACGAGCCGTTCAGTGCGCTCGACGCCGGGCTGCGCGCCGAGGTGCGGGCCGACGTACGCGCCGCGCTGCACGCCGACGGGGCCACCGCTGTCCTGGTCACCCACGACCAGGGCGAGGCGCTGTCCATGGCCGACCAGGTCGTGGTCATGCACCGGGGCCGGGTCCGGCAGCAGGGCACCCCGCTGCAGGTTTACCGCACGCCCGCCGACCCGTGGGTCGCCGCGTTCGTCGGCGACGCCGTGCTGCTCACCGCGACGGCGGACGGCGGCGGCGCGCGTACCCCGCTCGGTGCGCTCGACCTGCACCAGCCGTGCACCGGCACCACGACCGTGCTGGTGCGGCCCGAGCAGATCCGGGTCCTGCCACCCGGCGACGCGGCCGCCGCGGTGCCCGCCACCGTGCGCCGCCACCTGTTCCACGGCCACGACGCGGTGCTGGACCTGACCCTCGACGACGGGACGCCGGTCACCGCGCGGCTGCTCGACGACCCGAGGGAGTTCAGCCCGGGGACCCGCGTCGCGCTCACCGTCAGCGGACCGGCGCACGCGCTGCCCGCCGGTGCCGAGTGACCGCCCGCAGAACAGTTCCGCGCCGCCGTCGTTGTCCCCGGTGAGCGCACAGCGGAACCCGACGACACCAGCGCCTGGACGGTTCGGAGATGAATGACGGCGACGGGCGCAGACGCGCCTCCGGCGAGCTTGAGGGCCAGGTTATGAACGTCCTGTGGGCGGGCGGCCGGTCGATGACCCCTGCCGAGGTGCAGGCGCGGCTCGAACACGCGCCCGCGTACAACACGGTGCAGACGATCCTCATCCGGCTTGTGGACAAGCAGCTGGTGCGGCGCAGGCGGGTGGGCCGGGCGCACGCGTACGAGCCCGTGCGCAGCGAGGCCGACGCGGCCGCCGCCCAGCTGCGCGCCACGCTCAGCGGGGTCGGCGACCGGCGGCTCACGCTGCAGCGGTTCGCCGAGACCCTCGACGACGCCGAGGCGCAGGTGCTGCGGCGGCTGCTGTCCGACATGTCCCCGGTGGAACCGTGACGACCTGGGTCTACCTGCCGCTGCTGCTGTCGGCGCTGCTGCCGTACGCGTCGCGGCTCATGGCGGGCCGGGTCGCGCCGTCCGCCGCCGCCCGGACCGTCGCCGTCGCCGCCGCCGCGGCGGCCGGTGGGTACGTGTGCTGCCTGGCGCTGCTCGCACTGACGCTGTTCGACGACCTGCCGCCGCTGTGGCGGTTCGACGACCGCCCGGAACTCGGGCTGCCCAAGCCGGTGCCGGGCCTGGTCGCGCTGATCGCGGCGCTGGCGCTGCTGACCGGCGCGGTGCGCCTGATCCGCGAGATCCTGTTGCGCCGACGCGTGCTGCGCGAACTGCGCGAGGCGGGCCGACCGCACGCCGGGCTCGTGGTCGCAGACTGGGCGGAGCCGTTCGCGGTGGCGGTGCCGGGCAGGCCGGGGCACATCCTGGTCACATCTGGGATGCTGCGGGCGCTGAGCCCCGCCGAGCAGCGGGTGCTGTTCGCCCACGAGAACGCCCACCTGCGGTGTCGTCACCACCGGTGGGTCACGGCCGCGAGCTGGTCGGCCGCGCTGAATCCGCTGCTGGCTCCGATGGCGGGGCTGGTCGGCCGCCTGGTGGAGCGGTGGGCCGACGAGGAGGCCGCGGCGGTCGTCGGCGACCGGCGCCTGGTGGCGCGGGCTGTGGCGAAGGCGTCGCTCGCCGGTCACCGCAGGCAGGTCGCGCCCGCGATGGGCATGAGCGGGTCGGGCGCGGTCGAGCGGGTCATGGCGATGCAGGGGCCGCGCCAGCCCAGCCGCTGGCCGGCGCTGGCCGGGGTCACCGTGCTGTCGTTGGCGCTGCTGGCAGCCACGGCGGCGGCCGCGGTCGAGTTCGCCGGGGTGGCCGGCGCCTGGCTGGGCATGCTCGGCTGAGGCTCGCGCGCGTCAGTGGCAGGTGCCCGACCCCGAGTCGGTGAAGGCCGCACCGGGCTGGCCGATGAACTGCCAGCGGTAGGAGTCCGGCTCCAGGGTCAGCTTGAGCACGCCGTAGGTCCGGTCGTCGCGGGACTCGGAGTTGACGGCGACCTCGTCGCCGAACCGGTAGAGGCTCGCTCCGCCGGTGCCGACGACGAACTGGCGGATGCCCCGGCCGTCGTCACGGACCCCGGCGGGATCCTGCGGCGCGAAGCGCTCGTAGTTGTGGTTGTGCGCGGTGAGCACCAGCTCGGCCCCGCGGTCGTAGAGGATCTGGTAGAGCGGGCGCATCCGCGGCTCGGCCGTGTGCTTGCCGCCCGAGGTGAACAGCGGGTGGTGCCACATCGCGACGGTGCACCGGGCCGGTTCGCGGTCGAGGACCTCTTCGAGCCACCGGGCCTGCGGCGAGTCCGGCCCGCAGGCGACCTGGTCGCACTGGCTGTTGAGGACGAGCACCTGCCAGCCCGCGACGTGGTAGGCGTACCAGCCCTCGCCGTGCCTGCCGACGTCGGCGCCGAAGTAGTCGTAGTAGGCCTTGCCGTCGGACCTGCGCAGGTCGTGGTTGCCCAGGACGGGGCGGGTGCGGTCGCGGTGGCGTCCCCAGTTGGGGTCGTAGCAGCGGCGGAACTGCTTCGCGGAGCCGTCCATGTAGGCGTTGTCGCCCAGGGTGAACACGGTCCCCGGGATGTCGTCGAGCAGCTTCGCGGTGATCTCGTCCCCCTTGCTGGTGCAGCTGGCGATGTCACCGGCGCCGACCAGCACCGGCGGCCTCCCCTCGGACGCGCCGCCGAACGCGACGACCATTCCGGCCGCCAGCACCGCGACGATCAGCGACGCGCGGCCCGCCACGCTGCCGAGCACGCGCCTGACCCTCCTGTTCATCTGAGAACCCACCAAGAGATGATGAAATAGCCCTAAACGGCCCGACCTCCGACACGCCGTAGGAATTCGGTAGTGACATCTCCTCGCATCCACGTCGGATCCGGGCACTCGGCAACCTGTGTTCCGGTCGGCGCGTCTTCAGGACTATGACGACTCATCGGGTCACCCGCTGCGGGACGGCGCTGCTCATCGCCTCGCTGGCCCTGGCCGCCGCTCTGACCGGCTGTGCCGGTGGGCAGGACGGCGGCTCGGCCGGCGCCGGCGGGCCGGCCACCACGGGCTGCGCGTCACCCGCGCCCGCGCCGAGCCCGATCGAGACGGCCGGGCCCACCATGTACGGCAGCATCGGTGCGCTCGACCATGCCTCTACCTGCGCGACGCCGACCACAGCCAGGCGGACCTGCTGGCGCTGTCCAGGCGGATCAGCGACGACACGGCTTACTGGCGCGAGCGGGGGATAACCGTGCACGAGACCGGCCCGCGCTACGACGGCTCCGGGGTGACGGTCGGCGTCGAGCAGGTCGAGCGGGCCCGGATCGAGCTGCCGAAGCGCTACGGCACGCGGATCCCGATCGAGGTGACGGAGTCGCGAGGGTTCGCGCTGCTGTGAGCGGGCTACGGGAGCCGGTAGTCGTACGCGGCTCCGGGCGGGTCCTCGCCCACCCGGCCGTCGATCGTCTCCCGGATGAGGTCGGCGTGGCCGGTGTGCCGGGCGTACTCCTCGATCATGGCGACCAGCAGCCGCCGCATGGTCAGCAGCGTGCCGTCCGGCGCGGTGTATACGGTGTCCACTCCGGTCTGTGCGAGGACGGCCGCGACCACCTGCCGGGACCGGGCGACGGCCTGCTCCCACAGTTCGTAGAGGTCCTCGGCGGTGTCGGCGGCGGCGGAGCGCCACTCCCAGCCCGGCCCGGCGGTCAGCTCCGCCTCGGCCCACGGCGACGGCAGGGGCGCTCCGGCCAGGTCACCGGTGAAGTTGACGTCCTCCATGTAGGCCAGGTGCTTGAGCAGCCCGCCCAGCGTCATCGCCGAGGCGCCGACGCTCGCCCGCAGAGCGGTGCCGTCCAGGTCGGCGCACTTCCACGCGAACGTGGCCCGCTGCCGCTCCAGCGAACCCAGCAGCGTCTCCGCCTCGCCGGCCACGGCCGGCGGCTCCGGATAGCCCTCCACCTCGACACTCGTCATGGGCGTCGCCTACCCCACGGCGGAGTCCGGCAACCGTGCCCGGCGCCGTGCGGCACCGCCTAGGCCATCGCGTTGTCGCCGCTCCCGCCGAGCCACTGCCGGGCGGCCGCCACCAGCGCCGCGACCCCCACGCTGATCGTGGGCTGCTCGACCGGGGCGTATCGCGGGGAGTGGTTCGACGGCAGCGACCCGGCGACCCGGGCCAGCTCCCGAGGGTCCCCGGCCCCGGCGAACGCGCTCGGATCGGCACCGCCGAGCAGCCAGAACACGAGCGGGGCGCCCGCTGCCGCGGCGAGCACGCCGACGTCCTCGCTGCCGGTCACCGGGCCGGGGTCCAGGACGCGTTCGGCGCCGACGACCCCGGCCAGCGCGGCACGGATGCGCTCGGCGGCGTCCGGGTCGTTGATCACGGCCGGTGCTGATTCGGTGATCTCGATTTGCGGCTCCCGGGGCGCGCCGGAGGCCTGGGCCTCGGCCCGCACGATGCGCTCGATCGCGGCCAGCACGCGCTCGCGTACCACCGTGTCGAACGTGCGGACCGACAGCAGCAGCTCGGCCCGGTCCGGGATGATGTTGTTCTTCGAACCGGCGTTGAGGGCGCCGACGGTGACCACCGCGGTGTCGTTGCCGGAGATCTCCCGGGCGACGATGCCCTGCAGCCGCATGACGGTCGCGGCGGCCATGACGACGGGGTCGACGGTGGTCTCCGGCCGCGACCCGTGCCCGCCGGTGCCGTACAGGGTGACCCGCAGCGAGTCGGTCGCCGCGAAGGCCGGGCCGGGGCGCAGGCCGACGGTGCCGGCCGGAATCGGGGCGACGTGCTGGCCCAGCACCACGTCGGGCCGCGGGATCCGGTCGAACAGGCCGTCGGTCACCATGGCCGACGCGCCCGCGACAAGCTCCTCGGCGGGCTGCAACACGGCCACGACGGTCCCGGTCCAGTCCCCGCGCGAGGCGGCCAGGACGGCGGCCGCGCCTAGCAGGCAGGTGACGTGCATGTCGTGGCCGCAGGCGTGCATGACGCCCTCGGCCTGGCTGGCGTAGGGAAGCCCGGTGGCCTCCTGCACGGGCAGGGCGTCCATGTCGGCCCGCAGCAGCACCGTCGGGCCGGTGCCGTTGGCCAGCACGCCGACCACGCCGGTGGTGCCGACGTGCTCCGTCACCTCGAAGCCGAGGTCGCGCAGCCACGCGGCGCCTAGCTGCGCGGTGCGCCGCTCCTGGAACGACAGCTCCGGGTGGGTGTGCAGGTCGCGGTAGACGTCGCGCAGCCGTTCGGCCAGGTCCGGTTCCATGACCGCCAGCCTAGGCCGGGGGGCGCGGATCGGTCTTGGACATTCGGTTCAGGAATCGGCGTTCGCTGCTAACATAGACGTTCGAACAAGTGTTCGATTATGGTGTGGCTGCCGGCTTCTGAGCAGCCCGAACTTCGAAGGGTGGTCAGCGCGTGGAACGCCTACAGGCGGTAAGGGCCCGGCATGGCGAGCTGTCGGAGAGCGTGCGCGACAGCCGGGTGCTGTACGCGGTGCGCCGGGACTGGTCTCATCCGGCCACCCACGAGTTCGTCCTGCCGCGGTTGACCGAGGCCGACGCGGTGCGCGCCGCCGTCGCCGACTTCCGGTACTGGCGCTCCGGCCCGATGCGCCCCCGCCTGAGCGTCGTCCAGATCAGCGCGAACGACCTGCGTATTCACGGTCGGCGCTACGACTGCATGGCACCGGACTGCCCGCGGTGACCCGATCGGGCCCATGGCCGAACGGTGTGCACCTGATCTACGCTCCAGGGCGGCGTCACCGGATCCCGCGCGGGGCGAGGACCGGGTGGCGACCGGCGAGGTGGGGGACATGCCGGACGGGCAGCTGTACGACACCATCGGGGCCGGTTACACCGTGACGCGGCGTACCGAACCGCGTATCGCCGCGCAGGTCTGGGCCGCGCTCGGCGACGCGCGGACGGTGCTGAACGTCGGGGCCGGCACCGGCTCCTACGAGCCTGCCGATCGCGACGTCACCGCCGTGGAGCCGTCGGCGCTCATGCGCGCGCAGCGCCCCGCGGGGGCGGCGCCGTGCGTGGCCGCCGTCGCGGAGAGCCTGCCGTTCGCCGATCAGGCCTTCGACGCGGCGATGGCCTTCGCCACCCTCCACCACTGGCGGGACCCGATCGCGGGCCTGCGTGAGATGCGCCGCGTCGCCCGCCTCGTCGTGGTGTTCACCCACGACACCAGCGACGCCGGCTGGCTGCACCGCTTCTGGCTCACCCGCGACTACCTCCCGGAAGCCGGAACCCTCGTCGCCGGCCGGCCTTCGCTGGAGGAGCTGGCCGGTGCGATCGGAGCGCGCGCCGAGCCGGTGCCGATCCCGTGGGACTGCGCGGACGGCTTCTTCGAGGCCTACTGGCGCAGGCCCGACGCCTACCTGGACGAGAACGTCCGCCGCGGCGTGTCGGTCTGGGCCAGGGTCGGGCCCGAGGCCGAGCAGCGGGCGGTGCGCGGCCTCCGCGACGACCTGGCCTCGGGACGGTGGGCGGAACGCAACCGTGAACTGGCCGGTCTCGATGCCGCGGAACTCGGCCTCCGGTTGCTCATCGTCTGAAACCCGGCGGAGTCGCAAACCCTTTCTGGCCACCCGGCGCGGACCGGCCTGGCAGCTGTTCATGGAGCTGCCAGGCCGGTCGGGCTGAGTTTCCGGAGCCGTCCGCCGGACGTGCCGCTTGCCGCGGTATTCCAGATTGTCGATGTGCTTGCGAGCGGTTAACAGCGGCGGCGCTGGTGGTCGCCGTCGCGGCGCTCGACAGGCGCTGAGGACCGGGCGCCGGTCTAGACCCGGCCGGCCCGGTGCGCGCGGGCCGCCTGGAGCTGCGCCTCCCGCTCCCGCATGCCGTCGTGGAACTCGTCGAAGAACGCGCCGACGGCCCGGCGGACCCGGCGGTACGAACCACCGGCCACCCGCACCGCCCGCACGGGCGCCGAGCGGCGCACTCGGCTGGTCACCACGGGCACCGCGGCCGCGCCGAGCACGAACCCGGCGCCGAGCCACACCACGCGCCGCATCACGACCACCGGCCGTACGTCAGGACGCCATCCTTGCCTCGCATGAGCTGCCTCCTCGCACGACCGGGTCGGGACTGCGGAGGCGATACCCGCCTGGCGTCGCGATAACCCTCGACCGCTCCGCCACCGGTGCTCAGGCAGGTGTGTGGCGTTCGTCTCCGAGCCGGACGGTTTCGGCCGGGATTACGGGCGCGGAGGACGGGGATGCAAGAACACGAACGGAGGTAACAGTCATGGAGACGATCGCAACGCTGGCAAGCGCACTCGACGTCACGACCGACGACGTGCAGGCATACGTGCAGCAGCTCGTCGGCCAGCAGGGCGAGGCCGCGGTGGTCGCGCAGCGCGGGACCGGCGCCGCCGAGACGGTGCTGACCGACGAGGCGGCCCGGCGGGTACGCGTGCAGCTGACCCACTGACCCGTGACGGCTCATCGAACCGAGGAGTGAGAAACCGTGTACCTACGCTGCCGCACCGGCAACACGGTGACCGATGCCGAGTTCGCGTTCCTGGCCGGGCTGCCCGGCGGGCAGTACCAGCTGCCCCACCGCGTGACCTGCGACCTGCAGGAAGGCCACGGCCAGGACCACATCGCCTTCGTGCAGTGCCTCGACCAGGCTGAGCAGAGCGCCTGGTGGCTGACCTGGACGCGCGACGGGCGCTCGCTGATCGAGCTGCCGTACTGCTGCGACGACTGCACGCCCGCCGACGCCTGCCTGCTGCCCGAGGGCCACGACGGGCGGCACAGCCCGCAGCTGACCACGGTGCTCGCGCCGCCGCCGGACCTGCACCTGTTCGCGGCCGCGCCCACCCGCGCCAGGTGAGCAGCCGCGGGCGCCTCAGCCGGACTCGGCGGCAGGCTCCGCGGCGCGCAGGCGGGTCAGGACCCCGTCGTACATCGCCCAGCCGTCGAGTTCGGCGTGTTGTTCCGGCTGCCAGCCGCGATGGAGCGCTTCGTCGAGGACGGCTCGCACCACGCCCGGCCGGTTGAGGTTCAGGTAGTCGCCGTCACGGGACACGGCACCGGCGTGCGTGTACCCGCCGCCGGACACCACCCGGCCCGGCCCCTCGGCGAAGACGACGTTCAGGCGGCCGGGCGCGCCGTCACGGCCCAGCCGAACGTGGTCGCTGCAGTCGTGCAGCCGCCGTACGCCGTCCACCACCTCCACGCGGTGCGTGTGCGAGACGGTCCAGCGGTACGTCACCTGACCCACTGACAGCGCCCGTGTCCTGCGCCGTCCCATGCGGACAGGCTAGCGGCCGGGTCGGTCAGTCCGTTATGGGCAGTCCGGCGAGGAACCGGGAGACCGGCCGGACGAGTTCGTGAGGCGCGGCCGTGGCAGCGTCGTGCGACGCGCCCGGGACGATGAGCGCCTGGGCGTGGGGGAGCGCCTCGGCCAGCGCCCGGCAGTTCTCGGCGAAGTGCTCCGGGCTGCGCGTCCCGGCGGCGAGCAGGATCTCGGCGCCGGCGGCGGCGTAGTCGCCGGGTGGCCCGTCGTGGTCGCGGATGCGGCGCAACTCAGCCGCCGCCGCCGGCAGCAGGGCCGTCACGGCGCGCCGCGAGGGGGTGCGCAGCAGCACCCGCTGAGACAGCAGCGCCAGCCCGAACGGGGCCCCGCCGGGGTGCCTGGCCCGGCCGAGCAGGGTCAGCGCGAGGGCGTGGTCCCCGGTGGCGACGGCCTGCTCCAGCTCGTCGAGGTCACCGAGGACGGGCGAGCCGTCCAGGGACACGAGCGGGTCGTACACCGCGACCCGCTCCAGCGGCAGCCGCAGCGCCGCCCGCAGCGCGAGGAAACCGCCGGTCCCGTGGCCGAGGACGTTCACCGCGCCGGTGTGCTCGAGCACGGCGGACAGGTCCGCGAGGTCGGTCGCGACGGTCTCGCCGCCCTGCAGCGGGGCCGCGTCCGCCCGCCCGCGCCGGTCGTAGAGGTGCACGGTGAAACGGTGCTCCAGCGCCTCGGCGAGCCCGTGATAGTGCGCCAGCGGCACGAGACCGTCGTGCAGGATGACGACGCCGGGTCCGGTGCCGGTCGTGTGCAGCGTGATCGCCGCGCCGTCGGCGGACGTGATCCGGTCGACCTTCATCAGCACCCTCCAGCCGCGAGCCGTGTCTGAACTTTAGGCCGGGAGCGCGCGGTCAGCGCAGTCCGGGCGGCCGCGCGCCCGCCAGGCGGCGCAGTTCCTCCAGGACCACCGTGCCGGCCGCGGTCAGCGCGGACCGGCCGCGGACGGCCGCGTACACGTGCCGGGTCAGCGGCTGCCGCAGCGGGTGGGCGGCCACCCGATACCGGCCGTCGACGGCCAGCTCCGGCAGCAGCGACACGGACAGGCCCGCCTCGACGTGCGCCAGCAGCAGCTCGTAGCTGCCGAAGCGCCCGGCCACCACGGGCTCGAACCCGGCCTGCCGGCAGCTGCTGGTGACCAGCTGCGCCAGGTACGTGCCCGGCAGGTCCAGCGACCAGGCCGCCGCGCCCAGCTCGGCCAGGTCGACCGGCGTCCCGGGCACGGCGTGCTCCGCCGAGGTCACCAGCACGATGGCGTCGTCGAGCAGCGGGATCGTACGCGTATCGGGGTCGAGTGGCAGTGACCCGTCGATGAAGTCGGCGGTCACGATGATGTCGCAGTCGCCTCGGCGCAGCGCCGGGTGGCTGGCCTGCGGGTCGAGTTCGGACACCTCCAGCGCGATCTCGGGATGCGTCCGCCGCAGCCGCGCGGCCAGCGGGATCACCAGGGTGCGCATCGCGCTGGAGAACGCGGCCAGCCGCACCGGCCCGGTCGGCTGCCCGGACAGGCCCCGCAGGTCCTCCTGGGCCGCTCGGACCTGGTCGAGGATGATCCGGGCGTGCCCGGCGAGCGCGCGTCCGGCGGCGGTGAGCCGCACCCGGCGGCCGGTCCGCCGCAGCAGTTCGGCGTGGGTCTCGGTCTCCAGGACGGCCAGCTGCGCCGACACCGCCGACGGGCTCAGGTGCAGCGCGGCGGCCACGGCCCGGACCGTGCCGAGGCTGTCCAGCAGGCTCAGCATCTCCAGCCGGGCGGTGTTCAGGCGCATCGGGCTCCTTGTGCGCGGATCCCGCACAGTCTATGCGGGAATCAGAGCTGTTCGCGCACAGCGGGCGTACCTATCGTGGCGGTATGACGACGACCGAGCAGTTCTGGTCCGACGCGCAGCGCCATCTCGTGCGCTACGGCGGCACGTTCACGCCCGAGATCATCGAGCGGGCGTCCGGCAGCTACGTGTACACCGCCGACGGCCGCCGGATCCTCGACTTCACGTCCGGCCAGATGAGCGCCATCCTCGGGCACAGCCATCCGGCCATCGTGGACACGGTGCAGCGCCAGATCGCGACGCTGGACCACCTGTTCAGCGGCATGCTGTCGCGTCCCGTGGTCGACCTGGCGCGGCGGCTGGCCGAGACGCTGCCCGCGCCGCTGGACAAGGTGCTGCTGCTCACCACCGGCGCGGAGTCCAACGAGGCCGCCATCCGCATGGCCAAACTGGTCACCGGCAGGCACGAGGTCGTCGCGTTCGCCCGCTCCTGGCACGGCATGACCGGTGCCGCGGCCAACGCCACGTACAGCGCGGGCCACCAGGGCTACGGGCCGACGGCGCCGGGCAACTTCGCGATCCCCACGCCGAACGCGTACCGGCCGGACTTCACCACCGCCGACGGCGAACTCGACTGGCGGCGGCAGCTCGACCACGGCTTCGCCCTCGTCGACGCGATGTCGTCGGGCAGCCTGGCGGCCTTCATCTTCGAGCCGATCCTCAGCTCGGGCGGCATCATCGAGCCGCCGGAGGGCTACCTGGCCGCGCTGGCAGCCAAGTGCCGCGAGCGCGGCATGCTGCTGATCGCCGACGAGGCGCAGACCGGGCTGTGCCGCACCGGCACCTGGTACGCCTTCGAACGCGACGGCATCGTGCCCGACATCCTCACCCTGTCCAAGACGCTCGGCGCCGGGCTGCCCCTGGCCGCCGTGGTCACCAGCGAGGAGATCGAGCAGCGCGCCCACGAGCGCGGCTACCTGTTCTACACCACGCACGTGTCGGACCCGCTGGTCGCGGCCGTCGGCAACACCGTGCTCGACGTGCTGCGGGACGAGAAGCTGGATGTGCGCGCCCGCGAGCACGGCGCGTTCCTGCGCGCGGGGCTGCTGGAGATCCAGCAGCGGCATCACGTGGTCGGCGACGTACGCGGCCGCGGCCTGATGCAGGGCGTCGAGCTGGTCGTGGACCGCACCACCAAGCAGGGCTCCGACGCGCTCGGCGCGCAGGTCACCCGCCGCTGCCTCGAACTCGGCCTGCACATGAACGTGGTCCAGCTCAAGGGCATGGGCGGCACGTTCCGCATCGCGCCGCCGCTGACCGCGACCCGAGAGGAGTTGGCCCTCGGCCTGGAGATACTCGACCAGGCCATCGGGGAGGCCGCAACGGCCTGACCGGCGCCGGGACCGCCTTCCGTTGCGCAAACGATTGCCCGGACAAGGGCCGGAGCCTTGAGATGTACGCCGCAACCTCGGTGGCCGTTGACGCCTTGGTCGCGGTCGTCGGCGCACGCCCCGCGGGCACTCTGCGGGGCACCGGCACTTCTCTCTCCGAATCTCCAGGAGCACATGGTGCGCAGAAGCCCGCGCATGTTCGCCGCCGTCCTGCTGGCGTTGGCGGTCACCCTTTCGGGGGCGACCTCGGCGGCGGCCCGGCCCGACGGCCGCCTCACCGCCCGCAACCTGCGCGCGAATGGCAAGGGCTGTTCTACCTTGGCCAGGACAGCACGACGCTGGCCGTGTTCGCCGCCGACGTCCTCGACGCCGACCCCCGGTTCCCCCGGCCGGCGGGCGTGACCCTCAGGCGTACTCGGTCGGCGAGCACACGGCAGGCTGCATCCTCAAGGACGACGGGACCGGCGGCGCCCACCCGGTCGCGCCGAGCAGCTCTGGCAGCAGTGGTACCGGCCGTTCTTCGACTACATCCGCGACAACCACCGACATCGCCGTCGCCGATGTGACCGCGTCCGGGCAGCGCACCGCGCTGGTGTACGCCCACGGTGCGGCGCTGGAGTTCGACGGTCTGCGCCCCGCGCGGCAGCTCGAACTGCGCTATGCGACCACCACCCACCGGCAACGTCCGGGTGACAATGCTGGTCAACGGTGTCGTGGCGACGACCTTGGGGCTGCCCAACCAGGGCAGTCCGACCCCGTGGACGACGGTGACGGTCCCCGTGCGGGTGCCCGCCGGGGCGACGGTCGCGTTCCGGCTCGACGACGGGTACGTGATCTGGATCGACTACATCACGCCGGGACAGCTGACGCCGTCACGGCTGTGAGACCGGCCGTGGGCAGGGACGCCGTGCGGCGCGTCCCTGCCCACGGACGTATGTCGACATGACATGCCTCGATGTGTCCCACGTGGCGGCGCGTGTCCGCCGGGATAGTCGGGACTCCAATGGGGACTGGTGTCCCATGCGCCCGGTGATCCGGTTCGACCATCCTCGGCCTGATTCGGCTTCGAGGAGGCAGCTCCAATGCATCGGCAATCTTTCGTGTCGCGGCGGGCGGTGGCGATAACGGCCGGCCTGACGCTGGTGGCGAGCCTGGCGGTCGTCATCACCGACTCCACCCGGTCCACGGTGAATGCGGCACCGGAATCCACCATCACCACCGACTACCGCAAGGACCCCTACCTCGCCAAGGAGCAGGTCAAGCTTCTCGACGAGCTCAGTGCCAATTCGGCGATCCAGCTGCGGGCGGAGAGCTGGCAGCAGGCCCGCACCGTGGGGCGGCTGGAACTGGAGATCCCCAGCGGCCTGGACCCCAAGGCGTCGCTCACCGAGCACGCCATCGCGTTCGTCCAGCAGCACCTGGCGCTGTGGAACCTCGCCGACATCCGCGACGCCGAGGTCACCCGCGTCGTGAGCGCCGGTGACTGCTCGACGGTGACGTTCAGCCGTATCACCCCGGACAGGCTGGTGGTCGCCAACGCCGCCATGTCCGTCGTGCTCACCCGCGACGGTGTCATCCGGGGCGTGGCGGGCCAGCTGACGGGGGAGAAGCTCGGCGAGGTCGACACCAAGAAGCTCGAGGCCGCCAAGGCCGTCGAGGTCGTGCGCGCCTACCAGGCCGCGCGAGGCTACGAGGACGCGGACGTGGTGGCATTGCCCGCGCCGACGGAGGTCGTCATCGACCCGTTCTTCCTGACCGGCGGGGCGCACTCGCCGCGCCGGGGCTGGCTCTTCGGCACGCCGGAGTGGCTGGAACCCGAGAAGGAGGTCCCGGCGGGCCTGCAGCTGGTCGATCAGAGCACCGCGGCGGTGGCCGCGACCGGGCCCGGCCTGACGCTGACCGGGAAGTCGATCGGGGGCTGCCCGTCCAGCAACCCCGTCACCTGGCTGCAGCGGGTCGTCCTCGACCCGGCGACCGGCACCCCCGCCTGGGTGGGCCTCGGTCACATGAGCATCGCGACGCAGGGTGCCACGCCCGTCGACCGGGCCCGCGACCTGATGGCCCAGCCGCTGTTCGCGCAGCTTTACGGCACCCTGCGGCCGACCCACCACCTGCGGTCGCCGCAGCAGTTCACCGACGTCGGCGGGCGGGTCAGCGTCCGCTTCCAGGAGTACTACGCGGGCTACCCGGTGGAGGGCGCCTACCTCACGGTCACGCTGAGGGCGACCGGCCAGGCCGAGTCGATCAGCGCCAGGTTCGTCAGTTTCCCCACCGCGCACCAGCAGGCGACCATGACCTCGGCGAACGCCGTCGCAGCCGCGGCCAACCGCTACCGCGACGCGGTCTGCGAGTGGCGGCTGGACTGCCTGACCTGGTTCGCCGGTTGGCTGTCGGCGAATCCGCCTGCGCCGCCGCTGGTGGTCCTGTCGGCGGACCTGTTCGCCGGGACGAACCTGGGACAGGGCGAGGAGCGGCTCGTCTACCGGGTGAGCCTGCCCGGCCGCATCGCGTACGTCGATGCCCGCAGCGGCGGTGAGGTGTTCGCCGTCGACTCGCAGGCCCATGCCGTGCCCTACACGATCCTCAACGGTCAGCAGCAGGACCGCGCCGAGATCAGCAAGGCGCCCGGCACCCCGCCGCTGACCCCCGGCACCCACCTGGTCCCCGCCGGCACCATGCACCCGGACTCGATCACGGCAGCGTCGTTCCTGGACGCCACCGACGCGTTCTACACGTCGCTGGGCCGCGACAGCTTCGACGGCCAGGGCTCGCCGATCAAGGTGCGAGTCGGGTCGGCCTTCGACGGCAACGCCGTCTGGTGCGGGCGCACCCCGCAGGAGACCACCCTGCCGCGGCAGACCTCGGACCCGGGCCTGTACGGATACCTCGACTGCCTCGACATCCGCATGCACCTCGGCACCAAGATCCTTTCGCGGGACATCGTGGCACACGAGTTCACCCACGGCGTCGTCGAGAGCGCCACCGCGTTCTTCGCCGCCGGCGAGCCGGGCGCGCTCGGCGAGCACTACGCCGACCTGATGGGAAACCTGGTGGAGAACGACGCCGCGGATTGGCGCGTCGCCGAGGACTCCCCGGGCGGCGCGGTGCGCGACATGGCGAATCCGCGGGCGTTCGGCGACCCGGACCACATGGCCTTGGTCAACCAGGGGTGCCCGTTGTGCACCCACAAGACGGCCGGGGTGCCGAACCGGGCTGCGGTGATGATCACCGACGGCGGCGTGCCGGGCGTCGGCACCCCGGGCATCGGGCGGCCCGCGATGGCGCAGCTCGCCTATGCCACGCTCACCGGTGGGCGGCTCGGCCCGGCGTCGGGCTTCCTGGACCACCGGGTCGAGACCCTGGCCACCTGCAAGGCCGCCGTGGGCGCGCCGCTGGGCGGCATCGCCTTCACGGCCGCGATGTGCGAGCACGTCGCCAGGGCGTTCGACGCCGTCGGGATCACCGCGTTCGAGGACATCGGCTGGCAGGTGACCTTCATCGGCCCGCGGCAGTACACGGTGCACGGCGGGCTGACCCTCTACCGGGGCTGCACAATCGCCGACCAGACCCTCGTCGCGAGGGACGTGTCGACCGGGCTGGTGCTGACGTCGAACATCGCCGGCGGGCTGAGCCTCAGCTTCGGCGGGGAGTGGGACGCCCGGGTGGTGTCGCGGGCGTCGGCGAGCAACCCGGCGGGGCGCGAAGCCCTGATCGAGATCTTCGTGCCGTGGCAGGACGGGGACAGCCGGGTCATCGTCGACCTCGTCGAGACCTACAACAAGCCGGCCGGAGTCACCGACGACCAGTGCCGGACGCCTCCCACGCCGGTGCACCGCCGGACCCTGTACAGCAGCACCAAGTTCGCGCGCTACCCGGTGATCCTCGACGGACACCGCGGCAACACGGTGCTCAACGCGTTCCAGTCGCTCCCCGCCGGGTGCAGCGTCGAGCGGGTCACCGGCCTGCTGTACTGGCGGGCCAACGGCTCCGGCGGGCACACCGTGCCGGCACCGCCGTCAGCGACCACCTACGCCGACGGCATCCGCGGCTTCACCATCAGCCGCACCAACCCCGGCCAGCCGCAGGACCTCGCGGCGACCCTGGGCTGGTGGCACATCGGCACCGGCGGGATCTTCCTGCGCGCCGTGTACGACATCTGGGAGCCCGACGGCACCGACTGCATGACCGGCGGCCTCCAGACCACCCCGTAACCCGGCAGGTAGTCGTGGCCGCCCCGGCGAAACGCCGGGGCGGCCATCACCCGGCTCGGGTCCGATCAGGGGCGGCCCAGACCCGCCTCGCGGGCGCGGCGGGCCGCAGCGTGGCGGTCGGCCACGTGGAGCTTGGTGAAGATGTTCGACACGTGGTTGCGCACCGTCTTCGGGCTGAGGTAGAGCCGCGCGGCGATGGTCGCGTTGGCCTCGCCGTCGGCCAGGTGGGTCAGGATCTCCCGCTCGCGGTCGGTGAGTTCCGGCAGCGCCGGCGCGGCCGACACGGCCAGCGGGCGCGCCGCGAAGTACTCGACCAGGCGTGAGGCGATACTCGGCCCGAACACCGCCCCGCCGGACGCCACCGACCGGATCGCCGCCGCCACCTCGTCCGGAGTCGCGCCCTTGAGCAGGTAGCCTCGGGCCCCCGCGCGCAGCGCCGCGAACACCGACTCGTCGTCGCCGTGCATCGTCAGCATCAGCACTCCGACCTCCGGCGCCTGCACCCCGATCGCGCGGACCACCTCCACTCCCGACAGCTCGGGCATGTCCAGGTCCAGCACGGCCACGTCCGGGCGCCGCGCGACCACCTGCCGCACCGCCTCCGCGCCCGACGTCACCGCCGCGACGCAGGTCAGCCCCGGATAGGCGTCCAGCAGCTGCCGCATCCCGGCCAGGAAGATGGGATGGTCGTCGGCGACCAGCACGCCCAGGGGCGTCACGGCCGGTTCTTGCTCAGGCAAGGTACCCTCCTGGTCGGCACTGGGGGACGTGCCCAACCATGCGTTCACCGCCGTCCCGCCGTCAATGGGTCGGCCGTCCCGGGACAGCACCTCCATGGAAAGCGATGACAGCAGTGGCCGAGCCCGCCGCCCGCCCCAGTCGCGCCTGGATCGCACGGATGGTCCTCGCCGTCCTCATCGCACTGCTCGCCCTCGGCTGGCTGTGGGCGGCCCGCGCCGGACACCCCTCCGACGGCACCGCCACCAACACCGACTCCCGCGCCTGGCGTCCGGACGGCCTCGTGCTCTCCGTCGCCGCCGGTGACGGCACACCGCTGCGCGCCGGGGACGTCGTCGTCGCCATCGGCGGCCGCCCGCTTGCCGCCGGGTCCCTCGCCGACCGGCCGCCGCGCATCGGCGACACCGTCGTCTACACCGTCGCCCGGGACGGGCACCGCCTCGACCTGCCCGTCACCCTCACCGACTATCCGCTGCCGCGGCTGGCCGCGCGTAACGCGTACACCCTGCCCTACATCGTCTTCCTGGTGCTGCTGTCCGCGCTCGTGCTCGCCCGGCGCCCGCGCGACCCGGCCGCCGTCACCCTCTACCTGGTCGCGATCCTGCAGTTCATCGGGTACGCCTCGCATATGTACGGCACCCAGGCCGTCGAGATCGCCACCGGCCGGCTCTGGGTCACCACGGCGGCGGAGGCGGTGAACTGCCTGCTCTGGGCGTGCCTGCTCCACTTCGCCATCTCGTTCCCGCGGACCTGGCCGCTGCTGCGCCGCAGGCCGTGGCTGATCGCCCTCGGCTACGCCCTGCCCTTCGCCGCCTACGGCACGGTCCTGGCCACGAGCCTGCACGCCGCGCAGGGGCTGCGCCGCACGTGGACCCTCATCGGCGTCTCCGTCCCCGCCGCCGGGTTCTTCCCCGTCCTCGTGCTCGCCGCCGTCGTCACCAGCTACGTCCTAGCCCGCGATCCGCTGTCCCGGCAGCGGATGCGCCTGGTCAGCTACGGCCTGGCCGTCCTCGCCGGGGGCTACCTCCTGCTCGGCAAGCTGCCCGAGCAGCTCCTCGGGCGGCCGCTGATCCCGTGGGCATACCTGACCGTCGTCTGGATCCCCGCCCTGCTGCTCCTCGCCGCCGCCGTCCTGCGCTACCGGCTGTGGGACATCCAGCTCATCCTGCGCCGCTCGCTGGTCTACGGACTCGTCACGGCGGCCCTGATCGGCGTGTACATCGGCGCCGCCGCCCTGCTCAGCCACGCCTTCCACGCCGAGCTCGAACTCGTGCCGGTCCTGCTCGTCGTGGTCGTCGCCGTCTCCTTCACCGCCGCCCGGTCCGGGCTGCGCCGGGTCGTCAGCCGCCTCGTCTACGGCCAGCGCGAAGACCCGTACGAGGTGCTTCGCCAGCTCGGGCAGCGGCTGGAGTCGGCGCACTCCGCCGAAGCGGCGCTGCACCAGCTCGTCGCGACCCTCGTCCGCGCGCTGCGGCTCACCCACGCCGCCATCGAGGTGCCCGGACTCGCGCTGCCCTCCAGCAGCCACGGCCTGCCCGGACCCACCGCCACCCGCCTCGACCTCGTCCACGACGGCGAACCCATCGGCCGCCTCGTCCTCGACCCGGGACCCGACCGGGAACCGTTCGGCCCCGCCGATCGCCGCCTCCTCAGCGGCCTCGCCCGCCAGGCCGGCGCCACCGCGTACAGCCTGCTGCTGGCAGCCCGGCTCCAGCGGGCGCTGGAAGGCACCGTGACCATCCTGGAGGAGGAGCGCCGCCGCCTGCGCAGGGAGATCCACGACGGCATCGGCCCGACGCTGGCCTCCGCGTCCATGCGCCTCGACCTCGGCCGCTCCCTCATCGCCACCGACCCGGCCGCCGCCGAACGCATCCTCGCCGACCTCGCCGAGATCCACCGCGCCGTCGTCGGCGACATCCGGCAGCTCATCGACGACCTGCGCCCCACCGTCCTGGACCACCTCGGGCTCCCCGCCGCGCTGCGCGAGCTCGTCGACCGGCTCGCGGGCGGGATGCGCACCCGGCTCGACTGCGCGATCGGCGCCGACCCGATCCCGGCGGCGGTGGAGGTCGCCGCCTACCGGATCGTCTCCGAGGCGCTCACCAACGTCGTCCGGCACGCCGCCGCCGAGCACTGCGCCGTCCGGGTATGGCGGGACGGGGACCTGCACATCGAGGTCACCGACGACGGGCGGGGCATCGCGCCGGACTACCGGCCGGGCATGGGCGTGACGAGCATCCGCGAACGCTGCCTCGAACTCGGCGGCCGAGCGGTCATCACCGCCGCCGCACCTAACGGCACGGTCGTACGCTGCCGCCTGCCCGTCGCCGCGGCCGCACCGGCTCGTCTCGGCGGTGACCTGGGGGACAACCTCGCCACAACCCCGTGACAACCCCGGCGGCGTTCCCTGAGGCGGTGGCCGGGTCCACCGGCCCGTTTCCGGTACGCAAGCCGCGGGTTCACCGGGATGCCGCGGCAGGACGGAGCCCCTGATGTCCACATCGCTCAGCCACCTGACCCGCCGGATCGGCATGCTCGGCGCGCTGACCGGCGTCGCGCTCGCGGCCGGACTCGCCGTAGCCGCCCCTGCGCAGGCGGGCACCACGCTGCGGGTCGCGACCGTGCAGTGCATCGAGGAGACCGACGAGGTCGGCGACGACAGCCCGTACTTCCTGGTCTTCGCGGCCAGCACGACCAACCCGGGGGCGACCGCCTTCGGCAAGTGGGGCCCCGGCGGCTGGGACGCCGAGGTCGCCAGCGGCGAGACCTACTACCCGAACGCCTCCATCGTCAGCGGCGTCAGCAGCGGCTGGCTGCTCATCTCGGTGATGCTGGAGGAGGACTACGACAACGACCTGTCGGCCGGCGAGATCACCTGGATCGGCAACAACATGTACAACCAGTACCAGATCTCGTTCTGGAAGGACGCGGCCACGCGGAACTCCGAGCTGCGCAACACGCTGCGCAACACGACGAACATGTACCTGAGCAACGACGAGCTGGTGGCCACGGCCGCGACCACGGCATCGGTGAGCGGTACGTGGGCGACGTACGTCGGCGACGGCGGCAACTACAAGGTCAAGTACACCCTGCCCTGATCGGCGTGACGGCGGCCGGTGCCCTCAGGCCACCGGCCGCCCGCCCGCCTCAGGGGGCGTGCGAGCCACGCTGGCGCTCCTGCTCGGCGACCTCGGGCAGGTCGGCCAGCCGGTCCAGCTGCCGCAGCGGCTGCGCCAGCCGCACGTTGCCGGCCAGCCGTTCCCGGTTGCGGTCGAGGAACGCCCAGTACCCGGCGGTGTACGGGCAGGCGTCCGCGCCGAGCCGGTGGCGCGGGTCGTAGCGGCAGCCGCCGCAGTAGTCGCTCATCCGGTTGACGTAGGCGCCTCCGGCGGCATACGGCTTCGTCGTGATCGTCCCCGCGTCGGCGTACTGGCTCATGCCGACCACGTTGGCCGTCATGACCCACTCGTAGCCGTCGACGAACGCCCGGTGGAACCAGTCGGCCAGCTCACCGGGCCGCCAGCCTCGCTGCAGCCCGTAGTTGCCCAGCACCATGAGCCGCGGGATGTGGTGCACCCAGCCGCGATCGCGCACCCCGGCGAGCACGTCGGACAGGCAGCGCGCCTGCACCGCGTCGGCGTCCAGCTCGGCGAACCAGCCCGGCACGGTGCGCCGGGCGCCGAGCCGGTTGCGGTGCCGGTACTGCTCGCCGAGATACCAGTACAGGTGCCAGATGTAGTCGCGCCAGCCGATGAGCTGCCGGATGAATCCCTCGGCGCTGGCCAGTGGCACCCGCCCGGCGCGATAGGCCTCCTCGGCCCGGTGCGCGGCGTCGAGCGGGTCGAGCAGGCCCAGGTTCAGCGGGGCGGACAGCATGCTGTGCGCCAGCCACGGGTCGCCGGACAGCATCGCGTCCTCGTACGGCCCGAACGCGCCGAGCCGGTGCTGCACGAAATGCCGCAGCCGTGCCGTCGCCTCGGCATGCGTGGCCGGGAACAGCCTCGGCCCGTCCCGGCCGAGGAACCGGATCCCCTCGGCCTCCCACCGGTCCAGGTCGGCGCGGACCTGGGCGTCGATGTCGTCCTCGGCGGGCAGCGGCGGCGCGGGCACGTCGAGGTGTCCCGAGCGCGGCGGCGGCTGCCGGTTGTCGGCGTCGAGGTTCCAGCGCCCGCCGGCCGGTTCGCCGCCGTCCATGAGCAGGTCGTGCAGCACGCGAGCGTGGCGGTAGAAGTCCTCCATGCGCAGCCGCTTGCGCCCCTGCGCCCAGTCGGTGAACTGCTGCGGGCTGGACACGAAGCCGCGCGGCGGCAGCATCTCGACCCCGGCCCCGCGGACCAGGTCCCGGGCGGCGCGCGACGTCGGGTGGCAGACCTCCAGCGGCTCGCGTACCCGATCGAGGGCCTCGCGGTAGGTCTCGCTCTGGACGAACACCGCCCGGCCGCCCAGCTCGGCGGCGCGGTGGCGCAGTGCGGACAGCACCAGGTGCGCCTTCTGCCGGTGGAACGCCCGGCGGCGGAACACGGCTTTGGACTCCACCAGCAGCACCGGCTGCTCCGGTGCGTCCAGGAAATGTGGGCCGAGCTGGTCGGCGAACAGCCAGCGGCGCCGCATCCCGCCATTGTCCGGCAGGCGCCGGTGACCTGCGGCGCGACGCGCGCGCCGGCCCTCGGCCGATGCGCTCAGATGCGCACCCGCCCGCGGTCTGCGTCGTCGGCCGTGCGCCGGGTCAGCAGCACCCCGAGTCCGATCATGCCGACGGCGAGCAGGAAGTGCAGCCAGTTGTCGGCGGTGTTGACCGGGACGAAGTTGGCCGCGCCGGACTGGTCGACCAGCAGGCCGTACAGCCACAGCAGCCCGTAGACGACACCGCCGCCGATGAGGTACGTCCGGGCGGCGGGCACGGTGCGGGACATGATCAGTCCGGCGACGCCGAACAGCAGGTGCACGATGTTGTGCAGCACGGACACCTGGAAGACGCCCAGCAGCATCGCCTGGGACTGGTGTCCGGCGGCCTGCATGGTGTCGTAGTTCGTGGTGAGGCCCGGGATGAACCCGAAGATGCCCACGAGCAGGAACACCACGCCGACGACGGCCGCGGCGATGCGGACGGGTGCCCGTGCGGTGACGCGGGTGGTCGTTTCATACCGGCTCGTCATGATCTTCTCCTCTGCGGTCCGGCTACGGCGGGAGTACCCCGACGGTCGGAGGAAAACACGTCTGCCCAGCTCATGGCCGGTATGTGGGCAGTGCCGGAACCCGGCGCGCGGGACGCTAGCATCGCGATCATGGCGGAGTGGGAGATGCGGCCGGCGACCGAGGCCGACGTCGAGGTCGTCGCCGAGCTGCGGGCCGTGGTGCTCCGGGCGGACCTGGAACGGCTCGGGCGCTACGACGAGCAGCGGGTTCGCCAGCGGCTGCGCGACGGGTTCAGCGCGGCGAACACCTGGGTGATCGAGGTGGGCGGCGGGTTCGCCGGCTGCGTGGCGCTGCGGCCCGCGGCTGACGCGCACTGGCTGGAGCACTTCTACCTGGACCCGGCGGTGCAGGGCCGGGGCGTGGGCGGGGCGGTGCTGCGGACGCTGCTCGGGCGCTGCGATCGCGACGGGCTCCGGGTCCGGCTGATCGTGCTGCGCGGCAGCGCGGCCGCCGGGCTCTACGAGCGGCACGGGTTCACGCCGGAACGCGACGACGAGGTGGATGTCGTCATGGTGCGCGAGCCGGCCGCCGTGCCCGCCGGGGCGGCGCCCGCACGGCGGCCCTGATCCGGGGCGGCGCACCGGCTGCCACCGGGTTTGCCGAAATCCGGCGTGGGTACGCCGGAGCCCTGGCCGGGGCGGGAACCACGACCGGCGGGGGCGGCGCGCGACGACGGCGGGAGGTGCGAGGTGTCTCTCACTCCGGAGGAGCGCAGGCGGCTGCGGGACCTCGAACGGGAGTCGGCCCGGGACGACCCGGCTTTTGCCCGGTCGATGAGCGGCGAGCGCTCGGGGCCCGAGCGGGCGGCCCGTCGGATATGGCCGTGGCTGGCGCTCATCGGCCTGGTGGCCGCGGTGGTGGTGGCGGTCGTCGCCGGGATCGGCCGAGGGGTCGCGCTGCTGCTGCTGGTGATCGCGATGTGCGCGTTCCTCAGCCTGGGGTCGTGGGGCGGGCCGCCGGAGCGGGGCGGCCGATGAGGCCGAGGCGGCGCCGCCGGCAGCGCTGACCGGGCGGCGCAACCCCGGCCGGATGCAGGGATCAGTGGGCGGGCGGCTCGTCCCGGCCGGCGGCCTCCGCGGCCTCGGCCTCCTCCTTCGTGGCGTGCACGACGCCGTCGGCGTGGTCGGGCGGGCCGTAGACCGTGTACAGGACCAGCGGGTTCACGCCGGTGTTGCGGAAGTTGTGCCGGGTGCCGGCCGGCACGGCGACCAGGTCGCCCTGGGTGACCTGGCGGGTCTCGCCGCCCACGGCGGCCTCGCCGGTGCCGCTGACGAAGGTCAGGATCTGGTCGTTGTGCTCGTGCACCTCCTCGCCGATCTCGCCGCCGGGCGGGATCGTCATGATCACCAGCTGGGTGTGGCGGCCCGTCCACAGCACACGCCGGAAATCGGCGCTCTGCTCGGCGACGGTGGCGATCGTGAAGTGGGTCATGTCAGCCATCGGTGGTTCCTCCGCTCACTTCCGGTGTCCGGCCGCACGCAGGGCGGCACGGCCTTCGTGCGGAATACCTGACCTACCCGGCCCGGCCGGGAACATTCGCGGCCGGCCGAACACCTTCGGCGTTACTTGCGGCGGGGCGCGACCGGTGCCGACAGGCCCGCGCTGAACAGCCGGTCGTCGACCTCGTTGAGCGACAGCTTGAGCGCCCCGAGCGCGACGGAGTCGGCGCCCAGCGTGGACGCGCGCACCTCGGGCATCCGCAGGCACAGCCGCTGCAGCTCCTGCCGCAGCGCGTTGAGGATCAGGTCGGCCGAGCGGGAGAAGCCGCCGCCGAGGATGACCACCTGCGGGTCCAGGGCCAGCACCAGCGCCGCGGCGCCGACGGCGAGATCCTTGACGTAGCGGCTGACGGCGGTGCGGGCGGCCTTGTCCCCCTCGCGCGCCGCGTTGAACACCCACGCGGCGGCGTCGTCGGGGCCGACCGTGTCGGGCACCCCGGGGCAGTTCTGCAGGTGCGCGGGTGCGTTGAGCCAGCGCACGTGCTTGAGCGCGCCGATCTCACCGGCCGCGCCTCCGTAGCCGCGGCGCAGCACCCCGTCCAGGATCAGGCCCGCGCCGGTACGCATACCGGCCAGCACGTAGACGATGTCGTTGGCGTCGCTGGCCGCGCCCTGCCACCGCTCGGCGACGGCGGCCAGCTTGCAGTCGTTCTCGACCTGCACCGGGCAGGCGAACCGGCTGGCGAGGTGCCCCGTGAGGTCGACGTCGCCCCAGCCGGGCAGCGGCGTGAAGAAGCTGGTCCGGCCGGAGGCGTCGACGGCGCCGGTGACCGCGACGGTGACCGCCCAGATGTCGGCGGGCGCCTTGCCGGCCCCGGTCAGGCACGCACTGATCACGTTGTCCAGCTCGGCGAGGCGGTCGGCGGGCGGGGCGTCGGCGGCCACGCTCTGCCGGACCGAGTGCACGATGTTGCCGTCCAGGTCGGACAGCAGCGCGAGGATCTTGTGTACGCCGACGTCGATGCCGAGCACGTGCCCGGCGGTGGCCCGGAACTGGTAGCGGCGGGCGGGGCGGCCCACGGCGCTGTTGGCGCCGGGCTCCAGCACGGTGGCCCAGCCGTCGGCGACCAGGCCCTGCGCGATGACGTCGACGGCGGGTCGGGACAGGCCGGTGCGCTGGGACAGCTCGGTGACCGTGGACGGCGGCTGGTCGCGCAGCGCCCGCACGATGCTCAGCGAGTTGAGTTCGCGCAGTCGCGGCAGATCCGTGCCGGTCGTTGCCAGTTCTGTCACGATCTGTCCCTTGTCCTGGAGCGGCCTTGGCCGCCTAATACGCTTTGATCTTTACAAAATCGGCGGGTGATGGCAAGCCCACCGTGCGTGACGCCCCGGCGGCGGGACCCGGCTGCGGGTCCCGCCGCCGCGGCGTCACGAGATGGGGTATGCCTGCGCCGCCGGGGTGATCGCCGGACCGAAGTCAGTCTCGCGCCCATCCACTGTGTACCGGTATCGGCCCAGCCGCCGGATCTCCGGCCGAGCGGCCAGGTATCCGGTCATGTCCTCCAGCTCGGTGGGGCTCAGCCAGCTCGGCGGATCGGACACGGCCCGGAACCCGCAGATGTCGGCAAGGTCCCGCAGCCAGGCCAGCTGCTGCTCGGTGAGCAGGTTGAGCCGGCTGCGGAAGTAGATGACATCCGGGTCCACCTCGGCGAGCGGCTGCTGCCACAGCCGGTGCACCGTGTTGACCACGGCGTTGCGCGCCATCGCGTCCGACGGGTCGTCGCTGGCGTAGTTCTGCCACATCGGCGCCACGTCCGGGCCGCTGCGCATCCCGTCCAGCACCCCCAGCGACGGCAGCAGCATGGCGCCGCTGCCGAGCAGGTACACATCGTCCCCGGCGACCTGCCGGATCAGCATGAGCGCGTCGCGGTAGCTCTGCTCGCGCTCGGCACCGCCCTCGCGAGCGCCGGGTGCCGCACCCGCGTTGACGAAGTCGAGCTTGAGGTACTTGAACCCCCACTCGTGCACCACCCGGTGGGTCAGCTCGGCCAGGTGATCGCGGGTGGCGGGCCGGGACAGGTCCAGGGCGTGGTAGCCGGTGCCCCAGTTGTGCCCGGCTACCACCAGCTCGCCCCGCCCGTCGCGCAGCAGCATCTCCGGATGCTGCCGGGCCAGGTCCGAGCCGGGCAGCGCGATGAACGGGGCCAGCCACAGCCCGGCGGTCATCCCGGCGTCGGTGATGCGCTCGGCCAGCGCCTTCATGCCGGACGGGAACTTGTGGTTGGGCTCCCAGTCGCCGACCAGCCGCTCCCACCCGTCGTCGACCTGCACCACGTCGAACGGCAGGCCGCGCAGGTCGTCGACGTCCTTGGCCAGCTGCTGCTCGGTGATGGTCTCGTAGTAGGCGTACCAGGAGCACCAGACGTTGCCGGCGCGGCGCCCGCTGCTGCCGAGCCGCTGCGCGAGCTGCCGGGTGTACGCCGCGAACACCTCGTCCTCGGGGCCGTAGGCGGCGAACCAGGGCTGGCCACCGGTCTCGTACCAGCCGGCGAGGGTGTCCCGGTCCGCCGACAGGCGCGGCACGCCCAGCCCGAGCGCGCCCAGCAGCAGCACGTTGCCGTCCCCGGCGTCGAGCGCGGCCACGGCCGAGGAGTGGTGGCGGGAAGGGTCGTCCCAGGCGTCGTCGTCGGCGGTGACGCGGCGCTGGGGGTTGGCGATCCGCAGCGGCGGCTCGGACAGCCGCCGCCACCCGCACGGGCTCCACGAGTTGTAGCCGTGCCGGTAGAACGGCACGTCGCCGAGTCCGTGCAGGAGCGCGACGCGCCCCGGTGGAAGAATCAGGCCCCCGTCGGCTGCGAGCGGGCTGCCGGGTCCGTCATGTTCGAGGGCGAAGGTGTGGCCGGCGAGCTCGATGAGCAGTGCCATGGTTCTCCTAGACAGGTGCGATGCGACGAGGATTGCGGCGCGGCGGGCCGGTGTACCCGGCCCGCCGCGGTGACACGGTTGGCGCGGCGCCTACTTGAACAGCGCGTTGACCTGGTCGTTGGCCTTCTTCAGCGCGTCGGCCGCGCTCGCCTGGCCGAGGATCGCGGACTGGATGGCGTCCTGGACGGTCTGGCTGATCTCGTTGCCGTGCTCGGTGATCGGCACGAAGAACGTGCCGCCGGGCGCCGCCGCCTCGTCGACGAACACCTTCACGTCGCGGCCCTTGGCGGTGTGCGCGGCCAGGGCCTTCTCGCTGGCGGACTTGATGGCCGGGAAGACCACGCCGTTGCCGCCGACGATGTTCTGGCACTGCGCCGAGCCCAGGAACTTGACCCACTGCCAGGCCTCGTCCTTGTGCTTGGTGCCGGCCCAGATCGCGTCGGACAGGCCGTTGATGGCCGTCTTGCGGCCCTGCGGCCCGGCCGGCAGTGGCGCGAACGCGAACTTGAGCTTCGCGCCGTCGCCCAGGTAGCTGTTGATCATCCAGGAGCCGGCGAAGGTGATCGCGCCCTTACCGGCGTTGAGCAGGGAGTCCCGGCTGAGCGTGGAGGCCTTGTCCAGCGCCGGGCTGTAGCCCTTGTCGATCAGCTTCTTGAACCAGTCGATGGTCTCGGCCAGCTTCGGGTCGTCGTACTTGTACTGGGTGCCCCACGGGTTCTTGTCCAGGTAGGTGAACCCGTTGCTGGCGGCCAGGTTGCCCCAGCCGTTCTGGCCCTGCGAGCCGTCGGCCCACTCCGGCAGGAAGCCGAACACCTTGACCTTGGTCTTGTCGAAGGCCGGGTCGAGGCCGTTGCGGCCCTTCTCGTCGACCGTCGCCTTGGCGATGGCCTGCTCGAAGGTGCCGCCGTCGGCCGGGTTCCAGGTCAGGTTCGCCAGCGAGGCCGCGTCGAGGCCCTGTGCCTTGAGGTGGTCGGCGTTGTAGACCAGGGCCATGGTGTCCCAGTCCTTCGGCAGGCCGAAGCGCTGGTCGCCCTTGGTGAACAGGTCGGCCAGGCCGCCCTGGTACTGCGACAGGTCGACGCCGTCCTTGGTGACGTAGGGCTGGATGTCCAGGATCTGCCCCGAGCTGACGAACTGCGGGTAGTACGAGCCCTGGTTGGTCCACACGTCCGGCGCGTCGCCCGCCGCGATCTGCGTGGTGAGGTTCTGCCAGTACTCGTTCCACGCCGACTGGCTGATCTTGATGGTGATGTTCGGGTTGGCCTTGGTGAACTCGTCGGCGCACTGCTGGTAGGACGCCTTCTGGTTGTCGTCCCACAGCCAGTAGTTGAGCGTCACCGCCTCGCCCGTGCCGGGCTCCTCGGACTGGCTGCACGCGGCCAGGCCGGCCGCCACGGCCAGGGACAGCAGCGCCGCCCCGGCCCGTGTCACACGGTTCATTACTGATCCTTCTTTCTCAGGGGGTGATGGTGCGGTGGGGTGTAACGGTCACTTGCTTCCGGTGAAGTTCAGGGACTGGACCAGCCGCTTGCCCACGAAGACGAGCAGCAGCAGCACGGGCAGGACCGACAGCGTCGAGGCGGCCATCAGGCCGGTCCAGTCGGGCTGGGTGTTGGGCGACTGCTGGAGGAACACCCCGAGCGCGACGGTGACCAGGCGGTTGTCCTCGTCCCGGCCGACCAGCAGCGGCCACAGGTAGTCCTTCCAGGCCCACACGATGGTGGTGAGCCCGATGGTGATCAGCGGGCCGCGGCTCATCGGCAGCGCGATGCGCCAGAAGATGCCCCACGGGCCGTTGCCGTCGAGGATCGCCGCCTCCTCCACGTCACGCGGCAGCGACAGGAAGAACTGGCGCAGGAAGAACACCGCGAACGGCGTCATCAGCAGTGTCGGGGCGACCATGCCGGCCATGGTGTTCATCAGGCCGAGGTCCTTGACCAGCACGAAGTTCGGCAGCAGCGTGAAGATCGGGGGCACCATCAGCGCCGCGATCACGATCGCGAACACCAGGTCGCGCCCCGGGAAGCGCAGCCGGGCGAACGCGTAGCCCGCCATCGCGCAGAACAGCGTCTGCAGGGCCGCGATCAGCCCGCAGTAGATGATCGAATTCACCAGGTACGCGGCGAAGTCGAGCTGCGCGCCGGACCCGCCGGCCGCGCGGTTCTCCGCCTCGCTGGTCAGGCCCAGCACCCGCAGGAAGTTGATGAGGGTCGGGTGCTCGGGCAGCAGGCCGAGGTTGTCGGTGTAGATGTCGGCGGCCGGGGTGAGCGCCGTGCGGACCATCCACCAGAACGGGAAGACCGTCGCCAGGATCACCACGATCATCGCGGCCCACGCGAGGAACCGGCCGGGGTTGAGCTTCTTCGTCACGGTCTGCCCCTTCACGCCAGGTCCGAGCGGGACGCGCGCAGCAGGCGCATCTGTATCGCGGTGAGCACGCCGAGGATCAGCGCCAGGAACACCGCCGCCGCCGCGGCGTAGCCCATGTGGAAGTACTTGAATGCCTGCAGGTAGATGAAGTAGTAGATGACCTGCGTCGCCGACACCGGGCCGCCCTTGGTGGTGACCGCGATGGTGTCGAAGATCTGGAACGAGCCGATCAGCGACACGACCAGCGCCAGCGCCAGCACCGGGCGCAGCAGCGGCAGGGTGATGCGGCGGAACATGCGCCACTCGCCGGCGCCGTCGATGGACGCCCCCTCGTAGAGGTACTGCGGGATCTGCAGCATCCCGGCGTAGAGCAGCAGCGCCGTGTAGCCGGTGTAGGCCCAGGTGTTGATGCCCGCGACCGTCGGCATCGCCCAGGTCTCGTCGGTGAAGAAGCCCACCGGGCCCCAGCCGACGGTGTGCAGCAGCTGGTTGAAGAACCCCAGGTTGGTGTCCAGCAGCCACATCCACAGCAGGCCGATGGTCACGTTGGGCACCAGCCAGGGCAGCAGCAGCGTGGCCCGCAGCACGACCGAGCGGGTCAGCCGGTGCATCAGCGTCGCGATGCCCAGCGCCAGCAGCGTCTGCGACCCGATGTTCAGCACCACGTACCAGCCGGTGACCAGCAGCGCGTTCCAGAACTTGTCGTCCTGCACGAGCTTGCTGTAGTTCTCGGCGCCGACGTACGACGGGGTGTTGAGCATCGTGTAGTCGGTGACCGAGTACCACAGGCCCCGGGCGGCGGGGTAGCCGTAGAAGACGGCGAATCCCACCAGCACGGGCAGCAGGAACCACCATGCCGCCCGGCGGTCGTCTCGCGGTTTTGTCGAGCTCATCCACGTCCTCGGATCCGTCTATCGGTCGGCTCTTGCCAGCCGCCCCGCTCTCGAATAATGATGTAGACCTTCGAAATTTTGTCAACACCTCTTCGTATTGCTTCGGCAACAACGGGAGCAAGCGAGAGGTCTCGTAGCACTGCGCACCAGCTCCGACCTGCGCGTCGGGGTCTGCACCACCCGCACAGCCGCTCGTGCTGAGCCCGGCACGCGCGCCGCACACCCGCAGCTACGCCCCACTCCCGCACGGAGAACCGCATGAATTCACGTCCCCGTGGCCGTTTCGCGGCCGCGCTCGGCGCCGCAGTGCTCGGCGCCGCCCTCGTCCTGATCGCACCCGGCGCGGCCCAGGCCGCACCCGCCGGACCTCCGCCGCGCCCGGCCGCCCCGGCCAGTCCCGACCCGACGTTGCAGGTCCACGCGCTGAGCGCCGCGCCCGGCCCGGTCGACAACCCGCTGAAGGGCTGGGCGAAGTTCTACAACCCCGGCGGCAACCAGAACACCGGCTATCCGCACTCGCTGACCTGGGGCTACTTCGGCCTCTCCGAGATCATGACCAGCGCCTCGAACTGCGGCAGCTACAACTGGTCGATCATCGACAGCATGCTGGCCGAGACGGCCGGCTACGGGAACCAGGCCGCGATCCGGATCTACCTGACCTACCCCGGCGGCACCGGCAGCCACCCGGCCAACGCCATCCCGAGCTGCTTCAACGGCAACGTCGCCATGCGCGGCGACACGTACTGGAACGTCACCCACCCCGACTACGACAGCGCGTTCCTGCTCAACGCGATGAAGAACTTCATCGCCGCGTTCGGCGCGCGCTACGACGGCGACCCGCGCCTCGGGTTCATCCACATGGGCCTGGTCGGGCTCTGGGGCGAGTGGCACACCTGGCCGTACGACACCGACACCGCCGACGGCCTGCCCAACTACATGCCCACCGACGCCAACGGCGCGCAGCTCGTGGCGGCCTTCGACGCCGCGTTCAACACCACCAAGCTGGAGATCCGCTACCCGGACGCGGCCGGGGGAGCGGCGAACGCGCGCGACATCGGCTACCACGACGACTCGTTCTGCTTCCGCGAGGGCTCCCCGCTGCAGGGCGTCAGCCTGCCCATGTCCATGGGCGGCGCGTCCTACGCCCAGCTCCAGCGCAAGCTCAACGTCGGCACCGAGAACAAGTGGATCACCAGCTCGATGGGCGGCGAGCTGCGCCCCGAGATCCAGTCCACCGCGTTCCAGTACTGGCCCAACGGCTCCGGCGCGGTCGACAACCTCAAGGCGTGCATCGAGCTGGACCACGCCACCTGGATGATCAACGAGCAGAGCGGCAACTACGCCTCCGGCGACGCCAACGTGGCCGCCGCGGTGCGCCTGATGGGCTACAACCTCACGGTCAACAACGCGTACTACAAGAACACCGCGAGCGGCACCGTCAACGTCGGCGTGCAGATCTCCAACACCGGGGTGGCCCCGTTCTACTACCCGTGGACGATGGTGCTCGGGCTGAAGAACAGCTCCGGGACCGTCGTGCGCACCTTCGACACCAGCTGGGACCTGCGCACGGTGCAGCCGCTGCAGATCCGCAACTTCCCCGACTGGAATGTTGGCGCCGACCCGAGCTACCGCGCCTACGGCTACCCGCAGTACTTCCAGACGTCGGTCAGCCTCAGCGGCCTCGCCGCGGGCGACTACCAGTGGGTGCTGCGGGTCCGCAACCCGCTGGAGACCGTCAACGCCAACGCCAAGAAGCTGCGCTTCGCCAACACGACCCAGCAGGCCGACGGCTGGCTCAGCCTCGGCGCGACCACGGTCGCCACCGGCGGCGGTGACACCACCGCCCCGAGCACCCCGGCCGGGCTCAACACCACCGGCCAGACCGCGTCGTCGGTGTCGCTGAGCTGGACCGCGTCCACCGACAACGTCGGGGTCACCGGCTACCAGATCCTGCGCGGCGGCACCGCCGTCGGCACCTCGGCGGGCACCACGTACACCGACAGCGGCCTGACCGCGTCGACCGCGTACACGTACACGGTCAAGGCGTACGACGCCGCGGGCAACTACTCGGCCGCCTCGTCACCGCTGACCGCCACCACGTCCGCGAGCGGCGGCGGTGGCACCACCAGCTACGAGGCCGAGGCGTCGGGCAACACCCGGACCGGCACCGCCGTCGTCGCGGCGTGCGGGGCCTGCTCGGGCGGGTCGAAGGTCGGCTACGTCGGCAACGGCGCGACCCTGGCCTTCAACGGCGTCGCCGGTGGCACCGGCGGGTCCAGGACGGTCACCGTGTACTACACCTCGGCCGAGGCCCGCACCGCCGTGATCAACGGGCAGACGGTGAACCTCCCGGCCACCGCGAACTGGGACACCGTCGGCTCCGCCTCGTTCACGCTGAACCTGGCCTCCGGGAGCAACACGATCACGATCGGCAACCCGAGCGGCTGGGCGCCCGACATCGACCGGATCACCGTCGCCACCAGCGGCGGCGGCACCGGCCCGACCGGCTACGAGGCCGAGGCGTCGGGCAACACCCGGACCGGCACCGCCGTGATCGCGGCGTGCGGGGCCTGCTCGGGCGGGTCGAAGGTCGGCTACGTCGGCAACGGCGCGACCCTCGCCTTCAACGGCGTGGCCGGAGGCGCCGGCGGCGCGAAGACGGTGACGGTCTACTACACCTCCGCCGCCGCCCGCAGTGCGGTGATCAACGGGCAGACGGTGAACTTCCCGGCCACCGCCAACTGGGACACCGTCGGCTCCGCCTCGTTCACGCTGAACCTGGCCTCGGGCAGCAACACGATCACGATCAGCAACCCGAGCGGCTGGGCACCGGACATCGACCGGATCACCGTCAGCTAATCCCCATACCCCCACGAGATCCGGCCGGGCACCCGCCCGGCCGGCCATATCACCCTGCGAGGAAACAGTCATGAGAAGAGCCGTGCGACTCACCGTCGCGCTTCTGGCCACCCTTTCCGTGGCCGCCGCGACCCCCGCGGTGGCCACCCCGGCCGCGCCCCAGTGGGCGGCCCTGTCCTACACGCCCGCGCCCGCCGACAATCCGCTCAAGGGATTCATGCCGTTCGCGGGCAGCTACGACACGTTCCCGCACAGCATGGAGTGGTTCTACCTGCCGCTGCGCGACGTGATGACCGGACCGGACCAATTCTCCTGGACCGCGCTGGAGCGGCAGCTCAACACCGTCGCCGCGCGCGGCCACCAGGGCGTGTTCCGGTTCTACCTCGACTACCCGGGCAAGCCCACCGGCATCCCGCAGTACCTGCTCGACCAGGGCCTGACCACCCACGCGTACGACGACTTCGGCAACAACGGGGTCAGCGTCGCCCCCGACTACAGCGACCCGCGCCTGGTCAGCGCCCTGGAGAACTTCATCACCGCGTTCGGCCGCCGCTACGACGGCGACCCGCGCATCGGCTTCGTCACCCTCGGCCTGATCGGCTTCTGGGGCGAGTGGCACACCTGGCCGTACGACGGCTGGACCAACCCCGACAACTGGATGCCGAGCACCGAGATCCTCACCCGCATCCTGACCGCGTTCGACGAGTCGTTCGACAGGACCCGGCTGCTGGCCCGCTACCCGAGCGCGGAGAACAAGGAGCTGCCGATCGGCTACCACGACGACTCGTTCGCGTTCGAGACGCTGCCGCCGACCTCGTGGCACTTCGTGCAGCGCCTCATCGACAACGGCGTCACCGAGAAGTGGCGCACCGAGCCCGTCGGCGGCGAGCTGCGCCCCGAGATCCAGCAGTGCCTGTTCGAGCAGCCCGTCAGCTGCGGCCAGTACGAGGATTACGCCGCCTCGGTCGACCAGACGCACGCCTCCTGGCTGATCAACCACCAGGCGTTCGCCACCGGCTACACCGGCGACGAGTACTTCCGCGCCCTGGACGCCGCCCGCTCGCTCGGCTACGAGCTGACCGTCACCGAGGCCGCCGTCGGCGCGCAGCGGGTGTCGGTGCGCGTCGCCAACCGGGGCACCGCGCCCTTCTACTACCCGTGGCAGGCCGAGCTGGCCGCGATCGACGCCGCGGGCCGCGTCGCCGCCCGCTGGAAGACCGGCTGGAACGTCGCCGGCATCCAGCCCGGCGCCGACCCGGCCGAGCTGACCACCCCGATCAACACCCGTGGGCTGCGGCGCGGCACGTACGACATCGTCCTGCGGGTGGCCAACCCGCTGCCCCAGGGCATCCCGCTGCGCTTCGCCAACACCAGCCAGGACACCCACTCCGGCTGGCTGCACCTGGGCACCGTCACCACCCGCTGACACCGCCCCGCACCGCTGTTCCTGCACCTCGTCCCCTGAAAGGAACAACGTTCATGCCCTCGCTACGCAAGCTGCTCGCGGCCACCGCGGCAGCACTGCTCGTGGCCGTGTCCGCCGGCACCGGCGCGACGGCGGCACCGGCGGGCCCGCCGCCGCGCCCGCCGGCCGGACCCGGCCCGGACACGAGCCTCACCACGCACACCTACGCCTACGCCGACGCACCGCTCGGCCAGCCGCTGAAGGGCATCGCCCCGTACCTGTTCCCCGGCGACAACCTGTCCACCAAGTTCCCCGGGGGCCTGGTCTGGAGCTACTTCGCACTCAACGAGGTGATGAAGAACCCCGCCAACTGCGCCGACATCGACTGGAGCGTGTTCGAGAAGGCCCTCGACGAGGCCGCCGTCTGGAGCCGCCAGGTCGCGTTCCGGTTCTACCTGGAATACCCGGGCGGCAGCGGCACGCACCCCGGCAACGGCATCCCGCCGTGCCTGAACGGCAAGATGGCGCTGCGCACCAACGGGTTCTGGGGCACCGTCAGCCCCGACTACGACGACCCGGACGTGGTCAGCGCGCTGGTCACCTTCATCAACGCGTTCGCGGCGCGTTATGACAAGGCCGGGCCGGGCGGCAGCGCCGACCCGCGCATCGGTTACATGTCGCTGGGCCTGGTCGGCCTGTGGGGCGAGTGGCACACCTGGCCCTACGACCGGGACCTGGCCGACGGCTACCCGGACCTGATGCCGACCGACGCCACCATCCGCACCCTGATCGGGGCGTACGACACCGCGTTCGACAACATCCAGCTGGAGGTCCGCTACCCGCTGGCCGGCACGGAGACCGCGAACATCGGCTTCCACGACGACTCCTGGCCGTACAAGGAGTTCCGCGAGGGCGGGCAGCTCAAGAGCATGACGCTGCCGATGTCGATGAACGGCTGGGCGGACGCGTTCCTGCAGCTGCAGCTCAACACCGGCACCGAGAACCGGTGGATCACCCAGTCCATCGGCGGCGAGGCCCGGCCCGAGATCCAGGGACAGCTCTACGCCAACTGGCCGGGCGGTTCCGGGCAGGTCGACGACGTGCTCGCCGCGACCGAGCTCACCCACATCACCTGGATGATCAACCAGACCGGGGCGGGCGGCTACAGCCCCACCGACCCGAAGGTGGCCGCGGGCATCCGCAAGCTGGGCTACAACCTGCACATCCCGCAGGCCAACTTCAACGCCACCGCGTCGGGCAGCCTCAAGGTCGGCGTGACGGTCCAGAACGACGGCGTGGCACCGTTCTACTACCCGTGGACGGTGCAGCTCGGCCTGCGCAACAGCGCGGGCACGGTCGTAAAGACCTGGGACACCCCGTGGGACCTGCGCGGGGTCCAGCCGCTGAAGATCCGGGCGTTCCCGGACTGGAACGTGGGCGCCGACCCGAAGTACCTCGACTTCGGCCGGCCGGTCAACTTCTCCACGACGGTCAGCACCGCAGGCGTGCCCGCGGGCAGCTACAGCCTGGTGCTGAAGGTGCGCAACCCGCTGGAGGCGGTCACCGCGGACGTGCTGCGCGCCCGTCCCGCCGCCAGCAGGCTCACCGACTGGATCATCGACCAGTGGCGGCCGCGCCTGCCGCTGTCGTTCGCCAACGCCAACCAGGGCGCCGACGGCTGGGTCGACCTCGGCGCGGTCAGCACCTCGGGGACCTGCACCGGTGACTGCACCGCACCGTCGGCCCCGGCCAACCTCGCGGTGTCCGGCGTGACGAACACCAGCGTGTCTCTGTCGTGGTCGGCCGCGACCGACAACGTCGGGGTGACCGGCTACCGGGTGTTCCGCGACGGGGTGCAGGTCGGCACGCCGACCGGGACCACGTACACCGACTCGGGCCGCACCGCGGGCACCACCTACCAGTACACGGTCCGGGCCGTGGACGCGGCCGGGAACGTGTCGAACCCGTCGGCGGCCGTCTCGGCGACCACCACCGGCTGCTCGGGCGACTGCACCGCCCCGAGCGCGCCGACCCTGTCCACGACCGGCAAGACCGACACGAGCGTGTCGCTGTCCTGGACGGCGTCCACCGACAACGTCGGCGTGACCGGTTACGAGGTGTTCCGAGGTGGGACGCTGGTCGGCAGCCCGGCGGGGACCACGTACACCGACAGCGGGCTGACCGCCTCGACCGCGTACTCGTACACGGTCAAGGCACGTGACGCGGCGGGCAACCGGTCCGCCGCCAGCAACACCGTGTCGGTGACCACCAACGCGCCGCCGCAGCCGCCCACCGGGCTCGTGCTGGACAACTACGACGGCACGCCCGCGTACCCGTCGTCGAACCAGAACGACCTCGGCAAGTGGACCGGCGGCAACTGCTTTCTCGACGGCGGCGGCAACGGCGTGGTCACCGGGGGAGCGCTGAGCCTGCGCTACAACAACTGCGGCTGGTTCGGCTCCGACGTCGGCGTGGACCTGTCCTCGTACACGTACCTCGTGGTGCGGATCAAGGGGGCGGCCGGTGGCGAGCAGGCGCACTTCAACCTGGGCCTGGGCGGGTCGACGAAGGTGTTCGGCGACTTCACCCTCGACGGCGGCGCGCACCCGGTGATCACCACGTCCTACCAGGACATCAAGATCCCGATGGTGGCCAACGGCATCAACCGCAACTCGCCGTCCCAGCTGGCCATGGGCTTCTGGTACGGCGGCAGCTCCACCATCACCATCGACCACATCACGTTCCAGTAGCAGCCCGGCCGCCTGGCAGGGCTCCCGACCCGGCCAGGCGGCCTACCCTCCCGATGATCAGGAAGGCCACCATGTCCACCCGCTCACTGCGGATGTCCATCGCGACAACGTTACTGGCCGCCGTCGCGGTCGTGGCGCTGCCCGCCGCACCCGCGCAGGCCGCCACGTTCACCTACACCGCTGACCTGGCCACCGCGTTCGCCAACCCCGAACGCGGCTACCACAACCGCTACGAGATCATCAACGACCCGGCGGTCAACGACTACGTCAACGCCGCCACCATCCCCGGCTTCAACCCGGACCTGCTCGACCGCACCTTCACCCGTGCCAAGAACAACGGCAACACGCTGCTGCACAGCTACCTGCACCTGGACAAGTACAAGACGGCCACGCTGCCGCAGGCACTGCTCGACAACCTGACCTCCGGCCTGGCCGCGGTCCGGGCAGCGGGTATGAAGATCGTGCTGCGCCCCGCCTACACCTGGGACGGCTACGCCAGCGTCGACGAGTCCCGCATCCTGGAGCACATCGGCCAGCTCAACGCGGTGATCAGCGCCAACGCCGACGTCGTGCTGCACCTGGAGACCGGCTACCTCGGCGCCTGGGGCGAGTGGCACACCGGCACCCTCACCAACCCGTCCTCGGTCGAGGAGGCGCCCGCCCGCTACCGCATCGCCAAGAAGATCCTCGACACCACCCCGGCGAGCATGCCGGTGGTGATGCGCTACCCGATCTACATCAAGGAGGTCGTCGACCCGACCAGCTGCGTCGTGCCCGGCGGCTGCACGATCACCCAGGCCCAGAAGGACCGCGTCGGCTTCCACAACGACTGCTTCCTGGCCGACGTCAACGACATGGGCACCTACGACAACCCGTCCTGGATGGGCTGGTACTACATCGAGCAGAAGAAGCAGTGGATGTATGACCTGGCCACCTCGACCGGGTACAACAAGATGGTCGGCGGGGAGACCTGCGGCTCGGACGGCTACAACGACGCGGCATGCGTCAACGCGCAGACCGAGATGAACAGGCTGAACTTCAGCGAGATCAACGAGGACTACGCGGCGGTCAACACCGACAAGTGGAAGGCCGCGAACCTGGCGGCGTCCGGCAGCGACCCTGCCGAGACCTGCTTCGTGCGCATCAAGCGCAAACTCGGCTACCGGCTGCGGCTACAGGACGCGACCTTCCCGGCCAGCGTCACTCCCGGCACCAACCTCGCGTTCACCGCGCACCTCACCAACGACGGCTGGTCCGGCCTGATCAAGACCCGTCCCGTCTACCTGGTGCTGCAGAGCGCCACCCAGCGCTACAACCTGCCGCTCAACGGCGTCGACCCGCGCGCCTGGCTGCCGGGGGCGAGCACGATCACCGCGAACGCCGCCGTGCCGGGCAACGTCACGGCGGGCACGTACAAGCTGGCGCTGTGGCTGCCGGACCCGGCCACCGGGCTCCAGTCCCGGCCGGAGTACTCCGTCCGCCTGGCCAACACCGGCACCTGGGACGCCGCCAACGGCTACAACGTCCTGTCCAGCTCCGTCACCGTCGGCACGTGCACGGGTGACTGCACCGCGCCGTCCACGCCCACCGGCCTGACGGTCACCGGCGTGACCAACACCAGCGTGTCCCTGTCCTGGTCGGCCTCGACCGACAACGTCGGGGTGACCGGCTACCAGGTGCTGCGTGACGGCGTACAGGTCGGGACCTCGACGGGGACGACGTACACCGACACCGGCCGCTCGCCGGGGCAGACGTACCAGTACACGGTGCGTGCCGTGGACGCGGCGGGCAACGCCTCGGGCACCTCGGCGGCCGTGTCGGCGACCACCACCGGCTGCTCGGGCGACTGCACCGCACCGAGCACGCCGACCTTGTCCACGACCGGCAAGACCGACACGAGCGTGTCGCTGTCCTGGACCGCGTCGACCGACAACGTCGGCGTGACCGGTTACGAGGTCTTCCGGGGCGCGACGCTGGTCGGCAGCCCGACGGGCACCTCGTTCACCGACACGGGGCTGACCGCGTCGACCGCCTACGGCTACACGGTCAAGGCACGTGACGCGGCGGGCAACCGCTCGGCGGCGAGCAACGCGGTGTCCGTGACCACGGACGCCACCGCGCCCGCGCCGACCGGCCTGGTGCTGGACAACTTCGACGGCACCCCGGCCTACCCGTCGTCGAACCAGAACGACCTGGGCAAGTGGACCGGCGCGAACTGCTTCCTGGACGGCGGCGGCTCCGGCGTCATCACCGGCGGGGCGCTGAGCCTGCGCTACAACAACTGCGGCTGGTTCGGCTCCGACGTCGGCGTCGACCTCACCACCAGGACCTACCTGGTGGTGCGGATCAAGGGCGCGGCCGGCGGCGAGCAGGCCCACTTCAACCTGGGCCTGGGCGGGTCGACGAAGGTGTTCGGCGACTTCACCCTCGACGGCGGCGCCCACCCCGTGATCACGACGTCCTACCAGGACATCAAGATCCCGATGGTCGCCAACGGCATCAACCGCAACTCCCCGTCCCAGCTGGCCATGGGCTTCTGGTACGGCGGCAGCTCCACCGTCACCATCGACCACATCTCCTTCCAGTAACCGGTGCCGGGCACCCGCCCGTGATCGAAGCTCCCGTCACGCTGCTCTCACCGCGTGGCGGGAGCTTCGATCGTCAAGGGCGGTTCTGGAGACTCCCGGTGAACGGGTGCCGACGCGGCATCCACCCGCACCGGCCGGCTCCGCGTACCTGGCGCTGCTACCGGGGCTGACCCGCGCCGGACACCTTCACCCGCGCGACGCCCGCGGCGAGCTGGGCGGCGGTCATCAGCTCCTCGTGGGTGCCGGGCGCGCCGCAGGCGAACGCGCCGGAAACCGCCCCGGCCAGCGCGCACTCCTCGATCGGTCCGCCCGCCAGCCACACGCTCAGGAACGCGGTGCTGAACCCGTCGCCCGCGCCGTTGCTGTCGACCACCGGCCGCTCCGGCGCCACCGCCGGGAAGCGGCGCACCCGGGGCTCGTCGCGGGTGAGCACCCGGCAGCCTTCGGCGCCCTGCGTGGCCACGACCACGCTCGCCCGGCCGGTGTCCAGGACGCCGTGCATGAGCTGCTCGATCCGGTCCGGCACGGCCTGGGCGCTCATGAAGACGAGGTCGGCGGCGCGGGCCATCGCCCAGATCCAGTCGTGCTCGCCGCTCCAGGCGTGCAGGTCGGCGGAGGTGGTGACGCCCAGCCGGTGCGCGTCGGCGAACGCGCCCGCCGCCCGCGCCGACGCGACGTGCGCGTGCCGGGTCCGCGACAGGTACGGCAGGTAGAAGTCGCGGGGCAGCGTCAGGTCGGCCGGGTGGCGGGCGTCGAAGAACGAGAACCGGTGCCCGGCCCGGTCGACCAGGTTCACCGCGCGCGGAGTGCCGTTCGGCGCGGCAAGGTGGCTGAAGTCCAGGCCGAGCGCGGCGTACCGGGCCAGCACCAGCTCGCCCAGCGGGTCCGCGCCGAGGAAGTCGATCAGCTTGGTGCGCAGCCCGAGCGCGTGGCAGCCGAGCGCGACCCCGTTGCCGGAGTGCGCGACGTAGTCGCGGATGGGCCCCACCTGCAGGAAGTCACCCGGCGGCACGGTCAGCTCGGGCACCGGCACGATGGTGTCGACGCCGACACCGCCCAGCACGAGGACGTCGAAGTCGGCCACGGAAGCCCACCTTCCGGAAAGAGCGTGAAATGTCGGCCCGAGCGGTGGGTCCGGGCCAGCCTACCGGCGATCACCGGCTCCCACTGTCCCCTCTCTGCTGTAGATCTTGTGCAGTTGTTGTCGTCAGAGCAGCAACAACTGCACAAGATCTACGGTGCCGCCGGGTGTGGCAGGCTGGGGCGGTGACGGGACGCGTGCTGGGCGCCGACGCCTGCCGGGCGGGCTGGGTGGGCATCGTGCTGGACGGCGATGCCGTGACCGCCCACTTCGGCGCTACGATCGCCGCCCTGGTCGCCGCGGCCGAGCAGGCGGGCCCGATCGAGGTCGTCGGCATCGACATCCCGATCGGACTGGCTGACCACGGTCCGCGCGCCGCGGACCTGCAGGCGTACGCGAAGGCGGGCATCCGCCGCTCCTCGGTGTTCATCACACCGGTGCGCCGGGCGGTCGAGGCGGCCGACTACGCCGCAGCCGCGGCGGTGCAGCGGGACCTCGGCCTCAAAGGCATCTCGCAGCAGGCGTTCCACCTGCGCGCCAAGATCCTCGACGTGGACGGCTGGTTGCGCGACGGCCAGACCCGCCGAGTGGTCGAAGTGCACCCGGAACTGTCGTTCGCGGCCATGGCGGGCGCGCCGCTCGCGTTTCGCAAGTCGTGCTGGGCCGGGGCCGAGCAGCGGCGGGCGCTGCTGGCGGCCGAGGGCGCCCTGCCCGCCGGCGACCTGGGCACGGCGGGTGCGGCGGCGGGAGTGGACGACGTGCTCGACGCGGCGGCCGCCGCCTGGACCGCGCGCCGGGTGCTGACCGGGCGGGCGGGGTCGCTGCCGCCTGAGCCGGAGTTCTTCGCCGACGGCATACCGTGTGCGATCTGGACCTGACGAGCCACCGGCCGCCACCATCGGCGTGATCGTCTGGCAGAGTGGGCGGCATGGAGACGGTACGCGAGATCGTGCTGGTCGCGGCGGCGGTGTCGATGGGGCTCATGGCCGGGGTGTTCGGGCTCTACTCGCACACGGTCATGCCGGGCCTGCGGCGCACCGACGACCGGACCTTCGTGGGCGCGTTCCAGGCGCTGGACCGGGCGATCATCAACCCGTGGTTCATGCTCACCGGCTTCCTCGGCGCGCTGGTGCTCACCGGCGCGGCCGCCGTCCTGCTGGCCGGTCCGGGCGGACCGGCGCTGAGCTGGACGCTCGTCGCGCTGGTGCTCTACCTGATCGTCTTCCTGATCACGGTCGCGGTGAACGTGCCGAAGAACAACGCGCTCAAGGCGGCGGGAGAGCCGGACACGATCACCGACCTCGCGGGCGTGCGGGCCGGCTTCGACGAGGCGGCCTGGGCGCGGTGGAACCTCGTCCGGACGCTCGCCACCACCCTCGCGGCGATCTGCCTGGCTGTGGCGCTGCTGCGATACGGGCAGGGCTGACCGGGACGGCGTCCCCCGGCGAGATCGCCCCGAGCTAGCGGCTGGACTGGTCGGCGAGCCGTTCGGCGATCGCGTTCAGGGCCTCGTCCAGGCCCTCCTGGATCCCGGGATGGTCGTCGGTGGTGTGGATGAGCAGCGTGAGCAGGGTCGATCCGTCGCGCTCCGCCGCCTTGAGCGAGCCCCGGTAGTCGCCCGAGCCGGGGGAGCCCCACGTGATCTCGTGGGCGTCGGGGTCGGCGTGGAACCACGCCTCGCCGGTGACCTTCTCCTCGGTGCCGTCGCCGTCGGTGTCGACCACCGCTGTGGTCCGCACGAGCTCCGGCGCGACCAGCTTCGCCGACTTCATGTGCGGGAAGTACTGCGGCAGGTTGGCCGGATCGGAGAGGTACGTGAACGCGTCGGTCACATCCTGGTCGATCTGCTTCTCGGCCCGATAGTCGGTCATCTTCGCAGCTCCCTCGGCTGGTCACTGCTTCTCACCCTACCGACCGACCTTACTTTTGAGATGGTTTGACCACATCAGCCGGGAGGAGTGCCGCGGCGTCGCCGGGCCGGGCCGTGGTCCACCATGGTGACCATGGCACGACCTCAGAACAAGCCCGCCACCTGCCCGTGCGGCAGCGGCCAGGGGTACGCCGACTGCTGCGGCCGCTGGCACCGGGGCGCCGACGCGCCCACCGCCGAGCAGCTCATGCGCTCGCGGTTCAGCGCGTTCGCGCTCGGCGAACCGGCATACCTGCTGCGCACCTGGCATCCGACGACCCGGCCGCGGGAGCTGGACCTGACCGGCGGGCCGCGCTACACGCGGCTGGAGGTGCTGGCCGCCGAGCGGGGCAGCATGTTCGACACCGAGGGCACGGTCCTGTTCCGGGCGCACTACCGCGACGGCGGCAGGCCCGGCGTGCTGGAGGAGCACAGCCGCTTCCTGCGCGAGGGTGGCCGCTGGTATTACGTCGCACCGATCTGAGCCCGGACGGCGCGGCGGGAGGGCCGCGCCGTCCGGGCTGCTCGGCTACACGCCGGACAGGGTCTGCGTCGTGCCCGAGGCGAGCAGGCCGTCGTAGTAGGCGCCGCCCGGGTAGTAGGTCGGGGTCGTGCTCCCGGCGGCCCCGTCCACGGCCCAGGCCACGGCCAGGGTCTGCAGCGCGGTCACGTTCTTCGCCTGCGGTGTGCCCGAGGTGAGCGTGCACAGGCCGTCGGTGCTGCCGCCCTCGGCGTCGCAGTGGCAGCCGCTGGTCAGCCGTACGCCGAGGAACGGGCGCGGCACCTCGCTGGTCAGCGCCACGGTGCCGCTGGCGTCGCTGTTGGCCAGGTACGGCGGCGACGAGATCGCGTACATGGGCAGGCCGGTGGTGCGCAGCCCCCGGAACGCGTCGACGGTGCTGGAGCCGACCGGCGACTTGACCGGGTCGAGCAGCACCAGCGCCTTCACCCGGCCGAACTGGGCCGGATAGGTGGTGCGCAGCCGGTTGGCGACGTAGGACGCGACCTCGCCGCCCGCGGAGTGCCCGGACAGGACGTACGTGGTGGGCAGGCCCAGCCCGGCCCGGCCGGCCTTCGTGCGGGCGTCGGCGAAGCTGCGCCCGAGCTTGTCGGTGGGGTCGGTCGCCTTGCCGAGCAGGTCGGCGACGTTGTTGAGGAAGTCGGTGTTGTTGCCGATGTTGTTCACGGTGCAGCCGTAGAGGTTCGCCGACGGCAGCGTCGGCGCGAACACGACGAAGCCCGCGGCAGCATAGTGCTCGGCGAGGTCCTGCATGTTCCCGTTGCTGCGGGAGAACCCGTGCTGGAGGTAGACCAGCCCACGCGGGGTGCCGGACGGGAAGTACCAGTCGGCGTTCGCCCGCATCGTGTAGAAGGCGCAGCGGATGTCGACGGTGTTGCTGACCTCGACGACCCCGGGCGCGGCCGCCGTGGCGGTGGCGGCGGGTGCGGCGGCGAGTGTGGCGGCGAGGGCGAGGACGAGGGCGGCGCGACGGATCACGGTGCCTCCTGTTTCCATCAACGAAACGACGTTTCCTTGCGTTGGATTAAGGGGCACGGCCGTGGCGTGCGTCAATACATCGGGTGTGCCAGAAAGAAATCAAGCGCGCTTGACTTTTTTGTGGCGCGGCGGAAGGGTGGGACTGACAGCGGGAGGAGCGCGCATGGCCGACATCGAGGCACTGCTTACCGAGCTGGACGCCGAGAGCGCCGACGCCGACCGCCTCGTGGCGGACCTGCCCGCGGACCGCTGGGCGGCGCCCACGCCCGCGGCCGGCTGGACCGTCGCCCACCAGATCGCGCATCTGCTGTGGACCGACGAGCGCAGCCTGCTCGCCGCGACCGACACCGACGGCTTCCAGCAGGCCCTGCTCGACCTCGCGAACTCGCCCGACCCGCTGCGCTTCGTCGACGCCGGCGCCCAGGAGCTGGCCGTGCTGCCGCCCGAGCAGCTGCTGGCCCGCTGGCGGCGAGGCCGGGCCGCGCTGCGCGCCGCGCTCGCCGCCGTGCCGCCAGGGGTGCGGCTGCCCTGGTACGGGCCGCCGATGAGCGCGGCGTCCATGGCGACCGCCCGGATCATGGAGACCTGGGCCCACGGCCAGGATCTCGCCGACACCCTCCGGGTCGTCCGCGAACCCACCGCCCGGCTGCGCCACATCGCCCACCTCGGCGTACGCACCCGCGACTTCGCGTATGCCGCCAACGGGCTCGACGCGCCCGCCGAGCCGTTCCACGTCGTGCTCACCGCGCCGGACGGGGAGCTTTGGACCTGGGGTCCGGACGACGCCGCGCAGCGGGTCACCGGCCCGGCCCTGGACTTCTGCCTGCTGGTCACCCAGCGCCGCCACCGCGCCGATCTGGCGCTGCGGGCCGAAGGGCCGGACGCCGACCGCTGGCTGGACATCGCCCAGGCCTTCGCCGGGCCCCCCGGCACCGGGCGCGCTCCGCAAAGCCGCGACCAGGCTGACCAGGCCCACGAGGCCGACCGGGCCGACCAGGCCCACGACGCTGACCGGGAAGACCAGGCCGACTCGGAGGACCGGGCGGGGCGGGACGCGGTGACGCGATGACCGAGCAGACCGTGCCGCCCTGTCGCGGCGCCGAGCACGCCGAGGTGGGGGCATGAGCGAAACGGGCGGCACCGGGCGCGCTCCGCTGCGCATCGCGAACGTGTCGGGGTTCTACGGCGACCGGCTGTCCGCCATGCGCGAGATGCTCGATGGCGGGCCGGTCGACGTGCTGACCGGCGACTACCTGGCCGAGCTGACCATGCTGATCCTCGCCCGGGACCGGATGAAGGACCCGGCCACCGGATACGCCAAGACGTTTCTGAAGCAGCTGGAGCAGTGCCTCGGCGACGCGCTGGAGCGCGGCGTGAAGATCGTCGCCAACGCGGGCGGGCTCAACCCGGCCGGGCTCGCCGGGGCGGTCGGCGCGCTGGCCGGGCGGCTCGGGCTGAGCCCGCGCATCGCGTACGTCATCGGCGACGACCTGCTCGGGCGCGCCGATGAGCTGGGACTCGGGCAGCCGCTGGCCGCCAACGCGTACCTCGGCGCGTGGGGCATCGCGCACGCGCTGACCGAGGGCGCAGACATCGTGGTCACCGGGCGGGTCACCGACGCGTCGCTGGTCGTCGGGCCTGCCGCGGCGCACTTCGGCTGGACCCGCGACGACTTCGACGCGCTTGCGGGAGCCGTCGTGGCCGGGCACGTCATCGAGTGCGGCGCGCAGGCGACGGGCGGCAACTACGCGTTCTTCACCGAGCACAGCATCGGCCGGCCGGGGTTCCCGCTGGCGGAGGTGTACGCCGACGGCACCAGCGTGATCACCAAGCACCCCGGTACGGGCGGGGTGGTGAACACCGGCACCGTCACCGCCCAGCTGCTGTACGAGGTGGACACCCCGCGCTACCTCGGCCCCGACGTGGTCGCCCGGCTCGACACGGTCACCCTGGCCGAGGACGGCCCGGACCGGGTGCGGATCACGGGGGTACGCGGTGAGGCGCCGCCGGACACGGTGAAGGTCGGCCTGAACACGCTCGGCGGGTTCCGCAACGACGTCACGTTCGTGCTCACCGGCCTCGACGTCGAGGCCAAGGCGGCGCTGGCCCGCGAGCAGCTCACCGCCGGGCTGCGCCGGGCACCGCAGGAGCTGGTCTGGCGGCTGGCCCGCACCGATCACGCCGACGCGGCCGGGCAGGAGGAGGCCAGCGCCCTGCTGCACGCGACGGTGAAGGACCCCGATCCGAGCGTCGTCGGCCGCGCCTTCAGCGGCGCAGCCGTCGAGCTGGCGCTGGCGAGCTACCCCGGCTTCACCATGCTCGCCCCGCCCGGCGACGGTACCCCGTTCGGCGTCTTCACCTCGGCCCTCGTGCCAGCCGGCCAGGTCCCACACACCGTGGTCCTGCCCGACGGCACCGAACACCCGATCGCCCCCACCGGCACCGCGGCGGCGCCTGCCGACGATGCCGCGGCCGTGCGCAGCGAGCCGTTAAGAAGGGCACCTTCTACTACGGAAAACGATAAGAAGGTGCCCTTCCTTTCGCGGCCGTTGGGCCTGGTGGCGGGGGCAAGGAGTGGGGACAAGGGCGGCACCGCGAACATCGGGGTGTGGGTACGCGGTGATGCGGCCTACGCGTGGCTGGTGGCGGTGCTGGATGAGAAGGAGCTGGTGCGGCTGCTGCCGGAGGCGGCGGGGCTGCCGGTGAGCAGGTATCTGCTGCCGAATCTGCGGGCGGTGAACTTCGTGGTGGAGGGGCTGCTCGGGGACGGGGTCTCGGCGGGCACCCGGTTCGATCCGCAGGGCAAGGGGCTGGGCGAGTGGCTGCGGTCCCGGTACGTCGACATTCCCGAGGAGCTGCTGTGATCCTCCGTTCCACGCTGGACACCGGCGCGGCCGCGTACACCGGCAACCGCGACGCGCTGCTGGGCAAGCTCGCCGCGCTGGACGCCGAGCATGCCAAGGCGCTGGCCGGGGGCGGGCCGAAGTACGTCAAGCGGCATCACGACCGGGGCAAGCTGCTGCCGCGCGAGCGCATCGAGCTGCTGGTGGACCGGGATTCGCCGCTGCTGGAGCTGTCGGCGCTGGCCGCCTACGGCACCGACTACCCGGTCGGGGCGAGCGTGGTGACCGCGATCGGTGTCGTCGAGAACACCGAGTGCATGATCATCGCGAACGACCCGACGGTGCGCGGTGGCGCGTCCAATCCGTACACGCTGCGCAAGACGCTGCGGGCGATGGACATCGCCCGGGAGAACCGGCTGCCGCTGATCAACCTGGTCGAGTCGGGCGGCGCGGACCTGCAGAGCCAGAAGGACATCTTCATTCCCGGCGGGCGGCTGTTCCGCGACCTGACCCGGCTGAGCGCGGCGGGCATCCCCACGGTCACGCTGGTGTTCGGCAATTCGACGGCCGGCGGGGCGTACGTGCCCGGCATGAGCGACCACGTCGTGATGATCAAGGAGCGGTCGCAGGTGTTCCTGGCCGGACCGCCGCTGGTCAAGATGGCCACCGGGGAGGACGCCGACGAGGAGTCGCTGGGCGGGGCGGCCATGCACGCCCGCGTCTCCGGCCTGGCCGACTACCTCGCCGACGACGAGGTGCAGGCCATCGGCATGGGCCGCCGTATCGTCGCGTCGCTGCGCTGGCGCAAGCTCGGCGCGGCCCCGTCGCCGCACCCCGGCGAGCCGCTGTTCGACGCCGAGGAGCTGCTCGGCATCGTGCCGCCGGACCTGCGCGTGCCGTTCGACCCGCGCGAGGTGATCGCCCGCGTCGTCGACGGCTCCCGCTTCGACGAGTTCAAGCCCGAGTACGGCGCCAGCCTGGCCACCGGCTGGGCCAGCGTGCACGGCTTCCCCGTCGGCATCCTGGCCAACGCGCGCGGCGTGCTGTTCAGCGCCGAGTCGCAGAAGGCTGCGCAGTTCATCCAGCTCGCCAACCAGACGCGCACCCCGCTGGTGTTCCTGCACAACACGACCGGCTACATGGTCGGCAAGGACTACGAGCAGGGCGGCATCATCAAGCACGGCGCGATGATGATCAATGCGGTGTCCAACAGCACCGTGCCGCACATCTCGGTCCTGATCGGAGCGTCCTACGGCGCCGGGCACTACGGCATGTGCGGGCGGGCGTACGACCCGCGCTTCCTGTTCGCGTGGCCGTCGGCGAAGTCGGCGGTGATGGGCGGGGCGCAGCTCGCGGGCGTGCTGTCGATCGTGGCGCGGCAGTCCGCGGCGGCGGCCGGGCGACCCTATGACGAGGACGCCGACACCGTCGTGCGGACCATGGTGGAGAACCAGATCGAGGCCGAGTCGCTGCCCATGGTGCTGTCCGGCCTCGGCTACGACGACGGCGTGATCGACCCCCGCGACACCCGCACCGTGCTGGGCATGTGCCTGTCCGCGGTGCAGTCCGCTCCCGACCCGGGCCCGGGTCCCTACGGCGTTTTCCGGATGTAGGCATGATGATCAAGAGACTGCTGGTCGCCAACCGGGGCGAGATCGCCCGCCGGGTCTTCCGCACGTGCCGCGAGCGCGGCATCACCACCGTCGCCGTCTACTCCGACGCCGACGCCCGCGCGCCGCACGCCCGCGAGGCCGACGTCGTGGTACGCCTGCCCGGCGTCACCGCCGCCGAGACGTACCTGCGCGCCGACCTGCTCATCGAGGCCGCGCGGGCGGCGGGCGCCGACGCGGTGCACCCCGGCTACGGCTTCCTGTCCGAGAACGCCGCGTTCGCGCAGGCCGTGCTCGACGCGGGGCTGACCTGGGTCGGGCCCACGCCCGAGGCGATCGACGCGATGGGCTCGAAGATCGCGTCGAAGAAGCTGATGGCCGCCGCGGGCGTGCCCGTGCTGCCCGAACTCGACCCGGCCGCGGTCACCGAGGCCGACCTCCCGGTGCTGATCAAGGCGTCGGCGGGCGGCGGCGGCCGGGGCATGCGGGTGGTGCGCACCCTCGCCGAGCTGCCCGGCCAGGTCGAGGCGGCCCGCGCCGAGGCGGCGACCGCGTTCGGCGACCCGACGGTGTTCTGCGAGCCGTACCTGGCCACCGGCCGGCACATCGAGGTGCAGGTCATGGCCGACACGCACGGCACCGTGTGGGCGCTGGGCGAGCGCGAGTGCTCCATCCAGCGCCGCCACCAGAAGGTCGTCGAGGAGGCCCCGTCCCCGCTGGTCGACACCGCGATGCGGGAACGGCTGCAGCACGCGGCCACCGCCGCCGCGGCCGCGATCGGCTACGTCGGCGCGGGCACCGTCGAGTTCCTCGCGAGCACCGACGGCGCGTTCCACTTCCTGGAGATGAACACCCGCCTCCAGGTCGAGCACCCCGTCACCGAACTCGTCACCGGCCTCGACCTGGTCGCCCTGCAACTCGACGTCGCCGAGGGCGCCGCCCTCCCACCCAACCCGCCCGCGATGACCGGCCACGCCATCGAGGTCCGCCTCTACGCCGAGGACCCCGCCCACACCTGGCGCCCCCAGACCGGCCCCCTCCACACCTTCACCCTCCCCGCCACCACCACCGAGTTCGGCTCCGCCGTTGGCTTGGTCGGCGGTTTCGGGGAAACTGCACGAACTCCGGCCCCGGATGCTGCAGTTTCCCCGAAATTGCAGGGCGCGATCGCCGGACGCGCGGCGGGCGTGGTGGTGCGGGTGGACAGTGGCGTGGCGTCCGGGGATGTCGTGACGTCGTACTACGACCCGATGCTGGCGAAGGTGATCGTGTGGGCGCCGACGCGGGAGCAGGCCGCGCGAGCGCTGGCGTCGGCGCTGGCCGGGGCGCGGGTGCACGGGCTGGTGACGAACCGGGATCTGCTGGTCAACGTGCTGCGGCACCCGGCCTTCCTGGCGGGGGAGACCGACACCGCGTTCTTCGACCGGCACGGGCTGGACGAGCTGGCCAAGCCGCTGGCCGACGAGGACGCGCAGCGGCTGTCCGCCGTCGCGGCGGCGCTGGCCGCCTCCGCCGCCGAGCGCGCGGCGGCGACGGCCGGCGCGGGACTGCCGAGCGCCTGGCGCAACGTCGCCTCGGCCGCGCAGACGCGCTCCTACCAGGCACCGTGCGGGCGGATCGACGTGGCGTACCGGGGCGGGCGTGGTGGCGTACACCTCGATGAGGGCCTGACCGCCGGAGACGTCGGCCCGGCGCGGGTCGAGCTGTCGCGGGGGCCGGTCCGGTATGCCTTCGACGTCGCCGCCTTCGACGGCCTGGTGTGCGTGGACTCGGTGCTCGGGCCGGTCGCGCTGCGGCCGGTCGAGCGCTTCCCCGAGCCGGAGGCGCAGGTGGCGACCGGGTCGCTGCTCGCGCCGTTGCCGGGCGCGGTCATCCGCGTCGCCGTCGCCGAGGGCGACCGGGTCACCGCCGGCCAGCCGCTGCTGTGGCTGGAGGCCATGAAGATGCAGCACGAGATCACCGCCCCGACCGACGGCGTCGTCACCAGCCTGCCCGTGACCACCGGCCGCCAGGTCGAGGTCGGCGCGGTGCTCGCCGTCGTCACCCCGACCACCCCGGAGGCATCCGAGTGAACCCGCTGGAGAGCGACGAGCGCCGCGCGCTGCGCCGTGCCGTGTCCGACCTGGCCGGCAAGTACGGCCACGACTACTACCTGCGCACCGCGCGCAGCGGCGAGAAGACCGACGAGCTGTGGCAGGAGGCGGGCCGCCTCGGTTACCTCGGCGTGCACGTGCCAGTCGAGTACGGCGGCGGAGGCGGCGGCATCGGCGACCTGGCCGCGGTCTGCGAGGAGCTGGGCGCGGCGGGCTGCCCGCTGCTGATGATGGTGGTCTCCCCGGCGATCTGCGCCACCGTCATCGCCCGGTTCGGCACGGACGAGCAGAAGCAGCGCTGGCTGCCGGGCCTGGCCGACGGGACCCGGATCTTCGCGTTCGCGATCACCGAGCCGGACGCCGGGTCCAACGCGCACAAGCTCACGACCACCGCCACGCGTGACGGGGACGGCTGGGTGCTGACCGGCCGCAAGACCTACATCTCCGGCATCGACCAGGCCGAGGCGGTGCTCGTCGTGGGGCGCACCGCCGACGAGCGCACCGGGCGGCTCAAGCCGGTGCTGTTCATCGTGCCGACCGACGCGCCCGGGTTCACCGCGACGCAGATCCCGACGGAGCTGGTCGCGCCGGAGAAGCAGTACAACCTGTTCTTCGACGAGGTGCGGCTGCCCGGCGACGCCCTGGTCGGCGACCCCGACGCGGGGCTGCTGCAGCTGTTCGCCGGGCTCAACCCCGAGCGCATCATGGCGTCGGCGTTCGCGCTGGGCATCGCCCGCTACGCGCTGGCGCGCGCGGTGGACTACGCCAAGACGCGCACCGTGTGGGGGCCGCCCATCGGCGCGCACCAGGCGATCAGCCACCCGCTCGCGGCGAGCCACATCGAGGTCGAGCTGGCCCGGCTGATGACCCGCGAGGCGGCGTACCTCTACGACAGCGGCGACGACCAGGCCGCGGGCGAGGCGGCGAACATGGCCAAGTACGCGGCGGGCGAGGCCACCGTGAAGGCCGTGGACCAGGCCATCCAGACGCACGGCGGCAACGGCCTGGCCACCGAGTACGGGCTGGCCACGCTGCTCGTCGCGTCACGGCTGGGCCGGATCGCGCCGGTCAGCCGCGAGATGATCCTCAACTTCGTGGCCCAGCACAGCCTGGGCCTGCCGCGGTCCTACTGAGCCCGGGTACCGTGATCGCCGTGCCGACCACCCCCGTACGCGAGCCCCGCCAGGACCGCAGCCGTGCCACCCGCCGGCGGCTGCTGGAGGCGTCGGTGCGCTGCATGGCGGAGCTGGGGTGGTCCGGCACGACGGTCGCGGTGGTGGCCGAGCGGGCCGGGGTGTCCCGCGGCGCCGCCCAGCACCACTTCCCGACCCGCGAGGACCTGGTCACCGGGCTCATCGAGTACATGACCGAGGTCCGCGCCGCCGAGATCGAGTCGGTCGCCGCCGGGCTGCGCAGCGGCCCGCGCCGCACCGAGCAGGTGCTGTCCGTGCTGGTCGGCCTCTACCGCGGGCCGGTGTTCCGGGCCGCGCTGCACGTGTGGACCGCCGCCGCGGTCGACGAGGCGCTGCGGGACAAGGTCCGGCCGCTGGAGGCGGAGCTGGGCCGCACCGCGCACCGGATGGCCGTCGAGCTGCTGCGCGTCGACGAGGAGACGCCTGGCGCACGCGAGACGGTGCAGGCGACCCTGGACCTGGCCCGTGGCCTGGGCCTGGGCGAGCTGCTGCGCGACGACACCGCCCGGCGCGCGCGGGTGCTGCGCCAGTGGGCCGCCACCCTGGACACGGTGCTGCCGCCCACCTCCTGAGCCGTCGGCTCAGAAGAGCTTCGCCACCAGCATCGCTGCTCCGGCGACCACGGCCGCTCCGGCGAGCAGCCGCAGCAGCGGCCCGGTCAGGCTGCTGGGCGGGTCGGGCTCGACCGGCCCGTCCTGGGCCTCGCCGAAGGGCTCGACGGAGGCGTCCCAGCCGTTCCAGCCGTGCTGCGTGATGCCGCCGTCGGTGTAGGTGTAGGACCAATGAGAGCCGTCCTCGCCGTCGAAGTGGACGGTCCCCTTGCGCACGAACGGCGCGATGGCCACATAGAAGGCGGTGGCCGAGTCCGACCACTTCGGATCGCCCTCCTCGTCGAAGGCGAACTCGATCCAGTCGCCGTCGCGAGTGAGCGCGCCGGCCGCCGCCCATACGATGTCGGCCAGGGTCGGGTCGGCCGTCTCCGGCTCCAGCGGGCGGCCGCGCGCCGCCCAGTCCGCCAGCACGGCGGCCACCGCCGCGCCGTCCTCCGACTCTGGCAGGTGCAGGCGCCCCGAGGGCCACACGGCGTATCCCACGGCGCCAGGGTAGGGCGCACCACCGACAGCGGGCGGCGCGCCTGCTGCCCGGCACGCGATCTTCATGGCATTTGTCCGCATGATGACTGAGCGTGGCAGTGGGCTCCGGCGGTTGCTCTCATGACCCTATTACCGACGCTGACCAGCACATCAGTGCAGAGATCCTGGCGGAGCTAGGCTCCTACCAGCTGGAGGTCGCCCGTCTGGCGAGCCTCGACCACGCCCTGGGCGACGCCCCGGGGCTGCACCGCCACGCGCTGTTCGCCGGCGCGGAGCCGCGCGCCTACGCCGACGAGCTGCTGGGACGGCGCGAGGAGCGGCTGTCCGCTCTGGACGGCTACCGGACCAATGCGTGAGCAAGCTCCCGCCACGCGGTGAAGGACCGTGTGGCGGGAGCGGGGATCGGGGTCGAGGCCGGGCGATTCAGCCGGCAGGCCGGGGGTCCTCCTCGCGTGGCTGGGCCGCCTGCTTCGGCCGGTCCGCCAGGCCGAGCGCGGCCGGGTAGCTCGCGAAGCGGCGTAGCTTCAGCTTGCGCACGGCGGTGTCCCACGGGTTGTGGGCGGCGGTGTGGACGAGATGCTCGAAGTGGGACAGGTAAGTCTCACCGCGGCGGGCACGCTCGGCCAGGATGTAGGGCTCGAGCACGCGCCACGCCTGCCGGGAACGGAAGCTGACCGTGCTCATCAGCAGCCTCGGGTCGACCGCGGCGAAGGCGAGCATCTGGCCGAGACCGTTGTAGTACAGCGCCACACGGCTGACCAGGCGCCGGACTTCGGGCGGCAGGTCGCCGACGCTGACGTCGGGCTCGGGATACGCCTTGGCCAGCTGGTTGATCACATAGTCCTCTGCCTCCTGGAACTCGTCGCCGGAGCGGACCCGGGTCAGCAGCTCGATCGCGACGATCGTGTGGTTGGCCGTCTGCGCCGAGCGCAGCTGGCGTACCGCGAACAAGGCGGTCAGCACGACGGCGACCATCGAGATGAAGGCGGCCGCGACATCGACAAAGTCGGAAATCACGACGCTGAGCGTACGGAGCGTGAGCAACCTGCCGTAAGCGCAGGTGGCTAGTCCTAACAGAGAATGACGCGTATTCTATTGGGCATGGCCGAGAACCGGACGAAGAGCTTCTACCTGCCGCCTGACGTGCTGGAATACCTCGCCTCCAGTGAGAACGCCTCCGCGACGGTCACCAGGCTGGTCCGGCGCGAGCGGCTGCGCGAGCAGGAGGCCTCGGCGTACGAGCGCATCCACGGCCACCCGGTGTCCGACCGTGCCCGCGAGCGCGCGAAGCGGTGGTCCCGGGAGCAGCTCGACGCCGCCGCCCGGCACGCCGACGAGCACCGCGACACGACCGATGAGCTGCGCCGCCGGATGGGCTGGACGGCGTGAGCGACGACCCGGCCGGCGGGCAGCCGCCGCTCCGGCTCATCCTGGACGCCTCCGCGATCAGCGCGTTCGGCGGCAACGAGACCGTCGGGCAGATCATCGGCGACATCCAGGACGAGGGCGAGTGCTTCGCCGTGCCGACGGCGTGCCTGGCCGAGGCGCTGGCGCAGGGCGCCGACCCGGCTCTCGTCCAGCTGCTGCAGTCGCACGCCGGCTGCGTCACCGTCACCTCGACCGGGGACTGGGCCTCCCTCGGCCGGTTCCTCGAGCTGACCCGTCCCGGCCCGCACGCGCTGCACGACGTCACCGATTCGGACGTGACGATGCTCGCCGTGCGGGCGGAGGCGTACGTCCTCACCGACGACCCGTCGCGCTACACCCGGATCTACGGCGGGGTGCCGACGATCCTGCTGGAGAAGCCCTGGTCCGGCTGACCGGCCGGACGGTTCAGCGGGCCGCGGCCTGCTCGCCCACCTGCTTGATGAACTCGACGCTGCCGGTGAAGATCCGTTCGGCGTCGTAGTCGAGGGTCGCCACGTGGTAGCTGTCGGCCAGCACGATCTCGGCGACGTCGGTGCTGTTCACCTCGCGCAGGATGATCGCGCTGTTCTCCGGCTCGACCACGTGGTCCTGCGTGCTGTGGAACAGCCGCAGCGGCTGGTCCACCTTCGGCAGGTCGGCCCGGACCAGGCGCAGGAAGCTGCGCAGCGACGCCGCCGCGCGCAGCGGGGTGCGCTCGTACGCCCCCTCCTGCACGCCCGGCAGGGCGATGTCGTTGCCGATCGCGGGCATCGAGGCCACGAAGCGCGACAGCACCGGCAGCAGCCGGGTCTGCGCCTGCAGCATCGCCACGATCGGGTTGACCAGCACGATGCCCGAGACCGCGGAGCCGTGCTGCTCGGCCAGGCGCAGCGTCAGCGCCCCGCCCATGGACAGGCCCACCACGAACACGCGCTCGCAGCGCCCGCGCAGCTCGGCGAAGGCGGCGTCGACGCAGCCGTACCAGTCCTGCCAGGTGGTGGTGTTGGCCTCCTGCCAGGTGGTGCCGTGGCCGGGCAGCAGCGGCAGCCGCACCGTCCAGCCCTGCTCGATCAGGTGCTGCGCCCACGGGCGCATGCTGCGCGGCGAACCGGTGAAACCGTGGCAGACGAGCACGCCGATCTCGGCGGAGCCGTCATGCGACAAGGGGTCGTGCTGCCCGTCTGACATGCGCAGATCCTGGCAGGAAACCGCCGCCGCGCCAAGGGCCAGGTGTTTGGCCTGGCCAGGGTGGGTACGACGGGCGGGGCGGCGGCCCAGCGCGGTGCCGCTCCCCAGGGCACGGCCGTGCGCACAGCGGGGGAGAGAGACATGAGCACCGACGAGGACCTCGACATCGAACTGGACGACAAGCAGTTGCAGCTGGACCTGGCGCGGGTCGACAAGACCGGCACGGCGCTGACCACCGACCAGGGCATCGGCGTCGACGACACCGACAACACGCTGCGGGCCGGGCCGCGTGGCCCGAGCCTGCTGGAGGACTTCCACCTGCGCGAGAAGATCATGCGTTTCGACCACGAGCGCATACCCGAGCGGGTGGTGCACGCGCGAGGCTCCGCGGCGCACGGCTACTTCCAGCCGTACGACGCCGCGCTGGCGCAGTACACGGTGGCGCCGTTCCTGACCGACCCGGACACGCGTACGCCGGTGTTCGTGCGCTTCTCCACGGTGCAGGGCTCGCGCGGGTCCACCGACACCCCGCGCGACGTGCGCGGCTTCGCCACCAAGTTCTACACCGCGCAGGGCAACTTCGACCTGGTCGGCAACAACATGCCGGTCTTCTTCATCCAGGACGGGATCAAGTTCCCCGACCTGGTGCACGCGCTCAAGCCCGAGCCGCACCACGAGATGCCGCAGGCCGCCTCCGCGCACGACACGTTCTGGGACTTCGTGACGCTGCAGCCGGAGACCATGCACCACCTGATCTGGCTGATGTCGGACCGGGCCATCCCGCGCAGCTACCGCACCATGCAGGGCTTCGGGGTGCATACGTTCCGGCTGGTCAACGCCGAGGGACGGTCCACGTTCGTGAAGTTCCACTGGACGCCGGTGGCCGGGGTGCACTCGCTGGTGTGGGACGAGGCGCAGAAGATCTCCGGCAAGGACCCGGACTTCAACCGCCGCGACCTGTGGGAGTCCATCGAGGGCGGCGTGTTCCCGGAGTACGAGCTGGGCCTGCAGCTGATCGCCGAGAGCGACGAGTTCGCCTTCGACGAGATCGACCTGCTCGACTCCACGAAGATCGTCCCGGAGGAGGCCGTGCCGATCACGCCCGTGGGGCGCATGGTGCTCGACCGGAATCCGGACAACTTCTTCGCCGAGACCGAGCAGGTCGCGTTCTGCATCGGCAACGTGGTGCCGGGCATCGACTTCACCGACGATCCGCTGCTGCATGCCCGGCTGTTCTCGTACCTGGACACGCAGCTGACCCGGCTGGGCGGGCCGAACTTCCCGCAGATCCCGATCAACCGGCCGGTCGCGCCGGTGCGCAACCACCAGCAGGACGGCTTCCACCAGGACGACATCCCGCTCGGGCAGGCCAACTACCACCCCAACTCGCTGGGCGGCGGCTGCCCGTTCGTGCCCGGCGCGGGCCTGACCGCGCCCGACCAGAACACCTACGTGCACTTCCGCGAGCAGGTCGACGGGCACAAGAGCCGCAAGCGCTCGGAGACCTTCGCCGACCACTACAGCCAGGCCACCCTGTTCTGGAACAGCATGAGCGCCTGGGAGAAGGAGCACATCGCCGCGGCGTACCAGTTCGAGCTGGGCAAGGTCGCGCCGATGCACATCCGCGAGCGCATGGTCGAGCACCTCAACCAGATCGACCACACGCTGGCCGTCACCGTCGCCGCCGGCATCGGTGTGGCGGCCCCGGAGCCGGGCCGGCCCAACCACGGGCGCATCTCGCCCGCGCTGAGCCAGACCAGCATGCCGGGCAGCACGGGCGTACGCGGCCGCAAGGTCGCGATCCTGGTCGCCGACGGCGTCGACGAGACCGGCGTCGCGGCCCTGCGCGAGCGGTTGCTGGCCGGGCAGGCCGTGGTGGACGTGCTCGGCCCGGTCGACGGCGCGGTGACCACCGCCTCCGGCGGCACGCTGCCGGTGGACAAGGCCATGAACACGGTCGCGTCGGTGCTGTACGACGCGGTCGCGGTCGGCGGCGGCGACGCGGCGGCCGACCTGCTGGTCGCGGACGGCGTGGCGGTGCACTTCGTGGCCGAGGCCTACAAGCACGCCAAGCCGCTCATCGTGCTCGGCGTCGGCGACCGGCTGGTCCAGGCGGCCCGGCTGCCGGTGTACGAGGTCTCCGACCGGACCGGGGACGTGCCCAGCAAGCCGATGGCGGCCGCGCTGGACGGCGTGGTGTTCCTGGCCCCGGACGCCGCGCCCGACGCCGGCTTCTTCACCGAGGTCCAGGACGCGATCATCGCCCACCGCCACTACGACCGCCCGGTCGCCGGCATCGCCGCCTGAGCGCCCCAAACCGGCACCCCGCCCGCGTCCGCGTGGGCGGGGTGCCTGCTGCCCGGCACTAGCTGCTCTCGCCGAGGGCCTCCTTGGTCGCCTCCAGCGCCGCCACCGGGCGGCCACAAACGCCAAAAAACCACTATCACCAGCGGAAACAGGGTTTCGGCGGCCACTGTCGGGGAACGTGGGGCGAATTGGGAGGAGCGTCGCGAGCCGTACCAGGGCCTTGATCGGAGCTGATCGGCGATCGCTTCCACCGTGTGGAGGGGGAACACGATGACCCAGCATTACCAGGGCACGACCGACCCCGGCCGGCCCGGCAGCGGCATAGACGAGGGTACGACCGGCTTCACCGCGCAGCCGCCCTTCGCGGACGAGCCCGCGATGACGACCGGCTCGTACGACCCGCACACCACCGGTGCCCCGACGAGCACCGGCGAGCAGGCCAAGGACGTCGCCAAGACGGCGACGGAGCAGGCTAAGCACGTCGCTCAGGAGACCGGCAGCCAGATGCGCAACCTGGCCGGCTCGGCCACCGACGAGCTGCGCGGGCAGGCTGCCACGCAGCAGGAACGTGTGGCATCGGGGCTGCGTACGCTCGCCGACGATCTGTCGTCGATGCGCACCGGCAACGGATCCGACCGGATGGCCGGCGAACTGATGCAGGAGGTCTCCAGCAGGGCCCACCGCGCCGCGGACTGGCTGGAGCACCGCGAGCCGGGCCAGCTGCTCGACGAGGTACGCGACTACGCACGCCGGCACCCGGGCACGTTCCTGCTCGGTGCGCTCGCGGCGGGCCTGGTCGTGGGCCGGCTGACCCGCGGCATCGTCGCGGCGGGCGGCGACGGGCACCGCGACGTGCACCTGCCCGCACCGGCCGTGCCGGTCGCCGACGCACGCACCGGCATGCCGGGCACCGGCACCGGGCTGGGCGCCACCACGGGTCACGTGACGCCGGACGAGCTCGCGTACTCGGGCGGCGCGGGCCGCTACGAGCGGGAGAGCGAGGTGCCGCGATGAGGACCGAACCGCTGCGTACGGACCTGACCCCCGACGGCGGGGGCGGGACGTCGCAGCAGTCGATCGGCGAGCTGCTGGGCGAGATCAGCACCGACCTGTCCACGCTGATGCGGCAGGAGCTCGAACTGGCCAGGGCGGAGCTGCGCCAGGAGACGGCCAAGGCCGGCAAGGCCGCCGGCATGTTCGGCGGCGCCGCGGTCGCGGCGAACCTGATGCTGCTGTTCGTCTCGCTGGCGTTGTGGCGGCTGCTGTCGGCCGTGATGGACCCGGGCTGGGCGGCCGTGCTGGTCGCCGTCCTGTGGGGCATCGCCGCGGCCGTGCTGTACACGACCGGCCGGGCGCGGCTGCGCGAGCTGCGGCCGATGCCGCAGACGGCGGAGTCGGTCAAGCAGATGCCGTCCGCGCTGCGCGGGCATCCGGAGGAGGAGAGGAAGACACCATGAGCACCGACACGGATCAGATCCGCCGCGACATCGAGCGCACCCGTGAGGACCTGCGCACCGACGTGGACGCGCTGACCGACCGGGTCAGCCCGTCCCGGGTCGTGGGCCGGCGGGTGGACCGCATGCGCGGTGCCGCGCGCTCGGTCCGCGAGAAGATCATGGGCACCGTGCAGCACCCGGTCGAGGCGAGCAGCGGCCCGGCGTCGGCGCTGGCCGAACGCGCGTCGGCCGCGGCCGGTTCGGTCGGCGACGCGGCGGGCGCCGCGCAGCAGAAGGTGCTGTCACAGACCCAGGGCAGCCCGCTGGCGGCGGGGCTCATCGCGTTCGGCACGGGGGTGCTGATCTCCGCGCTGATCCCGGCGAGCGAGCCCGAGCAGCGCATCGCGGGCCAGCTCAAGGACACCCTGTCCGAGCACGCCGAGGACATCAAGGGGAAGGCCACGGAGGTGGCCGGCGAGGTCAAGGAGCACCTGCGCGAGCCGGTGCAGCAGGCGGTCGAGTCGGTGAAGGCCAGCGCGGGCGACGCGGCCTCGACCGTACGAGCGGAGACCGGCACGACGCCGCAGAGTGGCGGCGCCCTCTAGCTCAGGGCGGGCAGTTGCTGCGGCTGGCCGAGCACGGCGCGGAACAGGTCGCCGTGCTCGGCCAGGCGCTGCGGCATGGTGCGGATGGTGAAGCCGTCGGGGCGCAGCTCCGGATCGTCCAGCTCGTCCCACGTGATCGGCGCCGACACGGGCGCGCCCGGCGCGGGGCGGGGACTGTACGGCCCGACCAGCGTCTTGTTGATCGCGTTCTGCGTGTAGTCGAGCCGGGCCAGCCCGCCCCGCTGGGCCTTCTGCCACTTCCAGCTGACCAGCTCCGGCACGACCGCGCCCACCGTGCGCGAGAGCCGCTCCACCCAGGCGCGCGTGTCGTCGAAGTCCGGGCCGGGGGCGATCGGGACCCAGATCTGGATGCCGCGGCGGCCGGTCACCTTGGCCCGCGCCGTGATCCCCAGGTGCTCGAACGCGGTGCGGTGCAGCCGCGCCAGCACGAGGATCTCCTCCCAGCTGGTGCGCTCGCCGGGGTCCAGGTCGACCAGCGCGTACGTCGGCAGCTGCGGGTGCTCGACGCAGGACGTCCACGGGTGCCATTCGAGCGCGCCGAAGTTCGCCGCCCACAGCAGCGCGGCGGGCTCGTCCACGACCAGGTACGTGGTCGTCTCGCCCGGATCGGCGTCGGGGTTGTCCCAGCGCGGCAGCCACGGGGGCGCGTGCTCGGGCAGCTGCTTGTGCCAGAAGCCCTTGCCCTGCGCGCCGTTGGGGTAGCGGTGCAGGTTCAGCGCGCGCCGGAGCAGGTACGGCAGGGCGGTCGGCGCGATCTGCGCGGTGTATCGCAACAGTTCGCGCTTGCTCACCGGGTCCTCGCCGGGGCGGCCCGGGAACAGGATCTTGTCGAGGTTGGTGACCCGCAGGTCACGGCCGAACACGTGCCACCGGCCGCCGCCCGCGGGCAGCGCGTCCAGTGCGGCCAGCTCGTCGGGCTGCACCTCGCGGGCCCGCAGCGTCACGGCGGCCCGCGCGGCCGGCGCGCCGGAGCGCCACAACCGGTCCGGGTCCGCCTTGACCTCGTCGTTGGTCCGGCCGGACAGCACCGACTGCGGGTGCTCCTCGGCGCTCCAGCCGGGCACCGCGAACTCGTCGTGCTTGTGCAGCAGCAGCCAGTCCTCCTTGGCCGAGCCCGCCGCGCCCGTGCGCACCAGCACGAACCTGCCGCGCAGCTTCTGCCCGAACAGGTCCAGATGCAGCTCGCCCGCGCGCACCGCGCGGCCCGGATCGGTCTCGCCGCCCTTGCCGGGGCCGGGCTGCCACGTGCCCGCGTCCCAGACGATCACGTCTCCGGCGCCGTACTGGCCCGCGGGGATGACGCCCTCGAAGTCGAAGTACTCCAGCGGGTGGTCCTCGACGTGGACCGCGATCCGGCGTACCTCCGGATCCAGCGTCGGCCCCTTCGGCACGGCCCAGCTGACCAGCACCCCGTCGATCTCCAGCCGGAAGTCGTAGTGGGTGCGGCGGGCGCGGTGACGCTGCACCACGAAGGCGCGGGAACCGTCTCCCGCCGCCGTACCGGCCTGCCCGGCCGGCTCCGGCGTGCGCTCGAAGTCCCGTTTCCGCCGGTACGCCGTGAGCCGGTCCGTCATCGGCCACCGTGGTGCTGCTGGTGCGGCCGGCGCGGCCGGGGCAGCCGGCGTGGTCGCCGGGCGCGGCCGGTGAACGACAGGCGCGAGGCGAGGGTGGCCCGGCTCGCGTCGTACAGGGCCAGCCAGGGGCGGCTGCGGGTGGCGACGCTGTCCATGCGGCTGCTCCTCACTTCCCGGAGCCGGGTTCGGTCTGGCGGCCGTGCAGGTGCGCCTTGACCTTCTCGGGCAGCACCCGGGCGGCCTTGGTCTGCAGCCGGTTGCGGAACGAGCCCGCCACCACCTGGTCATCCCCGGCCATGAGCGCCTCGTACGCCTCCCGTGCCACGTCGTCCGGGTCGTCCTTGGGCCCGGTGGCGACCTTGGTGTCCTGCATGCCCGCCCGCTCGAAGAACGGGGTGTCCGTCGGGCCCGGCAGCAGCGCCGTCACGTGCACGCCGCTGTCCTCCACCTCCGCCCGCAGCGCCTCGGCGAAGGAGTAGAGGAACGCCTTGGACGCGGCGTACGTGGCGAAGTACGGGCCGGGCATGGTCGCGGCGATCGAGGACGTGAACAGCACCCGCCCGTGGCCCTGCCGCGCCATGTCCGCCAGCGCGCGATGGGCCAGGTGGACGGCGGAGGCCACGTTCAGCTCGATCAGCCGCAGCTCGGCGGCCAGGTCGTTGTCGACGAACGCGCCGCCCACCCCGACGCCCGCGTTGACGGCGAGCGCGTCCAGCGGCCGTCCCTCGTCCGTGATCAGGTCGTAGAACTGCTCGACGGCGTCGTACGAGGTCAGATCGAGCTGGGCGGCGCGCACCGTGGTGCCGCCGTCGCGCAGCTGCGCCGCGGCCGTCGTGATGGCCGGGTCGTCGGCCACGAGCACCAGGTCGTAGCCGTGCTGCGCGAACTGCCGGGCCAGCGCGAGGCCGATGCCGCTGGACGCGCCGGTGACGGCGGCCAGCGGACGTTCTGCAAGCTCAGACATGTCTCCCCCTAGGTGTCGCGAGGTCGTACCCGCTGGTGGGGACGCGGAAACCGGGGGAGGTGTTGACGCGCGCCCGCCTGGATGGTTTATTTAACACATCCGCTAATTAACAGATCGGCTAAGCGCATGATCGAGGATCAGCTGAGCGTGACGTTCGCGGCGCTGGCCGACCCGACCCGGCGGGCCATCCTGGCCCGGCTCGCGCAGGGCGACGCCACCGTGAACGAGCTCGCGGCGCCGCACGCGATGAGCCTGCCCGCAATCTCCCGGCACCTGAAGGTGCTGGAGCGGGCCGGGCTCGTGGTGAAGGGACGCGACGCGCAGTGGCGGCCGTGCCGGCTGGAACCGGCGCCGCTGCGCGAGGTCGACGACTGGATGGCGCCCTACCGGACCTTCTTCACCGAGCGCCTGGACCGCCTTGCCGAGCACCTCAAGACCATGTTGCCGACCGAACCCGAGGAGCAGCGATGACCACCCACACCGGAACCCTGCGCACCTTCACCGTGGTACGCCGCCTGGAGGCGCCGCCGGAAACCGTCTACCGGGCTTGGACGGAGCCCGACCAGCTGACGGGCTGGTTCGCCAACCCGACGGCGCCCCCGTCGACCCTGCCGACCACCATCGACCTGCGGGTGGGTGGCCAATGGCGGCTGCACATGATCGAGAACGAGCAGAAGGCGTACGTCACCGGCGGCGTCTTCCGCGAGATCGTCCCCGGACGGCGGCTGGTGTTCGCCTGGGGCGCGGTGGACGGCTGGCCCGCGCTCGATCCGGCCCGGCTGGAGGACTCACCGCTGGTCACCCTCGACTTCGTGGCGGACGCCGGCGTGACCGAGATGAGCCTGCGGGTCGACTTCCCCGAGCACTTCACCGACGAGGACGTCAAGGGCTGGCTGGACCTCGGCATCTTGCACGGCTGGAGCTTCACCCTCGACCGGCTGGCCCCATACCTGGCACAGCCCCGCTGACCTCCGCCTTCGGCCCCGCCCCGACCGGGGTGGGGCGGAGGCGGCGGGCGACCCGGAGGCCGAGGGCGAACAGGGCCGCCAGGACGAAGACGCCGGCGTACTCGGCGGCGGGCACGCGGGGCAGCTCGGCGAGCTTGTGCGGGCCGATCAGCGAGACGACGACACCGGCCGAAACGACATAGGCCGAGCCGATCAGCCACTTCGCCCAGCGGTGCAGGCCCAGCCCGTGCATCTGCGTGATCACGAAGATGGTGGCGAAACCCCAGCCGAACTGGAACCACAGCTGCTTCGGGCTGTTCAGCGCCACGATCGCGCCGTGGAACAGCACCGCCAGCTCCAGCGTCACCGTCCACCACCGGTTCACGTGCGCCCGGGTCAGGAACAGGCTGCCCTGCAGCAGGATCAGGAACATGTACAGGAAGCCGACCAGGTGCCCGGAGGTGGTCTCCATCGGGTGGTACCAGAACGTGTAGACCGCGGCCCAGGCGAAGTAGTAGCCGTGGTACTTGCGCGCCCACGCGCGGACCCCCGCGCCGCCGGGCGTGGGCACGGTGCGCCCGAAGAACAGCCCGCGCCGGTCGCTCTCCATCAGCAGCACCCAGACCAGCAGGATGATCACCGAGAACTGCGACGACCAGATCGACACGTCCTGGGCGAGCGCGTCGTACCACAGCTGCGTCTGGGCGAAGTGGAGCAGCACGAACACGCCGTTGAAGGCCAGCGCCCACATGTTCACCCGGTGCAGGCCCTTGGTGTACGTGCCGACCCGCCGCCGGCCGTACCAGATGAGCGCCCAGAAGCCGACCTGGTGCAGGGCGTACAGGCCCCACACTCCGGCCATGATGAGGGTGGATCGCTCGGGCAGCTGCCATACGTACCAGGACGGGCCGGTGTCGGGCAGGAAGTCCGGGCGGGCCAGCCACCAGCCGCTCACCCCGATCAGCGCCGTCATGACCAGGCCCGCGGCGATGCCGCCCGCGAGGACCCGCTCCGCGCGCCAGCCGTTTCCGTTCACTGCGGTCCCTCCCCAGGTCACCGTCCGATCATGCCACCGGACAGATCGATGTCGGCGCCCGTCATTCCGGGCATGCGCAGAATCGCCAGCGCAGCCGCGCCGACCTCCTCCTCGGTCACCATGCGCTGCAACGCCGCCCGCGAAACGAACGCCTGCTCGGCCTCGGCGTAGGTCATCCCGGTGCGCTCGGCCTCCAGGCGGAAGTTGCGTTCCATGCGCGGCCCGGCCACCGGCCCCGGCGACAGGCAGTTGACCAGCACGCCGTGCTCGCCGACCTCGTGTGCGAGGGTGAGGGTCAGGCCCAGCACGGCCATCTTCGAGGCGGTGTACGGCGTGCGCCGGGCCAGCGGCCGCTTGCCGCTCACCGACGCGACGTTGATCACGTCTCCGGCGCGGTGGGCGATCATCGCGGGCAGGAAGGCGCGGCACATCAGGTACACCCCGCGCACGTTGACCGCGAACACCTCGTCCCACTCGTCCGGCTCGACGTCCACCAGCTCACGCACCGGCCCGGCGATGCCCGCGTTGTTGACCAGGATGGACACATCCTCATCGGACAAATCCCTCCGCAGCGCGTCCACCGCGCCGGGCTGCGCCGTGTCGCAGACGGCCGTGCGGACCCCGGCGGGCGCGTCCCGCAGCTCGCCCGCCACCTGCTCCAGCTTCGCGGCGGTGCGCCCGGCCAGGATCACCCGGACGCCGGCCGCCGACAGCGCGTGGGCGATCGCCCGGCCCAGGCCGTTGCCCGCCCCGGTCACCAGCGCGGTGCGCCCGGCCACCCGATCGGCGGTCACGGGGCTACCTCGGCCGTGACCTGCGCGGGCGGCGCCGCCTCGGCGGGTGCGTCCGCCCACGGCAGCGGGTCGCCCGCGTACTTGGCCGCGCGCACGTCGCCGGAGCGGGCGTGGCCCTCGAACAGCTCGACCCGGCTGGCCCGGCCGCACAGCCGCCCCAGCGCCACGCTGGCCGCCGGGTCGACGACCTCCTGGTAGGTGACGGTCTTGAGGTAGCGGCCCACCCACAGCCCGCCCGTGTACCGCGCGCCGCGCCGGGTCGGCAGCGTGTGGTTGGTGCCGATGACCTTGTCGCCGTACGACACGCAGGTGCCCTCGCCGAGGAACAGCGCGCCGTAGTCGCGCATCCGCTCCAGCGCCTCGCGCGGCTGCCGGGTCAGCACCTGCACGTGCTCGAACGCGAACTCGTCGGCCAGCGCGTACGCCGCGTCCAGGTCGTCCACGACGATGACCTGCCCGTGGTCGCGCCAGGCCGGTGCGGCGTAGTCGCGGGTCGGCATGCCGGGCAGGATCCGGGCGACGTGGTCGAGCACCTGCCGCCCCAGGTCCGCCGAGGTGGTGATCAGGACGGCGGGGGAGTCGGGGCCGTGCTCGGCCTGGCTGAGCAGGTCCACCGCGACCACGAACGGGTCGGCGTACGCGTCGGCGATGACCAGGATCTCGGTCGGCCCGGCGAGCAGGTCGATGCCGACCTCGCCGAACAGCTGCCGCTTGGCCTCGGCGACGTACGCGTTGCCCGGCCCGGTGAGGATGTCCACGGCCGGGATGCCCGCCGTGCCCAGGGCCAGCGCCGCCACCGCCTGCACCCCGCCGAGCAGGTAGATCTCGTCGGCACCGGCCAGGTGCATGGCGGCCACGGTCGCGGCGGGCACCTGCCCGCGGATCGGCGGCGTGCACGCGGCGACCCGGGGCACCCCGGCGGTCTTCGCGGTGACGATGGTCATGTGCGCCGACGCGACCAGCGGGTAGCGGCCGCCCGGCACGTACGCGCCCGCCGCCGCGACCGGGATGTTGCGCTGGCCGAGCAGCACGCCGGGCTCGGTCTCGACCTCGAAGTCGCGCAGCGAAGCCCGCTGGTGCTCGGCGAAGCGGCGTACGTTGGCCTGCACCGTGCGGATGTCGTCGAGCACCTGCGCGGGCACGGTCGCCACGATCGCCTCGACCTCGTCCGGGCCGAGCCGGAACCGCTCGGGTGACCAGCCGTCGAAGCGCGCCGACAGCTCGCGGACCGCGTCGTCGCCGCGGGCCCGCACGTCGTCGATGATCGCCGTCACGGTGGCCCGCACCTCGGGGTCGGCGCCGCGCGCCGGACTCTCCGCAGGGGCCTTGAGCTTTCGGTGCATCACGGCTCGCTCTCCGTCAGGGCGCTGCAGGTTGCGCGTCCGGTCAGGCTAGCAAGATGGAAACGCGGTTTCCATAGCATGGCGTCGTGGGAAACGCCCGGACGGTTCCAGTGATCTATGCCCGTGACCCAGGTCCCATTCGTGGCATACGCCGTCGTTCAGGCTTTTTCCAGGGAGCACCCTGACGCCAGTAGCCTCGCACAGGCAGGAGTCCGGGCATGGATGCGATTGAGCTGGCCCGCTGGCAGTTCGGCATCACCACCGTCTACCACTTCCTCTTCGTGCCGCTGACCATCGGTCTGGTGTGGCTGGTCGCCGCGTTCCAGACCGCGTGGGTGCGCACCGGCGACGAGAAGTGGCTCAAGCTGACGAAGTTCTTCGGCAAGCTGTTCCTCATCAACTTCGCGATGGGCCTGGTCACGGGCATCGTGCAGGAGTTCCAGTTCGGCATGAACTGGAGCGAGTACTCGCGCTTCGTCGGCGACGTGTTCGGCGCGCCGCTGGCCATGGAGGCGCTCGTCGCCTTCTTCCTGGAATCCACGTTCCTCGGCCTCTGGATCTTCGGCTGGGAGAAGCTGCCGAAGAAGATCCACCTCGCCTGCATCTGGATCGTGGCGGTGGGCACCGTGCTCAGCGCGTACTTCATCCTCGCCGCGAACTCGTGGATGCAGAACCCGGTCGGCTACCGCATCGACCAGGCCACCGGCCGGGCCGAGCTGACCGACATCGTGGCCGTGCTGACCAACAAGGTCGCGCTGATCACCGTGCCGCACACCATCGCCGGCTGCTTCCTGGTCGCGGGCGGCCTGGTCGCCGCCGTCGCGGTGTGGCACCTGGTCCGGCGCGCGGGCACCGACACCGCCGCGTTCCGCAGCGCGGCGAAGATCGGCGCGTGGACCACCCTGGTCGCGATGGGCGCGATGCTGCTCACCGGCGACATCCAGGGCAAGATCATGACCGAGGTGCAGCCGATGAAGATGGCCGCCGCCGAGGCCCTCTACGAGTCCGAGCAGCCCGCCCCGTTCTCCGTGTTCACCGTCGGCACGCTGGACGGCAGCCGTCCGGTGTGGTCGGTGGAGATCCCCGGCCTGCTGTCGTTCCTCGGCACGGGCAGCTTCGACGGCCGCGTCGAGGGCATCAACGACCTCCAGCACGAGTACGAGCAGAAGTACGGCCCCGGCGAGTACAAGCCGAACATCCCGCTCACCTACTGGACGTTCCGGCTCATGATCGGCCTCGGCGCCGCCGCCGCGCTGCTCGCGCTGTGGATCCTCTGGGCCACCCGGCGTGGGCGTACCCCCACCTCGCGCTGGCTGGTGCGGTCGCTGCCGCTGCTGCCCCTGCTGCCGCTGGTCGCCAACTCCACCGGCTGGATCTTCACCGAGATGGGCCGCCAGCCGTGGGTGGTCTTCGGCGAGATGAAGACGGCCGCCGCCAACTCGCCCAACGTCAGCGTCGGCTACCTGGTCACCTCCCTGGCGGTGTTCACCCTGCTCTACGGCGTGCTCGCGGTGATCGAGGTGCGGCTGCTGCTCAAGTACGCCCGCGCCGGGCTGCCGGACGTGAGCCCGCCGGTGGAGAAGGAAGCCGAGTCCGACGAAGACCGCCCGCTGGCGTTCGCGTACTAGGAGGCGTGACATGGAGCTGTCGACCCTGTGGTTCCTGCTGATCGCAGGCCTTTTCGTCGGGTACTTCGTGCTGGAGGGGTTCGACTTCGGCGTCGGCATGCTGGTGCCGGTGCTGGGCCGGGACGACCGCGAGCGGCGGGTGGTCATCAACACCATCGGGCCGCTGTGGGACGGCAACGAGGTGTGGCTGATCACCGCGGGCGGGGCGATGTTCGCGGCGTTCCCCGAGTGGTACGCGACCCTGTTCTCCGGGTTCTACCTGCCCCTGCTGCTGATCCTGCTGGCGCTGATCCTGCGCGGCGTCGCGTTCGACTACCGGGGCAAGCGCCCGGAGGCGGCCTGGCGGCGGCGCTGGGACGCGGCGATCGTGTTCGGCTCGGCGGTGCCCGCGTTCATCTGGGGCGTGGCCTTCGCCAACATCGTGCGCGGGGTGCCGCTGGACGCCGGGCACAACTTCACCGGCGGGCTGTTCGACCTGCTGAGCCCGTACGCGCTGCTGGGCGGGCTGACCACGACGGCGCTGTTCCTCACCCACGGGGCGATCTTCCTCGCGCTGAAGACGGCCGGGGACATCCGGACCCGCGCCAACCGGCTCGCCGAGCGGTTCGGGCTGGTGGCTGCGGTGCTGGCGGTGCTGTTCCTCGGGCTGACCCTGGCGCACCGGTCCACCCCGGCCGCGCTGGTGCTGTCGGCGCTGGCGGTGCTGTGCCTGGCCGGGGCGCTGGTGGCCAACCGGCTGCCGTCGCGCACCGACGCCGAGGGGCGCCGCGAGGGCTGGGCGTTCGCGGGCACCGCGCTGGCGATCGCGCTCGCGGTGGCGTCGCTGTTCGCGGGGCTCTACCCGAACGTGCTGCCGTCCACGGTGGACGCCGCGGTCAACAGCCTGACCGTGGAGAACGCGTCGTCGACGCCGTACACCCTGAAGATCATGTCCTGGGTGGCGGTGGTCTTCGCGCCGATCGTGGTGCTGTATCAGGGCTGGACCTACTGGGTCTTCCGCAAGCGCATCGGCACCCAGCACATCCCGGAGTGAGCTTTGCTCTGCACACAAATACGCAACCGTCGCGTATTTGTGTGCAGAGCAAAGGCGCAGCGCTGCATCAGTGTCCGGCGGTCGCCTTCGCCGGATGCTGGTCGGCCTCCCGCAGCAGGGCGGCGACCGGCTCCCGCGGCGCGTTCACGGGACCGCGACCGGATGGCCTGGACGGCCACCAGAAACGCTCGCCGAGCAGCATCGCCAGCGCGGGCACCACGAGGGTGCGCACCAGCAACGTGTCCAGCAGCACACCGACGCCGACGATGATGCCCAGCTGGGTCAGCACGATCACCGGCAGCACGCCCAGCACGGTGAACACCGCCGCGAGCAGCACCCCGGCCGAGGTGATCACGCCGCCGGTGGCCGACAGCGCCCGCAGCATCCCGGCGCGGGTGTCGCCGCGCAATGCAGCCTCCTCGCGGGCCCGGCTGACCAGGAAGATGTTGTAGTCCACACCGAGCGCGACGAGGAACAGGAACGCCAGCAGCGGCACGCTCGACGCGAGCGCCGGGATGTCGAGCGCGGCGAAGACCAGGCTCGCCGCCCCCAGGCTGGCCGCGAAGCTGACCACGACCGTGACCAGCAGGAGCAGCGGCGCCACGACCGAGCGCAGCAGCACGATGAGCACCAGCAGCACGACGCCCAGGACCAGCGGCGCGACCACCGCGTTGTCGCGGGCGTTGGCCTCGCGCTGGTCGAGGTCGGCCGCGGGCTGCCCGCCGACGAGCGCCTCGGCGCCGTCCAGCGCCGCCAGCCCGTCCCGCAGGGCGGTGACGGTGCGGTCCGCGTCCGGGGTGCCGGACTCGTGGTCGAGCTGCGCGGTCAGCTGTACGAGCGCGCCGTCCGTGGAGATCTCGGGCTTGCCGACCGCCGCGACGCCCGAGGTGGTGCGTACCGTCGCGGTGACCGCGTCGGCCGCCGCGGCATTCGCGACGACTGTCAGCGGCTGGGACGACCCGGCGGGGAAGTGGGCCGCCAGGACGTCCTGCGCCTGCACGGATTCGACCTCGGTGCGGAACTGCTCGGTCTGCGACAGGCCGATCTTCGTGGTGAGCAGGCCAGCCGACAGCGCGGCGAGCACGAGCGTGGCACCGGCCAGCACCAGGCGCGGGTGGCGTCCGACGATCCCGGCGACCCGCGCCCAGATGCCGGTGGCGCTGCTGTCGGCGCTGCCGACCGTGGGCACCAGCGGCCAGAACGCTCCACGCGGCAGGAACGCCAGCGCCGCCGGGAGCACGACCAGGCCGAACACCAGCGCCACCGCGACGCCGGCCGCGGCGGCGAGCCCCAGCGTGCGGTTGCTGGTGAGCACCGCCGTGAGCAGGGTGAGCAGTGCCAGGATCACGGTGCCCGCGCTGCCGACGATGGCAGGTCCCGCGGCGCGTACGGCGGCGGCCAGCGCGGCCCGGCGGTCGGGCGTACGCCGCAGCTCCTCGCGGTAGCGGGAGATGAGCAGCAGCGCATAGTCGGTGCCGGCGCCGAACACGAGCACCGAGACGATGCCGGCGATGGACGCGTCGGTCGGCTCGCCGATCAGCTGCCCCAGCCAGGGCAGCAGCTTGGCGGTGACCTGGTCGCCGAGGCCGATCACGGCCAGCGGGACGATCCACAGGAACGGGCTGCGATACGTGACCAGCAGCAGCAGCGCGACCACGATCGCGGTGGCGGCCAGCAGCGTCACGTCGGCGCCCTCGAACGCCGCCGAGATGTCCCGGCCGAACGCGGCCCCGCCGGTGACCTGCGCGGTCAGCCCGTCCGGCAGCGCGGACCCGGTGCCGCGCAGCGCGGCGCGCAGCTCGTCGACGGTCGCGTTGCGGGTGGGGGCGTCCAGCCCGGCGTCGAACGGCACCGGCAGCAGGGCGGCGCGGCCGTCGTCGCTGAACCGGGCCGGGGGCACGTCGCCGACGTGCGTGACCGCCGCCGCCGTGCGCTGTGCGGTCTCGATCGCGGTGCGATCGGCGTCGCCGAGCGGCGCGTCGGCGCGTTCGAAGACGACCAGCGCCGACTCGGCGCGCCCGCCGGGGAAACGGTCCCGCAGTTCGGTGACGCGGGTGGACTGCCTGCCCTCGGGCAGGCCGGTGACGGGCCCGGCCGCGGGCTGGTCCGGGCTGCCGAGGAACACCAGCGCGGACAGGGCCACGGTCGACAGCAGCACAACGGCCGCGCCGATCCGGCTCGTGATCCACGAGGCGAAACGCTCACCCATGGTGGGGCGACTCCTGACGTGAGGCGGGCGGTGCCCGCAGTGGTTCGATTGTCGAAAGGTTCGACGATCGAAATGATATATGATCAGCGCCATGGAGACGCGAGGGGGCCCTCCGCGCCGGACGGAGGCGCTGGACCAGGTCAGGCGGGCGCTGCAGACCAACACGGTGGAGAACGACGTGTTCGTCGACGCCTTCGCCCGCTCCCACGGCCTGGGGCGCAGCGACCTCAACGCGATCATGTGGATCGCCGTCACCGCCGAGGCCGACCGCCCGCTGACCGCCGGGGAGCTGGCGGGCAAGCTCGGCCTGGGCGCCCCGGCCACCACCTCGCTCATTGACCGGCTGGAGGCGGCCGGGCACGTCGAGCGCACCCGGGACCCGCGCGACCGCCGCCGCGTCACCCTCGCCATGCGGCCGACCGCGCTGGAGATGGCCCGCGGGTTCTTTCAGCCGCTCGGGCGGCGGATGGCCGAGGCGGTCGCGGATCTGTCCACCGAGGACCTGCTGATCGCGGCCGAGGTGATCCGCCGGATGACCGGCGCGGTCGTCGCCGAGCGCGAGGCCGCGCGCCGGGACGCCGTCGAGCGGCCCTGACCGTTCCGCGGCTGGTTCCTGTAGCGAAACGCTGTTTCCAGAATCTACGATGGCGCCCTACCCCCGGAGGTGCGCCATGGCGGTCGATACCGTCAGCGAGGAGACCCGCGAGATCACCGCGTACGAGGGACGGCCGCCGGTGCGGGTGCGCCGCGGCCGGGCCGCGCCGTTCGGGTGGTGGCCCGCGCTGGCCATCGCGCTGGTCGCACTCGTCGACCGGATCGAGTACAACCTGCTCGCCGGGGCGCTGCCCGCCATCCAGCGCGAGTTCGGCTTCGACGACGGCGCGGCCGGTGCCATCGCCACCGCGGGCGCCATCGCCGCGGTGCTCCTGCTGCTGCCCGCCGGGCGGCTGGCCGACACCGGGCGGCGCACCTGGACCGTCTCCGCCGTCGTCGCGGTCTGGGCGCTGCTCACCGTCGGCACCGGCCTGGCCGGGTCGTACGCGGTGCTGTTCGGGGTGCGGGTGCTGCTCGGCGCGGCCGGGCAGCTCTACAACCCGCCCGCGTCCAGCCTGCTCGGCGACCTCTACCCGGGCCCGAGCCGCGCCCGCGCGTACGGGCTGGAGCGCGCCGCGTACTTCGCCGGGCTGCCCATCGGCGTCATCGCGGGCGGCGCGCTGGCCGAGGCTGTGGGCTGGCGCACCGGGTTCTTCCTCATCGCCGTGCCCGGCGTGATCATCGCGGCGCTGATGCTGACCGTGCGCGAGCCGGTGCGCGGCATCGGCGACCGGCTCAGCACCTGGTACGCGGGCACGGAGGCGGCCGCCTCGGCTTCCGCTGCGGTGCCCGAGACCGCGCCCGCGCAGGCGTCGATCACCGCGCAGGTGCGGGAGCTGTGGCGGATCAGCACGCTGCGTTCGGTCGTCATCGGACTCAGCATCCTGTTCTTCGGGCTGGGCGGCCTGTTCTTCTGGATGCCGTCGTTCTACCAGCGGGAGTACGGCCTGGACGAGGCCGCCGCGGCGGCCGTCGGCGGGGGAGCGGGCCTGGTCGGAATCCTCGCCGGCATCGGCGTGGGCAGCTGGTTCGGCGACCGCCGGCACGGCAGGCGGGCCGGGTGGCGGGTGGCGTTCGGCGGCTGGTCGCTGCTGGCGGGCACGGCGGCGCTGGCCGGAGCCGTGTCGATCGGGCCGTTCGTGCCGCAGGTGGTGTGCTTCGGGCTGGCCAACGTCGGCTTCGCGGGCGCGATCGCCAACCTGACCGCGGCCAACGCCGACGTGGTGCCCGCCGCCCGGCGCGGCCTCGGGTTCGCGGTGCTGCAGGGCCTGATCACCCTCGGCGGGGCGCTGGGTCCGTGGCTGATCGGCGAGGCGTCGGACGCCACGGGTTCGCTGCGCTGGGCGTACGCCGTCGTCATCGCGCCCCTGGTGATCGGCAGCCTGGTGGTGCTGGCCGCCTGGCGCACCTACGACGCCGACGCCGCGGCGGCCCTGAGTGAAGGCTCCGGGGCCGCGGCCTGAGCCTCGTCAAGCTCGCGTCATGCCGTCCTGGCGCATGGCGCGAGCTTGATCGTGCCCCAGCCGTGCCGGGTCCGGGCTTCGGCTTACACTGATCGGGTGCCGATCCGTGCCGTACGCGGTGCCACCCAGCTTGAGGTCGACGAGCGCGAGCACCTGCTGGAGCGGGTCGCCGAGCTGGTCAAGGCGGTCCTGCACGCCAACGACCTCGCCGATGAGGACTTCATCAGCGCGATCTTCACGGCGACGCCGGACATCCACTCGGAGTTCCCGGCGTACGCCGCGCGCCTCATGGGGATGGCCGACGTGCCGCTGATCTGCGCCCAGGAGCTGGACATCAAGGGCGCGATGCCGCGCGTGATCCGCCTGATGGCCCACGTGGAGACCGACCTGCCCCGCGACGGCATCACCCACGTCTACCTCCACGGCGCCGCCGCGCTGCGCCGCGACCTCACCCACGTCTACGCCAAGGCCGACGACCCGAGCTGACCCCGGCGCGGCGTGACGTCCGCGGCCAGGCCGCCTAGATCATCCGACTTGCCTGGCAGGTGGGCGTATCTTGAGCGCGCTTTCGCCCAGGTGCCTGGCAAGTCGGACGATCACGGGGGCCGCGTGGGCTACGCGGTCTCCGGGGCCGGTTGGGGCGCGGGGGTGGTGGCCGGGGTGCGGGTGGCGACGGCCGTGAGGGTGGCGGCGATGCCGCACTGGAGGACGAGTTCGCCCAGGTTGCCGATCCAGAAGTGGGCGAAGCCCGCGGCGGCCGCCACGAACATCGTCACCGAGCCGAGGCAGAGCCAGGCGATGCCAGCCCGGCGCCAGAGCGCGGCGCCGATGCCGATCAGGACCAGAATCGTGACGATCGCGGGCACCGGTGGGCCCTCGGTGGCGGTGTTGACGTAGCGCAGGGTGTCCGCGTACGTCTCCGGCTCCAGGCGCAGCCGCAGGATGTCGGCGGAGACGCCGAGCGCGACCAGCACCGCGGTGAGGGCGGCGAGTCCGATCCGGACCAGGCGGCGGGTCAGTGAGGTGACGCCCGCCCGGCCCGCCACGTCCATCACGGCCAGGATCATCAGCGGCGTGAGCAGCGCGTGGATCCAGTAGCGGGGCTCGTTGACGGCGTGCAGCGCGGGTCCGAAGCCGAAGGCCGGCCCGATCGCGATGGCGGCGCAGTCGTAGGCGAGCCCGGCGCAGATCACTGCGACGAGCGGGGCGCCGAGCGGCGCGGCGCGGCGCAGGCGCACGGCCGTCGCGGCGAGCGCCAGCATGCACAGCGCGATCAGGGCCAGCAAAGTCGAGATCATGATGACCGTCCGGTGTTTCGAGGATCGGAACGCCGTTTCGTTTGATGGAAAGCTATGCCGCCGGTGCCTGGTGGCGCAAGGGGTGTTCGCATCGTCCGGCAACGTTCGCCGGACGGACGGTTGACAAGCGCCGATCCCGCTGACTTCATGTACGTATCGCAGAAGTGAACATCGTTTCGTCTAGCGAAACGGATGGGAGAAGGGAGGTTCCATGCGGAGAAAGTGGGCGGTCGTCACCAGCAGCATCGCTGTAGTCGCGACCCTGGGTCTGGTGCAAGCACCGGCGCAGGCGTACGGGCCGACAGCGAATTCGCTGGGCTGCCGGCTCTACTTCACCGACAGCGGTACGGGCTCCTCGCCGACCACCTGGAACGACACGTTCGGGCTGACCCTGTCGCCGGTGACCCCGGCCCCGGGGCAGACCGTCACGGTCACGCTCACCGCCGCCACCGGACCGGACAACGGGCCCGCCCCGCTGTCCGCCGGCGACGTTCCGGTGATCGCCACGGTGGCCCTCGGCGGGTCCCAGTCGGGCACGGTCACGCTGAACCTGGCGCCGTACCCGGCCACGGCGAAGAACCCGTACGTCAAGCTCGGCGCCATCACGGCGACGGGCACCTTCACGGCCGGGGCGGCAGGGGCGGCCACGGCCACGGTGACGCAGGTGAAGTTCGCCAACGCCACCGCGGCCACGTACTGCTCCGACGCCGGGGACCGCGACCACAAGGCGGCCCCGCAGGCGAGCACCATCGTGGAGTCCTTCACCGTGTTCGACGGGTCGGCCACCGTGACCGCGGTGTCCGGCCAGACCGTCACCACGCACGCGCGAGCGGGGAACGTCGTCTCGTTCAGCGTGTCCGGGCTGGCGCCCGACGCCACGCTCACCGCGTCCCTCAAGGACGCCGCGGGCGCGGGCACGGGCCAGGGCAGCGGCACGGGCTCCACCACCGGCACCGGGTCCGGCACGGGCACCATCACCGTGCCGGCCGACGCCACCACCGGGGTCCGCAGCCTCGCGGTCTCCGACGGCGTCAACACCGTCCTCGCGCCGATCACCGTCCTGGGCGCACCGACCATCGCCATCAACCCCGGTGGCGGCGGCGCGGGCACCTCGGTCGCGGTGACCGGCACCAACTGGAACCCGGGCAGCACCGTGGCCATCCGTGGCTACCAGGCGCTGGCCGGACCGCCGCCGCCGAACCCGACCGGGGACGCCCCGGCCGGCGTCACGGCCTCGGCCGCGGGCGGGATCAGCACCACCTACACCGTCAACGACCCCGCGACCGCCTACGTCGGCGCGTCGTCGGGGATCGGGCCCGGCACCCTGTTCGCCGTCGCGGCGTGGACGGCCTCGGCCGACGCCTGCGTCGCCAAGGCGGGCGCGGCCACCACCGGGTCCTGCGCGCTGACGTACAACCTGTCGCAGACGATCACCGCCGGGAACCTGGCGATGTCGCGCGCGGGAGGCAGCAACATCACGCTGTCGGGGGTCACCCTCGACGGCACCGTCCACACCAGCACCGGCTCGCTGCCGGTCATCACGGTGACGGACTTCCGCGGCAGCACCTTCGGCTGGAGCCTGGTCGGGTCGCTCACCGACTTCACCGGGACCCCCGGCGGCACCATCCCGAAGGCGAACCTGTCCTGGACCCCCACCTGCACCGCGACGGCCGGCGCCACCAACGCCGTCACCGCGGCCGCGGGCACGGCGGGACAGGTGGACGGCGCCACGCTGTGCTCGGCCCCGGCCGGCGCGGCGGGCACCGGCGGCAGCTTCGACGCCTCCGCGGCGCTCGCCCTGACCGTGCCGGCGAACCAGCTGGCCGGTTCCTACTCCGCGACGCTCACGATCACGCTGAGCTGACCGGAACCGGTGGGGGCGGGCGCTATCCGTCCCCACCGGCCCATCCCATCCCACCACCCGGGAGAGGCCGATGGCCATCTGGTCGCGCACCGCCGCGGTCGCCCTCGCCGCCGCGCTGCTCGCGGGGCTCCTGCCCGCGCCGGCCCAGGCGGCGGGCAACGGCCGCTGGGCGGTCACCCCCACCCCGCCCGCCACCCCCGGCCCCACCCCGCGCCAGTACTTCTTCCTCGAATCCCCGCCCGGCCAGACCGTCATCGACTCGGTCCGCGTCGCCAACCTCACCGACAGACCGATGACCCTGCGCCTGTACGGGGCGGACGCCTTCAACACCAGCAGCGACGGCGGCTTCGGCCTGCGCCCGGAGAAGGAGCGCCAGCAGGGCATCGGCTCCTGGACGCGGCTGGGCCTGGCCGATGTGGTGGTGCCCGCCAAGCGGCAGGCCGACATCCCGTTCACCATCACCGTGCCCGCCAACGCCACCCCCGGCGACCACGTCGGCGGCGTGGTGGCCGCCGAGGCCGTGCCCAGCGGGCAGCTCGACTCCGGCGGCCTGACCGTCGGGGTCACCCACGCCGTCGCGGCCCGCGTCTACCTGCGTGTCAGCGGCCCGACCGTGCCCGGCCTCGCCGTCACCGAGCTGACCGCCGACCGCACCCAGGTCGGCTACGACCTGGCCAACACCGGCAACACCCACCTGCTGCCCGACGTCGCCGTGACCGCCTCCGGCCTGTTCGGACACCGGGTCACCGCCGCCGGTCCCGGCTCGCGCCTCGACCTGGTCCCCGGCGCCCGCACCCGCCTGCGCGCCGCGCTGGCCGGCGTCTGGCCCGTCGACATCGTCTCCACCACCGTCACCGTCACCGCCGAGGGCGGCGTCCGTGCCACGTCGAGCACCACCACCCTCGTCGGCGTATGGCCCACCCTGGCCGCGCTCGCCCTGCTCCTGGCCGTCGCCGCCGTCCTGCTGCGCCGCCGCCGGCGCGCCCGTACGCCCCGCCCGCGAGGCCTGGCATGATCCGCCGCGCAGCCGCCGCGCTACTGGCCGGGCTCCTTCTGCCGGGTGCACCCGGCCCGGCCGCCGCCGAAGGCGTGAGTGCTGAAACCTCCCGGGTGGCCACTTCCGTGGCAGGCCACAACTCCTGGGTTGTACCTACAACACAGGAGTTGTGGAGCACCGGCGAGCACACCGTCCCGGCCGTCATCGGCGCCCGTGCGGCCGGGCTCGGCGCCACCAGCGCCCTGGCGGGCCGCAACATCTGGGTTGCCTTCGCACCTTCTGGGTTGCGGACTCCGCAGCGGAGCACCACCCAGAACGCCACCTCGCTCCCTGCGGCGGCGCGCAGGGACGGGTGGAGCGTCACACTGTCGGCGGCGCGGGCCCGGCCCGGCGACAGGGTACGGGTGATCGGCGCGAACTGGCCCGCCGGGCAGCTCGTGCAGCTCGTCACCTGCGGGGAACTGGCCCTGCCCGGATCGTCCTCCTGCGACATGCGCGCGGCGCTGGCCACGGCAGTGGGAAACGACGGCGGGTTCGCCGTCACGCTGACCGTCGGCGAGCCGCCCCGGCCCTGCCCGTGCGTGGTGCACGTGTCCGCGGTCGGCACCGGGGACGGCGGCCACGTCGACGCGCCGATCGAGATCTCCGGCCACCAGATCGGGCCGGTGCCGACACCCGCGCGCACCCCGGCGAGGCTCGACGTGGTGGAGGCGCGGCTCACCGGCGGTAGGTCCTTCGCGGCCTGGCTGGGTGCGCCGCACCGGAGGACGCTGGTCTACACGGTGCGCAACGCGGGGACGCAGACGCTGTCGGGGGTGCCGCTGACCGTGCGCGTGGGCGACGGTGCCGACGCGGTGCCCGGCCCGGCGACGGGGGAGCTGCGGCCCGGCGAGACCCGGACCTATCAGGTCTCCGTGCCGATCCCGTTCGCGGCGATCGGGGACTACCCGGTGACCGTGGAGATGGGCGGGCTCGGGCAGGCGCGTGCGGTGCACGAGGCCTGGCCGTGGGGCCTGCTGGTGCTCAACCTGCTCGGCCTGGTCATGATCGCGTTCGGGGTGCGCAGGCTGCTGCGCCGCCGCCGCGCGCGGGGCCACGGGCCGCAGCTGGCCGTCGACGGGCCGGTGCTGCTGCCCGCCGTCGTGCGGCTGCCCGACCTCGGCGCGTACCTCGTGTTCGACGACGCGCCCGGCGCGGGCCGCATCCGGCGGCTGTCCGGCGGGCGGCTGAGCCCGGACGACCTGCGCCGCCTGCTGGAACGCGACGCGCAGCAGCCGACCGCCGTCGTCGACCTGGACGCGCTCGACACCTTCCTCACCTCCCGCGAAAGCAGGTGACCCCTTGGACAGATCGACGGCCCTGCGCGCGGCCGCCGCGGCGGTGGTGGCGGCGGTGGCGTTCACCGGCTGCTCGGCCGTCATGCCGGGCGCGCTCGACGGCGGCCCGCCCGGCACGGCGCTGACCGGCACCGGCCCCGGCGTCACCGACAGCACCGTGAAGGTGGTGTTCGTCGGTGTCGACCTCGGCACCACCGGCAGCAGCCTCGGCTTCCGCACCGCGTCCGCCGGTGACCTCCCGGCCCAGGTCAAGGCCCTGGAGACGTACGTCAACGCGAACGGCGGCATCGCCGGGCGCCGGATGGAGGCCGTGTTCCGCAGGTACGAGGCGAGCAACGACTCCCCGGCCGCCGAGGAGAAGCTCTGCAACCAGATCACCCAGGACGACCAGGCGTTCGCGGTGGTGCTCACCGGGCAGTTCCAGGCCAACGCCCGGCCCTGCTACGCCCAGCGCCGCACGCTGATGCTCGACGCCACCGTGGTCGCCACGGACGACGCGACCTACGCCGCGCTCTCGCCCTACCTGTGGTCGGCCAGTTACCCCAGCTACGACGAGTTCGTCACCGCGCTGCTGCGTACCCTGTCCGAACAGGACTTCTTCGCCGGGGCCACCGGCGCGGGCGTGGTCGCGGCGGACACCCCGAGCAACCGCGCGGTGTACCAGCGCCTGGCCGAACCCGAGCTGACCCGCCTCGGCGTCGCCCCCACCGTCTCCTGGATCGACACCACCGACCTGGGCACCCTGAACGCGGGGCTCAACCAGGCCGTCGTCGACTTCCGCAGCAAGGGCGTCAGCCGGGTGCTGTTCCTCGGCGGCGCACGGCTCGCGTCGTTCTTCCTGACCACGGCCGCCGCGCAGAGCTACACCGCCCGCTACGCCGTGTCCAGCTTCGACAACCCGGCGTTCCTGGTGAACAACCCGGAGACCATCCCGGTCGCCGCGCTCGAAGGGATGATCGGCATCGGGTTCAACCCGAGCCAGGACGTGCCCGACAGCGGGTTCCCGTTCCCCGGCGGCGACGCCGAACGCGCCTGCCTGGACATCTTCGCCGCGGGCGGGCAGACGTTCCCGACCAGGGAGAACGCGCGTGTCGCGTTCACCTACTGCGACGCCGCGCTGCTGCTGCACGCCGCCGCCAAGGACCTCGGGCCGAACCTCAACGCCGCCGCGTTCGCGCAGGCCGCCACCGCGCTCGGCGACCGGTTCACCCCGGCGGCGGGCACCAGCGGCCTGCTCGGCGGCGAGCGGCGCACCGCGGGCAACGGCTACCGGGTGCTCGCGTACGACACCGGGTGCCGGTGCTTCGGCTACCGCGGCGAGGAGGTGCGCTTTGCCGGCTGACGCGCTGCGCGCCACCGCGATCGAGGCCGCGTACGGCCCGGTCCGGGCGCTGTTCGGGGTCGACCTGCGGGTAGGGCCCGGCGAGCTGGTCGGCCTGTGCGGGCCGAACGGCGTCGGCAAGTCCACGCTGCTGCGGGTGCTGTCCGGCCTGCACCGGCCCACCGCCGGCCGCATCGAGCTGTACGGGGACGACGTCACCGCCGTCTCCGCCGTGCGCCGGGTGCGGCTCGGCCTGTCCACGGTCGTCGGCCAGGCCACGTTCGGCTCCCTGTCGGTGCTGGACAACCTGCGGCTGCACGGGTACGCGCTCCCGGCGGCCCAGGTCCGCGAGGCCGTGGACGCCGCGCTGGCGGTGTTCCCGCGCCTGGCGCAGCGGGCCGCGCAGCCCGCCTCGACCCTGTCCGGCGGCGAGCGGCAGATGCTGGCGCTGGCCAGGGCACTGGTGCAGCGGCCGAGGGTGCTGCTCGTCGACGAGCTGTCCCTCGGGCTCGCCCCGATCGTGGTCGGCGGGCTGCTGGAGATGCTGCGGCGGCTGAACAACTCCGGGATGGCGATCCTGGTCGTCGAGCAGTCGGTCAACGTCGCACTGTCCCTGGTGGACCGCGTGTACTTCATGGAGCGCGGCGCGATCGCCGCCGAGCACCGCCCGCAGGAGCTGGCCGCGCGCCCCGAGCTGGTCCGTTCCCTGGTGCTGGGTGGTCACGCATGATCGACCCGATCGTCCTCGGCCTGTTCACCGGGCTCACCTACGGCCTGCTCGCCGTCGGCCTGGTGCTCGTGTACCGGTCCAGCCGGTTCCTCAACTTCGCCCACGGCTCCGTCGGCGTGTTCGGCGCCGCCGTGCTCGGCCGCCTGGTCGACGGGGCCGGGGTGCCGTACTGGCTCGCGTTCGTGCCCGCCCTGCTGGTCGCCGGGGGCGTGTCCGCCGCGATCGAGGCCGGGGTCGTCCGCCGCCTGCGGGGCCGCCCCGCAGTCACCGGCATGATCGTCACGCTGGGCCTGTCGCAGTTCGTGCTGGTGCTCGCGCTGCTGGTGAACAGCCAGGGGCTGAGCGGCCTGACCTTCCCGAAGCCGCCCGGCATGCCGTCGTTCACGCTGGGCCGCACCCCGGTAGGGCCCGCGTTCACCGCGATGGCGCTGCTGTCGCCGCTGCTGCTGGGCGCGCTGGCGCTGTTCCTGCGGCGCAGCCGGTTCGGGCTGGCCGTGCGCGCCGCCGCCGACGACGCCGACACCGCCCGGCTCGACGGCATCCCCGCCGCCCGGATGACCACCCTGGCCTGGGCCATCGCCGGTGCCGTCGCCGCGTTCTCGGCGATCCTGGTCACCCCCACCCAGGGCGCCCAGTCCATCGACACGCTCGGCCCCGAGCTGCTGCTGCGCGGCCTGGCCGGGGCGGTCGCCGCCCGGATGGCGTCGCTGCCGATCGCGTTCGCCGCCTGCCTGGGCGTCGGGGTCGGCGAGCAGCTGCTGCTGTCGATGGGCGCGGGCAGGGGCGGGGTGTCGCTCGCGCTGGCCCTGTTCATCCTGGTCGCGCTGCTGTCCCAGCCCCGGCTCGGGCGGCGCGACGGCGAGCAGGTGCGCTGGCCGCGCGCCGTGCCCGTGCCGGGCACCCCGGCCACCCGGATCGCGGCGGCCGCCGGGCTGCTCGCGGCGGCGGGTGCGGCGTACCTGATCAGCAATGAGACCGCGTCGGCGCTGACCGCGGTGGCCGGCTTCGCCGTGGTCGGGCTGTCCGTGCTGCTGGTGACCGGGCTGGCCGGGGAGCTGTCGCTGGGCCAGTTCGCGTTCGCGGGCGTCGGCGCGGCCGTGTCCGTGCACGTGTCGGCGTCCACGGGGAACTTCTTCGCCGGTGCGGTCGCCGGGTGTGCCGCCGCGGCCGGGGCCGCCGCACTGGTCGGCCTGCCCGCGCTGCGCCTGCGCGGCGTCGCGCTCGCCGCCACCACCCTCGCGTTCGCGCTGGCCGCCGAGGCGTGGCTGCTGCGGCTGCCCGTGCTCCTCGGCGACGGCGTCAGCGCCCCCAAACCCGCCTGGACCGGGTACGTGCTGGTGCTCGCCAAGGACTACTACCTGTTCGCGCTGCTGATGTTGGTGCTCGCGCTGTGGCTGGCGCACCGGCTGCGGGCGGGCGGGTTCGGCCGCACCGTGCTCGCGCTGCGCGACAACGAGGACGCGGCACGGGCGCTCGGCGTGCCCGCGCCGCTGCGCAAGCTGCAGGTGTACGCGGCCGCCGGGGCGCTGGCCGGGCTCGGCGGCGTCGTCATCGCGCACGGCCAGACGCAGGTCACCGTCAACAGCTTCCCGGCCGTGGCGGGCATCGACGCGGTCGCGCTGACCGTAGTCGGCGGGCTCGGCCTGCTCGGCGGCCCGATCCTCGGCGCGCTGCTGCTGGTCGGCATACCCGGACTCGTCGAGCTGGGCATCATCGGCCAGGCCGCGCTCACCCTGGGCTGGCTGCTCGTCGTCGTCCTGCTCCCCGGCGGCCTCGGCGAACCCGTCGCCCGCCTCCTCCGCAGGCTGCCCGGCAGGCGCGGCGACCGCACGGAGACCGCCGGTACGGCGCCGGTGGCACCACCCCCACCGCTACCGCGCAGGCACCCGGCAGCAGAACCGGCGGCGACCTCGGCATCTGATCAAACGCTGGAAGCAGGGCGCGGCGTGCGGCTGCCCGCACGGACCAGGCCGCTCGCGGTGGGGGACGGGCCGCTGCTGCGGGCGGGCGGGGTCGCTCGGGCGTTCGGCGGGGTGCAGGCCGTCGGCGGGGTGGACCTGAGCGTGGCCGCCGGGGAGGTGGTCGGCATCATCGGGCCGAACGGCGCGGGCAAGACCACGCTGTTCGAGATCCTCGCCGGGTTCACCAAGCCGGACGCCGGCCGGGTCGAGTTCGCCGGGCGGGACGTGACCGCGTACAGCCCGCAGCGCCGGGCGCGGCTCGGGCTGGTCCGCTCGTTCCAGGACTCGCGGCTGTTCCCGACGCTGACCGTACGCGAATCCCTCATGGTCGCCGCCGCGCGCACCGCACCCGAAGGGCTGCTCACGGCCGCGCTGGGCGGGCGCGGGCCGCAGCGGCGGCAGGCCACCCGCGCCGCCGAGCTGCTCGACCTGTTCGACCTCGGCGAGGTCGCCGACCGGCCGGTCGCGGCGCTGTCCACCGGCACCCGCCGCACCACCGAGCTGGCCTGCCTGCTCGCCCTCGAACCGGCCCTGCTGCTGCTCGACGAGCCGTCGTCGGGCGTGTCCCAGGCCGACGGGGTGGCGCTGGCGAGCCTGCTGCTGCGGGTCAACCAGGAGCTGGGCGTCGCGCTGCTGGTGATCGAGCACGACCTGCCGCTGCTGTCCCGGCTGGCGCGGCGGATGGTCGCCATGGACGCCGGCCGGATCATCGCCGACGGCACCCCCGGCCAGGTGCGCGAGCACCCCGCCGTGGTCGCCGCGTACCTGGGGACCGATGCCGCGGCGGTGCACCGCTCCGGCGTACCCGTCTGAGGAGGAGAATCCCATGTGGAGAGCACGTATGGTCGCGATCCTCGCCGTCGTGGCGGTGGCCGTGCCGATAGCGGCCCAGCCCGCGGCGGCGAAGCCGACGCTGCGGCTGAGCAAGTCCAGCGGCCTGTCCGACGGCTCGCAGATCACCGTCAACGGTTCGGGCTTCACCGCGAGCCTGAAGCAGATCGCCATCGGGCAGTGCATCGCCGAGGTGAAGGGGCCGACCGACTGCAACCTGGCCGGCGGCGCGCAGTTCGTCAACGCCGACGCCAGCGGGAAGATCCCGGCGGTGACGCTGCGGGTCGCGAAGAAGTTCGGCTCGTTCGACTGCACCAAGCGCCAGTGCGTGATCGCGGCGCAGATCCTGCCGTCGTCGGCCTCCGACGACATCGTCAAGGCGAACGCGACCAGCGTGAAGATCTCCTTCGGCACGTCGTCGGGCAGCTCGGCCGCGCCGACCGCGTCCTCTGGCGGCGGCGGAGGCAACCTCGCCAAGACCGGACCGGGAGACGAGCACTGGTACATCGTCCTGGCCGGTACGGCCCTGCTGCTGCCGGGCATCGGCTTCCTGCTGCTCCTGCCGCGCCGCCGGCGCGCCTCCGCGCCTGCCTGACGTTCCGCCCCAAACGAATGATCGCGAGTTCGTGTCGAAACCTCAAGTTCAGCCATAGGTTTCGACACGAACTCGCGATCATCGCGAGCGGACCTGAGGGGTCAGTGGTCGCGGAGGAGGGAACCCGCGCCGTACACCTTGTCGGTGATGCCGTTGTCGCGCAGGGCCATCCACCAGGTGGCGGCGTTGATGGCGATGACGGGCTTGCCGAGCCAGCGCTCGGCCTCGTCGGCCAGGCGGACCATGGACAGGTTGGTGCCGCACTGCACAATCGCGTCCACGTCGGGGCCGTCCACCTTGCGGATAGCCTCGCGCAGCTCGTCCTCGGTGACGTGAGCGATCGCCACGGCCGTCGGGCACCTCAGGCCCTCGATCGCGGTGACCTCGAACCCGATCTCCGAGAAGAACTTGACCACGTTCTGGTCGCCGACGGGCTGGTAGGGCGTGACCACGCCGATGCGGCGCGCCCCGTACAGTTTCAGCGCGCGCTCGCACGCCTCGGCGCCCGTGGCCACCTCCAGGCCGGTGATGGCATTGATCTGGCGTACGAACTCGCGGTTACCCTCGACCCCGCCCCAGAACGTCTCCGCCGACATGCCCATGACCATGTAGTCGGGCTCGCAGGTCAGCACCCGCTCGCAGGCCGCGCCGATCTCGTCGCGGATCTGCACCAGCAGGTGCTCGAAGTTCGCGTCGTCGGACAGGTCCTGGTTGCGGATGTGGATGCGGGAGAAGTGCGCCGTCACGCCCGGCACCGTCATCGAGTAGAAGTCCGGCTCGACGATCGTGTTGGTGGACGGCGCGATGACGCCGAACTTGCGCCGCCAGCCCAGTGCGTCGGTCATGCCGGGACACCCACCGGCTCAGGGCTCGGTGCGCGGGTGGCCGCCCGGACCGTCAGCAGGGCGGCGATCAGGAACAGGGTCTGCGCGACGGTGTTGGTGCCCTGCTCGATCCACTGGAACGCGACCGTGTGGTGGTCGGGGTGGTTGCGCAGCGGCACCATCGCGGTCACGCCGACGATGCCGAGCACGAACAGGACCACCGCGAGCCAGGCCCGGCGGCGCCCGGCCAGCACCGCGCCCAGCACGCTGATCAGCGTCACGCCCGCGGTCGCGGCGATGAAGGCCGGCTGCAGGCTGCCCGTGCCGATCGCGGCCCCGGCGACGGCCACCCAGACCAGGGCGTACGGCCACCACGGGGTGACCTTGCCGCGCAGCGTGGTGGTCAGTGACCACAGCACCAGCAGCGCACCGGTCGCCATCAGCGGGAACAGCGACTGCTCCAGCCAGGGCCAGTCGGTGCCGGTGGACGACAGCACCAGTTTCCAGGTCGATTTGGCGACGCCGCCCAGGCCGATGAGGACGGCCCCGGCCCGGCCGAGCAGGGCGGCGACCGGGTCGATCCGCTGGGACGCGCCGCCCAGCAGCCAGAACCCGGCCAGCGCCAGCAGCACGGGGACGTAGTCCTCCACCGCCATGATCACCGGGTAGTCGTTGGTGTTCACTCGTTCTCCCCGAACACGTCTCGCTTACGGAACGCGGTCATGAACCGCCAGAACGCCTTGCCCCGGGTCAGCCACGCCACCCGGCCCCCGTTGGGGGTGCCGGCCAGCACCTTCGCGGCCAGCCAGGGGGTGACGGTCTCGACCCGGTCGGCCAGGATGTTGAAGATCTTCTTCGCCTGGGCCAGCTCCTCCGGCGTGTAGTCGTGCGTCAGCAGGTCGGTGACGACCATGCCGGGGGACAGATGGTGCACGGTCACGCCGGTGCCCGCCACCTCCTTGGCCAGGCTGTCCGTGGTGTACGTGACGGCGCGTTTGGTGGCGCCGTACACGGTCAGGCCGGGCCGGATCATGCCGTTGGAGCCGAAGCCCTCCATGTTCCACAGCGCGCCGTGGCCCTGGGCGGTCATCCCGGCCAGCACGACCGCGCTCGCGTACAGCAGCCCGCGCAGGTTCAGGTCCACGGTGGCGTCCAGCTCGCCGGGCGGCAGCTCCCACAGCCTGTGGCGGGCGGGGGACATGCCCGCGTTGTTGATCCAGATGTCGACGCGCCCGTGCTTCTCGACGGCCGCGTCCCACAGGTTCCGCACCGCGTCGCGGTCGGTGACGTCGGCGACGACGCCGTACGCCTGCGGCACCTGCTCGCCCGCGCGCTTGACGGAGTCGACCGACCGTCCGCAGTAGACGACCTGCGCGCCGCGTGCGGCCAGCTCCCGCACCAGCCCCAGGCCGATGCCCCTGGTGCCGCCCGTTACGACGACCACCTTGCTCATGCCGCGTCCTCCCACTCCAGCAGGCCGTGCATGACGCCGTCGAGCACGTTGCCGTCGAACAGCTCGTACACGACGGCCAGCTGCTTACCGGCGGACATGCCCGGCTCGGCGTCGATGAGGACCTCGCGGGTCTTCACCTTCACCACGTCGGTGAAGTGCAGCGACCCGAACGCGGCCCGGCCGAACGCGATCGCGTTGCCCCACACCTCGGGGCCTTCGTGGAACAGCCGGTTGCCGTCGCGGCGGGCCACGGCGGTGGCGGTGCGGTTCAGTGCGCCGGACCAGGTGATGGTGCGGCGGGTGTGCAGCAGGTCGACCGGTTCGAGGGCGAGCCGGATGTCGACCGTGCCGCGCAGTTTCTGGTCGGCGCCCCAGAGTTCGACGCTGCCCGCGTACGCCCCGGCCTGCTTGGTGGGCATGATGTGCGGGACGGGCCCGCGGCGGGTCTCGGCCGCCAGGAAGTCGGCGACCCTGGCCTGCGTCTGCGGGTTCTCGTCGTGGTCGTGCGAGCGGGTGTAGACGCCGTTGAAGCAGCCCACGACGGACCAGCCCTGGTAGAGCACCGACGAGTACACCTGCGTCTGGCCGTCGGGCAGGATCTGGTTCCAGGTGTTGAGGTCCACCTGCCAGCCGGGCCCGTAGTAGTGCGAGTCCACGAACGAGCCGTAGGGCTGCCCGGTGCCGTAGAAGTCCGGTCCGGTGTAGACGCGGTTGTCGTCGGCGTCCTTGACCCCGAACGCGAACGGCGCGCCGAGCCGGAACTGACCGGCCAGCGGCCCGCCCCCGGTCAGCCCGCCGTCCATGTAGTACGTGGTCACACCGTTCTCGAACACCGAGGAGCGGCGGATGTCCTCGTACCCGCACCAGGTGCCGGTGGCGTCGAACAGCGACGGGCGGCCGTGCCACTCCCCGGTGATGCGCTTCTGCCACTCGCTGGGCTCAGCCATTGGCCACCAGCTCGGCGCGGATGGCGTCGGTCGTCTCGTCGCCGAGCAGCCGGGACACCTGCGCCCAGACCGGGTCGACGTCGCGGCTGAAGATGTTGGCGCGCACGGCGGTGTCCCGGGCGGCCAGGTCGGTGTCGGCCAGCCCGGCAAGCACGTCGTCCGGCAGGCCCTTGTCGACCAGGCCCGACCAGTGCGCGGCGTACGCGTCCACGTGCTCGGTGATCGCCGCGAACGCCTCCTCGGACGCGCGGTTGACCAGCATCCACGGCGACATGATGGCCCGCTGCCGGGGCCCGATCGCGGCCGGCGTCAGGCCCTCGATGCCCGCCGCCGACTCGAACACCGGACTCAGCGGGTGGAACGCCGCGTCCAGGTAGGGCAGGTGCGAGGCCAGGTCGGCGCGCGGGATCAGGTCCAGGTGGAACGCGTGGTACGCGCCGCCGTACACCGAGTCCAGGGTGAAGTGGGGGACGGCCGAGTCCTCCGGGGTGAACGCGAAGATCATGTGGCTGTCGAGCTGGATCATCGGGACGACCAGGCCGACGTACACCACCTTCGCCACGGCCGAGCCCTTGAAGACGCGCACCGAGCCGACCGGCGCGGGCGACATCGGGCTGGTCAGCGAGGCGAGCGGGGTCTCCTGCTCGACCAGGTCGGGGTGGGCGGCGAGGATGCGGTTCAGGGTGCGCTCGCACAGGTCGGCGGGCAGGCTCACGGTGTCTCCTCGGACTCGGCGGCCTGCGCCTGCGCGGCGTCCCAGGCGGCCTGGACGGTGGGGTGCTCGCCGCGGGCCTTGTGCACCCACGCGCGGGCCAGTTCGGGGTTCTCCCGGCGGGCGGGGGAGGCGATCACGGTCGCGGTGCGGCGCGGTACGTCGCCGGTGATGCTGTCCTCCTCGGACAGCAGCCAGCCCTTCTCGGCCAGCTCCTGGCGGCGGCGCCGGTAGTGCACGGCGATCAGGTCGCTCTTGATGTGCAGCTCCGCGCCCAGGTCGAAGGGCAGCAGCTCCGGCCGGACCTTGTTCACGACCTCCGCGTCCTCGTAGAAGATCTTGAGGGTACGGTTGATCGCGTTCTTGTCGGCCCACTTGCCGGTGAAGAAGGTGCGCAGCGCGACCCACTTGACCAGCGTGGTCGTCTCGTCGACCGGGATGTTCGTGTCGTAGATGATCAGCTCGCCGATCGGCAGCCGCACGTGCAGCTTGATCATGTTCGGCAGCATCCAGCCGGCCGAGGTGCGCACCGGCGGGCGGTTGCTCAGGTCGCCCTTGTTGCGGTTGAGCAGCGCCCAGATGCCCTTGGGACGCGGCGGGTAGAGGTCCACCGTCGCGAACGCCGACCACTCGTCCGGTGTCTCCAGCTCGTACTCGGCGACCTCCGGGCGCTCCGGGTTGCCGAACGCGCCCGCGTGCACGAACGGCGCGTGCGCGATGTCGCAGCCGTTCTCCAGGATGCGCTCGTAGTTCGCCTTCCACAGGAACTCGCCGGTCACCGCCCGGAAGCGGCCGCCGTTCTCCTTCAGGTCGTCGAACTCCGGCCACACCGGCAGCGGCGGGCGCTCCTGTTCGGGCAGGTCGCCCATGAATACCCAGACGAAGCCGTACTTCTCCTGCACCGGGTACGAGTCCACCCGGGCCTTCTTCGGGATGCTCCGGCCCGGCAGGTTCGCCGGGATCTTCGTGCACTGGCCGTCGGCGTCGTACTCCCAGCCGTGGTACGGGCAGACGATGCAGCCGTCCTTGGTCCAGCCGCCCGACAGCGCCGCGCCGCGGTGCACGCACAGGTCCGACAGCGCCACCGGGCGCCCCTTCGGCGTGCGGTAGAGCGCGAGGTGCTGGCCGAGCACGGTGACCCGGGCCGGTTTGGTGGTCACCCGGTCGGCGAACTCGACCGCGTACCAGAAGTTCTTCAACATGGCTCTACCTCCGCCGGACCGCGGCGACGCCGGGATTCTCGGTAAGTTTGTCCAGCTCAGCCTGCGCGTCCGGGCCGCCGCGCAGGTGCGTACGGCAGAACGCGCCGACCAGCTCCGCCAGCAGCGCGCGATGCTCGGCCGGGTCGCCGTCGGCGGGCAGGTCCAGGAACGCCCGCGCCGCCGTGTGGTCGACCGGGTGCACGATCCCGAAGTGGTTCGCCCCCGCGAGCCGCACCAGCAGGTTGGCGCCGTCCCGGTCGGGCAGCGCCTCGTCGAACGTGCGCGTGATCGGATCCCGCCGGGTCGCCGCGTCCTCGCCGTAGCGGTCCGCCGAGCCGTTGATCACGCCGTCGTTCTCGCCCGCGACCAGCAGCACCGGGCAGTCGGCCTGGGCCGGCAGGACCGTGCCCGCCGGCCAGCCCAGCATCGTCGCGACCATGGTGTGCGCGCCGTACGTCGCGACCGCCTTGATCTCCGGCAGGAAGCTCGCCGACTGCAGCGCCACCGTCCCGCCCGCCGAATGGCCGATCAGCGCCACCCGGTCCAGGTCCAGCAGTCCCGCCACCGGCCCGGTCATCGCGGCCAGCGCGTCCAGCACCGGCCGCAGCGACGGGCAGGTCGGCCGGGTGCCGTAGCCGTCGGGCTTGGCCGCGTCCAGGTCCACGCCCGGCGTGATCCCGTGCAGGCCCCCGAACAGCGTTCCCACCCAGTCGTAGGTCACCGCGACGATGCCCCGCTCGGCCAGCGCGCAGGCCAGCCAGCGGTACGCCTCCTGGCCCACGTTCACCCCGGACACGATCAGCGCCACCGGGTACGGCGCGCCGGACGTGTCCGCCGCCATGACCCCCGACAGCCGCTCGCGGTCGGAGCCGTCCGGCACCGCCGAGTAGTAGACGCGCAGGTGAGCTGTGTCGAACGGCGGCTCGTGGCCGGGCATCGTCGCCGCCCACCACACCGAACGGATCGTGCTCATCGCGGGCGCTCCGACTTCCGGTCCCCGCCCCACAGGCCGCGGACCAGCTTGTCGGTGGTCTCCTGGCCGAAGAAGCGCACACCCATCACGTTGGCCGGATCACGGTCGGCGATGTTGCGCCGGATCCGCAGGTCCGTCTCGGCCAGCGCGGCGCGCTCCTCGACCGGCACCGGCTCGGCCTCGTCCACCCAGCGCAGCCAGCGGTCCACGTGCGCGTGGGTCAGCTGCCGCACGATGTCGAGGTTGCGGGTGCTGCGCTTGAACGAGTAGCAGTACGCCGTCGGCGACAGGCTGGCCCGGATGAACCCGGCCCGGCTGACGAAGTACTCGAACTCCGGGTCGGCCCGGTGCGCCAGCCAGTCCTGGTCCAGCGGGGCGTAGTAGCGGTCGTAGTACTCGCCGTCCTCGACCATGTTCACCCGCGGCACCGAGTCGAGGTAGAACCAGCCCTCCGGCCACACCAGCAGGGCCAGGCCCAGGTGCGGCACCTTGACCTGCGGGCCGAGCCACACGGTCAGGTGCAGGTTGGCGAAGCTCGCGCCCGGGTTGCCGAGCCAGGAGTGCACCATCCAGTCGACCTCCGGCCCGCTGTACGCGGCCAGCGAGCCGCCGGGGCCGTCCGGGTACTGCCCGTACGAGTCCAGCTCCAGGGTGGACTCGTCGCGGTGCAGCTCGAATCGGGCGTCGATCTTCGCCTTCAGCTCGGCGAGCAGCTGCTGATACTGGTGGAAGGTGTCGTGCACGTCGATGACGGGCGAGTTGTCGACCATGTCCTCGACGTGCCGGAGCGTTTCGGCCACCGTGGCCTACCTTTCTGTGAGGGCGTGCACCAGCCGCCACGGGCGGCCGTCGACGAGATCGGTCTGGCGGGACACCAGCCGGTTGGCGGCCTGGGCGGGGGCGACGTCCGCGCGCCCCGCGGCCTGGCCCGCCGGCACGGCCGTGACCACCGGGTGGCTGATCCGCCCGGTGAACGGCCCCTGCCAGGCGGTCCACAGCGTGAAGTCCGGCGACAGCGCGAACACCGCCGCCTCCTGATGCACCGGCGTCGCCGCGACCACGTTGAGCCGGTTCTCCGCCGCCCGTTCCGGCAGCCCGAGGGCGAGCTCCCAGGTCTCCGCGGTCTCCACGGTCACGGCGACCACGTCCACGTCCCGCAGCGCCGCGACCCGGAACAGCTCCGGGTAGATCGAGTCGCCGCCGGCCACCATCGCCAGCCGTCCCCAGGCCAGGTCGACCGTGACCAGCGCATCCGTCTCCGGAGCGGGGCCGGTTGCGGCCTGCGCGCCCGGCTCGGGTGCGGTGCCGGGGGCACCGGTCTCCTGCGCGGCCGACAACTTCTGGGATGTAGCTACATCCCAGGAGGTGTGGACCGTGCCGGAGTGGTCTGCCGCGGCGGAGGGCAACCCCTGTGTTGCCGTGGCAACCCAGGAGTTGCCGTCGTTCGCGGCACTGTGTAGCCGGGGCTGACGCGCGACGACGCCGGTCGCGTCGACCAGGACCGGACCGCCGGGAGTGCCGACCACGGCGTGGGCGCGGGTGCCGTCGAGCGCCGCGGCCACGGCCGCCGGGTCGCCCTCGTGGACCACGATCAGCTGGGCGCCGGAGGCGGCGGCCAGGGCGGTCTCGCGTTCGGCGGTGGCGGCGTCGCCGCGTACCACCGCGACCTGGATGTTGTCGGCGCCCGGAGGGCGGCGGCGGCCGTGCGGAGGCTCGGCGATGTCGGTGTAGAGGTCGGGGCGGCGGGTGGCGAAGATGTCGGTGCCGTCGGGGCGCCGCTTGCCGTCGGCCAGGTCCGGGTCGATGTCGGCGATGACCACCGCCTCGCCGGTGCGCGGCCCCTTGGCCAGCACCGTCCCGTCGGGGGCGACGATCTGGCTCTCGCCCGCGCCGTGCAGCCACTCCGCCGGTACGCCCAGCGCCGCGCTGAGCCGGGGCAGGTGCTCCTCCGGCAGCAGCGGCCCGACCTTGTTCGCGGCGACGACCCACACCTTGTTCTCGGCCGCGCGGACCGGGATGTGCAGGCTCGCCTCGTCCAGGGCGAACGAGTTGAGGCTGTTGAGCAGCACCTGCGCGCCGCGCAGCGCGAGGCCGCGGGCGACCTCGTTGATGACGCCCTCCATGCAGGCGTACATGCCGAGGCGGCCGAGCGGCGTCTCGATGATCGGGCCGACCTCGGTCGCCGGGTCGAGATGGTCGTTCTCGGCGCCCATCAGGGTCTGCTTATCGCACTGGCCGAGCACCGCGCCGTCGGGGCCGAACAGGAAGTTCGTCCCGCCGGTGCGCCCGTCCGGGTGCGCGTGGGTGACGTTGATCTTTATGTGTACGCCGTGCCTGCGGGCGCGGTCGGCGACCGCGGTCAGGAACGGGTCGCCGGGCCGGGTCGCGAGCTGGTGCGCCTGGGCCCGGTCGGCGTAGTAGGACAGGTGGTTGCAGAATTCAGGCAGCACGATGAGCTGTGCGCCCTGTGCGGCGGCGTCGTCGATGAGACGCAGGCACGCGGCGAGGTTGCCGTCGACGTCCTGCGACGCGGCGAGCTGCACCGCGGCGACCCGTACTGGAGCCATGCACTGTCTCCGGTTCCCCTAGCGAAACGCTGTTTCCCAAAACTACACTCGCGGGAGCGTTCGCAACAGGGGTCGACCAGAGGGGTCGTGATGCTTTCTCACGTAGTGCTGATGACGTTCACCGACGCAGCCGATGCTGCCAAGGCGAAGGATCTTTTGGAAGGCCTGGTGGGTGACGTTCCGGAGATTCTCAGCATGCGCGTGCACCTCGATGAGCTGCACACTCCCGTCTCGGCGCACCTGTGCATGGTCAGCACCCACGCCGACGCCGAGGGCCTGGCCGGATACCAGAAGCACCCGGCGCACCTGGAACTCGCCCAGTGGCTCCGCCCCCGCCTCGCGTCCCGCGTGGTCGTCGACTACACCTCCTGAGCCACCCCGCCTCCGCCCGCGCCCCGCGCCGCCCGCGTGGTGCGGCTCGCGCCATGATCGCTAGTTTGTGTCGAAACCCAAGGTCTGGCCAAAGGTTTCGACACGAGGCAGCGATCATCGTTGGCGATGTCGCCGCGCGTTGCTCAGGCGGTCTCGGGAAGTTCGGCGGCCAGCTCGTCCGGGGCGCGCATGCGCCAGGCGTCGGTGACCAGCTCGGCGAGGCGGTCGGCGTCGACCTGTGCCAGGCGCAGCATGACCAGGGGCATTCCGTCGTAGGCCGGGGTGGTGAAGAAGCGTTCCGGCTCGCCGAGCAGCAGCGCCTGCTTCTCGGCCTCATCGCCGACGTACAGCACGGCGACGTCGGTGCGGATGACCCGCGGCCTGCCCGGCAGGCGCTCGGGATACGACCAGACGAAGCCCTTGTTCGCGACCCGGAAGTCGAAGCCCGCGCTGTCGATCTCGACCACGTGCGGCAGGGCGAGCGCCAGGCGGCGGACGTCGTCGGCGTCAGCCATCACGTTCGCTCTCGTCAGCCGGCATTCGCACAGCCACAGCTTAACGGCCGCGGCGGACGTTCTCCGGCCGCCGGATGCGGCGGTCACAGGGCTCGGCGGCCGTGGCGCGATTATGCCGCAACGGATGATCTCCAGCGGGCCGCGCGCCCTTATGATCATGCGTCATGCCTGTAGACCTGCCGCTGTCGCTGCTCGTGGTCCTCCTGCTGGTGCTCGGCCTGGTCTGGTACCACCGGACCGCCTCGCGCCGCCGGCGGGCCGCGCGGCAGCTGTCGGGCATCGCCGACCAGGCGGAGGCGCTGCACGAGGCGGGCCGCGACGACGAGGCGATCGCGCTGATCGGCCGCGAGCTGGAGCTGTCCCGGGGCAGCATCCACTCGAACCTGGACCGGGTCCGGCATGCCATGCTGCTGCGCGACATGGCTCTCCACCTGCATCTGGCGGGCCGTCTCGCCGAGGCGCTGCCGTACGCGACCGAGGCCGCCGACCTGACCGACAGCCTCGCCGAGCGGTACCCGGCCGACGCCGTCGCGCCCAGCCTCACGCTCGGGCTCCTGCTGAGCGGGCTGGGCCAGGACGAGGCCGCCGTGCACCGGTTCCGCCAGGCGCGGCGGTATGTCGTCCTCTCCGGGGTGGCGGGCCTCGACGCATCGGCCGACGCCGAGCGGGTGTACGTGCTGGCAAACCTGGCCATGGCGCTGCGCCGCACCGGCGAAGGGGCCGAGGCGCTCGCCCTGGCCGCTGAGGCCGTCGACCTGACCCGCTACATCAAGTACGCGAAGCTGCCGCCGCACGCCGAGGGCACCGCGGGGTGGGCGCACGGCGCGCTGGCGCTGACCCTGACCGACGCGGGCGAGGACGGCCGGGTGGCCGCCGCCGACGCGCTGGCGATCTGGCAGGGTCTGACCGAGCGCGGCGTCTACGGGCCGGACAGCGAAGGGCTCGCCGCGTCGCTGTTCTTCATGGGATACGCCCTGCGGCCGTTCGACCCGGCTCCGGCCGCAGGATTCGCCCGCCGCGCGGTGGACATGCTCACCCGGCTGGAGTCCGGCACGCCGGGCCGCGGCGGCCGCCGCCTGGGGGAGGCGCAGGCCCTGGTCGAGGCCCTCGCCGGCACCGAGCAGCCCTGACCGTCAGGTGGCCGGCCGTGCGTCACCCGGTACGCACGGCCGGCCACCCTGTTCGTCAGTTGCCGATGTTGGACTGCGGCCCGGTGTACGTGCGCAGCAGCGCGGGCACGTTCGCGGCCGGGTCGAGGGTGTACGAGTAGAAGCTGCCCGGGTTGAACGCCGACCCGTTGGTCGACGCCTTGCCGGTGCAGTTCACCCGGATGCTGCCCGACTCGCGCAGCTGCGCGGCGGACGTGTCCGGGTAGTACGGGTTGGCCACGTTCTCGAAGTAGCTGTTCTCCAGCACCATCTTCGTCGCGCCGCGCGACAGGTTGCCGTACGACGCGATGTTGCTCAGGTAGTTGTTGTACAGGTGGGCGTACGCCACGTTGTCGGTGCTGGGGTTGCGCTGGTTGGTGTCGTGGATCCAGTTGTGGTGGATCGTCATCCGCGCGGTGACGTTCTCGGTCCAGCCGATGCCGAACGCCTTGTTGGTGTTGCCGAGGTTGTTCCAGGACACGGTCAGGTACGAGGTGTCCTTGCGGCTGTCGATCAGGCCGTCGTTGGTGCGGCTGATGGTGTTGTGGTCGATCCAGATGTGATCGGCCGTGTCCATCTGGATGCCGTCGTAGTCATAGTCCTTGTCATCGGGGTCGTCCTCGGCCATCAGCGTGTCGCCGATGGTGAGGTTGCGGATGATGACGTTGCGGGTGCCCGCGCCGAGGAAGAAGCCGCCGCCCTTGATCCGGCCGTTCCTGCCCACGCCGATGATCGTCTTGTTGGACTTGACCGGGATCTCCATGCCGTACGGCGACACGTTGATGGTGGCGTTGACCCGGATGATGTACGCCTCGCTCGCGGCGGCGTAGCGGACCAGGTCGGCCTGGCTGGTGACGGTGACGGTGGTGCCGCCCGCGCCGCCGGTGGTGCCCGCGGCGAACCCGTCGGCGGTGTTCGACCAGGTGCGGCCGCCCGAGGTCGGGGACGGGGACGGCGCGGCGCCGACGGCGTTGAACGCCCACTGCATCCGCGCGATGTCGGAGCAGGTCTCCTGGACGATCGGGTTGCCGCCCGAGGTGGAGCCGTCCTTGTTGCTGATGCACAGGTTGCCGGCGACGCTGCGGATCAGGTACTTGCCCGAGGCCGCGCCGGAGGCGGTGAAGACCCACTGCTGGTTGGTCTTGGTGCCGTCGCCGCAGCCCCACTGCTGCAACTGCGTGCCCGACGTCGTCGAGCTGCTGGGCACGTCCACGCACCGGCCGCTCTTGATGTTGACCAGGTTGTATCCGCCGGACTGGGAGACGGCGCGGAACTGCTGCTCGGTCGCGGTGGCGGCGCAGGCGATCTGCTGGAGCAGCGCGCCGTTGTCGACCGAGCCGCCCGCGACGACGGCGCACTTGCCGCTCGACCCGTTGGCCAGGGTGTACACGCCGCCGTCGGCCGGGGCGACGGCTGCCTCGGCCGGCCAGACGGACCCGGCGACCACCAGCCCGGACAGCGCCACGGTGGCGGCGCTCAGCACGGCCAGCAGGCCGCGTTTCCTACTACGCACGAGTTTCTCCTTCGAGTGAGGGTTGGTCAGCCGACCGGGTTCCAGCCGTCGGAGCCGGCCAGGTACTTCTGCGGGGTGTAGTTCGGCGCCTGCGCGTCGGACAGCTGCGGGCGGTTGCTGTTGACGGTCGCGCCCGAGCCGGTGTTGCGGTACTCCGTGAACCGGGCGTTCTGCCAGGTGTTGGTGGACATGTCGGTCCACGGCTGGGCGGTGCGGATGGTCGCGCTCAGCGCCGTCTCGCGGTAGAGGACCTGCGCGTCCTGCCGCCAGGGGCGGCCGAGCTGCGTCGTGTTGCTGGTCGCGCCGGTGACGTTGGAGCGGTAGAACAGCATCCCGTAGGTCTTCGTGGCGGGGGTGCTGGCCGCGGTGATCGGGCCGCCGGTGCTGCGCCGCTGGTAGATCGAGCAGCTGTGGAACACGATGGTGCCGCCGCCGAAGATGAAGTCGACGGTGCCCTCGATGTAGCTGTTGCGCACGTACGCCCGCGTGGCGTCGTTGACCAGGAACGTGTCCTGGTTGCCGAGCAGCCGTACGTTGTCCAGCACCGCGCGGTCGGCGTTGAGGTGCAGGGCGACGGCCTGGCTGCCCTCGCCGTAGTCGTTGGACACGGTCAGGTTGAGCAGGGCGAGGTCGTGGCCGTACCCGAACAGCGTGGCGCTGCCCGAGGTGCCGTAACCGCCCGCCGCGCTGCGGTTGTTCACGATGACCGTGTTCGACGCCGCCGAGCCCAGGCCCTGCAGCGTGACGAACGGCTTGTTCGCGGGGATGGTCACGATCTCGCGGTAGGTGCCCGCCTTGATGGTGATCACCCGCCGGGTGGTGTTGTTCGCCGGGACCGCGTCGATCGCCGCCTGCACGGTCCGGTAGGTGCCGGTGCCGTCGGCCGCGACCACGGGCCGGGTGACGGTGCCGCTGGGCGTGGGCGACGGCGCCGCTCCGACCTGGTTGAACGACCACTGCATCCGCGCGACGTCGGCGCAGGTCTCCTCCACGATCGGGTTGGTGCCCGAGGTGGAGCCGTCCTTGTTGCTGACGCACAGGTTCGTGGCGACGCTGCGGATCAGGTACCTGCCGGACGCGGCGGCGGAAGCGGTGAAGGTCCACTGCTGGTTGGTCTTGGTGCCGTCGCCGCAGCCCCACTGCTGCAGCTGGGTGCCGGACGTGGTGGAGCTGTTCGGCACGTCGATACAGCGGCCGCTCCTGACGTTGACCAGGTTGTAGCCGCCCGACTGGGCGGCGGCGCGGAACTGCTGCTCGGTGAGGGCGCTGTTGCAGGCGATCTGCTGCAGCAGCGCGCCGTTGTCGGCCGACGCGCCGGCCACGTTCACGCACTTGCCGCTGGAGGCGGAGGACAGGGTGTAGACGCCGCCGTTGGCCGGGGTCGCCGCCTCGGCGGTGGACATGCCGACGGCCAGGACGGTGGCGGCCGTGGCCGCGAGCACGACACCGCCGGAGACGAGGCGCCGCCAGGGGGAGCGGCCCCGCCCGGGCACGCCGGTCGGCGGGGATGATCTGGGCATCGCTGGTCCTTTCGGGACATGGTTGCGGGGCGGCGCTGCCTGGACGCCGCCGCCGCGGGGACGGATGGTGCCGGACGGCCCGGTCGTCCGGCGGTCGCGACGGTCCGGCCGCGGGCACGGCCGGATGTCGCTGTCTGGTAGACGGGCCGGCCACCCGGCCGTAACAGAAATCGGCGAGGTTTGTTTGCATGCCGGCCGAAGCAACGGCGGCCGCCGATGTCTTTACAGGCTGATCGGAGGCGTGTCACGATGGCGGCGGCCCTCAATAGATCTTGTTCGAGGACCGTGTCGCGGCAGGAGTTGCATCGATGGACATGCTCGCGGATCCCGCGCTCGTCGTCGCGGCCCGCGCCGGGGACCGGCAGGCGGTGGCCCGGCTGCTCGCCGAGCACCTGCAGCTCGTGTACAACATCGTGGGCCGGGCGCTGCACGGCCACCCCGACGTCGACGACGTGGTCCAGGAGACGATGCTGCGCGCCGTGCAGGCGCTGCCGTCGCTGCGCGAACCCGAGCGCTTCCGGTCGTGGCTGGTGGCCATCGCCGTACGCCAGATCCAGGACCGCGAACGCACCCGCCGCACCGACCGGGCCCGCACCGTGCCGGAGCTGCCCGACCCGCCCGACCCGGACGCCGACTTCGCCGAGGACGCGCTGGCCCGGCTGCGCCTGTCCGCCGAGCGCGAGGTCGTGCTCGCCGCCAGCCGCTGGCTCGACGCCGAGGAGCGCCGGGTCCTGGCGCTGTGGTGGCAGGAGATCGCGGGCTCGCTCAGCCGCGCCGAGGTCGCCGACGCCCTCGGCCTGACCGTCGCCCACGCGGGGGTACGCATCCAGCGCATGCGCGCCCACCTCATCCGCGCCCGCGCCGTGCTCGCCGCCTGGCGGGCCAGCCCCCGGTGCGCGGACCTGGTCGCGGCGGCCCGCGGCTGGGACGGCAACGCCGAACCGCGCTGGCAGAAGCGGCTGCACCGGCACATCGAGCAGTGCCCGAGCTGCCAGGCGGTGAGTCGGCCGCCGATCGCGGCCGAGGCCGTCCTCGGTGGTCTGGGCCTGGTGCCCGTCTCGGCCGGGGTGCTCGACGAACTGCTCGGCGCGCTGGCGAACGCGGCCGGGACCCTCGCCACGGGCGGTGTGGCAGGCGCGGCCGGGAGCGTGGCCGCAGGTGGCGCGCCAGGCACTGCGGCGAGCCTGGCCGCAGGCGCGACCACCAGCGGTGCCACGAGCTTGGCCGCAGGTGGCCTGGGCGGCACCGCTACTGCGCCGGGTGCGGCGCTCGCGGCAGGTCAGGTGGGCTGGTGGGCACGTCTCGTGGCACCGCTGTGGGCCAAACCGGTGCTGACCGTGGGCACGGCTGCCGGGACGGCCGCCGCTGTCGCCGCCGTCCTCGTGCTGCTGCCGGGAAAGACGTCACCGCAGGTCGAAGCCGCGCCGCCCAGCCCGTCACCATCGGTGATCCCGGCGAGCAGCGCGGCGGCGGCCCCGTCGGTCTCGCCCTCGGCGACGGCCGCCGCGGTGCGGCTGGAGATCCAGCTGGCGCCGGACGGCAGCGACGACGGCGACGGCAGCGCCGCGCGCCCATACGCGAGCCTGGCCAAGGCGGTGTCCGTTGCCCGGCCGGGGCAGACGATCGTCGCGCGGGGCGGCACCTACCGGGCCGTCGAGCCGGTCGTGATCGAGACCGACGGCACCGCGCAGCAGCGGATCACGCTGACCGCCGCGCCCGGGGAGCGGCCGGTGTTCGACGCCTCCGGCCTGCGCTCCAACAGCTGGTTCATCACGCAGACCGCCGACTACTGGACCGTACGCGGGCTGGAGATCCGCAACGCGCCGCGCAACGCGTACGTGTGCCGGGCCTGCCGGCACAACGTGTTCGAGCGGCTGTCCGTGCACGACAACGGCGGCACCGGCCTGACCCTGCGCGACGTCGGCACCGAGCACAACCAGGTGCTGGACGGCGACTTCTACCGCAACCGCGACGCGGGCGGCGACGCCGACGGGCTGTCGGTCAGGTACGGCGCCGGCGACGGCAACACCGTGCGCGGGTGCCGGTTCTGGGGCAACGTCGACGACGGGCTCGACCTGCACGACTTCGCCGACCCGGTGACGATCGACCGCAGCTGGGCGTACGGCAACGGCGTCGACCTGTGGCGCGACCCGGACCGGGCGGTGCCCGGCGCGGGCAACGGCTTCCGGCTCGGCGGCGGCGATCCGGCCCCCGCCGTGGCGCACGTCGTCACCAACAGTGCCGCCTGGGACAACACCGGCTACGGCTTCACCGAGAGCGCCAACCGCGGTGCCCTGCGGCTGACCAGCAACACCGCGTACCGCAACGGCAAGGACGGGTTCGCGTTCTTCTACTCCGGCGCGGTGTTCCGCGGCAACCTGGCCCTGGGCAACTCCCGCGAGGCGCGGCTGTCCGCGACCGCCGTGCAGGACGGCAACTCCTGGAACCAGTCCGGCTGGAGCACCGACGCCCTGGTCGAGGACGACCCGGCGGGCGCGCAGCGGGCCCGGCCCGCCGGTGGCGGTCTGCCTGCCACCACGTTCCTCACCAACGACCGCGACCCCGCCGTCGGCGCCCCGATGAAGGGCTGACCGCGGCGGGGGTCACGGTCACGCGAACTGCGGCACGCGGGACTCGCCGTGCTGCTCGACGGTGAGGTGCCCGGACAGTGCGCTCAGGAAGCCGTCGGCGTCGAAGATCTTCCCGGCCGAGGCGACGCCGGTCGCCTTGACCTCACCGGCGAGCAGGCGGCGGACCGCCTCGACCGCCAGCGGCGCGCTGATCGCGTAGATGTCCTGCCCGTGCGCGGCGATGCGCCGCCGCGTGCCGCCGGAGCGCACGACGACGTCGACGGTGAACGTCTGCGCCGACCGGCCGGACCCGTCGACCGCCGCCGGTGCCGGGGTGCCCGGCGTGGCCAGGTCGGTGGCCGCGACGGTGGTCATGTACGTGCGCACCTCCGGGATGGGCAGGTGGCTGGGCACCGTGACGACGTCGGCCATCGTGAACTCGCCGAACACCGGGCGGCGGCCCAGCGGCGCGGGGAAGTCCCAGTCGAGGGTCGGCAGCGCGCCCTCGGCGGCGTAGTACTCCAGGCGGCCGCCGGTGAAGCGGACGCGCCTGCCGTCGCGGCGGTCACGGGACACGGTGCCGGAGGACAGCGTCCCGGCCGTCGGGTGCCAGCTGCTCAGGCCGTACGCGACGTGCGCCTCGTCGGCCTGCGTCCAGTCGCCCATCGCCGCCGTCACCAGCAGGTCGCCGAGGCCGCCGAAGAACGCCATCGCCGGGACCACCGCCACCCCGGCCGCCTCGGCGCGCTCGCTGAACTGTGCGAACGTGTCGGCGTTGGCCTCGATCTCGGCCGCGACGTCCACGTACGGGATCCCGGCGCGCAGCGCGGCCTCGATCACCGGAGCCGCCGTCGAGGCGAACGGCCCCGCCGCGTTCACCACCGCCGCCGCGCCCGCCAGCGCCGCGTCGAGCGAGGCCGGGTCGCCCGCCGACGCCGTCCGGTAGGCGAGATCGGTCCCCGCCGCCAGCTCCCGGAGCCGGTCCTCGTTGCGCCCGAGCGCCAGCGGGACGAATCCGCGGGCCCGCAGCTCCGCCACCACGAAGCGGCCCGTGTGCCCGTAGGCGCCGAACACCGCAACCGTCTGACCCGTACCCATCTGCTGTTCCTCCGCTCGAAGAGATCGACTGAGGAAATCCTCCAACGGGCGGAGGCCGGCCGCGAGTGTCGGGAACGCCATCCCCCATACACTTTCGGACATGACCACTGTCGCGCTCGCCGCCACCGACGGAATGCTGCACTTCGAGCTCGCGACGGTCTTCGAGATCTTCACCCGCGACCCCTCCGGCCTGGCCGACCCCTGGTACGACCTGGTGGTCTGCGGACCCGGCCCGGTCCAGGTCGGACGGTTCCACATGACGCCCGACGCCGGGCTGGACCGGCTCGCCCACGCCCACACCGTGATCATCCCCGCGGTCGAGGACGTCGACGCCGACCTGCCACCGGACCTGATCGACGCCGTACGCGCCGCCCACGCCGCGGGCGCGCGGCTCGTCTCGCTGTGCACCGGCGCGTTCGTGCTGGCCGCCGCCGGGGTGCTGGACGGCCTGCGCACGACCACGCACTGGGCCCACACCGACGTGCTCGCCGCCCGCCATCCGCGGGTCGAGGTCGATCCCGACGTGCTCTACGTGGACAACGGCAACGTGCTCTCCTCCGCCGGCAAGGCCGCCGCGATCGACCTGTGCCTGCACCTAATCCGCCGCGACCACGGCTCGACCGTCGCCAACGCCGTCGCCCGCCGCCTGGTCGTGCCCCCGCACCGGGCCGGGGGTCAGGCCCAGTTCGTCACCACGCCGGTGCCCGCCCGGGAGGACCACCCGCTGGCGAACCTGTTCGGCTGGACGATGGCGCGGCTCGACCGGCCGCTGACCGTGGAGGACCTGGCCCGGCAGGCGAACATGAGCTCCCGCAACCTGGCCCGGCACTTCCGGTCGGCGACCGGCACCACCCCGCTGCAGTGGCTGTCCGCCCAGCGCATCCGCCGCGCCCAGGAGCTGCTGGAGAACACCGACGACGGCATCGACGTCATCGCGGAGGCCGCCGGGCTGGGCACCGCCACGACGCTGCGGCGGCACTTCCACCGTGCGGTCGGCGTACCCCCGGACACCTACCGCCGCACCTTCCGCAGGGCGTGACGCTCGCCAGCCCGCGAGCCGCGCAGTGTCAGGCCAGCTCGGCGAGCAGCTCTTTACCCTGCGGCCAGGAGCCGAGGCCCGAGTCGGCGTTGACGTGGCCACCGCCCGGGATGACGACCAGCCGCGAGCCCCACGCCGCGGCGAACGTCTCGCAGCGCGGCAGCGCCGCCCACGGGTCGTCGTCCCCCGCGACGACGATGCTCGGGAACGGCAGCGGCACCAGCGGCACCGGGCGGAAGTTCACCAGCTCGGGTACCTCGGCCGTGTCGACGTCGGCCGGGGCGACCAGCAGCGCGCCGCGCACCCGCGCGGTGTCGCCGCCCCGGGCCACCCAGTGCGCCACGGTCACGCAGCCCAGGCTGTGCGCGACCAGCACGACCGGCTCGGGTGCGGCGGCGATCGCGGCGGCCAGGGTGCCGACCCAGTCGCCGACCCGCGGCTGGAACCAGTCGGACTGCTCGACGCGCCGGTACTCCGGGTGCTCGGCCTCCCAGCGGCTCTGCCAGTGGGCCGGGCCGGAGTTCTCGAAACCGGGCAGGATCAGCACGCTCGCCATGCGGGCAGCCTAGATCGCCGCCTTCGCCTCGATCGCGTCGAGGTCGCGCAGGGCGTAGCGCAGGTGCTCCCACTCCTCCTCGAGGATCACGTGCAGGCAGGACAGGGTGGTCTCCGGGTGCTCCGGCTCCCACGGGTTCGTTCGCGGGACGGCGAGCTCGTCCGGGGTGACGGTGGCCAGGAAGCCGCGGACCATGGCGACGCGGCCCGCCCGGACCTCGAGCACCTCGGCGTACGGGGGAGCGGCCGTCGCGAAGACCGACATGTCGAGGCCGTTGCCGGCGGCGCCGTCGTCGAGCAGGCCGAGAGGGTGGTAGGGCTGCTCGATCTCCAGGATCGCCCGGCGCAGCCACGTGTCCGTGGCCACGACCAGGTGCCGCAGCGTCTGCGCGAACGACCACTCGCCGTCCACGGACACGTCGACCGTGCCCTCCGGCATCCCGGCGACCCGGTCCAGCGCGGCCGACCAGGCGTGTTCGAGCGCCGCCCAGGCCGCGCGCAGGCCCGCTGGGTCGGCGGCGCGCCGCTCGGCACGGCCGGGGAAGCGGCGGTCGAGCTCGGCCTCGACGAGCGGGATCACGTCGACGCCGTTGACGAGGAAGCTCCCGCTGTGCGGCAGCCACGGCGCGTCGATGTCCGCCTGCCGTACCTCCACTCCGCGCATCACCACGCCGGACAGGTCGGCCGCGACGAACCGGGCGCCGCGCAGGTCCACGCCGGTGAACCTCGCTCCCCGCAGGTCGTCGGACCTGGTGAACGCTGCCATGGCCGCTCCTCGCGGTATCCTTCGGCGCCCGGATGCGCCCCTCCCGGTCTATCGCCGGACTCCCGTCTACGCAACCGGGCCCGGCGCTTCAGGCCGGGTAGGCGTTCGCGGCCGCGCCCGCGCCACCGGACCGGAACGCGGCCGGGGCGTGCACCACGCAGGTCTGGGTGTACTCGGTGATGCCCTCGTCGCCGTACTCGCGGCCGTAGCCGGAGCGCTTCACGCCGCCGAAGGGGGCGCGCAGGGACATGCCGGTCCGGTTGTGCGTGTTGACGAAGACGAAGCCCGCCTCCAGGCGGCGGGCCAGGGCGAACGCGCGTTCCTCGTCGGCCGACCAGACCGACGCGCCGAGCCCGAGTTCGCCCGCGTTGGCGCGGGCGACCAGATCGGACTCGTCGCGGTAAAGCAGCAGGGGCACCGTCGGCCCGAACTGTTCCTCCGTCACGACCGGGGCATCCTCTGGTACGCCGACCAGCAGCGTCGGGGTGACGAAGTGACCGGCGCGCAGGTCGGTGCCGGGGTCGACGCGGCCCAGGGGCAGCGCCCCGCCGCCGCGCGCCACGGCGTTCTCGACCAGCCCGTTCACCCGGGCGGCCGCCTCGGCGCTGACGACCGGGCCCATGCTCACGCCGTCGGCGAGCGGGTCGCCCAGGCACAGCACCTCCCGCGCCGCGTCGAGGTACGCGTCTAGGAACTCCTCACGCCGTGATTCGGGCAGGTAGAGGCGCTTAGCGGCCATGCACACCTGCCCGCTGGTCGCGAACGACGCCATGACGAGGCGGCGCATCGGCTCCGGGGACAGGTCGGCGTCGCCGAGCAGCAGCACCGGATCGTTGCCGCCCAGCTCCAGCACGGTCGGGGTGGTCTGCGTGGCGGCGGTCGCGGCGACGTGCCGGGCGGCCCGGTCGCCACCGGTGAACGCGACCTTGCGCACCAGCGGGTGCCCGACCAGGGCCGCGCCCGCCTCGGTGCCGCCGTGTACGGCGTGCAGCAGGTCCGGGGGCAGCGCTCCGGCGAGCAGGCGTACCACGCGGTCGATGGTGAGCGGCGCCAGCGGCGACGGCTTGACCACGACGGTGTTGCCGGCGGCCAGCGCGGGGCCGATCTTCAGCAGGGACAGGATGATCGGGGCGTTCCACGGGGTGATCGCGGCGACGACCCCGTACGGGCGGCGCCGTTGCAGCAGGCGGCCGGCCGTGTCGTCGACCTCGGTGTCCGCGAGCACCCCCGGTGCCCGATCGGCGACCCAGCGCAGGAACGTCAGCGCGAAGCCGATCTCGCCGCGGCAGTCGGCCAGCACCTTGCCGGACTCGCGGGCCAGCAGCTCGGCCAGGGTCGGCAGGTGGGGCTCGACGGTGTCGGCGGCGGCCCGCAGCAGCGCGGCCCGCTCGTGCGCCGGGGTCGCGGCCCAGGGACGCTGTGCGGCGTCGGCGGCCTGGACCAGCCGGTCCACCTGCTCCGGCGACGCCGCGGGCACGGTGCCGACCAGCTCGTACACCCGGGCGGGGTTGTACCGGGCGACCTGGCCGCCGCCGGGGACCGTTTCGCCGGACTCGGGTCCGGACAGCGGCACGGGACTCACGCGGTCACCGGGCGCAGCGACGCCATCATGCAGGCGCGCAGCAGGTACGCCCGCGACCGGGCGGGGTCGGCGGCGATGGCGCGCAGCTCGTCGAGGTGGGCGGCGCGGGCGGCCGGGTCGGTGGCGGTGAGGCGCTCGTAGTTGCGGTGCGAGACGGTCTGCACGTACTCCAGCGCGATCCGGCGGCGGTCGGCGGCTGCGGTAGTGACGGCCTGCTCCTGGTCCGGACCGGCCAGGGCGGCGGCGTACGCGACGGCGTCGTGGATGCCGGAGTTCATGCCGAGCCCGCCGAGCGGGTTGTTGACGTGCGCGGCGTCCCCGGCCAGCAGCACGCGGCCGTGCTGGAACGACACGGCCACCCGCTGGTGGACGCGGTAGATGCTGGCGTGCGCGACCCGCCACGGCCGCCCCGGGTCGGCGATCTGCCGCAGGCGCGTGTCGAGCCGGGCCAGCTCGGCCTCGTCGGGCGAGCCGTCCGGGGTGGGCAGCAGCACCCGCCAGTGGTCGGGCGTACGCAGCAGCACCGACCAGTCCACCGGGTCGAACACGTAGTTGACCTCGGCGAGCGCGTCGAGCAGCGCATGCAGGTCCTCGTCGGTCGAGGCCACCAGGAAGCGCTCGGGGTAGGTGATGCCGGCGAACTCCACGCCGAGGCAACGGCGCACGGCCGAGTGCGCTCCGTCGGCGGCGATGAGCCAGTCGGCGTCGAGGGCCGTCGCGCCTGCGTGGACGCGTACCCCCGTGGTGGTGGTCTCCGCGCCGGTGACCGTCTGCCCGAAGCGGATCTCGCCACCCAGGCGGCCCAGGTGCTCGGCCAGGATCGGGGTGAGTTTGGACTGTTCGAGCTGCACCCGGTACGGGTACGGGGTGTCCCCGGCGAGCACGGCCAGGTCGAGGGTGGCCACGTGCCCGGCGGCGCGGTCGCGGTAGGCGAACGTCGGCGCGGTCAGCCCTCGGGCGAGGACCTCGTCGACGGCGCCCAGCTCGGCGAGCATCTCCAGGGTGGGCGGGTGGAACGTGGACGCCCGCGACTCGGCGGCCAGGCCCTCGCCCGCCTCCAGCACGGTCACCCGGGCGCCCTGCCGGGCGAGGGCCAGCGCGGCGGTCAGCCCGACCGGCCCGGCACCGGCGACGGCGACGTGGGTCATGTGTTCTCCTCGCTAGACGGCGTATCGGGCGTCGAGGGCCAGCGCGTCGTCCTGGCCGACCAGGGAGGTGAAGGCGGACCAGGCCATCCGGTCGACGCCCGTGGCGTGGCCGGTGGCGGCGATCGCGGCGTAGGCGTCGGCGGCGGCGCGCAGCGCGGCGAGCAGGGGCGCAACCGGGTGCAGCACGAGCCGCACGCCGACCGCGGCGAGGTCTGCGTCCGTGGCCCACAACTTCTGCGTTGTGGGTACAACACAGAAGTTGTGAGCCGCCGCGCGATGTTCGCCTGCCGCCGGGTGGGCGTCCGCGCCGGGCGGCATGGTCTCCGGTGTGGCCGGCAACTTCTGGGCTTCCTCGGCAACTTCTGGGTTGCCGTCTGCCGCGCAGTCGTCTGCGCGCGCCGCACCGCGTGGGGCGGCCCCGGCTGCCTCGGAGCGGTTGAGGACCAGCGGGACGCCGGGCAGCGCGGCGTGGGCGTGGGCGAGTTCGTCGAGGTCGGACACGCCTTCGAGGAAGACCGCGTCGGCCCCGGCCGCCGCGTAGGCGCGGGCGCGGGCGATCGCGTCGTCCAGCCCGTTGACGGAGTACGCGTCGGTGCGGGCGACCACGACCAGGCCGGTCCCGTCGCCGGTCACCGCGCGGATCTTGCGGGCGGCCGCGTCGGCGCCGATCAGCTCCTTGCCGGCCAGGTGGCCGCAGCGCTTGGGCTGGACCTGGTCCTCCAGGTGCAGGCCGGAGATCCCGGCGGCGGCGTAGCGGCGGGCGGTCCACACGGCCTGCAGCGCGTCGCCGTAACCGGTGTCGGCGTCGGCGAGCAGCGGCGCGCCGCCGAGCGCGGGCACGAGCCGCGAGGCACGTTCGGCCAGGTGGGTGCCGTGCACGTAGCCGAGGTCGGGCAGGCCCAGGTCGAGCGCGGCGCAGGCGGCGCCGGACAGGTGCGCGGCGCGGTGCCCGGCCCGCACCGCCAGGGTGGCGGTGGGCGGGTCGTACACGCCGGGCAGGTGGGTGACCCGGCCGGAGGCGAGCAGGGCCCGCAGCGCCGCGGCGGTCACGGGCGGCCGTGCAGCGCGAAGCCGCCCTCGACGCCGACGACCCGAGGGTTGGTGAAGAAGCGCAGCGTCTCGGCCGTGCCCTCCTCCGAGTAGCCGGACAGGCCCCAGGCCGGGCGCGGGGTGAACAGGTGCAGGCTCATGATGCTCGACCCGTTGACCTTGACCTCGCCCGCGGTGAGCCGCCGGGCCACGGCCAGCGCCTGCTCCTCGTCGGAGCCCTGCACGTACGCCTCCAGCCCGTACGGGGTGCCGTTGGCCAGCTCGACCGCCTCATCGATGGTCGTGTACGGGTGCACAGCGGCGACCGGCCCGAAGATCTCGTGCAGCGTGTGCGCGGGGGAGACGCCGGTGACCAGCGCCGGGCTGAGGAAGTTGCCCTCGCCGGGCACGGTCAGCGCGGTGTGCGCGGTGCCGCCGTGCGCGACCAGCGCGTCGCGGGCCGCGGCGACCCGGGCCAGGTGCCCGGAGTGCACCAGCGGGCCGTAGTCGGTTTCCGGGTCCAGTGGGGACCCGGCGCTCAGCGCGGCGAGCCGGTCGAGGGTCGCCCGCAGGATCTCCTCGGCGCGCGCGGCGGGCACGATGAGGCGGCCCAGCGCCCGGCACCACTGCCCGTTGAGCGTGGTGAGCAGGTCGGCGGCGGCGCGGGCGGCGTCGGCGGGGTCCGCGTCGGGCAGGATGACCAGCGGGTTGTTGCCGCCGAGTTCGAGCTGCACCGGCTTGATGTCGTACGCGCACGCCGCTGCCACGGCCCGGCCGCCCGCGAGCCCACCGGTGAACGACACGGCGCGGATGCGCGGGTCGCCCACCACTCGGGCGCCGGTGCCGGCGTCGCCGTGCACGAGCTGGAACAGGCCGCCGGGCAGCCCGGCGGCGGCGAGCGCGCGGGCCACGGCGGCGGCCAGGGCCTGGGTGCCGTAGGGGGCGTACTCGCTGGGCTTGACGATGGTGGGGCAGCCCGCGGCGAGCGCGTTGGCGGCCTTGTGCGCGGCCATCGGGGCGGGCGCGTTCCACGGGACCACGCACGCGGCCGGGCCCCAGGGCAGCCGGTCGACGTGCGCCAGGCGGCCGTCCTCGCGCGGCAGCGCACTGCTCAGCCAGCCCTCCCGCAGCTGCATCGCGGCCAGCCGGAACGCGCCGCCGAGGATCACCGACAGCATCCCGGTCTGCCGGATCGGCACGCCGGTCGCGTACGCCTCCAGCGCGGTGATCTCGGGCGCGGCGGCCTCGACCTCGGTGGCGACCGCGTCGAGCACGTCGGCGCGCTCGGCGGCGGGCACCCGCTGCCACGTTCCGGCGGCGTGCAGTGCGGCGGCCCCGGCGATCGCCTGCTCCACCCGGTGCGGGTCCGACCCGGCCGCCACGGTCACCGGGCGTCCGGTCGCCGGATCCTCCAGCGAGAAACCGAGCTGCGCGGTGCACGGCGCCCACTCCCCGCCGACCAGGTCGGCGATCGGCGGTGTCACGACCGCGGCCGTCGCCGACGCGGCGCCCGGCGTCATCGGCTCGTCGGCGCTCATGCGGCCACGTTCCCGAAGAGGTTGTTGGCGCGGGCGGCGGTCACCATCGAGGCGGCCTCCAGCCGGCCGCGCTCCGGCGGGAACGTCATGACCAGGCCCATCGCCAGGTCGCGCAGGGCGCGGCCCATCGTGCCGTGCAGCGTCGCGCCGGAGGTGCCGCACGCCTTGAACGCGCCCACCGCGACCGCGAACGCGTTCTCGCAGATCGAGCCCTTGGCCAGCCGCCACTGCCGGTAGACGTCGTCCTTCGGGGCGAGCGGCGGCTCGGACGTCTCCAGCAGCAGCTGGCGGCGCAGCCACAGGTACGCCGTCTCCAGGTTCTCCGTCATGTCACCGATGATCACCTGGTGCATGGGGGACTCGGCAATGGGACGGCCGGTGTCGGCGAAGGTCTTGGCGGTCAGCCGCTGCAGGGTCTCGTCGTACACGCCCTGCGCGCAGCCGACGTAGACCGCGGTGATGGCGAGCTGGTTGCCGACGAAGCTGCCCCGGCTGCACTGCAGCATCTTCACGAACGCGCCCGGCACGGTCAGCGCCTCGTCGGCCGGGATCCACACGTCGCGCAGCGTGACGCCGTGGTTGGCCGAGCCGCGCATGCCCAGGCCGTCCCAGGACGGGCGGGACGCGACCCCCTCGGCCTCGCGCGGCACCAGGAACAGCGCCAGGCCCTCGGCCGTGTCGGTTCCGTCCAGCCGCGCGGTGACCAGGTACGTGTCGGCGACCCCGGTGGCGCAGCCGAACGACTTCTCGCCGGTGACCAGCCAGCCCTCGACGCCGTCGCGGGTCGCGCGGCGGGCCGTCGTGGAGATGGCGATGTTCGCGCTCGCGCTCTTGACCGATTCGCTGGCGAAGTTGGCCAGCCAGGTGCCGCCCGCCATCCTTGTCAGCACCTTCTCCGCGAAGGCCCGCACCACCGGCACGTCGGCGTCGTCGAACAGCCCGGCGTCGATCGCCTCCAGCGGCAGCAGCCCGCGCGAGGCGCTGGTGTTGTGGAAGAAGTAGGCCAGCGCCGTCGACGGGCAGGCCGTGCCCATCGCGTACGTCGCCGCCGCCAGGTCGCGCAGCGAGCCGCCCAGGCCGCCGTGCTCCTCCGGCACGACCAGGCCGAGCAGCCCGGCCTCGCGCAGCAGGTCCACGTGTCCGGCGGGGAACTCGCCCGCGGCGTCGGCGGCCTCGGCGGCGGCCCGCAGCGCGGGCAGCACCGCCTCGACCCGCATCGCGCGCTCGCGCTCGGCGGCGGTCATGTCGTCGACGAGGCGTTCGCCGGTGAGCCGGTCGGCCATGGCACTTTCTCCCTTGTGGATGTTCAGGCGAGGTCGGGTACGAGGGGGTCGGCGCAGACCACGCCGAGCTGGCGGGCCAGCAGCAGCAGGTCGCGGGCGGGCAGGCCGCCGGAGGCCGGGTCGAGCACGGTGTCGAAGCGGTGCACGCCGCTCTTCATCGCGACCAGCGCGTTGACCAGCCCGAGCCCGTGGTGCGCGAGCAGCCGCACGTGCAGCGCGGCCGGGCGTACGCGTACCACGGCGTCCTGCAGCACGCGGCGCACCTGCAGCGGCGACGCGGCGCTGTGCTCGGCGCAGCCGATGTCGACGGCGGGCAGCCCGGCCAGCGCGTCGAGCGCGGCCAGCACGGTGGACTCCCGCTCGGGGGCGAACGCGTCGGCGACGTATACCCGCACCGGGCCGGCCTCGGCCAGCTCGCGGGCGCGGGCCAGGTCGGCCCGGTCCCGTACGGTCAGCACCGGGCCGGTGGCCTCCCGGCCGTCCAGCACGGTCATGGTGATCTCGGGCGGGAGCGGGTCGGCGAGCTGGCCCCAGCTGCGCGAGTGGAACAGCAGCGGCGCGGTGACCCGGGGCGTGTCCGCCTCGAGCACCCGCCCGACGAAGATGGTGTGGTCGCCGCCGGGGTAGGCGTGCTCGACGGCGCAGTCCAGCCGCCCGGTCGCCTCGGCGAGCATGGGGCTGCCGGTCGGCCCGGTGACCCACTCGGTGCCGGCGAAACGGTCGGTCGTGCCCGGGGTCATGCCCGCGAAGCGGCGGCCGATGTCGGCCTGGTCCTTGCCGAGGAAACTGATCGCGAACACCCCCGACTCGCGCACCAGCGCGTGTGTCGGGAGATGATTGCCCAGGCAGACGGAGACCAGTGGCGGATCGAGGCTGACGGAGGAGAATGAGCTGGCCGTCATGCCGTGCACGCGCCGGGAGCCGTCCGGCCCGGTCGTCACGGTGGTCACCACGGCGACGCCGCTCGGCCACTGGCTGAGCACGGCACGCAGCTGCCCGCTGTCCACCCCTGCACCGCCCTTGTTTCGCATAAGGAAACGCTGTTGCCGTGAAGGTAACGACTCGGCGGTAGCCGTGTCAACGCCCGTGCGGCCTCTGCGCCGTGGGCGCGCGGCGATCTACACTGACGGGCGTCCGTGCCGACAGGAGGGGCCCCGTGCCGACCAGCGCCGCAGCGAAGGCGACCACCACCGCCGACGACGACAGCCAGTCCCGCTCCATCGCCGCCGTCGAGCGTGCGATGGACGTGCTGCTCTACTTCGGCCGCAGCGGTCAGCCCGACCTGGGCGTCACCGAGATCGCCACCTCACTCGGCCTGACCAAGGCCGCGGTGCACCGCATCCTCACCGCGCTGCGCAGCCGCGACCTCATCACCGTCGACCCGGTGACCCGCCGGTACGCGCTCGGCCACGCCGCCGTGGCGCTGGGCCGCGCCTACCTGGCCCGCACCGACCTGCGCGCGATGGCCGCCCCCGAGCTGCGCGCGCTCGCCGAGCAGACCGGAGAGACGGCCACCCTGTCGCTGCGCCGCGGCGACACCCGCCTCTACGTCGACCAGGTCGTGCCCGACCAGGAGCTGCGCATGGAGGTGACGCTCGGCATCCCGTACCCGTTGCACGCGGGCGGCTCGTCGAAGGCGTTCCTGGCGTTCCTGCCCGAGGCCGAGGTCGAGTCCTACCTGGAGCGCCACCCGCTGCAGGCGCTGACCGACAAGACCATCACCGACCCCGCGAAGCTGCGCAAGGAGCTGTCGGCGATCCGCAAGCGCGGGTACGCGACCTCGCTGGGCGAGCGCCAGGCCGGGGCGGCGTCCATCGCGGCGCCCGTGTTCGACCACGACGGGCACGTGGTGGCGGTGCTGAGCGTGGCCGGCCCCGCCGCCCGCTTCAAGCCCGAGGGCGAGACCGCCGACGAGCTGGTCGCGGCGGCCGCGCGGATCTCCGAGCAGCTCGGTTACGCGGGCTGAGCCACAACCGGGTCCCGCTCGCGGCCCCGATGATCGCGGGTTCGTGTCGGAAAGTGCGGTCTGGCGACGGGTGATCGCTGTCTCGTGTCCAAACCTGTGGCCAGACCGCAGATCTTGACACGAGACGGCGATCATGCCCGCCGCGACCCGCGCGGCGGCGGGAGTCAGTCGCGGCGGCGCCGGCCGGGCTCGGCGGGCTGGCGGGGCGGGGGAGCCGAGTAGCCCTCGTCGGGGCGGCGGCTGTAGGACGGCGCGGCGTAGGAGGCGCGCTGGTCATGGCGCGGCCAGGCGGGCGCGTCGAAGTCGTCGGCCCGGTGGGCGAAGTCGGTGCCGTGCCCGCGCACCGCGCGGTAGGTCAGCCAGGCCGCGAGGCAGAACACGCCCTGCGCCATGGTGTTGATGCCCTGCTGGACCCACTGGAACATGAGTGCGTCGCTGGCCGCGTGCCCGCGCAGCGGGATCAGCGCCATCACCGCGAGCAGGCTCACCGAGAACAGCCCGGCGGCCAGCGCGGTGCCGTGCCGCCATGCCCGCACCGAGCCGAGCACGCTGATCCACACCACGATCACGGTCGCGAACACGAACGTGGGCTGCACGGACCGCTCGGCGACCGCGAGCCCGCCCGCGGCGGCTCCGGCGATCAGCAGCGGCCACCGCCACCAGCGCAGCGAGCCGTGCAGGGACAGCGCCAGCAGCAGGCCGCCGGCGGCGAGCAGCGGGAACAGCAGGTCGTCCAGCCACGGGACCTCGATGGCCCAGGCGGCGTGCAGCAGCTTCCACGTCGACTTGGCCGCGCCGCCCGCGCCCATCAGCACGGCGCCGATGCGGCCCAGCCAGGATGGCGCCAGCAGCAGGAACCCGACGAACGCGAACAGCGTGGGCGCGAAGTCCTCCACAGCGAGGCCGACGCTCAGCGCCGGTGTCTCCGCGGTCTCCGCCGTCGCCGCCCACGGCAGCACCTCCGGCAACACATCCATGAGCATGAGCGCGAGCTTAGACCCATCGAGCTGCGCCGTTCCAGTGTGCGAAACGGACAAGTTCCAGAGATCTACTTTGGATGTACGCGCCTTGTGGTGACCGGCTCGAACCCGGCGGCCTTCCCGCGGAGCATGTGAAGGCCGCCCTCGCGCGGGCGAAGGCGGCCGGGTGTGCTCAATTGACGAACTGCGTGGTGACGTTGGCGTCCAGGTAGTCGCCGGCGCCGTACACCCACGCCTGGCCGACCGGGTCGCCGAGATGCGCGCGCAGCCAGAACGCGGCCCAGCGGCCCGCGGTCTCGATGCTCAGGGCCTGGCTGAGGGTCTGCGGTGACAGGTCCGGGCGGGCCCCGGCCGGGTTCTGCGTGTCGGTGATGCCGTAGTGGTTGGCGCCGTTGAGGCTGACCCAGAGCTTCGGCGGCGCGGTGATCGCCTGGTAGGTGGCGTACCCGTTGGCCGGGCTGCCGATGCCGTCGGCACTGGCCTGGATCAGCGCGACCGGGATGGTGTTGGCGACCGGCGGGGTGGTGCCGGTCGCCGGGTTGGTGTTGTTGGTGCCGTAGAACGCGGCCGCCCGCAGCTGCGGCGGGGCCGGGGTGGGCACCGGGCAGAACGGCGGCGTGCACAGGCCGGTGGCCAGGCCCAGCCCGGCCGCGCCGCCGAACGAGTGCCCGAGCAGCAGCAGTGTGCCGGGGTCGAGCGCGCCCAGCAGCGGCGAGCCGGCGCGGGTCTGCTCGGCCTGGGCCCAGGTCACGGTCCAGCCCGCCTGTGCCCCGGTGGCGTAGAGGCCGGGCTGGCCGAACAGGACCTGGTAGTGGTTCGGCACGACGACCACGAAGCCGTACGAGGCGACCTTGCGGGCGTACCACGAGTAGTGGGACTTGTCCACGTTGGCGCCCTGCAGCAGCAGCACCACGGGCCACGGGTCGTGCGGTGAGCCGGTGACGGGGTGGTAGACGTCGGCGGCGTCGCCGCCGACGGTGGTCGCGTATACGCCGACGGTCGAGTATGCCGCGGCGGCCGGTGCTGGGGCCGCCGTCGCCGCCGCGCCCGCGGCCAGCACGGCCACGAGCGCGGAGACGAGCAGGCGGCGGGCGCCGCGGGGTCCGGACGAGGTTCGCATCGATCCTCTCGTTTCTCTGATCGAAACATCGTTTCGCATTGAGAGACATGATGCTGATCGATTTGGCGGCCGTCAATGCATCTGTGTCACGGCTCCGCGAACGGCTTGAGCACGCCCAGCGCCGCGGCGGCCAGCACGCTGCCCCAGATGCCCCACACGTACGGCAGGCAGCCGTCGATCGAGCGCTTCATGGCCGTCTCCACCTCGGGCGTGGAGCCGGTGGTCATCAGCGTGCCGAAGGCGGCGCCGAACGGGCGAAGGGTGAGCCGGATGCCCAGCCCGCACGCGATGGCCACGGTGTAGAGCAGCAGCTTCGCGCCGAGCCACCGCGGGTTGGTGTCCACCCCGAACGGCTGCGCCGCGACCAGGGTGTAGACGGCGGTCACGCCGAGCGCCGCGATGAGCCCGAGCCGGATGGTCCAGTCGGCGCGGCGCACCCACAGGCGGCGGCCCGGATGGTGGTGGTCGGTGATGGTCGCGGCGAGCCAGCCGGCGGCCAGCAGCCACACCGCCACCACGACCGGCCAGGAGAACGGGTTCACCCCGAACACCGTCGCGCCGTGCGGCTCCAGCGCCATCAGCGTGACGCCGCTGGGCAGGAACAGGACCAGACAGATCTTGGGGCCCAGGTCGAGCCCGCCCATGATCTTCAGGGCGGTGGCGCGGGCGGCGGGGCTGAGGTCGGGGCGGAGGACGAACCGGCTCGACCAGAACACGCCGAGGTCGCCGCCGAGCCAGAAGACGAAGAGAACCAGGTGGAGCAGAATCCACCAGCCGTGTGTATGCGATCCCACGCGCGTAATGGAAACACCGATCCGCTGTGAGAAACAAGCTCTTGACGGGCTGGTCATGGCCTGGCTAGCGTCGGCGCATGGTCGGCCGCCACCTCGCCACACCCACCCGCCCAGCGCCGGTGGGCGGGCCCGCATGAGGTCCTACCTCTACGTTCCCGGCGACGCCCCCGCGAAGCTGGCCAAGGCGCTGACGGTCGGCGCGGACGCGCTCATCGTCGACCTGGAGGACGCCGTACCCCCGGCGGCCAAGGACACCGCCCGCGAGACCGTCGCCGCCTTCCTCGGCCAGGCCACCTCGTCGCCGCGGATCTGGGTCCGGATCAACCCCGGCGAACTCGGCCACCTCGACGCCGAGGCGGTGGTGCGGCCGGGGCTGACCGGGCTGTGCGTGGCCAAGACCGAGTCGCCCGCTCAGCTGACCGCGCTGGACACCCTGCTGAACCGCCTCGAACAGCAGGCAGGACTGACGCCCGGCAGCGTACGGGTGGCGCCGCTGCTCGAATCGGCCGCGGCCGTGCTCGCCGCACCGGCCATCGCCCGCGCGCCCCGGGTCGCCCGGCTCCAGCTCGGCGAGGCCGACCTCGCCGCCGACCTCGGCGTCACCCTCGGCCCCGACGAGCGCGAGCTGCTCTGGGCCCGCTCGCAGGTCGTGCTGGCCTGCGCCGCCGCGGGCATTCCCCCGCCGGTCGCCCCGGTGTCGGTGAACTTCCGCGACCCCGGCGCGCTGCGCGAGTCCACGCTCGCGCTCAAGCGGCTGGGCTTTCGCGGCCGGGCGTGCATACACCCGGCACAGCTGCCTGTCGTCCACGAGGTCTTCACCCCCGCCGAGTCCGAGATCGCCGCCGCCCGCGAGCTGGTACGCCGCCACGAGCAGGCCGTCCGCGACGGCTCGGGGGTGTGCCTGGACGAGCGCGGCCGGCTCGTCGACGAGGCCGTCGTCCGCTCCGCCCGCCGCCTGCTCGCCGGGGACTGACCGGCCCACTGTCGTGAACTGTGCCGCAGGTTGCGGTGGTCGCGGGATACATGCTGAAGTGGCCGGGTATACGGCAGGCAGCGACGATCCGGACGACCGCGACGAGGAGGTGCGGTGTGAGCGAGCTCAGCGCGAGCCTGGACCTTCCGCTCGGCATCGCGGCGCCGACAGGTGCCCGGCACACCCTGCGACAGATCCTGCTGACCTGGGGCTACGCCGACGAGGACTGGCTGGACGAATCCGGCCTGCTCATCTCCGAGCTGGTCGGCAACGCCGTCCGGCACGGCGGCGGCTGCCTGGAGGTGCGCGTGCAGGCGCACGGCTCGCTGGTCACCGTCAGCGCCGCCGACGGCAGCTCGGTCATCCCGCGCCGGCGCGAGCCCGGCCCCACCGGCGGCCTCGGCCTGGCGCTGATCGAGCGGTTCGCCGACGCCTGGGGCATCGAGAACCATCACGGCGGCAAGCGGGTGTGGATCCGCCTGCGCCCCTACCCGGCGGGAGATCGGGACGAGCGTGCTGACGGTTGACGTGCGCCGGGAGCCGGACCGCACCGTGCTGGTGCTGTCCGGCGAGCTGGACCTGGCCACCGGGCCCGTGCTCACCGGGGCGCTCGCGCGGGTCGCCGCCGAGCCCCGGGTCGACCTCGACGTGACCGGGCTGTCGTACTGCGACTCGTGCGGGCTGAACATCATGCTCGCCGCCCGGCACCGGGCCCGGCGCGAGTCCCGTGAGCTGCGCGTGGTCGGCCCGCGCGGCTTCGTGGCCCGGGTCATCGGCGCCTGCGACGCCTCCCGGGTCCTGCTCGGCGGCTGACCCTAGAACCTGTTGCGCACCCGCATCCCGCTCGGCCGGCCGTCGGGGTCGCAGATGAACTCGTACACCAGCCGCGCCGGCACCCGCCGCCACCCGTGCACGTCCGGCGGCTGGTAGCGGCGCAGCCGCGATCGCGGACGCGGCCCCGTCCCGCCGGCCTCGTGCCACCCGTCCAGCTCCGCCGCCGCCCGCGCGAACGCGCCGAACGCGGCCTCCGGATCGCCGAGCACGGCACCGGCCTCGTCCTCGGCCAGCCCCAGATGCTCGCGCATCAGCTCCAGCCGCAGGTCGCGCGCCCACGTCGGCCGCTCGGACTCGTCCATGACCGCGCAGGTCAGCTCGGAGTCGTAGGTCCACGAACGCATGTTGAAGTTGTCCGAGCCGACGGTCGCCCAGGTGTCGTCGACCACGCACGTCTTGGCGTGCACGTAGATCGGCGTGCCCTCGGCGTTCTCCAGGCCGTACACCGCGAACCGGTCGCCACCGGCCTTGGCCAGCGTCTTCATGGCCTGCTTGCGGCCCCAGGACTCGGCGATCGAGACCGTCGGCGAGGCGGCGTCCGGGGCCAGCGGCACCACGCAGATCAGCCGCAGCTCCGGGTTGTCCCGCAGCGCCTGCGCGAACGGCCGCAGCACCCGCGCCGACCACAGATACTGGTCCTCCACGTAGATCAGCCGCTTGGCGCGGGCGATGGACTTGAGATAGGCCCGTGCGACGCTGCGCTCGCCGCGCGGCGCGAACGGGTAGCGGCCCAGCCGCCGCCGCGGGTACGTGCGCAGCGTCTGCACCGCGTGCTCGCCCGCCGCGGGCGGGTCCGGCAGCTGCGCGGGCAGCGGCGTGACCTCGGTGCGCAGCCGGGACAGCCGGTCGCGGACGTGGTCGAAGACGTTGAGCGACAGCGCGCTCGGGTCGTTCCAGCGCTCGCGGAAGGTCAGCTCCACGTCCCCGACGGCGGGACCGCGCAGCTCCAGCTGGATGTCGTGCCAGGGCGGGCGCGGCCCGTACACCTGCGCCATCGGCGGGGCGAGCGGATCGCCCAGGTGCTCGAGGTCGTCGTTGCGGCCCCGGCACAGGTCGATGCCGCCGACGTAGGCGACGTCGCGTTCGGGGCGGTCCTGGTGGCGTACCACGAACAGCTTCTGGTGGTGGGAGCCGCCGAAGCGGACCCGCATGTCCAGCAGCACGTGCGCCCCGGCCTGCTGGAGGTCCTCGGCGAGCTGGCGGTTCTGCGGCGAGCTGAAGTGCAGCCAGTCCGGGTGTGAGCGCCACAGCAGCCCGTACACCCGCACGCCGCGCCGGGCGGCGTCGCCGAGCACCCGGGTGACCTGCGTACGCGGGCCGCACAGCCGCTCGTCCGGGTCGCCGCGCCAGTCGGTGAACAGCACCAGGTCCCCGGCGCGGGTGTCCTCCAGGACGGAGACCAGCTCCCGGAAGTACGCCGCCCCGTGCACCAGCGGCCGGGCCAGGTTGCCGCGGCTCCAGGCCAGCCCGCCGGGGTGGCGGCGGTCGATCTCGGTCGCCGGGTTGCCGCGCTCGGCCGCGTCCAGGAACCAGCTGTCGGGGGTCACGCCAGGAAGGTAGCCGGATCCGGGCCTCCGAAACCAGGTCCTCTGTCACGTCCGCAGGTGGACAAGAAGTATCGAAAACAGGGTCTGGTTCTGGCGCTGAGACGAGCAGGACGGGCCCGCTCGCCCGCGGGCCCGTCCTGCTCAGCTCAGGCCCGTGCGGAGGGCACGTCCAGCGGGTCGGCGGGAGCCTCGTCGCGCGCGGCCTGCATCCGCCCGCCCAGCTCCTCCAGCCGCTGCGCGCCCAGCGCGGCGCGCACCTGCGGGAACCAGTCCTGCTCCTCTTCCTCCTGGTGGTGGCGCATCTGCTCGATGAGCACCGCCACCTTCGCTTCGTACATCTCCTCCTGCGGGTCCAGGTCCCGCAGCTCGGCCAGCAGCCAGGCCGCCACGTGGTGCTCCTCGATCGACTCCAGGATGTGGTCGGTCGTCTGTGGTGCGGCCTGCCGTGCGGCCGGGTAGAAGATCGTCTCCTCGATGAACGCGTGCGCGGTCAGCCCTTGGATCATGCGGTCGACCAGGGCCTGCTTCTCAGCGTCCGTCGCCACCGGACGGCTGCGCTCGTACGCGTCGTACAGCGCCTCGAACCGGCGATGGTCGTGGATCAGCAGTTCTATGGCATCCATGCGGCCCTCCTCATGTCGGGGCCGGTGCGATGCCCGGGGCACCGGCCCTGTGCCTTCGTAACCGGATGCCCGGCGGTGCGCTGCTGAAACCGCCGCCCGGCGGACTTCCTCGGGGCGGCGCCGTCGCCGGCGTTCGGCTACGGTCTGAGCCATGCGACGTCCGTACCGCTCGCTCCTGCTCGCCACCGCCGCGCTGCTGAGCCTCGCGGGCGCCTGCGACGAACAGACCGACGGCGACGGCTACCTGGTCTACAGCGACCGGGGCAACCCGCCGGTGCCGGGCCACTTCACCGCGGAACCGAGCCCGTACGAGCTGCGGCTCGGACTGCGCCCGAACGGCTGCGTCACGGTGTTCACCGGCGACGTGGAGCGTGTGCCGCTGTGGCCCGACGGCACCAAGGTCAGCCAGGTGTCGACCGACCCGGTCCGCTACGAGGTCGTCATCCGGGAGGGCCTCACCCTGAAGGTCACCGAGACCTCGGGCGACCGGTTCACGGCCCTCGGCATCGTCGACGACGGTTCCGGCCCGCTGCTCGGCCCCGACCAGGTCCCGACCAAGGCAGAGTCCCTCCTGGGCTTCTGCGGCGTCCCGGCCGCCCCCATCGCCTTTCCCAGCGCTGACTACTTCCCCCTGCATGGGGGCGACTGATCGCTGGATTCCAGCGGTTTCCCCCAGGGGTAGGACTTAGTGTGAATCACGCCGATTCTGTCGGTTGAAGAGCGGCGTCCGGATGCGGTACGCGGCCGCACGAGAGCGCTGGTACGGGGGCCGTGATGAAGGCGTTCGTGATGAAGGAGATCGGCCGGGTCGGGTTCATGGACAAGCCCGTCCCGAAGCCCGGCCCGAACGACGCGGTGGTGCGCACCACCCGCGCGCTGATCTGCACCTCCGACTCCCACACGGTCGGCGGCGGCATCGGGCCCCGGCAGGATCTGACGCTCGGCCACGAGGCCGTGGGCGTGGTCGCGGACGTCGGCAGCGAGGTGCGCGACTTCAAGCCGGGTGACCGGGTGCTGGTCGGGGCGATCACGCCCGACTGGGGGCACCCCGCTGCGCAGGCCGGCTATGCGTCGCAGTCGGGAGCGCCGCTGGGCGGGTGGAAGTTCTCCAACACCAAGGACGGCGTGTTCGCCGAGTTCTTCCACGTCAACGACGCCGACGCCAACATGGCCCGGATCCCGGACGGCGTCGCCGACGAGGTCGCTGTGTACTGCGCCGACATGCTGTCCACCGGGTTCATGGGCGCCGAGCACGGCGACATCCCGATCGGCGGCACGGTGGCGGTGCTGGCGCAGGGCCCGGTCGGCCTCATGTGCACCGCCGGAGCCAGGCTGCGCGGCGCCGGCCTGATCATCGGGATCGAGTCGGTGCCGTCCCGGCAGAAGCTTGCCCGCGTCTACGGCGCCGACGAGATCGTGGACTTCACCAAGGAGGACGTGGTCGAGCGGGTGCTGGAACTCACCGGCGGCCAGGGTGTGGACACGGCGATCGAGGCGCTGGGCTCGGATGGCACGTTCCAGACGGCCGTGAAGATCACCAAGCCGGGTGGGACCGTGTCCAACACCGGTTACTTCGGCGAAGGCGAGTTCGTCCGTATCCCCCGGGTCGAGTGGGGCGTCGGCATGGCGGACAAGACGATCGCGACCGGCCTGTGTCCGGGCGGGAGGCTGCGTATGGAGCGGCTGCTGCAGATCCTCGCCGCCAAGCGCCTCGACCCGACGCTGATGACCAGCCACACATTCGCGTTCGACGAGATGGAACGCGCCTTCGAGGTCTCCGACCAGAAACTCGACGATGTCGTGAAGGTTCTGATCACCTTTTGAAGGGCGGGATT
>NZ_BONF01000025.1 GCF_016862575.1 Catellatospora bangladeshensis | reverse complement strand
CGGTGGTGCTGACGGCGGGTGTTGCGTCCGTTCACCGGAGGCAGCTCGGATGGTGTTCGGGGCGATCATCGTTTCCGCAGCCGCGCGGACAGCGGTCAAATGGGTGTACGAGGTGCGGTTCTGCGCACACCGTGCCGCGTACCCCGGAGCGGCTTTCCGGTCTCCGATCTGCTCCCAGTGCCGCCTGCGCGCGCGTAGCCCGACGGAGCACGCGCCGACACCGGCGCAGCTGCCATCCGGCGTTCGATGGCGGATGCCCGTCAGGTGGGGCTGGATATCGGCACCGGGGGGTGCCGAAGTAACCGATCACGCGTGCCGTGTTTACGTAGGGCGGCGTAGGCCGGTGGGCTCAGGACTGGGCTGGCTGGAACAGTTCGACGGCGTTTCCGGCGGGGTCGTCGAACACGGTCTGGAGGCCGCCGGGCCCAGAGATGATCTCGTTGCGGAAGTGAACGCCGGCGGTGCGTGGCTGTTCATGGTGCCTCCGGTGACTGAGGTTCGGTCAGCGTGCGGATCAGGAAGCCTGGGCGCCGGGGTTCGGCGCCCAGGCATCAAACCTCGCGTTGGCGGCAACTGCGCCGTCTCAGCCCTATTTCATCGCCGACAGCAGTTGCTGACACGCGTTCTCGCAGTCACGGCAGGCCTGGGCGCAGATGCGGCAGTGCTCGTGCATGTCGGCGTGACGCTCGCACTCCTCGGCGCAGGCGCGGCAGGCCATGATGCAGGCCTGCAGCATGGTGCGGCTGATGTTGGCGTCGTAGCCGGTGTGCCGCGACAGCACCCGGGCGGTCGCCGAGCAGATGTCGGCGCAGTCGAGGTTGGTGCGGATGCACTTGGCCAGTTCGGCGATCATCGGCTCGCTCAGGCAGGCGTCAGCGCATGCGGTGCAGGCTTCGCTGCAGGCGATGAGCGTGTCGATGGCTGAGGCCAGCTGCCTGCGGTCGAGGTTGATCTCCGCGGGGTAGGTCTCGAGCATGGGCATGGTCACGTTCGTCATGGTGTGTCTCCTTCTCTGTGTACCGTGAGGTCCATACCCCGGCATCGGAATCGGCATTCGGCTCGGCTGCCTGGGCGGCCCCATGGCGCTCGCACGTAGCCGGCAGTTGCGCTGCCACGTCGGCTGGGAGGTGCCGGCGGGTGAAGCCGACATCGACACCGACGCCGCCGAGGTCATGCCGCAGGACAAGGCCGGTGTCCGACCGTCAGTGGGGCTGCTGGGGCGCCGACGCCAGGCCGGTTTCGTAGGCGGTGATGACCAGCTGGGCGCGGTCGCGGGCGCCGAGTTTGGTCATGGCCCGGTTGACGTGGGTCTTGGCGGTGTGCGGGCTTAGGACGAGGTGGGCGGCGATCTCGTCGTTGTTCATGCCGGAGGCGACCAGGGCCACGACTTCGCGTTCGCGTTCGGTGAGCGCGGTGAGCGCGGTGAGCCGGTCGACGGCCGCTGGTCTGTTGTGCTGCGGCTGGGCGAGGAAACGGCCGATGAGCGCCTTGACCGCGGCCGGGGACAGCAGCGATTCGCCGCGGTGGACGGTGCGGATGGCTTGCAGCAGGTCGGCGGGTTCGGTGCTCTTGCCGAGGAAGCCCGCGGCGCCGGCGCGCAGCGCGGTGAAGACGTACTCGTCGAGTTCGAACGTGGTCAGGATGAGCACGCGTGTGCCGGCCAGAGCGGGGTCGGCGCTGATGTGGGCGGTGGCGGCCAGGCCGTCGAGGCCCGGCATGCGGATGTCCATGACCACGACGTCTGGTGTGGTGGCGCTGGCCAGTGCGACGGCTTCGGCGCCGTCGGTGGCCTGACCGACCAGGGCCATGTCGGGTGCGGTGTCGATGAAGTACGCGAACCCGGCTCGTACGAGGGGCTGGTCGTCGGCGAGCAGGACCGTGATCGTCATGTGGCTGCTCCGGCGGTCAGGGGCAGGGTGGCGCAGACGCGGTAGCCGCCGTCCGGTAGCGGGCCCGCGGTGAGGATGCCGCCGAGGGCGGTGACGCGTTCGCGCATGCCGGTCAGCCCGTGGCTCTGGCTCGCGTCGGTGCTCTGCCGGTTCGGCCGGCCGGGGCTGTTGTCGACGGTGACCTGCAGCGCCTGCGGCTGGTAGGTCCAGCGCAGGGTGACGGGGACCGGGCCGGCGTGTTTGCTGACGTTGGTCAGTGATTCCTGAACGACCCGGTAGGCGGTCAGGTCGGTTGCGGCGGGGACCGGCCGGGGCTGTCCGTCGGTGTGCTCGGTGATCGCCAGGCCCAGCCGTGCGAAGCCCTGTACCAGGTCGCCGATCCCGGCCAGGCCGCCTGCGGGCTGCACAGGCGGGAACTGCTCGCCGGGTTGGCGTAGCAGGCCGACGGTGTCGGCGAGGTCGGCCAGGGCGGTCCTGCTGGCGGTGGCGATGTGTGACACGGCGTTGCGTGCCTGACCGTCGTGCGGTCGGGTGTCGGTCTGCAGGACGTGGGCGGCGACGCCGGCTTGGACGTGGATGAGGGCCAGATGGTGGCCGAGGACGTCGTGCAGCTCGCGGGCGATGCGCAGCCGTTCCTCGGTGACGCGGCGGGCGGCTTCGGCTTCGCGGTCGGCCTGGGCGTGGGCGGCGGCGGCCCGGGCTTCGGCGAGCCAGGCCTGCCGGTGGCGGGAGGCGGTGCCGGCGGCGACGGCCAGGGCGCCGAGCGCGCCGAGGGCGAGGTTCTCGGCGCCGAGCCAGGTTCCGGGCCTGGCCAGCAGGTGGACGCCGGCGAACACGGCCATGACCAGGCCGCCCACGAATAAGGCGCGCTGACGGCGGGAGGTCTCGGCGACGGTGTACAGCGCGATCAGCGGCGCGGCGAGGATCATCTGCCCGCGGTGGTCGTGGTAGTGCAGCAGGTACGCCTCGGCCGCGACGGTCGAGATCAGCAGGACCGTGAACGGCTGCCAGGTGCGCGCGGCGAGTGCGCCGCAGGCGAGGGTGGCCAGGGTGAGGCCGTGGGCGTCGATGGGGGCGCCGGCCGGTCCGGCGGCCGTGGTGACGAGCGTGACCGTGTAGATCACGGCGGCGATCGCGATGTCGGCGTGCGGGCGGCGTGCGGCGGCGGCGCGCAGCCGTTCCAGCACGGTCATCGCACCAGGTTAGAACCCGGGGCCGCGGGTCGCGTCGCCTGGCGGTGGTAGGTGGCGTACCGCATCCGTGGTACGCCGAAGATGGCGCGGCCGGGCGACGACGCGGCCGGGTGCCGGCGGGGATGGTGAGGCCTGTTGCCGGGACGGGTGTGCCCGGCCGTCGACGAAAGGTCTTCCGTGACATCCATCGACATCTCGGTCCGCGGGCTGAGTAAACACTTCGGCCCGGTGCAGGCGGTGCGGGAGCTGAGCTTCGACGTGCCTGCCGGCCAGGTGACCGGTTTCCTCGGCCCGAACGGCGCGGGGAAGACCACGACGTTGCGCATGATGCTCGGACTGATCCGCCCGACCGCAGGGCAGGCGCTGATCTGCGGCCGCCCGTACGCCGAGCTGCCGGATCCGCGCCGCACGGTCGGCGCGGTGCTGGAGGCCACCGGCTTCCACCCGGGCCGCCGGGGCCGCGACCACCTGCGCATTGCCGCCCACTCCGCCGGCCTGCCTACTGCACGGGTCGAGGAGGTCCTCGACGAGGTCGGCCTGTCCGAGGCCGCCGGGCGCACGGTCGGCGGGTACTCGCTCGGGATGCGCCAGCGGCTCGGCCTGGCGGCCGCGCTGCTGGGCGACCCGCAGGTGCTCGTGCTCGACGAGCCCGCCAACGGACTGGACCCGGCAGGCATGGCGTGGCTGCGGGAACTGCTGCGCGGCCGGGCCGCTTCCGGCCGCACGGTGATCGTGTCCAGTCACGTCCTGTCCGAGGTCGCCCAGACCGCCGACCACGTGGTCATCCTGGCCGGTGGGCGGCTCACCTTCGACGGGCCGGTGGACCGGCTGCGCGAGCACGCGGGCTCCCTGGAGGACGCGTTCCTGCGCCTGACCACCGACCGGCACGACCCGACCGCCGCGACGCGCTGAGGAGACCACCACCGTGCTCAAGCTCATCGGAAACGAATGGCTCAAGCTGCGCACCACCCGCGGGTTCGTCATCCTGCTGGTGATCCAGCTCGTCCTGATCACCGCGGGCGCTGCCGGGCCGCTGTCCAACATGCCCCTCGACCAGGCCGCGACCGCGATCGGCGCCGTCGCGCACGTCGGCCTGACCTCGCTGATCGCGCTGGTGCTAGGGATCGTGGCGGTCGCGGGGGAGTACCGGCATAAGACGATCACCGACACCTACCTCGGCAGCCCCCGCCGCGGCCGGGTCGTGGCGGCGAAGCTGACCCTCACCACCCTGGCCGGGTTCGGGCTCGGCGCCGCGGGCGCGGCGGTGTCGCTCGCCGTGACCTACGTGTGGCTGACCGCGGCCGGGCACAGCATGCCCTGGTCGGATGCCGAGCTGTGGCGCACCGCGGCAGGCGGTGCGGTGTGGAACGCGGCGTTCGCCGCGATCGGTGTCGGCATCGGGGCGCTGGTGCGCAACCTCGCCGTCGCGGTGGCCGGGTCGCTGGCCTGGCTGACGCTGGTCGAAGGCGTCGTCGGGCAGCTCGTGGGCCGCGACGTCACCCGGTACCTGCCGTTCTCGGCCGGTACCGCCGTCGGCAGGCTTCCCGCCTCGATCGCCGACGGGCTGCCGCAGTGGGGCGCCGCCGCGCTGCTGGCCGGATACGCGGTGCTGTTCGCGGCCGCCGCGATCAGGTTCACCACCCGCCGGGACGTCGCCTGAGCGACCGGACGGAGCCGGTGCCCGCAGCGTCCGCCGGGCGGTTGCGGGCACCGGCCGGGCTGCCGGGTCATCGAAACGAAAGTCTCGGGAACCAGGGCTCGCCGATCCACGACCACTACCGCGAGATGTCTGTGACACGCGGCAGGAGGCGAGACAGTGGCCATGCTGACCCGGCCCCGGGCGAGCCTCGCCCTGTCCGCGGTGTCGTTCGGGCTGCTGGGCGGTGGCGCACGCGTTCACCGATCTGCTGCCGGCCCATGAAGAGACCTACCCGGCCGACGGTGGTCACCCTCGTGGTGACTTCTTCAACCCCGCGCAGGATGCGCCGTGGAAGGACTTCGGGCACGTCCTCGGCGACCGGCGCCGAGCAGGGCCTGACGGAGGCGTTCAAGGCCGTCAACCGCTGCGACACCCTGGTCTGCCCGCAGTTCGACCTGCAGGCCCTGAACACCTTCGCCAAGAACTGGTTCGCCGACCGCCGCTCCGACACCACGCATTAGCCGCCGGGCCGGTGGGAGCACGACCCGCACCGGACCTCACCCCGCCGACGAATGCCAGGTGTGGTCCTCGTAGGTGGCGCCCACAGCCCGCCGTCACCGGCTCGTCGCCGGACCGCGCGGCGGGGCTGCTCAGATCAGGCTGAGCAGCCCGGCGCCGATGCCCAGCAGGGTGCAGATGGCGAGCACCCGCAGCACGGACCACTTCGCCCAGAAGATCATCACGGCGGCTGCCGCTGCGATGACCGCTGCGGCCGGGCGCAGACTGGACGGATCCGGCAGCAGCATGTTCAGCGGCCCGGTGGTGACGGTGCGGGTGCCGGCGAACAGGGTGTGAAAGGCGAAGTAGAGCCCGAGGTTGGCGATGACGCCGACGACCGCTGCGGTGATCCCGGTCAGTGCCGCGGACAGGCTGTGGTTGGCGCGCAGCTTCTCGACGTAGGGGGCGCCGAGCAGGATGAACAGGAAGCACGGCACGAACGTGACCCAGGTGGTCAGCAGCGAGGCGATGATGCCTGCAGTCCAGGGGTCGAGGCTGCCGGGGTGGTGGTAGGCGCCGAGGAACGCGACGAACTGCACGACCATGATCAGCGGGCCGGGGGTGGATTCGGCCAGGGCCAGGCCGCGGACCATGTCGCCTGCGGACAGCCAGGCGTAGCGTTCGACGGCCTGCTGGGCGACGTAGGACAGGACGGCGTAGGCGCCGCCGAAGGTGACGACGGCGGCGCCGGAGAAGAACAGGCCCTGCTGGGTGAACACGCTGCCGGTGCCGGTGGTGGCCGCGACGGCCGCGATGGGCAGGAACCAGGCGGCCAGCCCGGCTGTCAGGATGGCGATCGCGCGCCCGGTGGACGGACGGTCGTGGTGCAGGGCGTCGTCGGGGATCAGCGGCGGCGGGCCGTCCTCGCCGTTGCCGTGCCGGCCGCTGCCGGTCGCGACCAGCTGAGGGCGCACCCGGTGCAGGGTCCACCCGGCCAGTGCCGCGGCGGCGATGACGAGCGGGAACGGCACTGCGAACAGCGCCAGCGCCGCGAACGCGGCCACCGCCAGTCCGACCAGTGCGGTGTTGTGCAGTGAGCGGGTGCCGACGCGCCATACGGCCTGGGCGACGACGGCGACGATCGCGGGGGCGAGTCCGGTGAAGACGGCGGTGACGGCAGTGGTGTCGCCGTAGGCGACGTACAGCCCGGACAGGGCCAGCAGCGCGACGAGGCCGGGCAGAACGAACAGGGTGCCGGCGATGAGGCCGCCGCGGACGCCGTTGAGCAGCCACCCGACGTAGATGGCCAGCTGCTGGGCTTCGGGGCCGGGCAGCAGCATGCAGTAGTTGAGGGCGTGCAGGAAGCGCCTCTGGCCGATCCAGCGCCGCTCGTCGACGAGGTGGCGCTGCATGACGGCGATCTGCCCGGCCGGGCCGCCGAACGTCTGCAACGAGATCAGGAACCACGCCTTGACCGCGTGGCGCAGCGGGACGACGTCGCCGGCCGCCGGCTGTCCCGTCTCGGTGCTGCCGGCCCTGTGAGTGGTGGTCATCGTGACGCTCCGCAGTGTGGTTCGTCCATGGTTCAGGCGGGGGTGCGGTCCAGCAGCAGGCCGCGTCGGTAGTACTCGTACAGGCCGTCGAACATCGGCCGGGTGATCGTGAGGATCTGCTCGTCGTCGGCGATCATCGACAGTCCGCGCAGGACCGCGTCCAGGCCCGGGGCTTCGGGGGCGTCGAAGCGTTCGTCGTCGAGGTCGGCCTCGTGCACGATCTCAGCGATCTTCCACAGCACCGGGTCGGTGACCTCGTAACGGCGCAGGATCGTCTCGAACGAGCAGTCGTCACCGTGGTGGCCCAGGTCCACCCCGCGCATGTCGAACGGGGTCGCACCGTCGGGCACGTCGGCGGGATCGGCGACAAACACGAACATCGCGTACGGGTCGACGGCGCGGCGGATCAGCCAGGCGCATGCGGCCCGGTCGATGTGGATCCCGGCTCGGGTGGCCCAGGTGCTCATGCGCGCTGCTCCGCGGGAAGGTCGCTGGTCTGCGGTTCGGCCAGTGCCTGCACGGCCGTGTGGGCGGCCCGCCGCTGGGGCGGCGGGAAGTAGTCGCGGCGGCCGATGCGGCGCAGTTCGGCGCGCAGTCGGCGCAGCACTCGCCGGCGTTCGGTGTCGTCGCTCGAGGCGGCAGCGTGAGCCTCGGCGGTGATCTGCTCGTATTCGGCAGCACGTGCCTCACGCATCGCTGCGGCGAGGGAGCGTTCCTGGGTGAGGCTGCCCGGGGTGGCCACCCAGATGGTGGCGGTGCCGCCGGCGTCGGTGACCTCGTCGGCGATCCAGTCGAGGTGCTCGCGGGTGCGGGCGTCGGCGGGCAGCGCGACCAGTCCGTCGCCGAGCCGGGCCACGCCCAGGGCTTCGAGCTTGCGCCACACCGCGATCCGCGGTCGCGACGGCTCACGGGGGATGCGGTAGGCCAGCAGCACCCACGTTCCGGCCGGACCAGCGCTCACCGCTGCAGTGTAACCGTGGTTACAGCATCCGGTGCGAGGCGGGGCTCCTGGCGCCGATGGCCTGCTGAGCCGCCGCGACGACCTCTGCGGCGGTCAATGCGGCCAGCGCCGGATGCGGCGCGTCGCCGGCTTGTCGTTCGTGGGCCAGGTCTGCACGCCACAGGGCCCGATGCCATGGGTGAGCGGGTGGTGGTCCCCACAGGTGCGGGCCCAGCTCGGCGAACAGGACCACCGACGGGGTCCCGTACGCGGTGGCCAGGTGGCCGATGCCCGTGTCGCCGCACACCACCAGCCGCGCGTGCGCGACGAGCCCGGCCAGCTCGCCGACGCCGGTGCGCCCGGCCACCGCCCGCGAACCGGGCAGACCGGCAAGGTCGGCCACGTGCCGGGCCAGCGCCACGTCACCGCCGGATCCGGTGATCAGGATCCGGTGCCCGGCGTCAGACAGGGCGCGGGCCACGGCGGCGAACCGCTCCGGCGGCCAGCGCCGGGCCGGGGCCTTGGCGCCGGGATGCACCAGCGTCGCCCCGGCCTCGGCAGGCACCGAAGGCGGGGTGGACAGCGCCAGGTCACCCGGATCGGCCGGCGCGCCGTACCAGGCGAGCAGGCGGCACCAGCGGGCCGTCTCGTGCTCGTCGGGCCGCCACTCGGGGCCGGTCGGGCAGCCCGCGTCGGGATTGCGGAACGCCCACAGCGGCGCGCCGAGCGGGGCCAGCACGCGGTGTGACTGCGGCCCCCGGCCGTGCAGGTTGACCGCGAGGTCGTACCGGCCCCGGCGCGGTCCCGAGTGCAGGCCGTCGACCGGGTCGAGCCGGTCGACGGCACCGATGAGTTCCACCAGCGGTGCGAGCCAGGCCGGGGCGGCGAGGGTGATCCGCGCCGCCGGGTACGCCACTCGCAGGCCGCGCAGCGCCGGGACGCCCGTCGCCAGGTCCCCGATGCCCAGCGCGCGCAGCACCAGGACGTCCGCCGGTGGGCCGGTCACGGGTAGGACGGCTCCCGGTCCGGGCACACGATCAGCTCCCGGACCGCGCAGCCGGGCGGCTGGCTCAGCGCGAACAGGACCGCGTTCGCCACGTACGCCGGGTCGTTGAGCGCGGCGTCGGCGCCGGGCCTGTACTGCTCGGTGCGCCCGTCGAAGAACGCGGTGCGCATCCCGCCGGGGATCAGCAGGGTCACGTCCACCTGCCCGGCCAGCTCCACGGCCAGCGCCCGGGTGAATCCGACCACGCCGAACTTGGCGGCGCAGTACGCCGTGGCGTCCGACAGCGCGCGCAGGCCCAGCGTCGAGGCGATGGTGACGACGTGCCCGCCGGTCACCGGCAGGTGCGGCAGCACGGCGCGGACCACCGCCGCGGTGCCGAGCAGGTCGATCCGCACCACCCGGTCCCACTCGTCGGCGGGCACGTCGGCCAGGCGGCCGGGCCGGTCCCAGCCCGCCGCGGTGACCACCGCGTCGAACCCGCCGGTCCGCTGCGCCAGCTCGGTGACGGCCGCGGTCACCGCCGTGGTGTCTGCCACGTCGGCGACCACGCCGTCGCCGTCGACCGGCTGCCGGTCCACGGTGTAGGGCTTGCCGCCCGCGTCGGCGACGGCCCGCACCACCGCGGCGCCCAGGCCGCTCGCCCCGCCGCTGACCAGCACCCGTCCCGGGTTGACGTTCATGGCGTGCTCCTTCGTGCCTCCTCCGGCGCGGCGGGTGCCGTGCGCCGGGCGCTGTGGATCAGGGCGGTGGTGGAGTGCCCGGCGACGTACGGCACCAGCACGCACTGCCCGCCCCAGTCCCGGACCCGGTCGGCCTCCGGCATCACGCCGCCGGAGGGCCGGGCCGCGCCGGGCTCCTGCAGGTTGTAGTCGCCGCCCTTGACCCACACGTCCGGGCGCAGGTGCTCCAGGACGCCGAGCGGCGTCGCGTCGTCGAACACCACCACCGCGTCGACGCAGCCGAGCGCGGCCAGCGTCTGCGCGCGGTCGTCCTGGCCCACCAGCGGCCGGCCCGCGCCCTTGAGCCCGCGTACGCTGCGGTCGGAGTTGACGCAGACCACCAGGCAGTCGCCCAGCTCGCGGGCGGCGCGCAGGGTGGCGACGTGCCCGGCGTGCAGCAGGTCGAAGCAGCCGCCGGTGGCGACCACCCGCCCGCCCGCGGCGCGGGTCCGGGCGACCACCTCGCGGGCGGCCGCCAGCCCGAACGCGCCGGGCGCGGGCGTTGCCGGGCTGTCCTGGCGGTAGTGCGACGCGCCGCCGCACGCCACGAACCTTGCCGCCGCCGTGACGGCGAGCTGCACCGCCTCGGACGCCAGCGCACCCTCGGCCAGGGCGGCGGTGGCCGCGCCCGCGAACCGGTCCCCGGCGCCGCAGGTGTCGCCCTCGCCGACCAGCGGCGGGGCGACGACCAGCGGCACCGGGCTGCCGTCGGCCAGCAGCGCCCCCTGTGCGCCCAGGGTCAGCGCGACGCCGCCGGCCCGCCAGAGCAGCCGCGCGGTCGCGGCACGGCGGGCCAGCGCGCCGAGCCGGTCTGCGTACGGGGCCGTCCCGTCGTCGTCGGCGGGCAGCTCGTGCTCGTTCGGGGTGATCAGGCGCATCCCATGCACCGGTCCGCAGCTGCGCGGGTGCGGGTCCCACACCACCGGCCGGCTGCCCGCGACCGTGGCCAGCACCCGGCGCAGCTCGTTGACGCTGGTGACCCCGCGCCCGTAGTCGGCGACGAGTACACCGTCGGCCTGGGCCAGCGCCACCAGCGCGGTCTCCGCCGGTTCACCGACCGGCTCGGTGACCGCCGAGCGGTCCAGCCGCAGCACCACCTGCCGCCCGCTGAGCAGCCGGATCTTCTCCGGCGTGTGTCCCCGGTACGGCAGCGCCAGCACCTCCACGCCGTGTTCGTTGAGCAGGCCGCGCAGGCGCTGCCCGGCCTCGTCGGCGCCGATGGCGGTCAGCAGCCGCACCCGGTGCCCGTGCAGTGCCAGCAGCGTCGCGGCCAGGGCGGCGCCGCCGGGCCGGGCCGTCGCGTCACCCTCCTCGAACACGGGCACCGGCGCGTCCGGGCTGATCCGGTCCACGCTGCCCGCCACGTCGAGGTCGAGCAGCGAGTCGCCCACCACCAGCAGCTGCGGGGTCATCGCGGGGCTCCCGCCATGACCCGCAGCTCGACCGGGGACGGCGGCGCGCCGTGCGCGCGGGGCAGCGCGGCGTCGACGTACTCGCACAGCAGGTGGGCGGCGGCCAGGTGCAGCTCCTGCACGATCTGGGTGTCGTTGCTGGGTACGGCCAGCGCCTCGGCGCACCGCTCGGCCAGCGGGTTGGGCCGGTCGCCGGAGAACGCCCAGGTGCGCATGCCCAGCGCCCGGCCGGTGTCGGCGGCCTCCAGCAGGTTCGGGCTGCGGCCGCTGGTCGAGATGAGCAGCAGCACGTCGCCCGGCTGCCCGTGCGCCCGCACCTGCCGGGCGAACACGTGGCCGTATCCGTAGTCGTTGGCGATCGCGGTGACCCCGCAGGTGTCGGCGGTCAGCGCGATCGCCGAGAGCGGGATGCGGTCCTCGCGCAGCTTGCCGACGAACTCGGCGGCCAGATGCTGCGCCTGGGCGGCGGAGCCGCCGTTCCCGGCGATCAGCAGCCGCCCGCCGCCGATCAGGGTACGGGCCAGCACCAGCCCCCACCGGGCGAGTTTGCCCGCCTCCGGCTCGAACGCGCTCGCGGTCTGCTGCAGCCGGCGCAGGTGACTGCGGATCACCTTGCCGTCGATGGAGTCGACATACATGGCGCCACCTCCTTGAACAGCCGCTCCCAGGCGGCGAGGAACCGGTCGAGCCCGTAGCGGGCGCGGACCGCTGCCTGGCCCCGCGAGCCGACCTCGGTGGCGGTCTCGGGATCCTTGATCAGCCAGCGCACCGCCTCGACCAGCGTGTCCACTCGGGTGGACAGCACGCCGGACTGCGGCGGCACGGCTTCCACGGCCTCCGTGGTGGCCAGCGCGACCACCGGGATGCCGATCATCATGGCCTCCAGCAGGCTCAGGCCCAGCGACGTCCACCGCATCGGGTGCAGGTAGACGCGACGGCGGGCCAGCTGCCGGTGCAGCTCGTGCTGCGGGGGATCGTCGTACAGCCCGGTGCCGGGCGGCAGCAGGCCGCGCAGCCGCCCGGCGCCGATGCCGAACACGTCCAGCCCGGCCACCTCGCAGAACCGGGGCAGCAGGTCGGTGCCGGTGACGCGCCAGCGCCGCAGCGGCTCGTTGATCGCCACGCCGACCCGGTCCAGCTCACCGGTGTACTCGGCCGCGGGCGGGCAGATGCCGTGCTCGATCACGACCGTGCGGGTGCCGCCCGCGTTCCAGAACAGGTCGTTGAAGTGGCTGACGTGCACCAGGGTCACGTCGTCGCGGTCGGCCATCGGATGCGGGCTGTCGGGCACGTCGCGGCGCGGGGTGTTGTGCTCGACGTACACCACGGGCACGTCGCGGCCGGGGATGCGGCGCAGCCAGCGCGCGGCAAGCGCCCACTCCTCGGGCCGCTGGAGCACCACCAGGTCCACGTCGGCGCCGGCCAGCTCGGCCGGGGTCAGCTCCACACAGGAGGCCGGCCAGTCGTAGGTCTGGGCGCGGCCCCGCCCGTACGGGCCGCGCTCGGCGGTGACCGGCACCAGGTAGGTGTGCGGTCCCTGCAGGAACGCGGTGGTCCAGGCGGCGTGCACATGCCACAGCAGGATTCTCATGACGCGCTCCCGATGAGACGTGCGACGGCGGCGGCGACCTCACCCGGGTCGATCGCGCCGAGGCAGGGATGGCCGGGCAGGGTGCAGGTGACCGCGCGGCTGTCGCGGCAGGGCGCGTCGGGGTCGCCGAGGCGCACGTGCGGCACGGCGTACGGGCCCCAGCGCGCGAACGGCACCGTGGGCGCGTACAGGCTGACCACCGGCGTGCCGACGGCGGCGGCCAGGTGGGCCGGTCCGGTGTTGCCGACGACCAGGCACGCCGAGCGCGCCAGCAGCCGGCCGAGCGCGGCCCAGTCGGTCTGCCCGCCGAGGTCCGCCGCGACGTCCCCGGCGACCTCGGCGGTCAGCTCGGCCTCGCCCGGCCCGCCGGTGACGGCGACGTCGTATCCGGCCTGCGCCAGCGCCCGCACGATCCCCACCGCCCGTTTGCGCGGGATGCCGCGCGCGCCCGCGTTGGCACCGGGGTGGACGACGACGAGCTGGCCGCGTGTATCCGCAGCTGGAAGGTTCGTACGCAACCGGCCGTCGTCGCCGTCAGGCAGGAGGTGTCCCGCCGCGGCCGCCAGCGACAGTGCGCGCTGGGCCTCCGGCAGGTCGTCGGGCACGTGGTGGCGCACGTCGAGCAGCGCGCCGGGGTAGTCCTCGCTGATCGCGCTGATCCGCCCGACCCCGGCCAGCCGCAGCAGCAGCGCCATCGGCAGCGGCGACTGGTGGAACGAGGTGAACACCACGGCCTCGTCGGCACGCAGCTCGCGCACGGTCCTGACCAGAGCGTCCACCTCGGACGGCAGGACCGGCGCCGGATCGCGCTCGATCCACGGCGTACGCCAGGTGAGCACGCGGGTCACGCCCGGCAGCAGCCGCCCCGCGGCCTCGCCCAGCGGGCCGGTCAGCAGGGTCAGCTCGCGGGCGCGGGACGCCAGGGCGCGGATCGCAGGTCCCATCAGCAGCACGTCACCGGCCGAATCGGTGCGCACGGCCAGCACGTGACCACCCGGCCCGGCCGGACCGGGCCGCAGAACCTCCTGGCGGGCCAGGATCCAGTCCGCCGCGGCCGTGAGGTCGCCCGCGCGGTACGCGGCGGCGCTGATCTCCTCGGCCCTGGTCCGGGCGGTGGGCACGAGCAGGCCGGTCGCGCCCGCGGCGGCAGCGGCGGCCATGTCGGTGCCCACGTCTCCGATCACGACACAGCGGTGGGGAAGCACCCCCAGCTCACGGGCGGCTGCCTGGATCAGTCCCGGTGCGGGCTTGCGGCAGCCGCAGCCGCCGTCGCGGGTGTGGCAGCACAGCTGCCAGCTGCCGAACGGCCCGAGCAGCTGCTCGACGCGGGCGTCGACGGCGTCGGCCTGTGCCCGGGTGGTGTATCCGTCGCCGATCGCCGCCTGGTTCGACACGACGCCGATGCGCAGGCCCGCGGCGCGCAGCCGGTCCAGCGCCCGCCGTGCGCCCGGCATCGGCACGACCAGGCCGGGGTCGCTGATGCGCGGCACGTCGCGGATCAGGGTGTCGTCCCGGTCGCAGAGGACCGCGTCGAAGACCCTGGTCACGCTGCTGTCGTCAACTGTGTCGAGCACCCGGTGGCCGTACCCTGTCCGGATCTTCCCAAACGCGAAGATCACGTGGTGCGCCGGAAAGGCCGGAAACTCCTCGCTGGAGATTGCCGCACTCCGACGAGGAGAAAGATCTCCTGGCAGGAGATTCGCGTAAGAAGTCGGATTGGCCGGACTTCTGCCGGGGAACGGGTGGCCTCATGAAGGTGCTCGGGATCAACGCGGTGTTCCACGACCCGGCGGCGGCCCTGGTGGTGGACGGGACGACCGTCGCGGCCGCCGAGGAGGAGCGCTTCAGCCGCCGCAAGCACGGAAAGCGGCCGGTGCCGTTCTCCGCCTGGGAGCTGCCGGTGCTGTCGGCCCGCTGGTGCCTCGACGAGGCGGGCATCGGCGCGGACGAGCTGGACGCGGTCGGCTACTCCTTCGACCCGGGCCGGTGCGCGCCCGCGGACGAGCTGGGCCTGGACGACCCCTGGGACTGGCTGCGCCAGGACTACGCCCGCCGCGCCCCGGCGTTCCTCGCCGAGGCGCTGCCGGGCCTCGACCCGGCCGCCGTCCGGTTCGTGCCCCACCACGTCGCGCATGCCGCCTCGGCCGCGCTGGCCGCGCCGTACCCGCCGGACGAGGACATCGCCGTGCTGGTCCTCGACGGGCGCGGCGAGGCCGCCAGCCACCTGGCCGGGCGCTACCGGCATGGGCGGCTGGAGGTGCTGGCCGGGCAGCGGCTGCCCCACTCGCTCGGCCTGCTCTACGAGGACCTGACCGCCCACCTGGGCTTCCTGCGCTCCAGCGACGAGTACAAGGTGATGGCCCTGGCCTCCTACGGCCAGCCGCGCTTCCTGCCGCTGTTCCGCGAGCTGGTGCAGACCACGGCCGACGGCGGCTTCCGGGTCGCGGCCGTGGACTGGGCCGCGCTGGCCAAGCCACGGCACGGCGAGGACGACCGGCTCGACCCCGAGCACGCCGACCTCGCCGCCAGCGTCCAGCGCCGCCTGGAGGAGGTCCTCCTGGAACTGGCCGCCTGGCTGCACGACGCGGCCGGCGGCCCGGCCCGGCTCGCGATGGCGGGCGGCGTCGCCCTCAACTGCGTCGCCAACGCCCGCCTCGCCGAGCAAGGGCCCTATCAGCGGGTATGGGTCCAGCCCGCCGCGGGCGACGCGGGCACCGCGCTGGGCGCCGCCCTGCACCTGAGCGCAGAGACCGACGTGCTGCCCGAGCCCATGCCCGGCGCGGACCTCGGCCGGGGCTTCCCCGACGCCGAGCTGGAGGCGGAGCTGATCCGCGCCGCGCTGCCCTACGACCGCCCCGCCGACCTGGCCGCCGTCGTGGCACAGGTGCTGGCGGGCAACGGCGTGGTCGCCTGGTACGACGGGCGCGCCGAGTACGGCCCCCGGGCGCTGGGCCACCGCTCGCTGCTGGCCAACCCGGGCGACCCGGCCACCACCGCCCGGCTCAACGACATCAAGGGCCGCGAGCACTTCCGCCCGGTGGCCCCGATGGTGCTGGCCGGACGCGCCGCGGAGATCTTCGAGGGGCAGCTGCCCAGCCCGTACATGCTGTTCACGCACCGGGTCCGGGACGGCTGGCGGGAGCGCATCCCGGCCGTGGTGCACGTCGACGGCACCGCCCGGGTGCAGACGGTCGACCCGGCCGCCGAGCCGCGCATGGCCTCGGTGCTGGCCGAGTTCGACCGCCGCACCGGGCTGCCGGTGCTGGTCAACACGTCGCTCAACATCGCCGGGCAGCCCATCGTCGACACGCCCCGCCAGGCCATGGAGCTGTTCGGGGCGGCGCCGGTGGCCCTGCTCGTGCTCGGCCCGTACACGGTGCGCCGCGCCGCGGCGTTCGGCGGGGGGTGAACACCGTGCATCCGCACCTGGTGCGCCCGGTCAGCGGCGGCGGCCTGCCGTGGTCGCCGCCCGGCGGCGGGGTCAGCATCGTGATCCCGACCGTCGGGCGGCCGAGCCTCGACGCGCTGCTGCGCATCCTGGCCCGGGAGGTCGGCGACGGTGCGCCCGTCGAGCTGGTGATCGTGCGGGACCGGCCGGTCGAGGTCACCGTGCCCCCGGCGCTGCGGGCGCGCACCCGCGTGCTGGCAGGCAGGGGCGCGGGCCCGGCCGCCGCCCGCAACGTCGGCTGGCGGAACGCACGCCACCCGTGGGTGGCCTTCCTCGACGACGACGTGCTGCCGCGCCCCGGCTGGCTGCGCGCGCTGCTGCACGACCTGACCGCACCTGACCTGATCGGCGGGGTGCTGGGGCGGATCGAGGTGCCGCTGCCGCACGACCGGCGGCCCACCGACTGGGAGCGCTGCACCGCCGGCCTGGAGACCGGCCGCTGGATCACCGCCGACATGGCCTACCGCCGCGACGCGCTGGCCGCCGCCGGCGGCTTCGACGAGCGCTTCCCGCGCGCCTACCGGGAGGACGCCGAGCTGGCGTTCCGGGTCCGCGCCGCGGGCTGGCAGCTGCGCCACGGGATGCGCCGGGTGCGCCACCCGGTGCGCCCCGAGGACCGCTGGGTCAGCGTGCGCACCCAGCGCGGCAACGCCGACGACGCGCTGCTGCGCCGCCTGTACGGCCCGCGCTGGCGGCAGCTGCTGGAAGTGCCGCGCGGCCGCCGCACCCGGCACACCGCCATCACCGCACTCGGTGTGCTGGCCGTGGCCTGCGGGGCGGTGACCGCGCTGACCCGCCGCCCGGCGATCCGGCGCGCCGCCGCCGCGACCTGCGCGGCGAGCACCCTGGGCTGGGCGGCGGGCACGGGGGAGTTCGCGCTCGCGCGTATCCGTCCCGGGCCGCCGCAGGCCGCCGAGCGCCTCACCATGATCGCCACCAGCGTGCTCATCCCGCCCGTGGCCACCTACCACTGGCTGCGCGGCTGGTTCGCCGCCCGCGGCGCCCGTATGGTCACCGGCGCCCGCCGCGCAGCTCACCGGGACTCGTCCGAACGTCCTGACCAGCGCGTTTAAACCTCCCGCGGGGCGTGAACCGGGTCACTGTCGGGCCCGTGCACACTGACGCACTTGCACACTTGCCCTTCCGCCCACCCCCGGTGAGAAGGGCACAAAGCTGTGCAGTCGACCTTCGCCGCGCTGCGCCACCGCGGCTTCCGCGTCTGGACCGGCGCGTGTCTGGTCTCCGTCGTCGGCACCTGGATGCAGGTGCTCGGCGTCAACTGGTACGTCCTGCAGGAGACCGGCTCGGCCGCCCGCATGGGCGCCGCGATCATGCTGCAGACCCTGCCCGTGCTGGTCCTCGGCGGCCTGGGCGGCATGCTCGCCGACCGGCTGCCGGTGCGGCCGCTGCTCATCGCCACCCAGCTCGCCCACGCCGGGCTAGCCGCAGCCCTCGCGCTGATCGCCTGGAGCCCGTCCGGCGGCGACCTCGCGCTCGTGTACGCCGTCTCGGTGCTCGGCGGCGCGGTGGCCGCGCTGGAGGGCCCGGTCATGGGCCGCTTCGCCGCCACCACCGTGCCGCAGTCCGCGCTCGGCAACGCGCTGTCCCTGGGCTCCCTGGTCAGCTCGCTCGGCCGGATCCTCGGCATGAGCCTGGGCGGCGTGGTCGTCGCCGCCGCGGGCCCCGCCGTGCTGTTCGGCGCGAACGCGCTCAGCTTCGCCGCCGTGGTCCTCGCGGTGCTCGCCATCCGCCCCCGCGACCTGCACCCGCTCCAGGCCCCGGCCGTGGACACGGCCCCGAAGGCGCGCGGCGGCGCGCTCGCGTACCTGCTGCGCCAGCCGATGGTCCTGATCACCCTCGGGCTGGCCCTGGTGCTGGGCAGCCTCGGCCGCAACTACCAGGTCACCATGGCCGCGATGAGCGACGGCCCGCTGCACGCGGGCGCGGGCGGCTACGCCATGCTCTCCACCGTCTTCGCCGCCGGCACCGTCGTCGGCGGCTTCCTCGCCGCCCGCCGCCCGGCCCTGGGCTACCGCACCCTCATCGGCGCGGGCCTGGTCACCAGCGTGCTGCAGGTGCTGGCCGGCCTCGCCCCGCACACCTGGAGCTTCGCCCTGGCCATGCTGCCCATCGCGGCGGGCGCGGTGCTCATCGACACCACCGTGGCCACCCGGGTGCAGCTGGACACCCGCGCCGACATGCGCGGGCGGGTGCTCGCCGCGCTCGCCATGACCAGCTCCGTGGCGGGCGCGGCCGGAGCGCCGCTGCTCGGCCTGCTGTCCGAGCAGGCCGGAGCCCGCACCGCGCTGGTGCTCGCCGGAGTGGCCACCGTGCTGGCCTCGGCGGCGGCCGGGGCGGCCATGGCCCGGCGGGCCGGGCTGCCGCTGCGCGGCCGCCAGCTGCGGCTCACCCTGCGCGCCACGCTCGGCCGGCCCGTGCCCGCCACCGCCTGATCACCCCGCCCCGGCCGTGTAGCCGCAGCTCGGACGGGTACTGGTAGCGGATGCCGCTGACCAGATCGATCATCGAGTCCACCGTCGTGATCACCGGCGCCTCCAGCGGGGTCGGCGCCGCCACGTCCCTGACCCTGGCCTGCCGGGGTGCGCAACTCGTCTTGGCCGCCCGCAGCCCGCGCGGCCTGGCCCAGATCGGCGAGCAGTGCCGGCAGCTGGGCGCCGACGTGCTGGAGGTGCCGACCGACACCTCCGACCCCGACGCCGTGGAGCGGCTGGCCGAGGCCGCCCAGGAGCGCTTCGGCCACATCGACGCCTGGATCAACAACGCCGGGGTGGCCCTGTACGGCCGCCTGCTCGACCTGCCGCTGGACCAGGTGCGCCGCACCATCGACGTGGACGTGTTCGGCTACCTGCACGGGGCCAGGGCCGCGGTGCCGCGGCTGCGCGCCGCCGGGGGAGGGGTGCTGGTCGTCGTCGGCTCGGTGCTGTCCGAGGTGTCGCTGCCTTACCTGGGGGCGTACATCATGGCCAAGCACGCGGTGCAGGGCATGGCCGACAGCCTGCGGCAGGAGCTGCGGGCCGACGGCGTGGACGAGGTGTCCGTGTGCACGGTGCTGCCGGGCTCGCTGGACACGCCCCTGTTCGCGTGGGCCGCGAACCAGATGGGCCGCCAGGTCCTGCCGCCGCGGCCGCTGAGCCCGCCGCAGGAGGTGGCCGACCGGATCGTGCGGCTGCTGGAGCACCCCCGGCGGCAGAGCTTCGTCGGCCGGGCGGCCTCGACCGTGATGTGGCAGTGGCGGCTGGCTCCGGCGCTGGCCGAGCGCCTGCTCTCGCTGTACGGGCAGCTCGCCCAGTTCGGCCGCCCCGAGCCGCCGTCCGACGGCAACCTGTTCGAGCCCGTCGAGGTCCCGCGTGAGGTCGAGGGCGGGTGGCGGCTCACCCCGGCCACGCTGGCCACCCTCCCGAGCGCGGCGCTGGCGAAGGTACGCCACCACCTCAACGGCGCCGGAACCCACAGCTGAAGCTCCCGCCTGGTGACCAGGACGGGAGCTTCGATCGTTCGCGCTACTGGCTGGGCTGGACGCCGAAGTTCGGCGCGGCCTTCATCAGCGCCTCGTGGTGTGCCTTGATGATCGGCAGCGCCTGCTCGGCCGCCTGCTTGACCTGGGCCGCCTCGCCCTTGTCGATCTCCTGCTGGGTGGCCGTCATGACCTTCGCGTGCCCGGCCAGCTGCTGCTGGATCCACATCTTGTCGAAGTCCGCCCCGGCCGCGGTGTCGGAGAGCTTCTGCGCGACGGCCTTCTGCTCGGCGTTCGGCTCGTTCGGCAGCGTCACGTTGAGATCGCCTGCCAGCGTCTTGAGCGAGTCGTCGAGTTTGGTGTGGTCGGTCACGAACCGTTCACCGAGGTCCTTGACCACCGCCGAGGTGCCTTTGTCCTGCGCCATCTTGCCCGTGGCGATCTCCGCCAGGTTCGCCTGGTGCGCCGCGACGATCCACGAGTTGTCCTGTTCCGACGGCTGCACCGCGGCCGTCGCGGCGCCGGCGCCGCCGACCATCGTCACGGCCAGCGCCGCGAGCAGCACGAACATGCGCTTGCACAGTCCCATGATGTTCAACCCCCTCCAAGGCGTGCACTGCATCCCGCACCACTACCCGTCCGCGACCCGCCCCCAAACGGACAGGCATCCCCGGGCTCGTTCCTGGGTACGGAACACCGGTGGACGCCGACGCCGTAGTGGTGGGCGCGGGCCCGAACGGGCTCGTCGCGGCCAATGTGCTGGCGGACGCGGGCTGGGACGTGGTGCTGCTGGAGGCGGCGGCCGTCCCGGGCGGCGGGGTACGCAGCGCCGACATCGCCGCACCCGGCTTCCGTGCCGACCTGTGCAGTGCCTTCTACCCGTTCGCCGCGTGCTCGCCGATCCTGTCCGGGCTGGAGCTGGAGCGGCACGGCCTGGTGTGGCGGCACGCCCCGGCGGTGCTGGCGCACGTGCTGCCCGACGGCCGGTCCGTGCTGCTGCACCGGGACCCCCTGCGCACGGCCGAGTCGGTGGAGCAGTTCTCCGCCGGTGACGGCGAGCGGTGGCTGGTGGCGTACGCCCACTGGCGGCGGCTCGCCGACGCCGTCATCGAGACGATGTTCACGCCGTTCCCGCCGGTGCGCGCGGCAGGCGGCCTGCTGCGGCGCGCCGGGTCCGCCGGGCTGCTGCGCCTGGGCCGGCTGATGACGCTCTCGGTCACCGAGCTGGGGCAGGAACTGTTCCGCGGGGAGGGGGCCAGGCTGCTGCTGACCGGCTGCGCGATGCACGCCGACGTCGGGCCCGACGGGGCCGGTTCGGGCGCGTACGGGTGGCTGCTCGCCATGCTGGGCCAGCAGTTCGGGTTCCCGGCGCCGGAGGGCGGGGCGCAGGCGCTGACCGACGCGCTCGCGCGGCGGCTGCGCTCGCGCGGGGGCGAGCTGGTGTGCGGCGCGCGGGTGACCCGGGTGGTGGTCGGGCACGGGCGGGCGCTGGGCGTGCTGACCGACGACGGGCGCGCGTGGCGGGCGCGGCGGGCGGTGCTGGCCGATGTCGACGCCCCCAGCCTGTACCGGGACCTGGTCGGCGCCGCATACCTGCCGCCGCGCCTGCTGGCGGATCTGGAGGTGTTCCGCTACGACCGGCCCACCGTGAAGGTGGACTGGGCGCTGCGGGAGCCGGTGCCGTGGGCCGCCGGGGGCGCCGAGCTGGCCGGCACCGTGCACCTGGGCGGTGACCTGGCCGGGTTGAGCCGCTCGGCGGCGGCGCTGGCCGTGGAGGACGATCCCGAGGTGCCGTTCCTGCTCACGGGCCAGATGAGCCGGGTGGACCCGACGCGGTCACCGCCGGGCACGGAGACGTACTGGGCCTACACGCATCTGCCGCGCCGCCTGTCGGGGTGCGACCGGGACAGCGCTGAGATCGCCGCCTACGCGCACCGCATCGAGCAGCTGCTCGCGGGGGCCGCGCCGGGCTTCGCCGACCTCGTCATCGGCCGGTCCGTGCAGGGCCCGGCGGACCTCGCCAACGAGAACGCGAACATGGTCGGCGGTGCGCTGGGCGGTGGCACCGCGGCGATCGCGCAGCAGCTGATGCTGCGCCCCGTGCCCGGCCTGGGCCGCTCGGACACGGTCGTCGACCGGCTCTACCTGGCGGGGGCGTCGGCGCATCCGGGGCCCGGTGTGCACGGCGGGCCGGGGGCCAACGCGGCGCTGGCCGCGATCGCGCGCGCCCGGCCGGTCACCGGTGGCCTCTACCGCACGGTCATCGGCACCGGACACCGCCTGGTCTACGGCCCGCACCGGTCCGGCTGACTGTTTGGACCGTGCCCGGCCGGGGAACTTCCCAGGACTTCACCGTTGTTCGCGGATGCGTTCGGGAGGATGCGGTGGCGCTGTGCTGGGTGGCGATCCGTCGCGCGGCGGCGGCGATCGGCTGGCCTACCTTGCGGTGTGAGCCGGCCGCGGATCTCGACGACGGTGCGCTGCGGCGCGAACTCGCCAACGCGCACGCGCTGGGCGAGCTGGTCATCCGTGCGGGCATGCCCCGCGACCGGGACATGCTCGCGTTGCGCCTGGCCGAACTGGACGGCGAGTACCTGAGCCGCTTCCCCGCCGCGGCCCTCACCTGGCCCTGGCCCCGCTGACCCACCACCTTCCCCATGATCGCCAGCGGATGCCAAACCTGGGCCCAGCCCCACCTTCCGACACGAGTCCGCGATCATCGCCCGGTGAGGCCGGGGTCGGGGCTAGGCGGGGTGGGGGTTGGCGCGGGAGTGGCCAGGTGGCGGTCGAGGCGGCGGTTGACCGCCGCGTGCAGGAGGTTGGCGGTGAGGATCGCGGGGGCTACCACGGCCACCACGCCGTCGAAGTCGATCTGCAGGGTGAGCGCCAGGATGATCGCGGTGATGCCGTTCTGCTGCGCGGCGGCCAGGTGCCAGCGGTCGGCGCGGGGCATGCCGCGGGTCAGCAGCCAGGCCGCGACGGCCTGCGCGGCGAACGCGGCGACCCCCAGCGTCACGCCCCGCACCGGGGCGATCCCGTCGACGAGCAGCACGCCGAGCCCGGTCGCGGCGGCGTAGAGCGCGGTCTGGGTGATCCGCGGGATCCACGGCTCCAGCGCCGCGGGCCGGGCGAACAGGCCCGCGATCGCGACCGCGAGCATCCAGCCCGTGGCCACCGCAACGCACAGCACCACCGCGAGCAGCACGTACTGGAGCCATACCCGCGTCCGCGCCAGGCGCCACAGCGCCCAGGCGGCACCGGCCAGCGCGGCGTTGCCGGCCAGGTCGGCACCGTAGGTGAGCAGCGGATTGCCGTCGGACACGGCGCCGCCGAGCCCGAAGACGGTCGCGGCCACCCCGGCGGCGTAGATCGCCAGCAGCACGGTGACCGGATCGTCGAAGGAGGACCACGCGGCCAGCACGGTCCGGGCGCGTTCGCTCATCCGGGTGTCGTTCAGCAGCGCGGCCACCGACAGCGGATCGATCTGCGCCACCGCCACGCCGAGCAGCAGGAACAGCGGATCCTGCCAGGCCAGCGCGAGGCTCACGCCGATGAGCAGGGCCTTGACGACGACCCCGACGGTCACCGCGAGCCCGATGACCCGCCCGTCGGCCTGCGCCTGCCGCAGGTCGATGCCGAAGGTCGCGCCGTACAGGCCGACGGCCAGCAGCGCGTACGCGCCGAGGCGGTAGACGGGGGAGTGCGACACCGCCGCCACGTCGACGTCGAGGGCCCACGCGGCGGCCAGCCCGGCGAGCACGAACAGTCCCAGCAGGCCGATCCGGCGCACCAGCTCCACGTTCCTTCCCGATCCGGTGACGCGGGCCCCGAGGTCGGCACCCACACCGGGAGCAAGGTTAGCCGCCGCGTGCACGTTCGCCGTCCAATGTGGTCTGAAAGGTGTTCGCATGCGCCCGTACGATGATCGCGCCATCTTCCCCACCCCCGCGGAGGTAAGCGAATGTCGGCTGCCGAGTCCACACCCGCCACCAGGGTGAACTGGTCCCAGCGGATGGCCGGGATCCTGGCCAGCACCATCGCCCTGCCACTGATCTTCGAGATCCTGCTGGCGCTGCTCGGCGACGAGCCGTTCAACTTCGGCCGGGCGGGCGTGGCGGTGGTCGTGGTCGGACTCACCGCGGGCGCCCTCTACCTGGCCCGGCCCGGCTGGCTCAACGTGCAGCGGGCCCGGGGCGCGTTCCTGATCCTGGCCGGGCTGGGCACCGCCATCCACGGCTTCCTCGTCGCGGCGGCCCACCGCCTGTTCGAGGAGGAGATCGTCCAGGACGTCGTCGGCATGATCACGCTGGTGCTCGGCGTGACCACGTTCGCGATCGGCTGCTTCTACTTCCGCGTCGAGGACGTGCAGGAGGTCATCGAGAACCCGGACACGACCCGCCCGCCGGCCGAGGAGATCGCCGTGTCGACGGTGCCCGGCCACTACCAGGCCGACTCCTCCGACCGGGTGCTGCTGGAGGCGTGCCGCGACGCGCTCACCGTGGAGCGGCTGCACTACGTCGCCCTGTACGAGCCGCCGGACGACGACCCCCAGGGCGCGCCGCAGCGGGTGTTCAGCGTGGACGTGTTCGAGCAGCCCCGCTACCGGCTGCGCCAGCTGAGCGCGCACCAGCGGCGCGGCCTGTACGAGCAGGAGGGGCTCGCGCTGATCGAGCTGCGCCGCTCCCTGGAGGGCCGCCTGGGCAGGCTGCACACCGGACGGCTCGTCCGGGTAGTGCTCGACGTCGAGCAGGGCGCGATCTACTACTACGAGGTCAGCCGCGAGCCCGCCCGGCACCTGGTCGCCGTCACGCTCGACCAGGACCACGTCTACACGGTCGACGCGGAGCTGGAGGCGCTGAAGGGCACGCTGCGCCGGCTGCTGGGCCTGCCCCGGATCTGAGTCAGCCCGCCACGCGGGGGAGCGCGGTCGCGGCGACCTGCCGCAGCCAGGCGGTGGCCTGCTCCTCGGCGGGGCCGGTCAGCCCGTAGAGGTCGGTGACGGCGTGGGCCGCGGCGGTCCAGTCCTCGTCGCGCAGTGCGGTGCAGGCCCGCGCGGCGGCGTAGTCCCACCACGCCTGCCGGTCGGTGCGGGCCGGCGGCCAGCCGGTCTCGAACCGGGTGAGCCTGCGGTACGCCGCGTCGCAGACCGCACGCAACCGGGCCGCCTCCTGCGGCGACGCGCCCTGCCCGGACGCGGCCAGGGCCAGCGGCCCCTGCCAGGACGTCGGGAGCATCGTCACGTCGATGCGGTCCAGGGCGCGCAGCACCACCGCCCGCGCGGCGTGCTCGGCGGCGTCCGGTCCGGGCAGGCCGGACAGGGCGTGGCCGAGCTCGGCGAAGACGTCGGCGTCGGTGAAGGCGGCCCACGCCTCCAGCTCGCTGAAGGCGTGGGCCACATCGGCGGGCGCCCCACCGGCACCCAGCGCCACCGCACGCCGGACGCCGATGGTGTGCCCGCGCGTGAGCAGACCCGCGGCGGGTCTGAGCTGGACCCGCCGGTGCGGGGCCGACCTGTGGTGGAACCCGAGGTCAGGCGCCCAGCACCAGCGGTCGGGCCGTACGGCGTGGGGGATCAGCCCGCCGGACAGGCCCGTCGACGGCACCGGTGGGCAGGTGTGGGTAGCCGTGCCCGAGGGGTTCGCCGATCCGTTCACAGGCCGTCGCCTAGCGCGAGCCGGCGGCGGCGAACGGGATCTCCGGCTTCTCGTGCGCCGGATCACCCGCTGGGTGGGTCCACAGGCCACGGGCGCGCAGGATCGGCAGCACACCCTCGCCGAACCAGTACGCCTCCTCCACGTGCGGGTGCCCGGACAGGATGAACTCGCTGATGCCCAGCTCGGCGTACTCGGCGATGCGGTCGGCGACCTCGGTGTGGCTGCCGACCAGCGCGGTGCCCGCGCCGCCGCGCACCAGGCCCACCCCGGCCCACAGGTTCGGCGCGATCTCCAGGCTGTCCCGCCGGCCGCCGTGCAGGGCGAGCATGCGCTTCTGCCCCTCGGACTCGCTGCGGGCCAGCCCGGCCTGCACCGCCGCGATGTCGGCGTCGCTGATGCCTTCCAGCAGCTTGCGGGCCTGCGCCCAGGCCTCCTCGGTGGTATCGCGGGAGATGACGTGCAGCCGGATGCCGAAGCGCAGCTCGCGGCCCGCGTCGGCGGCGAGCTTGCGGATCCAGTCGAGCTTGCCCGCGACCTGCGCGGGCGGCTCGCCCCAGGTGAGGTACACGTCGGCGTGGCGCGCGGCGACCGGCCCGGCGGCCGCTGACGACCCGCCGAAGTAGACCGGCGGGACCGGGTCGGGCACGCGCGGCAGCGACGCGCCCTCGACACGCAGGTGCTCGCCGAAGTGGTCGACCGTTTCGCCGCGCCACAGCGAGCGGGTGATGTGCAGGAACTCGTCGGCGCGGGCGTAGCGGGCGTCCTTGTCCAGGTGGTCGCCGTAGGCGCGCTGCTCGTGGGCCTCGCCGCCGGTCACGACGTTGAGCAGCAGGCGGCCGTCGGAGTGGCGCTGGAAGGTGGCGGCCATCTGCGCGGCCAGGGTCGGCGACAGCAGGCCGGGGCGGAACGCGACGAGGAACTTCAGCCGCTCGGTGACCTCGGTGAGCATCGCGGTGGACAGCCAGGCGTCCTCGCACCACGCGCCGGTGGGGGTGAGCGCGCCGACGAAGCCCAGCTGCTCGGCGGTGCGGGCGATCTGGCCGAGGTAGGCCAGGGTGGCCGGGCGCGCGCCGCCCGCGACGCCGGTGGGCACGCCGTGGCCGCCGCCGACGATGAAGCGGCTGTCGCCGTAGGTGGGCAGGAACCAGTGGAACGTCAGGCTCATCGGGCTGTCTCCGCTGCTGGGGGTTGCTGCTTCGGATGCTGGCACGGCCGTCCGGCCCGCCACAATCCATCGAGCGACTATTTCATATTAAGCCTATGGGAATTAAAGAAAAAGTGCGCCGAGGGGGCTACTTCGTGACTGAACAGCCGCTACGGTTACCGCGGGCCGGGCGGCGTGCCATCGTGGATGTCCGCCCGTCCATCCGCTCATCCCTGGAGTGTGATGTCCGCGCCACCGCTCTACCGCGCCCCCAAGTCGACGATCGATCCCGACCAGAGCAGCAGGTCATGGCTGCGGCGCGCGCTGCCGGTGGTGCTGGCGCACAAAGGGCTGCTGCTGACGTCGCTGGCCCTGTCGCTGGTCGGCCTGCTGGTGCAGGTGCAGATCCCCAACGTGCTGCGCCTGGGCATCGACGACGCGCTCGTCGCCCGGACCGCCGGGCTGGACCGGTACGTGTGGTGGCTGGCGGGGCTGGCCGTGGCGCAGGGCTTCGTCAACTACCTGGCCCGGCGCTACCTGCTGCGCACCGCCTACGAGATCGAGTACGACCTGCGCAACATCATGTACGCGCACCTGATCCGGATGCCGTACGGCTTCTACGACCGGGTGCAGACCGGCGAGCTGATGTCGCGGTCCAGTTCGGACATCCGGGCAGTGCAGATGTACCTGGCGTTCGGGCCGTCGATCCTGGTGCAGTGCCTGATCGCGGTGTTCGCGTTCGCCCTGATGGTGTCGATCGACCCGCTGCTGGCGGTGGTCGCGATGGCCACCATGCCGGTGATCGCGCTGATGGGCGTATGGATGCGCAAGGCCATCTTCCCGGTGTCGTGGCTGATCCAGTCCCGGCTGGCTCAGGTCGCCACGGTCGTCGATGAAGCGATCAACGGGGTGCGCATCGTCAAGGCGTTCGCTGGGGAGCAGCGGCAGGTGACGGCGCTGGCGTCGGCGGCCGACCGGGTGCGCTGGGCCTACCGGCGCGACGCGTTCATCCGCAGCCGATGGTCGCCCACCCTGGAGAACCTGCCCCGGCTGGGCCTGGCGATGGTGCTGCTGTGCGGGGGCTGGATGGCGATCGAGGGGCACGCCTCCGTCGGCGCGATCGTCGCGTTCAACTCGTACGTGCTCATGCTCCAGCCGCCGTTCCGCATGCTCGGCATGATGATCATGATGGGCCAGCGGGCCGCCGCCTCCGCCCAGCGCATCTACGAGGTGCTCGACACCGGCAGCGAGATCGCCGAACGCGCCGACCCGGTCCGCACCGGCATCCGCGGGGACATCGAGTTCGCGGGGGTCGACTTCGCGTACCCCGACGGCACCGTCGCGCTGCGCGGGCTGGACCTGCGCATCCCCGCGGGCACCACGGTCGCGGTGGTGGGCCGCACCGGCAGCGGCAAGTCGACCGTCGCCAAGCTGCTGGCCCGCTACTACGACGCCACCGCCGGCGCGGTGCGCCTGGACGGCCGCGACGTGCGCGACTACGCCCTGGACACGCTGCGCGACCAGGTCGGGATCGTGCCAGACGAGCCGTTCCTGTTCTCGGTGTCCATCCGCGACAACATCGCCTTCGGCCGCCCCGACGCGAGCCTGGCCGAGGTGATGGCCGCCGCCGAGGCCGCCGGGGCCGACGGATTCGTTCGCGCCCTGCCCGACGGCTACGACACCGTCATCGGCGAGCGCGGCTACACCCTGTCCGGCGGGCAGCGCCAGCGCGTCGCGATCGCCCGCGCGCTGCTGGTCAACCCGCCGGTGCTGGTGCTCGACGACGCCACCAGCGCGGTGGACGTCCACGTCGAGCAGCGCATCCACGACGCCCTGCGCGGCCTGCTGCACGGGCGGACCACGATCATCGTCGCGCACCGGCTGTCCACGATCGCCCTGGCCGACACGGTGGTGCTGATCGAGGACGGCCGCGTCGCGGCGCAGGGCGCCCATGCCGAGCTGGTGGCCGGCGAGCCCCGCTACACCGAGGTGCTGGCCACCATGCAGTCCGGCCGTGACCGCGTGGACAGTGGCATCGACCAGGGGGTGGCCGCATGAGCATGTTCGGCGGCGGGTTCGGCGGGCCGGGCGGCGGTCCCGGGTCGGGGCCGATGGGCGGGCTGTCGGCCGTGGGCGCGGGGCGGGGCGCGCGCCGCGACGGCGCCACAGGGTTGCCGTTCGCGGGCATCCCGGACGAGCTGGCGGCGGGTGTACGGCGGCTGGAGGACAGCGAACCCGACCACGGCACCCCGCCCGACCGCTTCGGCCACGGGCCCGGCGGCGAGCCGCAGCTGAGCATGCTCGGGCTGCTCACCCGCCGCCGCGGGCTGTTCGCCGCCGCGTGCGCCACGGTGCTGGCCGAGACCCTGCTGCTGCAGGCGGGGCCGTACCTGGTGCAGGTCGGCATCGACCACGGCATCGTCGCCCGCGACCTGCCGGTGCTGCTGTGGTCGGCGGGGGCGTTCGTGGCGGCCGTGCTCGCGGGCTGGGCGGCCACCACCGCGCGCATGCGCCAGACCGGCCGCCTGGCCGCCGACGGCATGCGCGACCTGCGGGTCCGCGTCTTCACCCACCTGCAGCGGCTGTCCATGGACTACTACACCAACGAGAAGGCCGGCGTCATCATGACCCGGATGTCGTCGGACGTGGAGTCGCTGCAGCAGCTGCTCCAGGAGGGCCTGGCCCAGTTCGCGGTGCAGGGCCTGACCATGGTCGTGGTCACCGCCGTGCTGATCCACTACGACGCCGGGCTGGCCGCGATCACGCTGCTGCTGGTCGTGCCCGCGCTGTTCGCCGCGTCGCTGTGGTTCCGGCGCGCCTCCGACGTCGGCTACGCCCGCCAGCGCGACACCATCGCGGCCATGTTCACCGACCTCGCCGAGAGCCTGCACGGCGTCCGCGTGGTCACCGCGTACCACCGCCAGGACCGCAACATCGCCCAGCACCGCACCGTCGTCGGCCGCTACCGCGACGCCAACGACTTCACCGGCCACATCAGCGCGATCTACGGGCCGGGCACCTCGGTCATCGGCATGCTCGGCATGGCCGCGCTGCTGCTGGTGGGCGGGCACATAGTGCTGCGCGGGGAGCTGACCGTGGGCGTGCTGACGGCGTTCGTGCTGTACCTCAACGCGTTCTTCGCCCCGGTGCAGCAGCTGGTGCAGCTCTACACCAACTACCAGCAGAGCCGCGCGGCGGTGAGCAAGCTGCGCGGGCTGCTGGCGCTCGCGCCCGCGGTGCCCGAGCGCGCCGATCCGCTCACCCTGCCGCCGGTCGCGGGCGGGATCACGTTCGAGCACGTCACGTTCGGCTACGACCCGGCCCGGCCGGTGCTGCGCGACATCACCCTGCGTATCGAGCCGGGGGAGACCATCGCGTGCGTGGGGCCGACCGGGGCGGGCAAATCGACGCTGGCCAAGCTCGTCACCCGGCTGCACGACCCGGACTCCGGTCGGGTCCTCATCGACGGCTACGACCTGCGGGAGGTGAGCCTGACGTCGCTGCGCCGCCAGATCGGGGTGGTGCCCCAGGAGCCGTTCATGTTCGCCGGGTCGATCCGCGACAACATCGCCTTCGCCCGGCCGGACGCCGACGACGCGGAGATCTGGGCGGCCGTCGACGCGGTGGGGCTGCGTGAGCTGGTCGAGCGCACCCCGGCGGGGCTCGACGCGCCGCTGCACGAGCGCGGCCAGTCCGTGTCGTCGGGCCAGCGGCAGCTGCTGGCGCTGGCACGGGCGTTCCTGGCCCGGCCCCGCGTCGTGGTGCTCGACGAGGCCACGTCCAACCTGGACCTGCGCTCGGAGCTGCGGGTCGAGCAGGCACTGGACCAGCTGCTGGAGGGGCGGACCGCGCTGCTGATCGCGCACCGGCTGTCCACCGCGATGCGCGCGGACCGGATCGTGGTGCTCGACGAGACCGGCATCGTCGAGATCGGATCGCACACCGAGCTGCTGGCCGCGGAGGGCCGCTACGCGGGCATGTTCGCGACCTGGTCCAGCCACCAGTGATATAGCCTACAAGTTCAGTAGGATATGGTGACTGCGCGCACCCGGGCTGCTAGCGTCAGGTGACGAGTGCCGGGCCGACCTCACCGGCGACGCCCTCGCCCACCCCGACCCGAGAGGCGCCGCCATGACGCTCACCGCCCAGCCCGCGGCGTCCGCCGTCACCGGCATCGAGCTGCACCACTACCTCGGCACGCTGCGCCACCACGCCACCAGCGTCACGGTGGTCACCGCCCCCGGCCCCGCCGGGTTCACTGCGACCACCTTCACCTCGGTGTCGCTGCGGCCGCAGCTCGTCTCGTTCTGCATCGACCGGGACGCCAGCAGCGGCCCGGCCGTCGAGCGGGCGCGCCACGTCGCCGTGCACGTGCTCGCCGCCGAGCAGGAGCAGCTCGCGCGCACGTTCGCCACCCGCGGCGCCGACCGCTTCGCCGACACCCGCACCTGGCGGCAGGGCCCCTACGGCGTGCCGCTGCTGCACGGCGTCCTCGCCACGCTGACCTGCGAGATCGTCGAGCGCATCCCCGTCGGCGACCACATCGTCGTGATCGGACGCCCGGTCAGCGCCGAGCACCGGCCCGGCGAGCCGCTGCTGTACCACATGGGGGCGTACACCCGCCTCGCACACTGACCGGACCCTTGCCGCGGTCGGTAGGATCCAGTCATGGAAGCGACAGAGCAGCGCGTCCCCACCGACAAGTGGCGCACCCTGCCGGCGCGCGTCGAGCCGTCGGAGCTGGTCGAGACCGTGGACACCTCGCCCCAGGTCGAGGAGATCGAGGTCGTCAACCTCGGCCAGGAGGTCATCCAGATCGTGCACCGCTGAACATCGCCCGACCCGCTCGGCACCCGCGCGTTCCGTGAAGCGCGCGCTCCCCGTGTGCCGACGGGCCGGACGATCCGGCGGAGCCGTCAGTTCCAGTCGTCGATCTTCACGTCGTCCGGCGAGGGACGGCCGCGGCCCGTCTCCACCAGCTCCTTCAGGCTGAGCAGGAACGTCGCCCACTTGGTGCTGCAGTGGTGCATGAACTCGACCGGCTCCCGCCAGCCCTCATGCTTGAACAGCACGTTCGTGTACGCGCCGCGCTGCTTGAGCCGCCAGTCGACCTCGGTGCCGATCCACTCCGGCGGGCCGTCGACGACCTTCCACCGCACGTGCCCGGCCGGGTCGAGGGCGAGCACCTCCATGTCGAAGCCGCCCAGCTCGCCGAAGCGGAAGGCCAGCTGCTCGCCGACCTCGCTCTTGCCGGTCGTGTCGACCGTCCACCAGCCGGCCAGGCCCTCCGGCGTGCTGACCGCCCGGTACACCTCGTCCAGCGGCGCGGTCACGCCGACCTGGTGCAGGATGTCCACCATCTCAATCTCCTCCCGTGTTCTCATCGAGGTTGCGCTGGATCGCCTCGGCGATCCGCTTGATCCGGCGCAGGCGGGCGTCCCAGCTCGCGCCGACCGCCGACAGCTGCGCGACGGCACGGGCCAGCTGCGCCTCGTCCACCTGGAAGTGGCGCTCGCGCCCGGCGGGCGTGGCGTGCACCAGCCCGACCCGGTCCAGCACCGCCAGGTGCTTGGCCACGGCCTGCCGGGTCACCGGCAGCCGCTCGCTCAGCGACGTGGCCGTGCCCGGCCCGCCCGCCAGCAGCAGGTCGATCATCGTGCGGCGGATCGGGTCGCCGATGGCCGACCACAGCTCGTCGTCGACCGCGGTGCTCATGGGGTGCCGACCAGCCGGCCTATGTAGGCGGCCAGGCGCGGGACGTAGTGGTCCCACCCGCTGACGTGGTCGCGGTAGTTCTCCTCCAGGACCGCGATCTCCCAGCCCATCTCGCGGAAGCCGGACTCGGTCATCCGGACCAGCGTGCCCGCCCCGGCCGGGACCAGGTCGAACGTGACCAGCAGCGACGGTCCCTGCCGCGCGGGCTCGGCGAAGCACCACCGGAAGGAGAACCGCTTCGGCGGGTCCACCTCCTCGACGGCGAACTCGACGGTCGACGTCTCGCCGGTCTCCGCGTTGTGCCAGACCAGCTCGCCCTCCGCGCCCGCGACGGGCTCGTAGCGGGCGTCGTCGGGCCACCACTCGCGCATGTGCTCGGGGCGGCTGATGACCTCGAAGACCACTTCGGGCTTGGCGTCGACGTGGATGTCGCGCTCGATGGTTCCGTACTCCATGCTGCACAGCCTTTCGCAACCTTTGGTTGCGTATCACGTTACCGCGGTCCCCTGGCACGTGCAACCTTTGGTTGCGTTTCCCGATGGGTACGCCGCCGCGCATGTTCGGCCTTGATCGCTAAGGTGGGTCCGCGGCGACGGAACAGGCGAGGTGGAGCTGATGCGGGTCATCACGGCGACGGAGGCCGCACCCGGCCGCCCCAACGAGGACCAGGTCTTCCACCACGGTGCCCTGGTCGGCGTGCTCGACGGCGTCTCGGCCCACCCGGACCTGGACACCGGCTGCGCGCACGGCCCGGCCTGGTACACCCGCCGGCTCGTGGCGCGGCTCAGCGAGGCCGCCGACGCGGCGCTCGCCGCCACGCTGCCGGACCTGCTGGCCACCGCCATCGAACGGGTCGCCCGCGAGCATCCCGGGTGCGACCTGGCCAACCCGAGCACGCCTGCCGCGACCGCCTGCCTCGTCCGCGACACCGGCACCGAGCTGGAATACCTGGTCCTGTGTGACAGCCCGCTCGTGGCCGACGTCGGAGCCGAGACGTTCGCGGTCGTCGACGACCGGTTCGACCGGGTGTACGAGCAGATCCGCAGGGAGGCGCTCGCGGGCGACGTGTCCGTCGGCTCCGCCGTGCACCGTGCCCGGCAGCTCACGGCCGCCCTCCGCAAGCAGGAGCTCACCAACACGCCCGGCGGTTACTGGGTCGCCGCGGCCGATCCCGCCGCGGCGGCACAGGCGGTGACCGGGCGGCTGCCCCTGCGCGGCCCCCGGGCCATACGGCGCGCGGCGCTGCTGACCGACGGCGCCTCGTGCGCGGTCGACCTGTTCGGCCTCTACGACTGGGCCGGGCTGCTGGACGTCCTCACCGCCGACGGGCCGGTGGAGCTGATCCGCCAGGTCCGCCAGGCGGAGACCGCCGATGCCGACGGCTACTCCCGCCCCCGCCACAAGCGCCACGACGACGCCACCGTCGCCCTCTGCCTCTTCGACCCCGCGCCCCGCTGACCAGCCGCCGCACGATCCCCGCGCCGCCGCGCCACGGTGCCCACCCTGCGCGTCCCCGCACCCCGCGCCATGATCGCGGTTTCGTGTCGGATTGTGGGGCTGGGCCGCAGGATGTGACACGAGACGGCGATCATCGCCGCGCCCGCTGAGCTGCGCCCTCCATGATCGTGTCGATCTTGCGCGAAGTGTTGCCCTTATGGGCGATGTGGGCGTGTCGCACCCACAGTTCGCGCAAGATCGGCGCGCCTTGGTGGCGGGGCGGGGCGGGGCGGGCGCGGGATCAGATCTTCGCTCGGCGGACGTCCTTGCCGTGTTCGGCGAATGCTTTGAAGTCCTGCATGTGCTGTAGCGACTGCTTGCGGAAGGAGCCGGGCATCAGCAGGCCGACCAGCCGCATGAGCAGGCCGCTGAACCGGTACTCGTTCTCGCTCGTCCAGAGCGTCGTCTCCGGACCGGTCTCGGTCAGCCGTTCGCGTGCGGCGCTCCACATGCCCTGGCTGACGATCTCGCGCTCGAAGTGAACGACGCTGTCCTTCGGGATCCCGTGCAGGTCGGCCGGTTCGCGGCGGGTGATGGTCTCGGTGGCCTCGATCCTCTGCTGCCCCATCTGGAGCACGACCCGTGACCTGGTGCCGACCTGTCCGTGCGCCCCGTTCAGCGGCTCGTGCAGCACCAGGCCCCGCAGCCACATGGGCAGGTGTGCCGGGTCGGCGAGCAGCTGGGCCACCCGCTCCCGCGGCAGCGCGATCTCGATCGAGACGGTGTACTTCATGGCGGTGCGCTCCAGGTTCCCGGGTGAACGGCGACGGTAGCACCTCGTCTCGTACCCGCCCCGACCTCACCGCCGACGAGTCGCCACCCGGACCACGGCTTCGGGACACCGCCTACTAGGCGACGAGGCGCAGATGCGGAGTGCGGGGTTCGTCGGCCTGCAGCCGGGCGAGAGTGTCGGCGGTGGCTTCGTCGGCGGGCAGGTAGAGGGTGACGCGCTGGGCGTCGGCGGACAGGTCCAGGTTCTCGCGGTCCAGGCGTAGGTCGTGGCCCGAGGGATGGTGGATACGCAGGGTTCCGGCGGGTGGCGGGGTGTGCAGGTGCAGGCGCCGGGTGAACTCCGGTCCGGCGGTGTGGGCAAGGTCGGTGGAGAACCACTCGACGGCGTCCCGGGACGGGCCGGTCCACAGGGCGAAGGCCTGCTCGTCGGCGACGGCGTCCCAGTCGGGGAAGAACGAGCGCGCTCGCGGGTCGGTGAAGACGTAGCGGGTGAGGTTCGGCGCGTCCGCGTCGAGCAGGCCCGATCCGGCGGTGAGCAGGGCGAAGCCGGTGGTGTGGGCGAGCACGTCGCCCAGGCCGTTGGTGAGGACGGCGATGCCGGGCTCCAGCAGGCGCAGCGCCGCGAGGGCGCCGGGCCGCACGGTCCGGTCCGGCGGGGCGGGTCGGCGCATCCCCGCACACGCGCCGCCGGTGATTTTCGCGAGGTGGTGCAGGTGGGTGCGGTCGGCGATGCTGAGGCTGAGCGCGTCGGCGATCGCGTTGACCACGGACAGCGACGGGTTGCGGTCGCGGCCCTGCTCGATGCGGGTCAGGTACTCCACGCTGATGCCGGCGCGGGTGGCCAGGTCCGAGCGGCGCAGCCCCGGCGCGCGGCGGCGGCCGTGGTCGGGCAGTCCGAGCTGCTCCGGCTGGATGCTGTCGCGCCTGGCCCGGACGAAGTCTCCCAACGGTGATCCCACGCGGGGAAGTCTATGGCGGGGCGGCGGGCACAGCCTGGCCCTGCTGGGGCCAGCCTGAGCGCGGTCTGGTTGCGGCCGCGGCGGGCGCGCAGGGTGGTGCTCATGGAAAACGAGAGCAAGCACAGGCTGGCCGTCATCGTCGGAAGCGTCCGGGAGGGCCGGTTCGGGCCCGTCGTCGCATCATGGGTCGCCGAGCAGGCCCGATCACACGGCGGCTTCGAGGTGGAGGTCGTCGACCTCGCGGAGGTGGAGCTGCCGCTGGCGCTACCCGCGATGCCGCCGAAGCTGGCCGGTGCCGACTACCCGCGCCCGGCCGGGATGGCCGCCCTGACCGCGGCGCTGGAGGCCGCCGACGGGTTCATCGTGGTGACCCCGGAGTACAACCACAGCTACCCGGCCGCGCTGAAGGCCGCCATCGACTGGCACTTCACCCAGTGGGCGGCCAAGCCGGTGGCGTTCGTCAGCTACGGCGGCGGGGCCGGGGGCCGGCACGCGGTGCTGCACCTGGAGAACGTGTTCAGCGAACTGCACGCGGTCACCATCCGCGACGGGCTGGCCTTCCCGAACTACTTCACCGCTTGGCGGGACGGGCGCCCGCTGTCCGACGAGCCCGCCGGGTACGCCAAGACCATGCTCGACCAGCTCGCCTGGTGGTCGGGCGCGCTCCGGGCAGCTCGCGAAGCGTCCCCCTACCCGGCGTGAGCGGCACCGGGCCGCCCGGACGTGCTCTCCGGGCGGCCCGGCCGCGCCGCGGTCCCGACGGCGGCGGGGTGGGGTCAGCGGGCGCTCGCGGTCGCCAGGCGGTCGGCGGCGGCCTGGACCTCGTCGAGGCTGTCGGCGATCTCCGCACCGGTCACGGCGTCGGGCAGGTCGTCCTCCATCCGGCGCAGCGGCCGGTAGGCCAGGCCGAGCAGGCCCCAGATCGCCAGGGCCAGCCCGCAGGCGATCAGGATGAGGGCGTTGCCGCGGCCGTCACCCACGCCGACCACCCGCCCGACCGTCGTGGCGAGCGCCCCGCCCGGCATCAGCAGTGGCTGGACCGCTTCGGCCAGTGGCGGTGCGGTGAGGAACGCCAGCGGGGTCATGGCGACGGCGAGCATCTGGTTGGTGGCCAGGACCCGGCCCTGCAGGTCGAGGCCGACCTTGACCTGGATCAGGGCCAGCCAGTGGGCGTTGAGGACGGTCAGCGACGCGTACCAGACGAGGCTGCCTGCGGCCGCCACCGCCAGCGACGGGCGCAGGCCCACCAGCAGCGCGCCGAGGCCGACACCGGAGACGAAGCCGACCATGCCGAGGGCGCGGCGCTGCGAGCCGCCCCACAACACCATCGCCAGCGCGCCGAGTCCCGCGCCGAGGCCGCTGCAGGCGGTGACGACGCTGACGCCGGTGGCGTCGCTGAAGGCGTACACCGTGGGCACGGTGACCGCGAGGGCGAGCATGGCCAGGTAGTTCTCCACCACGAAGAACCCGATCATGATCAGGAACGGCCGCCGCCGGACCAGGAAGCGCCAGCCGCCCGCGATCGCCCTGGTGAACGTCTCCTCCTGCCGCCGGAACAGCCGGTCCGGCAGCCGCACCGCGAGCAGCGTGGCGAACCCGGCCAGCAGCGACAGCACGTCCACCACCACGACCCCGGGCAGGCCCAGCGCCGTGATCAGCGCCCCACCGGCCAGCGGGGCGATCAGCTGGCCGATGCCGGGCCCCAGATTCGCCAGCGCGTTGGCCTGACCCAGATACGGCTTGGGCACCAGCTGCGCCACCGCCGCCAGGTATGCCGGCCGGTGGAACGCGGTCACCGCCGACAGCAGCCCGACCAGCACCCCGACCCCGGCGATGCTGAGCCGGTCCACGGCCAGCAGCGCGACCATCGTGGACATGATCAGCGCGCCCATCCCGTTGCAGGCCAGCATGACGCGCCGCCGGTCCACCCGGTCGGCGACCGCGCCGCCCAGCGGCAGCAGCAGGATCGCGGGCAGCAGCGCCAGCATGGTGACCAGCGCGTAGTCGGCCACCCGGCCGCTTCGCTGATACGCCCACACGCCCAGCGCGAACGAGCTGAGCGCCGCCCCGATCAGCGAGATCGACTGACCGGCCGCCATCAGGTAGAACTCGCGCAGGTCACGGCGGGCCGCGCCGCCGGTCACCGAGTCCGCGGCCGGCGGCGGCAGGCTGCCCGCGCGCCAGCCCGCGACCGCGGCGGCGACCCGTTCGGCCAGCCACGACGCCTGGTGCTTGAGGAAGTAGTGGCCCGCGCGGGGCACCACGGCCAGCTCGACCCGGTCGGCGAAGGCGCCCCACTCGGCGTAGCGCTCCTCGTAGAGTTCGGTGGAGCGGTCGCGGGCGCCGATGGCGCACAGCACCGGGGCCCGCAGCCGCCGCCGGTCGGGCCGGGTCAGCTCGCGCGTGAACCAGGACTGCGCCTGGTCCACGTCGTGGCGCAGGCCGCGCAGGATCACGTCCGCGTCGAGGCCTTCGTCGTCGTCCAGGCCGCCCAGCGAACGCAGGAAGTCCCGGTACGCCCGGTCCGACGTCCACCAGGTCGCCGGGAAGCGCCGGTGCAGCCAGGCCGACAGGCGCCCGGGCAGCCGGGCCGCGGGGAAGCTGCCGCCGACGACCAGCCCGGCGACCTCGCGGCCGTCCGCCTCCAGCCGTAGTGCCAGCTCGGTGGCCGCGGCCGAGCCGACGCAGTGCCCGTAGACGAGCACGGGACCTGCGGGCAGTTCGGCGGCGATGCGGTCGATCAGCTCCGGCAGCGGGAGCTGCGGCTCGTCCGGGCGGGCCGGGTCGTGACCGGGCAGCTCGACGGCCAGCACGGCCGTGTCCGGCATACGTTGCGCCAATTCGGTCGCGAAGGGACCGTACGCGGCCGCCGAGCCACCACCGTACGGCACGCACACCACGGTCAGCGCGGCCGTGGCCGGACCGGCCAGCCGGTGCAGCAGCCCGCCGGGGCGGGCGCCGCCGTCCAGGTGCGCCGCCAGCTCACGCACGGTGGGCCGGGTGAACAGGTCGATGACGCGCAGCTGCGGGTCGATGGCGCGCACCGCCCGTACGGCCTTGAACGAGTCCCCGCCCAGGGCGAAGAAGTCGTCGTCCACACCGAACTCGCCGCACTCCAGCACCTGCGCCCAGGCGGCCGCGACCCGCTGCTCCATCGGGGTCGACGGCGGCACCCCGTTGGCAGCCGCGGGCGGGGCGGGCTCGGGCAGCGCGGCCCGGTCCACCTTGCCGTTGGCGGTCAGCGGCAGCGCCGCCAGCGGCGTGATCGCGGCCGGGACCATGTAGTCGGGCAGCCGGTCGCGCAGCGCGGCGCGGACGAGCACCGGATCGGCACTCTCGGGCGTGATCCAGGCGGCCAGCCGCCGGGTGTGCGCCTGCCCGACCGGCAGCACCACGGCCTCGCCGACCCCGGCCACCTCCCGCAGGGCGGTGGCGACCTCGGTGAGCTCCACCCGGAAGCCGCGGATCTTCACCTGGTCGTCGACCCGGCCCAGGATCTCGACCAGCCCGGCCGCGTTCACCCGCACCCGGTCGCCGGAGCGGTACCAGCCGCCGTCGAAGCGGCCGTCGGCCAGGCCCAGGTAGCCGCGCGCCACGCTCGGCCCGCCCAGGCGCAGCTCGCCGGGCACCCCGGCGGGCACCTCGCGCCCGGCCGGGTCGGTCACCCGGCAGCGCACGTTCGCGAACGGCAGCCCGATAGGCACGATGCCGTGCCGCTGAGCAGCCGGGATGTCGGCGGTGCGGCAGCCCAGCACCGAGACCGTGGTCTCCGTCGGTCCGTAGTGGACCTGGACGTCCAGGTCCGGCCGGGCCCGCTCGACCCGCTCCACCAGCTCCCACGGGACCGGCTCGCCGGCCAGGACCAGCAGCCGCCGCGGGAGCAGCGCGGCGAGGTCGCCGTGCGCGGCCAGCAGCTCCAGGTGGCTGGGCACCATCTTGACCGCGTCGACCGGGTGCGCGGCCAGGTACGCCGCGAACGCGCCCGGGTCGGTGGCGGTCTCCCGGTCCACCAGGTACGCCGTCGCGCCCGTGGTGAGCGCGCCGAGCAGGTTCGTCAGGCCGAGGTCGGCGGCGTGCGTGGACACCAGGGCGTACGAGCCCGGCCGCCCGATCCGGTCCCGGACCGCGTGCAGGTAGTGGGTGATGTGCCGGTGCTCGACGGTGACGCCCTTGGGCTGCCCGGTCGAGCCCGACGTGAAGATCAGGTAGGCGAGCCGGTCCGGGGACACCGGCACGGGCGCGGCGGGTTCCCCGGTCAGCCCGGCGACCACCAGGGCCTCGCGGCCCGGGACCCGCCCGGCGTGCTCGGCCTCGGTCAGCACGAACCGGACCCCGGCCGTGTCGAGGATGCCCGACAGCCGCCCGTCGGGGTAGCCCGGGTCCACGGGCAGGTAAACGCCGCCCGCCCGGAGCACGCCCAGCATCGCGACCGGCAGGCTGACGCCGCGTTCGGTGAGCACCGCGACCGGCTCCTCCGGCCGCATCCCGGCCGCCAGCAGCCGCCCGGCGACGACCGAGGCGCGCCGGTCCAGCTCGGCGTAGTCCAGCGTCCCGTCGGCGGCGACCACCGCCACGGCGTGCGGGCTGGTGACCGCGTGCTGCGTGATCAGCTCGTGCAGCGGCCGGTCCAGGGCGTACCCGGCCTCCGGGCCGTCCGGGCCGCCCGCCGGGTCCGCCTCCAGCGGCAGCTCGCCGACCGGCCGGTCCGGGTCGGCGGCCAGCCCGTCCAGCAGCGTGCGGAACCAGCCGGCCAGCCGCCGGGCGGTGACCTCGTCGAACAGGTCGGCGCGGTAGAGCAGGCCGCCCCGGTAGCCGCCGTCCGTCCTGGACAGCGCCAGGTTCAGGTCGTACTTGGTGGTGCGGATCGGCAGCTCCAGCTCGGCCGCGCCGGGCAGGCTCGGCGGCGTGGCCGGGGTGTCCAGCACGTTCAGCAGCACCTGGAAGATCGGTGTGGTGGCCAGGTTGCGCTCCGGCTGGAGCCGGTCCACGATGCGCTCGAACGGCGTCTCGGCATGCCCGAACGCGTCCAGCGCCCGCTCGCGTACCCGGATCAGCAGCTCACGGCCGGTCGGGTCGCCGGACAGGTCGCCGCGCAGCACCAGCGTGCCGATGAAGCAGCCGACCATCCGCTCCACGCCGGGATGGTGGCGGCCCGCGTGCGGCACCCCCACGGCGACGTCGTCGGTGCCGCACACCCGGGCCAGCGTCGCCTGCCACGCCGCCAGCAGCACCATGAACGGCGTCGCCGCACTCGCCGCGGCCAGCGCGCCGATCCGTTCGGCGAGCGCGGCGGGCAGCTCCACCGGGATCTGCCCGGCCGACCAGTCGGCGAGTGCGGGCCTGGGCCGGTCCACCGGCAGGTCCAGCACCGGCTCCAGACCGGACAGCTGCCCGGCCCACCAGTCCAGGTCGGACTCCGGCGCGGGGCGGGTCGCCTGCCAGCGGGCGAAGTCGGCGTACTGCAGCGGCGGCGCGGCCGGTGCGGGGCCGCCGGTGACCCGGGCGGCGTAGAGCTCGCCCAGCTCGCCCAGCATCAGGTCCAGCGACCACGCGTCGCAGGCGATGTGGTGCACGACCAGCAGCAGCACATGCTCGTCGGGGGCCAGGCGGAAGATCTCGGCCCGCAGCGGCGGCTCCCGGTCCAGCCGGAACAGCCGGTCCCGGCAGGCCAGCAGCAGCTCGGTCAGCCGGGCCGGGTCGGCGTCGACGACCGCGACCGGCACCCGGTCCGCGTCGCCGAGCACCGCCAGCGGCTCGCCGTCGTGGTCGGCGAAGGTCGTACGCAGCACGTGGTGCCGGGCGGCGAGTTCGCGTACCGCCGCGGTCAGCGCCTCGGTGTCCAGCGGGCCGCGCAGCCGCACCGCCGCGGGCACGTGGTAGGCGGGGCTGTCCGGCTCCAGCTGGTGCAGGAACCACAGCCGCGCCTGCGCCCGCGACAGCGGCGCGGGCTGGTCCGGGTCACCGGCGGGGATGCCCGCCGGGGCCGCGACCGTGCGCCGGGCCTGGGCCAGGCGCGACTTCAGCAGGCTGCGCTGGGTGTCGGTGACCGTCACCGGACCACCTCCGCCAGCAGCAGCGCCTCCAGCGCGGCCGCGAACCCGGCCAGCACCGGCTGCTCGAACAGCAGCCGCACCGGCACCGGCAGGTCCAGCGCCTCGCGCAGCCGCCCGGCCACCAGCGTCGCCGCCAGCGAGTGCCCGCCCAGGGCGAAGAAGTCGTCGTGCACCGACAGGCCGTCGCGGCGCAGCACCGCGCCCCACACGTCGGCCACCAGCTCCTCGGCCTCGGTGCGCGGCGGCACGTGCTCACGCGCCGCCTGCTGCGGTTCGGGCAGCGCCCGGCGGTCCAGCTTGCCGGAGGCGTTGACCGGCAGCGCGTCCAGCAGCGCCCAGCGGCGCGGCACCATGTGATCGGGCAGCACCGCGTGCAGCCGCATCTCCAGCTCCGCCGCGGACACGGCCGCCCCCGGCCCCGCCACCAGGTACCCGACCAGGTGCGCGTCCCCACCCGCGGCGGTGACCGTCACGGCCGCCTGCGCCACGCCCGGCACCGCCCGCAGCTGCGCCTCGATCTCGCCCAGCTCGATGCGGTGCCCGCGCACCTTCACCTGCCCGTCGTCGCGGCCGACGAAGTCGAGCAGCCCGTCGGCGCGCCAGCGCACCAGATCACCGGTGCGGTAGCAGCGCTCGTCCGGGCGCAGCGGATCGGCGGTGAACGCCGCCCCGGTCAGATCGGGCCGCCCCCGGTAGCCGCGCGCCACCCCGGCCCCGCCGATCCACAGCTCGCCGACCGTGCCCGGCAGGGCCAGGCGGCCGGCCGCGTCCATCACGTACACCCGTTCCCCGGCCATCGGCGTGCCGATCGGCACGGTCGGGCCGACCGGGGCCGTCACGCGGTACATCGTCGAGGTCACCGCGGTCTCGGTAGGGCCGTAGCCGTTCCACACCTCGCCGGTGCGGGCCAGCAGCTCGCGGGCCAGGCCCGGGTCGACGGCCTCGCCGATGGCGACCAGCCGCACGTCCGGGGCCCGCCAGTCCGCCGCGACCAGCATCCGGAACGTCGTCGGCGTCGCCGTCAGCACCGTCACCCCGGCCTCGGCGATCCGCCGCGCCACCAGGTGACCGTCCACGGCGTCGCACCGCTCCACCAGCGCCAGCCGCAGCCCCCGGGTCAGCGCCACCCACAGCTCCAGCCCGGCCACGTCGAACGACAGCGCGGTCAGCCCGAGCATCACGTCATCGGGGGTGACCGGGAGCAGCTCGCAGTTGGCGGCGACGTACGCGGCGAGGTTGCCGTGGGTCAGCTCCACGCCCTTGGGCCGCCCGGTCGAACCGGACGTGTAGAGCACGTACACGAGATCGCCAGCGCCGACCTCGGGCAGCGCGGCGGGCTCGGCCGACAACGCGTCGGCGAGGTCCAGCAGCACCGCGCCGGTGCCCTCGGCCAGCTCCCGCGCCAGCTCCCAGGTGTCGGCCGCGGCCAGCACCACGCCCGCGCCCGCGTCGGTGAGCTGGTGCCGCAGCCGGGCCACCGGCTGGTCCGGCTCCAGCGGCAGGTACGCCGCACCGGCGCGCATCACCCCCACCAGCGCGGCGGGCAGGTGCCGGTGCCGGCGCAGGCAGAGCCCGACCGGCGTGCCCCGCCCGACCCCGTGCGCCAGCAGCGCCGCCGCGACGGCCGCCGAGTCACGGGCCAGCTCGCCGTAGCTGAGCTTGCCGTCGCGGGCGTCCACCGCGACCGCGTCGGGCCGGGCCGCCGCCTGCGCCAGCACCGCCTCCAGCACGGTGGCGGGCGTCCCGGCGGGCAGCTCGGGGCCGGTGCCCCAGGCGATCAGCTCGGCCCGCTCGGCCGGGTCGAGCAGGTCCAGCTCGGACACCCGACGGTCCGGGGCGGACAGCAGGCCGTCGAGCAGGCGGGTGAACCAGCGCGCCCACCGGGTCACGGTGGCCCGGTCCAGCAGGTCCGCCCGGTGGCTGACGAAGCCGGTGTAGCCGTCCGGGCCGCCGGTCAGCGACAGGCACAGGTCGAACTTGTTGGTGTCCAGCGGCGAGTCCAGCCGGGTCACCGCGGCGCCGGGCAGCGCCGGGTCGCGCAGCGGCTCGTCCAGCAGGAGCAGCATCGACTGGAACAGCGGCGTGGTGGCGGTGCTGCGCTGCGGCGCGACGGCCTCCACCACGTGCTCGAACGGCACGTCGGCGTGGGCGAACGCGTCCAGGGTGGTCTCGCGCACCCGGGCCAGCAGCTCGCGGCCGGTCGGGTCGCCGGACAGGTCGGTGCGCAGGACCAGGGTGTTGATGAAGCAGCCGACGACGCCCTCGGTGTCGCGGTGCCGCCGCCCCGACTCGGGTACGCCGACCGGCACGTCGGCGGTGCGGCACAGCCGGCCCAGCAGCGCCTGCCAGGCGGCCAGCAGCACCATGAACGGGGTGGCCCCGGCCTCGCGGGCGGCCTCCCGCACCCGCCGGGACAGCTCCGGCGGCAGCGTGAGCGGCACGTAGCCCGCGCGCCACTCGGCGACCGGCGGGTAGGGCCGGTCCGTCGGCAGGGCCAGCACCGGGTCGAGCCCGGCCAGACGTTCGGCCCACCACCCTGCATCGCCGCCGGGGCGGTCCCGCGCCCACTCGGTTACGTCGGCGTACTGCAGCCGCACCGGAGCCGGGGGAGCACCCTGCCCGCGCGCGGCGGCATACCCCGCCGCCAGCTCGTCCATGATCAGGTCTTGGGACCAGGCGTCGGTGGCGATGTGGTGCGCCGTCAGCACCAGCACGTGCTCCTGCTCGGACAGCCGCAGCAGCAGCGCCCGCAGCGGCGGCTCCGCGTCCAGCCGGAACGGCCGGGCGACCTCGGCGGCGATCGCGGCGTCCAGCGCGGCGGCGGTGACCTCCGCGCGGGTCAGGCTCACCCGGCCGGCAGGCCCGGCCACGGCCACGGGCTCGTCGCCGTGGTGCGCGATGACGCTGCGCAGCACCTCGTGCCGCTGCACGACCTCGCGCAACGCTCCGAGCAGCGCGTCGCCGTCCAGCGGCCCGGACAGGCGCAGCACCAGCGGCACGTGGTAGATAGCCGGGTCGTGCTCGAACTGGCTGTTGAACCACAGCCGCCGCTGCGCCGCCGACAGCGGCTGCGGGGCATGCGGATCGCGGCGGGCCGGGATCGTGGTGCCGGGCGTGGTGCGGGCGGCGGCCTGCGCCGCGGCCACCCGCTTCTCCATCAGGGCGCGCAGGGTGTCGTCGGTCATGGTCATATCAGTTCCCCCGGAGGCCGGACTCGGCCGCGATCTCGGCGATGACAAGGTTCTCCAGCTGCCGGGCGAACTCCGACAGCACCGGATGGTCGAACAGCAGGCGCACCGGCACGGCACAGCCGAGCGTGTCCCGCAGCCGCCCCGCCACCCGCGTTGCGGCCAGCGAGTGGCCGCCCAGGCCGAAGAAGCTGTCCAACGCGCCGATCCGCTCGGCGCTCAGCGTCTGCGCCCAGATCTCCGCGACGAGCTGCTCCATCACCGACCCGGGCGGTGTGTGCGGCCGGTCGGCTCCCGGCCGTGGCAACGCGGCCAGGTCCACCTTTCCGCTGGGCATGACCGGGAACGCGTCCAGCACCACCCAGCGGTGCGGCACCAGATACTCGGGCAGCCGGGCGCGCAGGTGCGCGGCGGCCTCCTCGCCCGTGATCGCCGACCGGCCCACCAGGTAGCCGACCAGGTGCGCCTCGGCCCCCTGGCCGTGCGCGACCACGACCGCGTGCGCGACCAGCGGATGGTCCCGCAGCGCCGACTCGATCTCGCCCAGCTCCACCCGGTAGCCGCGGATCTTCAGCTGGTGGTCGCGGCGGCCGCAGAACGCCAGCTCGCCGTCGGCGCGCAGGCGCACCAGGTCGCCGGTGCGGTAGCAGCGCCCACCCGGCACGTACGGGTCCGGCACGAACGCGGCCGCGGTCAGCTCCGGGCGGCGGTGGTAGCCCAGCGCCGGTCCCGCGCCGCCGATCCACAGCTCACCGGCCGCGCCCGGCGGGGCGAGGCGGCCCAGCGGGTCCATCACGTAGAGCCGCTCGCCGGGCATCGCGTGCCCGATCGGGACGGTCTCGTCCACCGCGTGCACCCGGAACGCCGCCGACAGTACGGTCGCCTCGGTGGGGCCGTACACGTTCCACAGCTCGCCGACCCGGCCGAGCAGGTCCCGGGCCAGGGCCGGGTCGAGGGTCTCGCCGCCGCTCCAGATGCGCAGGCCCGGAGCCCCGGCCCAGCATGCGGCCAGCAGCGTACGCAGCATCGTCGGCGGCACGTTCATCACCGTGATCCTGTGCGCGCCGATGCGCTCGGCCAGCCGGTGCCCGTCCACGGCCGCGTCACGCTCGACGACCACGCAGCACGCGCCCGCCGACAGGGTGGACCAGATCTCCGCGCACGAGGTGTCGAAGCTGAGCGTCGCCACCGCCAGCATCCGGTCGCCGGGGCCGATGCCCGGCTCGCGGCCGAGCGAGGCGGCCAGCGCCGCCAGCCCCGACTGCGCCACCGCGACACCCTTCGGGGTGCCGGTCGAGCCGGACGTGTACAGCAGGTAGGTCAGGTCCGCGCCGAGCACCGGCTCCAGCTCCACCTGCTCGGCCGGGGGAGCGGTGTCCAGGTCGAGCGCCCGTGTCCCGGCCACGGCCGCCGCCGCTTCCGCGGTGGACTTGCGGCACAGCACGATCCGCGCGCCGCCGTCGGCGGCCAGCCACGCCAGCCGCTCGGCGGGCAGCTCCGGCTCCAGCGGCAGGTACGCCGCGCCCGCGCGCCACACCCCCAGCAGCGTCGAGGGCAGCCGGTGGTCACGGGGCAGGCAGACGCCCACCACGTCGCCCCGGCCGGTGCCGGCGCCGCGCAGCACCCCGGCGACCTCGGTCGACAGGTCCCACAGCTCCCGAAACGTCAGCTGCCCCGCCGCCCCGGCGACGGCCATCTCGTCCGGCCGCGCCGCGACCTGGCGCTCGATCGCGTCGACCACCGTCGGCGGTGCGTCCAGGGCCGGTCCGGCGGCACGGCGCAGCAGCTGCTCCCGCTCGGCGTCGCCGACCAGCGGCAGCTGCGACAGCGGCCGGTCCGGGTCGCCGGCCAGCCCGCCGAGCACCAGCAGCAGCCGGTCGGCGAACGCGTCCGCGGCGGCAGCGTCGAGCAGGCCGAGGTCGTACCCGAACTGCAGCTCGGTGCCGTCCACGGTCTCGTTGACGTACACCGTCAGCGGACTCTGCGCCCCGCCGCAGCCCAGCTCGCCCAGCAGCTCCAGCGTCACCGCCCCGGCCAGGGCGCGCACCGGCATCCCGGACGGCTGCGCCGACAGCACCACCGGGGTGAGCATCGCGCCGCGTGGCTGGGTGCCGATCGCCTCGAACAGGTCCTCCGTGGACGGCCGGGGCAGGTCCAGCGCGCGGGCCGTGGTCGCCGCGGCCATGACCAGCGCGTCGCGCAGGCTCGCGTCGCCGTCCAGCCGCAGCCGCACCGGCAGCACGTCGACCAGCGGGCCGACCACCCGGTCCAGCTCCGGCTCGGCACGCCGGGCCGCGACCGCGCCCACCAGCACGTCCGCACGGGCGGTGAGCCCGGTCAGCAGCAGGCCCAGGCCGGTGAGGTACGCCGTGAACGGGCTCGTGCCGCAGCTCGCGGCCAGCTCGGCGAGACCGGTGACCAGCGGCTGCGGCAGGGCGCGGGTCAGCCGCCCGCCCCGGAACCCGCCCTGCCCGGTGAACAGGTCGCCCGGCGGGGAGGCCCCGGCCAGCTCCTGCGCCCACTGCGCCGCCGCCTGACCGGCCTGCGCTCCGGCGCGCAGGGCGAGGTCGCCGACCTGCACCGCGGGCCCGGCGGCCGAACCCGGCGCGGCCAGCTCGGCGGCCAGGCCGGTGAGCAGCACGCCTACCGACCACCCGTCGCAGGCCAGGTGGTCGCTGACCAGCACCAGCTCAGCCGTCTCGGCGGTGTGCCGGATCAGGTCCGCGCGCAGCAGCGGCACCGGCGCGGCCAGGTCGAACGCGTGCCGGGTCGCCTCGTCCGCGATCTCGGCGGCGCGCTGGTCGCGCTGCGCCCGGGGCAGCTCGCGCAGGTCGTGCTCGGTGACCGGGACGCCGGCGTACCCGCCCACGACCGCGACCGGCTCGCCGTCCCGCTCCACCACCCGGCTGCGCAGCACCTCGTGCTGCCCGGCCAGCGCGTCCAGCGCCCGGCGCAGCCCGTCCGCGGAGACCGGCCCGGTCAGCCGGACCCGGAACGCGACCGTGGTCACCTGCGGCACACCGCTGACCTGCCGCAGCGTCCACAGCTCCCGCTGGGTCGGGGTGAGCGGGTAACGGTTCATGCCGGTGCGCCGCACCGGGTGCTCAGCGGTACCGACGGGTGCGAGCGCGGCCGCGCCGGACCGTGGCCCGGCCGTTCCGGAAGTCCCGGCCTTCCCTGCGAACGCGCCCGTGCCTGCCAGGCCACCAGGGTTCGCCTGGCCGTCCGTGCCTCCGGCGCCACCCGCGCCCACGGTGACCAGGGCGGCCAGCGCGGCGGCAGTGGGTTCGGCGAGGAAGGCGGCCAGCGGCACCGTGACGCCGAACTCGCGCCCGGCCAGCGCGCACAGCCGGGCGGCGGTGAGCGAGTGCCCGCCCAGATCGCCGAAGCGGTCCAGCACGCCGACCGGCGGCAGGGCGAGCACCTCACCGGCCAGCTCGGCGACCCTCGCCTCGGCGGGGGTGCGCGGCGCGACATACGGCACCGCGATGTCCCGGCGGGCGGCCACCTCCGGCAGCGCCGCCTTGTCGATCTTGCCGTTCGGATTGAGCGGCAGCCGCCCGGTCACCCGGAACCGGGTCGGCACCAGGTGTTCGGGCACCCGCTCCGCCAGCCAGCCGCGCAGCGCACGCTCGTCCAGCCCGTCCGCCTCGACGTGCCCGACCAGGTACGCGGCGCCGTCCGCGTCGGACCGGGCGACCACGCAGGCCCGGCGCACCGCGGGATGGCGTACCAGCACGGCCTCGACCTCGCCCGGCTCCACCCGGTAACCGCGGACCTTGACCTGGTCGTCGGCCCGGCCCGCGAAACGCAGCACGTCGCCGTCACGGCGGACCAGGTCGCCCGAGCGGTAGACACGCGTGCCGTCCGGCTCGGCGGCGAACGCGTCCGACTCCCGCCCGAGGTAACCGCGCGCCACCACCGGGCCGCCGATCCACAGCTCGCCCAGCTCGCCGTCGGGCACCGGGCGGCCCGCCGCGTCCCGCACGGTGAACACCGCGCCGGCGATCGGGTGGCCGAGCGACGGCTCGCCCGGCTCGTCGCGGCCCACGTCGGCGATCGCGCAGGTGGTGGTGCACTCGGCCGGGCCGTAGAGGTTGCGCACCCGGCGGACGCCGGGGTTGGCGTAGATGCGGTCGACCAGCGCCCGGGTCAGCGGCTCGCCGCCGGCGAACACCGCCCGCACCCCGTCCGGCAGCGGTTCGCGCAGCAGCGCCGCCAGCGCGGACGGCACGCCGTACACGGTTGTCACCTCGTCGCGGGCGGGCAGCGACGGCAGCGCCAGCACGTTGTCGGCGAGGATCACCGTGCCGCCCGCGAGCAGTGGCAGGAACAGCTGGCTGATCGACGGGTCGAAGCAGATCGAGGCGGTGGCCAGCATGCCGCGCAGCTCCTCGGCGGGGTACGCCGACTGCTCCCAGCGCAGCAGGTTCATGGTCTGCCGGTGCTCCACGACGACCCCTTTGGGGCGGCCGGTGGAGCCGGACGTGTAGATGACGTACGCCGCGTCCGCCGGGCTGCCGGTGTCGGCAGGCCGGTCCGCGACCTCGCCGTCCGGCTCGCCGTCGACGTCGATCGCGGTGGCGGCCAGGCTCGCGGCGGCGTGCCGGGTGGCGCGGGTCGTGACGACCAGGGACATGTTCGTGTCGGCGGCGATGAAGGCCAACCGCTCGGCCGGGTACGCCGGGTCGAGCGGCACGTACGCCGCGCCGCTCTTCAGCACGCCCAGCAGCGCCGGCAGCAGGTGCTCGTCGCGGGGCACGCACACCCCGACCAGCGAGCCAGGTGCGGCACCCGCACGGCGCAGGCGGGCCGCGACGCGATCGGCCCGCGCGTCGAGGTCGCCGTATGACGTCCGCACCCTCCCCGCGATCACCGCCACCCGGTCCGGTGCTGTCCCGGCCTGTTGCTCGAACGCGACGTGGATGCGCTCCGACATGCAGTCTCCCCTGTTCACGGCACACGGAAGCCGCCGCCCGGTAAGGCAGCCGCATCCATGCATGGGCATCTGGTGATGGGGAGCGTACCCCCGCGCCGCTCGTTACCGGAATCGTCGTTTCCGGCCGGTCCGCCACGACCGGACGCTGACCTTGAGCACTTCGTACAAACGTACTAAACAATATGTGTGAAGTGCCACAACGTGTCCGAGCCTCCGTGTCACGCCGCGAGGGCGGTCCTCATCGGACCACGGGCGGCTATAGCCCGGCTACAGATGCACTACTCGCTCGGCCACGCCGATAGTGGCCGCATGGCGTTCACCGACATCCCCCGTCCCCCGCGGATGATCGCCGTCTCGGGTCAGAAGGTGTGGTCCGACCCCACTTCGGGACACGAGACGGCGATCATCCCTCAAGGAAGGTGAAGGAAAACGTCTCCAATCTAAAAACTTCCGTAAACCATCTTCATAGAGGAATGTACATGCGCTAGATTCCTCCGGTCCCCGTCCTCCTCGCCCCCCAGAGGTGTACACATGATCGGAAACAACGGCCTGCGCCGCCGCACGCTGCTGGCCGCGGCCGCGGGTGTGGCCGCGGCCCCCTTCGCCGCCGGACCTGCCTTCGCGGCCGCGCCGAAGGTCTACCTGGACCCCGGACACGGCGGCACCGACCCCGGTGCGGTCGCCAACGGCCTGCAGGAGAAGACCCTCACCCTCAACATCGCGCTGCAGACCCGCGACATCCTCAAGGCCAACTGGGCCGTCGACGTGCGGATGTCACGGACCAGCGACATCACCCGCAGCCTCGCCTACCGCACCGACGACGCCAACGCGTGGGGCGCCGCGATCTTCGTCAGCATCCACATCAACGCCGGCGGCGGCAACGGCTTCGAGAGCTACCGCTACCCGGGCGTCGGCGCGACCACCCAGCGCCTGCAGAGCACCGTGCACAGCAACGTGCTCAGCCAGATGCGCACGATCGCCTCGGTGACCGACCGCGGCAAGAAGGAGTCCAACCTGCACGTGCTGCGCGAGTCGAACATGCCCGCCGTGCTCACCGAGAACCTGTTCATCGACACGCTGGCCAACGCCAACCTGCTCAAGCGCGCCGACTTCATCACGGCGACCGCCCGGGGTCACGCCCGCGGCATCGCCGCCTTCCTCGGCCTCTGACCCGCTGACGCGCGAGCCCGAGCCGTCGCGATGATCTTGCCCGGCGGCTCGGGCCGGGCGCGGTTGCCGCGCCCGCCATGTCTGCCCAGGTCGCGGCTGTGAGCTGGGCAGACGGGCGGTGCTAACCTCGGCGTCCGACCCCGGAACAGCGCCTTCGGAGACCAGGTGACCGACGCACCTCCCGCGCACGTGCCAAGGCACGGCCGCGATGCATACCCTGCCGAGCAGCGGGGACGGCGCGTGCTGTGGCGGACCGTGTCGATCGGTCTGTTCGTGCTGCTCGCGCTCGGCACCTTCTGGCTGGAGCAGCGGATGGGCTGGCCCAAGGAGATCACGACGCCTCTGGTGGCCGTCCCGTACTGGGCGGTGGTCACCGCGGTCTGGCGGCACTACGGGCCGGAAATGCCGGGTTTGTAAACCTGCGCTAAGCGACGGCGGCGGCGCGTACCTGCCGGTACTCCCGCACCAGGAGGACGATCAGCGCGACGCTGAGGATCAGGTGGCCGGTGGCGGTGTAGAGGCCGGGGAAGTACTCCCACCCGCTGAGGACCGGGAAGACGAAGTGCGAGATCGCGTTGATCAGGCCCGCGCCCAGCGCGTAGAACCACAGCATGTAGTTGGCCACCCGCACCTGGAACAGCGCGCCCGCCCCGGCCAGGCACCACAGCGCACCGAACCCGAACACGAACGTGAGCAGGAAGTCCCGCTCGCTCCAGCCGCGCGGCGAGGAGAACAGCTCGACCACCTCGTGCGGGAAGCCGCCGGTGTACTCCTCGGCCATGTGCACCAGCTGGAACGCCACGCAGCACAGGTACAGCGCGACGATGCGCCGCGAGCGCACCGGATGCCGGTACGTCGTGGCCAGCCAGGCGACGTACGACACCGTCGAGGCGGCCACCAGGATCGCGGCCGGCTGCACCGGGATGGTGGCCAGCATCCACACGTCGAACCCGGCGACCAGCAGCGCGACGACGATCGCCGAGTACGGCTCCACGCGCGGGCGTTCCGTGGCCGGCTCGCCGGTCGCGGTCTGGGTGGCGGTCATGTCGTGCTCCTTCTGGCGCGCCGTCGTCGCGGCAACGGCGGACGGTGATCGTCCTATCACGACGGGGCGGGCGGGGCAACCGGGCGGAACTCCGCGCGCTCGCCCCGCCCGGTGCGGTCACGTCACGAACACGGTGAACGCGGCGCGCTGCGGCTTGCCGGCCACCTGGAAGTCCATGAACAGCCGGTACTCGCCCCGGTTGGCGAACTGCACGTGGAAGGTCAGCTCCTCGGCGGCCGGGTGCAGGTGGGTGAGCGCCTGCGTGCGCACCTCGAACGCCGACATGTGCGCCAGCGCCCCGAGATACGGCTCCAGCCGCACCCCCGGGACGTCGAAGCTCAGCAGGCCGGACCGGCCCACCCGCAGGTGCGCCGTGCCGTCGAGCCGGTTGACCACGTACCGTCCCGCGACCGCCGACGGCGCGGGACCGGGCAGCGGCGCGACCTTCGTGTCGCCGGGGATGACGAACGGCAGCCCCAGCGTCGTCGGGTGCCCCGCGACGTCGCGTCCTTTCGGCACGAACTCGGCGTAGAACCGGTACGCGCCGCCGTCGGTGATGTCGACCTTCGCGGTCCACGTGTCGCCGCTCAGCTCGGGGTGCAGGTGCTGGTAGCCGCTCATGTCGTCGCGGACCAGGTACAGGTGCAGCAGCTTCGTCTGCAGCAGCTCGTACTCGGTCTGCGGGGTGCCGTCCGGCCCGTGGATGCGGAACGCGACCGGCACCGCCTTCCCGCGCCTGGCCGGCAGCGTTACGGCCTGGATCAGGTAGCCATCGTGGCTGTCGGACAGGCCGTCGCCGTGCAGGCTGGGCGACGGCGACGGCACGGGGGCCGCCGCCGTCGGCACGGGCACCGACCGTCCGGGCAGGACGGTCAGCACGTACGCGACCGTGGCCAGGAACGCCACGCCCAGCACCAGGTAGGGACTACTGCTGCGTAATCTTGACATCGTCCACGCCGGCCTCGACCAGGCTCGCTCCGGAGGCGTCGGCCGCCGTGATCAGGATGCGCACCGACTGCCCCGCGTACGCGGAGATGTCCCAGGTGCCGGTAGCCCAGGCCCCGTCCCGGTCGGTCGCCCCGGCGGTCTGCTGGAACAGCTGCGTGGTGCCGCCGTTGTGCACGATGCTGACCCGGAAGTAGTCGGCGCTGGACGCGTTGTTGCCGTGCGCCAGGTACCACGACAGGGACACCTTGAGCGCGCCGCTGCCGGGCAGGGTCACCGCGGGGGAGCGGATGCTGCTGACGCCGCCGTCGAGGTCGTACGTGCCCGCGCTGGACCCGGCGAGGCGTCCCGTGACGAGGTCGTTCGTGCCGCTGACGGTGGTGCCGACCTGCTTGGTGCCGCTGGACGTGGTCGCCTCCGGGTCACCGCGCTCCCACACGCCGGAGGTCGCGGTGTCGGTGCCGTTCGGGTTGACCGTCCAGCCCGTGGCGGTCTCGAACGTGTCGCTCCACACCGTGGTGGTCGGCGGCTCCACCACCGGGTTGTGCTTGACCAGGACCAGCCCCTGCTCGATGCCGCTGATGGCGATCGTCCCGCTGGCGAAGAACGGGTACACGTTCCACGCGCCGTTGAAGCCGGTGTTGTTCGCCGCCGGGTAGATGTCGAAGTAGGCGATCTCCTGCAGGTTGTTCTGCGCGATCCCGCTGATGTCGAAGATCCGCAGCCCGGCGCGGTAGCTGGCCTGGTAGGCCTTGTCGCCGATGATGTACAGGTTGTGGTCGGTGGCCTGGATCGTCGGCGAGGTGTAGACGCCGGTGTTGACCGGGGCGTTGAGGTCCGACACGTTCCAGATGAACGTCTTCGTGCCGGGCAGGTCCGAGTCCAGCTCGTCGTCCATCAGCAGGCGGCTGTGGTCCTCGGTGAGCCAGCCCTGGTGGGTGTACCCGACGCCGCTGTAGGTGGTGCGCGACAGCTGCACCGGCGCGGCCTTGTTGGTGACGTCGACGATGGTCAGCGTGTCGGTGTTGTAGTTGAAGCAGATCTCGCGGCCGCTGTAGGCGGTGTCCGGGCCGTGGTAGACCACGCACTGGTTCTCGTGGACGTACCCGTCGTTGCTGACGCAGCCCGCGTTGACCGGCGACTTCGGATTCTGCACGTTGACCATGTGCACGCCGCCGCTGCACGTGTTGGTGCCCACGGCGTAGATGAACCCGGTCTGCTCGTTGACCGCCAGGGTGTGCGAGTTGCCGAACCCGGTGTAGCGGGCGTCGGCGGTGAACGTCTGCGGCGTGGTCACCCCGCGCAGCCGGGTCAGGTCGAACACCTGCATGCCGTGGCTGCTGATGCTGTCCGCGCCGATGAACGCGTGGTTGGCGTACACCTTCACGTCGCGCCACGAGCTGGAGGTGCCGTTGTAGGACGGCAGGTTGCCCAGGTAGACCGGCGCCGTCGGCACGCTGACGTCGACGAAGGAGGCGCCGGTGGTCCGGCCGAAGATGATGTACTCCTTGCCGGTGGACGAGTCGGTCCAGCCCCACATGCTGTTGCCGTTGCCGCCGCCGATGCTGCCCAGCGGCAGCACGCTGAGCAGGTCGACGTTGCGGCACGGGTAGGTGCCCGCCATGCCGCCGGAGCAGGCCGTGGCGGCCAGCGTGCTCACCTGGTCGGCGGCCCGCCAGGCGGGCTCGTAGTTCTCCATGATCCGCCGGAACTCCTCCTTGCCCTCCGGTGAGTTCGGATCGTGGGCCCAGGAGGCGGTGGCGGACAGGGTCAGGGCGAGCAGGCCTGCCACGACGCCGGCTGTTCGCAGGACACGTCGCATGGTGGGGGACTCCCTTCGGTGGGGGAGCTACATCGTCACATGCGAATGTTTCAGCGCACAATGCACCGCCGCAGGCAAGGAAGGGCACCTTCTTAACGCTATCCGTAGAGGAAGGGCACCTTCTTAACCTCTGGCCCGCGCGCGGGTCCGGGGGCTGTTCATAAACAGGTAACATATTTCTATTCATCGCTCATTGCCGGACGAATGGTGCGGCGGTAGCGTCGCGTCCGCGGCATCGCCGAACCGCCGCGGAAACGGGGTACACCGCCATGGCCGAGCAGCTGATCGACCGCCGGGGCGTCCTGCGCGGACTGGGCGCGGCCGGGCTCGGCGCCGCCACCGGCTGGGCCCTCGGACCGGCTGCCGCCGGAGCCGCCGCGCCACCGAACGTCATCGTCGTGCTCATCGACGACCTGGCCCGCCGCGAGCTGGGCTGCTACGGCAACACGTTCAACGAGACCCCGCACATCGACCGGCTCGCCGCCGACGGCACCCGGTTCACCGCCGGATACGTGGCCGCGCCCGTCTGCTCGCCGACCCGGGCCAGCATCATGACCGGGCAGTATCCGGCCCGGGTGCGCATCACCGAGTTCCTCGGCCCGTCCGGCGACGACTTCCTGCCCACGAGCCTCCGCACGCTGCCCGCCACGCTGCGCGACGCCGGCTACCGCACCGGCCTCATCGGCAAGTGGCACCTGACCGAGACCTACACCGGCCCGGTCCGGGAGCGGCCCGGCAACCCCTGGTCACACGGGTTCACCGACGTCATCGCCTCGGAGCAGAAGTACATCGCCGACGGCGACTACTTCCACCCGTACTTCATGCTGCCCGACCTGCCCGCCCGCAAGGCGAACGAGTACCTCACCGACCGGCTCAACCTGGAGGCGGTCGACTTCATCACCGCCGCCCACCAGCAGGGCACGCCGTTCTACCTCCAGCTCGCCCACTACGCCACGCACACCGCCCTGGCCGCGCCGCAGGCGCTGGTCGACAAGTACGCGGCCAAGCCCGGCGCCGGCGCCAAGGGCACCAGCCCGGTGCTCGCCGCGATGCTGGAGGTCATCGACGACGGCGTCGGTGCGATCCGGGCCACGCTGGACGGGCTCGGCATCGCCGGCAACACGGTGATCCTGCTGCTGTCGGACAACGGCGGCGACGGCGGCGTCACCACGAACGCGCCGCTGCGCGGCGCCAAGGCGACGCTGTACGAGGGCGGCGTGCGGGTGCCGGTGATCGCCCACCACCCGGCCGGGCCGCGCGGCCGGGTCGTGGACGCGCCGTTCAGCACCGTGGACATCATGCCGACGGTGCTCGGCACGACCGGCGTCGCCGCACCGGCGGGCACGCGCTTGGACGGCGTCAGCTTCGCGGGACTGCTCACCGGCGGGGCAGCCCCGTCACGCGACACCCTGTTCTGGGTGTACCCGCACTGGCACAACCCCGGCGCGCCCACCGCCTCGGTGCGCCGCGGCCGCTACAAGATGATGCGCTACCTGCACGACAACCGCACCGAGCTGTACGACCTCGTCGCCGACCAGGCCGAGGCGACGAACCTCGCCGCGTCCCTGCCGGACAAGGCGGCGGAGCTGTCGGCCGCGCTCGACGCGCACCTGCGCGACGTCGACTTCCTCCCGCCGGAGCCGTCCCCGGCCAACCTGCCCACACTCGTGGCCGAGCGCGAGTTCGACACCGGGCTGGGCGGCTTCACCGTGCTCGCACCGGCACCCGAGGCGCGCGCGGGCACCGTGCAGACGTCCGGCGGCCTGCTGACCGTGGCAGCCGGCGGCGCACCGGCGTTCGCGCTGCTGCGCTCGGACGTGGCGGTCACCCATACCGACGTGGCGGCCATCGTGAGCCAGCGCTACTACGCGAACTCGGCCGCGACCGACCAGGACACCCTGTTCTCCGGGCTCGTCAAGGACGCGGGCAACTACGTGCTGGCCTGGTACAACCACAGGCTCAAGCGGGTCGGCTGGGACGTGCGGATCGGCGGGGTGCTGACCGGCAACCGGGTCACCCAGCTCGACGGGAAGATCTCCTACCCGGGCCCGAACGCCCGGCTCGCCTGCGTGCTGCACCGCGACGAGATCACCGCGTACGCGATCGCCTCCGGCGGCGCCTGGCAGTACCTGTTCACCGCCGACGTGGGCAGGCACGTCCGGCTGGACGACCCCGCTGTACGCGCCCAGTACCGCTACGGCTTCGGCGTCCGCCTCGACGGAGGCACCCTCGCCGTCGAGCGCTTCGCCGTCCGCCACCGCTGAAAGGAAGGGCACCTTCTTAACGCTTTGCGTAGAGGAAGGGCACCTTCTTAACCCCTGGCCCCACCCGGATCCGCGCCGGACGGCGTTGATCGCGAGTTCGTGTCGAAACCTGTGGCCCGACCTTACTTTCGACACGAACCCGCGATCAACCGCTGTGCGCCGGTCCTGCGGCTAGAGTCGCTCGAAGAGCAGCTCCGCACGTGTTTCGGAGCCTGCTGACGAGCACGTCCGGCACCGGCGACGGGAGGAACCATGGCCGTCACCCCACCGGCCGCCCGGCGTGAGCCGGCCCTGTCCGGGCAGATCGTCGTCGTGCTCGGCGGCAGCGCCGGGATCGGGCTCGAAACGGCCCGCCTGGCCCGCGCCGAGGGCGCCGAGATCATCCTGACCGGCCGCAACCCCGACCGCCTGGCGCACGCCGCCGCCGAACTCGGCGCGCTGAGCAGCACCGCCTTCGACGCCACCGACCCGGCGGCACTCGACGGGTTCTTCACCGGGCTGACCGGGCCGGTGGACCACATCATGATCACCGCGGGTCGGCCCTACTACGGGACGCTGGCCGGGATGGACGTCGAGCAGGCCCGCCGCTCGTTCGACGAGCACATGTGGCTGCCGATCGACGTCGCCCGCCGCGCCCCGCGCGCCGTACGCCCCGGCGGCTCGCTGCTGTTCATGGGCGGCACCGGTGCGCGCCGCCCGGCACCGGGCCTGGTGGTGGCCGCGATGGGCACGGCCGCGCTGCCCGCGATGACGGCGAACCTGGCGCTCGAACTCGCGCCGATCCGGGTGAACCTCATCGCCGCGGGCTTCGTCGACACCCCGCTGTCGGCGGAGCTGCTCGGCGACCTGCTCGACGAACGCCGCGAGCGGCTGCGGGCCACGCTGCCCATCCGGCGGGTGGTCGAGCCCGCCGACGTCGCCGCGCTGGCCGTGCACCTGATGGCCAACACGGCGCTCACCGGCGCGACGTACGACATCGACGGCGGTCAGCAGCTGGTTCCTGCCGGGTAGACGGCGCTGTCCGAGGTCCGTTCGCGACACTCATTCGTATTCGGCGGCGAGCGCCTCGGCGCGGCGGTATCCTGCCCGGATGCCGGGCACTCTGACATACAAGATCGCCGATACCTCTGCCGAGGAGGAGGCGATCCACCGGCTGAACCACCGCACGTTCGCCGGGGAGATCCCGCAGCACGCGCCCAACGCGCAGGGCCGCCTCGTCGACCGCTTCCACGCCGAGAACACCTATGCGGTATGCCTCGACGGCGCGGAGCTGGTGGCGATGGTCGCCGGGCGCAGCGCCCGCCCGTTCTCCCTCGACGGCAAGCTGACCGGCCTCGACGACTACCTGCCGGACGGGCGCACCCCGGTCGAGATCAGGCTGCTCGCCGTCGACCCGCGCTACCGGCGCGGCGCGATCCTGCCCCGGCTGCTCGGCCTGATCGGCGCGCACTTCGCCGCGCAGGGCTGCGACCTCGCGGTGCTGTCGGGCACGACGCGCGCGCTCACGATGTACCGCCGCATGGGCTGCGTGCCGTTCGGCCCGCTCACCGGGGCGCCGGGCGCGCAGTTCCAGCCGATGTACCTGACCATCGAGGACGGCAGGCGGCTCGCCCCGGCCGCACCCGCACCGGCGGCACGCACCGCCGTCAACCTGCTGCCCGGCCCGGTCACGGTCGCGCCCGAGGTCACCGCCGCGTTCGCCCGGCCGCCGGTCTATCACCGCTCCGAGCAGCACCTGCGGTCGGTGCGGGAGGTGCACCGGCGCCTGGCGGATATGGCCGGCGCCCGGCACGCGCAGCTGCTGCTCGGCTCCGGCACGGTCGCCAACGACGCCGTCGCCGCCCAGCTGGGCCTGCTCGGCACGCCGGGCGCCGTGCTGGCGTACGGCGAGTTCGGCGCGCGCCTGGCCGATCACGCCGCAAGGGCCGGGCTCGATCACACGGTGCAGGCCGGGCCCTGGGGCGCGCCGCTGCCGTGGCCGGACATCGAGCGCACGATCGCGGCGCTGCCGCCGGGCGGCTGGCTGTGGACCGTGCACTGCGAGACGTCGACCGGCCAGCTGCTCGACCTGCCCCGGCTGACGCGGCTGTGTGCCGCCGCCCGGGTGCGGCTGTGCGTCGACGCGATCAGCTCGATCGGCACCGTTCCGGTGGACCTGTCGGGGGCGTACCTGGCCACCGGCACCAGCGGTAAGGCGCTGGGCGGGTACCCCGGGCTGTCCATGGTGTTCCTGCGGGAGCAGCCGTGTTCCGCACCCGGCCGCATCCCGCGCTACCTGGACCTCGGGTGCTACGCCGAGGCCGACGGGGTCGCGTACACCCAGTCGTCGAACCTGGTCGCGGCGCTGGACGCGGCGCTGTCTGCCACCGACTGGCCGGACCGGTACACGCAGCTGGGCCGCGCATCGGCGTGGCTGCATGCCCGCCTGGCCCGGCTCGGCCTGCCCGTGACGGCTCCGATGGGGGAGGCCGCGCCGGGCGTCGTCACCGTGGCCCTGCCGCCGCACCTCGACGCCGCGCTGGTCGGCACCCGGATGGAGGCAGCCGGGTACCTGCTCGCGTACCAGAGCGGCTACCTGCGCCGGCGCAACTGGCTGCAGATCAGCCTCATGGGCCGCTGGACCTGGCCCACCATGCGCGGCCTGGTCGCCGCCGTCGCCGAGGCCACGGCGTAGCCCGTTTAGGGCCGGAGCGTTTGTTTCGCGCCGGGCGGGGAAGTGGTGCGGCAGGCGATCGCGACAGCGACCGGACCACGTCGATCGAGGTGATCGGATGTACCAGTTCGAAGCCGACGCAGCCGGGCTCGGCATCGTGCCGCAGCCGTCTCCCGCCGACACGGCGATGCCCGAGAGCCAGAGCCTGTGCGACGGGTGCGGGCAGCCGTCACCCTGCTCGGCCGTGACCCACGCCGAGCAGCGTGACCTGGCCGCCGACTTCGCGAAGGGCTACTCCGGCCTCTGACGCGGCGCGATCTCAGCCGGGCCGTCGGCCGGCTCGGCGGGCCGGTCGCGCATCCACCTGCTCATCTGCCACTCGTACGCGTCGGGCTCGCTGCCCGGGGCGATGCCGATGTCGCCGCGGGCCGCCTCGTAGAAGCGCTGGCGGGCCCGCCCGGTCGCGGCGACCGCGTCGGCCCAGGACAGGTCGCTGGGGCGGCCGCAGGCCAGGTGCATGAGCTGGAACACGCTCTGGTGCCACTGCCTGCCCGCGAGCACGACCCGCTCGCTGCCGACCATCAGGACGGCCTCCCACATGATCGTCCGCTCCTCCTCGGCGGCGGCCAGGTCGGACACCTCGTAGTCGGGAGTGAGGGCGGAGTCGTCGGAGGCGAGGCCACGCTCGGCGGCCAGGCGTACGGAAACCGCGATGACCTTCTTCACCGCATGCGCATACCGCGTGTACGTCGTGATCCGGTGCTCGTCCCAGCGCACCGACTGCTGGCGGCGCCAGCGGCTGCGTTCGGCGGCCTGCCCGGCCAGATACGACGCGAGCGCGCCGATGAGCACACCGAGCAGCGCGGGCAGTTGCAGCACAAAGGCGTCCATGACCCTCCCCATTGGATAGGGGAAGCATCGCACTGGTCGGCAAGGCCGAGCGGCCGGCCCGCCCGGGTAGGGAGCGGGCCGGCCGCGGTTCAGGCGATACGCCAGTGCTGGGCGTTGTTGTTCAGGCAGGTCCACTGGCGCACCTCGGCGCCGGGGGAGGTGCCCCAGTTGTAGTCGTCCAGGCACAGGCCGCTGTGCCGGTTGGTCAGCGTCGAGTAGCCGCTGCCCACGGATGTGATGCGCCACTGCTGCACGGCCAGGCCGTTGCAGGTCCACTGCTGCACCACCGAGCCGGGCGCGGTGGCGAAGTCCTTGTTGTCCAGGCAGAGCCCGCTGTGCCGGTTGCTGATCTGGTACCAGCCGTCGGCGAGCGGGGTGAGATACCAGTCCTGGACCGCGGCAGTGCTGCAGGTCCACTGCCGGACCTCGGCGCCCGGGGTCGTCACGAAGTTGTAGTCGTCGAGGCAGAGGTTGCTGTGCCGGTTGCGGATCTCCATGGGGGTGGCGTTGGGCTCGCCGGACGGGCCGGGCAGCACCGTGGACAGCGACACCGGCGTGCCGAGGTTCGGGGTGCCGTTGGAGTTCCACGAGATCTTCTGCACCCGGGTGGTGCGGGTGGTGCCGCAGCCCTGGCTGGACGACGAGTTCGCGTGGTACGCGATCCAGGTCTCGGTGCCGTCGGGCGAGGTGAAGAAGGAGTGGTGCCCGGGGCCATAGACGCCGTTGGCGTCGCTGCGCTGGAAGATCGGGCTGGCGGACTTCGTCCACGAGCTCGCCGACAGCGGGTTGCTGCCGGTGTACTCCAGCATGCCGATCTTGTAGTTGGGTCCGTTGCAGTGGCTGGCCGAGTACGTGATGAAGGTGCGGCCGTTGCGCTGCAGCGCGAACGCGCCCTCGTTTACCGCGCCGTTCTGGGTCTCCCAGGACAGGGTCGGAGCGGAGATCCGGGTGCCGTACGCACCCGCCGTCCACGGGTTGGTCAGCGGGGAGATGTACAGCGACTGAAGGTTGTCGCTGGGGTGGAACGCCGAGAACATCACGTAGTTCGCGCCGTTGAGTTTCAGGATCGCCGCGTCGATGGCCCAGCCGTTGTTGGGCATCAGGTTCAGGATGCCCCGGATGGTGTACGGGCCGAGCGGATCGGTGCCCGCGCTCTCGGCGACGTGGGTGCGCCGCGCGCCGCCGGACTGCTCGACGGAGTAGTACAGATACCACCGGTTGTTGATCATTTCGAGGTGCGGTGCCCACATGGTGTTGCCGCCGGTGCGCACCACCACCTGCTCGGCGGCGCCGCGCAGCCCCGAGATGGTCTGCGAGCGGCGCATGACCACGTCGGAGGACCAGGTCGTGGCGACGTAGTAGTAGTAACCGTTGTAGTAGGTCAGCGTCGGGTCGGCGCTGTTGGGAACGTCGACGGCCGGGTTGGTGAACGACGGGCCGGGCGCGGCCAGCGCGCGCTCGGGGCTGATCACCACGGCGAGGGAGAAGCCGAGGATCGTGGCCGCGGCGAGCGAGAGCGCGCGGCGCAGCCGGGTACGGAGTGCGGACATGTGTGCTCCTCGGGGTGAAGGCGGGCTCAGTAGCCGATCTGGAAGGTGGCGTCGGCCCTGTCGCTCGCGGGCGACGAGGAGCTGAGCACGTCGATGCGCAGCACGAAGCCGGCGTGGCGCAGGTAGCGGGTGGGGAAGTTGTGCGAGCGCCACGACGTCCAGTTGGCGTCGGCCAGCCCCGCGGTGCGGTGGAACGTGGCGTCCCCGGCGAACAGGGCGCTGCCGTCGTTGGCCGCCAGGCCGATGACGTAGTTGCTGTGCCGCAGGTAGCGGCCGGGGAAGTTGACCGACTCGAACGACACCCCGGCGGAGTCGGCCAGGCCCGGCCGCAGCCGCCACTGCGCGTCGGCGTACGGGTCGAACGGGTACGGGTCGATGCGCCCGGCGTTGCTCGAGTGCCGGATCAGGTGGTCGGGGTAGTTGTACGACTTGATCCGGTTCCAGGTGGGGGCGCCCCAGCGGCTGAGCAGGTTCGTCCGCTCGGTGGCCGTGATCGGCGCGATGGTGGCGTGCTTGGCGTTGAGCGGCTGGGTGTACTGCGCCTTGGTCAGCGCCGACCAGCTGTCGGTGTTCACGTTCCCGCTGCGCCAGACGTAGAACTCGCCGTTGACCGGGCTGAACGAGTCGCCCCACAGCCACCACTCGTTGCGGTCGTACGCCTTGACCACGATCGGCGCCTCGATGCCGCCGTTGACCACCCCGGCGGTGTAGGTGCCGCTGTTGAAGCTGCCCGGGTTGAGGCTGGATGAGCGGGCGCCGTAGAGGCGGCCGTTGCTCAGGTTCTTGTAGTACAGGTAGTTCGTGCCGCCGCCCAGGTGCATGGTGGCGTCGAGCACGTTGAAGCCGGGGTCGAAGAACACCTGCGGCGCGCTGACCGTGACGAAGTCGGTGGTGTAGTTGACCATGAACACGTCGCGGGTGCCGTTGTGGGCGGAGTAGATGATCCCGTACTGGCCGCGGGAGGCGTCCCAGAACGCCTCGGGCGCCCAGGTGTGGGTGTTCATGGTGTGCATCCGCACCCGGCGGTAGCCGGTGAAGCTGCGCAGGTCCACCGAGTCCCAGACGTGGATGTACTGGTTGGGCTGGGTGAAGTCGGTGCCGTTGAGGTCGGTGGCCACGACGGCGAAGGTGTCGTCCTGCTTGCGCAGGATGAACGGGTCGCGCAGGCCGCCGGTGCCCGCGGTCGGGGTGACCACGGGGTTGTTCTGGTTGAGCGGGGTCCAGTTGAGCCCGTCGGTGCTGACGGCCAGGTGCAGGCCGTAGTTGTTGGCCAGGCGGTTGGGCGACTCGGTGAAGTAGCCCATCACGTAGCCGCCGAACGGCCCCGCCGCAGCGGCGGGCGAACCGGCCGCGGCGAGGGTCAGGCCGCCGGCCGCGCCGACGGTGGCGGCCGAGAGCAGGCCGGTGAGCAGTTCACGTCTGGTGGTCATGGTGTTGTACCTCCGAGGTGAGGCCGCGCTGCCCCGGGTGTCCGGTTCAGGGCAGGGCGGGGTGGTGCGAGGGTTCCGGGGTGCGGGTGGTCGGGACGCGGGCACGGGTCATCGGCCGCGGGCCGGCGCGGTGGCGCGGCGTGCGGACCGGTGATGGTGAAGAGACCGCGTGATCGGTCGGCCGGTAGGGAGGCGGCCGGCCCCGGTCTGCGGGGCGAGATCAGGCTGGGACGGACAGGCCCTGGCCGCGGGCGACGCCGTGCGGGGTCGGGCGGCTGGCGGCGCGCAGGACGGCGCGCAGTCGGTCGTGCATGGCTCCTCCGGGAGGATGAGGGCGATGGCAAGCCGGTGCGGTGGTCCGCGGGCGTCGTAGGGTTACGCCCGGAACCGGGTGGGACGGCCGGCACCGCTCGTCCTGCGGTGAAAGCGTGCCGGCGCCGACCGGTGGCCGCCATGTTAGCGATCTCATCGTTCGGTTCCATCATGAAACACGGTCGATACGATCCCGTCAACGGCAGGCCGCAGCGCGCAGCGTAATGACTGCTGGTCGCGGCCATGTTGATCCCCGGAAAATGTTTCGGTCGCGACCCTGGTCCAATGTGTGCGTTCACATCCGTGAAAGCGGGACACCGCGCTCGGGTTGGACGGCCGCGGTTCCTAGGATGTCTCTGCAAAGTGGACCACCGGTCGTCATCCGGTGGCGGGCGGCGGTGGAGAGGAACCTCAGTGGTGCGGCTGGGACTGCGGCGACGCGTGCGCGTCTGGTTCGACGGCACGATGGACCGGGGCACCCCTGCCCTGATCGGCTGGCTGGGGCTGGCCTCGCTGGCCCTGATCACGGTCGTGACGGGACTGTCGGCGCTGTTCGCCGCGAAGGAGACCGGCGAGCGCGGCGGCTGGGCGTCCGTGCTGTGGGACAGCGTGATGCGCACCCTCGACCCGGGCACCATGGGCGGCGACATCGGCAGCCCGGTGTACCTCGGCCTGATGCTCGTCGTCACCATCGGCGGCATCTTCATCGTCAGCTCGCTCATCGGCGTGCTGACCACGGGCCTCAACGACGCGATCACCAACCTGCGCAAGGGCCGCTCGCCGGTGATCACCCAGGGCCACATCGTGGTGCTGGGCTGGTCTGATCAGGTCTTCACGGTGGTGGCGGAGCTCGCCGCGGCCAACCGGGGCAACACGCGGACGAGCGTGGTCATCCTCGCCGACCGCGACAAGATCGATATGGAGGACCAGATCCGCAACCGGGTCGGCGACACCGGCCGTACCCGCGTGGTGTGCCGCTCCGGCAGCCCGCTCAAGCGGGCCGACCTGGACCTGGTGAGCCTGGACACCGCGCGCGCGGTGATGGTGCTGTCGCCCACCGGCGACGACCCCGACATCGACGTCATCAAGGTGCTGCTGCTGCTCAACAACCGGCCCTGGCCCGCCGTGCGCCCGCACGTGGTCGCCGCGGTGCAGGAGTCGGCCAACGTCGCCGCCGCCAAGCTCGCCGCCGGGCGGCACGCGCTGGTCATCGACGCCGACGACATCGCGGTGCGCATGGTGGTCCAGTCCCACCGCCAGTCCGGCCTGTCGACCGTCTGCACCGACCTGCTCGACTTCGCCGGCAACGAGATCTACCTGCGCACCGAGCCGTCCCTGGCCGGGCGTGCGTACGGCGACGTGCTGGGCGCGTTCGAGGCGGGCGCGCCGATCGGGCTGCGCCGCGCCGACGGCACCATCGCCGTGAACCCGCCGATGGAGACCGTGCTCGACGCCTCCGACGAGATCATCCTGGTGGCCGAGGACGACCTGCTGATCGAGCTCGCCGCGACACCGCCCCGGATCGACGCCACGGCGATCGTGGTCACGCCGGACACCAAGCAGGTGCCCGACCGGACCCTGGTGGTCGGCTGGAACTCCCGCGCCGACCGGGTGCTCGACCTGCTCGACCGCTTCGCCGAGCCGGGCTCCGAGCTGGACGTCGCCGCGCCGCGCGAGCCGGAGGAGGCGCTGGCCGCCGAGCGGGGCAACCTCACCGTCGGCTACAAGCGCTGCCAGCCGACCAGCCGCCGCGACCTGGAGTCGCTGGACCTGGGCGGATACCAGCACATCATCGTGCTGTCCGACGACGCGGCCGAGCCGGACCACGCCGACGACCGGACCCTGGTCACCCTGCTGCACCTGCGCGACATCGAGGTCAACCTCGGCGAGCCGTACTCGATCGTCACGGAGATGAACGACGACAGCAACCGGGAGGTCGCCCAGGTCACCAAGGCCGACGACTTCGTGGTGTCCGCGCGGCTGATCAGCCTGCTGATGACCCAGCTGGCCGAGAACCGGCACCTGTACGAGGTGTTCGCGGACCTGTTCGAGGCGTCCGGCGCGGAGATCCACCTCAAGCCCGCCGGCGACTACGTGCAGCCGGGCGCCGAGGTCACCTTCGCCACGGTGGTGGAGTCGGCGCGGCGGCGGGGCGAGTCGGCGATCGGCTACCGCAGCCACGCCGAGGCGGACGTGTCGCCCGCGTACGGCGTGGTGCTGAACCCGCGCAAGTCGCAGCCGGTGTGCCTGGACGTGGCCGACAGCATCGTGGTGATCAGCACGGAGTGAGCCGCCGGCTCGTTTCCGGTTGATGTCGAAACCTTGACATCCGTGTATCTGTGCCGGTATCAATTAGCTGCAAATAACGTTATAGAGCTTCGTGCTCCGTAGCGGCGGCGGGGCGTCCCACCGGACGGGCGCGCCGCCGCGCCCACCGCCAGGATGAGGTTTCGGCGTGCCTCATCAGGACCGGCAACGATCCTGGGAGTCCTCATGCACCGCACATCCCGACGGCGCCCGCTGAAGGCCATCTTCAGCGGCGCGCTGGGCATCCTCACCGTTCTCGGCGGGCTCACCGCCGGCGCCGCCCCGGCCGCCGCCGCCCCCGCCCAGCCGTCCCCGCTGACCACACCGTGGACCAGCCAGGCGCTCAACGGCACCCCGCTGCCGGAATACCCGCGCCCGCAGATGACCCGCCCCGACTGGCTCAACCTCAACGGCGAGTGGCAGCTGAGCCAGTCCACCGCCAACACCGCGCCGGTCTTCGGCCAGACCCTGCCCGAGCGGGTCAACGTGCCGTTCCCGGTCGAGTCGGCCCTGTCGGGCATCAAGCGCCCCGCCAACGACAACCGCTACTACCTGACCTACCGGCGCACCTTCACCGTGCCCGCCGGCTGGTCCGGCCGCCGGGTGCAGCTGCACTTCGGCGCCGTCGACTGGCGTACCACGGTCTACGTCAACGGGACCCAGGTCGGCACGCACACCGGCGGCTACGACCGCTTCGAGTTCGACATCACGCCGCAGCTCAACGGCGGAACCAACGAGCTGATCGTGCGGGTGTTCGACCCGACCGACTCCGGCGCCGAGGGCACCAACCCCGCGCGCGGCAAGCAGGTCCGCAACCCGGGCGGCATCTTCTACATCCCCACCTCGGGCATCTGGCAGACCGTCTGGCTGGAGCCGACCCCCACCGCGTCGATCTACAGCGCCGACCTCTACCCCAACCTGAGCAACAACACCCTGCGGATCCGGGTCTTCACCCGGGGCACCGTCACCGGCCACACGGTGTACGCCGAGGCCCTGAACGGGACCACCGTGGTCGGCACCGCCACCGGCGGCTTCACCGAGTTCACCGTGCCCGTGCCCAGCGCGCGGCGGTGGTCCCCGGACGACCCGTTCCTCTACAACCTGCGCCTGTCGCTGCGTAACAGCTCCGGCACGACCGTCGACCAGACCACGCACTACTTCGGCATGCGCGAGGTCGGCAAGGCCGTCGTCAACGGACGCCTGGTGCCCACCCTCAACGGCCAGTTCGTGCTGCACAACGGCACCCTGGACCAGGGCTTCTGGCCCGACGGCCTGTACACCGCGCCGACCGACGCGGCGCTCGCCGGCGACCTGCAGAAGATCAAGGACCTGGGCTTCAACATGGTCCGCAAGCACATCAAGGTCGAGCCGCAGCGCTGGTTCTACCACGCCGACCGCCTCGGGCTGCTGGTCTGGCAGGACATGCCGAGCAAGGGCGACCCCGGCAACGCCACGCAGCAGGCGCAGTGGGAGTCCGAGCTGCGCGAGGTCGTCGACGAGCACCGCTCCTCACCCGCCGTGGTGGTGTACGTGCCGTTCAACGAGGGCTGGGGCGAGTGGAACCTCGCCGACACCAGCCGCATCATCACCAACATCAAGAACCAGGACCCGACCCGCCTGGTCAACGGGCACAGCGGCTACAACTGCTGCGCGTCCAAGGGCGACCCCGGCAACGGCGACATCATGGACTGGCACATGTACGTCGGCCCGGACTCGCCGGTCCCGACGTCGACCCGTGTCTCCGTGCTCGGCGAGTACGGCGGCATGGGCCTGCGCACGCCGGGCCACGAGTACAGCCCGAACGGCAGCTTCGGGGCGTACGAGATGCACCCCAACACCACCACCATCACCGACCGGTACGTGCACCTGATCACGTCCGCGACGAACCTGGTCAACACCCGCGGCCTGGCCGGCCTGGTCTACACCCAGCCGTTCGACGTCGAGGGCGAGGTCAACGGCTTCTGGACGTACGACCGGCAGGTGCTCAAGTTCGACCTGAACCGGGTCCGGGCCGCCAACCAGTCGGTCATCGCCGCGTCCAAGGCGCTCAACACCGGCCCGGCGCCCGGCCCGCGCATCATCGGCCCCGGCGCCAAGTGCGTCGACGTCGCCGCCGACGACACCGGTGGCAACGGCTCCGCCGTCCAGCTGTGGGACTGCCAGGCCGCCTCCAAGGACCAGCGCTGGACCTGGAACGGCAGCACGCTGCGCACCCTCGGCCGCTGCCTGGACGCGACCGGCAACGGCACCGCCAACGGCACCCTGCTCCAGCTGTGGGACTGCAGCGGTGGGGGCGCCCAGCAGTGGGTGCAGCAGCCGAACGGCTCGCTGCTCAACCCGCAGTCCGGCCGCTGCGTCGACTCGCCCAGCGGTTCCACCGCCAACGGCGCCCGGCTCCAGCTGTGGGACTGCAACAACAGCGCGGCCCAGGTGTTCCGGGTCGGCGGCGGCGCGACCGCGGCCACCAACATCATCGGACCGGGCGGCAAGTGCATCGACGTCGCCGCCGACGACACCGGCGGCAACGGCGCCGTGATCCAGCTCTGGGACTGCCAGTACTACGCGGTGGACCAGAAGTGGACCTGGGAGGGGAGCACGCTGCGCACCCTCGGCCGCTGCATCGACGCCACCGGCAACGGCACCGCCAACGGCACCCTGCTCCAGCTGTGGGACTGCAACGGCGGCGGCGCCCAGCAGTGGATCCCGCAGGCCAACGGCACCCTGCGCAACCCGCAGTCGGGCCGCTGCCTGGACTCGCCGAACGGCTCCAACGGCAACGGCACCCGCCTGCAACTCTGGGACTGCAACGGCAGCCCCGCGCAGCAGTTCTTCAAGCACTGACGAACGGGAGGTGACGGTGCCGCCGCGCCGTCACCCCCTTTCGGTTGATCGCGTTCTCGTGTCGAAACCTGGGCTCTGGCCACACTTTGTGACACGAAACCGCGATCATCACAGCGGCAGCGGCGGGTCTCGGTTCGCCGATCCGTGTCGCCCCGGGCGGTTAGGCTCGGCGACGTGACGGACCTCGACCCCGGTGGACCGGCCGCCGCAGCGGTGCGCGCCGTTCAGGCCGGTGACACGGACACCCTGGACCGGCTGCTGGCCGCGGATCCGTGGCTGGCCGGCGCTCGGGTCGGCGACGGCGCGAGCCGGACCCTGCTGCACGTCGCCACGGACTGGCCCGGCCACTTCCCGAACGGCCCCGCCGTCGTCGCGGTGCTGGTCGCCGCCGGTGCCGACGTCGGCGCCCCGTTCCACGGCGCGCACGCCGAGACGCCGCTGCACTGGGCCGCCAGCTGCGACGACGTCGCGGTCCTCGACGCGCTGCTGGACGCGGGCGCCGACATCGAGGCGGGCGGCGGCGTCATCGGCAACGGCACCCCGCTGGCCGACGCGGTCGCCTTCGGCCAGTGGCAGGCGGCCCGCCGCCTGGTCGAACGCGGCGCGCGGCCCAACCTGTGGCAGGCCGCCGGGCTCGGCATGCTCGACCTCGTCCGGCAGCAGTGCACCGCCGTGCCGCCGCCCGGCGCCGAGGAGATCACCGCCGCGTTCTGGCTGGCCTGCCACGGCGGCGCGCAGCCGACGGCCGCGTACCTGCTCGACCTCGGCGCCGACCGCGACTGGATCGGATACGACCAGCTCACCCCGCTCGACGCGGCGATCCGCAGCGGTGCCGACGACGTGGCCGCCTGGCTCACCGCAGCCGGGGCCCGCCGCGCCCACCAGGTGCGGGACGCGGGCCGGTAACGGCGCCGGCCGTGCGTCGTCAGCGGCGCACGGCGCCGGCCGGGCCGCCCAGCACGAGTTCCAGCGGCGGACGCTGTCCGAGCAGGTGGACCGACTCCTGCTCGTGCGGGTCGGTGCGGGCGACGATCGCGACGACCTCCTCGTCGGCCGTCACCGGCATGTGCGGCACGTCCGCCGGGATGTAGACCATGTCACCCGCCTCCAGCACCTGGCTGAACTCGAGCGCCTGCCCGTAACGGATGGTGTGGGTGCCCCGGACGACGTAGATGCCCGACTCGTGTCCGGCGTGCACGTGCGGTGTGCCCTCGGTGTGCGGCGGCACCGTCACCACGTGCAGGCACAGCCGCCGGGATCCGCACGACTCGGCTGAGATCCCCTGAAAGAAGAAACCACCCTGCTTTCCCCGATATCCAGCCGACGACCTACGCAGCACCGTGCACTCCATGGCAAGAGTTTTACCTGGTCACGGCCGTTACGGGCGGGTTCGACACGCTCCGGCTGGTCACAGGGCGGGCTCGTCCGGCGCGGACAGGCTGAACACGGCCCCGGCCACCGCGGGGGAACGGCTGATCTTCGCTTCCAGGGCGCGCAGGCGAACGGCGATGCGCGACTCGGCGTCGTCACCGGCGAGGTCGACGTCACCCACGATCGAGATCATCCGTGGGCCCACCACCTCCAGCCGCAGGTAGGTCACCCGGTCGATCTCGGGCATGGCGAGCAGCGAGCGCAGCACGGCGGCCCGTACCCGCGGATCGGCCTCCTCGCCGACGAGGAAGCGGCGGTTGCGGTTGATGAGGACCACCGCCACCACCACGAGCAGGACCCCGACCAGGATCGAGCCGATCGCGTCCGGCACCGCCGAGCCCGTCACCTGATGGGCGGCCAGGCCCGCACCGGCCAGCACCAGGCCGATCAGCGCGGCGGCGTCCTCGGCGAACACCGCCCGCAGCGTCGGGTCGGACGTCGCCAGCACGTGCTCGATGACGTCGCGCTGCATGAGCCGGGCGTCGGCCCGCGCCTGGCGCAGCGACTGCAGGAACGACACCGCCTCCAGCACGAACGACACGGCCAGCACGACGTACCCCACCAGGAAGTCCTCGGCCGGGGTGGGGTCACGCAGCTCGCCGACGCCGTGCGTGATCGAGAAGGCGCCACCGGCGACGAACAGGCCGACCGCGGCGAACAGCGACCAGACGTACGCCTCGCGCCCGTGGCCGAGCGGATGTGCCGGGTCGGGCGGGCGAGCCGCGCGGCGGTTGGCCACGATCAGGAAGATCTCGTTGCCCGCGTCCGCCCACGAGTGGGCCGCCTCCGCGGTCAGTGACGCCGATCTGGTCACCGCTGCGGCGATCGTCTTGGCGATCGCGATCAGCAGGTTCATCAGGAAGGCGACGGCTACGGTCAGCGCGCTGTCGGTCGACCTTGGATCGGCTGACCCGCCCAGCCCGAAATCTCCCGTCCGGCCAGGGTCGTCTGGTGCGTTCATGCGCCGCCGCCGACGCGGCTGATCACCTCATCGCTGTCGGTTCCCGGTCGCGACCGATTATCGTCGTGTGTCGGGGCGGGCGCCGGGCGTGTCGACGTTGCCGCGCCAGCCGCCGGTCTCCAGGCCGCGCTGCTCGATGAACTCCTTGAACGCCTTGGCGTCCTTCTTGACCTGGCGGCCGTCCGCGCCGACCGCGTCGCCCACGTTCTCGACCAGGCCCTCGGGCTCCCAGTCCAGCTGGATGGTCACCCGCGTGTCGGTGTCGCCGAGCCGGTGGAAGGTGACGACACCGGCGTGCCGGGTGTCGCCGCTGGTGCTCTTCCAGGCGACGCGCTCGTCGGGGTGCTGCTCGGTGATCTCGGTGTCGAACTCGCGCCGCGCGCCGGCGACGTTGACGACCCAGTGGTTGTGGGTGGCGTCGATCTGCGTGACCGATTCGACGCCGCCCATGAAGTTCGGGAACGACTCGAACTGGGTCCACTGGTTGTACGCGGTGTGCAGCGGAACGTGGACGTCCACGGACTCGGTAACCGTGCTCATCACCAACTCCTCAATGAAGTGAAAGCAATCTGCATTACCCGCGTACCGGCCGGGCAAACCCGGCGCGGACTGCTGCGCGCGGTGAGGCGGGCTCCGGCACGGGCTCGGCGCGGACCCGCGACGGGGTGATCTCGACGACCTCGGGCGTGTCGCCGGTGGCGGCGCTGCGCTCGGCGGCCCGGGCGATGTTGCGCGCCATCCCCCCGAAGATCAGATGGTGGAACGGGGAGATGCAGTACCAGTACAGATGCCCGGCCAGCCCGCGCGGCAGGAAGACGGCACGCTGCTGGTAGCGGCTGACGTGGGCGGGGCTGAGCAGGTCGGGTTCGACCTTCAGCTCCAGCCAGGCCAGGCCGGGCAGCAGCATCTCCGCCCGCAGCCGCAGCAGCCTGCCGTGCTGGATCTCCTCTACCCGCCAGAAGTCGAGGGCCTCGCCGACGTAGAGCTCGACGGGATCGCGGCGGCCGCGGCGCAGCCCGACGCCGCCGATGAGCCGGTCGAGCCATCCTCGCAGCGCCCAGGCCATGGGGGAGGAGTACCAGCCGGTCTCGCCGCCGATGCGCACGATGACGTCCCAGAGTGCCTCGGGCGGGGCGTGGACCCGGCGGGTCTTGCGGTCTACGTAGGCGCTGCCGCCCGACCAGTCCGGGTCCGTGGGCAGCGGCTCGGCCGGGGCGCCGGTCCAGGTGGCGGTCGACCAGCGGGTCTCCACGTCGGCATCCCGGATCTTGACCAGGGCCAGGGCGACGGCCTCGTCGAATCCCTTGAGCCCGCCGGGCGGATCCGGGACGTACCTCCTGATGTCGTGATCGTGGCATACCGCCTCGTGGATGAGGCTGGCCACCAGCGGCTTGGCGATGGCGCCGGGCACGGGGGTGACCAGGTTGACCCATTGCGAGCTGAGCCAGGGCGAGAGCACCCCGACCGGGATGATCGTCCGGGGGCGCAGGTGCGCGACGCGCGCGTACCGGATCATCATCTCGCGGTAGGTGAGCACGTCGGGGCCGCCGATGTCGAACGACCGGTTGACCCGGTCCGGCACATCCGCCCAGGCCGTCAGGTAGTGCAGCACGTCGCGTACGGCGATGGGCTGGATCCGGGTGCTCACCCAGCGCGGGGTGACCATGACGGGCAGCCGCTCGGTCAGGTAGCGCAGCATCTCGAAGGAGGCCGAACCGGAGCCGATGATGACCGCCGCCCGCAACGTCACCGTCGGCACTCCGGACGCGGTGAGCACGGCGGCCACCTCGTCCCGGGAGAGCAGGTGCGCCGACGAAGGCGTGCCGTCGCGGGACGGCCGGGGCGTGGGACCGCCGAGGTAGACGATGCGTTCGACGCCTGCCTTCTTCGCGGCGGCGGCGAACGTCTGCGCGGCCCGCCGGTCGACGTCCTGGAAGTGGGCGGTTCCCAGCGAGTGGATGAGGTAGTAGGCGATGTGGACGCCTTTGAGCGCCTGGTAGGTCTCGTCGAAGTCGAGCACGTCGCCCTCGACGATCTCCGCCTCGGCCGCCCAGGGCACGTCGCGAAGGCGGCCGGCGGAGCGGGTGAGGCAGCGTACGTCGTGCCCGGCCTCGATGAGCCGGGGTGCCAGCCGCCCGCCGATGTAGCCGGTGGCCCCGGTGACGAGGACCTTCCGGGGCGATCTCGGCGTGGCGTCGTCGTGGTGTGATCGGCTCATGGCTTGGTGATCGCTTTCAGCTCGTCGCGGGGTGCCGGGTGGTGTCTGCCGTCCACCCGGCACGCGTCTGGCCGCCGGTTCACGACGGAGGCATCAGCACGCTGTCGATGACGTAGACGGTGCCGTTGCGGGTCTGCACGTTGCCGCAGACCACCTTGGCGGTGTCGTTGACGGTGAAGTCGGCGCCGCTGCCGGTCACGGTCAGGTCCTGTCCCTCCAGCGTCTTGTGGGAGCCGTCCAGCTGGTCAGGTGCGGTCCGCCCGGCCACCACGTGGTAGGTCAGCAGCTTGCGCAGCTGCTCCTTGTCCGCGAGGACCTGGTCGAGCTGGGCCTTGGGAATCTTCGCGAAGGCCTCGTTGGTCGGCGCGAACACGGTGACGTCCTCGGCGTTGTTGAGCGTGTCGACGAGGTCGCCCTGCTTCACCGCGGTCACCAGGGTGGACAGCAGCGGGTTGCCCGCCGCGGCGTCGGCCACGGGCTGCCCGGCCATGGTCTGCAGGCTTCCGGGGCTGCCGCCCTGCGGCAGTGCCGCGCAGGCCGGCCCGAACTCGCCGTCGGCGGGCACCGCTGCCGCCGCCGGTCCTGCCGTGAGAATGACTCCGGCGGCGCAGCAGGTCGCTGCCAGTGCCGAGAATTTGCTGTTCAGTCGCATCGGGGTCGGTCCTCTCAACGATCTGATGAGAAGCCACGCTGCTTTCGCATCTAGGTGTGGAGACGGCAGTCTCGGCCGCTGTGCCCGGACGTGAACCGCCGCTCCGCCTAATCGTCGCAGATTTCGACGCAACTTATCGCCGAATCGTCGCACGCAAGAATTGCCGCATTGTCACCCATTTGAGAGGTCACGTAGGGAAACAGCAGTCTCGGCTGCCGGATCAGGTGGTGATGCCGCCACCGCGGCCGGTCCGCATCCGGCCCCACCATCGACCGCCCTGCGGCCCGGTGGCCGGATCGGCCGCCAGCTCCCAGTCCAGCTCCCACACCGACAGGCTCTCGCGGGTGACCGACACCGCCAGCCACCCGTCGTCGCCGAGGCCCACCCCGGCCACCGGGCCGTCGTGCCCGTCGAGCACCTGGACACATGCTCCGTCGCGTAAGCGCCACACCCGCACCGCGTGGTCGCGCCCGGCCGAGACCGCGAACTCCCCGTCGCCGGTGAAGGCGACCGCGTCGACCGGCTGGGTGTGCCCGGCCAGCACCCGCACGCACCGTCCCCGCGCCAGGTCCCAGTAGCGCACCGTGGTGTCCCAGGCCCCGGACAGCGCGAACCGGCCGTCAGGGCTGATCGCCACGCACTCGGCACGCTGGTCGTGGCCGCGCAGGCGGCCCAGCGGCTGCCCGCTGACCGCATCCCAGCGCAGCACGTCGCCGTCCTGCGCGGCCGCCAGCGCCAGCCGCCCGTCACCGCTGAGGCAGACGCCGTGCAGCGTCTCGGGCTCCATCCGCGAGTACCCGTCGGTGCTGCTGACCAGCCGCTCGCGTCCGTGGAACGCGGCCAGCTCGGTGCCTGCCGCCACGTCCCAGCGGCGCAGCATGGTGTAGGAGCCCGTGCCGGTCAGCGCGTACGCGCCCGCCCGGTCCAGGCACACCCGTGAGCCGGTCGAGGGCAGCGTGGCCAGCAGCCTCGGCTCGCCGTCGCGGTGCAGATCCCAGACCAGCAGGCGGCGGTATCCGTCGATCGCCACCGCCAGCCGAGCGTCCGCGGTCAGCGCCAGCGTCTCGACCGAGATCCGGTGCTCCGGTGTACGCAGACGGCGCTCGGCGCGCCCGGTCGCCAGATCCCACAGCACCATCGCGTCGTCCGGCGAACTGGTCAGTGCCCTGGCCCCGTCCGCGCTGACAGCGACCCGCGGCGTCCAGTACCGCTGGGACCCCGGCTCGTCCAGGGCGATCCGCCGGACCAGCCGCGCCCCGCGCAGCCCGGTCCGTCCACAGGAGCGCGCCAGCCGCTGCCAGGCCGCGACGGCCTCCGGCGCGTTCTCGTGGCCCGGCACCGCCCGCGCCTGCCGCATCAGCTCCAGCGCGGCGGGCACCCGCTCCTCGCCCATCGCCTGTTCCGCACCGCTCAGCAGCTGCTTGAAGCGCGCGTCGAACTCGTGCAGCCGCGACACCGGCCGCGGACGGCACACCTGCAGCGCGGCGGTGTAGCCGGTCGGCAGCCCCCACGAGCGCAGCCGCAGGTCGTTGGACATGGAGTACGCGAAACGCCCGTCCGAGCCGGCGCGGGCCGCGACGTACACCGTCTGGGTGGTGGACAGGCCGCGGAAGACCGCATCGCGGTGCGCCTCGACGGTGCGCAGGCAGCGCCCGCTCGCCGCGTCCCACAGCCGCAGGATCCCGTCCTGCCCGGCGGTCAGGAACCGCCCGGCGCCGCTCGCCGACACGGCCGTCACCCGGCCCTGGTGGCCCTGCAGCTCGTGCAGGCAGCTGCCGCCCTCGGCCGCCAGCCTCCAGATCCGCACCACACCGCCGTAGTCGCCGGTGACCGCGTACTGCCCGTCCGGGCTCAGGTCCACCGCCGACACCCGGTCCGCGTGCGGCAGCACGGCCGTGCACCGGCCCGCCCGGGGATCCCACAGCCGCAGCGTCCGGTCGCTGCTCACCGACGCCAGCAGCGAGCCGTCGGCCGGCCAGGCCAGCCCGTGGACCTCCCGCTCGTGCCCGGTCAGCGTGGCCAGGCACGCGCCGGTGACCGGATCCCACAACCGGATCGAGCCGCCGCCAGACCCGGACGCCAGCACCCGGCCGTCGGCGCTGAAGCGCAGCGCCGTCACGAAGATCCCGTGACCGGGCAGCCGCCGCAGCGCCAGGCCGCGCTCCAGATCCCATACCACCGCGTCGTCGCCGCTGCCCCCGACGGCGGCCAGGCGGTCGTCGGGACCGACCGCGAAGTGGTGGGCGAAGGCGCCCAGCCGCAAGCTCAGCGGGCCTCGCCCGCCGGCCGGGAAGTCGACGTTGACGATGCTCGCCGACGGCCTCCGGTGCTCGCCTCCGAACAGCGCCGCGCGCAGGCCCCGCTGCGGCGGGGGCTCGTCCACCAGCGCGGTCAGCACCACCCTGCCGTCCGGGCCGAGGTCCAGGCCGGTCATCCCGCCGCGCTCGCCGGGCACGGTCCAGGCGGTGCCGCCGGCCGCCAGTTCGCCGGCGCGGGCCCGGCGCAGCAGCTCCGCGAACTGCGGATCGTCGGGTGACCGCTGCGCCGCCTCGGCCAGCGGCGGCAGCGCCGCGTCCAGGTCGCCGCGCTCCAGGTGCACCTGGGCCAGCAGGTAGGCGCCGAGCCAGTGGTCCGGCCGGGTGGCGCGGGCCGCGGCGACGGCGGCCACCGCCTCGTCGTCGGTCAGGTCGCCGCGCCGCCAGCCGAGCAGCGCGGCGTTGAAGACGGCTTCCAGGTGGTGCGGGTCCGCCTCCAGCGCCGCGCGCAGCGCGGCATCGGCGGCGCCGGTGTCGTCGAGGTCGAGCAGCGACAGCGCCCGGTTGTTGAGCTCGTCGGCCCGCAGGCCGGCCTCGGCCGGGGCGGTCCGGGGGTATGCCCGGCCCAGTTCGGCGGCGTACACGGCCGCGATGATGTCTGCGACCTCGGCCAGGTCGCCGGGCCGTGCGGCGGGATCGTCGAGCAGGCAGGACGTGAGCAGCCCGGCCAGTGTCGCGGGCATCCGCGGCGCGGCCGGATCGTCCGGGCCGTACTGGAGATACTCGGCCAGCGTGACGTCGGCCGACGGGCCGCTGGACCACACCACGCCGCCGGTGAACAGCTCGAACACCGAGACCGCATAGCTCCACACGTCGGTGCGGCGGCTCAGCGGCGCACCGGCCGCCTGCTCCGGCGAGGCGTAGTCGGGGGTGAGGCCGCCCGCGCTGACCCGCATGCTCAACCCGGGCCCGGCCCAGATCCCGGGCCGGGCCGGGCCCGGCCGCGCGGCGGGAGCGCCCACCCGGGACAGCCCGAAGTCGGTCACCTTCGCCGTGCCCGCCTCGTCGAGCAGCACGTTGGCCGGTTTGACGTCCTGGTGCACCAGGCCCCGGCGGTGCGCGTGGGCCAGCCCCCAGGCGAGCTGCACGGCGACGTCGAGCAGCCGCGCGAGCACCTCGTGAGGGGTGCCCTCGTACAGCCGCCCGTCGTCGATGGCCTCCCGCAGGCTGCCCCCGGGCACGTACTCGGCGAACACGCGCGGCACGCCGTCGACGGCGCGCACGTAGTGGGCGGCGCACACGTTCGGGTGCAGGCCCAGCGAGATCCACGCCTGGGCCTCGTCGACGAAGCGCTGCTGGTCCTCGGCGGAGCGCAGCTGCTGCGGCCGGGGGCTCTTCAGCGCCAGATCGGTGTCCCAGCCCAGGTGGCGCACCCGGTAGACCAGGCCCATGCCGCCGTGCTCGTGCACCTTCGTCACCCGGTACAGCCCGGCGATCACGTCGCCGACCTGCCAGGTCCCGGCCGCGGCCGAGTGCGCGGCGCCGCTCATCGGGTTAGAAGTCCACCATCTCGACGTACAGCGGGCTGCCCAGCAGGTAGGCCGGGCGCTGCGAGCCGTCCGGCAGCGGCCCGCGGCTGATGCAGCGCGCGAGGAACTGCACCGGCTGCGGCGTCTGGAACACCGCCTTCGCGGTGGCCGCGATCCCGTCGGCCAGCGACCGCACCGTGTCGGTCTCCGCCTGCTCGTCCAGCCCCGTGCCCTGCGGCGCGACCGGCTGCAGGGCCCGCCGGATCGCGTACGGCTGCGAGCCCGGCGTGGCCGCCGGCTCCACCGGGGTCCCGAGCAGGTGCGCCGTCGAGCCGCCGAGCACCACGAGCAGGTCCGGGGTGTACCCGCAGAAGAAGGTGATCTTTTCGGCGTCCGCGCGTCCGGGCTCGATGTCCGACAGCGGCGCCCAGTCCATGTTGAGCCGTGCCCTGACGTACCCCTGCGTCGCGGTCAGATCGCCGACCTGCTGGTGGCGGGCGAGGTAGTCCTCGACCAGGGCCACCTTCTCGATGCGGCTCTGCTGGCGCAGCGGGCTGTCGGCGTTCAGCGTGAGGCCGATCAGCTTCAGGTCGAGCTTCAGCTCCGTGGCGATGCTGCGCCGCAGCGGCTCCTGGATCTGGCTGATCAACATGTCGATCTTCGTGTCGGACACGTACGCCATGTACCGCAGCGCGCGTGCCTGCTCGGTCCTGCGCCGGAAGAACATCGTCACCCCAAGACCCCGTCGGACTGGCCGACAGGATACCTCGCATGTGGACGGTGGTCCGCGCCCACCGTCCAGCCCGGCTTTCAGCCTTCGAAGTCGGTGAACCCGTATGGCACGTAGTCCTCGTCGTCCGTCGCGGTGTCACCCGGCCGGGCGCCGAGGCTGACGAGGTCGCCGGGCTGGACGACCTCGCCGAGCAGGACGGGCGCGGCGATGCCGGACCAGTCGACGGTCACCGTGGTCACGTCCTCGACCGCGCCCATGAAGAAGAGGTCGGACAGGCTGCCGTCGTCGACTCCGCGCTCCTCGTCGGAGTCGAAGTCGTGCCCGACCGGCTTGCCCGGCCCCGTGAACGTGATCCTCGGATACCCCTCGACCTCGATGGCTATGAAGGGGTGCAGGTCGATCGACGTGGCGAGGGCGCCGTGCTGGTAGACGTCGAGCGTCAGATCCGCGCCGTACCAGCAGAGCAGATACAGGTTGATGCCCTCCGCCAGCTCCGCCGCAAGATCGGCCTTGATCTCGTCGAGGGTGCCCCGGATGTAGTGGGCGTCCTTGTGGGAACCACCCGCGGCGACGCCGAACGCGAGGTCGTAGTAACTCTTGCGGCTCACGGCGGGCAGTGTACGGCCGGCGTACGTCGCCCGGAGCCCGGCGGTTGGCGACGCCGTGATTGGCGCCGCGTCGCGGCGGGTATGGCAGGCGCGTTCCCGGTGGTGTGGCCGGGCGGGAGGAGTCAGCTGTGCAACCCGACGAGGCAGGGGCCCGTAGTGCGATCTCCGCGGCGGCTCGGCGCGTCGTCGACCTGACCGGCTCGGCGTGGGCTGCCGTGGCGGCGGTGGTCCTGTCCACCGCGTGGCTGGTCGTCGGCGTCGTCGGTGGGTTCACCCATCAGTGGATCGCCGTCCTGCATGCCGTCACCGGCGTCTTCACCTTCATCATGGTCTTCTTCGTGCAGCACGCCACCGGTCGGGAGTCCCGGGCGGTGCTGCTCAAGCTCGACGAACTGGTCCGGGCCACCAGCGGGGCGCGGGACGAGCTGATCGCCGCCGAGCGGCAGCCGCTGCACGAGCAGGAGCGCCTCGAGCAGCGGCTGCGGGCCGAGGCGCGGGACTGAGCCGACCCCGGCCCGAGGTCCCCGGTGACGGCGCCCGATGCGAGGCGTCCGGCTCAGTGGTAGAAGCCGACCACGCCGCGCCCGGTCGCCGCGGCCTCGTCGAGCCACCCCGAGATGGTCTTCAGCTCGATGGTGGAAGCATCACGCAGCCGCTCGGCATCGGCGGCCACCTGGGCGGCCGTCCAGTGCCCGATCGCCGGGAAGTCGTCCGGTGGCGGGAACGCCACGGGCGCCCCGCCGAAGATCAGGCCGCTCATCCGGATGCCGGCGCCGAGAGCGGCCAGCTCCGGGTCGACGGTGTCCGAAAGGTAGTGCGACCGGCATGGATAGAACGGCCGGTTGTCCAGGAAACGGCCCGAGAACTCGACGAGGAACTTGAAGGCGTAGCCGTACATCGCGCCGTCGAGGGTGGGCTGCTCACCCAGCACGAGGTGGTTGATCGCGGTGAAGACGGAGGGCTCGCCGCGCTCGTTCGACCAGCCCAGCTCGTCGTTGAGCCGCTGGATCCGGTCCCGGAACCGCCCGCTCACGGCCCGGCGCGCCCGGTCGTCGCCGCTGCCGCAGAGCGCCACCAGCTTGTCGATGTCGACCGCGTACGCCATGACGCCGTAACCCATGCCAGTCCTCACCTTCGTCGAGTGCCGGCTGACCGTATACCTCCGCTGCGACATGATCGTCTCGGCCTGCCGGGCGGCTCGGCATGCCGCCTGGTGATCTGGGGCGAGGGTGCTCATGACGGTGCGGTGAGGATCCTCGCCGCCGTCATGGAGAGCACGATGATGACCCTGCCGTCCGCAGGGCTCGTCTGGCGGCCGTACTCCTTCGTGCCCCCGCAGAACAGCCGCACGGGCCCTGACCGCACGACGTCGACGACGAGCAACCGGTCGCTGTCGCGACGGTCGGCCAGATAGGTCGTCGACTCGCCGAACGGCACGCCCGCCAGCGGGCCCACGCCTTTGAACGGTACGTCGCCGCGCACCGTGCCGTCCGGGTCCATGTGCGGGTACACCGCGAGCGCCTGCTCGTCGCGGACGAGCTTCCAGCCTGCCTGCGCGGCCGCGGCGACCACGACATCGTCTACGCGGTCGCCGTCGGCGGTGAAGTAGGCGGTGTACCACGGGGTCTGGTTGACGATGCCAAGGCCGTCGTCGCCGTTGTCACAGATCATCGCCGGGCTCACCGGACCGAACCCGCTGACGACCGCGTCCGCGCGCCGCTGCGCGATGTTGCTGCTCGGTGAGCTGTCGTCCGACGGCACGGACGCGACCGGCGGCCCGCCCCGGCCGGAGCCGACGGCCACCGGGGCGATGGCCGACACGGCGGCCACGGCGGCGACGGCTCCCAGCGCGACCGTGGTCACCCGCCTGCGCCGGGCCAGCGCGACGGCACGGGTGGTCAGTTCCACGGGCGAGGCCTCCTCGGAGATGCCGGACAGGGAGCTGCGGATGAGGTCTTCGAAGGGGGTGCTCATGGCGTCATCTCCAGCACGGACTCGGCGGACAACAGCTCCCGCAGCCGGCCGACGGCCCGGGAGGTGCGGCTGCGCACCGTTCCGACGGAGCAGCCGAGGATCTCGGCGACCTGGCTCTCCGTCAGGTCCTCGTAATAGCGCAGCACCACCACGGCGCGCTGCGGAGCGGGCAGCCGGTGCAACGCCGTTCGCATCGCCACCCGCAGGTCGGCATGGTTGCTCGGATCGGGCGTTGCCACGTCGGCCGGCGCGGCCGTCACCAGTTCCCGGATCCGGCCCAGCCGCCGCCACCAGCTGACCTGCTCGCGGTACATGGCGGTGCGGACATAACCTTCCGGGTCCTCGTGCCGCAGCGAACGCCAGCGGGCGAACGTCTTCGCCAGGGCTGACTGCACGAGATCCTCGGCGGCATGCTGGTCGCCCGTCAGCAGGTAGGCCGTGCGGATCAGCGCCGCCGTACGCGCCGCCGCGAATTCGCCGAACCTCGCTCTGCCGTCTTCATCCACACCCGTTCCTCTCGCATGAGCCGTCTCCATGACAGACGCGTGGGGGTGGCGAATCTATCCCGGGCCCATCCGCGTTTCGCATACGACGGCACGGGTATTGCGCCCTCGCGATCCTCGTCCAGGGAGGCGTCGCCCGGTTAGCGAAGGATTGTTCATATGTACTTGTTCGAGCGCGACAGCATCGTGGTCAGCACCGCGGCCGAACTGCTGGCCGCCCATCAACCGCTCGCCGACTCCATGGGCAGCTGCGCGACCTGCGGCGCGACGGCTCCCTGCCTGACGGCGATCAACGCCCGGCAGATCGCCGAGGCCACCACCGCCGGCTGGCAGCCGGCCGACCACTGACGGCCCGGCCGGGGCGGTCAGAGGCGTGACCGCAGGTCAGGAGTGACGGCTTCGAGCTACCGCAACTGCCCGGCGAGGTACTCCAAAGACATCGCCGCCCCGGCCGGGCCCACGGGCGCATACCTGACGCGCTCGGCTTCGAGCAGCTTGGCGCGCTGCATCTCCCGGCCATCTTCCACACCCAGGACGCGGGGTGCGCCGCCGAACCTGGCCGAGTCCAGATGTCGCAAAAACTCGTGCACGGCCGGTGACCACGAGCCCATCGGCCGGTAGACCCGATCACCGCGGCGCACGATGCCGCCGGTCATCCTGCCGCCCGTCAACGGCTCCTCAGGGCTGTCCACCGGCGCAGTATGCCGGGCGTTCCGGGCCGCCGAGCACCGGCCGCGGCGATCCGGCAGGCTCGGCCGTCGCGGGGATTCCGCGGCACCGGCGTTTCGCCTAGCCTGGCCGGATGCTGTTCGGGCGGGAGGAGCTGCTGGCCGAGGCGCGTGCGGCGCTCGCCGCCACCGGCCGGGTCGTCCTGACCGGTCCGCGCGGCATCGGCCGCTCGGCTTTGCTCGACGTGCTGGCCAAGGAGCTTTCCGGCGGCGGGCGGCCGGTGGTCACCATCGCGCCGGCCCCGTCCACCGTCCACGTCGGTCTGGCCGACCTGCTCACCCAGATGGCGCCGGAGAACATCGGCGACCTGCCGTCCCGTCAGGCGGAGGCGATCGACGCCGTGCTGTGCCGCGGCGACCGGCGTCCCATCGACGCCCTGGCGTTGCGGCTGGGCGCCCTGGCGCTGCTGCGGCGGCTGCCGGCCGCACCGCTGCTCATCGTCGACGACGTGCAGTGGCTCGACCCGCTCAGCATCGACGTGATCGCCTTCGTGGCGGCCAGGGCAGAGCTGCCGCTGCTCATGGCACGGCACGCCACGGCGGAGGCGGTGCCGGGTCTGGACCGCGACGCCACCGAGATCGCGGTGCCCCGGCTGACCGTCCCGCAGATGGTGGAGCTGCTCGGCAGCCGCGGCCTGACCTACCGGGCCGCCGTGCGGGTGCACGCCGCGTCGGGCGGGCATCCGCGGCTCGCGCTCGCCCTCGGGGCGACCCCGCGCCAGGCCGACCGCCGTCCGGGCGCGGCACGGGCGGTGTCCCGCGCGGTCGAGCAGGCATCCCGGGACCTGATGGACGGGATGACCCCCGGCGTGCGCCGGCTGGCGCTGCTGACCGCGCTGGCCGGGCGGCTGCCGGCCCACACGCTGCACCGCGTGGGCGTGGCGGCCCGGGACGTCGCGTACGCCGAACTCAACGGCGTGATTCAGCTCGACCCCGACGACCGGCTGCGGCCGAGCGCGGAGGTGCTGGCCGACCTGCTGCTCGCCGACGCCGGCCCGGAGGAGCTGACCGCGGGGCACCGCACGCTCAGCGCCGCCGCCCCCGACGAGCCGACGCGGCTGTGGCACGCCGCGATGACGGCGGCGGACCCCGACGCCGCACTGGCGCACGCCCTGGCCGAGGCGCGGGCCACGGTACGCGCCCAGGGCCGTCCCGGCCGCGCCGCCGAGCTGGGCCTGCGGGCGGTGGACCTCGCGCCGCCGGAGCTGGATCGGGGGACGGTCGTGCGCTGGCTGTGCGACGCCGCCGAGGACGCCGGGACCGCCGGTGACGTGACGCTGGTGCGCCGCATGCTGGGCCGGCTGGAAGGGGTCGGCGCCCCGGCCGCCGACCGCGCCCGTGCCCGGCTGGCCGCGTTCGACGCGGCCGGGCAGGACCTCGACGACTGCGACGAGCTGCTGTCCACCGTGCTCGGCGAGGCGAGCGGCCATCCCGGACTGCTCGCCGCCGCCCACCTGCGGCTGGCGGTGCGGGCCAACATCACCGAGGGCGCGCCCGCCCGGGCCGCCGTGCACGCCCGCCACGCCGTGCGGTACGCCGTGGCCGCGCAGGATCCGGCCGTGCACGCGGCGAGCCTGGCCTACCTGGCGCTGATGCAGCGGGTGGTCGGTGACGCCGAGGCGGCTGGCACGCTGGCCGAGGCGCTGTCCCTGCCTGCGGCTCCGTACGGGGAGCGGATCACCAACTCGCCGCGGCACGCCGCGTCCCGGCACGCGTTCTTCGACGACCGGCTCGACGAGGCGCGGCAGCTGCTGCTGGGCCTGCTGCCGGCGGCGGAGCAGTCCGGCGTGCCGGAGGACCAGGTCGAGGTGCTGCGGGCGCTGGCCGAGGTCGAGGTGCGGATGGGGCGGTGCGCGTCGGCGCTGGGCCACGTCGGCCGGGCCATGGTGATCACCGAGCGGACGGGCATGTCACCGGGCCCGACGTGGTACAGCGCCGCCCTGGTCGAGCTGGCGGCGGGCAGCCCGGCGCGGGCCCGGACGCTGGCCGACGGCGCGGTGCGCGCGTCGGCCGAGGAGCACGACCGGATCTACCTGGTCAGGGCCACCTACGCGCGGGGCCTGATCCAGCTGGCCGCGGGGGACTCGGCGGGCGCCGTGGCCTCGCTTCGCGCGGTCCAGGACCTGCAGCGCCAGCAGCACGCCCGCGATCCATCGATGCTGCGCTGGCACGGTGACCTCGCCGAGGCCCTCGTCGCGGCCGGGGACACCGGCGCCGCGGCGCAGCTGCTCGGCCAGGCCCGCGCGCTGGCCGAGCAGCTGGGCCGGGGCGCGGGCGTGGCGGCGGCGCTGGACCGCGCCGACGGCGTGCTGCGGTACGCCACCGGTGGCGCGGCGGCGGCGCTGGAGGTGCTGGAGCGGTCGGTGGACGCGTTCGCGGGCCTGGGCATGCCGCTGGAGCAGGCGCGCTCGCTGCTGGCGCTGGCGTCGGCGCAGCGCCGGCAGCGCCGCTGGGCCGCCGCCCGGGACACCACCGGGCGCGCCATGGCGATCTACCGCGAGCACGGGGCCACGCCGTGGGCCGCCGCGCGGGCCCCGGAGTCCGGTGTGGCCGACCGGATGGGCCTGAACGCCGCCGACGCCCGCATCGTCGAGCTGGTCGCCGCAGGCGCGCGCAATCGCGAGATAGCCAACACGCTGTTCCTCAGCGTCAAGACGGTGGAGTCCTCGCTGACCCGGATCTACCGCATCCTGGGCGTGCGCTCGCGCGTGCAGCTGTCGCTGCTGCTGGCGGGCGAGGGACAGTAGCCGGCGTTGCCGGGACCCTTTTGCGGCAAGGGATTTCCCTGATCGTCCCCGGCGTATCCCAGGGGTTTCCTCGGTTTCGAGACATGTGGATATCGAGTTGGCTGCCTTCTGCCGCACCGCGAGGTGCGGCAGAGGAGGAGTCACTCATGAAGCACAGAGCTGGCCTCGCCGCCGCCGCGGCAGGCCTGATCCTTGCCGGCAGCATCGTGGCCGCCACCGGGCTGACCGCGTCGGCCGCCGGCACCCAGGCGGTCCCCGCTCCCGAACCGCGGCTGGACCCGGCCGCACGGGCGGTCGCGGCCGCCGATCGCGCCGCCGTGAACGGGCTCGACGCGCTGCGCAAGCACAGCAGCGCGGAGGAGTTCGACCGGCGGGCCGTCTATCGCAGCACGACCCCGTCCGGTAAGGACCTTTTCTACGTCTCCTACGACCGTACCTTCAAGGGCCTGCCGGTCATCGGCGGCGACGCCGTCGTGGCCGCCGACGCCGAGGGCCGGGTGGTGAGCACGGTGTCCGCCGCGAGCGGCGACATCGCGGTGAACACCCGCGCCACGGTGAGCCCGGCCCAGGCGGCCGCCGCGGCCCGCAAGGGCTACCTGCGGGTGGACCGGACCAGCGAGCCGCGCCTGGTGGTGCTCACGCTCGACCAGCCCAAGCCGGTGCTGGCCTGGGAGGTGCAGGTCTCGGGTGCCACCAAGGCGCAGCCCAGCCGCAAGAACTTCTACGTCGACGCGAAGAACGGCAAGGTGGCGTACGCCCAGGAGGAGATCCAGGCGGGCACCGGCACGGGTGTCTGGAGCGGATCGAACCTGCAGATCCCGACGTCGGGGTCGAGCGGCAACTACCAGATGCGGGACACCGGCCGCGGCATCAGCTGCGCCAACTACAGCAACGGCACCGGGTCGATCTTCACCGACGCCGACGACGTCTGGGGCAGCAGCAGCAAGACCGACAAGGTTTCCGGCTGCGTGGACGTCTTCTACACCAGCGCCAAGCAGTCCGACATGGTCAACCAGTGGCTCGGCCGCAACGGCCTCAACGGCAACGGCGGCGCGTGGCCGTCCTACGTCGGCCTCGCCGACCGCAACGCCTACTGGGACTACGTGCCCAACGCGACCCTGTTCGGTTACAACGCCGCCGGCCAGTGGCTGACCGGCATGGACGTCGTCGGCCACGAGAACGGCCACGGCATCGACGAGAACACCCCGGGCGGCACCTCGCAGGAGGCGGGCCTCGGCGAGGGCACCGGCGACATCTTCGGCGCGCTGACCGAGCACTTCGTCAACAGCCCGGTCGACGTGCCGGACTACCAGACCGGCGAGATGGTCAACTTCTCCGGCAACGGCAAGCCGCTGCGCTACATGTACAACCCGTCGCTGGACGGGCGCAGCCCCAACTGCTACTCGTCGTCGATCCCGAACACCGAGGTCCACGACGCGGCCGGGCCGCTGAACCACTGGTTCTACCTGCTGGCCGAGGGCAACAGCCCGGGTAACGGCAAGCCGGACAGCCCGATCTGCTCCGGCGGGCCCTCGTCGGTGACCGGCGTCGGCATCCAGAACGCGGGCAAGATCTTCTACAACGCCATGCTGCTCAAGACGTCCGGCATGACGTACAAGAAGTACCGCATCGCCACCCTGCAGGCCGCGAAGAACCTCGACGCCACCTGCAACCTGTACAACCGGACCAAGGCCGCCTGGGACGCCGTCACCCTGCCCGCGCAGTCCGGTGAGGCCACCTGCACGCCCTCGGGCAGCGACTGGTCCATCGCGCTGAACCCGGCGTCGGGCACGGTGCAGCCGGGCAGCGGCGTCACCGCGACGGTGCAGACGACCACCATCAGCGGCAGCGCCCAGACCGTGACCCTGAGCGCGTCGGGCGCCCCGTCCGGGGTGAGCGTGTCGTTCAGCCCGTCGTCGGTGCAGACCGGCAACAGCTCGACGATGACCGTGAGCACCACCGCCGGCACCGCTCCGGGCACCTACACGATCACGGTCAACGGCGACGGCACCACCGACCACTCGGCGCAGTACACCCTCACCGTCGGCAGCACCAACCCGCCGCCGACCGCGCCGGACATCGACGTGGCCAAGGTCCAGGCGCACCTGAGCCAGTTCGGCACCATCGCCTCCCAGAACGGCGGCAACCGCCGGGCGGGCTCGGCCGGCTACACCGCGTCGGTGAACTACGTGAAGGCCAAGCTCGAGGCGGCCGGCTACGCCGTCACCCTGCAGGACTGCACGAGCTGCACCTACCGCTCCAACAACCTCATCGCCGACTGGCCGGGCGGCCCCGCCGACCAGGTCGTCATGTTCGGCGCCCACCTCGACGGCGTGTCGGCCGGACCCGGCATCAACGACAACGCCTCGGGCTCGTCGATCCTGCTGGAGTCCGCGCTCGCGCTGGCCGCCGCCAACCCGACGCTGGCCAAGCACGTCCGGTTCGGCTGGTGGACCGACGAGGAGCAGGGCCTCAACGGCTCCCGCTTCTACGTCAACTCGCTGACCTCGGCGCAGAAGACCGCGATCAAGGGCTACTACAACTTCGACATGGTGGCCTCGACCAACGGCGGCTACTTCATCAACAACATCAGCTCCGCCACGTCGGCGCCGATGAAGGAGTACTGGGACTCGCTGAGCCTCCAGCCGGAGGAGAACGTCGAGGGCCAGGGCCGCTCCGACGACGCCTCGTTCAAGAACGCGGGCATCCCCACCAGCGGCTACGCCACCGGCGCCGGCAACAGCAAGACGTCGGCGCAGGCCAGCAAGTGGGGCGGCACCGCGGGCTCGTCCTACGACCCCTGCTACCACCAGTCCTGCGACACGGTGAACAACATCAACGCGACGGCGCTCAACCGCAGCGCCGACGGGCTGGCGTACACCATCTGGAAGACCGCGGTGAGCACCGGGCCCGGCCCGTCGCCGTCGCCTTCGGCCTCGCCGAGCACCCCGCCCTCGCCGTCGCCGTCCCCGACGCCGCCCGGCGGCCGGACCTTCACCAACGGCACCGACTACCAGATCATCGACAACCGCATCTTCAGTCCGGTGGTCTCCACGGCACCCGGCCTGGCGGTGTCCCCGGTCCAGCTGTCGGTCACGATCCAGCACACCTGTGCCGAGGATCTGGGCATCAGCCTGATCGACCCCAGCGGCGTGGTCTACGCCGTGAAGTACTCGGGCACCGGCAACTACATCTGCACCCCGTTCGGCGGCACGCGCACCTACAGCGTGCCGGTGACGGCGCAGGCCACCGGCACCTGGCAGCTGCGGGTGACCGACTACGGCCCGGGTGACTAAGGCGTGCTCGACACCTGGTCGATCACGCTCTGATCTCCCCGACCGGCTGCGCTGGAGGCTGATCGTCGTCCAGGCAGCCGATCAACGGAGCCACGTCGGCAGGGCGTGGCGACGGCCGAGGCTCCCGGTCACCACCGGGAGCCTCGGCATTCGTGCAGGCAGCGTCACTCCGGGCCTCACGGGCCGGTGAACACCACCTTGGCCCGCCAGTCGACGCCGTCCAGCGACGGTCCGCTGACCACGGTGTACGAGCCGCTCGGCACCCCGCCGGACCAGGCCGTGGTGGCGAGGGCGCCGGTGCTCCGGTTGACCTTGTAGAGGGTGCTGCCGGACAGGAACAGCCCGCCCGCGTCGGCCAGGCCGCCCACTCCGGCGACGGTGAACCTGTCCGCGCCGACCACCCCGCTGTCCGGGGTGAACCAGCGCCAGAACAGCCCGCTCTGCCCGGACAGCGTGTAGTACAGCCGCCCGCCGGTGTAGAACATGGCGGTCACGTTCGGGATCTCGGCGTAGAAGTTCGTGGTCACCCCGGCGTACGTGTGCTCGCCGGAGTCGGAGTCCACGGTGTCCCAGTAGGCGTCGTGGTACGGGTCGACCAGCGTCGGCGTGCCGAAGGCCGTGCCGTTGAAGGTGCGCCGCCACAGCGCGCCGTTCATCCCGTAGAACAGCGTGCCGCCCACCCAGAAGCCGCTGCGGGCCGCCGACCAGGCGGTGCCGTCCGGGTTGGCCACCGCGCTCGCCGCGCCGACCGTGGCCGAGCCGTCGTACGCGCGCACCTGCACGTCGTCGGCGTTGCCGGCCGGCGGCGGCCCGGTCTTGACGATCTCGATGCCGTTGATCAGCGGGTTCTCGACCACGTGGCCGAACTCCAGGTCCACCGAGCCGTCACTGGTCACCGTGAACGAGCGCATCGTGCCGACGTTGTGCCCGACCGCGCCGGACAGGTCCAGGCCGGCCAGGACCGTCGTGCCGTCGAGCGTCACGTTGAAGACCCGGGTGCCGGGCCCGGCGGTGCCGTCGTACCGGTTGGCCAGGTAGAGCCGGACCTCGACCTCGGTGCCCACGTTCACCGGGAACTGCCAGCTCATCTCCGGCGCCGAACCCGGATCCCACCGCTCGGAGGAGAACAGCGCGGCCGGGGTGCCCGCCGGCACCGTGGCGTCCACGCCGGGCACCGTGCCGTATCCGGCGGTGTTGCTCACCGCGTTGTGGTAAGGGCTCGGGCTGCCGCCGTCGTCGGCGGCCCAGTCCGGCCCGCCGTCGGTCGCGGCGACCGCCCCGCCCCCGGCATTGACCCGGTAGAGCACGTTCGTCGGCACCGGCACCCCGGCCTGGTACACGTTGCCCGGCAGCGTGGCCGTGGTGGTCGCGTGCGGCGCGGTGCCGCCGGTCAGCGGGAAGAACGCGATCCGCTCGCGGCGGTACTGGTAGTTGCCGATCCAGGCGGTGTCCGAGCCCAGCCAGAGGCCGTCCGAGGTGACCAGCAGCTCGGCGATGCCGACGCCGCGCGGGTGGCGGCCCGGGTTCCAGGACAGGGGCAGGCCGCTGAGCGGGTCGAGGGCGGCGATGCTGGCCCGGCCGACCGCGCCCGCGCCAGGGCTGTCACCGCCGAGGCTGTTGTTGAGCCAGCGCATGTGACCGCCGACGTAGACCGCCTGCTCGCTGATGCCGACGGACAGGTACGTGTCACCGCCCGAGTAGTCGACCCAGGTGGGCTGCAGGTCCGCCCCGGTGGCGTCGTTCTCCCAGCGGGCGGCGGCGTCGCACAGCGTGCCCGCGTTCGGGGCGCCGGTGGTCACCACCACGAAGTAGCTGCCGTCGGGCGCGTACGCCAGGTCCCGCATGTACGAGTCGAACGCCCACCACGCGCAGCGCGGCGTGTACCGGCTGGTGTTCCAGTTCGCGATGGTGGCCGCGCTCGCGCCCAGGTCCAGCTTCACGATCTGGTCGTGCAGCACACCGTCGGCCTTCTTGAAGTTGCCGACCACGACGAGCTGCTGGCCGCCGGGGGACAGGGCCAGCCTGCTCGCGCCGACCCCGGCGCTCGCGCCGCTGACCCCGTCGTAGTTGTGGTTCTCGGTCAGGGTGGTGGTCAGGTATGAGTCCACGGCGCCCGTGGTGGCGCTCAGCGAGGCCAGGCCGCCGCGCGGCACGGTGTTGCCGGCGGTGGTGAAGATGCCGCCGACCAGCAGGCGGCTGCCGGCCAGGGCCAGGTCCTTGACCGCACCGTTGAACGCCGGCCCGGCGAACGTGGTGACCAGCGCGCCCGTGCTGACGTTGAGCAGGGCCACCTTGCGGCGGGTGACTCCGTTGACGGTGTTGAACTTGCCCGCGATGAAGACGGTGCCGGCGGTGGGCCCGGCGATCACCGCCGAGACCTCGTTGTCGACGACCGGGACGAAGGCCGTGTCGACCGTGCCGGTGGCCTTGTCGAAGGCCAGGATGTAGTTCCGGGTGATGTCCACTTCGGTGCCGCGGTTGCGGACCGTGGTGAAGTCACCGGCCGCGATGATCTTCGTACCGGCATCGTGGATGGCGTAGACTGTGCCGTTCTTGATGTCCGGTGAGGCGGCGGACGGCGTCGCTCTGACCACCGTGGAGTGGTTGGGTGCGGCGGCCGCGGGCGTTGCGGCGCCGACTCCGGCGGCGGTGAGGACCACCGCGCAGAGCGCGGCGAGGGCACGACGGGTCAGGGTCGGGCGATGAGGCACGGGATCTCCGATAGGCGCGGACGGTCCGGCCCAGCCGCGGTGGGACGGGTGCGGTGGCACGCGTCCGGCCACAGTGGAACCGGGTGGGGCTTGGCGCACCCCTTACCTTTCCGGCACCGGTCACGCGCCGTCCAGTGCCGACTCCGCTTTGTGTCCGTCCACACCGCTGCCCCGCCCGACTCTCCCGGCCCGGTCGGCAGGACAGCCAGCCCGATCCCGCAAAAGTGCGACCGGCAGTGGTGATCGGCTGATCGTGTGCGGGACGAACGAGGCAGGGCCGGGGCGTGTCGGCGACCTCGGCCACGTCTCGCGTCCAGGTCCGGCGCCGGCAGACCGCGGGAGCTGCGTCAGGAGGCTGCGGTGAGCAGGGCGCCGAGCGGCCGGGGCAGGGCGTCCCGGGCGGACGCCGCGTCGACCAGCAGGCGCGCGTAGCGCAGGTTGCGGCGCGCGCTGCTGCGCAGGAAGCGGTAGAGCTGTGCCTCGGGCTGCCGCCCGCGCCAGGCGGGCTGATTCTGGAACGCGCGGAACAGCGCCAGGTCGCCCTCGTCGTCGAGGAGTGCCTCCACCCCGGTGGTGCCCAGGGCGCGGATCAGCTCGTCCTCCAGGTCCCGGTCGCAGACGAAGAAGCCGCGGCTCTCCATGTCGGCCGCGGTGTGGGCCGAGCCGAAATGGTCCGAGACGGCCCGCCGGAACAGGTCCGCCTCCCGCAGGTCGCACAGTCCGGTCAGCCGCACCCGTGCGGCGCGCGGGCCCAGGTCGGCGAGGAAGCGGCCGATCGCGTGCGCTCCGCCGATCGGCGTGATCACGATCCCCTGAGCCTCGAGATCGAGTCCGCGACCCGCGGCGGCCGTCTCCAGCGCCACCTGGTCGAGGATGCCTTCGACCAGCATCAGGGCCGAGGCCTCGTCGATCTTGGCCAGGGCGCGGGCCGTCGCCCGGACGGTGGCGTCGGGGCCTCCCACGTCGTCGGCGAGCGCCCCGTCGGCCGGTCCGCCCGCAGCGGCGGCATCGCGGGCAGCTCGTCGTCTCGTGGCCATGACCGCATCATCGCGAAACGCGGATCTGCTCACCAGCGATTATCCGGCGGGCGGGCGTCACGGCGTAGCGGCCGGCCGGTCCGGAGGCCGCTCTGGCCTGCGGATATCGATATATGTGGCGTGCGCGCCGACACCACGTACCGTTGAGGGCGACCGCTCCGCCACTTCGAGGAAACCAGGAGCCCCGCGCGGTGGACAGCACGACTTTGCAGCAGGCTGCTTGGAACGCCTACGTCGACGTGACCTACGGCCTGTCCCGCGCCATCGGCGACGGTGAGCGCTACGACGGTGAGGTCGACTGGGAGTGGCTCGTGGTCGCGGAGAGCATCCAGGATCGGCGGCTCGGGCGGCGTAACGCCCCGCTGGTCTCGCTGCTCGACCAGGCCCAGGCCCACTGGCGGGACTGCCCCGTGTACAGCGACGTGCTGGCCGGATACCTGGACCGGATCGCCGACGAACTGCGTGATCTGGCCGACGACCGGGCCGTCGAAGGCTGGTAGGAGCCGCGGGATTCCCGGCCGGCGGAGCCTCGGCGGCCTGACCTGCGCGGTGCTGCCGCCGGTGGCCGACCTCGTTTCGCGGCCGAGGCCGCATCCGTGAGACCGGCCCTGCGCACTACCGAATATCCGCCGGACTTCGGTCACCGCGGATGGCCGAAACCGAAATCCCTGGTCACGGGCTACGGCCGGGCCGCGCCGGTGTCGAGTGCCACGGGCGGGTGACTCATCTGCGCCCGGCGGCGACCCGACTGCGACGATGACGGAACGCGGCGATGCCAGAAGGAGACCGATTCCTTCGCCATCGCCCGAAACGTTCGATCAGCAGGAGGACCCCCGGATGACCACCACCAGCAGCCCGCCGGCCGCGGCCCAACCCGCGGCCCCACCACCCGCCACCGAGAAGCTGGACAGCGCTGTCCTCAAGGTCGCGGCCGTGGTGGTGCTGGGCGCCATCATGTCGATCCTCGACGTCACCGTGGTGAGCGTCGGCCTGCCCAAGTTCCAGCAGGAGTTCGGCGCGACCCCCGCGACCGTCGCCTGGACCATGACGGCTTACACCCTGGCCCTGGCCGCGGTCATCCCGATCACCGGCTGGGCCGCCGACCGCTTCGGCACCAAGCGCCTCTACCTGACCTCGATCGTGCTGTTCGTGGCCGGTTCGGTGCTGTGCAGCTTCGCCTGGGACATCGGCCCGCTGATCGCCTTCCGGGCGCTGCAGGGCCTCGGCGGCGGCATGCTCATGCCGCTCGGCATGACGATCATGACCCGGGCCGCCGGCCCGGAGCGCATCGGCCGCGTCATGGCCGTGCTCGGCGTGCCGATGCTGCTCGGCCCGATCGGCGGCCCCATCCTGGGCGGCTGGCTCATCGAGGCCGCCAGCTGGCAGTGGATCTTCCTGATCAACCTGCCCATCGGCCTGATCGCGCTGTTCGCCGCCTGGCGGGTGCTGGCCAAGGACGAGCCGAAGCCGTCGGAGTCGTTCGACTTCCTCGGCATGCTGCTGCTGTCGCCGGGTCTGGCACTGTTCCTCTACGGCGTCTCCTCGATCCCCGAGGCGGGCACCGTCGCCGCGACGAAGGTGCTGCTCCCCGGCCTGGTCGGGCTGGCGCTGGTGATCGCGTTCGTGCTGCACGCGCTGCGCAAGCAGCACGCGCTCATCGACCTGAGCCTGTTCGGCAACCGCAACCTCACCATCTCGGTCATCACGATGACCCTGTTCTCGGTGGCGTTCATGGGCTCGATGCTGCTGCTGCCCAGCTACTTCATCCAGGTGCGCGGCGAGGGCACCCTCGACGCCGGCCTGCTGCTGGCCCCCAACGGCCTGGGCGCGATGCTGACCATGCCCATCGGCGGCAAGCTGACCGACAAGATGGGCCCCGGCAAGCTCGTGCTCACCGGCATCGCCCTGATCACCGCCGCCCTGGCGGTCTACACCCAGGTCGCCGCCGGCACGTCGTACACGCTGCTGCTGGGCAGTCTGTTCGTGCTGGGCATGGGCATGGGCCTGACCATGATGCCGATCATGTCCGCGGCGATGAGCAGCCTCACCGACGGCCAGGTCGCGCGCGGCTCGACGATGATGAACATCGTCCAGCAGACCGCCGGCTCGATCGGCACCGCGGTCATGTCCGTGGTGCTCACCAACAAGGTGCTCGCCGACCAGGCGGCCGCCGCGTACCTCGGCGTCGCGCAGGGCATGGTCCCCGCCGACCAGGTGCCCGCGCCGGTGCTGGAGGCCGGCCGGGAAGGGCTGGCCGGTGCGTTCGGCAACACCTACCTGGTGGCGATGATCCTGGTCGCGCTGTGCATCGTCCCCGCGCTGTTCCTGCCGCGCAAGAAGATCGTCAACACGAGCCAGTCGGCGGAGCCCGCGTACGCGATGCACTGAGACCGGCACGGGCCGCCCGCACCAGGCGGGATGCGGGCGGCCCGGCGGTCAATTCAAGATCATAAAAGCGCTAGCATCGGCGGTATGGCGACGCGGCTGGTGCAGATCAACATGAAGGCTCTCGACGACTCCGCGCTGGGCGGCTTCTGGGCTGAGGCGCTCGGCTGGGAGCTCTCCAGCGAAGGCCCCGGCGTGACCAACCTCGAACCCGCGGGCTTCGCCTACCCCCACCCCACCGCCGTCTGCATCGACCTCGTCAAGTACCCGGATCCCAAGACGGTGAAGAACCGGGTGCACCTCGACCTCGCCGCGAAGTCGCCGGCCCACCAGGCGGAGCTGGTCGCGCGTCTGAAGGAGCTGGGTGCGACGCTCGCCGACGTCGGCCAGGGCGACGTGCCGTGGACGGTCATGGCCGACCCGGAGGGCAACGAGTTCTGCGTGCTGGACTCGCTCTACGAGCAGACCGGGCCGATCGCCTCGGTGATCGTCGACTGCGCCGATCCCGCGGCGATGGCCCGCTTCTGGGGTCAGGCCACGGACTGGACCGTGCACAAGGTGACCGAGCAGAGCGCGGTGCTGCGCTCCGCTCAGGGCGTAGGCCCGTACCTGCAGTTCCTCCGCACACCGGACGTGAAGACCGGGTGGAACCGCGTCCATCTCGACGTCCGGCCGTATCCGGGTGACGACCCCGCGGCTGAGGCGGCCAGGCTGCGGAGCCTCGGCGCCACCGCCGTCGACCTCGACGTCCCGTGGACGGTCATGGCCGACCCGGAAGGCAACGAGTTCTGCCTCCTCTCCCCGAAGTGATCCGCGGGCCGGCCCGGCGCGGCGGGGAAGCCTCCACGCTGCCGAGTGGTCGCTAGACTGGCCGGTCATGGGACTGCTCATCTTCAGCCTCAACGTCACCCTGGACGGTTGCGTCGACCACCAGGAGGGGGTCGTCGACGACGAGACGCACGCCTTGTACACCCGTCTCCTGGACGAGAGCGGGGCGATGCTGTGGGGCCGGGTCACCTACGAGATGATGGAGAGCTACTGGCCGGCCGTCGCCCGCGGCGACCAGGAGGCGCCGCCGGCCCTCCGCGAGTGGGCGGTCAAATTGGACGCCAAACCCAAGTACGTGGTGTCGTCGACGCGCACGGACTATACGTGGACCAACAGCCACCACATCGGCGGTGATCTGCGCGAGAGCGTGCAGAAGCTCAAGGACGCGACCCCGGCCGGAGTCCTGCTCGGAAGCGGCAGCCTCGCGACCGAGCTCGACCGGCTGGACCTGATCGACGAGTACAGGCTGCTCGTCCATCCCATGATCGCCGGCCACGGCCCGACGCTGTACCAGGGCGGGCTGCCCGCCACGCGCAAGCTCGAGCTGCTCTCGGCGGAGCCGCTCAGCAACGGCGCGGTGGCCATGCACTACCGCCGCGCCGGCTGAAGCACCGAGGAGTCAGCCGAGGTAGGGAGTACGGCGCCCTTCGGCGTGGTGACGTAACCGGAGCCGGACGGTTTCATGGATCGGCAGCCGGTCGAATTCGGCCGGATCGAGAAAGCGGACCTCAGTCGACTCGTGACTGACAGCGATCGTGCCGCCGACGACCCGGCCGTGATAGGTGATGTTGAACTCCTGGCGAACCTCGCCGTCTGCATAGGCGATCACATGCTGCGGGTCGGTGTAGATGCCGAGCAGGCCGGTGATCTCGATATCGAGGCCGGTCTCCTCCTTGACCTCCCGGATCACACACTGCTGCAAGGTCTCTCCGATCTCCATGACGCCGCCGGGTAACGACCAGTTGCCCGAGTCGGCCCGCCGCTGCATCAGCACCCGGCCGCGCTCGTCGACCACCAACGCGGAGCCGCCTGGTGCGATCGAGTTCGCGGCGGGTGCGTTCGGGTCCCGGTAGTAGTCGTGCCGGCCGCCCATCAGACTGCCTCGGCCGGGTAGGGAGTAGCGGTCTGCCAGATCTGCTCGAACTGGTCGGCGAAGGACGCAAAGATCCCGTGTGGCGACAGCCGCCGCAGGTGCAGCGCCGTGTGCTGGTATCCGCGTGCCCGGAACAGGTGCGGCGTGACGATCATCTGATCGTCGAATCGGAACACCGAGTTGTACAGGTGCACCGTGTGCAGCCCGATCTGGCAGCCGGGCACCTCGTGCAGCGGGTCCAGGAAGTTCAGGGCGTTGCGGATCCGGCCGGGCAGCGTGCCGCCCATCTGTTCGAGGCCGTCGCGCTCGATCACGTGGGCGCATTCAGGGTCGGCGAACGCCATGCGCACCCTCGCCCCAGAGGCGCATTTGTCCGCGATACGGGCCATCGCGTCGGGCAGCAACTCCAGGATGAACGGGTAGGCATACCCGAGCAGGTCGATGCGCTCGCTCGCGCCCGTCAGCAGCGACGTCCACAGCGGCTGGGGAATGTCCGCGCGGTGCGCATAGGCCCCGACGACCTCGGCCAGTGCGTTCGTGCCCGGCGCCTGATCCGGGCGCGCATGAGGCCACAGGTCGGCTTCGGTCTCACCGAGCACGACCGCGACGGCGAGGCGAGTGCGCTGGTGCGGGATGCGCCCTGCCAGCCACCGGTTGACGGTCTTGACGTCCACGCCGACGGCGACGGCCAGGGCGGCGGAGTCGAGTTGAGCGCGCAGCATTGCCGAGCGCAGACGGTGGCTCATGTAGTTCACCGTAGTGGACACACGCGGGACGTTTCGACACCAGGAAAGTGTCCTCGGCAGTGTCTGCCGGGACGTTCCCGCGTCCCCGCCCAGCTCATAGGTTCTGTCATCAGAGCCCCGCCGGTTCGAGATCGCACCCTTGCACCGGCGGGTGCCGGGAAGGGCGCAGGCGTATCTCCCATGGTCATGCGGTCACCCGCAGCCGGCGCCCTTCCCCCAACGCCACCGAGCTGCGGGAGGCCCCGATGACGATGCACCTGTCCGGATTCTTCCTCGAGGCGTGCCAGGACATACCCACGGCCGAGTCAGGTGTGCTGTACAGCAGGTTCCTCGGCTGGCGGTCGGTCCCGACCGAGATGATCGACGTTAGCTGCGAGTAGATCTCGCGGCACATGTCTGGCTGGGGGCTCTGCACTTACCGGGTCCAGCTCGGCAAGCCGGACCCATCCTCGCTGAAAGCCGTCACTCAGCTGAACAGCGCGCGCCCCCAGTGGTCGCCGTCGCCGGTCACGCCGGCCGGGCAGGCCCACAGGCCGCTCGACACGTGCCGGATGTACTCGTTGAGCACGTCGGCGCGGGCCAGGCTGCGCTGCACCGGCACGAACTGCTTACGCGGGTCACGCTGGTACGCCATGAAGAACAACCCCGCGTCCAGCCGTCCGAGCCCATCGGTGCCGTCCACGAAGTTGTATCCGCGTCGCAGCAGGTGCGCCCCGTTGTTGAAATCCGGGTGGGCGAGCCGGATGTGCGCCTCCTTGGCGATCATCGGCTGCCCGTCGGCGCCCTTGGCGTCGAAGTCGGGCTCGTCGAATTCCTTGGCCTTGCCAAGCGGCGCGCCCTCGCCCTTGTCCCGGCCGAAGATCGCCTCCTGCTCGGTCAGCGACGTCCGGTCCCACGTCTCGACCGTCATCCGGATCCGCCGGGTGACCAGGTAGCTGCCGCCCGCCATCCAGGCCGCGCCGTCCTCGGCACGCGCCCACAGCTGCTCACGCAGCAGCTCGGCGTCCTCCAGCTTCATGTTGCGGGTGCCGTCCTTGAAGCCCATCAGGTTGCGCGGGGTGGTCTGCGTACGCGAGGTGCTCGACGTGCGCCCGAAGCCCAGCTGCGAGTAGCGGATGCTGACCACGCCGAACCCGATGCGCGCGAGGTTGCGGATCGCGTGCACGGCCACCTGCGGATCGTTGGCGCAGGCCTGTACGCACAGGTCGCCGTCGCTGATCTCGGGGCGCAGCGCGTCGCCGGGGAAGTGGGGGAGCGCCTCCAGCGCGGCGGGCAGCCGGTCGGCGATGCCGAACCGGTCGACGCCCGCGGCGTCGCGGAACAGGCTGCGGCCGAAGCCGATGGTGAGGGTGAGCCCGGAGGGCGGCAGTCCGAGCGCCTCGCCGGTGTCGTCCGGCGGCGCCTCGGGCTGGCCGCCGACGGCGCCGAGCGTGCCCGCGTCGCGGCCCTGGGTCATCCGGGCGGCGGCCGCGGTCCACTCGCGCAGCATCTCGACGAGCTTCGCGCGGTCCTTGGTGATCACGTCGAAGGCGGCGAAGTGCAGCCGGTCCTGTGCGGGCGTGACGATGCCGGCCTGGTGCTCGCCGAAGAAGGGGACCGCGCCGTCGAACGCCGGGGCGGCGGCGGGCTCGGGGTCGGCGGTCGCCGCGCTCACGGCGGCGGTGGCGGCCACGCCCACCAGGCCGATGCCGGTGGCGGTCAGCGCTGCTCGTCGCGAAACCATCTGTCTCACACTCCGGGGATCGGTGCCGGTGCGGTGGGCTGTCCGCGTGGACGGCCCACCGCACCGAGGGGACTACTTCGCGACGACCGCGGCGACCTTGCTGATGGGCTCGGCGAGCGCGTTGATGACGTCGCTCAGCTCCTTCAGCTCGGCCTGGGTCAGCTGGTTGTGCAGCTTCCAGCCGTCACCGGCGCGGTGCTTGCCGAGCGCGGTGTCGACGGCGGCGAACGCCGCGTCCAGCGCGGTGACCAGCTCCGGCGCGCGCTCCTCCAGGGTCGGGCGCAGCGCCTGCACGGCGGCCTTGGAGCCCTCGACGTTGGCGGCGAAGTCCCACAGGTCGGTGTGCGAGTAGCGGTCCTCCTCGCCGGTGATCTTGCCGCTGGCGACCTCGTCCAGCAGCTCCTTGGCGCCGTTGGCCAGCTGCAGCGGGGACAGCTGCTCCGCGTTCGCCTTGGCCACGATCTCCTTCACGTCGACCAGCAGCTGGTCGGCGATCGGGCCGGACTTGCTGATGTCCTTCTTCTCCCAGAGGTCCTGCTCGAGGCGGTGGAAGCCGGTGAAGGGCATGCCCTCCTCGATCACCTCGGCGCGGCCGTCGATCTTCGGGTCCAGGTCGCCGAAGATCTCGGCGACCGGCTCGATCCGCTCCCAGTAGGTGCGGGCCACCGGGAACAGCGCCTTGGCCTTCTCCGCGTCGCCGGCCTTGACGGCGGCCACGAACTCCTCGGTCTTGGGCAGCAGCGCGGCGGTCTGGCTGCGCACGTAGCGCTGGTAGTTCGCGGTGGCCTCGGCCAGCTTCGCGTCGGCGGTCAGCGGCGCGGCCGAGCCGGTCACCTTGAACCCGTTGCGGATGCCCTTGCCGATCATGCCCGGCTTGCAGGCGGTCTCGTACGTGCCGGCGGTCAGCTCGACCTTCAGCTCGCGGGTCAGCCCGGGGGCGATGTTCTCGACCTCGCCCATCACCCGGTCCCCGGCGGCGTACACGTAGAACTCGGTGACCTTCGCGCCGCCGTTGCTGACGGTGAAGGTGACCGTGCCCGCGGCGGTCTCGGCGCGGCCGACCTCGCAGGTCGCGTCGGTGGCCTTGACCGCGATCGGGCCGGTGGCGTCGCCGGGCGCGGCCGGCTCCGGGTCGCTGGTGCAGGCCGACAGGCTCAGGCCGAGTACGGCGGCCGCCGTGAGTGCCGGGAGCTTGCGCATGGGGGTGACTCCTGTGTTGAAGGGTTTCAGCGGTCGCTGCCGGTGGGGACCGGCGCGGGAGCGGGGGCCGGGGCGGGCGCGGCGGCGCGCGCCCGGTGCGGCAGCAGGAACAGCACGAGCACCGGGATCGCGTACGCGAGCCACGCGACGGTCTCCAGGACCGTCGGGGCGGGCGTGAAGTTGAGCGTCCCGCGCAGCAGCTCGGCGTACCAGGTGGTGGGCGGCAGCGTGCCGGAGATGTCGAAGGCGAGGTTGTTCAGGCCCGGCAGCACGCCCGCTTCGAGCAGGTCGTGCACGCCGTACTTGAAGATGCCCGCGGCGACCAGCACCAGCAGCACGCCGGTCCAGGTGAAGAAGCGGGTGAGGTTGATCCGCAGCGCGCTGCGGTACATCAGGAAGCCGAGCACGACCGAGGTCGCGATGCCGCCCAGGATCGCGGTCACCGACCAGGTCGAGGTGGCGCCCTGCACGGTCGCGAAGAAGATGAGCGCGGTCTCCAGGCCCTCGCGCGCGACGGCGAGGAAGGCGGTGACGACGACGGCCAGCGGGCCGAGCGCGATGGCGGCGTCGAGCCGGGCGCGCAGGTCGCCGGAGATGGACCGGGCGGCCCGCCGCATCCAGAAGATCATCCACGTGACGAAGGCCACGGCCAGGATCGAGGTGACCGCCTCGAACAGCTCCTGGCGCTCGAACTCCAGGTGTGCGCTCGTGTACTGCAGCACCGCGGCGAAGCCGACCGACAGCGCCGCAGCGACGCCGACCCCGGTCCAGACGTAGCGGAGCCGGTCCCGGCGGTCGGTCTTGACCAGGAACGCCACCAGGATGGTGACGACCAGCGTCGCCTCCAGGCCCTCACGCAGCCCGATGAGGTACGTCGGCAGGAACACGTTGGACATGGCGGCACCTCGGCTTGCGGGCAGCATCGATCGGCCCGCCCCAGCCGGTGCCAGGTGAGCCTTTCCTAAATTAGGATTGCCTAAGCATCCTGACTTCTACAGTGAGTAGAAGTCAAGCCGGGGGTGTACGGGCTACTCGTCCCCGTCGCGCAGCAGCTCGCGCAGGAAACGCTCGTCGTCGGCGTCGAGGCTGCCCACGAAGCGCCGCAGCACCGAGCCGTGATCGGACTCGGCGGTCAGCAGCCGGGTCATCCGATCGGCGACCAGCCCGGCGGCGTCGCGCAGGGCGGCGTAGCGGTACGCCCGCCCGTCGCGCTCGCGGATCACCGCGCCCTTGGCATGCAGCCGGGTGAGGATCGTGACGACCGTGCTGTACGCCAGGTCGCTCTGCGGGGCCAGCCGCTCGCGCACCTCGCCGGGGGTCAGCGCCGTCTCGGCCGCGGTCAGCACCGTGACGATCTGCGACTCCAGCTCGCCGGAGCGGCGGCGGCCGGGATCGGGCGCGTCCGCGCTGGCGTCTGGTCGGCGAGTGCTCATCGGTTCCGACTCTATCGTCCCGTTCTCCGCTACCCGGCGTCCCCGCCGGGGCGAAGATCAGCCGGGCAGGCTGGCCGAGGCGAGCAGCTCGAAGAAGTCGACGACCGCCTCCACGGTCCAGACCAGCGACGAGGCGGCCAGCGCGGCGGGCAGGACATACCAGGGCCACCCCGCCTGCCGGGGCGGGCGCAGCAGGCTGGCGACCCGCCGCGGGACCACACCCGGCCGCGCCGCCGCGTGCAGGCCCAGCCCCGCTGCCGGCGCACCGGCCAGGGACGCCGTGCCGATGGCGTGCGCGACCGTGCGGCGGCTGCCGACCGCCCGCGCCGCCTGCTCGTCGGCGGCCCGCTCGACCAGGTAACCGACGTGCCGGGCGACCCACCACAGCGCCGGATGCGATGCCGCGGCCACGTCGGCGACGGCGACGAGCCGGTGGTGCCCGGCCTCCAGGTGCGCCCGCTCGTGTGCGATCACGGCGTCGAACTGCGGCTCGGACAGCTGCTCGCGCATCCCGGTGGTCACCACCACCCGGCCGGGCCGGCCCGGCACCGCGAACGCCTGCGGCCGGGCGTCGGGCAGCACCAGCACGGTCGCCGTGCCGTCGCTGTACCGGCGGGCCTCGGCGAGCGTCCGGCGGTGGCGCCGCGCCCGCACCGCGACGGCGCCGGCCGCCCCGGCCAGCAGCGCCACGCTGAGCCAGGGCACCCAGGCGACCTGCGCGGTGTCGTCGTGCACGGTGCGCGCGGACCAGCCGAAAGCCTCCGCCGCGGCCGGGGTCTCGGCGACCGCCACCAGCGTGAACACCAGCAGATTGATCATGCTGCCGACCGCCGTGGCCGCCGCCGACCAGGCCACGACCCGGGCCGCGCGCCCCGGCGCGAGCCGGTCGGCCAGCACTCGCACCGCGACGGCGACCAGCGCGGGAGCGACGAGCACGGACCACACGAAATGATCGAACATGCACACCTCCCGCTGCTGCCGCTGTCGCGTCGAGTCTCCCACGCGCCGCCGCCCCTGTCGTCCGGGGTGCGCCCGCCCCGGGACAGCCGCGCTGGTCCGCCCCCGACCAGACGGCGGCCGGGGTGGCAGGGCCGAACGGCCACGCTGCGGCTGCGTGCGAGGTTAGCCTTTGCCCAGGTCTAGGCGCTGATCAGGGGAGTCGAGGGTTGGCCGGTAGGGCACCGCTGCGCGTGGGGTCGGCCTTTCCCGACCCGCCGTTCGAGGTGCCGGGCTCGCCCCCGGCGGGCCTCGACCTCGACCTCGTGCACGCCCTCGCGGCGGGGCTCGGGCGGCCGGTCGAGCTGCACCGGTACGAAGGCGCCGACTTCGAGGGAATCTTCGCGCTGCTCGGCCGGAGCATCGACCTGGTCGCTTCCGGGGCGACGGTCACCGAGCACCGCCGCACCCTGGCCCGCTGGTGTACGCCGTACCTGCGCTCCGGCCAGAGCCTGGCGGTCGACGCCACCGCCGCCCCCGGTGTGCGCGGCACCGGCGACCTGACCGGCCTGATCCTGGGCGTGCAGGACGGCAACACCTCCCAGCCCGTGGCCGAGGGTCTGCACACCGCGGGGCGGATCGCCGGGGTGAAGGTCTACGCCTACGGCGAGATAGGCACCGCCCTCGACGACCTCGAACAGGGCGCCATCGGCGGCTTCATGAAGCTCGAACCAGTGCTGCGCCGGCTCGTCGCCGACCGGCCGAAGCTGCGCATCGCGCAGACCGGCATCACCACCGAGCTGATCGCGATGGCGGTCGCCCTCGACGACGCCGCGCTGGCCGGACAGCTCGACGCCGCCCAGGAGGCGATCCGCCGCTCCGGCGAGCTGGCCCGCATCGGCGGTCGCTGGCTGGCGGGCAGCGACCCCGCGGCGACGGCGGTGCTGATATGATCCGCCTGGTCCGCCTCTACACCGGCGGGGACGGGCAGTCGCACATCGAGCAGTCCGCCATGCGGCTCGACCAGCACGGAATCGACCTGGCCACCGGCTGGCTGCCCGCCGGACCGGTGCGCTTCCAGCAGAGCCCGCCGGGCGCGCGGCTGGAGTGGCACGACGCACCCCACCGGCAGTACGTGCTCACCCTGACCGGCGCCCTGGAGTTCACCACCCGGGACGGCGAGACGTGCCGGCTAGGGCCGGGCGACGTGCTGCTGGCCGAGGACACCGCGGGCGGCGGGCACCGCTGGCGGCTGCTCGGCGACCAGCCCTGGACCAGGGTGTACGTTCAGCTGCCGTAGCCGGGCGCCACGGCCAGGACCCCTCCACCCACCCCGTCTTCAGCGGGAGCCCCACCGGCAGACCACTACCACGTTTCTGCACAACTGCTTCACCGAACCGAGCGGAACCTCGTGTTGGGTGGACGAATGACTCAGCACGCCGAGGCGATGGCAGCGCCGGACCCGATCACCTATCTGGATGCCGCCGCCGGCACCGCGGTAGGCCAGGACTACAAGCAGCGGTTCCTCGGCGCTCTCGACCTGTCGCCGGGGCACGCGGTGGTGGACATCGGATGCGGACCTGGCACCGACCTCGGCCGGTTGGCCGATGCCGTCGGCGAGACCGGTTCGGTGATCGGCATCGATCGTGAACCGCGGATGCTGGCGGAAGCCGGTAGGCGGCTCGCGGACCGCCCCAACGTCGAGTTGCGCAGAGGCGACGTGCACGACCTTCCGCTCGCCGACTCCTGCGTCGACCGGGCACGGACGGATCGCGTCCTGCAGCACGTGGACGACCCTGGGGCGGCGATCGCGCAGGCCCGTCGGGTGCTTCGGCCCGGCGGCCTGTTCGGCATGGCCGAGCCGGACTGGGACTCTCTCGTGGTGGCTGACGAAGACGTGACGACGAGCCGACGATTCTCGCGTTTCGTCGCCGGGCGGGTGCGAAACGCGACAGTCGGCCGCGATCTGGTGCGGCTGTCCACCGTGGCCGGTTTCGAGATCAACTCGGTGGAGGCCGTTTCGGTGGTCTTCCGAGACTTCGAGACGGCCGACCAGATCCTGGGGCTACGTCGTAACTCGGCGCGGGCCGTCGCGGCTGCCGTGTTCACCGAAGCGGAGGCCGGAGGATGGCTTCACCGCCTCCGAACGGATCCGTTCCTCGCCGGATTCACCTTCTACCTGGTCACCGCCCGGGCGTGAGACTGCTCCAGCGCCCTGCCACGCGAGGCAGCACCTAGCCCGCGGGGAACAGCGCGTCGAGGAAGACGGCGGTGACATCCTCCTCGCCCATGGTGACCAGGACGCGGCCGTCGGGGGAGAGGTTGCCGCAGGTCATCCCCGGCTCGGTCCACAGCACCCGGCCGTCGCCGCCGAACAGCACCGCACCGGCGTCGTCCTCGGCGTACACCAGCGGCCCGTGCACGCCCCACACGCAGCGGGTGGCCACCGCCGCCAGCGGCGAATCGGCCACCAGGTCAGCCGGGGCTTCGAGCGGCACGACCTTCCGCGAGCCCGTGACCGCGTTCCCGTGCAGCGTGAGCACGACGGCCGCAGGCCGCACGCCGGGGGAGCGGCCGACGTCGCGAGCGCCGCCCGCCACGGCGAGCCCGGCGTCGCCGGGTGCGAAGGCGAGCGCGTTGACGGTGGCCAGGCCGGTGTCGTGGCGCATCAGGATCGCGCCGGAGGCGGTGTCGCGTACCACGATCTCGCCGGACGTGCCCGCGTGGGCCAGCCGGGTGCCGTCGTGATCGAGGGCCACCGGCCCGCACGGGTCGGCCGCGATGAGGCCGACCAGCTCGCCGCTCGCGGTGTCGACCACGTGGACGCCGCGCGCCGCACACCCGGCGGCGATCCGGCGCCCGTCACCGCTGAACCCGATGCGCACAGCCGAGTAAGCCATGTCGTAGCGGCCCTCGGTATCGCTGCTCTCGGCCAGCTCGACCTGCCAGCGCGGCTTGCCGTCGGGTGTGGACCAGGCGTGCACGCGGCCCTCGACGGAGCACACCGCGACGGTCTCGTCCGGGCTGAGCTGCGCGTCGAGTGCCTCGTCGTGGAAGTGGGCGCCGTCGAGCAGCTTCACCGGGTCCGCCTGCGGGCCGGTCGCCCAGACGACGACGTCACCGCCGTTGTGGTGCCACTCCGCCGCCGCGCACAGCAGCAGCCAGCTCGCGTCCGAGGGGCAGGCGAGCGCGGTCGCGCCCTCGGAGAAGCAGGCGAAGTCGGTCTCCTCGTCGTCCTCGGGCGCGGGCGGGCGCCCGTTCTGGACGTCGTAGACGTCGCCGAGGGCGCGCCACGCCGACGCCGCATGCCACGGCCGGTGCACACCTCGGGCCTTCTCCTCCCACCAGGCGTCGGGCATCGGCCGCAGCCTCGCGGGCCAGTCGGCCAGCCGGTTGAGCGCGGTGGGCAGCGCCTCGCGGGCAACGCCGGGCAGCAGGCCGCAGACCGCCTGCCAGGCGTCGGGCGAGGGCGCGCCGCCCAGGATCGCCTCCAGCGTGGTGTCCTCGGCGTCCATGGGGTCTCCCGGTTCTGCGTCGCGAAGTCGGCAACCCGGGGATTGCCTTCGCAACTCAGGGGTTGCCCCGCCCGGTGGGTACGGGCCGGCGGTGCGGCATGGACCGTACCACCGGGGCGGGACACACCGGACCGCTCGGCGAGGCATCTGTGCCATTCCGGGCCGCTCGCCTTGACCATCGGGAATGCGCTTTCATATCGTTCAGGTTCGATCAGTTAAGTTAACTAACACTCGCGATCGGACTCGCGCCGCCGCCACCCGAGCCCCCGGAACGGCATCGCGCGGCACCGATCGCCAGGAACGGAGCACTCGTGAACTCCCCTCCGATCAGGCGCCTCGCCGTTCTCGCCACGGCGCTGACCCTCGCCGCCGGGCTCCAGCTCGTGGTGGCCGCCCCGGCCGCCGCCGACACCGTCGGGCCGATCACCGGTGTCGCGTCCGGCAAGTGCATCGACATCCCGTCCGCGAGCACCGTCAACGGCACCCAGGTGCAGATCTACACCTGCAACGGCTCCGCCGCGCAGACCTGGACCGTCGGCACCGACGGCACCATCCGGGCGCTGGGCGGCAAATGCCTGGACGTCGCGGGCGGCGTCAACGCCAACGGCACCAAGGTGCAGATCTGGGACTGCTCGGCGACCAACCCCAACCAGCAGTGGACGTACAGCAGCTCGGCCCGCACCCTGGTCAACCCGGTCACCGGCAGGTGCATCGACGTGGTGAGCGGCAGCACCGCCGACGCCGCCAAGCTGCACATCTGGTCCTGCATCGCCGGGCTGGCCAGCCAGCAGTGGAACCTGACCACCGGCCCGCCGCCCGCGTTCACCGACTACCAGGCGGAGGCCGCGACGATCTCGCAGGGCCTGGTCGAGTCCAACCACGCCGGCTACACCGGCACCGGATTCGTCAACTACGACAACGTGACCGGCTCGTACGTGCAGTTCACGGTCTCGGTGCCCGCGGCCGGCAACTACCAGCTGGCGCTGCGTTACGCCAACGGCACCACCGTCGACCGGCCCATGGACGTCACCGTCAACGGCACCCCCGCCGCGCCCGGCCTCACCTTCCCCGGCACCGGCGCATGGCCCACCTGGGCCGAGAAGACGGTCACGGCGAGCCTGGCCGCGGGCACCAACACGGTCCGCGCGACCGCGACCACGGTCAACGGCGGGCCCAACCTGGACCGGCTGCGGGTCAGCGCGCCGTCGGACAGCCAGCCGCCGACCGCCCCGAGCAGCCTGCGCGTGGTGGGCGTGGTCCGGCCGAACGGCGTCGACCTGGCCTGGAACGCCGCCACCGACAACGTCGGGGTGTCGCGCTACGTCGTCTACAACGGCGGCAACGTCGTCGCCGAGGTCGGCGGCAACATCCTGGCCGCGACGCTGAACAACCTGCAGCCCAACACGTCGTACGTGTTCAGCGTGCTGGCCTACGACGCGGCGGGCAACCCGTCGCAGGGCAGCAACAACCTGCCGGTGACCACCCCGCCGAGCACCGACACCCAGCCGCCCACCACGCCAGCGAACCTGCGCAGCACCGGCGTCACCGCGAGCACGGTGTCGCTGGCCTGGAACGCCGCCACCGACAACGTCGGCGTGCGCGGCTACCGGGTGTCGCGCAACGGCGTCCAGATCGCCGACGTGCCCGACCTGACCGCGACCGACACCGGCCTGACGCCCGCCACCGCGTACCAGTACACGGTGCTGGCCTATGACGCCAACGGCAACACGTCCCCGGCTGGCGCGGTGCTCACGGTCACCACGTCGACGCAGGCGGGTGGCGGCGACCCGGTCTTCGACCGCAACGTCAACACGGCTCTGGACCTGCCGTGGGGCATCGCGTTCCTGCCCGACGGCAGCGCGCTGGTCGCCGAACGGGACCGCTTCGAGATCGTGCGGGTCACCCTGGCCGGGCAGAAGACCGTCGTCGGCACCATCTCCGAGGCGGTCACCACCACCGGCGAGGGCGGGCTGCTCGGCCTGGCCGTCGGCCCGAACTTCGCCACCGACCACTGGGTGTACGCGTTCCACACCGCGGCCTCGGACAACCGCCTGGTGCGGTTCAAGTTCGAGAACGGGGCCATCGGGCCGCGCGAGGCGCTGGTCACCGGCATCGCCAAGAACCGGTTCCACAACGGCGGCCGGGTCAAGTTCGGCCCGGACGGATACATCTACCTCACCACGGGTGACGCGCAGGACAGCAGCCGGGCGCAGAACCTCAGCTCGCTCAACGGCAAGATCCTGCGGGTCACCACGACCGGAGCAGCCGCGCCGGGCAACCCGTTCGGCACCCGCGTCTACAGCCTGGGCCACCGCAACCCGCAGGGCCTGGCCTGGGACTCGCAGGGGCGGCTGTGGTCGTCGGAGTTCGGCGACAACACCTGGGACGAGCTGAACCTGATCACGCCGGGGTCCAACTACGGCTGGCCCACGTGCGAGGGCACGTGCAGCAACCCGAGCTTCGTCAACCCGGTGCGGCAGTGGAGCACCTCGTCGGCCTCACCGAGCGGGATCGAGATCGTCAACGACTGGATCTACATGGCCGCCGTACGCGGCACCCGGCTGTGGGTCATGCGGATCACCGGGAGCACCACCGACACCCCGCGGGCCTTCTTCAACGGCTCCTGGGGCCGGTTGCGGACCGTGGTGAAGACTCCCGACGGCGGGCTCTGGCTCACCTCGACCAACAACGACATGAACGGCGGCACGCCGACGGTGCTCGACAACGTCATCGTGCGCCTGCGCTTCGCGTCCTGAGTGCGGCGGGCCCGTGGACCGCCACGGGCCCGCCCCACGGGCGCCCGGCGTGGTTGAGCGTGTGCCAGAGCTGCTTGACGTACTGGAGCAGCTCGTCGGGAGTGCCGTGGGCGGCCCACGCCGCCGGGTCGCGCAGCATGTCGGCGGCGGCCCGTCCGACCAGCGCGGCGTCGAAGGAGTCGCGGGCGTACCGCGCGCAGACCTCGGCGGCGAGCGGCGGTATCGCCGGGCCGCGGAAGTCCGGGCCCACCTCCGCCGGGGTCAGCTCGAACCCGGCATGCCACTCCAGTGCCAGCCCGCAGCGCCCGGCGAGATCCGCCAACAGGTCGCCGCTGCGGGTGCCGCGGAAGCTCGGGTCGAGCACCAGCGCCTCCGCGTCGGCGGCCAGCACGACCCGGCCGTGCACCTGCACCTCCAGGTAGTCGTCCAGGGCCCGGCCGTGCTCGGCCGTGGCCGCCGCGTCGGCGAGGCTCCGCAGCACGGCCAGAGGGTCGGCGCCGTGGCGGCCGAGCGTCACCCCGGTCTGCCGGGCCTGCGCGACGTATCCGGCCAGTACCGCCTCGAACGCGTCGAAGGTGCCCGCGTCGGCCGGACCCAGATGGCTGTCGCCGACGGTGACCGTGCAGCGGGCGTTGACGTGCGGCCGTAGCCGAACGTGGCAGGACCCGAAGCGCGGGCAGGCGCCGTCCGGGTGGCGCAGCAGGTTGAGCCCGCCGTAGCGGGGGCGCTCGCCCGGCAGGCCGCCCGGGGCGTGGTACGCGCCGCCGAACAGCTGCCGCTCCCACCGGTCCCGGTCGCCGTCGAGGAAGGCGGTGCGGCTGCCGTTGGTCACGCCGGTCTCGAACTGGCTGCGGTACACGCCGTCGGCGGCCAGCGACTCGGCGACCGTACGCCCGTCGGCCAGCAGCCGGTCCGGGTGGAAGTTCAGGGTCACCCGGCCGTGCGCCGCCACGAGTTCGAGCAGCGCGGCGACGTCCGGCACGTCCCCGAGCCGGGCCAGCGCCGTCTCACGTGCCTTCATGCCCCGCTCGCGCACGTGTGCCAGCGCCGCCCGCTGCGCGGTGGTCAGCGCAGCCTGATGATCCGTTCCACCCGTCATGCCCGCGACCTCACCACATCCGGCGCGGGCCGGGCAACGGGATTGAACCGGCACACAGGATGGAACGAGTTGTCACTCATAGCCGTAAAAGGTCCCCTAGCTGGTGTTTTAGATTCATTCATCAGTTCAATGTGGATTTACATGCGCTAACCGGTTCCAATCACTCCACATTGGTCGATAGCGTCCGCATGCCCTTGAAAGGCACACGAGAGACAAGGAGCACCTCGTGAAACGAACCCTGCACTGGCAGGTGGTGGCCGGTGTGACGCTCGCGATGGTCGTGAGCGCCGCAGCGGCCGCGAACGCGGCACCGTCCACCGGTGACCGCTCCGGCAACACCAGCACCGTCGCGCGCACCAGCGACGGCCGCGCGGTGACCAGCGAGGCCGTCGCCAAGGACGTCGCGGCCTACTGGACCCCGGAGCGCATGGCCGCGGCCGTCGACCTCGACTTCCCGAAGGGGAAGGACGCCACGGCGACGGCGGGCAAGGACAACCGGCCGGACGGCCCGGCGGGCAGCATCGCGCCCGTCGCGCCCTCGGTCGCCGGCGGCAGCGGCTTCGGCACGCTGCTCAACGAGTCGCAGACCGTCGGCAAGGTGTACTTCACCGTCCCCGGCGGCGGGTCCGCCAGCTGCTCGGCCGCCACCGTGGCCAGCGGCAAGCGCCGGCTGGTCGTGACAGCCGGCCACTGCGTGCACCAGGGAGCCGGCGGCCAGTGGTACACCAACTGGCAGTTCGTCCCGCGCTACCGCAACGGGGTACGGCCGTTCGGCACCTGGACGGCGTACACGCTGTCCGCGCGCACCGCGTGGATCAACAGCAGCAGCTACAGCGAGGACATGGCGATCGCCGTCATGAACACCAACGGTGCCGGCCAGCGCATCGTGGACGTCGTCGGCGGCAACGGCCTGCGGTGGAACTACGGCTACAGCGTCAACGTCACCGCACTGGGCTACCCGGGCAACCTCGGCGGCGGCGAGAGCCAGCAGTACTGCCAGAGCGGCACCTGGTACGCCCACGACCAGGTCATCCGGATGTGGTGCAACATGACCTACGGCTCCAGCGGCGGACCCTGGCTGCAGGAGTACAACGACCAGACCGGTCTGGGCTACATCAACAGCACGGTCAGCCACGGCGACAACCCGGGCAACGGCCAGTTCGACGGCCCGTACTACGACAACGACATCAAGAGCCTGTTCGACTACGCCGAGAGCATCTCGCCGTAGCCCCGGACGGGTTTGCAAAGCCCAGGGACTTGAAGGCCACCTCCCGCTGAGGTGAGGCCGGGCGTCGGACAGGTGGATCCGGCGCCCGGCCGCTTCCGTGTGCGGGGTGCGTCAGCCCAGGGCGGCGCGCAGCCGGTCGTAGGTAGGGGCGAGCTCGCGCAGCGCGGCCGCCGCGGCCGGGAGGTTCCCGGTCACCATCGGGTGCTGCAACGAGCCGACCAGCCGCGCCTGCCCCGCCGCGATCTCCGCCGCCTCGCCGTAGCCGGCGAGCAGCAGGCAGTCGGCGGTGTCGCTGAGCCGCCGGGCCCCGACCCGGATCGCGAAGTAGATCAGGTGCTCGCGCAGGCCGTCACCGGCGCCCGCCTCGATCAGCTGCGCGGTCCGCTCCGCGGCCTCGCCGTTGCCCAGGCTGCCCGGCGGCATCTCCAGCGCCGGGGACATGGACAGCCACCGGATCGCCGCCGGGGTCACCGACCGGATCGCGTCGGCGTCCTTCACCTCGGCGACCTTCGTGAAACCGGTGCGCATCGTGTACGCGCTGCCGTAGCTGACCGTCTCCGCGCGCCACGCCGTCATGAAGTCCCCGACCGGCACCTCGGCGTACGGATACCCGTGCGGGTCGTGGATCAGCACCCGCTCGTCGTTCACGTCCAGCACCACCACGAAGTGGTCCGCGCCGATCGGGCCGGTCATCTCGGGCTGGTGGTGCAGGTGCCCCATCTCCACCGGCCCGACCCAGACGGGGCCCTGCTCGGCGGCGGCCCGCAGCCGGGCCAGCGCCTCGGCCGCCTCGCCGCCCTTGCAGACCGTGGAGGTCCAGCCGAGCGCGCCGAGCGCGTCGTCGAAACCCTGCTCAGGGTCCCAGCCGTAGGCGTCGAAGAACACCAGCGTGCCCCCGACGAGCTGCATGCCGAACGGGCCGCCGGTGGCGACCTCCAGCACGGCCGTCGACGGGGCCTGCTCGCCGAGCAGCATCGCGAACGAGTTGGAGTAGCAGTAGGGGCCGCTGCCCACGTACGGAAGGTGGCGCACAGGAAACCTCTCGGTCAGGCGGCGACCGGGTACGCGACGTCGAACCGCGCCCCGGTGCCGGGATAGCTCTCGTACGGATGCCCGGTGCAGGCCAGGCCGTGTGCCTCGGTCCAGGCCTCCACCGCGTCGTAGACCCGCAGGATCTCGGGCAGGTCCTCGTATCCGGCCGGCACCGGCAGGTAGGCCGCGGTGTGCGCGGGCACGAGGCGGATGTACAGGTCGCCGGCCGGTTCGGCGCTGCCCTCGAACGTCACCGCGACCTCGACCGGGGACTCGCTGTCCGGCGTCACCAGGTCCTGGAAGAACACCAGCAGCGTGCCGTCGCCGGGCAGCCCCGAGGCCCGCAGGTGCGCGCGGATGTCGCGCTGGGCGGTGGCGACCAGGTCCGCCAGGCCGCCGGAGGCGATCCGGCGGGTGCGGCAGAGCACCTTGGCCACCGGCACCTCGCGCAGCGCGACCGCGGCGAGCAGCGAGCCGTCGACCGGTGACTGCATGGCCTCGACCACCGCCGCCCGCTCGTCGAGCAGCTCCCGCTGGCCGTGCAGCCAGCCGCGCAGCTCGACCGCGCGGGCCTGCGGCGTCAGATCGGCGAGGTGCCCGATCCTGGCCAGCGGCAGCCCGAGGCGGCGCAGCCGCGCCAGCAGCCGGGCACGCGGCAGCTGGTCGGCGGTGTACTGCCGGTATCCGGTCCCCGGGTCGATCCGGGCCGGTGGGAGCAGGCCCAGCTCGGCGTAGAGGCGCAGCGCCTTCGGCGACAGCCGCGCGGCCGCCCCGAACTCACCCGCCAGCAGGAACTTCTTCTCCACGCGGTCAGTCTGCGGCGTGCCCTTGGGGCGAGGTCAAGCCCGCTCGGCGGCCGGGCGGCGCAGCAGCTGCAGCCCGGTCACCGCGATCCAGAGCACCACCGGCACCAGCGCGACCCGCTCCAGCACGCTGGTGAACAGGCCGCGCCCGATCGCGAGCAGCCCGAACACCAGCAGCACGGCCAGGGGCAGCGTCACTGCGGCGAACATCCGCGCGGTGCGGCGCAGCACCGGTTGCAGCGAGATCAGTGCCACGGCGGTCATCGCGACCACCGCCAGCCCCACGCCGAGCACGCTCGCCCCGGCATGCACCAGGTCGGCGGGGGTGGACGGCTCGTACGGCGGCAGCGGGCAACCCGGCGTGCACGACACCGCCGCCGAGGCGGTGCCGAAGACGCCCGCCGTCGCCAGGATCGCGAAGACGAACGGCACCAGCCGCCGCAGCGCCGTGCCGAGCAGGGCCAGCGAGGCGGCCAGGGCGACGATCCCGGCGCGGTAGATCCCGTCGCGCGGGCTGGTGGCCACGCCGCCCTCGCTGATGTAGCCGCGGGTCCAGGGCTCGGGGAGCACGCCGAGCGCATACATCACCGCGCCGGTCCCCGCCGCGGCGCACACCACGGCGAGCCCGGCCGCGACCCGGGACCTGTCCGAGAACATGAGCCAACCTAACCTTCGGCCACGGCCGGCCGCCCGTACCCGTGCCCGCGTGGTGACGCCCGCCTCACTCCCCGGCGGCGCCTGCCGCGTCGCCCGGCTGCGGCGCGGCGAGTTTGCGGGCGACGTCGTTCGCCATCGGGTGCCCGGCGTCGGTGAGGAGCTTGTAGGCGTGCTCCCACCGTTCGCGGGCGGTGGCGTGATCGCCGAGCGCCTGGTATGCATCGCCCGCATGATGGGCCGTCTGCGCCTCAAGAACGGGGTCGCCGAGTTGCCGGGCCAGGTCACCGGCGGTGTCGAACTGTTCGACGGCGGCGGGGTAGGCGCCGAGCGCGTGGTGCGCCTTGCCGAGGTTGTCGCGGCTGACGGCCTCGTTGGCGACGTCGCCGGCCTCGTGCTGGAGGTCGGCGGCACGCTGGAAGAGGCGGATCGCGGCGGGGGCGTCCCCGCGAAAGGCGTGGTAGAGGCCGACACCGTTGGCGGCACGGCCGGTCCAGGCGAGGTCGGACAGGCCGGCCCAGAGTTCGAGCGAACGTTCGGCGTGGGCCAGCGCGGTCGTGATGTCGTCCTGGAGGAAGCACACGTACGACAGGACGAACTCGGTCTCGGCCTCGCCGCGGCGGTCGCCTGCGGCCCGGCACAGCCGCATGGAGTCGTGCATGTGGGCGTACGCCTCGGCGAACCGGTCGAGCCGTCCGGCGACCGCGCCGAGGAACCGGTGGGCGTGCGCGGCCGCCGCGTCGTCCATCGAGGCGGTGGCCGCCCGCAGCGCCACCGCCCAGGCAGCGCCCTCGTCGTGCCAGCGGTGCTCCTCGTAAAGGAAGGTGTCCAAGGCCCAGCCGAGCTGCCAGGCGTGCCGGTCGAGGCCGTCGTCGCGGGCCTGGCGCAGGGTCGCCAGCAGCACCGCCCTCTCGGCTTTCAGCCAGGTCAGCGCTGTCTGATAGTCAGGGCGGCGGCTGTCCGGCGGCGGTGGCACGGGCAGCGGGATCGGCGGGCGTATGGGGTTCAGGACGCGGTCGGCTTCGTGCGCCGTGCTCGTGTAGTGGTCGAGCAGGCGGGTCAGCGCGGCGCGGCGCTCGGCGTCGGTGTCGGTGGCCTGGGCCTGCTCGCGCGCGTAGTCGCGCAGCAGATCGTGCAGGAGGTAGCGGTGGGGGCGGTGTTCGACGAGCAGGCCCGCCTGGACCAGCTCGTCGAGTGACGCGCCGGCGTCGTGGACGTCGGCGAGCGCGGCGGCCGCATCGGCGGCGATGTCGGCTCCGGCGGGGAGGCCGAGCAGGCGGAACAGCCGCGCGGCGGGCGGGCTCACCGCCGCGTATGACCAGGAGAACACCGTGCGCAGGTCGTGGTGACTGCGCGAACCGGCCTGGCGCAGCTCGGCGGCGGCCGTCGCCAGCGGGAACCCGGTCTGGCGTACCCGTGCGGCGATCAGGGCCAGCGCCATGGGCAGGCGCCCGCAGGCGGCGACGGCGTCCGCCGCCGCGCTGTCGTCGGCAGATCCGGCAAGGCGGGACCGGACCAGCTCGACCGCTTCGGCCTCCGTCGGCAGGCCGACCACGACGGGCGTGGCGGCGTAGTCGGCGACGAGGGCGGTCAGCGGGTTGCGGCTGGTCACCACGGTGCGCACGCCGGATCCGCCAGCCAGCAGCGGGCGTACCTGGTCCGCGTCGCGGGCGTTGTCGAGGACCACCAGCAGGCGCCGGTCGGCGGCCAGGCTCCGGAAGCGGGCCGCCTGTGCGGCCGGGTCCGGCGGGATCTCCCGGGCGGGCACGCCCAGCGCGTCGAGGAAGCCACGGATCACGTCCGCTGGGTCGAGAGCGCCGTCACGGGCATACCCCCGCAGGTCTGCGTAGAGGCGGCCGTCGGGGAACGCCGCGGCCCGGCCGTACGCCCAGTGCAGGACCAGCGCGGTCTTCCCGACGCCGGGCGGCCCGGTCACCACGGCAGGTGACGCCGCGGTGTCCAGGGCGGCCAGCAGCGATGTCCGGCCGACGAAACCGCCGCTCACCGCCGGCAGCAGGTTCGGCGGGGCCGGGCGGAGCCGGGACTGTTGCGCCAACCCCTGGTGCACGCCGACGAGTACGTCGTGGCGGCGGCGCCAGTCGGCGAGCTCGGCCTCGGTCGCGCCGCAGGCGAGCAGGAACGGGCGCACCAGTGCCGCGAAGTCCGGCGGCCGTTTGATCTCCCCGTTGAGGATCGCGTAGAGCTGAGTCCGGCTGATGCGCACATCCCGGGCGATGCTCGGCAGATCCCTTCCCGACGCCTGCCAGTGGACGCGCAGGTCCGTACAGAACTGCGCGACCGGATTCAAACGATCGTCCACATAGGTCACTTTACCCCGCTCTTCGCAGCACATCGGACCGCGCACGCCTGACTCCGGCCGCGCCGCAGCTCTCGGCGTCCGGTGACGTCCGGTTTCCGGTCCGCCCCACAGGGTTTCCGCCAGCACATCTGCTGGCATCGATCCGGGATCCGTCGGCATCCGCCCTCCGGCGACGCCCAGCCCGGTTGACTCAGGCCAGGGGAAACCAATCCATGTTTCAGGAGGTCCCATGAGCAAGTTCCTGCAAAGGATCGGAGTCGGATCCGCGGCCGTCCTGCTGGCCATCGCCGGTGGTCTGGTCGTAGCCGCCTCGCCCGCGTCCGCGGCCGTGACGTGCGGGCCGCCCGCACCGGACAAGGACGGAACGTCGGCCCAGGTAATCAACTCGGTCAGCGGGTATGTCGGGCCCGCGATGCGGACCGGGCCGGGTCACAACTGCTCCATCCTCGTCCGGCCGCCGTGGGGCGCCTGGCTCCCCATGAACTGCTACCGGTACGGCGACTCGGTCAACGGCGTCACCACCTGGACGGCTGTCCACTACAACGGATACTTCGGCTGGGTCTCCGACTATCACCTCTCCGGGTACGGATCCATGCAGGCCTGCTGACCGTACCCGCACCGAAGCGGCGGGGCCCGGAGCCCTCGCCCGCCGCTCGCGCCGGCCCGGTCACCCAGGTGGTGACCGGGCCGGCGGGTTCTCACGCCCGGGAAGCCGCGGGTCACGTCGGCCCACAGGTCGCCCCGACCGGCTGGAGCGTCCGGTGCCGTCCGGTTTCCGGCCCCGTCGGCGCTGCTGTCACCAGGACGTTCCTGGGGCCGATCCGGACTCGGCCGACGTCGGCCCGCGACGATGCCCGGTGCCGGTTGACTCACGGCACACAGGCCGGCAAGTCGAAAGGAACTCGGAATGATTCGTGGACGGATTCGATCCGCCGTCGTCGTGATCGTCGCGGTAGTCGGCGTGGCCGTGTTGCCCCCGGCCGCGGCGCACGCCGCCGGGCCGACCGGCAAGGGCTGGGACGGCATCAGCCCGACCGACTCTCGTGCCTCGGTCTGCCAGAGGCGGTCGGACGGCTCCTCGGCGGTGTCGACGCCGACATCGGCAGAGATCAAAGTCAACGGCTCGCGGACCGGCAAGATCGAGCTGCGCTACAGCTCGACGTGCCGCACCGTCTGGGGCCGCGTGCTGGTCTACACGATCCCGTCAGAGGGTGACGCGGCGGTCTACCGGTACAACGACAGTGCCAGTACGCAGGTCTGCATCGACGAGATCACGTGGAGCGACGTGGTCGGCGCGTACACCTGCTTCACCCCCATGGTGTACGACGGTGGCTACGTCGCCCAAGCGGTCGGCACCATCGTGCTCCCCAACGTGGGCGCCGGGTACGCCTACACGGGCTGGTACTAGGAGCTGAGCGGGGTCCGGCCGCGGTGCGAGCAGCGGCATCGCTGCTCGCACCGGTTGCCGGGCAGCGCTCGGATCAGCCTCCGTGCTCGTATGGCGCGCCTGCCGTGTAGAGCAGCGTGGCCAGCGAGACGAGCGCCACCAGAATGCGGACTCTCATGCGGGCTCCTAGCTGCCCTCGGTCGCCGGTGCGCCGATCGTGTAGAGCAGCAGTGCCAGCGATGCCAGCGTGAGGATCGCGTAGGCGGCCTGGCGCCAGTTGATGGACAGGGTCATGTTTCACCTCCCGAGATGGGCTGAGGCTCGCGCCGTGTGCCCCTCAGCAGACCCGTTCGTGCGGCGTGGACGGCCCGATTCCGGCACACTCCGGCCACGGGGGCCGGCAGCGCTGGTCCGGCGGGTCCGCCAAGCCCGGTCTGCCGGACGACACCGGACACGTGGTCGGGCCGTCCACGGACAGGGCGGCGGGCGGGACCACGGAAGTCCCGCCCGCCGCTCGCGCCGGCCCGATCACCCAGGTGTGACCGGGCCGGCGGGTTCTCACACCTGCGTGAGCCGCCACAGCTGGTTGCTGCCGGTGTGGCAGGCCCACTGGATGAGTGCGGCGTTGTCGGCCGTGGAGGCGCCGTTGACGTCCAGGCACTTGCCGCTGTGCACGGCCTTGAGCTGGTACACCCCGGCGGTCGAGGTGGTGACCGCCTGCCACTTCATGTTGTTGTTCGTGGTGCAGGTCAGCTGCACCATCGCCGCCCCGTCGGCGGTGGACCCGCCGCTCGCGGCCAGGCACTTGCCGCTGTGCAGCGCCTTGAGGTAGACGTAGCCGCCGCCCGCGTCCACGGCCTGCCACTTCTGGTTGTTGCCGCCCGTGGCGGGCCACTGCACGACCGTCGCGTTGTCCGCGGTGGAGACCCCGCTGACATCGGCGAGCTTGCCGCTGTGCTGCGCGGTCAGGGTGTACGTCTTACCCGCGATGCCGCCGGTCGGGTTGGTGCCGACCCCTGTCCCGGCGAAGGTGAACGAGTCGACGTCGAAGCTGTTGTTCGCGCTCGACTTGAACACCATGTACAGCTTGTGCGTGCCGGACAGGGCCCCGACGTTGACGGCGGCCTGCTGGACGTAGGTGTCCCAGCCGCCGGTCGCCGCGACGGGGTTGGTCGCCAGCAGGGTGCCGGTCGGCGAGTCGGCGCGCAGCTCGATGCTGCCGCCGCCGCTCGGCGAGGACACCCGGTAGCTGACGCTGGTGATGCCCTGCAGGCTCATCGGGTCGAACATGATCCAGTCGTTGTTGCTGACGTCGCCGATGCGGTTGCCGCTCTCGGCCCCGGACTGGGCGACCACCCGCACGCCGGACTGACTGGTGAAGTACTCGGCCTGCTTGTGCTTGGGCTGCAGGACCACGTTGGCGTATCCGGTCAGCCGCGCCACCGTCCCGTTGCCGTTGTCCTGGTAGCGGGAGTTGAGCAGGTAGAACAGGTTGGCGCCGTCGGGGTGGCCGCCGAGGTTGCCGGTGTTGACGGTGCCGGAGCAGCCGGGCAGGTCGGTGGTCGGGTGGGCGTGGTCGTCGTGCCCGAGTGCCGGGTTGGTGAACACCTGCGAGCAGTTGATGGTGCCGTCCTGCGCGTCGGTGACGGTGAGGTTGTAGGCGACGTTCTGCCCGAAGTCGAGCATGCCGCCGTTGGGCGGTGAGTTGATCGTGACCACCGGGGCGTTGTTGCCGACGGTGATCGGCACGTTGACGAACGACGACCGGCCGGTGTTGTCGGTGACGGTCAGCTTCGCGACGTAGTTGCCGTTGCTGGTGTACGCCCGGGTCGGGTTCGCGGCGGTGGAGTCGGTGCTGCCGTTGCTGTCGAAGTCCCACGCGTAGGAGATGGTGTCCCCGGCGTCCGGGTCGTAGGAGCCGGCGCTGGAGAACGTCACGTTGAGCGTGGCGAGGCCGTTGGTCGGGGTCGCGGTGGCCTTGGCGATCGGAGCGCGCCCGCCGTGGATGTAGTCGATGCGGTAGAGCCCGGAGTCGTTGTTGCCGCCGCCGAACTCGGAGCCCCATTCGAGCAGGTAGAGCGAGCCGTCCGGGCCGAAGCGCATGGCCATCGGCTTGATGTAGCCGCCGCCGGGCAGGAACGGGTTGATCTTCACCAGGTTGCCCGAGGAGTCGAAGTGGATCTCCTTGATGTAGTTGCGCGACCACTCGTAGAAGAAGTGCACGCCGTTGTAGTACGCGGGGAACTTCGTCGCCGAGGTGCTGGCTGCGTTGTAGCGGTAGACCGGGCCGCCCATCGGCGCCGAGCCGCCCTCGCCCATCTCGGGGAAGGTGGGGGAGACGCCGTAGCCGTACCAGATCTGCGGCTGGACCAGCGGCGGCAGGGTGCGCAGGCCGGTGTTGTTCGGGGAGTCGTTGACCGGCGCGTTGCAGTTGAACTTCGCGCCGACCACGCCGGTGTCCGGGTTGTACGGCGCGTACGCCTGGTTGTTGCCGTGGCAGAACGGCCAGCCGAAGTTGCCCGCCTGCTTGATCACGTTCAGCTCGACCAGGCCCTCCGGGCCGCGGTTGGTGGTCGCGCCGCCGCGGTCGGGGCCGTAGTCGGCCAGGTTCACCCAGCCGGTCTGCATGTCGACCTCGAACCGGAACGGGTTGCGGAAGCCCATCGCGTAGATCTCGGGCTTGGTCTGCGCCGTGCCCGGCGCGAACAGGTTGCCGCTGGGGATGGTGTAGGTGCCGTTGCTCTCCGGGTGGATGCGCAGCAACTTGCCCCGCAGGTCGTTGGTGTTGCCGGCGCTGCGGGCCGCATCCAGGAAGCTCTTGCCGGACCGCCAGTCCAGCGGGGCGTAGCCCTGCCAGGCCGGGTCGAGGTTGGGCGGGGTGTCGTCACCCGTGGACAGGAACAGGTTGCCGCCCGGCCCGAAGGCCAGATAGCCGCCGGTGTGGCCGGGCTCGCTGAACGTCCGGTCCCGGTACGCGGGCACGCTGAGCAGCACCTGCTCGCTGGAGAGGTTGACGGTGTCGCCGCTGACCGTGAACCGGGACAGCCTGTTGACATCCGTCGAGCTGGACGCCGGCGAGTAGTAGAGGTAGATCCATCCGTTGGTGGCGAAGTTCGGGTCGAGCACCATGCCGACCAGGCCGTCCTCACCGCCCGTGTACACCGAGAGCTGCCCGGCGGTAACGGTCTGCTGCTGGGCGGGCTTGAAGACGGCGATCTTGCCGCCGCGCTGCACGTAGAACACCCGGCCGTCGGGGGCGATGTCCATGGCCATCGGGTCGACGGTGTTCGAGTCGAGGGTGACCTTCTCGAAGTTGCCCCACACCGTGCCGCCGCAGTCGCCGGCCAGGTTGCCCGCCGCGTAGCGCACGCCGCCCAGGATGTGGTTGCGGAAGTTCGTCTCGCTGTACGACGCGTCGTCGTGGCCCATCGCGGTCGCCCACACCTTGCCGCCCTCGGCCTCGCGGCACCAGGAGATCGGGTGGTCGGGGCCCATCGCCGCGCCGCCCGGGTTGTAGGTGCGCTCGTCGGCGGTGACCAGCACGTGCACGTTGCCGCGCGCGTTGACGTCGAAGTTGTACCACTCCTCGGTGCGCTGCCAGTTGTCCGGCAGGTGCGAGGTGGACGGGTGCACCTTGTCGGCGACCCGCGCCCAGCCCTGCAGCGAGCCGGGGGAGTGCTCGGGCATGTGTGCGCCGCCGTTGATCGTCGCGTCCCACCAGGGGAACGCCGACTCGATGCCCATGTCGGTGGCGTTGTGGATGGCGACGATGCCCTTGCCGCTGCGCAGGAAGTTCTGGGTGGCCGTGCGCTGGGCGTCGTTGTCGAACACCATGCCGGAGGTCTGGAACATGACCAGCACGTCGAAGGTGCTGAGGTTGGCGGTGTTCAGCACGCTGGAGTCCTCGCTGAACACGACCTCGAAGTTGTTGGCCGCGGCGAGCTGGGTGAACATGCTGACGCCGGCGGCGATGGATCCGTGCCGGTAGCCGGCGGTCTCGCTGAACACCAGTGCGCGGAACGCGGGTGCGGCGGTGGCGGGTCCCGCGGGCAGCAGGCTCACCGCGACTGCGGTGGCCAGCGCGAGGAACGCGCCGAGGACAGGTTTGCGGCGGCTCATGCCGTCTCCTTGGTACGCGGAAAAGGACGGTCGGTCCGTCATGCGCCCGCCGCGACGCACGACTGTGCAGCACTCGTCGACACATCGAAATGTGTCGGTGTTGTTACCTGAGTGCGAAGCCGAGCATGGCCCGTGCAAGTGGGCAACGTCAATATTCAGGCGATGCCAGTTTTAGAAGAATCACTGAAAGTTTCTTGTTGACCGGGCAAAACTAGGGTCGCTCTGGTGGAAAGCCCGTGAGCGGTCACATCGCGGCTGGTGGATGCACCAATGCCGAACCGTTATCATTTCCCGCTCGTTACAGGCTTGCTAGATCGAGCGGCGCCGTTTAACGTCCGACGCCAAGACTTCCGGTACGCAGAGCAAAAGTTCTTGTGACGTCAGCGAAAGTGTGCCGGAACGATCGAGGAGGTGCGGTGCCGCCAGACAGCGACGGCCCCCTGCTGCGGATGCGCGGCGTCGGCAAGGCCTTCTTCGGGGTACGCGTGCTCGACGACGTCGACCTCGACCTCCACTCCGGACAGGTGCACGCCCTCGTCGGCGAGAACGGCGCCGGCAAGTCCACCCTCATGAAGATCGCCAGCGGGGTGTACCAGCCCGACGCCGGGACCCTGGAGCTGGCCGGGCAGCCGGTGACGCTGCCCGACCCGCGGGCCGCCCAGGCGGCCGGGATCGGCATCATCCACCAGGAGTTCAACCTCCTGCCGGAGCGCACCGTCGCCGAGAACGTCTTCCTCGGCCGCGAGCCCATGCGCCGCGGCCTGGTCGACCGCCGGGCCATGCACGCCCGCACCGCCGAGCTGCTCGCGGGCATCGGCGAGGACGCGATCACGCCGCAGGCCAGGGTCGGCCGGCTCAGCGTCGCCCAGCAGCAGGTCGTCGAGATCGTCAAGGCGCTCGCGCTGGACGCGCGGGTGCTCATCATGGACGAGCCCACCGCCTCGCTGGCCGAGCACGAGGTCGAGCTGCTCTACCAGCTGGTCCGGCGGCTGCAGCAGCGCGGCATCGGCATCCTGTACGTGTCGCACCGGCTCACCGAGGTCTTCGACCTGTCCGGCCGGATCACCGTGCTCAAGGACGGCCGGCGCGTCACCACCCTCGACACCGCCGAGGCAACCGCCGACACCCTGGTCCGGCACATGGTCGGCCGCGAGCTGTCGCACTACTACCCCGAACGCGCCGCCCCCGGCAGCGCGGGAGCGGCCCGGCTCACCCTGTCCGCCGCCGGCAACGGCCGCCTGCACCCGGTCGACCTGGAGCTGCGCGCCGGTGAGGTGCTCGGCGTCGGTGGGCTGCAGGGCTCCGGGCGCTCGGCACTGGCCCGCGCCGTGTTCGGCATCGACGGCTTCCGCACCGGGCGCGTGCTGCTCGACGGCGAGCCGGTGCGGGTGCGCTCGCCGCGCCAGGCGGTCCGGGCGGGCATCGCGTACGTCACCGAGGACCGCAAGGGCGAGGGCCTCGCGCTCAGCCAGTCGGTGCTGGACAACGCCCTGCTCGCGCAGCGCGCCGTACGGCCCCGCTGGTTCGGCCGCGCTGCCCGCACCACCACCGTGCGCGAGCTGCTCGACGCCGTGGAGGTGCACGCCGCGGGCACCGAGCAGGAGATCCGCTACCTGTCGGGCGGCAACCAGCAGAAGGTCGTGCTGGCCCGCTGGCTGGCGATGACCCCGCGGGTGCTGCTGTTCGACGAACCCACCCGGGGCATCGACGTCGGCGCGAAGGCCGCGATCCACGACCTGATCCGCAGGCTCGCCGCCGACGGTGCGGCGGTGCTGATGATCTCGTCGGAGCTGCCCGAGCTGATCGGCATGAGCGACCGCATCGTCGTCATGCGCGACGGCGCGATCGCGGGCGAGCTGCCCGCCGGAGCGAGCGAGGAAGCCGTGATGGGCCTGGCCACCGGCGCCGCCACCAGTACGGAGGTGCCCGCATGAGCACAGACGGGGCGCGCACGAGGCTGCGCCTGCCCGCCCTCGACGCGACCAGCGGCGTCTGGGCCGCGCTCGCCCTCGCGCTGATGCTCGGCGGCACCCTGGTCGCCCTGGACGGCGGGTCGCTGTTCAGCGAGTCGAGCACGATCAGCCTGCTGCAGCGGGCGGCCGGGCTCGGCATCGTCGCGGTCGGGCAGACCATGGCCATCCTCGCCGGGTCGCTGGACCTGTCGGTGGCGTACGTGATCAGCCTGACCTCGCTCGTCGCCGCCGAGACCATGGCCGGATCCGACGGCATGGTGCTGCCCGCGATCGCCGCCGTCCTCGCCGTGTCCGCCGCGATCGGGCTGCTCAACGGCCTGCTCATCACCAAGCTGCGGATCAACGCGTTCATCGCGACGCTCGGCGTCGGCCTGCTCATCAAGGGCTACCTCGAACAGGGCTACGCCGGACCGGCCGGCAGCGTGCCCACGTCCTTCCAGCACCTGGGCTACGACCGGATCGGACCGGTGCCGCTGTCGTTCGTGCTGTTCGCCGCGGTCGCCGCCGCGGCCTGGTTCACCCTGCGCAGCACCCGCTACGGCCACCACCTGATCGCCACCGGCGGCGACCTCGACGTGGCCCGGCTGTCCGGGGTGCGCACCGACCGGGTTCTCATCCGCACCCACGTCATCTGCTCGCTGTGCGCCGGGATCGCCGGGCTCTACCTGGCCAGCCGCCTCGGCGCGGGCGCACCCCGGGTCGGCGCCGAGGGCGGCTACGACCTGGAGTCGATCGCCGCGGTCGTGCTCGGCGGCACCGTGCTCGCCGGAGGCCGCGGCGGCGTGGCGGGCACGGTCGGCGGCGTCCTGCTGCTGGCCGTGATCGACGGCGTGTTCAACCAGCTCGAAGTGGACTCCTTCTTCAAGCAGATGGTGCGCGGCGTGGTCATCGTCGCCGCGGTCGCGGTCTACGCGCTGCGCCTGCGCCGCACCTCCGACCGGCGGAAGGCGGCCGTGGCATGAGCACCGACGTGGCGAGCCCCACCGGCTCCGCGCCCGCCGTCCCCGCCGGGCTGGGCGGCGGCGGGCGCGGCGGGTGGGGCGCGGGCAGCATCCGGCCCGTGCTGATCATCCTGGTGCTGCTGCTGATCGCGGTCGGCATCCGCCAGCCCGACTTCTACGACCCGCCCGTGCTGCTGGCGTTCCTCAAACGCGCCGCCCCGCTGATCATCCTCGCCGCCGGGCAGTACTTCGTCATCGTCGCGGGCGACTTCGACCTGTCGGTCGGCTCGCTGGTCACCGCCGAGGTGGTCATCGCCGCCCGGCTCATCGACGGCGACCCCGCCGCGACCTGGCCCGTCGTCGCGCTGCTGCTCGCCTTCGGGCTGCTCGTCGGCCTGGTCAACGGCGTGGTCACCACGCTGCTGCAGGTGCCGTCGTTCATCACCACGCTCGGCATGTACCTGGTGCTCGTCGGCGCCGTCTACACCTGGACCGGCGGCTCGCCGCGCGGGGCGCTGTCGGAGGAGTTCCGGATGCTCGGCCGCCGCGGCGTCGACGGCGTACCCGTGCTCGGGCAGCTGCCGTACGCGGTGCTCGTGCTGGCCGGGGTGGCCGTGCTCGCGGTGCTGGCGATGCGGGCGGACTTCGGCAAGGTGCTGCTGGCAGTCGGGGACAACCCGCGCGCGGCCCGGCTCACCGGGGTGCGGACGGCGCGCGTTCGCACCATCGCCTTCCTGGTCAGCGGCGCCTGCGCCGCCGTCGCGGCGATCCTGCTGGGCGGCTTCGGCGGGGTGTCCTTCCAGGTCGGCGCCGGGCTGGAGTTCACCGCGATCACCGCGGTGGTGCTCGGCGGGGTGGTGCTCGGCGGCGGGCGCGGCTCGGTCGCCGGGGCCATGCTCGGCGCGCTCACCCTGCAGACCCTGCTCACGCTGCTCAACCTGCTCGGCGTGTCCGGAGCGCTCAGCTCCGCCGTGCAGGGCCTGATCATCCTCGCCGCGGTCGCGGTCGGCACGCTGCGCCGCCGTACCTGAAACGCCCTGATCCGCACCAGAGAGGAACGCACATGAGGAGAAGCACCCCCGTATTGCTGGCCGTGTGCACCGCCTTGGCGGTGGGCGTGGTCGGCTGCACCAGCGACGTGCCCGGCGCGTCGCCCAGCGCCGGGCCCAGCGGCGCCGGCACCGGCGAGACGTCGAAGTTCTTCGTCCAGGCCGACCACGACAACGAGCTGGCCCTGCGCACCAAGGCAGCCACCGGCCCCGCCGACAAGCCGTGGGAGCAGGCCCTCGACCCGAAGACCGTGGACACCGCCAAGTACAAGAAGGCCGGGCCGTACCACCTGTGCTTCTCGAACGCGGGCGTCGGCAATCCGTGGCGGCAGGTCGGCTTCAAGAACATGCAGGCCGAGGTCAAGCTGCACCCCGAGATCAAGACCTTCACCGTGGCCGACGCGGAGAGCAAGGACGACAAGCAGATCTCCGACATCACCGACCTGCTCGGCAAGGGCTGCGACGCGCTCATCGTCTCCCCGAACACCACCGCGACGCTGACCCCCGCCGTCGAGCAGGCCTGCGCCAAGGTGCCGGTCATCGTCTTCGACCGCGGCGTCAACACCAAGTGCCCGGTCACCTTCATCAACCCCATCGGCGGGTACGCGTTCGGCGCCACCGGCGCGGAGTTCCTCGTCGAGAAGGTGAAGCCGAAGGGCAAGATCCTGGCGCTGCGCATCCTGCCCGGCGTCGACGTGCTCGAAGCCCGCTGGGGCGCGGCCAAGGTGGTCTTCGACAAGTCCGACCTGGACGTCGTCGGCGTCGAGTTCACCGACGGCGACGCGGCCAAGACCAAGACCATCGTCACCAACTACCTCCAGCGCTTCGGCGACATCGACGGCATCTGGATGGACGCCGGCGCCACCGCCGTCGCCGCGGCCGAGGCGTTCGAGGACGCGGGCAAGCCGTTCCCGGCCATCGTCGGTGAGGACCAGCAGGACTTCCTCAAGATGTGGCAGGACAAGAAGCTCACCGCGATCGCCCCGACCTACCCCACCTACCAGTGGCGCACCCCGGTCATCGCCGCGCTGCAGATCCTCGGCGGCCAGCCGGTGCCCAGCCCCTGGAAGCTGCCCCAGCCCACCATCACCCAGGACAACCTGAGCAACTTCGTGCAGAAGGACATGCCGCCGCTGCACTACGCCATGTGCGGCTGCTCGACCCTGCCCGGCTATCCGGGCGACTGGGGCGGCAAGTAACCGGCTCGAACCGGCGGCTGCCCCGTTCGCGGGCAGCCGCCCTTCGCTCTCCAGGAGAGGTGACATGTTCGCCATCGGCGCCAACCCGTGGATCTGGACCTCGCCCGTCGACGACCGCGCCCTGCGGGAACTCGTGCCCCGCATCGCGGCCTGGGGCTTCGACGCGATCGAGATCCCGGTCGAGCAGCCCGGCGACTGGTCCGCCGAGGGCGTACGCGACCTGCTCGCCGAGCACGGGCTGGCCGCGGCGGCGGTGCTCGCGGTCACCCCTCCCGGCCGTGACCTGGTGTGCACCGACGCCGCCACGGTAGCCGGGTCGCAGGCGTACCTGCGCGGCCTGGTCGACGCGGCGGCCGTGCTGGGTGCGCCCAGCGTGTGCGGGCCTGTCTACGCCGCCGTCGGCCGCTTGTGGCGAATGGACGCCGCCGAGCGCCGCGACTGCTACCGGCAGTTGCGCGCCGCGCTGGAGCCGGTCGCCTGGTACGCGGGGGAGCGGGGCGTCGCCATCGGCGTCGAGGCGCTCAACCGCTACGAGACCTCCGTCGTCAACACCATGGCGCAGACCATGGAGGCGCTCGACGGCCTGCCCGGCAACGTCGGCATCATGCTCGACAGCTACCACATGAACATCGAGGAGTCCGATCCGTACGCCGCGGTCACCCTGGCCGGGCCGCGCATCGTGCACGTGCAGGTGTCCGGCAGTGACCGCGGCGCACCCGGCCGCGACCACCTGGACTGGCCGCGCTGGCTGGGCGCGCTGGCCGGGACCGGTTACCGGGGGCCGATCTGCATCGAGTCGTTCACGGGTGAGAACGAGGCCATCGCCGTGGCCGCCGCGATCTGGCGGCCGCTCGCACCCAGCCAGGACGAACTGGCCACCGCGGGTCTGGCGTATCTGCGCGAGGTCACGGTCGGCTTGAGCCGCTGACCCGTCGGCTTTGCTCTGCTTACCAATACGCAACTGGTCAGGCGCGATGCGCGGCTCTGGAATGAAATTGTGGGATTCATGTAGATAAGCCGCCTACCGTGCGGCGCATGAGGAAGCCCGGATCGGCGGCGCTCGGCACGATGCTGCTCACGACACTGCTGCTCGTCACTCCAAGGCCGGCACACGCGGCCGCGCCGCAGCCTGTGTACGCCCCCGCCCACTCGATCGCCGACCCGGGCGTGTTCCGGGAGGACGGCGACTTCTACGCGTACTCGACCGGCGGCGGCGCCCGCGTCAGCCGGGGCGACGAGGCGGCCGGGCCGTGGAACGCCGAGGGCGCCGGGCTCGACCTCGACCCGATGCCGGGCTGGATGGCGTCCGACGACGTCTGGGCGCCCGACGTATGGCGGACCAGCGCGGGACTCGTCATGTACTTCTCGGCCCCGGCGAAGGACTTCGGCGGCCAGCGGTGCATCGGCGTCGCGGTCAACACCACCGCCGACCCCGGCGCGCTGTTCCGGCCCACCGCCGCGCCGCTGGTCTGCCCCGGCGGCAGGCACGGCGGTGAGGACCGGGTGCCCGGACGGCCCGTCGCCGACGCGGGCGTGATCGACCCGTCCCCGTTCGCCGACAGCGACGGCAAGCGCTTCCTGCTGTACAAGACCCAGCAGACCCCGTCCTCGCTGCGGATGGTCCGGCTGACCGCCGACGGGACGCACTGGTTCGGTAACGACAGCGGCGAGCTGCTGCAGCGCGACGGCATCATCGAGAACCCGGTGCTGGTGCAGCGCGGCAGCCAGTTCGTCCTGCTCGCGTCGCGCTACGGCTACGACAACTGCAGCTACGCCACGGTGTGGCTGCGCTCGGCGGACCGCTGGCACTTCGCGGGCGCGACCGAGCACACCCTGCTGACCACGGCGGGCACCGGCATCTGCGGGCCGGGCGGCGCGGACGTCACCCCGTCGCTGGACGGCGGCTGGCGGCTGTTCCTGCACGGCTGGGTCTGCGGCACCGGCACCCAGGCATGCACCCCGAGCCAGATCAGCAACGGCGCCGCCAAGCGCCGGGCCCTGTACGCGGCGGTCTTCGGCTGGGGCGCGGACGGCGCCACCCCGAGCGTCGGCGCGTTCCTCTGACGGATTCAAGGAGACATCCCATGCAGCGCAGCAGATTCCGGCCGGCCGTCGCGCTGGCGGCAGCGGCCACCCTCCTGGCCACGCTCGTCCCGGCGACCCCGGCCGCGGCCGCCAACGCGACCTTCCGGGCCGGCACGCTCAACATCTACTACGGGCTGACCCAGGCCCAGTTCGTGCAGGACCTGGAGTCGATCACGGCAAAGGCCGACCTGGTCGGCCTGAACGAGGTCAACGGCCGCAAGGACTTCCTGACCACCTGGGCCGCGAACAACGGCTGGTGGTTCTACGCCCCCGCGCCGTCCCAGGCCGAGAACGAGGCCCTGCTCGCCCGCAAGAGCATGTTCGACGTGCTGGACAAGGACTCGATCTTCGTGTGCGACACCAACGGCCCCGGCGAGGTGCCCCCGGCCCGGTACAACAACTGGGTCAAGTACCGGCACAAGGCCAGCGGGCGGGTGGTGTTCCACATCAACTTCCACGCCAACGCGAGCATCGAGGACAACGGCCGGCCGATCGACATCCCGCGCACGGAGTGCGCCGAGCAGCAGTTCCAGGAGATCAAGAACCTGGCCGCCCGGAAGAAGGACGAGGGCCAGGTTATCGTCAGCGGTGATCTCAACGTCGACTTCAGCGCCGACCGCGCCTACGGGTACGCGAAGTTCCCGTGGAAGACCTTCGAGGCCAACCAGCTGCCCAACCTGCGCTCGGTCTACAACCTGTACGGCGAGAAGGGCACCGGCACCCACGGCAACCGGCACATCGACTACGTGTACTTCTGGAAGCGGGTCGAGAGCTCCCAGGTGATGTGGATGACCGACTACCGGATCGTCACCGGCACCAACTCCGACCACAACGGCGTCGTCGCGGACTTCTCCATCGACATCGCCTAGGCCGCCGGACCACCCACCACCTGCCGGCCGCGCACGTACACGGTCAGCAGCCGGTGGATCGCGGCCGGCTCGGCGACCGGGTCTCCCGAGACCGCCAGGATGTCGGCGTCGTAGCCGGCCGCGATGCGCCCCTTGCGGTGGCCCAGCCCGATCACCTCGGCCGCGCGCGCCGTCACCGCGTGCAGCGCCTCCGCGCCGCTCATGCCCAGCGGCGCCAGCTGCGGCACCGCATGGCGCAGCACGAAATGGGGTTTCACCGGGGCGATGCCCGCGTCGGTGCCGATCACGATCCGCGCGCCCGCCCGGTGCATCCGGCCCGCGTTGCGGATGAAGCCGGTCATCCGGGTGGCGATGCTCGGCGGCACCGCGTGCCCCTCGACCTGGCGGGTGCCGAAGGTGAGGCTCAGCGCGACACGCCGGGCCACGATCGCGTCCAGCAGCTCGGCGGGCACGTCCTCGACCGAGTCCGGGGTCATGAACGTGGCGTGCTCCAGGCAGTCCACCCCGGCCTCGACCGCGGCGGCGATCGCCGCCGTGCCGTGCGCGTGCGCGGCGACCGGCAGCCCCAGCGCGTGCGCCTGCTCGACCACCGCCCGCAGCTCGGCCACGGTGTACTGCGCCACCTCCGGACGGCTGCCCGGGGTCATGTGGCCGCCGCTGGCCATGACCTTGATGACGTCCACGCCGCGCGCGGCCCGCGCCCGCACCGCCTCGCGCAGCTGCGCCACGTCGCCCGCGGCATCGCCGAGGAAGTGGCAGTGCCCGCCGGGCGTCGTGATCGGCACTCCGGCCGCCACGATCTCCGGCAGCGTGTGGTCGCCGTCGCGCGCCGCGGCCCGGACGCCGAGCGCGAGGTATCCCCGGTCGCCGAGGTCGCGCACAGTGGTGACGCCACCGGCCGCGGCCGAGCGCGCCGCGCGGCACATCGCCTCGTACGCCGCCGCCTCGTCGCGCTCGCCCAGCCGCGTGACCGGCTGGGCGGACGCGTCGAACGCCAGGTGCACGTGCGTGTCGATCAGGCCGGGCAGCAGCGTCGCGCCGGGCAGGCCGACCACCTCGGCGCCGTCCGGCACTCCGGCCGTGCCCTGCGTGACCGATACGATCCGGGCCCCGTCCACCAGCACGGCCGGGTCGTCCAGCAGGGCTTCGCCGTCGAACAGGCGGGCGGCACGGAGCAGGAGCAGCCGTGGGCGGGCACGCGTGGTGATCGTCATCCTGACAGGATGGGGTGTCGAGGTGTGCCGCGCCAAGACGGCGGCGACGCGGTCCCGCCACCCGGTGGCCAGGCGGGGGAGCCTCGTCGCTAGCATCCGCGGGATGCGCCGGATCATGACTTGGGCAGGCCGCCCGCTCGCCCTGGCGATCGCACCGGTCCTGCTGGTGCAGGGGGCACGCGTACGCCGCCGGACCCCGGTGCTGCCCGAGGCCGCCGGTGCACGCGAAGGCGTGCGGGGTGATGCGCCCGGTGACCCGCTGTCGCTGCTGGTCCTGGGCGAGTCGACCGCGGCCGGGGTCGGCGTGGCCACCCAGGCCGACGGCCTGGCGCCGGCGCTCGCGGCCGGGTTGTCCGGGCACAGCGGCCGGCCGGTGACCTGGCGGGTCGCGGCACACACCGGGTACAGCGCCCGCAAGGTCCTCGGCCGGCTCGTCCCGCAGCTGCCCGATGAGACGTACGACGTGGTCGTGGTCGTCCTCGGTGTCAACGACGTGCTGGAGATGCGCTCGGGCCGCGGGTGGCGGCGCGACATCGCCGCGCTGCTGGGCGCCCTGCGGCCGCGCCTGCGCCCCGGCGGCCGGGTCGTCCTGGCGGGAGTGCCGGACATGGCGGGCTTCCCGGCGCTGCCGAAGCCGACCCGGACCGTGCTGGGCCTGCACGCCCGGCACCTGGACCAGGGCCTGGCCCGGGTCGCCGCGGACACGCCGTGGGCCGTGCACGCGCCCGCCTTCGGCATCGACACGAGCGGCCTTTACGCCGAGGACGGCTTCCACCCCGGCGCCGACGGTTACCGCACGTGGGCGGCCCATCTGGTGACCATCATGGCCGCGCTGCCAGGACAGTCTCCTAGGACGATGTAGAGAGCGTGCGGCCGGTCACTCGGTGCAGGCCGAGGCCCGCGCCGACGGGAACGTCCGGTGGTTACGCCTCGCGGGGCAGGTAGAGGATCGCCTCGACCTCGACGCGCAGGTCCGGATTGGCCAGCGCGGCGAGCACCGTCGACCGCGCGGGCAGCGGCTCGGCGAAGTACTCCCGGTACACCGCGTTGAACGGCGCGAACAGGGCGGCGCTGAGCAGGAACGCGGTCACCTTGCACACGTCGCCGAGGTCCCCGCCCGCCGCCCGGCAGACCGCCTGGAGGTTGTCGAGGACCTGGCGGACCTCGGCCTCGAAGTCGCCGGTGACGGTGCTGCCGTCGGGCCGGACGGCCACCTGGCCGGAGACGAAGACGTAGTCTCCGGCCCGCGTCGCGTGGGACAGGGGCACCGGCAGGGACGCGATATCGTCGCTATGGATCTTCTCGATCACGGGAGTGAATCTAGTCCGTTCTCATCGACTGCGGCACAGCGGCCGGAGTCTGCGGGCAGAGGCAGGTCTGATCAGGGGGTGAGGGCGAATGAGTCCACGTCGAACAGGCCGGTGCCCGCTCCGGTGAACACGAGGTACAGCGGTCCTGATCCGGCGCTCACGGTGGTGCTGACGTCGGCGTAGACGCCCCAGCCGCCGGTGCTCGCGACGGCGACCGAGCCGAGCAGGGTGCCGGTGGCCGAGTTGGCGCGAATCTGGATCGTCCCGCCCGTGCCGCCGGACGAGATCCGGGCGGTGAAGCCGGTCTTGCCGGAGACGTTGACGCCGGAGAACCCGATCCAGTCCCCGTTGTCGATGTAGCCGACGCGGTTGCCGCCGTTGGCCGCCGCGTCGGCCACGATCTGCACACCCGACTGCGACGTGTACGACTCCGCCTCGACCCGGCCGGTCACCGGCGGGGTGGCCCACGGGACCTGCGGCGAGCGGTAGAAGTTGATGCCCTGTGCGGTCCAGCGCGGGCCCTGCGCGCCCAGGCGCACCTTGAACGTGTCCCAGGTGCGCGCCGACTGCGGCGACCAGCCCAGCTCGGCGAGTGCGGGCAGGCGCGGGAACGCCATGAACTCGATGTCGGCGAGCTTGGTGAGCGTCTCGGACCACAGCGGCGCCTCGACGCCGATGATCGCGCTCGCCGGGACGCCCGGCACGAGCGTGGCAGGGTCCCAGTTGTACGCCGTCTGCACCTCGATCAGGCCCGCCCAGCTGAGCCCGAGCGGGGTCTGGCTGGTGTACTTCATGTCGAGGTAGGCCTTGTTGGCGGGCGACATCAGCACCTTCGCGCCCTTGCTGACCGCGGCGCTCAGGTCGGCGTCGGAGGTCGAGGTGCCCCAGTACTGCGCGATCCGGCCGGGGGAGTGGTCGGCCTGGCCGAGCTGGTGCCAGCCCATGACGGTCTTGCCGTTGGCGGTGACGTACGGCTGGATGCGGTTCATGAAGGTGCGGTAGTCGGCGTCCGAGGTGCTGCTGGCCTCGTCGCCGCCGATGTGCAGGTACGGCCCCGGGGTGAGCGCGGCCAGCTCGGCGAGCACCTGCTGCACGAAGGTGTAGGTGACCTCCTTGCCCACGCACAGCGAGCTGAAGCCCACGGCGGTGCCGGTGTACAGCGCCGGCGCCGTGTTGTTGCAGTTCAGCTCGGCGTAGGAGGCGAGCGCGGCGTTGGTGTGGCCAGGCATGTCGATCTCGGGCACGATCGTGATGTGCCGCGCCGCGGCGTACGCGACGAGGTCGCTGTACTGCGCCTTGGTGTAGTAGCCGCCCGCGCCGCCGCCGACCTGGGTGCTGCCGCCGTAGGTGGCCAGCCGGGGCCAGGCGTCGATCACGATGCGCCAGCCCTGGTCGTCGGACAGGTGCAGGTGCAGCACGTTCACCTTGTACTGGGCGATCTCGTCGAGGTAGCGCTTGACGACGTCCACGCCGAAGAAGTGCCGGGACACGTCCAGCATCGCCCCGCGGTAGCCGTAGCGGGGGTGATCGACGATCCGGCCGCCCGCGACCTCCCACGGTCCGGACTGGACGGTGCGCGCCTCGACGGCGGCCGGCAGCAGCTGGCGCAGCGTCTGCACGCCGTGGAACAGCCCCGCCGCGGTCTGTGCGCGGATGGTGATCAGCGCGGCGGTCACGTCGAGCTGGTAGCCCTCGCTGCCCACGCTCGGGTCGGCGCCGGACAGCAGCAGCGCGATGCCGCTGGTGGGGGTGCCGCTCGCGGCGGTGACGGGCAGCGCGTACCCGGTGGAGGGGCGCAGCAGTGCGGCGAGGTGGTTGCCGACGTCCGTCGCGGCGGTCGAGCCCGCCTGGGTCTGGATCGCGGCACCGGACGCGATGGTGTGCACGACTCCGGCGGCCGGCTGCACCGACACCGGCACGGGCACCACGCTGCCGAGGGCGGACGGGGCGGCCTGGGCCGATGCCGGCGCGATGAGCAGGGTGGCGGCGAAGGCGGTGACGGCGGCGGCGACCGCGCAGGCGGTCCGCATCTGACGGGCGCGACGGTACACGGCGACCTCCCAGCAGAACGGTAAAGTGTCTTACCAGTTCGACGGAAGGCTATGTCCCAAGCCAGGTGGTGTCAAGCGGGACCCACATCGCCCGATTGCGCGCGGCCACGACGGGGTATGCCGGGCTTGCGGCACGGTGGGGGAAGGGACTCATGAACGAACTCGGCTGGCTGGGTGTGGTGCGGCACGGGGAGAGCGTCGGCAACCTGGCCGCGCTGCGCGCCGAGCAGGAGGGCGCCGAACGGCTCGACCTCGCCCCGCGCGACCCGGACGTGCCGCTGTCGCCCCTGGGCCGGGAGCAGGCGGCCGCGGTGGGGCGCTGGCTGCGCACCGTCCCGCAACCGGACCTCGTGTTGATCTCCCCGTACCTGCGCACCGTCGAGACGGCCCGCGCCGCGCTCGCCGGGCTTGATCTCCCGACCTCCTGCGACGAGCGCCTGCGCGACCGTGACCTGGGCCAGCTCGACCTGCTGACCACCCACGGGGTACGCAGTCTCTATCCCCAGGAGGCCGAGCGCCGGGCCCGGCTCGGCAAGTTCTACTACCGCCCGCCCGGCGGCGAGTCCTGGGCCGACGTGGCGCTGCGCCTGCGCGCCCTGCTGGCCGACCTGCGCCGCGACCATCCCGGCGGGCGCGTCCTGCTGGTCACCCACGACGTCGTCGTGCAGCTCGTGCGCTACCTCGTCGAGGACATGACCGAGCAGGAGCTGATGGAGGCCGCCCGGCGGCAGGCCATCGCCAACGCCTCGGTCAGCACCTGGACCGGCGACGGCGGCGGGCGCCTGGCCGCGCGGGCCTTCAACGACATCGCGCACCTGCGCGCGCAGGACACCGAGCCCACCGCCGAGGAGGGTGTGCGTGCCGAACCCGTCTGAACCCACGGTCGTCACCGTGCAGCTGCTGCGCGACTGGCCGCTGCCCGAACCGGAGGGGGCCAAGGACAGCCGGGGCACCGCGCTGATCGTCGGCGGCTCGCGGCACACGCCGGGGGCGGTGCTGCTGGCCGGGGTCGCCGCGCTGCGTGCCGGGGCGGGCGTGCTGCAGCTGGCCGTGGCCGAGTCCACCGCGGCGGCGCTGAGCATCCAGATGCCCGAGGCGCTGGTCCTCGACCTGCCCGAGACCCCGGGCGGGCTGCCCGAGCGGCTGGCGGAGCTGGCCGCTCACGCGTCGTCCATCGCGATCGGGCCGGGCATGGGCGACATCGACCACACCGCCGAGATCATGCGGTACGTGCTCGACGCCGCGCCCGCCGACACGACCGTGGTGCTGGACGCCTACGCCTTGGGCGCGCTCAGCCGCGATCCGTCGGTGCTCGCCGGCCGCCCCGGCCGCTACCTGCTCACCCCCAACCTGGAGGAGGCGCGCTACCTGCTGGGCGTGGACGATCTCGGCGACGATCTCGCGGCGACGGCGCTGCGCATCGCCGAGCGCTACCAGGCGGTGGTGTCGCTGTTCGGCCGCGTCGCCGACCCCGGCGGGCGCATCTGGTGGGAGCAGACCGGCGGCAGCGGCCTGGGCACCTCCGGCAGCGGCGACGTGCGCGCCGGGCTGGTGACCGGGCTGCTGGCGCGCGGCGCGGACCCCGCACAGGCGGCGTGCTGGGCCGCGTACGCCCACGCCGGCAGCGCCCAGCGGCTGGCGCCGCGCTTCGGGCGCATCGGCTTCCTGGCCAGGGAACTGGCCGACGAGATCCCGGCGGTGCTCGCCGCGGTCTGACCGCGCCTCAGCGGCCGCCGTCGCGGCAGCTCGCCAGGATCTGCGCCATTGCCTGGCGGAACTGCTCCCGCCCGGCTGCGCCGAGGGCCGCGACGAGATCGTCCAGCTCCGCGCCGACCTCGGTGTGGAAGGCGGTGGCGGCCTGGCGGCCGTCGCCGGTCAGCGTGACCTGAACCGCGCGCCGGTCGCCCGGCACGGGTTGCCGGCGCGCGAGGTCGCGCCGCTCGGCCCGGTCCATGAGCCCGGTCATCGCGGCCTTCTCGACGCCCAGGATCTGCGCCAGCTCGGCCATGCCCCGGGGGCCGGCGAGCAGCACGCACAGCAGTTTCGCCTGGACCGGGGTCAGGTCGTGGCGCTCGGACACGCGCGTGTAGACGCTCTGCACCAGAGCGGTGAGCTGCACCAACCCGGCGGTCACGGCCAGGTCGGGGCCGTGGGCCAGGAAGTCCGGGCCGGAGTCGCAGCGCGGCCTTGCCCCGGCCGGCGTGCCGGTGGCGGCTTGCGCTGTCTCACTCACGCCGCCTACTGTACACGTCGCGGATAGTACGCGGCGCGTACAGTACGCTTCCTGAACATCAGCCGGGCGCCCGCCCGGCACCGCACCTGATCACGGAGACAGCCATGTCGAAACTTCTGGTCATCATCGGCAGCATCCGGCCCGGCCGGGCCGCCGACACGGTGGCACCCTGGGTCGTGTCCCGGGCGAGCGCCCACGGGTCCTTCGAGGTCGAGGTCGCGGACCTGCGGGACTGGCCGCTGCCCATCTTCGCCGAACACCCGGGCAGCCTCGGCGACATCAACGACCCGACGTACTCCGAGCCGATCGTGCGGGCGTGGAACAAGAAGATCAAGGAGTCGGACGCCTTCATCGTCGTCACGCCGGAGTACAACCACAGCATCCCCGGCGGCCTGAAGAACGCCATCGACAGCGTCTGGCTCTCCTTCGGCTTCCGCAACAAGCCCGTCGCCGCCGTGGGATACAGCAACGGCATCGGCGGCGGCATCCGTGCCATCGAGCACCTGGCGCACGTGTTCGTCGAGACCGAGTCGGTGCCGCTGCGCAACACCGTGATCCTGCCGTTCGTCGGGCAGGCGTTCGACGAGCAGGGGCAGCCGGTCAACCCGGCGGCCGACATCGGCATGGGCGTCCTGCTGGACGACCTGGCCTGGTGGTCGACCGCGCTGGACAAGGCCCGTGCGGAGGGTGAGCTGGTCCCCGGCATGATGCGGGCACGCGCCGCCATGGCTCGGGCGCAGGCCTCCTGAGCGGACCCCGGGGGTGCGCCCGCCCGCACGGGGTGGGCGCGCACCCGGGTGGGCGCGGCCGGAATGTGTCGGGCAGGTTTCCGGCATGCATTGACAGTCTTGAAAGCGGGTCATAGGGTCTGGACACCCATGGGCAATTGAAACGTTTTAATCCATGCGATCCCGTCCGAGGAGTCGCCATGCCCGATCACGTCCCTCTCGCCCGTGCCCGCGCCCGCACCGCCGCGCTGGTCACCGTCCTGCTCAGCGCCACCGCCGCCCTGTCCGCGCCGCCCCCCGCCGCGGCCGCGGCCCCGGTCAGCGTCAGCGGCGCGCACTGGATCTGGTATCCCGAAGGCGATCCGCGCACCACAGCCCCGGTCGCGAACCGCTACTTCCGCAAGACCTTCACCGTGGCCGCCGGCGCGGTCACCGACGCCCAGCTCGTCGTCACCGGCGACGACACCGTGGACGTCTGGCTCAACGGCAAGCCCCTGGCCGGTTCCGCCCGCGCGGTCGACTCCTGGAAGAGCGCCGTCTACGTCGACCTCGCGCCCGCCCTGGTCACGGGCGTCAACACGCTGGCCGTGGCGGCGCGTAACACGACCTCCGGACCGGCGGGCCTGCTCGGCCGGGTGCGCGTCGCCACGGCGGGCGGCACCGTCGACCTGATCACCGACGCGAGCTGGAAGGCGTTCCAGAGCTCACCGTCCGGATGGGAGCAGTCCGGCTTCGGCGACGGGTCCTGGCCGGCCGCCGCCGACCTCGGCGCCTACGGCATCGCACCATGGAACAGCCAGGTGGTCGGCCCTGACACGGGCGCGGTCTCACCGCTGGCCGTCGCCGAGGCCACCACGGAACGGCGCGTCAACCCGCTCGGCGTGGACGCCGCCGTGCCCCGGTTCGGCTGGAAGCTCAGCTCGGGCACCGCGCAGCAGTACCAGGCGGCGTACCAGGTGATCGTGGCGAGCAGCGCGGCCAACGCGAACAGCGGGGTGGGCGACGTGTGGGACAGCGGCCGGGTCGGCAGCCGCCAGGCGGTCGACGTCGCGTACGCCGGTCCCGCGCTCACCTCGCTGCGGCGATACCACTGGCGGGTGCGGGTCTGGGACACCCAGGGCCGCACCGGCGGCTGGAGCGCCGTGCAGTTCTTCGAGACCGGCCTGCGCAACCCCGGCACGGAGTGGCAGGGCGCGTTCATCGGCCAGCCCGCCGTCACCGACGGCCTGTCCGGCGCGAGCTGGATCTGGTATCCCGAGGGCGACCCGATCGCCGGGCTGCCGCCGATGACCCGCTACTACCGGCGCACGTTCACCCTCTCGGCCGCGCCCACGCAGGCGAGCCTGGTCGTCACCGGCGACGACACCGCCGACGTGTGGGTCAACGGCACACAGGTCAGCAGCTCGCCGCGGGTCACCGACTCGTGGAAACAGGCCGCCGTGCTCGACCTCGCCGGACGGCTGACGAGCGGCACCAACGTCATCGCCGTCTCGGCGCAGAACACCACCCAGTCCCCGGCCGGGCTCATCGCCAAGCTCACCGTCGGCGGCGGCCCGACCATCGTCACGGACGCGGGCTGGAAGGCGTTCCAGAGCGGCCCGTCCGGCTGGCAGCAGACCGGCTTCAACGACTCCGGCTGGGCCGCGGCGCGGGCGCTGACCGCGTACGGCACCGGCCCGTGGGGCGCCAACGTGGTGGTCCGCCGACCGGCCCCGCTGCTGCGCAAAGGCTTCACCATCAGCAAGCCGGTCGCCTCGGCCCGGCTGCTGACCACCGCGCTCGGCCTGCACGAGACCCGCCTCAACGGCGCCCGCGTCGGCAACGACGTGCTCGCCCCCGGCTGGACCGACTACAACAAACGGGTGCAGTACCACGTCCACGACGTGACGGGCCAGCTGCGGCAGGGCACCAACGCGCTCGGGGCCTGGCTGGGCAACGGCTGGTACTCCGGCAGCCTCGGCATGGCCGGCTCGCAGCGCTACGGCACCCAGCCGTGGTACTCGGCGCAGCTGCACATCTCGTACACCGACGGCACCAGCACCGTGATCCGCACCGACGGCACCTGGAAGACCGTCACCGGCCCGATCCGGGCCGAGGACCTCTACACCGGGGAGGACTACGACGCCCGGCTGGCCGTCAGCGGCTGGGACGGGCCCGACTTCAACGACTCCGCCTGGCCCGCCGCGGCCGTGCGCTCCGGCACCGCGCCCCGGCTGGTGTCCCAGGTGGACAACGGCGTCGCCGTGCAGGCCGAGATCCGGCCCGTCTCGGTGAGCCAACCCAAGCCGGGGGTATGGGTTCTCGACCTGGGCCAGAACTTCGCGGGCTGGAACCGGCTGCGGGTCACCGGCCCGGCCGGGACCACCGTCACCATGCGCCACGCCGAGGTGCTCAACGCCGACGGCACCCTCTACACCGACAACCTGCGCGTGGCCGGCCTGGCCACCGACCGCTACACCCTGGCCGGCACCGGCGCGCAGGAGGTGTACGTGCCGCGGTTCACCGTGCACGGCTACCGCTACGTCGAGCTGACCGGCTTCCCGGGCACGCCGAACCTGGACACCGTGACCGGGCTCGCGGCCTGGACCAAGGGCGCCCAGCTCGGCACGCTCACCACGTCCAACAGCCTGGTCAACCAGCTCCAGCAGGCGATCGTCTGGGGGCAGCGGTCCAACATGCTGTCCATCCCCACCGACTGCCCCAACCGCGACGAGCGGCTGGGCTGGACCGGCGACATCGCCGCGTTCGCGGGCACCTCCACGTTCAACGTGGACATGCAGGCGTTCCTGGACAAGTTCGCCGACGACCTGACCGACGCGCAGCACGCCGACGGGGCGTTCACCGACACCGCGCCCGACGCCTGCTGCGGCGCCGGGACCGCCGGATGGGGCGACGCGGGCGTGATCGTGCCGTACACCCTGTGGCAGCGCTACGGCGACCTGCGCGTGGTCGACGAGCACTTCGACGCGATGGCCCGCTGGGTGGACTACCTGCGCGCCACCTCCGGCGCGGACCTGATCCGCAACACCGGCGGCTACGGCGACTGGCTCAACGTCAACGACGACACCGCCCGGGACCTGATCGCCACGGCGTACTTCTCCTGGTCGGCGCGGCTGGTGTCGCGGATGGCCGCGGCCACCGGGCGCACCGCGCAGGCGAGCAGCTACGGCACGCTCGCCGACCAGGTCGCGGCGGCGTTCCGCAACCGCTGGGTGTCCGGCGACGGCACGGTGGCGGGCAACACCCAGACCGGGTACGTGCTCGCGCTGTCGTTCGGGCTGCTGCCCGCCAACCTGGTGGCCCCGGCCGTGAACAAGCTCGCCGGGGAGGTCTCCGCCGCGGGCGGGCACCTGACCGTCGGCTTCCTCGGCGTGGAGAACCTGCTGCCGGTGCTGGCCGACAACGGGCGGGCCGACCTGGCGTACCAGATCCTGCTGCAGCCCGGATTCCCCGGCTGGGGCTACATGCTGGGCAAGGGCGCCACCACCATCTGGGAGCGCTGGGACGGCATCATGACCGACGGCGCGTTCAACACGCCGTCGATGAACTCCTTCAACCACTACGGGCTCGGCTCGGTCGGCGACTTCCTCTACCGGCAGGTCGGCGGCCTCAGCCCGGCGAGCCCCGGCTACCAGTCGCAGCTGGTCGCACCCCGGCTGGGCGGCGGCCTGACCTCGGCCCGCACGGCGCTGCAGACGCCGTACGGGCAGGCGGTCAGCGACTGGTCGGTCTCCGGGGGCGTGCTCACGCTGCGGGTGACCGTCCCGGCGGGGACCTCGGCGACGGTACGCGTGCCCGCCGCCTCGGCCGCGGCGGTGACCGCACCGGCGCAGGCGGTGCCGTTCGGCTACGCCTCGGGCGCGGCCGCGTACCACCTGCCCTCGGGCAGCTACGTGTTCACCGCCCCGGCGTGATCCGGCGGGTCGAGGGCTGAAGCAGTCTGCCGGCTGCTCGCCTCACCTGGGTTCGGCCAGGTGAGGCGAGCAGCCGGTCTGCCCGTTGGCGGGCCTTCGGTCACGTTCGGTGAACGTTGGCCAGGGCCTGCCGGAGCACCTCCAGATGCGTGAGCGAATCGTCGTGGCCATTGAGGAATAGAGCCTGAGCTGCCGCATCTCGCCAGGTGGCTTCGCTGGCGGACCGAGCTAGCGTCGCAAGCATGCGTAGCTGATCGAGCTGCAACTCCAGCGAGTTGACCTCTACCTGGCTTTCCCGAAACTGGGCGTGTGCGATCTCCCGGGCATCGAGCGCGTGCTCGGCCTCGTGGGCAAGGTGGCGGAGCATGTCGGCGTCGTGGGCTTCGCCGGAAGACATGAGTTCTTTCAACCCGACCTCTCGCTCCCGGGCATCGGCATACTTGCGGTTCGTCACGGCCACCCTGTTCCTGGCTTCGAAGAATCTGGCGCGCGCGTTGGCGAGCCGGTGGCCTAGATCTGCCTCGGCCTCATCGAGCCGCTGTATCTGCGATGGGTAGTGGAACATCGTGCCGATCTCCGTGGCATGGATTTCGGCTTGCCGGATCGTCTCCTCGCTCACCGTTGCGTCCAGGTACCGACGAGCGTTCTTCAGGAAGTCCCCGACGTTCATCATGACGAGACTGCAACCGGCCACCTCCCTGGCTTCGGCGGACAGTTCGGGCCGGGCGGAGACGTTCTTGCGATTGACCTGGCGGTACCAGTCCTCTTTCTCGTCGCCGGTGATGAACAGCAGATCGCGCGCATTGATCTCCTTGGCTCTGCTGAGCGTCTGGGCCCACACGAAGTAGTCGCCGTAGGGTTCTACCTTCTCGGCGTCGCGGAACCCAGGCGGAACGGAGTTCTCGATCCGGCGGGCAGCCTCGGCCATATGGGCTTCCGTGTCCGCGCCGAACGGTGCGCCGATACGGCCTTCCAGCATCGTCTCGATGCGGCGGAGAATGGGATCGTCGTCGAGCGAGCCTGCCTGCGCGTGCTTCTTTCGGAGTGTCTCGATCGCCTCGAGCAGAGGATCGAACGCGCTGTTCAGGGAGGAGGTGAGCAGGCTTCGTTCCTCTTCGGAAAGTGAGACTCGCTTGAAAAGCTCGTTCACCCGTTCCTGAAGCTCCTTGGTGACCTTGGCGCTAGTCTGATTGACGTGCGCGAGAAGCGACGAGTAGCCGTTTCGCAGGTCTGACACGACGTTGACCCGGTTGCGGTAGAACTCCAGACCGACCTGATGCGGGATCCATACGCGATCGCGCATCTTCTCGATGACCGTCAGCAGTTGCTCACTCGCCTCCGAGGTATATCGGTAGGCGCTGAACAGCACATTGGTGTCCAGCACGACGAGGCCCGAGGAGAACGCCTGTTGAATGTCATCTTTGGACGGCACAAGGAAGTGCCTAAACTGTTCGTTGAACGCCACCACTGGTCCTCCCGAGACGAGCCCCGCCGAACATATTTCAGAGCTGAGCCGGGGAAAAGCGAATACAGCACGTTCGGGTGACCGGCCCGGTTTCCCGAGGGGGTAGGGGTGTCAGGTCGTTTGCGGCCGGCCCACACCCGAGGTGGACTGGCGGACGACGAGCTGGGGCTGGAAGACGACGTGGCGGTGGCCGTGGTCGCCGTCGTTCTCCGCCTCCTCGAGCAGCATCTGCGCGGCGGTGCGGCCGAGCTGCTCGCGCGGCTGGCGTACCGAGGTCAGCGGCACCGCGGCCGCACCGGCGAACTCGATGTCGTCGTAGCCGACCAGCGCGATGTCCTGCGGCACGCGCAGCCCGCCCACAGTGAGGCCCTGCAGCGCGCCCAGCGCCAGCAGGTCGTTGGCGCAGAACAGCGCGGTCGGCCGCTGCTTGGCGGGCAGCGCGCAGACGCGCTCGGCGGCCTCCCGCCCCGCCGCGACGGTCAGCGAGCGGGTTTCGAACATCCGCAGCTCGACCCCGTCGCCGTGCGCGGCCAGCGCCTCCGACGCACCCGCGTGCCGGTCGGCGACCTGCGGGATGGCGAGCGGACCGCCGACGAACCCGATCCTGCGGTGCCCGGCCGCGGCGAGATGCTCGGCTGCCAGGCGCCCGCCGAGCCGGTCGTCCACCGCCACCGAGCAGCGGTTGGACTGGCCGGACCCCCGGTCCACCAGCACCACCGGGATACCGCGCGCCACCAGCCGCTCCAGGCGGCGGTGGTGGTCGTCGCCGACCGGCGTGATCAGCAGGCCGCGTACCCGCTGCTCCTCCAGAAGATCCAGGTGGTGGCGCTCGCGGGCGGGATCCTCGCCGCTGCTGCACACCACGAGCATGCCGCCTGCTGCCTCGACCACGGCCTCCGCGCCCCGGACCACGTCGGTGAAGAACGGGTTGGACACGTCGAGCACGACGATCGCCACCGTCCGGCTGCGACCGGCGCGCAGCTGCCGGGCCGAGTCGTTGCGGACGTAGCCCAGCTCCCTGATCGCGTCGAGCACCCGCTGCCGCGTCTGCGGGGCGACCGCGTCGGGGCGGTTGAGCACGTTGCTGACCGTGCCCAGCGACACTCCCGCGCGCTGGGCGACCTCCTTGATGCTCGCGGTCACCGCTCGCCCCTCCTCGCCGTACACCCCGGTTGCTGAAACGATACAAGCCAATGGCTTCCGCGGTGCCCACGGCCCCGCCCTCCCGGTCAGCGAGCGGCCACCAGCTCGGCGGGGTCCGCGGCGGGCGCCGGGGCGCGCCGGGCCGCGCGCCAGGCGGGCAGGTAGAGCGGGGCGGCCAGGGCCAGCACCACCGCGCCGACCAGCATCGCCGTGCTGACGCTGGTCCCGGCGGCCAGGGCGGTGAGCACGACGCCGCCGAGCGCGCCCGCGGGCTGCGCCATCATCGAGTTCAGCGAGATCACGCTGGTCCGGTAGGGGCCGTCCACCTGGCGGTGCAGCAGGCCGGTGTGCAGCGGATTGGACGCTCCGTGCACGGCGTAGCAGCACAGGTAGGCGACCAGGACACCGGCCGGGCCGGCGAACAGTCCCATGCCGACCACGGTCAGGCCCTGCAGGATGCGCAGCAGCGCGGCGCCGGGAGCGGCTCCGGGCCAGCGCAGCAGCAGCGGGGTCAGCGCCGCGCCCGCCGCGGACATCAGCCAGGCGGCCGAGCTGGCGGGGCCGAGCAGCGCGGCGGCGCGGTCGGCGTCGGCGGTCACCTCGGCCAGGCGCACCGGCAGCAGGGACTCGAAGGTGACCATGCCGAAGCCCCAGAACAGCTCCACGCAGACCAGCGCCAGCAGCACCCGCGACCGGCGCAGCAGGCCGAACGCCTGCCCCACCATCCGGGGCGCCTCGCGTACGGACGCCCGCAGCGCGGCGGCACCGCGCGCGGGGCGGTGCTCGGTGAGCAGCACCAGCAGCACGATCAGCGCGACGACCTGCAGGACGGTCGCCGCGACCAGGGGGACGGTGAGCGCGCTGAACGGGCCGAGCGGGCCCAGGGCGACCAGACCGCCGGCCAGCAGCGCACCGGACGCGATGGCCACGCCGATGACGGTGCCGGCGTGGCCGAGCCCTGATTCGTAGTTCGCCTCGGGGTCGGCGGCCAGGGTGGCATCGACGTACCAGGACTCCAGCGGGCCGCTGTCCAGTGCCCGGTGCACACCCTGCAGCGCCCAGGCGAGGAAGAACATCCAGAAAGAGCCGGCGGTCAGGAGCACGGCCAGCGACAGCAGGTTCACTGTCCAGGAGGCCACGAGCACGGGCTTGCGGCCGATCGCGTCGGCGAGGCCGCCGGTGGGCAGTTCGAGGGCGAGCACGAGGAGCCCCTGCGCGGTCGCCGCGAGGCCGATCTCGGGCAGCGACAGGCCCCGCTCCTGCATGAACAGGATCAGCACGGGGATCATCAGGCCGGTGGGCAGCCAGCGGAGGCCGTGCAGGAGCAGGTAGCGGCGGCGCACCTGCGTCACGGTCAGCGCACTCATCGCAGCTCCTCCGCCCGGGGGAAGCTCGCCAGGAACACGTGCACCTGGCTGGCGTCCTCCTCCTCGGCGAAGGCGGCGTCCTGGCGGTATTTCACGATCACATCCCAGATCTCGTCGTTGAGGGCGCGCAGGCGGGCGGGGGACAGGGTCAGCAGCGCGTCGCCGATCGTGGCGGCCTCGCGCCAGGCCCGGTCGGCGGTGTCGCGCGCGGTGAACCACTTCTCGGCCTGCTCGCTGAGGAAGCGCAGCTGCTCGCCGCCGATCCAGTCGGCCGCGGCGCGGGCGTCGGGATCGTCGTCGAAGTCGGTGGGCTGCCAGGTGCTGGCCTCGTGCGCGGCGCGCCAGAAGCGCTGCCGGGCGGTGCCCCGGTCGGTCTCCTCGGTCACCAGGCCGACCTCGGCGAGCTGGCGCAGGTGGTAGCTGGTGGCGCCGGTGTTCGTGTCGAGCAGCCGGGCGAGGGTCGTGGCCGTGGCGGGGCCGTCCACGCGCAGCATGCCGAGCAGGCGGACGCGCAGCGGGTGGGCCAGGGTGCGGATCTGCGTCGCGCTCAGCCGCACGACGCGGTGGGTGGGACTGCTCGACTCTTCGACCATGGATGCACAATAACTGTGCACATCTCCTTTGCACAACTTCTGTGCATAGGCCGGCGCTGGTGGGAGGCGGCCGTCGAGGCCGGCTGAATCCGTTGGCACGTAACAACTCGGTAACGCGGGCGGAATCCTTGACGGCACATCCGTCGATCTCCTAACGTCTTCGTACGACACGATGAAACGTTTCAGGCACGTCGCCGAAAGGGGAACCCGTGCCGACACCGGTGCTCGCACTCGAAGGGGTCAGCAAGTCCTTCGGCGCCGTCGCCGCGCTGCGCGACGTGCACCTCGAGCTGCACGCGCACGAGGCGCACGGGCTGGTGGGGGAGAACGGCGCCGGCAAGTCCACCCTGGTGAAGATCCTCGCCGGGGTGCACGCCCCGGACACCGGCACGATCACCCTCGACGGCCGCCCGCTGCGCCCGGCCGGCCCCGCCGACGCGCGCGCCGCCGGGATCGCCGTCATCTACCAGGAGCCCACGCTGTTCCCCGACCTCAGCGTCTCGGAGAACATCTTCATGGGCCGCCAGCCCCTGCGCAGCCTGCGCCGCATCGACACCGCGCTGATGCGCGCCCGCGCCGCCGAGCTGTTCGACCGCCTCGGCGTACGCCTCGACCCGGACCGGCCCGCGCGCGGCCTGTCCATCGCCGACCAGCAGCTCGTCGAGATCGCCAAGGCCATCTCGCTCGACGCGCGGGTGCTGGTGATGGACGAGCCGACCGCCGCGCTGTCCGGAGTGGAGGTGGAGCGGCTGTTCGCGGTCACGAGGTCGCTGCGCGACGCGGGCACCGCGGTGCTGTTCATCTCGCACCGCTTCGACGAGGTCTTCGCGCTGTGCCAGCGGATCACCGTCATGCGCGACGGCCGGTGGGTGTCCACCGATCCCGCGTCCGCGCTGGGCGTGGACGAGGTGGTGCGGCGCATGGTCGGCCGGGAGGTCTCGGCCATGTACCCGAGGCAGGACTCCGCCGCCGGGGCGCCCCGGCTCCAGGTGCGCGGCCTGACCCGGCGGGGGGCGTTCGCCGACGTCGGCTTCACGGTGCACGCGGGCGAGATCGTCGCGCTGGCCGGGCTGGTCGGGGCCGGGCGCAGCGAGGTCAGCCGCGCGATCTTCGGCGTCGACCGGTACGACTCCGGCGAGGTGCTGGTCGACGGTGTACGCCTGCCGCCCGGCGACATCGCCGCCGCGATCCGGGCCGGCCTCGCGCTGGTGCCCGAGGACCGCCGCCAGCAGGGCCTGGTCATGGAGCTGTCGGTCGAGCGCAACACCAACCTGCCCCGCCGGTGGCGGCTCACCCGCGGCGGCCTGCTGTTCGGCGGCGCCGAGCGGCGCGCGGCCGTGGGCTGGGCGCAGCGCCTGCAGGTCAAGGCGGGACGGCTCACCGACCCCGTGTCCACCCTGTCCGGCGGCAACCAGCAGAAGGTCGTGCTGGCCAAGTGGCTGGCCACCGAGCCGAAGGTCCTCATCGTCGACGAACCCACCCGCGGCATCGACGTCGGCACCAAGGCCGAGGTGCACCGGCTGCTGTCCGAGCTGGCCGCCGACGGCGTCGCGGTGCTCATGGTCTCCAGCGAACTCCCGGAGGTGCTCGGCATGGCAGACCGCGTCCTGGTGATGCACGAAGGCAGGCTGACCGCCGACATCCCGCGCGCCCGCGCCGACCAGGAGACGGTCATGCGCGCCGCCACCGGGCAGGCGGCCGCCGCATGACCCTCGTCGACTCCCCGCCCGCCGAGGCGGCGACCCAGGGCACCCGGGTGGCCCGGCGCGCGTTCCTCGTCCGCGAGCTGGGCATCGGGCTGGCGCTGGTGCTGCTGATCGCGGTCACCTACGCCGTCAACCCGCGTTTTCTCAGCGCGCAGAACATCAAGGACCTGCTGCTCGGCTCGACCATCCTGGCGATCCTCGCGGTCGGGCAGGCCGTCGTCGTCATCACCCGCAACGTCGACCTGTCCGCCGGGTCCGTGCTGGGCCTGTCCGCGTTCGCCACCGGCGCCGTGTTCGTGGCCGCCCCCGGGCTGCCCATCCCGCTGATGCTGGTCATCGGCACGGCGCTGGGCGCGGTGCTCGGCGCCGTCAACGGCGGGCTGATCGCGGCGGCGAAGGTGCCCGCGCTGGTGGTCACGCTCGGCACGCTGTACATGTTCCGGGGCCTGGACTACACCTGGGCCACCTCGCGGCAGATCAACGCCGCCGACATGCCGCCCGCGTTCCTGCGGATGGGCACCGAGACCGTGCTCGGGGTGCCGGTGCTGGCGCTGTTCGCGGTGGCCGTGCTCGTCGCGGTCGGCTACTACCTGCGCCACTACCGGGGCGGGCGGGAGCTGTACGCGATCGGCTCCGACCCCGCCGCGGCCAGGCTGTCCGGCATCCCCGGCGGGCGGCGCGTGTTCGCCGCGTTCGTCGCGAGCGGGGCGCTGGCCGGGCTGGCCGGGGTGCTGCACGCCGCCCGGTTCGGCACCATCGACGCCAACGCCGGGCTCGGCATCGAGCTGAACGTCGTCGCGGCGGTGGTCGTCGGCGGTGTCGCCATCTTCGGCGGCAGCGGCTCGGTGTACGGCGCGGCCCTGGGCGCCGTGCTGCTGACCACGATCCGCGCCGCCCTGCCGGTGCTCGGCGTCAACCCGTTCTGGCAGGACGCCGCCGTCGGCGCGCTGATCCTCGCCTCGATCGGCCTCGACCGGGCCCTGTCCGCCCGGGTGGGCCGCAGCCTGCGCGAAGGGAAGGCCCATGGCTGAGCGCATCGCCCCGGTCCGCCGCGTCCTCGGCTCCTGGGACGTGATCGTGCTGCTCGCGGTGGTGGCCGTCGCCACGGTCGGCGCGTTCACCATCGAGGGCGTCGCCAGTCCCCGCTTCTGGCGGTTCGTGGCGCTGGAGGCGCTGCCGATCGCGCTGATCGCGCTGCCGATGACGCTGGTCGTCATCACCGGCGAGATCGACCTGTCCGTCGCCAGCGTGCTCGGCCTGACCTGCACGGTCATGGGGCAGCTGTGGGTGTCCGGGGTGACGTCGCTGCCGCTGCTGATCGCGCTCTGCCTGCTGCTGGGCGCCGTGCTGGGCGCGGTCAACGGGCTGTTCGTCACCGGCTTCGGGCTGCCCTCGCTCGCCGTCACCATCGGCACGCTGGCCCTGTACCGGGGCCTGGCGTACGTGGTGCTCGGCGACCGGGCGGTGGCGAACTACCCCCGGGAGTGGACGAGTTCGGCGATCGCGCCGATCCCCGGCACCACCATCCCCTGGATGATCCTGGTGCTGGCCGCGCTCGCCGTGGTGTTCGCCGTCGTGCTGCACGCCACCCCCGTCGGCCGCGCCCTCTACGCCATGGGCAACAACGCCGAGGCGGCCCGCTTCGCCGGGGTGAACGTCCGGCTCACCAAGTTCTGGCTGTTCGTGGCGACCGGCACGATGTCCGCGCTGGCCGGGGTCTTCTGGACGCTGCGGTTCGCCAGCGCCCGCGCCGACAACGGCAGCGGCCTGGAGCTGGCCGTGGTCGCCGCGGTCCTGCTCGGCGGCGTGTCCATCTTCGGCGGGCGCGGCGCGCTGCTGGGCGTGCTCGCCGCCGTGGCCCTGCTCGGCGTGCTGCGCAACGCGCTGCAACTGGCGTACGTGCCGGCGAACACGCTCACGGTCATCACGGGGGCACTGCTGATCGCCTCGGTCGTCGGACCGAATGTCGCCGGGATGCTGCGCGAGCGGCTGCGCCGGCGGCGCTCCACCGCACCAACCGCTACGCCCACCACCTGATGCCGCAGGTGATCGCGGCTTCCGAGCGAAGGGAACTCAACGATGAGAGCAGGTAATACACGGGCCCGCCTGGTCGCGGCGGCCGTGCTGGCGGCGCTCGCCCTCGGCACCGCCGCGTGCGCGGAGGACACCGGCGGCGACCCCGGCAGCGAGACCGGCGCCGGTGGCATGAAGACCGGCCTGAAGATCGCCTTCCTGCCCAAGCAGGTCAACAACCCGTACTTCACCACCTCCGACAACGGCGGCAAGGCCGCGGTCGAGGAGTTCAAGGGCGTCTACAGCGAGACCGGGCCGTCCGAGGCGAGCCCGTCGGCGCAGGTCAGCTACATCAACACGCTGTCGCAGCAGAACACCGACGTGATCGTGGTGTCCGCCAACGACAAGGACGCCATCTGCGGCGCGCTGAACGAGGCCCGCACCGCCGGGGCCAAGGTGGTCACCTTCGACTCCGACACCAACCCGTCCTGCCGGGACCTGTTCATCAACCAGGCCACCGCCGAGGGCATCGCGCAGAACCAGGTCAAGCTGATCGCCGAGGCGGTCGGCCCGGACGGCGGCGAGATCGCGATCCTGTCGGCCACCGCCAACGCCACCAACCAGAACGCCTGGATCGAGCTGATGAAGGCCGAGCTGGCCCAGCCCGAGTACGCCAAGCTCAAGCTCGTCGACACCGTCTACGGCGACGACCAGGACCAGAAGTCGTTCACCGAGACCCAGGCGCTGCTGGCCAAGCACCCCAATCTGAAGGGCATCATCTCGCCCACCACGGTCGGCGTGGCCGCGGCCGCCCGCTACCTGTCCGGCTCGACGTACAAGGGCAAGGTGCAGCTCACCGGCCTGGGCACGCCCAACCAGATGCGCGCGTTCGTCAAGGACGGCACGGTCAAGGCGTTCGCCCTGTGGAACCCGGCCGACCTGGGCTACCTCGCCGCGTACGCGGGCGGCGCGCTGTCCTCCGGGCTGATCACCGGCAAGGAGGGCGACAGGTTCAAGGCGGGCAAGCTCGGCGAGTTCACGGTCGGCAAGGACGCCACCGTGCTGCTGGGCGACCCGTACACGTTCAACGCGTCCAACATCGACCAGTTCGACTTCTGATCGATTCCCCAGGGAGGTATGGCGTGCGCCGGATCTGCTTCACCCTTCAGGTCAGACCCGACCGGCTGGAGGAGTACCGGCGCCGCCACGCCCGGGTGTGGCCGGAGATGCTGGCCGCCCTGCGCGAAACCGGCTGGCACGACTACAGCCTCTTCCTGCGCGAGGACGGCCTGCTCGTCGGCTACCTGCACACCGACGACTTCGACGCGGCGCTCGCCGCGATGGACGTGACCGACGTCAACGCCCGCTGGCAGGCGGAGATGGCCGGGTTCTTCGACACCGGCCGCCCCGACCAGCACATGCACGTGCTCACCGAAGTGTTCAACCTGGACGACCAGCTGGGAGAAAGCCATGACTGACCTCGCGCCGCAGACCCGGTCGCGCGTCCTGTCGAGCCTGCGCACACAGCGCATCGAGACGGCATCCTGGGCCTACGGCAACTCGGGGACCCGGTTCAAGGTGTTCGCCCAGCAGGGCGTGCCGCGTGACCCGTACGAGAAGGTCGCCGACGCGGCCACGGTGCACCGGTTCACCGGCGTCGCGCCCACGGTCGCCCTGCACATCCCCTGGGACAGGGTCGACGACTACGCCGACCTGGCCCGGCACGCGAAGGACCTGGGCGTCACGCTCGGCACGATCAACGCCAACGTGTTCCAGGACGACGACTACAAGCTCGGCAGCGTCACCAACGCCGACCCGGCCGTCCGCCGCAAAGCCACCGATCACCTGCTCGAATGCGTCGACGTCATGGACGCCACCGGCTCGCGCGACCTGAAGCTGTGGTTCTCCGACGGCACCAACTACCCCGGCCAGGACGACGTGCGCACCCGCCAGGACCGGCTCGCCGAAGCACTGGCCGAGACGTATGCCCGGCTCACCGGGGACCAGCGGATGCTGCTGGAGTACAAGCTGTTCGAACCGGCCTTCTACATGACCGACGTGCCCGACTGGGGCACCGCCTACCTGCACTGCGTCCAGCTCGGCGAGCGCGCCCAGGTCGTCATCGACACCGGCCACCACGCGCCGGGCACCAACATCGAGTTCATCGTCGCGATGCTGCTGCGCGCCGGCCGCCTCGGCGGCTTCGACTTCAACTCCCGCTTCTACGCCGACGACGACCTGATGGTCGGTGCCGCCGACCCGTTCCAGCTGTTCCGGATCATGCACGAGATCGTGCTCGCCGACGAGCTGGACAAGGGCATCGCGTTCATGCTCGACCAGTGCCACAACATCGAGCCGAAGATCCCCGCGGTGATCCGCTCGGTGATGAACGTGCAGGAGGCCACGGCCAAGGCGCTGCTGGTCGACCACACCGCGCTGCGTGCCGCGCAGCAGGCCGGCGACGTGCTGGAGGCCAACGCGGCGCTGATGGACGCGTACCACACCGATGTGCGGCCCCTGCTGCGTGACCTGCGCGCGGACCTGGGCCTGGACCCGGACCCGATCGCCGCCTACCGCGGCTCGGGCTACTTCGAGCGGATCCGCGAGGAGCGGGCCGTCGGCCAGGCCGCCGGGTGGGGCGCCTGATGGGGGAGAAGGACGAGCTGCTCGCCCGCTCGCGGCGGCTGGGCGCCGACCCGCGTTACACCAACTACGCGGGCGGCAACACCTCCGCCAAGGGCACCGAGACCGACCCGGTGACGGGCGAGCCGGTGCGCCTGCTGTGGGTCAAGGGCTCCGGGGGCGATCTGGGCACGCTGACCGAGGCGGGTCTGGCCGCGCTGCGCCTGGACCGGCTGCACGCGCTGGCCGGCGTCTACCCGGGCGCCGACCGCGAGGACGAGATGGTCGCCCTGTTCGACTACTGCCTGCACGGCCGCGGCGGTGCCGCGCCCTCCATCGACACCGCGATGCACGGCCTGCTCGACGCCGAACACGTCGACCACCTGCACCCCGACGCCGGGATCGCGCTGGCCGCCGCCGCCGACGGCGAGGCGCTGACCAAGGAGTGCTTCGGCGACCGGGTGTGCTGGGTGCCGTGGCGGCGGCCCGGCTTCCAGCTCGGCCTGGACATCGCCGCGGTACGCAGGGCGCATCCGCAGGCGATCGGCGTGATCCTGGGCGGGCACGGCATCACCGCCTGGGGCGATACCAGCGAGGAGTGCGAGCGGCGCTCCCTGGAGATCATCCACACTGCGCAGGAGTTCCTCGACGAGCGCGGCCGGCCGGAGCCGTTCGGGCCCGCACTGCCGCAGTTCGCGCCGCTGCCCGTCCCGGAACGGCTGGCCCGCGCCGCGGCGCTCGCCCCGGTGCTGCGCGGCCTGGCCTCCACGGACGGGCCGCAGGTCGGCCACTTCACCGACGCCGACGTGGTGCTGGACTTCCTCCACCGGGCCGAGCACCCGAGGCTGGCCGCGCTGGGCACCTCCTGCCCGGACCACTTCCTGCGCACCAAGGTCCGCCCCATGGTGCTGGACCTGCCGCCCGCGGCCGATCTCGACGAGACGGTCGCCCGGCTGCGGGAGCTGCACACGGCCTACCGGGAGGAGTACGCCGCCTACTACCACCGGCACGCCGAGCCCGGCTCGCCGCCGATGCGCGGCGCCGACCCGGCGATCGTGCTGGTGCCCGGCGTCGGCATGTTCAGCTTCGGCCGCGACAAGCAGACCGCGCGGGTGGCCGGGGAGTTCTACGTCAACGCCGTCAACGTGATGCGCGGCGCCGAGGCCGTCTCCCGCTACCAGCCCATCGGCGAGTCGGAGAAGTTCCGCATCGAGTACTGGGCCCTGGAGGAGGCGAAACTGGCCCGGATGCCCCGGCCGAAACCGCTGGCCGCGCGGGTCGCGCTGGTGACCGGTGGCGGCTCGGGCATCGGCCGGGCCATCGCGCTGCGCCTGGCAGCCGAGGGTGCCTGCGTCGTGGTCGCCGACCGCGACACCGAGGCCGCGGGACGGGTCGCCGCCGAGATCGGCACCGCCGACCACGCCGTCGCGGTGACCGCCGACGTCACCGACGAGGACCAGATCCGCGCGGCGATGGCGGCGGCGTCGCTGGCCTTCGGCGGGGTGGACCTGGTGGTCAACAACGCCGGGCTGTCGCTGTCCAAACCGCTGCTGGACACCACCTTGGCCGACTGGGACGTGCAGCACGACGTGATGGCCCGGGGCTCGTTCCTGGTCTCCCGCGAGGCCGCCCGGTTGATGACCGCGCAGGGCATGGGCGGCGACATCGTCTACATCGCCAGCAAGAACGCGGTCTTCGCCGGCCCGGACAACGTCGCCTACAGCGCCGCCAAGGCCGACCAGGCGCACCAGGTCCGGCTGCTGGCCGCCGAGCTGGGCGGGCACGGCATCCGCGTCAACGGCGTCAACCCCGACGGCGTGGTACGCGGCTCGGGCATCTTCGCCGGGGGCTGGGGCGCCCGGCGCGCCGCCGTCTACGGCGTGCCCGAAGCCGAGCTGGGTGCCTTCTACGCCCAGCGCACCCTGCTCAAACGCGAGGTGCTGCCCGAGCACGTGGCCAACGCCGTGTTCGTGCTGACCGCGGGCGAGCTGTCGCACACCACCGGCCTGCACGTGCCGGTCGACGGGGGCGTCGCCGCGGCGTTCCTGCGCTGACCGGGAGAGGGGACCCCGCGATGACCGTCGCCACCGTCGCCGCCGCCGACCTGGGCGCCGCGAGCGGCCGCGTGATGCTGGCCAGGGTCGGCCGCGACCTGCTCGACCTGACCGAGGTGCACCGGTTCGCCAACGAGCCGGTGCAGCTCGGCCTCACCCTGTACTGGGACGTGCTCGCCCTGTATCGGGGCGTGCTCGCCGGGCTGCGGGAGGCGGGGCGGGCCGCCCGTGCCGCCGGGGGACCGGAGCGGGGTCTGGACGGCATCGGCATCGACTCGTGGGCGGTGGACTACGGGCTGCTCGACGCCAGCGGCGCGCTGATCGGCAACCCGGTCTGCTACCGCGACCGGCGCACCGAGGGCGTGCCGGAGCGGGTGCACGCCCGGCTCGGCGCGGAGCGCCTGTATGAGGTCACCGGCGTGCAGCAGCTGCCGTTCAACACGATCTACCAGGTAGCCGCCGCGCACGGCACCCCCGCTGCTGCGGCGGCGCGCCGCCTGCTGCTGATACCCGACCTGCTCGCCTACTGGCTGACCGGGCAGCAGGGCGCGGAGCTGACCAACGCGTCCACCACGGGGCTGCTCGACGCGGGGACCGGCGCCTGGTCGGCAGAGCTGGCCACCGCTGTGGGCCTGGCTCCCGGGGCACTGCCGCCGCTGTGGCGGCCGGGGGACCTGATCGGCACGCTGACGCCGGACGCGGCGGCCCGGACCGGCCTGGACGCGACGGTGCCGGTGCTGGCGGTCGGCTCGCACGACACCGCTTCGGCGGTGGTCGGCGTCCCGGCCGAGGGCGAGCGCTTCGCGTACATCTCGTGCGGCACCTGGTCGCTGGTCGGCCTCGAACTCGATGCGCCGGTCCGCACCGCGGCGAGCCACCGGGCCGGGTTCACCAACGAGGCCGGGGTGGACGGCACGGTGCGCTACCTGCGCAACGTGATGGGCCTGTGGCTGCTGCAGGAGTGCCTGCGCGGCTGGCAGGAGCAGGGCGAGCCCGCCGAGCTGGGCGAGCTGCTGGCCGCCGCCGCGCGGGAGCCCGGGTTCGTGAGCCTGGTCGATCCCGACGACGCGGCGTTCCTGCCGCCCGGGGACATGCCGGGCCGGATCGCGGCGTTCTGCCGCCGTACCGGCCAGCCGGTGCCCGCCTCGCGTCCCGCGCTGGTGCGCTGCATTCTCGAGAGCCTCGCATTGGCCCACGCCCGCGCGGTCGAGCAGGCGCAGGAGCTGGCCGGGCGGTCCGTCGAGGTGGTGCACGTGGTGGGCGGCGGCGCGCGCAACGAGCTGCTGTGCCGGCTCACCGCCGACGCGTGCGGGCTGCCCGTGGTGGCCGGGCCGGTCGAGGCGACCGCGCTGGGCAACGCCCTGGTCCAGGCGAGGGCCCTGGGCACGCTGCACGGCACGCTGACCGACCTGCGCGCGCTGCTGCGGGCCCACACCGCGCCGCGGGTCCACCTGCCTGGGACGGACCGCTCAGGGTGGGACGCCGCGCGCCGGCGGCTGAGCGGCGTCCCGTCCCTGCCGTGATCGAAGCCGCGAGCTTCGACCGTCAGAGGTGGTCGACGAAGTCCTTGGCTTCGCGCAGGGTGAGGCCGGTCTGCTCGCGGACCAGCTTGATCGCCTGAATCGCGCGGCCCTGCCCCTTGAGATGCCGCGCATCCGCCAGCACCTGCGGGCCGAGCAGGGCGGCGATCTGCGGATCGGCCGGTGGGAGCCGGCGCGGCGGGGTGCCGGCGGCCGCGATCCGCTCGACGGCTCGTACCGCGTCGGCGAGGGAGACGCCGGTGGCCTCCCGCCACAGCTTCACCGCGGGGATCTTCCTGCCCTGGCTCATCAGCACCCACACCTGCTGGGTGAGGGTCTCGGAGTCGGGTGCCGGGGAGGGGGCGCGGGCGGGCTCGGCCTCGCGGGCGGCCAGCGCCGACTGGAGCAGGTCCTTCGGGTCGGCGCGGCCCCGGCGGGCGAGGACTACGCCGAGCGCGCAGACGAGCAGCACGATGACGGTGATCAGGAACCCGGTCATGGCCACACACGCTAGCCAACGCCCGCACGCGGGACGGCGGCCGCCGCCGCGCCGTTAACGGCAATGTGACCGTTTTTGTCACATTTGGCCCCTCGCGGTGAGTAGGGCATGCTGGTGGCAAGACGGCCGTGGTCGGAGGCGTTACCTTATGTCCACAGACGTAGGCTCCGGCTCTGCCGTGAGCGATACCAGCAAAGATCGGTGCCGGCGCATCAGCGACAGGATGTGGCTGGGCTACCTGGGGGTGGTCCTGGCGCTCATCGCGGCGTACCTGGCCGCCGCGGGTGACGAGCTGGTCCAGGCGGTCATCTTCGCGGGCGCCAATCTCGCCGCCCTCATCGCGATCCTCGTCGGCATCGCCGTGCACCGGCCGGCCCGCCCGGTCGCCTGGTATCTGCTCGCCGCCGGTCAGGCCGCGTACCTGGTGGGCAACGTGTACTGGTACGTCGCGCCCGCCGCCGCCCAGCGGCAGACCGTCTTCCCCTCACCCGCGGCCGAGATCTTCCTGCTGTCCTACCTGCTCAGCGCGCTAGCCCTGCTCCAGCTCATCCGAGCCAGACGGTCCGGTGGGGACTGGTCGGCGCTGCTCGACGCGCTCATCGTGACCGTCGCGGTCACCAGTGCCAACTTCGTGCTGCTCGTCGCGCCACTGCTGGACGCTTCGCGGCTGTCCAGGTACGGCCAGGTGCTCGCCGGGGTCTACCCGTTCCTCGACATGATCATCCTGATGCTGGCCACCCGGCTGTTCTTCGGCGCCGGGCGCACCCGGGGCGCACTGGTGCCGCTGGCCGGGTGGGCGGCGGCGCTGCTGGTCGCGGACACCGTCTACGGGCTGGAACAGGTCCGCGGTGTGGAGGCGGACGGGGATCTGGCGTTCTACGGCTACCTGGTGTCGTTCCTGTTCGTCGGCGTGGCCGCGCTGCATCCGACCATGCGCGACGTCGCCGCGGAGCGGGAGCGGCTGCACAGCGCCGGGCGGATCAGGCTGATGGCGCTCGCCGTGTGCGGTCTCGCGGTCCCCGTGCTGGTGGTGCAGACCGTGCGCCACGGTCAGCGCATCGAGCCGATCGTGCTGTCCTGCGCCTCGGCGGTCATGTTCCTCCTGCTCATGCTCCGGGTCAGCGACCTGCTCGCGAAGATCGTCGCCGCCGGGCGCCGCGAGCACGGGCGGCTCCAGCGGTTCCTGGACGCCATACCCGTCGGCGTCGACGTGCGCGCGGCCGACACCGGCGAGCCGGTGTACGTCAACGGCGTGGCCCGCCGGATCCTGGGTTACGACCCCGGCCGGTACACGTCGCTCGACCAGCTGCCCAACCTCTATGCCACCGGCACGGGGGAGCCGTTCCCGCCGGAGCGCTTCCCCATCAACAAGGCCCGGCAGGGGCACGTCGCGAGCGTCGACGACATAGCGGTCGATCGCGACGCGCAGCGCCGCCACCTGCGGGTGGTCGCCACCCCGATCCGCGACGGCGAGCAGGTGCAGTACGTGCTCACCGCGTTCGCCGACATCACCGACGAGCGGGAGATGGCCGAGGAACTGCGGCAGCTCTCGGTCATCGACGAGCTGACCGGTGTCAACAACCGGCGCGGCTTCCTGCTGGCCGCCCGTACCGAGATCGCGTCCGCGCGGCAGGCGCACCGGGCCGGGGTGCTGCTCTTCATCGACCTCGACGGCCTCAAACGGATCAACGACACGCACGGCCACCGCGTCGGCGACGAGGCGCTGCGCGCCACCGCCCGGCTGCTGCGCGCCAACACCCGCCGCCGGGACGTGCTGGGCCGGATCGGCGGCGACGAGTTCTGCGTGCTGTTGACCGAGGCGGGCACGCTGGCCGACGCCGACCTGTGGGCGGAACGGCTGCGGGAGCAGGTCGCCCGGCACAACGAGTCGGTTCCGCAGGAGCAGCGGCTCGCCGTCACGGTGGGGGCGACCGTCTTCGACCATCAGACGCCCGGCACGGTCGAAGACCTCATCGCCCGCGCGGACACCGCCATGTACCAGGCTCGCGAGCAGACGAACGGACAGCACCAGGACGGGCCGGTGCGCATCTTCGGGCGTCACCGGATGTCACGGCGCCACCGACCCTCGGGACGATAGCGCGGCGGGCGGCCCGACGCATCCGGGCCGGTAGGGTTCCCGTGTGACTGTGCCACGGGAGCAGCAGCGGGTGTTCGGTGAGGTCGCGGAGGACTACGACGACGTGCGGCCGGGTTACCCGGCCGAGATCCTGGACCTGATCGTCGGGTACGCGGGCCGGGCACCGCGGACGGTGGCCGAGTCGGGTGCCGGCACGGGCAAGGGCACGGCGCTGCTGCGTACCCTCGACGCACCGCTGACCTGCGTCGAGCCGGACCCGGCGATGGCCGCCGTGCTGTCCCGCCGCTTCGGCGGCGACCCGCTGGTGTCGGTGACGGTGGGCCGGTTCGAGGACTGGACGCCCCCGGCCGGCGGCGTGGACCTGCTGGCCAGCGCGCAGGCGTGGCACTGGGTCGACCACACCCGGCGCACCCGGCTGGCCGCCGACGCGCTCGCTGCGGGCGGGGTGCTCGCCGTGTTCGGGCACGACTTCGGCTTCGCCGACGAGGATCTGCGCTCCGCGATGAACGCGGTCTATCAGGAGCACGCGCCGGAGATCGCCGACCAGCCCGGACGGCCGGTCAACAACCGCCATCCCGGCGCGTTCCGCCCTGAGGAACTGCGCGGGTCACCGTGGTTCACCGACGTCGAGCTGCAGCAGGTGGTCACGGTGGTGCCGTATCCCACCGCCCGCTACCTGACCCTGCTGACGACGTTCTCCCCACATCGGATGCTGCCCGAGCCGCAGCGCGTGCGCCTGCACGGGGCCCTGGCCGACCTGGTCGACGCGCACGGCGGCGTGGTCGAGCAGAAGCTGACCACCGATCTCTGGCTGGCGCGCCGCACCGGCTGATCCGGCCTTCAGCGACTCCGATCCAGACGGCCTTCTCGTGTCCGGCTACTGAAAGTTAGCTTCTTGACCTTGCCTTGAGTCGTAGCTAACTTTCAACGATGAGGAAATTAGTCGCCGCCGTCGCGGCCGTGGCGGTCCTGCTCCCCAGCGCCGGGTACGCCGAACCGGCCCGCCCGCCGAACGCCGAGCACGGCTGGGTGACCTCGACGCTGCGGCACATGAGCCTGGAACAGAAGGTCGGCCAGCTGTTCGTCACCTACGTCTACGGCAACGACGCGGTGAACCCGGCCGCCGCCGACCGCACGGCCAACCGGGCGGCGTTCGGGGTGGAGACCCCGGCCGAGGTCGTCGACCGCTACCACCTCGGCGGCGTCGTCTACTTCGCCTGGTCGCACAACCTCGACAACGTGCGGCAGATCGCGACCCTGTCCAACGGCCTGCAGACCGCCGCCGTGGGCACGGGAGCCAAGGGCGAGGTGCCGCTGCTCATCTCCACCGACCAGGAACAGGGCGTGGTCCAGCGGATGCCCACCCCGTCCGCGCAGTTCCCGGGCGCGATGGCGCTGGGCGCGTCGCGCTCGGACGCCGCCGCCCGGCTGGCCGCCGAGATCACCGGCCGTGAGCTGGCGGCCGTCGGCATCCGGCAGCCCTACGCCCCGATCGCCGACGTCAACGTCAACCCGGCCAACCCGGTGATCGGGGTGCGCTCCTTCGGCGCGGACCCGGCGCTGGTCGCCGAACTCACCGCAGCGCAGGTCGCCGGGTTCGAGCAGGACGCCGGGGTCACCGCCGTGGCCAAGCACTTCCCCGGCCACGGCGACACCGCGACCGACAGCCACACCGGCCTGCCCGTCATCCACCACACCCGGGAGCAGTGGGAGCAGATCGACGCCCCGGCCTTCCGGGCCGCCATCGCCGCGGGCGTGGACTCGATCATGACCGCGCACATCGTGGTGCCCGCGCTGGACCCGTCCGGCGACCCCGCGACCCTGTCGCCGGTCATCCTCGACGGCGTGCTGCGCGGGCAGCTCGGCTACCAGGGCGTCGTCGTCACCGACGCGCTCAACATGGCCGGCGTACGGACCAAGTACGGCGACGCCCGCGTGCCCGTGCTCGCGCTGAAGGCCGGGGCGGACCAGCTGCTCATGCCGCCGGACCTCGACCTGGCCTACCGCTCGGTGCTCCAGGCCGTGCGCGACGGCGAACTGACCGAACGCCGCATCGACGAGTCGGTGCGCCGCATCCTGGCGCTCAAGTACCGCCAGGGCCTGGCCCGCCCGCAGTCGGTCGATGCCGACGCGGCTGTCGCGCTGGTCGGCTCCGCCCCGCATCTGGCCGCGGTCGCCCAGGTCACCGACCAGACGCTGACGGCAGTACGCAACGACGCCGGGCTGCTGCCGCTGTCCGGGACGGACCGGTCCGTGCTGGTCACCGGCTGGAACAACGCCGCCTTCAACCCGATCGGCAATCTGGCGAAGGGATTCGCCGACCGCGGCTCCCGCGCCACCGCGCTGCCCGCGACGCTGCCGTCCGACCAGGCGATCGCGAACGCCGCCACGCGGGCCGCCGGGCACGACCTCACCGTGGTGCTGGTCAACAAGGCCTGGGACACCGCCGTCGGCGATCCGCGCGCCAGCCAGCAGCGGCTGGTAGCGGCGCTGCTGGCCACCGGCCGCCCAGTGGTCGTCGTCGCGGTGCGCGACCCGTACGACATCGCGTACCTGCCGGGCGCGAGCACCTACCTGGCGGCGTACACCTACACCCCGGCCGCGATGGACACCCTGGTCCGGGCGCTGCACGGCGAGCTGTCCCCGCAGGGGCGCCTGCCGGTCACCATCGTCACCGCCGGCGGCCCCGGCACCGCGCTCTACCCCATCGGTCACCGCATCACCTGGTAGGAGGACCCCTTGGAACGCAGGAATCTGCTCACCGGAGCCGCCGCGGCGGGCGCGCTCGGGGCGACGGGGCTGGCGCTGCCCGCCGGCGCCGCGCCCAAGCCCCACCGCGTCCAGACCGGACTGGACCGGCTGGTCGCCGGTGACTACGCGCTGCTCGCCGGGCAGCGGGTCGGCGTCGTGTCGAACCCGACCGGCGTGGACGCCGACTACCGCCACCTGGTCGACCTCATCCACGAGTCCGGCCGGGTGAACCTGGTCGCGGCGTTCGGCCCCGAGCACGGCTTCCGCGGCTCGGCGCAGGCCGGCGGCAGCGAGGGCACCGGCGTGGACGCCCGCACCGGCATCACGGTGTACGACGCGTACGGCGCCTCGCAGGCCAAGTGGGAGGAGCTGATCACCCGGGCCGGGGTGGACACGGTCGTGTTCGACATCCAGGACGTCGGCGTCCGCTTCTACACCTACATCTGGACCATGTACGTCTCGATGTGCGCGGCAGCGCGGCTGGGCAGGCGGTACGTCGTGCTCGACCGGCCGAACCCGATCGGCGGCAAGGCCTACGGCCCGATGATGACCACGCCGTTCACCTCGGGCGTAGGCCTCAAGGAGATCATCCAGCAGCACGGCATGACCGTCGGCGAGCTGGCGCGCTACTTCAACGCCGTGTTCCTGCCCGCCGAGGCCGGGCGCGCGGTGGACCTGGAGGTGGTGGCCTGCCGCCACTGGAAGCGGGACATGTTCGCCGCCGACACCGACGTGCCGTGGGTGATGCCCAGCCCCAACATGCCCACCCCGGACACCGCGCTGGTCTACCCCGGCACGGGCCTGTTCGAGGGCGTCTCCTCGATCAGCGAGGGCCGGGGCACCACCCGCCCGTTCGAGCTGGTGGGCGGCCTGGCCACCGACTTCGACCACCACTGGGCGGACCGGCTCAACGCCCGCGAGCTGCCGGGCGTGCGGTTCCGGGAGGCGTACTTCGTGCCGACGATCGCCGGGCACCACCCGCCGCTGCTCAACAAGCTGTGCGCGGGCGTCGAGGTCAAGGTGACCGACCGGGCGGCGTACGACCCGATCCGCACCGCCGTGGCGATGCTGGTCGAGGCGCGTAAGTACCCGGCGTTCGCGTGGCGCGCGGACTCCTACGACCCGGTCCGGCCGTACTGGGTGGACAAGCTCACCGGCTCGACCCGGCTGCGCACCATGATCGACGCCGGGGCCGACGTGGCCGACGTGGTCGGCGCCTGGTCGGCGGAGCTGGCCGCGTTCGAGCAGCAGCGCCGCCCGTACCTGCTCTACTGACCGGCCGTGGCGGGCCGGGGGTGCCACCCCGGCCCGCCACACCTCGGTAGGCTGGGTGCGTGGATCAAGAGGATCGCATCGCCCTGTTCCTGGACTACGAGAACCTCGCCATCGGCGCGCGGGAGCATCTCGGCGGCATGACCTTCGACCTCAGGCCGATCACCGACGCGCTCGCCGAGCGCGGGCGGGTCGTGGTGCGCCGCGCCTACGCCGACTGGTCGTACTTCGACGAGGACCGGCGCCTGCTGACCAGGTCGCATGTGGAGCTGATCGACATTCCGCAGAAGATGGGCGCCTCGCGCAAGAACGCCGCCGACATCAAGATGGCCGTCGACGCCCTGCAGCTGGCCTTCGAGCGCGACTACATCTCCACGTTCGTGTTCGGCACCGGCGACAGCGACTTCACTCCGCTGGTCCACAAGCTCCGCGAGCTGAACAAGCGGGTCATCGGCGTCGGCGTGGAACACTCCACCTCGGCTCTGCTGCCGCCCGCGTGCGACGAGTTCCTCTACTACGACCGGCTCGAAGGCGTGGAGATCCGTCCAGCGCGCAGCCGCGGTGGGCGTACCCCCACGGCCGCGGCCCGCCAGCCGGAGACCGCACCGCCGCCGCTGGAGCAGGATCTCGAACCGGTGGCCGCTCCGGAAGGGCCGGGCCGCGACGCGGACGCCCTCGCGGTGCTGGTCGCGCAGACCGTCGCGGGCCTGCAGGGCAGCTCCGGCGGCACGGTGAGCGCGTCCACGCTCAAGCGCACCCTGCTGCGCAAGGACCCGACCTTCAACGAGGGCGACTTCGGCTTCCGGACGTTCGGTGAGCTGCTGCGCCACCTCGCCGAGCGCAACGTCGTCGAGCTGGGGGAGGGGCCCGCCAAGGGCGACCCCGAGGTGACGCTGCCCGAGCACGGCGAGCGGGAGACCGCGTTCGGCCTGCTCCGCTCGGTCGTGGCCGACCTGGACCGCAACGCCGGCCCGGTGGCGCTGTCGGGGCTGAAGAACCAGCTGCGCCGGGTGCAGCCGGACTTCAGCGAGAAGAAGCTCGGCTACCGGAGCTTCCTGCAGTTCTGCAAGGCCGCGGCGACGGCCGGGGCGGTGGACCTGCGCTGGGACACCGAGACCGACGACTACCTGCTCACCGGCGTGGGCCGGGGCTGAGCCGTGGTCAGCGGCCGCGCCGCTTCTTGGCCGGGGTGCGCGGGGCGGCGGCGCCGCGGCGTCCACCGTCCCGGCCGGGCGTGGCGCGGCCGGCGGCTTTGACGGGAGCCTTCGCGGCCGCCGGTTTGTCCGCCGGGGCGGGGCCGCGACCCCGGGTGCTGTTCGCGGTCCGGCCGCGGACGATGCCGATCATCTCCTCGACCAGGTCGGTGTGCCGGTCGCGGTCCCACGCCAGCCCGATCGAGGCGGTGGGGGCGTCGGTGACCACGCGGTAGGTGAGGTCGCGGCGGTGGTGGGCGCGGGCCAGGGACTGCGGCACGAGCAGCACGCCGACGCTCGCCGCGACCAGCTCGACCGCCTCGGCCGTGGTCTCGGGGCGGTACTCGGCCACGGGAGCGGGCGCCGCCGGGGTGCCGGGCCAGCCGAGCACGTCGTCCAGCGGCCACACCACGGTCTCGTCGGCCAGCTCGGCGACGGTGACCTCGTCCGCGGCGGCGAGCAGGTGCTCGCGGTGCACCACGACGACGGTGGTCTCGGTGTAGAGCGGGATGGCGTGGCAGGCCTCCGGGTCCACCGGCAGCCGGACCAGCCCGGCGTCGGCCTGCTCGCGCAGCAGCGCGGCGGCGTCGGCGGCGGTGGCGGGCACCAGCTCCAGCGAGACGTCCGGCAGCCGTTCCGACCAGACGCGGGCCCACTTGTCGGGGGTGACGCCGGGCACGACCACCAGACGGAACACGTTGGGCAGGTCATTCTCGGCAGGCACGGCCCCAGCGTACCGGCCGCCGATCTCGGGGCGGGTGACCGGAGGCACCCCGCGGCCCGGGTGAAATGTCCGGCCCATCGGGCGGCCGCTATCCTGACGCGGTGAGCAAGCCTAAGAAGCCCCAGGTGATGAAGCCCGCCACGGCGGCGCAGAAGCTGGACGTGTACCTGCCGGCCACACCTCGGGAGTTCCAGGAGGGCATGGTGTCCCGCGAGGAGCTCGACGAGCTCCAGCAGAACCCGCCCCAGTGGCTCACCGACCTGCGCCGCAACGGCCCACACCCGCGTTCCGTGGTGGCCGCGCGGCTGCGCGTGTCCAACAGCGGCCTGGCCCGCGCGGGCGTCACCGAGGCGCTCACCAGCGAGGAGATCGCCGCGCTGGCCGCCGACCCGCCGGAGTGGCTGACCCGCGAGCGCGAGACCTACGCCGAGGCCCAGCGCGAGCAGCGCCGCCTCGAAAGCCGCCGCGACGCACCCGAGCCGAGCGCCAAGCCCAGCCCCAAAGCCAGCGCCAAGCCCAAGCCCAAGCACAAGCTCGGCGCCAAGCTCAGCTCCAGGCTCAGCTCCAACCGCGGTCGCTCCGGCCGCTGACCGGCTCCCTTACCGGAGCAAGCTCCCACCATGCCGGTACAGGAGCATGGTGGGAGCTCTGCTCAGGGGGTGGTGATGTAGAGCGGCGTCTCGAACGAGGTCAGCGCACGGCGGTACGCCCGCGCGTACCCCAGCGCCATGTGCTTGGCGCTGAAGTTGCGCACCACGTGGGCGCGGCAGTCGGCGGGGTCGAGCTCCCGGACGTCGGCCAGGGCCTGCGGCAGCTCGCCCGGGTCGTCGCAGATGAGACCCGTGACCCGGTCTTCCAGCACCTCCGGCACCGCACCGGCGCGCAGCGCCACCACCGGCGTGCCGCACACCATCGACTCGATCATCACCATGCCGAACGGCTCCTCCCACTGCACCGGGAACAGCAGGCAGCGGGCGTTGGCGAGCAGCTCGCGCTTGGCCGTCGCGTCGGCGGGGCCGAACATGCGGTCCCGGGGGCCGAGCAGCGGCTCCACCTGCTCGGCGAAGTAGCGGCGCTCGGGCGGCTCGTTGCACTTGCCGGCGAGGATGATCGGCAGCCCCGCCTCGTGCGCGGCGGTGACCGCGGTGTGCGCGCCCTTGTCCGGGCTGAACCTGCCCAGGAACAGCGCGTAGTCGCCCTTCATCAGCTGGAACGGCCAGTCGGCCGGGTCGAGGCCGTTGTGCACGGTGTCGATCCAGTGCAGCTCCGGGGCCAGCGCGCGCTGCCGGTTGCTGATCGCGATGAGCGGCAGGTCCGCGCCCAGGGCCCGGTAGTAGTCGCGCAGCTCGGAGTTCACCGGGCCGTGCACGGTGGCCACGGTGGGCAGCCCGAGCTTCGCGTACGCCGGGGCGTTGAGCGGACCGGCGAACGTGTGGTCGTGTACCAGGTCGATCGCGTCCTCGGCGGCCAGCTGCTCGACCACGCGCCGCGCCTGCGCCGCGTAGATGATCTCCGGGCCGGGCTCGCCGAGCCGCTCCGGGACGGCGGCGGGCAGCACCGGGCGGAAGTCGGCGCGGGTGCCGTCGCGGCCCGCGGCGACCAGGGTGACCCGGTGACCTGCCGCGACCAGCGCGTTGCTCAGATCGGCCAGGACCGCCTCGATGCCGCCGTATCCCGCCGGCGGGATGTCGAAATACGGCGGCGCCACCATGGCGATGCGAAGGCGGGTGGCGTCGTCGCCGGACGGGTTCTGCGGGGGGCCGGGCAGCCCTGGAGCGGGCACGTCGGCGGGAACGAGGGTGGAAGTCATGGCGCTCCCATACCCGGCTCCCTGCGCCTGATCACACAGACGTGTGTCCGGGCGGCCGACGCGGCCGCCCGGACACCGGGGGTCAGCGGAGTATCGCCTGGTCGGCCAGGTGCGGGCGGACCGCGGCCCGGGCGGTGGCGGGCTGCTCGCCGCACAGCTGCGTGTTCAGCATCGCGATCGTGGCGTCGGTGATCGGGTCGGGCTGCCCCGGGGCGACGTAGTGGGTCATGTTCTGCGCGACGGTGACCTGGCGGCGGCCGTCGGCGGTGTGCCAGGAGATGGCGCTGTGGCCCAGCACGAGCCCGTCGTGGCCCCACACCAGCCCGCAGGACAGCAGGTTCGAGTACAGGCCGAGGCCGTAGCCGCCGTACTCCGGCGCGCCCGGCACCCACGGCACGGTGGTCTGCATCTGGGCCAGCAGCGCCGGCCGAAGCAGCCGGCCGGTCAGCAGCGCCCGGTAGAACGTGTTCAGGTCGCCCGTGGTGGACACCAGCTCCCCGGCGGCCCACGCCCAGGACATGTTGTAGTCCGCGAAGTCGAGCAGGACGCCGCCGTACCAAGGGATGTACGCGGCGGCGTGCGGGCCGCGGATGCGGATGGCGGTGCCGGGCAGGTAGGTGTGGCGCAGGTCCAGCGGGCGGATGATCCGCTTGTCGATCTCGTGCGCCACGGTCCGCCCGGTGATCCGCTCGAGGATCATCCCGGCCAGGACGTAGTTGGTGTTCGAGTAGGCCCACGCCGCGCCCGGCTCGCCGGTGCGGGGCTGCTGCAGCCCGATCGCGGCCAGCTCGGCCGGGGCGAAGGTGCGGTGGCGGTTCTCCTCCAGCGACGCGTCGGTGGCGAAGATGACGTGGTCGTAGTCCGCGATCCCGCTGGTGTGGTTGAGCAGCATCCGCACGGTGACCCCGGCCGCCGCATGATCGGGCAGGTAGCGGCCGATCGGGGCGTCCAGCCGCAGCCGGCCCTCGCCGACGAGCTGGAGCAGCACGGTCGCGGTGAAGGTCTTGGTGATGCTGCCGACGCGGTGGCGCATGCCCGGCGTGGTGGGCGCGCCGGTCGTGACGTCGGCGACCCCGGCGGCGGCGGACTCCCGGCGGCGGCCGTCGGCGGCCTGGGCGAACACGCCCGGCATCCCGGCGGCGGTGATTGCCTCCAGCTGCGGGCGCAGCGTGCCGGTGGCGGCCTGGGCGGGCACGGCCCCGGCCAGCAGGACGAGGGCGACAGCCGCGCCGAAGGCGGCATGAACGGTTCTTCTGGTCATCAAACCTCCCCTTTGGACACCTGCCATGCTGCCCCAGCCGCAGGTTCCTGCCGTCAGCCCGGCGACGGACACGTGCGTCGGTCTCGGGGCGGACGCGGCCGTCGTTCTGGGGGACGACCGCGCTCACCCGCGGGACCTGCCCGCTCCGCGACGGCACCCGTCACGAAGCGGGCAGGGACGCCCGGTCAGGCCGGGGCGTCGGCGCTCCACCGGATGCGGCGCAGCAGGTATCCGGCCCCGGCGCCCGCCAGCAGCGCGGGCAGCAGCGGCCACAGCGGCATCGCACCCCAGCCGCCGATGCTGGGCTGGCGGCCCGCCTCCGCGATGCTGTAGCCCTGGTCGTCGATCACGTACGCGTCGATCTGTGCGGGCGCCTTGTAGCCGCTGCCCATGTCCGCGCTCGCGATCACGATCGTGCCGCTCCGGTCCTGCCCGCCGTCCTGCCAGCGGGCGCCCTCGCACTCGATGTCGATCCGGGTGCCGCGCCCGATCTTGGTGGGTACGTCCGCCGCGCAGCCGTTGGGCAGCTGTGCGGTCACCAGCGTGCCGACCCGCGCGTGGTACGAGGCGGGCGCCTGCCAGCGGACCAGCAGGCCGGTGACCGCCGCCAGCGTCACCCCGACCGACAGGGCGAGCAGCAGCAGCGCCGCGACCCCGGCGCCGGTCTTCCCGGCGGCCTGACTGCCGCGCATCACCCAGCCGACGATCAGGGTGCCGAGGCTGATGCTCACGATGATCACCCACACCCCCGGCCCCGACTGGTCGGCGGCGAGCTTGCCGCCCGTGCACAGGATCATCAGCACGCCGAAGACCGCTCCGCCGATGCAGAGCAGCAGCGGCACGCCGGACAGGCAGCCGCCTCCGTTGGCGCCCTTGGCGCCCGGGCTCGTCGCGGCCGGTCCCACTCCGCTCATAGGTCCTCCCCTTGGTCGACGACAACGGTCCACAATAGAGAGCGTGCTCGGCAGTGGCTGCCCCCCACGCGAACCCGTCAGGTAGGACGACCCGGGCCGGGGATTCGGTGGGGGCGGTCAGCCGGTGGCGTCCGCCGGTGCGCTCCAGGGCCACGGCAGGTCGCCGAGGGCCGCGTCGACCAGCAGCCGTTCCAGGGCGCGCAGGAAGCGCTCGGCAACGGCTGGGGGCAGGTGGGCGGTGTCGCCGGTGACGGCCAGGCCGAGCGCGCCCGGCGCGTCGATCACCTCGACCCGCATCAGCCAGGTGAAGGTGTCCAGCTCCTCGGCCGGGGCGAAGGTCGTGCGGGCCATGGCCGCGCGCAGGTCCGCCGGGTCCACGGCGTCGCCTGCCGTCTCGGACTCCGGCGCGAGGCGGATGTCGTTGAAGTAGCAGTGCCGGTTGACGCCGGTGGCGTAGGGCAGCCCGGCCGCCTCGTGCGCCCGCGCCATCTCCTCCGGGTCGTAGTACGCGTGCCGGTACGCCTCGACGGCCGCGTGCCACACCCGGGGCAGCGCCGCGGCGAACGACGGCCGGTCGCCGAGGTCGATCACGAGCAGGCCGAGCTGGTTGAGCTTCGAGATCGCCTCGCGGTAGTCGTCGGCCGACCTGTTGTTGACCATCGTGTACACGCCGCAGACCGGCTCGCCCGACCAGGCGGTGATCACCCCGGCGACCGCAGCGAGCAGCACGGTGGAGCTGGACACCTGCTCGCGGCGGGCGATCAGCCGGGCCGCGGCGCCTGCCGCCGACGAGGTGAGCACGCACCGGCGGAAGCGCGGGACCAGCGCCGGCCCGACGGCCGGCAGCGTCTCGGCGGGCAGCCGCCGCGTGCTGTCGATCCAGTGGCGTACGGCGCGCTCGCAGCGCCGCCGGTGCCGCTCGCTCTGTTCGAGGCGGGCGATGTCGGCCGACTGGGGCGGGGCGGGGGCGGGCACGCCGCCGCGTACCAGCAGCAGGCGCAGGTCGCGCAGGACCAGCTCGGCTGCGCGGAAGTCGACGGTGGTGTGGCTGAGCACGACGGCCACCTGGCATACCCGCTCGCCCGCGACCAGCAGCGCGAAACGCTGGGGCCACTCCTCGGCGTGGTCGAACGGGGTCGCGGCGAGGTCGGCGGCGAGCTGCTGCGCCAGCGCCGCGCCGTCGTCGGCCGGGGCGTCGCCGATCGGCACGATCAGCACCGGGTGCTCGCCTGACGCGGCGACGACCTGGCGCAGCTCGCCGTCCACGGCGCGGACGCGGGTGCGCAGCGAGCCGTGCCGGGTGACGAGGGCGCCGACGGCGCGCAGCGCCGCGGGCACGCCGAGCGGGGTGCGGCGGGGTGCGGCGACGACCCGGCGGAGGCTGAACATGGCCTGCGCGGCGCCGTGCCGGCGGATGGCGATCCACAGTGCCCGCTGGCCCCAGGTGAGCGGCGCGCCGGGGTCGGGCGGCCCGGCGAACGGCGTGCTCACCTGCGTCGCCCGCCACCGCCGGGCGAGGTCCGCCGGAGCGGCATCGATGTGATGACCGTGGATGGACATCACGACAGCGTAGGCCGGGGCCGATGGAAAGCGCTTTCCTCCGTTCGGACGATGCCCCGCCCGGCGGCCCGGATGCAGACTCGTGTCGATGTGCGGGCGAGATGCCGATCCCCGCTTCTCCGTCGTGTTAGGAGACGTTCTCCCATGCCCGGGATCGGCGAGCACCCCCCGCGACCGTGCACCGTGCCCGGCCTGCTGGCCGCGCGGCGTGCCCGGCACCCGGACCAGATCGCCATCGAGGTCGCGGGCGTCGACACGCTCACCTTCGCGCAGTGGGCCGACGGCTCCGCCGCCCTTGCCGCGGCGCTGCGCGACCGGGGCGTCACGCCGGGCACCGCCGTCGGGCTGGCGTTCGCGGGCCGCGACTGGACCGCCTTCGCCGTCGCGTACTGCGGCGTGCAGCTGGCCGGCGGGATCGCCGTGCCGCTGCCCGACCAGCTGCCCCCGGCCCGGCTGGCGCAGCTGCTGGACGCGTGCGGCGCGCAGCTGGTCGTCAACGGCCGCGACGACGTCGACGCGCTGGTCGCGGCCGGGACGCCCGACGGCGTGGACCTGTCCCGCCCGGCCGACGCCGCCCAGATCCTGTTCACCTCCGGCACGTCCGGCGTGCCCAAGGCGGTCGCCGCGACCCACGCCAACCTCACCTCGGGCGCGCCCACTCACCCGAACCGGATGCCGCTGGCCCACTCCCGGCGGTTCCTGCACGCCTTTCCGATCGGCACCAACGCCGCGCAGACGATGCTCGTCAACGCGCTCACCGCCCGGCCCGCCGCGCTGACCCTGCCCCGCTTCACCCCGCGCCGATTCGCCGCGCGGCTGCCCGAGGCGGGCACCGTGTTCCTGGTCCCCGCGACGGCCATCGAGCTGCTCGACTCCGGCGCGCTGGACGGCGTCGACCTGGGCGGCGTACACCTGGTCGGCTCGACCGCCGCGCCGCTGCCGCCCGCTGTCGCGTTGCGGCTGGCCCGCGCCTTCCCCAACGCCGCGATCGTCAACCACTACACGTCCACCGAGGCCGCGCCCGCGCACACCACCACCATCTTCGACCCCCGGCGGCCGGACGCCGTCGGCCGCGTCACCGGTGGCGCGGTACGCATCACCGGCGCCGACGGCAGCCCTCTGCCCGACGGCGAGACCGGGCACGTATGGCTGCGCTCGCCGTTCGCCCGCCGCTACCTCGGCGACGAGCGCGCCACCCGGGACACCTTCCAGGACGGCTGGGTGCGCATGGGCGACCTGGGCCGCCTCGACGAGGGCTTCCTCTACCTGTCCGACCGGGACGGCGACGTGGTCAAATCCGGCGCCTACAAGATCTCCACGCTGGAGGTCGAGAACGCGCTGCACGAGCACCCTGGCGTCGCCGCCGCGGCCGTGCTCGGCGTGCCGCACGCGGTGCTGGGCACCCGGCTGGCCGCCGTGGTCGTGCCCCGCCCGGACGCGGCCCGGCTCGACCTGCCCGCCGTCCGGGCCTTCCTCGCCGCCCGGCTCGCCGACCACCAGCTGCCCGGCGACCTGCTCGTGCTCGACGAACTCCCGCGCAACGACGCGGGCAAGGTCCTCAAACGACAGCTGGTGGCGCTGTTCCCCGCCGGCACCGGAGGTGACGCGTGAATCCGATCATGCACGGCGTGTGGTTCACCGAGCAGGCACAGGTCGCGGGCACCGCGTACCACATGGCGCTCGGAGTCCGGCTCGACGGCGACCTCGACCGGCACGCGCTGGGGGAGGCGTGCGCGGCGGTCGTCGCCCGGCATCCGATGCTGTCGAGTGCGGTGACGCTCGCCGGTGACCTGCCGGAGCTGGTCCCCGCCGCGGAGAAGGTCACGCTGACCGACGCGGCGTACAGCGAGCAGCGGGTGCGCGAGGAGATCGCCCGCCCGTACGACCTGGCGCGCGGGCCGCTGGCCCGGTTCCTGCTGCTGCGCGAGACGCCCACCCGGCACCTGCTCCTGTTCACCGCCCACCACCTGGTCTTCGACGGCATGTCCAAGGACCTGCTGCTGGCCGACCTAGCCGCCGCGTACGCCGGGACCGAACTCGCCCCGCTCCCCGCTGCCACGGACGGCGCGCCCGGCGAGCAGGCCGTCGCCGCCGCGCGCGCCTACTGGACCGACCAGGCCGTCAGCCCCGGCGGCGAGGTGGTGCTGCCCGACCTGACCGGTGTCCCCATCGCGGCGGAGCCCGGACATGCCATGGAGGTCGAGCTGCCAACCGTGGACGTCGCGGGCTTCACCCGGTTCGAGGTGCTGCTCGCCGCGATCCACGTGCTGCTGGCCCGCTACGGCAACACCGGCCTGCCCGTCGCGATCGGGCTGTCCACCCGCACCGAGCACACCGCGCGCCACATCGGCCTGCACGTCAACGAGCTGCCCGTCACCGTCGCACCGGCCGCCGGGCGGTTCCGGGACTACGCCACGGCGCTGCGGTCGCGCCTGCGTGACCTGTACCGGCATCGGGCCGTGCCGCTGGCGCAGGTCAGCGGCGGACTGCGGGCCGCGCCTTCGCTGACCGCGGTGTCGGTGGGCTACCGGCGGCGCGGCCCGGCGCCGGAGTTCCCCGGCCTGGCCGCCGAGGTGCAGTGGGCGCTGTTCGGCGGCAGTGCCCGCAACGCGCTGCACCTGCAGTTCGTCGATGGCCCGGACGGGCTCATCGCGAGCCTCCAGCACGACCCGGCCCGGCTGCCCGTGGCCGCGGCGCGGCGGATCGGCGAGCACCTGCGCACGGTCCTGACCGCCGTCGCGGCCGACCCGGACGCCGACGTCGCGACGCTGCCGATCATGCCCGCCGCCGAGGCCGACACCGTGCTGCACCGCTGGAACGACACCGCCCGCCCCCGGCGCGAGAGCCTGGTCCGGCTGCTGGCCACGCAGACCGGGCTGCACCCGGACGAGACGGCGGTCGTCGACGGCGACGTGCGCCTGAGCTACGCCGAACTCGACCGCGCCGTCACCGCGCTCGCCGCGCGGCTGCCGGGGGAGGGCGCGCTGGTCGCGGTCCGGCTGCCGCGCGGCTGGCAGGCGCTGGTCGCGATGCTCGCGGTGCTGCGCGCGGGCGCGGCGTACGTGCCCGTCGACCCGTCCTACCCGCAGGCCCGGCAGGAGCTGATCCTCGCCGACGCCGACCCGGCGCTGATCCTCGAGGGCCTGGACGCCGTCCCGCAGGCGCGTCCCGGCGGCGCGGTCCCGGCCGGGACGGCGTACGTCATGTACACCTCAGGCACCACCGGGCGGCCGAAGGGTGTCGTGGTGCCGCACTCCGCGCTGGCCAACCTGCTGCTCGGCATGGCCGAGGCGGTCGGCAGCCGGCCGGGGGACCGGTGGCTCGGGCTGACCCCGCTGTCGTTCGACATCTCCGGTTTGGAGTTGTTCCTGCCGCTGGTCACCGGCGGTCGCCTGGTGATCGCCAGCGATCTGAGCGCGCTGGAGGGCCGCGCCGTCGCCGCGCTGATCGAGCGCGAGGGCGTGACCCATGTGCAGGCGACCCCGTCCGGCTGGCAGGTGCTGCTGGAGGCGGGCTTCGACGGCCCGGCGGTCACGGCGCTGGCCGGTGGCGAGGCGCTGCCGCCGGACCTGGCCCGGCGGCTGCGCGCCCGGACGGCCCGGCTGATCAACGTGTACGGCCCGACCGAGACCACCATCTGGTCCACCGCCGACGAGATCCCCGACCAGCCGGACACGGTCACCATCGGCCGCCCGATCGCCAACACCCGCACCTACGTGCTGGATCCCGCCGGGCGGCCGCTGCCCGCCGGGGTCTGGGGCGAGCTGTGCATCGGCGGCGACGGCGTGGCCGACGGCTATCTGCGCCGCCCGGATCTCACCGCCGAGCGCTTCGTGCCCGACCCGTTCGGACCCGGCCGCCTCTACCGCACCGGGGACCGGTGCCGGTGGTCGGCGGACGGGCGGCTCGTCTACGGCGGCCGCGACGACGGCCAGGTCAAGATACGCGGGCACCGGGTCGAGCTGGAGGAGATCGAGGCCCACCTGCGCGAGCACCCCGGCGTGGCCCAGGCGGCCGTGACCCTGCGCGGCGGCGAGCTGGCCGGATACCTGGTGCCCCGGGACACCGCCCCCGACGCCGCCGAGCTGCGCCGCCACCTTGGCCAGCGGCTGCCCGCCGCCACCGTGCCGACCTCCTGGACGGTCCTGGACCGGTTGCCGCTCACCCCGAGCGGCAAGCTCGACCGCGCCGCGCTGCCCGAGCCGGTCCTGTCCCGCACCGCCGCGCCGGTCCGCGACACGCGCGCCTCCGGTGACGACGAGCTGGTCGAGACGCTGCGGGCGATCTGGCAGGAGGTGCTGTCCGTCGAGGACGTCGGCGACGACGAGGACCTGTTCGACCTGGGCGGTCACTCGCTGACCATCACCCGGATCAGTGTGCGGATCACCCAGCAGCTCGGCCGCGACGTGCCGCTGGACGTCTTCTTCGACACGCCCACCATCGCCGAGATCGCGCAGTACCTGCGGGAGCAGCCGTGAGCGCGGAGCTGAGCGGCCGCCTAGCCGCGCTGGTGCACGACGCCACCACGGGCACGGTCACCGCCGAGCAGGCGCTGGCCGGGGGCTCGCTGCGGGCGCTGGGCCTGGACTCGCTCGGCGCGCTGCGGCTCATCGACGCCATCGACCTGGAGTTCGGCGTCGAGGTGGACCTCGGTGACGGGCCCGGCGCGGACACCCTCGACGCGATCACCCGGATGGTGGAGGAACGGCTGTGAGGCATCTGCCGCTGTCGGCGCTGCAACAGCGCTTCTGGTACCTGTGCACGGCGTACCCCGGCGACGCGTCGCCGATCCTGGTGCTCAACTGGCGGCTGCGCGGCCCGCTGGACGTGGCCGCCTGGCGGGCGGCGGTGGACGCCGTCGTGGACCGGCACGAGAGCCTGCGCACCGGCTTCGTGCTCCGCGACGGCGAGCCGGTGCAGGTCGTCATGCCGCCGGCCGGCATGGACACCGAGCTGGTGGACCTGCGGGAGCTGCCCGGCGACGAGCGGGACGCGCGGGCCGGGGAGCTGCTGCGCGCGCGTACCCACCGGTTGCTGGACCTCACCGCCGACCCGCTGGTCGGCTCGTGCCTGCTGCGGCTGGACGACGACCACCACGTCTTCTGCTTCACCATGCACCACCTGCTGGCCGACGGCGCGTCGCTGCGCATCGTCGGCCGCGAGATCCGCGCCGCCTACCTCGCCGCCCTCGACGGCACCAAACCCGACCTGCCGGAGCTGACGCTGCAGTACGGCGACTTCGCGCAGTGGCAGGCGGCCCAGGACCAGGCCGCCGACCTGGCGTACTGGTGCGAGCGGCTGGCCGGCGCCACCTCGCTGGAGCTGCCCACCGACTCGCCCCGCCCGGCCGAGAAGTCCGCGCACAGCGCCGAGCACATCCACCAGATGGGCCCGGACCTGGCCACGCAGGTGATCGAGCTGTCCCGCAGGGCCCGGTGCACCCCGTTCATGGTGCTGCTCGCGGCGTTGCAGGTGCTGCTGCACGAGCGCAGCGGCCAGGACGGCTTCTGCGTCGGCACCCCGGTCGCCGGGCGGGTGCGGGCCGAGTTCGAGCCGGTGGTGGGGCTGTTCGCGAACACCCTCGCGCTGCGCGCCGACCTGTCCGGCGACCCGACCTTCACCGACCTGCTCCGGCGCACCCGGACCGGCGTCATCGGGGGACTCCAGCGGCAGTCCGTACCGCTCGGGAAGATCATCTCGACGCTGGGCGTGCCCCGCGACCCCGGCCGCACCCAGCTGTTCGACGTCGTGTTCAGCATGCGCAACGACAACCCGGTGCTCGCCTCGCACCTGGGCCCGCTGGAGATCGAAGGCTTCCCGCACGGGCACGCCAAGGTGCTGCACGACCTGGTGTTCGACATCTGGCGGCTGGACGAGGCGGGACTGCGCGCCGGGATCCGCTACGACACCGCGCTGTTCCGGCCGGACACCGTCGCGGAGCTGGCCGAACGCTACGAGCAGATCCTGTCCGCCGCGGTCGCCCGGCCGGGGGACCGCCTCTCCGAGCTGGGGGCACTCCGTGGGTAGGCACATCGCGTTCGTCAACATCCCCGCGATCGGGCACGTGTTCCCCACCCTGGCCGTGGTGCAGGAGCTGACGCGCCGCGGGCACCGGGTCACCTACGGCACCTCCGAGAGCCGCCGCGCGGCGCTGGCCGAGGCGGGGGCGGCCGTGCACGCGTACCGGTCGCTGCGCCCGCCGGACAGCGACCCGACCGTACGGGCGCCCGACCGCGCCGGTTACATCAGCCACAGCCTGCTCAGCTTCCTGGAAGAGGCCGAGGCCGCGTACGAGCAGCTCGCGCCCGTCTACCGGAACGACCCGCCGGACCTGGTCGTGTTCGACCGGATGGCGTTCGCCGGGCGGGTCCTGGCCGCCCGGATGGAGCTGCCGTCGGTGCAGCTGTGGCCGATGCTCGTCTCCAACGAGCACTGGTCGATGGGGCAGGCGCTGGACGCGTTCGACCCCGCCGACCCGGTCCTGCACACCTACCTCGCCAAGCTGGAGCGGTTCCTCGGCACGCACTGCCCGGCCCTGGCCCCGGAGGAGTTCCTCACCCCGCAGCCCGAGGCGCAGCTCGCGTTCTACCCCCGCGCGTTCCAGTACGCCGGGGAGCGGTTCGGCCCCGGCTACCGGTTCGTCGGGCCGTGCCTGCGGCGTACGCCGCTGCGCTGGCAGCCGCCCCGCGACCGGGACGTCATCCTGGTCACCCTCGGCACGATCTACAACGCCCGGCCCGACTTCTACCGCTACTGCGCCGACGCGTTCGCGGGCAGCGACTGGCACGTGGTGCTCGCCGTCGGGGAGCGGATCGACCTGACCGCGCTCGGCCGCCTGCCGCGCAACGTCGAGCTGCACCGCTTCGTGCCGCAGCTGGACGTGCTCGCCCACGCCACCGCGCTGATCTGCCACGCGGGCATGGGCGGGATCATGGAGGCGATGAGCCACGGCGTGCCGGTGCTCGCCGCGCCGCAGACCCTGGAGCAGGAGGCCAACGCGCTGCGGGTGGAGGAGCTGAGCCTCGGCGTACGGCTGCCGGCCGGCCTGACCGATCCCGGCGGGCTGAAGGACACCGTCGAGCTGATGGTCAAGGACCCGGCGATCGGCGACGGCGTGGACCACCTGCGCCGCGCGGTCGCCACCGCGGGCGGCGCGGCGCGGGCCGCCGACGTCATCGAGGACTGCCTGCGCTGACGGGCGAACCGGCCGCCCCCCACGAAGCGGATCATGATGGTAGAACTGTTCCTCGTGTCCGAGCCGAGTAATGAATCCCTGCCTGACGTGCCCGAGCCCGTGCCCACCCCCGTGCCCGGCGAGGTGACGGCCGCCGAGCCCGGCGAGGTGGCCGCCGCGCCGGGCACCGAGCACCCGCCTGCCCGGCGAGGACGTCTCGTGGTGTTCGCCGCGCTGGCGGGCGTGCTCGCCGGGGCCCTGGTGGCCACCGGGGCGATCGTGTTCACGGGGCGGTTCGCCCCGGCCGGCCGGTTCGACGTGGCGGTCTACCTCAAGCGCGACCCGTCCGCCGAGCAGAGGGAGGCGGTGGGTCGCGCGCTGGCGGCGCTTGAACCGGAGGAGCTCGGCTACGAGAGCCGCGAGCAGGCGTGGGCGAAGTTCAAGGGGATGCTCAAGGACCGCCCCGACCTCCTCACCGGCGACGCGTCGAACATGCCCGAGTCCTGGCGGGCCGTCGTCACGGCCGTCTGGTTCGACTGCGAGCAGCTCGCGCCGCTGTGGAAGCTGCCCGGGGTGGACCAGGTGACCGTGCTGCAGCTGCCCGAGGGCGATCGGCCCGGCGCGAAGATCGCCTGCGGCGACCCCCGCTAGCCGCAGCTCAGGCCAGCGCCCGCTCCCCGGCGAGCCAGGCCTCGTGCAGCTTCGCGTACGCCGAACCGGCCACCGCGACGAGTTCGTCGTGGTGGCCGCGCTGCACCGCCCGGCCCCCGTCGATGACGATCACCTCGTCGGCCTCGCGGGCCGTGGCCAGCCGGTGCGCGACGGTGATCGTGGTCCGCCCGTGCGCCACCTGCGCCATCGCGGTGCGCAGCCGCACCTCGGCCGCCGGGTCGACGGCGCTGGTCGCCTCGTCCAGGATCAGCAGGTCCGCGCCGGCCGCGTGGGCGCGGGCCAGCGCCACGAACTGCCGCTCGCCCACGCTCAGGCTCTCGCCACGCTCGCCGACGACCGTGTCCAGCCCCTCCGGCAGGCGAGCCGCCCAGTCGAGCAGTCCCAGCTCGCGCAGGACGTCTGCCACGTCGTCGTAGTCGAGCGGGCGCCCGAACCGGATGTTGTCGGCCAGCGTCCCCCGGAACAGGAAACCCTCCTGCGGCACCAGGATCACCCGCTCGCGCAGGCTGCTCAGGCGTACCCGGTCCACGGGCACCCCCGCCAGCAGGATCCGGCCGGACGACGGGTCGGCCAGCCGGGCGACGAGCTTGGCCAGCGTGGTCTTGCCGGCCCCGGTCCGGCCCACCACCGCGACCCGGCTGCCCGCCGCGATGTCGAGATCCACCTCACGCAGCACCGGCTCGGCCCCGCCCGGGTAGGTGAACCCCACGCCCCGCAGCGACACCGGCACCGGGCCCGGCGGCAGCTCGACCGCCTCGGCGTGCTCGGTGACGTCCGGCGGGAGGTCGAGCACGTCCAGCACCCGCCGCCACCCGGCGACCGCGTTCTGCAGCCCGTTGAGCATCTCCCCGGCCACCTGCGCGGGCAGCGCGAACTGGGCCACCAGGAACAGGAACGCCGCGATCTCGCCGACCGTCAGCCGTCCCGCCACGCCGAGCACCACCCCGAGCACGGCCGTGGCGGCCAGCGCGACCCCGGTGGCCAGCTCGCCGACCGAGTACGCGGTGACGGTCAGCCGGGAGGCGCGCTGCGAGGCGTGCCGGTGCGCGTCCACCGCCCGGTCCAGGCGCCCCACGGCGCGGTCGGCGACGTCGTAGGAGCGGATCACGTCAGCGCCGGTGACGCTCTCCGACACCATCGCGAGCATCTCCGCCGAGCGCTCGCGCACCGTCCCGTACGCCGCGGCGAGGTTGCGCATGCAGGCCCGCACCACCCACCCGACCGGGGCGAACACGGCGAGCACCACCAGCGCCAGCGGCCACGAGTAGAAGAACATCACCGCCCCGGTGACCAGCGTCTGCCCGGCGCAGATGAACAGCACCACGCCGTTCCACTGCAGGAACGAGGTGACCTGGTCCACGTCGGAGGTCGCCCGGGCAACCAGCGCGCCGCGCCGCTGCGCCGCGACGTGGTGCACCGACAGCTCGTGGATGTGCCGGAACACCTTCACCCGGACCGCCGCCAGCGCCGTCTCGCTCACGTCGAACAGGCGCAGCATCATCGCGTACCCGCACAGCATCGACACGGCGAGCACGCCCAGCCCCGCCGCGCCGATCGCGGCGACCACGCCGAAGTCCGGGCCGCCCGGACCGCGCAGGCCGTCGTCGATCGCCCGCTGCACCGCCACCGGCACCGCCGCCCGGCCCGCCGTCATGCCCACCGCCAGCAGCAGCGTGACCGCCAGGCCGCGGCGCAGCTCGGGCGACAGCCGCAGGGCCCGGCGCAGCGTGTCCCACATGGAGCCGTCCGTCACGCCGCCACCCTCCGGTCGTACGCCGCCAGCAGTTCCCGGTAGCCCGGCTCGCCCGCCATCAGCTCCTGATGCGTGCCGGTCGCCGCGACCCGGCCGCCCTCCAGGTAGACGACCTCGTCGGCCAGCGCGATCGCGGGCCGGCGGGTGGCGACCACGAGCATCGCCGGGCCGTGCGCGGCCCGCAGCCCGGCCAGGATGTCCGCCTCCACCACCGGGTCGACGGCGCTGGTGGCGTCGTCGAGCACGAGCAGCCGGGGCCGCCCGGCCAGCGCGCGGGCCAGCGCGAGCCGCTGCCGCTGTCCGCCGGACAGCGCCGCGCCCCGCTCGCCGACCGTGGTGTCCAGCCCGTCCGGCAGCGCCCGTACGAAGCCGTCGGCCTGCGCCACGGCCAGCGCCTGCCACACCGCGTCGTCGTCGAGGCCGGGCCGGTCCAGCGTCACGTTGGCCCGCACGCTGTCCTGGAACAGGAACGGCACCTGCGGCAGGTAGGCCACCGCGCGCGCGTACGCGGCGGCGCTCAGCTCGCGGACGTCCACGCCGCCGAGCAGCACCGCCCCGGACTCGGGCGGCAGCAGCCGCGCGGCGACGGCCGCCACGCTCGACTTACCGGCGCCGGTCTGGCCGACCACCGCGACCACCCGGCCGGGCGCCACCCGGAACGACACGTCGTCCAGGCTTCGCACACCCACCCGGGCGAACCGCAGCTCGGCCGGCCCGCTCACCTCGGCGGAGCCGTACGGCGGCGCGTCCGGCGCGACGAGCACCCGGTCCACCCGCTCGGCCCCCGCCACCGCCCGGGGCAGCGCCCCGAGCAGCCAGCCGATGGCCCGGATCGGCATGTCCAGCAGCGCGAACAGGAACGCCGCCGTGGTCAGCTCGCTCAGCCCGAGCGCGCCCTGCTCGCACCGCCAGGCGCCCACGATGAGCACCGCGACCGTGCCGAGCTGGGGTAGCGCGTCGATGACCGGGTCGTGCCAGGCGCGGGCCCGGCCGATCGACACCAGGGTGCCGCGCAGCTCGCCGACCTGCGCGGCGAACCTTGCCGTCTGGTGCTCCTCACGGCCCATCACCTTGACCGTCAGCGCGCCGTCGAAGCTCTCGTGCGCCAGCGCGGTGACCTGGGCGCGGATCGCCTGGCTGCGCCGGTGGCGCGGGGCCACCAGGCGCGAGTACGCGGCGAACACCGTGACCAGCCCCGGGAAGACGACCACCCCGACCAGGCCGAGCGTCCAGTCGACGGCGAACAGCGCGGTGAGCGCCCCGGCCAGCAGGAACACCGTAGCGATGGCGTACGCGAGGCTGCCCGCCGGCGACGCGGCGGCGTCCACGTCCGACGACGCGTTGGACAGCAGCGCACCGGTCGGGTTGTCCCGGTGCCAGGCCGGCGGCAGGCTGAGGTACTTGCGCACGATCTGCTTGCGCTGCCGCGCCTGCAGGCTCTGCTGCAGGTGCACCGCGCCCAGCCGGCGGCTGAAGATGCCCAGCACCTTCAGCGCGCTCACCCCCAGCAGCGCGGCGGCGGCCACGGCCAGCAGCCCGGCGTCGACCCGGCCGCGGTCGAGCATCGGCGCCACCACATCGGCCACGACGGCGCCGATGACGAACGCGCTGCCGATGGACAGGCCCACCACCAGGCACGCCCCGCCCAGCGAGACGGCGAACAGCCGGGGCTCGGACCGGATCATGTGGCCGCACAGTCGCGTGCCACGGCCGATCAGCTCCCGTGCCCTCACCGCAGCGCCTCCGCCCACAGCCCGGCCACTGCTCTGGTCAGCGCGGCCTCGTCGAACAGCGCCCCGTCACCGGACCCCGCGTCGCGGGCGGACGTGGCGGCGCGGGACAGTGCCGTCCCGGCCTGCGCGTCCTCGGCCAGGATCGCGTCCAGCCCGTCCGGGGCGGGCAGGCCGCAGTGCGCGAACAGCGCCGTCAGCACCGTGTGCGGATCAGCCTGCAGGTCCTCGTACGTCGCGGTGAACAGGTCCACGCCGCGGTGGCGCAGGGCCAGCGCACGTTCCAGCTGCGACACCCACTGGCAGGCCATCACCTCCTCGGGCGACAGCAGCCGTCCCGTCCGGGCGCGCCACCGGGCGACCAGCGGGATCAGGGTGCCGAGCCGGTCCTGCACCGCCGCCGGGTCGGTGACCAGCGCCGGGTCGTATCCGGCGAACGCCCGCGCGGTGGAGCGGGCCCACGCCAGCGGGTCGCGGTAGAGGAAGACGGCGGCGAACGCGGGGCACTCCTCGTGCAGCAGCGCGGCGAGCTCGATGACGAAGCTGCGGGGCTTGATCACCACGGGGCGTCCCCGCGACAGCACCCGCACGCAGCTGCGGGCCAGCTCGCGCAGCTCGCGCTCGGCCAGCCGGGGGGAGAGGGTGACGAGCTGGGTGAGCGCGTCCGGTTCGGACACCCCCACCATGCCGCCCGGCCCTGCCAGCGCGGCGGCGACCAGGGTAGAGCCGCAGCGGCCGGTGGAGTGGAGGAACACCCCGCGCGGCTCCGGCGTCTCCAGCGCGTGCAGCTCGTCGTAGGACAGCGCGACGGCACCGGTGGCGTGCTCGTACTGGGCGAGGAAGTAGAACGGCGCGTGGGCGGGTTCGGTGTCGGTCCTGACGAACAACGCCCGGCGGTTGTCGTGGTCCAGGCAGTACAGGCTGTACGCCGGGTCGGTCACCACGATCCGGGCGTCGACGGAGCCCGCTCGTTCGCAGCGCAGGTCGGCCGGGCCCGCCACCGCCAAGGGGTAGGGCTTGCCCCGGTCGACCAGTGCGAGCAGCTCGGCCATCCACCCCGTCCCCGGAAGAAGATGGGGGCGGCATGCCGGCCGCCCCCATCTGCACTTCTCGGTCTCGAGCAGGAGACCGAGCGACGTAGCCCACGCTACGGGTAAGCGCTTTCCTCAAACAAGCATCTGCATTCGCAGATTTGTTGCATGCCCGCAAACCCGGTGGACCGCGCCAATCCCGCGATTTCCGGCACCCCGCCTACGTCAC
>NZ_BONF01000024.1 GCF_016862575.1 Catellatospora bangladeshensis | reverse complement strand
GACGGTAGTGGTCGAGGACCTCAACGTGGCCGGGATGCTGGCCAACCGGCGCCTGGCCCGGAAGATCGCCGACGCCGGGTTCGGGCAGATACGCCGTCAGATCGAATACAAGGGCGAGTGGGCCGGCGGGGTCACCGTGAAGGCCGGCCGCTGGTACCCGTCGTCGAAGACCTGCTCGGAGTGCGGTGCGGTGAGAGCCAAGCTGCCGCTGCATGTTCGGGTGTTCACCTGCGAACAGTGTCCGCTGGTGATGGACCGTGACGCGAACGCGGCACGTAACCTCGCCGCCCTGGCGGCGGCAGTCTTGGCTGGTACCGGAGTGGCCGGAGACCAGGACGCGAAAGCGTCGAACCCTCGTGGAGCCGACCGTCAGACCCGCGCCACCACCCGACCGCGCAAGCGGCCGGGTGGGCGGGCAGGTGGCGCAATCCCGCACCAGCGGACAGAAACGAGAGATCCTCGCCGACCCGAAGCGGTCACGCTTCGGTGATGGCAGGAACCTTCCCGCCCGAAAGGCCGGGATTGCTGACATCCGACTATGGAATCAGCAACGGATGTGTATCCGGTGCGGCCACCGCGTCCAGCGTGTACCGATTCGCTGCGGTGGCAGGCGCCGCCGCTGCCGGATCGACCATGATCGCTCCCGCCGTGCTGCCGGGCAGGGCGGGAGCGATCATGCGGTGGTGCGGCGGCCGGTGCCGGGCTCAGTCGCCGGTGCCGAGCGCGGCGATCGGGCTGATCCGGGAAGCCCGGCGGGCGGGCAGCACCCCGGCGAGGGCGGTGAGCGCGACCAGCGCCGCGAACAGGCCGAGCAGCGACAGCACCGGCAGCTCCACCGGCGCGCCGACGCCCAGCGCCCGCACCGCCAGCCAGGCGTACGGCACTCCGAGCAGCAGCCCGAGCGTCGCGCCGAGCACGCCGTACAGCCCGGATTCGGTGGTCAGCATGAGCCGCAGCCGGGCGCGGGACAGGCCGATCGCCCGCAGCACCCCGGATTCGGCGGCCCGTTCGACCACCGACAGCGCGGTGGTGGTGCCGACGCCGACGACCGCGATGAGCACGGTCAGGCCGACGACGCCGAGCGCGATGCCGAGCAGCGAGTCGAGCACGTCCTGGTACTGGTCGCGCTCGTCGGCGAGCACGCTGAGCCGCAACCCGCCGGTGCTCTCGGCGATGCCACGCAGGGCCCGCTGTCCTGCGGTGCGCCCGTCCTCGCCGGACGCGGCGGCGTCGGCCAGGATCCCGGAGTAGCCCGCCGGTGCGCCGAGCCGGTCCAGGTCGGCCGGGTCGGCGAGCAGCGCCGAGTTCAGCGGCACCCAGCCCGGCAGCACCGCGGCGATGCGGACCTCGACCGTGTGCCCCTGCCGGGACAGGGTGAGCCGGTCACCGGCGGTCTTGCCGAGCACCTCGGCGAAGTATCCGGACAGCACCACCCGCCCCGCGCCGGTGTCGGCGAGCGTGCCCGCCTCGACGTCGAGCACGCCGAGCACCGGCAGCGCCGTCAGGTCCAGGTCGTTGGCGTCGTACGCGTTCTCGGGGTCGCCGTCGATCCGCAGTTCGCCGAGCCGCCGGTAGGGCGTCACGTGTGCCAGTTCGGACCGGTCCCGCACCTGCGTCACGACCGCTGCCGGGATCGGCTCGTCGCCGGACGTCACCTCGAAGTCGGCCGGGGCGGACAGCGCCATCTCCCGGTCGGCGAGGGCCTGCACCGACGCGCTGCCGACCAGGACCCCGGCGATGAGGGTCACGCCCAGCGCGACGACGGTCGACACCGCCGCGGCCCGGCGCGGTGCGCCCCCGATGCCGCCGACGGCCAGCCGCCCGACCGGGCCGAGGCGGTGCAGCGGCCACCCGGCCACCGCCAGCAGCGGCCGGACCAGCAGCGGGCCGAGCAGCATCAGGGCCACGAAGGCGAGCATGCCGGAGGCGACCAGCCCCAGCAGCATCGGCAGCGGCGCGTAGTCCTCGGTGTCCTGACCGGGCAGCCGGGATCCGATGAGCAGCGCGGACACGACCGCGCCGACGGCCAGGAGCAGGCCGCAGACCAGCCGGAACACCCCGATGCCACGCTGGGCCGGGGAGGTCTGCGCGGCGCGCAGCGCGGCCAGCGGGGCCACCCGGGCGGCGGACAGCGCCGGGGCCAGCACCGCCGCGACGGTGACGGCCACCGCGCCGAACACCACCGCGAGCGCCGCGCCCACCGGCAGTCCCGGCCCGGACAGCGCAACCCCGAACCAGCCGAGCACCGCCGGCAGGCCGTGCCCGAACGCCAGCGCGGCCAGCACCCCGACCACGCCCGCGACCAGGCCGGTGAGCGCCCCTTCGGCGGCCAGCGCGAGGCTGATCCCGCCGCGTCCCGCACCCACCGCGCGCAGCAGGGCGAGCTGCCGGGTGCGCTGGGCGAACACGATCCGGAAGGTGGACGCGGCGACGAGCCCGGCCGCGATCACCGCGATCGCCACGAACATGGCGACCAGCGCGAACAGGTTGGCGATCTGCTCGACGGCACGGGCCGCCTCCTCGGCCCGCACCTCGGCGCCGGGGCGGATGCCCGGCACGGCCGTGTCCTGCGGCCGGGTCGCGGCGCCGAGCACGGTCTGGATGCGCTGCCGGGTCTCGTCGGCGGACGCGCCGTCGGACAGGCGCACCTCGATCCGGCCGCCCGCTCCGTCCGGGGTCAGCGCGGCGACGGCGGCCTCCGAGGCGTACGCCTGCGCGCCGGAGTCGCGGGACGTCTCGACGATCCCGGTCACGGTCAGCGCGACCGGCGGCGTCTCGGAGCCGGTCCGCACGTTCGCCACCGAGCCGAGGGGCAGGCCCACCCGCTCGGCGGTGCGGGCGGTCACCGCGATCTCGTTCGCCGTCTGCGGGAAGCGCCCGGCGACGGTCCGGACCAGGGCCAGCGGCCCGCTGCCCGGGTCGGCCGTCACCTGGAGGAAGGCCCCGTGGGCGGCCGAGCCGACCAGCACCGAGGTCTCGAACCGGCCCACCGCCTCGGCCACGCCGGGCACGGCCCGGATGGCGGCCAGGTCCTGCGCGGTCGGCATGGCGTCGCCGCCGACCACGAACGCCGCCTGCTCCGGCGTGCCGCTGAGGCCGTCGAGCACGGTCCGCTCGGTGATCTGCTGGGCCAGCACCGTGGCGAACACCACGAACGAGGCGACCAGCACGGCCAGGCCGGTCAGCAGCAGCCGTGCCGGGCGCCGGGCCACCGCCGCGAGCTGCGTACGCAGCACCGTCCGGCTCATCGGGCGGCCGCCTGCCCGCTCAGCGCGTGCGTGATCGCGTCGTACCCGGGCCGGTCCAGCTCGCCCGAGACCCGGCCGTCGGCCAGCAGCAGCACCCGGTCGGCGTACGCGGCGGCGGTGGCGTCGTGGGTGACCATGACCACGGTCTGGCCGAGGTCGCGCACCGCGTCGCGCAGCAGCGCCAGCACCTGCGCGCCGGACGCGGAGTCGAGGTTGCCGGTGGGCTCGTCGGCGAAGACGACCTCCGGCCGGGACACCAGGGCCCGCGCCAGGGCCACCCGCTGCTGCTGGCCGCCGGACAGCTCGCTCGGGCGGTGGGCCAGCCGGTCGGCCAGGCCGAGCGCGGTGACGAGGTAGTCCAGCAGCTCCGGGTCGGGCCGCCGCCCGGCCAGGTCCAGCGGCAGGGTGATGTTCTGCGCCGCGGTCAGCTGCGGCAGCAGGTTGAACGCCTGGAACACGAAGCCGATCCGCTCGCGCCGGACCTTGGTCAGCACCCGGTCGGCGAGCCTGGTCAGGTCCGTCCCGCCGAGCAGCGCCTGCCCGGAGGTGGCCGTGTCCAGCCCGGCCAGGCAGTGCATCAGCGTCGACTTGCCCGACCCGGACGGGCCCATGATCGCCGTGAACTCGGCGCGGGTGAAGCCGACCGTCACCCCGTCCAGGGCACGGACCGCGGTGGCGCCGGTGCCGTACACCTTGACCAGGTCGACCGCCGCCGTCGCGTAGAGCGGGCCGGCGGGTTGCTGCGTACTCACATGTCCTCCAGGGATGGCTCCTGATTCCGCAGCAGAGCCTTTCGCGGCGGGGAGGGGCGGCGCATCGGCCGACCGCAAGGTTCGCCGCCGGGCGGCTATGACTTTCGGCCGATCCGGGCACCGCTGAGCGCTCGCTACGCTGGGTGACGATGACATCCCCGCTACGCCCCTGGTGGCAGGTCCTCGGCCGGCTGGCCCTGCTCGTCGCGCTGGCCGTGCTCGGCGTCTTCGACGTGCGCTACGGCCTGCTGCGCTCGATGCCCCCGGTCGCGCTGATGCGGCTGTTCCTGCCGGTGGCGGTGGCCGCGGTCTGGCTGCTGCCGTACCGGCAGAACTCGCCCGTGCTGCCGCGGCTGGCGCTGCCGGTCGCGGCGGTGTCGCTGGCCCTGAGCGGCCTGATGCTGCTGGCCGGCGCCGCCGAGTACGGGTCGCCCGACAGCTGGGGCCTGGCCGAGACCGCCGCCCTGCTCGGACTGCTCTACGTGACCGCCCGCCGCGCCTCGCCTGCCATGGCGCCGTGGGCGGTGCTCGTCATCGGCGCCGCCGTGGTGCTGCTCCCGCTGCGCAACGGCACCGCCAACGTCTTCGTGGTCTTCGGGCTGCTGCTGGCCATCGCGGCGGCCGTGGCGGTGACCGCCGGCACGTACGTGCGCATGCTCGACAGCGGGCGGCGACGGGCGCTGGAGGAGGTCCGTGCCGCCCAGCGCGCCGAGTTCGCCCGGGACCTGCACGACTTCATCGCGCACCACGTGACCGGCATCATCGTGCAGGCCCAGGGCGCCCGCTACATCGGCGAGCAGGACCCGCAGCGGGCGCTGGCCGCGCTGGAGCAGATCGAGCACGCCGGGGCGGAGACGATGGCGTCGATGCGGCGCATGGTCACCGTGCTGCGCGCGCCGGAGGCCCCGCTCGCCCCGCTGGCCACCGCGACGGATCTGGCGCCGCTGCTGGACGGGTTCAACCGGGCGAGCCCGGCGACGGCCCGCCTGCACGTGGACGGCAGGCTGGACGCCCTGCCGGTCGAGGTGTCGACCAGCGCCTACCGGGTGGTGATGGAGGCGCTGACCAACGTGCGCCGGCACGCGGTCCAGGCCGGGGTGGTGGACGTGTGGGTACGCCGTACGCCCGGCTGGCTGTTCGTGCGCGTCGCCGACGACGGTGAGCCGCCCCGCCCGGCGCACGGCCGGGAGCCCGCCGGATACGGGCTGGTCGGACTGCACGAGCGGGTCCGCGCCGTGGGCGGCTGGATCACCGCCGGTCCCGGCATCGAGCGGGGCTGGGTGCTGGACGCGGCGATGCCGCTGACCTGGCGGGAGCCGGCATGATCAAGGTGATGATCGCCGACGACCAGGCGATGGTCCGCACCGGCTTCAGCATGATCATCGGCGCGCAGCCCGACATGGAGGTCGTCGGCGAGGCCGCCGACGGCGTCGAGGCCGTCGACCTGGCCCGCCGGGTGCGGCCCGACGTCGCGCTGATGGACATCCGCATGCCGCGCCTGGACGGCCTGGAGGCGCTGCGCCTGCTCGCCGGTCCCGCCACCCCCGACCCGCCCAAGGTCGTCGTGGTCACCACGTTCGACCTGGACGAGTACGTGCACGCCGCGCTGCGCAACGGCGCCTGCGGCTTCCTGCTCAAGGACTCCGGGCCCGCGCTGCTGGTCGAGGCGGTCCGCGCCGCCGCGTCCGGCGACTCGCTGATCAGCCCCTCGATCACGGTGCGGCTGCTGGCCCACCTGACCCCGTCGCTGCCCGGCCGGGGCGGCGACGACCAGGGCCTGTCCCCGCGCGAGCTGGAGGTCGTCAAGCTGACCGCCCGCGGCCTGACCAACGCCGAGATCGCCGCGCAGCTGTTCATCTCGCTGGGCACCGTCAAGACCCACCTCGGCAGCGTGCAGACCAAGCTCGGGGCTCGCAACCGGGTCGAGATCGCCGCCTGGGCGTGGGAACGCCGCCTGGTCGGCTAGGCGGGGTGCGGCACCGGCCCGGGCAGAGCCGTGCGCAGCTCCCGGCGGGAGGCGATGCCCAGCTTCGCGAACACCCGGCCCAGGTGCCATTCCACGGTACGGGGACTGATGAACAGGTGCGCGGCGATCTCGGCGTTGGTGCGCCCGTCCCGCGCCAGCCGGGCGATCTGCGCCTCCTGCCCGGTGAGGTCGGTGACGGCGTCGGGCGTGCGCTTGCGGGCCGTCTCACCCGTGGCCAGCAGTTCCCGGCGGGCACGTGCGGCGAACCCGTCGGCGCCGATCCCGCTGAGCAGGTCGTACGCGGCCCGCAACTGCTCGCGGCTCTGCCCGCGCCGGTCGCGGCGGCGCAGCCATTCGCCGTAGAGCAGGCGGGCGCGCGCGAGGTGGACCGTGATCCGGCACCTGCCGAGCTGCCTGATCGCCTCACGGTATGCCGTATCGGCCGCGGGCCCGTCGCTCAGCAGCGCCCGTGAGCGGGCTTCCACGCCCAGGGCCCAGGCGGTCCCGGCGGCGCGGGTGCGCTCGGCGAGCCGCTCGTACGCGGCCTCGCCGAGTGCTGGCTGTCCGGCGCGCACGGCCGCCTCGATCAGCTCGGTCAGCACCCAGCCGAGGAAGCCCAGATCCTCGTACTCGGCGGCGCGTGCCGCGGCGGTCAGTGCGGTGTCGTAGCGGGCCAGCCCGTTGTGCAGGACGGCGATGGCATAGTCGGCGACGGCGAGCGCACGTCCCTCACCCCGCGCGGCGGCTTCGGCGCGAGCCGCCGCGGTGAGCCGGTGCGCCTGGGCCTCCTGACCCCGCCATGCGCTGAGCACCAGGGCGGGGTACACCATCGGTGCGCTGCCGACCGCGGCCGAGATCGCGTCCGCTTCGTCGGCGAGCGCCGCCGCCAGCTCGAAATCGCCCGCGTGGATGCGGTAACAGGCCTGGTAACTGAGCGCGAGGGGCAGCACGGTGAGGGCGCCCGCGCTGCGGGCGAGGTCGGTGGCGGAAGTGGCCAGTTCGTGCCAGGCGTCGTCGTCCCACAGCTCGGGCGCCAGCGGTTCGGGTGTCACCGGGCAGGCCAGCCACAGCCAGCGCCGGTCCGTGCCCGGCGCGGCGACGCGCTGCTCGCTGCGTACGGCGAGCAGCGCGTGCCGCAGGGCGGCGGACCCGGTGGGGTAGCCGTCGGCGACGAGGCTGGTGAGGCCGTCGAGCAGCGCGTCAACCGAGCGCGGCGGGGTGGGGGCGGGCGGTGCGGTCCGGGCGGCCTGCGCGATTTCGGGTTGACCGGGTCCGGTGTTGAGGCGCCCCGCGAACAGGGCCGCTCCGAACGCCTCCAGCAGGGTGTCCCGGGTCGAGGCGGCATCCAGGGGCGCCAGCCTGTGCGCGGCGTCCAGCAGCAGCCGGGGTGCGTCGCCGCCGCGCTCCTCGGCGAAGCAGAGCCGAGCACGCAGCCGCTGCAGCCGGGCGCGCCGCAGGTGGTCCAGCGGTCCCGCGGCTGCCGCCGCCAGCATCTCGTGCGCCTGGTCCACGGCCCCGGCGTCGAGAGCGGCTTGGGCCGCGTCCAGCGCTCTGGCCGCCCGGTGCGGCGGCTCGGGCGTCAGTTGCGCGGCGCGGCGCAGGAACGCGGCCGCGGCCGCCCCGCCGCCCCTGTCCTGTGCCCGCCGGGCGCATTCCTCCAGGGTGGCCGCGAGGGTGCCGTCGGGGCGGGCGGCGGCCTGCGCACGGTGCCAGGCCCGGCGGTCGGGGTCGGTGTCCTGATCGGTGGCTTCGGCCAGTGCCCGGTGCGCCGCCCGGCGCTCGGGCGCGGGCGTGTTGCGGTAGACGGCCGACCGGGCAAGCGGGTGGTGGAACCGCACCGCCGTGCCGAACTCCACGAGCCCGGCCGCTTCGGCGGCCGCACCGGCGTCGGCGGGGATGCCCTGCCGGTCAGCGGCCCGCCACAGCAGGTTCGGGTCGCCGGTGGGCTCGGCGGCCGCGGTGACCAGCAGCCGTCGGCTGTCCGCGGGCAGCTGCCGGAACCGCTGGTAGAACGCGGCTTCGACCTCCTCCGTCACGGGCCGGCGGCCGGCTGGCCGCAAACCGCCCGCCAGGTCGGCCGGGGTGACCGTGTACGGCAGCAGGAGCAGCGCCATCGGGTTGCCGTGGGCCTCGGCGACGACGCGGTCGCGCACCCGCGGGTCGAGCGGCACGTGCACGGCCGACGCCAGCAGGTCGCGCGCGTCGCCGTCGGTCAGGCCCTCGACGGTCAGGCCCGGCAGTTCGGTCAGCTCGCGGTCGCCGTCGGGAGACCGTATGGCGAGCAGCATCGCGATCGGCTCGGCCAGCAACCGCCGGGCGGCGAAGGCGATCACCCGCAGGGATTCGGGATCGAGCCAGTGCGCGTCGTCGACCAGGCACAGCAGGGGCCGTCGCTCGGCAGCGGCCGCCAGCAGGCTCAGCATCGCCAGCCCGGCCAGGAAGGGGTTCGGCGCGTCGCCCGCCCGCAGCCCGAGCGCGATCGACAGCGCCTCGCGCTGCGGTCCCGGCAGCCTCGGCAGTTCGCCGAGCAGCGGGGTGCACAGCTGGTGGAGGCCGGCGTAGGGCAGCGCCATCTCCGACTCGACGCCGGTGACGCTGATCGAGGCGAAGCCGGCCGCCTGCGCGCTCAGGTAGCTGAGGAGAGTGGTCTTGCCGATGCCTGCCTCGCCTCGGAGGACGACCACGGCGCTGGTGCCCGCACGGGCGTCGGCGAGCGCCTGGCGCAGCGCCGTCAGTTCCCGGTGCCGTCCGCGCAGTCCGCCCCTGGGGTCGGCGAGCGACGCGCCCATGCTCGAATCCTCCCAGGCCAGGGTGGTGATCGGTGACGTGACGAGTGATCGGGCCTGTTCACGTGGTTTGGGCTGGGTGTGCGGAACACGGACATGCCGCTGGTACACGGGGAAAATGCCTGTTTGCGCTGATTCGGGGGTGCCGGGGCCCCCGGGGGTGGACCCGGGCCCGGCACGGGGGCGAAGCGCCCCGGGCTAAGCGATCGTGGACGGGCCGGCGCGGTCGCCGGCGACCGGGCAGCCCGCGAAGTCGGCCGATCCCGGGCCGGTTCGGTTCTACCATGACTCGAAGAGGGTTGATTCATGCTGCATTAGCACCAGTCGGAGCAGGCGCGCCGGGCGCGCGGCTCACGAGCGGTAACCACCGCGGTCATCGCGAACCGCGGTCCGGAGGGCGCAGGCCCTTCCCGAATCTCCCACCACAGCAAGGAAACAACGATGTCTGTCACATCCGACGCCGCTGCGATCAGGCCGTTCAAGGTCGAGACCTCCGAGGCCGACCTCAAGGACATGCACGCGCGGATCATGCACACCCGCTGGCCCGAGAAGGAGACCGTCGCCGACGACACCCAGGGCCCGACGCTCGCCACCATGCAGGCGCTCGCCCAGTACTGGGCGCACGACTACGACTGGTACCGGTGCGAGGCGAGGATGAACCAGTACCCGGGCTATCTCACCGAGATCGACGGGCTGGACTTCCACTTCCTGCACATCAAGTCGAAGCACGAGAACGCCAGGCCGATCGTCATCTGCCACGGCTGGCCCGGCTCGATCATCGAGCAGCTGAAGCTCATCGAGCCGCTCACCGACCCGACCGCGCACGGCGGCACCGCCGAGGACGCGTTCCACGTGGTCATCCCGTCGATGCCCGGCTACGGCTACTCGGGCAAGCCGACCGAGAAGGGCTGGGGCCCGGACCGGATCGCCCGCGCCTACGGCGAGCTGATGAACCGCCTGGGCTACGACCGCTACCTCGCGCAGGGCGGCGACTGGGGCGCGATCGTCGTCGACCTGATGGGCGCTCAGGAGGTCCCGGGCCTGGTCGGCATCCACACCAACATGGCCGGTGTGGTCCCGGCCGAGATCGACAACCTGTTCCAGCGCAATGTCATCGGCGCCGCCGACGCGCTGCACAACCTGCCCGCCGGGCTGTCCGACGAGGAGCGGGCCACCTGCGAGCAGCTCGACTTCACCTGGAAGCACGTGGCGTACGCGCTGCAGATGGGCTCGCGGCCGCAGACCCTGACCGGCCTGGCGGACTCGCCGATCTTCCTGGCGTCGTGGCTGCTCGACCACGATCCGCGCAGCATGGCGCTGATCTCGCGCTCGTTCGCCGGGGTGCCGGAGGGTCTCACCCGCGACGACGTGCTCGACAACGTCACCCACTTCTGGCTGACCAACACGGGCGTCTCGGCGGGGCGGCTCTACGCGGAGAACGCGTACTCGTTCTTCGGCGTAAAGGGCGTCAAGCTGCCCGTCGCGGTCAGCGTCTTCCCCGACGAGCTCTACCAGGCGCCGAAGAGCTGGGCGGAGAAGGCCTACCCGAACCTCGTCCACTACAACAAGCTGCCCAAGGGCGGGCACTTCGCCGCCTGGGAGCAGCCCGGATACCTGGTGGACGAGATCCGCACCGGTCTGCGCTCGGTCCGGTAGCAGGCCATGTACGAACGTGTGCACCTGCCCGCGTTCGGCGGGGCGACCGAGTGGCTCAACCGTGAGCCGCTCGGTCCCCCCGAGTTCCGGGCCCGCGCGGTGCTCGTCGACTTCGGCACGCTGACATGCATCAACTGGCTGCGTACCCAGCCCTGGACCAGGGCCTGGGCGGCGGCGTACCGCGACGACGGGCTGGTCGTGCTCGGCGTGCACACGCCGGAGTTCTCGTTCGAGCACGACGTCGGCCTCGTCCGCCGGGCGATGCGCGAGCGAGGCGTCGACTACCCCGTGGCCGTCGACAACGACTACAAGATCTGGACCGCCTTCGACAACCACTACTGGCCCGCGCTGTACTTCCTCGACGGCGACGGTGTAGCGCGCGATCAGCATTTCGGCGAGGGACGGTACGAGGAGTCCGAGCGGGTCCTGCAGTGGCTGCTCGGTGTCGAGCGCGACCTGGTCCAGGTCGAGGGCGTCGGCGTGGAGGCGGCGGCCGACTGGGACCACCTGCGCACCCCCGAGACCTACCTCGGGTACGCGCGCGGCGAGCGCTTCTCCGCCGACGGCGAGCACCACGCGTACACGCTTCCGCGGGAGCTGCGCCTCAACCACTGGGCGCTGTCCGGCGCATGGGCGGTGGAACGCGAACGGGCCGCGCTTGAGCAGGGCCGCGGGAGCATCGCGTGCCGGTTCGAGGCCCGGGACGCGCACCTGGTGATGAACCGCGCCGCGCCCGCACCGGTCCCGTTCCGGGTGCTGGTGGACGGAAGCCCGCCCGGCGCCTCGCACGGCGTGCACGTCGACGCCGACGGCGGCGGGCTGCTCGACGACGGCCGGATGTACCAGCTGATCCGCGAGCGGGACCGGGTCCGGGAGCGGACCCTGGAGATCATCTTCGAGGAGCCAGGCGCGGAGGCGTACGCGTTCACGTTCGGCTGACCGGCGAGGTGGCACCATGACAGCGACAGCCGAGCGGGCGGCGCTGCGGCCGTTCCGGATCGAGATCCCCGACGCCGCGCTGGCGGACCTGCGTGCGCGGATCCTGCATACGCGCTGGCCGGAACGGGAGACGGTCGACGACGAGTCGCAGGGACCCCGCCTGGCCACGGTCCAGGAGCTGGCCCGGTACTGGGCCGAGGAGTACGACTGGCGCCGCTGCGAGGCGCGGCTCAACACGTACCCCGGCTACCTGACCGAGATCGACGGGCTCGACATCCACTTCCTGCACGTCCGCTCGCAGCACGAGGACGCCCTGCCGATCGTGCTCTGCCACGGCTGGCCCGGCTCGGTCGTCGCGCTGCTCAAGGTCATCGAGCCGCTGACCGAGCCGGCCGCGCACGGCGGCCGTGCCGAGGACGCCTTCCACGTGGTCGTCCCGTCGATGCCCGGTTACGGCTTCTCCGGCAAACCGGCCGCCCCGGGCTGGGGACCGGATCATGTCGGCCGTGCCTGGGCCGAGCTGATGCAGCGCCTGGGCTACGACAGGTACGTCGCGCAGGGCGGCGACTGGGGCGCGATCGTGGTCGACCTGATGGCGGCGCAGGAGGTGCCGGGGCTGGCCGGCATCCATACCAACATGGCCTGTGTGGTGCCCGCCGAGATCGACCGGCTCTTCCAGCAGAACGTCGTCGGCGCGGCCGACGCGCTGCGCCACCTGCCCGCCGGACTGTCCGAAGAGGAGCGGGCCGCCTGCGCGCAGCTCGACTTCACCTGGAAGCACGTCACGTACGCGCTCCAGCAGGGCTCGCGCCCGCAGACGCTGACGGGGCTGGCGGACTCGCCGGTGTTCCTGGCGGCGTGGCTGATCGACCTCGAAGCCAAGGGCCTGGCGCTGATCTCCCGCGCCTTCGCCGGTGGCGAGGAGCCGCTGACCCGCGACGACGTGCTCGACAACGTGACGCTGTTCTGGCTGACGAACACGGGGGTGTCGGCCGCCCGCATGTACGCGGAGAACAGCTTCTCGTTCTTCGGCGTCAAGGGCGTGCGGCTGCCGGTCGCGGTCAGCGTCTTCCCGGACGAGCTGTACCTGGCCCCCCGAAGCTGGGCGGAGCAGGGCTATCCGAACCTGGTCCACTACCACCGGCTGCCCGCGGGGGGCCACTTCCCGGCCTGGGAGCAGCCCGCGTCCTACGTGGATGAGGTCCGCACGGGCCTGCGCTCCCTGCGCTGAGCCGGCTCGCGGCGTCTGTCGACCCCGTCACATCTGGCCCGCGGGGCTGCCGTCTAGCACGCCGTGACGCGCCGTCCCCGGGGACCACCACGGTCCCGGGGACGGCGTCAGCTCAGGGGGTGGTGCAGACGGCGGTGGTGGGTACGGTCGTGGAGCCGCTCGGCCGCGACGCCTGGAAGCCCCACGTGGTGCTCGATCCGGCCGCGATGGTCGCGTTCTGGCCGGTGATGCCGCGCGCGGTGACGGTCTGGCCGCTCACGCTCACCGATGCGTTCCACGAGCCGGTGAGGACATGCCCGGCGGGCAGTGTGAACGTGACCGTCCAGCCGCTGATGGCGGCGGTGCCGGTGTTGGTCACCGTGTTCGGCTGCATGACGTAGCCGCCGCCCCATCCGGTCTGGAGGGTCAGCGCGGCCGTGCAGCCACCGCCCCCGGACGTGGTCGTGACGGTGACCGCGGGGGAGAACGACGAGGTGTTCCCGACCGCGTCGCGCGCCCGCACCTGGTAGCGGTAGGTGGTGCCGGCGGCGAGCCCGGTGTCGGTGAAGGTCGCGGCGGTCGAGGTGCCCACCTGGGTGAAGGTGCCACCGGTGGCGCCGGGGGCGCGGTGGATCTCGTACCCGGCGATGCCGATGTTGTCGGTGGACGAGGCCCAGGTCAGCGTGGTGCCGGTCGCGCTCGTCGCCGAGGCGGTGGGCGTGCCCGGCGTGGTCGGCGGCTGGGTGTCCGGCGGCGGGCACGGCGGCGGCAGCGCGCTGACCGGCTCGCTGAGGGCCGACGTGTTGCCCGCGGCGTCACGCGCGCGGACCTGGTACTGCGCCAGCCCGCTGAGCGTGTGGGTGAACGTCGTCGTCGTGGTGGTGCCGACGGCGGTGGCCGGGGAGCCGCTGGCTGAGCGGAACACGTCGTAGCCTGTGACGGCCACGTTGTCGGTGGACGCGGTCCAGTTCAGGGTGACGACCATGCTGCAGTTCACGTTCACCCGCAGTCCGGCCGGGACGCTCGGCGGGGTGGTGTCCGCGGGCGTCGTGCCGCCGAGCAGCGGCGTCAGCGCCGGATACCACCGGTCGGACATCTTCTGGAACCCGGAGTCGTCCGGGTGTACGCCGTCGGAGGTGTCGACGGCGGTGTCGAAGCCGGAGAACTGGTCCACCACCGTGACCGGCGACTGCGCGGTGGACTTGCCCGCGGCCCACGCGGGGATCGCGGCGTTGAGCGCCGATACGCCGGTCGGGCACCAGGAGCAGCCGCTCGGCGTCATCGGGATGATCTGCGCGACCAGCACCTTGATGTTCGGGTTGTCGGCACGCATCTGGTCGACGAGCTTGCCGAACGCGGTGAGGATCGTCGCGGTGGGCTGGTTGTTCCAGACGTCGTTGGTGCCCAGGTGCATGAGCACGACGTCGGGGTGGGTGGCGGCGAGCCAGCCGGGCAGCTGGTTCTGGTTGGCGATGCCGGTCGCCTGGTAGCCGCCGTGCCCCTCGTTGTCGCCGTCCCAGCCGGTCATGCCGCAGCCGCCGCCGGGCAGCGTCCCGACGAAGTCGACGTTGGTGAAGCCGCTGCGCTGCAGGCGGTCCCAGAGCACGGCCCGCCAGCAGCCGGGGCCGCCGGTGATGGAGTCGCCGAGCGGCATGACGCGCACCGGCGCGGCGGCGTGGGCGGCCGGCGCGCCGGTGATCGCGACGGTCAGGGCGAGCGCGAGCGCGCACAACGCCGCCAGCGCGGTCCGGCGCCGGGCGCCGGTGGTGGGTCCGTGGAGTGCGGTTCCGGGCGGGTGGTGTCGAGACATGGGCGTGCCTCCGTGGTAGGGGTTCCAGATGCTTCGATGGAAGCGCTCCCACCATGCGTTGGCGCGGTGCCGAAGTCAAGCCGTGCGGATCGCCCGGCTCGGTTGCTGGGATGTCAGCTCGCGAGCTGGCTGGCGAGCAGGCCGGTGCCCATGACGATGACGAACCAGCCGAAGGCCCGGCGCAGCAGGTCGGGCGGCAGCTGTCCGGCCAGGCGGCTGCCCGCCAGGCTGCCGATGACGGCGACCGCGGTGACCGCGGCCGTCAGCCGCCAGTCGATGGAGACACTGTGCAGGAAACCGGCCAGGCCCGCGGCGGACTTCATGCTGATCACCAGCAGGGACGTCCCGACGGCGGCGGGCATGGCCAGCCCGCCGAGCACCACCAGCGCGGGCACCACCAGGAAGCCGCCGCCCGCCCCGACGAGGCCGGTGGCCACACCGACGGCGACACCCTCCGCAAGGATCTTCAGGACGGGCAGGGGGCGCCCGGACTCCCCGTGCGGCCGGGTGCTCCGGGGCCGGGTACGCAGCATCGCGATCGCGGTGACCAGCATCATCACGGCGAACGCGGTGAGCAGGACACCGCCGGGCAGGTACTGGGCGACGCGGCCCCCGCCGTAGGCGCCGGCCATCCCGGCCGCGCCGAACAGCAGGCCGGTGCGCCACCGCACCCGCCCGGCCCGCGCGTGCGGGATGAGCGCGACCGCGCTGGTCACGCCGACGACCACGAGCGACATCGCGATGGCGGGCTTGGGCGCGACACCGGCGAGGTAGACCAGGACCGGCACGGTCAGGATCGACCCGCCGCCGCCGAGCAGGCCCAGCATGAGGCCGATCAGGACGGACGCCGCCAGCGCCAGGCAGATGGCGGCGCTCACCGGGCGGACCCGTGCTCACGAAGCTTCGCCGCCGCGGCCGGGACGCCGCCGGTGACCCGCGGCCGGTTGTACGGCAGCTTCGCCAGCAGCATGCCCATGGCGCAGGTGTCGGTGAGCGCGGCGAAGGTCAGCCCCGCGCCGATGAATCCGGCCAGGTAGCGGGCGGGCGGCAGCCACACGCTCACGACGATCGCGGCCAGGGTGATACCCCCGGCGACCAGCCGCACCTGGCGCTCCAGGCTCCAGCGCTGCCGCCCGCGCACGACCGGGGCGCCGGCCGCCAGCCACGCGTTGAGCCCGCCGGACAGGACCCTGGACCCCGCCGCGCCCGCGGCGCCGAGCCGGGCCTGGCACTGCCCGGCGCGGTTGCCGGACTGGCAGACCAGGATCAGGTCACCGCCCGAGGCTGCCAGGAGCTGCGGCAGGTACGCGTCGAGCTGATCCAGGGGAACGTTGACGGAGCCGGGGAGGTGGGCGGTCTCGAACTCGGCGGGCGTGCGCACGTCGAGCAGGAGCACCTCGGACCCGGCGGCGAGCAGGGCGCGCGTGGACACGACGTCGATGGACTGGGACATGGGGTGGTGACTCCTCGGGGATCGGTGGAAGGGGACGGGTCAGGCGGACAGGGTGGCGGCGAGTTCGGGCACGCCCACGCCGTCGAGGACGACCGGCTGGTATCCCGCGCGCAGCAGCACGGTCGCGGCGATCGCGGCGCGTCGGCCGGATCCGCAGGCCACCAGCACGGGGTGGGACTGGTCGAGTTCGGCCGGGATGCCCTCGGCCAGCAGGTCGGGCAGGAAGCGGTGCACCGCGCCCGCGACGGCGGCCGCGGCGTGTTCGGCGGGCATCCGCACGTCGAGCAGCTGGGCGTCCGCGGCGGCGGCCCGCTCGGCGAACGCGTCCAGGCCGAGCAGCTCGAACCGGGCGGTGGCGTGCGCGCCGAGGTCGTGGACCCGGCCCGCGACGCCGTCGACGCCGATCCGGGCGAGCTGGGTGACGGCCTCGGCGACGTCCTGGTCGCGGTCGGCGACCAGCACGACCGGCTCGGCATGCGGCAGCAGCCAGCCCGCCCAGGACCCGAAGTCGTCGCGCAGCTCGATGCCCAGCGCGCCGGGCAGGTGACCGGCCGCCAGCGCCGGCCGGGGCCGGATGTCGACGACGTGCGCGGCGGCGGGCAGCCCGTCGACGGTCAGCTCGGGCACGTCCACCGGCGGCATGGGCGGCGCGCCGAACGTGTTGGCCGGGCCCATGTGCCGGTAGAACGCGGGGATCGGCAGCGGCTGGGCCAGCAGCCGGTCCGCGAACGCCTCGGCGTCGCCGACGGCCAGGAACGGGTTGCCGTCCAGTTCGGCGCCGATCGAGGAGGTGTAGCGCCCGGCGCCGGACGCGGTGCAGAACGAGCCCTCGCCGTGGGTGGGCAGCAGCTCGACGTCACGCGGCAGGCCCGCCAGGCGGTGCAGCGAGCCGTGCTGCAGCTTCGCCAGGCTGCGGGCGCGTTCCGGGCCGAGCAGGTCGGGACGCCCGGCGGAGGCGACCAGCAGGCTGCCGCCCGAGAACACGGCCACCGGCTCGCCGTCGACGAGCACGAGATAGCTGGTGTGCTCCGGGGTGTGGCCCGGGGTGTGGATCGGCCGCAGCGTCAGCCCGTGGCCGCCCTGGATGTCCTCCAGGTGGAAGGCCGGGGTGTGCGGGTATGCGGGCCCGGCGGCCGCGGGCAGCACGAGTTCCGCTCCGGCGCGCTGTGCGGCCTGCCGCGCTCCGGAGACGTAGTCGTTGTGCAGGTGGGTCTCCAGTACGAAACGCAGCTGCACGTCGCGCTCGGCCGCCGCGGTCAGGAACCGGTCGATGTCGCGCTGAGGGTCGACGAGCACGCCCTGCCCGTCGTGGGTGAGCAGGTACGTCTGGTCGCCCAGGCCGGGCGTGCGGAACGAGACGATCTCCATAGCGGTCCTTCCTTCGCAATCTATACCCCAGGGGGTATATAAAAGTCAGAAAACGGCCATCTTTATACCCCCGGGGGTATACGGGAGGCCGAATAATGCCGCCACCGGGCGAGGTGGCGGCGGGGTGGTCAGGCCAGGGCCAGGAACAGCTTCTCCAGCTCCTCCTCGGTCAGCGGAGGCTGCTCGCCGCGCTCGCGGGCCGCCTGGCAGTGCCGCATCCCGGTGGCGACGATCTTGAACCCGGCCCGGTCGAGCGCCCGGGAGACGGCGGCGAGCTGGGTGAGCACCTTCACGCACTCCTCGCCGTCCTCGATCATCGAGATGACGCTCGCGAGCTGGCCCTGGGCGCGCTTGAGCCGGTTCAGGGCGTCTCCGGCCAGTGCTTCGTTCAGCTGCATGACGCCAAGGTACCCCCGGGGGTATCCCGGCGCCAGGTCCGGTGGCATATGCCACCTCGGAGCCGCCGCCACGCAGTCACGGCGGCGGCTCCGAGGAGGTTCAGCGGCCGGTGGCGATCACTGCCGGGTAGCCGGCAGCGGTGATCGCGGCGGCGATGACCGCCGGGTCCAGGCCGTCGTCGGCGGTCACGACGGTGCGGCCCTGCCGCACGGACGTCTCCGCCCGCTGGACGCCGGTGACCTCGTCCTCCAGGGTCTCGTCGATGAGGATGCCGCAGCTGGCGCAGTGCATGCCGGTCACGGTGAAGGTGTAGGTGGTCACGGCGTGGCCTCCGTGATCGTCAGGCGTCCGGTGTACATGCCCATGCTGCACGAGTACGCGAGCGTGCCCGGCTTGAGCACGCCGAGGTCGATGCGCGTGTCGCCGCTGATCGGCAGGATCTTCTCGATGCCCAGGTCCGGGATGACGAACGCGCGCACGCAGCCGCGCGCCTTCGCCGACCGCACGATCAGCGTCGTGGGCAGACCGGCGGCGACCTGCAGGTGGGCCGGTTCGTAGGCGCCGGTGACCGCGCTGACGAGCACCGTCTGGCGGCCGTCGGCGACGGTCACCCGGTCCCCGGTGACGGCGTCCGGCTCGTCGCCGGTCAGGCCGAGCGCGTACGCCAGCTGGCTGGCCGCCACGGGGGAGCCGGACAGCTCCAGGCCGCCGTTGAGGGTGTACGCGCCCAGGGCGAGGACCACCACGCCGGTGGCGACGGCCAGGCGCCGTGCCCAGGCGCCCGCGGCGCGGCGGGCGCGGGCGGCGGCATAGCCGAGCAGCGTGAACAGCGGCGCGGTGCCGAGCACGAACACCGCCATGATCGCGGCGCCCTGCCACGGCGAGCCGGCCGCGACCGCCAGCGCCATCACCGACAGCGTCACCCCGCAGGGGATGAGCACGCTGGCCACGCCGAGCACCGCCGGGGCGAGCGCGGACTGCGACCGGGCCCGGCCTCGCACCAGGCGCGTCCACGACGCCGGGGGAGTGAAGGTGAGGCCGCGGAACGCCTTGACGCCCAGCTGGGCCAGGCCCATCGCGATGATGAGCAGCCCGGCGCCGACCTGGACCATGGCCCGGACGTGCATGCCGAGCTGGACGGCGGTGCCCAGGAGGCCGAGCAGGACGCCGAGCAGGGTGTGCGACAGCAGCTTGCCGGTGAGGAACCCGCCGACGGGGGCGAGGTCGTCACCGAGCCCGGCGGCGGGCGGTCCGGGACGTGCGCCGGGACCGGCGGGGACGGGCGGGCGCTGGCGGGAGACCAGGCCGGCCAGCAGGCCGCCTTGCACGGCGGCGCAGGACACACCACCGGCCAGCAGGCCGAGCAGCAGTACGGAGACAAGATTGACCGACACGAGAGCAGGAACCCTTTCACACGAGGAAGACAACTCGACTAACATCCATACCCATGGATTTGTTGAAGCCGGTTGCTCCTATGTGCGCAGGATGCACAACTGCGCGAGCGTCGCCGCCCGGGGTGACGGCCCGGCCGCCCGCAGGGGCGTGAGGCCGGCGCGGCGCAGCAGGGCGAGCAGCCGCAACGGGTCGGCCATCAGCCAGAACGCCGCCGCGATCGAGGCCAGCACGCTGAGGCAGGCCGCGAGCAGACCGTGCCCGCCGTCGTGGGACGGCGCCCCGGGATGCCAGGTCATGCCGGAACCGTGGTGACCGGCGTCCGCCGTCACGGTGGTGACCGGGAGCAGTAGCGGCGACATCTCCTCGCCGCACTGCCAGGACTGCCACAGCCCGAGCCCGGCCAGCAGCAGCGCGACGAGCGCGACGCGCACCGGCATCCGGGCCGGTCGCGTCGCGGTGTGCTGCATGTGGACAGGATACGGTCCGGCCGGCCGGTAGCGGGGGCGACATCCGTTCCCATGTTCATGTTGCAATGAATTCACGATTCGCTGTACTGTCGGGGCATGGTGCACATCAATATGCGGCGCGCGGGCGGGTGGCGATGACGGCCGCGTGGTTCGCGCTGGCGGCCAACCTCACCGGCGCCCTCTACGCCTTCGGTGTACGCAGCTACCTGGCCTGGCGCGCCACCCGGGACACCGGTATGCGGCTGGGCAGCCAGCCGCCGGGCTCGCTCGCCTGGTGGGCCAGGGTGCTGTTCGTCGGGGCGCTGGTGCTGCTGCTCGCCGCGCCCGTGGCGGCGCTGGCGGGCCTGCCGGGGCTCGCGGTCCCCGCCGCCGTGACCGTCGCCGGAGCGGTGCTCACCGCCGCCGGGACCGTCATGGTGGTCCTGGCGCAGCTGACCATGGGCTCCTCCTGGCGGGTCGGAGTGGACCCGGCCGAGCGCACCGACCTGGTGGTGGGCGGGCTGTTCCGGTTCTGCCGCAACCCGATCTTCACCGCGATGGGCATGACGGCCGCGGGCACACTGCTGCTGGTGCCGAACCTGGTCAGCGGGGCCGGGCTGGTGGCGCTGCTCGTCGGGGTGCAGTTGCAGGTGCGCGTGGTCGAGGAGCCGTACCTGCTCGGCACGCACGGCGCCGCCTACCGCCGGTACGCCGCCCGTACCGGCCGGTTCCTGCCGCTGGTGGGCCGCCTGAAGGCAGCCGCCCTCGGGGAGGCGTAGATGCGCGAGCACGAACACCACGACCACGACGGACATTCGCACGGCGTCAGCGCCGACGCGGACCGGCGCTGGCTCGCCGTCGCGCTGGCCGTCATCGCCGGGTTCATGCTGGTCGAGGTCGCCGTTGGGGTCGTCGCGCAGTCGCTGGCGCTGATCTCGGACGCGGCGCACATGCTCACCGACGCCGCCGCGATCGTGCTGGCGCTGTTCGCGATGCGGATCGCGGCCCGGCCCGCGGGTGGGCGCTACACGTTCGGGCTGGCCCGTGCGGAGGTCCTGTCCGCGGCGGTCAACGGGCTGAGCCTGCTGCTGCTGGCCGGCTGGCTGGGCGTGGAGGCGGTCGGGCGGCTGGCCGACCCGCCGCCGGTCACCGGATGGATGGTCGTGGTCACGGGCGTGCTCGGGCTGGCCGTCAACGTCGTGGCCGCGTGGGCGATCAGCAGGGCCAACCGTGCCAGCCTCAACATCGAGGGCGCCTACCAGCACGTGCTGATGGACATGTTCGCCTCGGTCGCGGCCGTGGCCGCCGGTGCCGTGGTGATGCTCACCGGCTGGGTGCGGGCCGACGCGGTCGCGACCCTGGTGGTCGTCGCGCTGATGGTCAAGGGCGCGTGGCGGCTGCTGCGCGAGTCGGGCCGGGTGCTGCTCAACGCGGCGCCCACGCACGTGCGCCCCGACGACCTCGGCACCGACATGCTGACCGTCGAAGGCGTGGTCGAGGTCCACGACCTGCACGTATGGGCGCTCGACGGCGAGCAGGCCGCGCTGTCCGCGCACGTGCTGGTCGGCGAACCCGCCGACTGCCACGAGGTGCGCCACGCGCTCGAACGCAGGCTGGCCGCCGCGCACGGCATCCGGCACACCACCCTGCAGGTCGACCACTTCGGCGAGCAGTCCGCCGATGTCGAGCACTGCGAGGTCGCACACGGCCAGGTGCATCGCCGCTAACAGTTCAGTGGATCGTGTACTATCTAGCCGTGGAGACCGTCAGCGCCCTCAGCCACGGGCAGGTCCTGGCCCGCTTCGGGCACGCCCTGTCCGACCCGACCCGTGCGCGGCTGCTGCTGGCCCTGCGGGACGCCCCGGCCTACCCCGCCGACCTGGCCGACCTGCTCGGCGTTACCCGGCAGAACCTGTCCAACCACCTCGCCTGCCTGCGCGGCTGCGGCCTGGTCGTGGCCACCCCCGAGGGACGCCGTTCCCGCTATGAGCTGTCCGACCCGCGCCTGGCTCACGCCCTGGGCGACCTGCTCGGGGTGGTGCTGGCCGTCGACCCGAGCGTCTGCCCGGCGGCGCAGACCGAGGACTGCTGCTGATGACCGGACTGCCGCAGCCGAGAGGCGTGGCGCGGCGACGCCCTGCTGCGGCGCTGCGTCCCGATCCCCCAGTGCGCTGACGGCTGAGTCACGTGTCGTCGCGCCGGTGGAAGCTCTCACCCGCGTGATCGGGGTCGGTGTACACCTTCAGGGTGCCGTCGGGGTACGCCGCGAACGGCAGGATCACGCCGTCGGGGCAGCGGTGCAGGAACATCAGGGTCGGTCCCACCACGACGAAGGAGTACGCCTCGGCCGTGGCGTCCTCGTGCCCGTGCTCGGCCCGCCACTGCTGGACCCGCTCGGCGATGCCCGGCTGCGCCGACGTGTCGTCGACCTTGCCGATGAGATCGTCCACGGCCGGCCGGTCCAGGATCTCGATCTGCAGATTCCGAAGCTGGCTCATCCGGGCCCCTCTCAGCGCATCCGGCGCACGAGCGTGCGCTCTACTCGACCCTAGGCCCGGCTCCCCGGCGCGCGGGTGAGTTTCACCAGCAGCTCGGTGTCGTTGTGGTGGCCCTCGAAGTCCGAGAACTCACCCGCCACGAAGGTCCAGCCGCCCTCGGCGATGAGCGTGCGGAGCCGGTCCAGGGGCAGCCGGGCCACTGTCGCGGGCGCGTCCCACTCCCCGCCGATGACCTCCTCGACCCGCTCGGCCAGGGCCTCGATCGTGTCGAACTCGTCCGGATCGACGTCCTCGACTTCGAACCAGGTGCCCTCGGTCGCACGGCGGAGCAGCTCGGCGTCCGCCTTCTCGGGCGAGTCGATGTCCTCGTCCCATTCGTGCTCGAAGAAGGAGAAACGGAGGAGGACGCTCTCGGTCATCGCAGGATCGTACAAGCGGCGCCCGCCCCGGGCCGGGGGCGGCCGCCGACCCGTGCGCAGGACCTGGTCAGGCCGACCTCTGCGGGTGAGGGCCGGTGCGCCGAGCGCTCACCCGGCCAGCGGCGGACGGACCCGGAACGCGCTCTCCGCCTGGAAGGCCGCCGAGCCGTCGCTGTGGTCGACCCACAGCTGCGTGCCACGCCGGTGCATGAACCAGCCCGGATAGTTCGACGCTTCGAGCAGCACCGTGCCCGCCGACGGCCCGGGGCGTACGCAGAAGGTGGCGTCGCCGCGGAACAGCTCCGTGTCGATCGCCGGGTCCAGCCGCAGCCGCCACGACGAGTGGCGCAGGTAGCGGCCGTCCGAGGCGCGGAAGGAGAAGCACTTCGCGTCGGCCAGACCGGAGACGGCCTGGAAGGTGGCCGTTGCGCGGGTGTCGGCGCCGCTCGCGGCCGACAGCGGCGCCAGCACGGCCAGCCCGTCCGCGGTCGTGGCGAACAGGCCGGGCTCACCGCCCGCCTCCAGTGAGAACGGCCCGGTCGTCAGCGGGGCCGCCGGGGCCGGTGACGGCCGCGGGGTGGCGCTGGGGGCCGGACGGGTGCGGGAAGGGCTCGGCGAGGGTGGCAAGGCGGCAGGTGTGGTCACGGCCGGTGGCTGCGGCGCCACGGCGGACGGGGGCGGCGCGGGTGACGGCGACGGCCAGGCGATCGCGGCCACCGCGGCGGCGGCGACCACGGATCCGGTCACGGCGGTCGCGGCGATCGGCGAGGCCGCGAACGTCTTCGCCAGATTGCCGAGCACCCCGGCCTTGGCCGCCAGCGTCACCGACGACGTCCCGGTGACGGCGCCCTTGCCGAGCACGGCGGCGGTGAGCGCGACCGGGACGGGCAGCAGGGCGAACCCGGTCAGCAGCTGCTCGGCGGCCACCAGTCCGCCCGCGGCCCCGGCGCAGGTGGCGCAGTCGCGCACGTGCCGGGTCAGGCGTTTGCGCCAGGCCGAGCCCGGGGTGCCGTCCCAGCCGGCGGCCACGCTCTCCAGCTCCGGGCAGCGCGGCCGCCCGTCGAGGGCTGCCAGCAGGGCGCGGCACTGCTCCAGCTGCTGCCGCAGGCGCTGTACGCGTACCCCGGCGTGGGCCACGCTCACCCCGGCGGCCGCCGCCAGCTCGGTGCGAGACAGCCGCCCCGCGACCTCCAGCCACCACAGCGAGAGCAGCACCCGGTCGTCGTCGTCCAGCCATTGGGCCGCGCGGGCCGCCTGCCGTCGCTGCGCGGCGACGTCCAGCCGCAGCATCGTCAGCCCCTCGAACGACGCGCCCGCGTCGGCCGTCTCGATCAGGTCGTCGAGCTCGCCGCCGGTGTACGGCTCGGCGGTGCGGCGCCGCTGCAGGTGGGTGCTGACCTGCCGGACGGCGATGGTGCCCAGCCATGCCCGGAAGGTGTGCGGATCGCGCAGTTCGCGCAGCTCGCGTACGGCGCGCAGCATGGTCTCCTGCACCACGTCGTCCACGTCGGCGCCGGACCCGAGGGCGCGGCGCACGATGGTGTACGCGAAGGGCAGGTACGTCTCGAGCAGGGCGGCGAGCGCCCGCCGGTCGCCCGCCTGTGCCGCGGTGACGAGTGCGGCCTCGCCGGTGCTGGTGGATGGCATGTCCGTGTCGCTGTCGTCAGTGGATCGGGGGATCGACTCTGGCCGAGGAACGGCGTGGCGTCAAGCGGCCCGCGCGGCGGTCGGCGGCATCGCGCCCCGCGACGCCGCGGCAGGCTCGCGCATAACGGTTTTCCTCCGTGCCTGACAATTGATGGAGAAAAGGTTATGGAAAGCTCGTGAAAGCGGTCGCACGACGTCTTCCGAATCCTCGGCAGAAGCCTGGTGTCGCGTTTCCACCTGCGGTTAAGCGGCATTGGGAGTGTGCTGACGCGGCCGTTCGGCCGATGCCGATAAGAGATCTCCTCTTGAAGGCGGCGAGAGACTCTGGCAATCTCGCATATCGGATGGGAACGTGCCCGGCGTTCCAATTCGCCCACCATGCCGCCCCGCTCCGGCCCTGGAGTGGGAGCACCGACATCGAGAAATGGAGAACAATGGTGGGTCGTGGAGCGTCGCCCCGCTCCCGGCCCGGCAAACCGGCACCGATCAGTGCGGCGCGGTGCGGTCACGGCGTCGTCAGGCGTCGACCGCACCGGGTCCCCGTTCGGCGCATACAGGAGTGACCGGCGTCACGATTACTGGCTCATGCCGGCGGGTAGTGTCCCGTGGACCCGTGCCTTCGGCGACGCGGGGGCGGTCGTGGCAGGGTAGGGGCATGAGCGAAGAGATCATGACGGTGCGGCCGCAGCCTCCCCTGGCCTCTGATCCTCTTGCCGTGAACGTTCTCACCGGTGACGACGCCGCCGGCCCGGACAGCCCGGCCGCGCCCTCCGGCCTGGACGAGATGCCCTGGGCCGAGCTGCTGGACGGCTCCGACGAGATGATCTTCGCGGTGGACCGGGGCGGTGTCGTCCGTTTCGCCAACGCCGAGGCAGTGCGCCTCCTCGGCGTCGCGGCCGGACGGGCCGTGACCGCGCCACCCCTGGCCGACGTCGTGCAGCGACCGCCCGGCGCGTTCGACGTCGATCTGGACGAGCGGCGGCTGCGCGGCCGCGGCGTGCGCTCCGGCGAGCACACCCTCTGGTATGTCCGTGACGTCACGGAACAGGTCATGCGCGTCGACGCGCTGCTGGCCGAGCGGTGGCGCTCGGCGTTCCTCGCCGACGCGGGCCGCCGCCTCGGCTCCTGCCTCAACCGCGGCCGCGCCGCGCGGACCACGGCGCTGCTGGCCGTGCCGGCGCTGGCCGACTGTGCCGTGGTCGTCTGCGACGACGAGCGGCAGCTGTCCTGGGTACGGGTCGACGCCGGCCCCGAGGACCGGACGGAGAGCACCGGCACGCTGTCCAAGTGGGCGGTGCCGCCCGGCAGCGCCCTGGACCAGGCCCTGACCGGGCTGACCGTGCAGGACGATCCCCGGCTCGGCGACGACATCGCCGGGCTGCTCGCCGAGGGGTTCGGCGCGGTCGGCTCGGCGATGGTCGTGCCGCTGCCTGGCCACGGCATGCCGGCCGGGGCGCTGGTGCTGGCCCGGCATGCGGGCCGCGCGCCGTTCGAGGCGGTGGAGGTGCACCTGGTCCGCCAGTTCGCCGCCCGGGCGGGCGCGGCGATCAGCGCCGCCGCGCTGTACGCGGCCCAGGCCGACGCCGCGGAGCTGGTGCAGCGCAGCGTCGAGCCGCCCGCGCTGCCGCAGGTGCCCGGCGTCGCGCTCGGCGCCGCCTACCGTCCCGCGTGGGAGCGGCTGCGCATCGGCGGCGACTTCTACGACGTACGCCCCGGTCCTGACGGCAGCTGGATGTTCGTGCTCGGCGACGTGTGCGGCAAGGGCATCGAGGCCGCCGTGCAGTCGGGCAACATCCGCCAGAGCCTGCGCGCGCTGTGGCTGACCGAGTCGTGCCCGTCGCGGCTGCTCGACCTGCTCAACCAGGCGACGCTGACCGGCGACGGGCCGACGCTGGCCACGCTGCTGATCGGAGCGATGACCCCCGAGCCCGACGGCTCGCTCACGGTGAGCCTTGCCACCGGCGGCCACGCACCGCCGCTGCTGATGCGGGCCGCCGGCGAGCCGGCCGAGGTCGACGTCTCCGGCACCGCCGTCGGCCTGCTCCTGCACGCGCCGTTCGGGCAGGCGCAGGTCGTGCTCGGGCCGGGCGACGCGCTGGTCCTCTACACCGACGGCGTCACCGAGGCCCGCGCCGGTTCCGCCGACCGCCCGCTCTTCGGCCCGCAGCGGCTGGCCGCCGAGCTGCGGGCGTACCGCGGCGCACCCGCCGCCGTCATCGCCGAACGGGTCGCGCAGCGGGTCACCGACTGGGTCGGCGACCGCCTGCAGGACGACATCGCGGTGCTCGTGATCCAGGCCGCGGGCGGCCCGGCGGCACCGGCAGGATGAGGGAGGTTCGCCACATGACCACGGCCGTGTCCGAAGCAGACCGTGCGGGATACCTCGCGCTGGTCGGCCAGGGCGCGCAGGCGCCCGCCGTCGACTTCGCGCTCGCCCTCGCCGAGCGCGGCGTGCCGCCCCGCGACGTCCTGCTCGACCTGGTCGCGCCCACCCAGGCGGCGATCGGCGACCTCTGGGCGCGCAACGAGTGGAGCGTCGCGCAGGAGCACGCGGCGACCCATGTCAGCGAGCACGTCGTCGCCGCGCTGGCGGCCCACCACCGGCCCGGCGCCGCCGAGCGCGGCATCCTGGTGGTGGCGTGCGTGGACGGCGAGTGGCATGCGCTGCCCGCGCGGCTGTTCGCCGAGGTGGTCCGCTGGGACGGCTGGGACGTGCGCTTCCTGGGCGCCAGCGTGCCGGGACCGCACCTGATCTCCTACCTGCACCGCCACGGACCCGACGTGGTGGCGGTCAGCTGCTCGGTGCCGACCCGGCTGGCCGCCGCGCACCGCGTCATCGAGGCCGCGCAGAGCACCGCGACGCCCGTGCTGGCCGGTGGCCGCGGGTTCGGCCCGGCGGCGCGCTGGGGGCGGACGCTGGGCGCCGACCGGGTCGCCGGCGACGCCCGCGAGGCGCTCGGCGTGCTGCGCTCCTGGCCGGGGCTGTCCCTGGCCGAGAGCGAACCGCGGCGCGAGTCGTTCGTCAGCGACGACGAGCATGTGCTGATCGCCAAACGCGGCCCGCAGCTGGTCGCCTCCGGCATGGAGGCCCTGGCCGAGCGGTTCCCCGTGGTGGGCCGCTACACCCCGGCGCAGCGCGAGGCCACCGAGTTCGACCTCGGCCAGATCGTCGAGTTCCTGTGCGCCGGGCTGCTAGTGGACGACCCCGAGCTGTTCGGGACGTTCCTCGACTGGCTCTGCGTCGTGCTGGGCACCCGGCGCGTCCCGCTGCCCACGGTCGACCTGGTGCTCGACGTGTACCAGCAGCAGCTCTACGACTTCCCCCGGGCGCGGGCGCACCTGGCCGCCGGGCACCGCCGGCTGGCCGGCTGAGGCACGAGCGCCGCTACGGCGACTCCTGCAACGGCCACACCTCGACGACCCCGTGCGCGACGGCGCAGGGTGAGGCCGAGACGAGCTGTACCGCCTCCTCCAGCGAGTCCGCTTCGAGCACCGAGAACCCGGCGACCGGCAGGGCAGCCGACAGGAACGGGCCCCGCTGCACCCGCACGCCCGCGCTGTCGTGGTTGCGCACCTGCACCGGGCTGCCCGCGACGCCCATCTCCACGCCCGCCGCACGCAGCCGGTCGTCGTGGGCGTGCGCCGCGTCCCGCAGCGCCGGGTCGGTGCGGTCGTAGCCTTCCCGGCTGCCGTACCCGATGGTCACAAACCTGGCCACAGTGACACCTCCTCCCGGTCGGCTACCCCGCGTGCCGCCGGGCAAACCATCACATCGGGCTGTATGTCCAGACACGGTCCCGGCGGGTTCGTGAGCGTGCGGGACGGGTAGGCGCTGTGCATGAGCACCACCGCGGCTGGATCCTGGCAGACGGGCACGCTGCTCGACGACCGCTACCGGCTCGCCGCACCCGTCGGCAGCGGCGGCAGCGCCACCGTCTGGCAGGCCCGCGACGAGCGGCTCGGCCGCATGGTCGCGGTGAAGCTGCTCAACCCGCGGTTCGTGGCCGACGAGTGGGCGGTGCAGCGGCTGAGCACCGAGGCGCAGGCCCTGGCCCGGCTGCGGCACCGGCACATCGCCGAGGTATACGACTTCGGCCTGGACCGCCAGGACCACCAGGTCCCGGTCGCGTTCCTGGTGATGGAACTGATCGACGGCAGCTCGGTCGGCCAGGCGCTGCACGGCGGGCGCAGCCTGCCCTGGCCGCAGGCCGTCGCGGTCGCCGCGCAGACCGCCGGCGCGCTCGCCGCCGCGCACGCCCGCGGGGTGGTGCACCGCGACATCGCGCCCGGCAACATCCTGCTCACCGGCGACGGCGTGCGGATCATCGACTTCGGTATCTGCGCCTCCACCGGCAGCGACGAGGTCGGCCCGGACGGCAACCTCATCGGCACCCCGGCCTACCTGGCGCCCGAACGCGTCGACGGGCAACCGGTCCAGCCCGCCGCCGACGTGTACGCCCTGGGCGTGCTGCTGTACCGCATGCTCAGCGGCGAGCTGCCCTGGCGGGCCGACACCCCGGTCGGCCTGCTCACCGCGCCGCGTTTCCGGCCGCCGGATCCGCTGCCCGACATCGAGGGCCTGCCCCCGGCCGTCGCGGCGGCGGTGGCGGCCTGCCTCGACCGCGATCCCGCCGCCAGGCCCACGGCCGCGCAGCTCGCGCAGACCCTCGGCGAGGTGGACACCGCCGGTGCCGCGACCGCCGCCGGCGCCGCCCTGCCCGCCGACGCCGCCACCCTGACCCACATCCTGCCCTGGCAGCCGCTGCCCGAACCCGTCGCGCCGCGCCGTCGCGGCCGTACGGTGGCGCTCGCCGCCGCGGTCGCCGGACTCGCCGCGGCCGCCGTCGCGGTGTGGGTCCTGAACGGCGCCGGGCCGTCCGAGCCGTCCACGGCGGCGCCCGCCGCCAGCGCCCCGCCCGCCTGCGACGCGACGTTCCAGCTGCGCGGCGACACCGGCCGCCGGTTCGCGGCGACCGTCACTGTCGTCAACGCCGCCGGGGACACCCGTACTCCGGCGCGGATCTCGTTCGACCTGCCCGGCACGCAGCGTGTCGACGCCGACGCGCGGTGGCGGCAGGACGGCCGGACCGTCACGGCCACCGGCACCCGGGACCTGGCTCCCGAAGCCCGGTTGAGCCTGCCTGTCGCGTGGACCTATCAGGAGAGCAATCCGCTGCCGACCGCGTTCCGGCTCGACGGCCGGCCGTGCGCGGCGTCCCTGCTCGGGCCGGCCGGGGCGCCCATCAGCGGCCAGCCGAGCCCGACCGCCCAGGCGCCCGCGTCCACCGAGCCCACCGGGCCCGTGCCGCCGCCGCAGCAGAGTCCCGGGTCCGGCCCCCAACCGGCCTCGCCCAGCCCCGAACCCAGCCCCACGGAGGCCGCGAGCCCGCCCGCGCCGTCACCGTCCACAGCCGAGGACGAAGAGGAGGACGTCACCGGCCAGCCCGTAGCGGGCAGCGGACCGCTGGGCAGGCCTTGGTAGCGTCGCACACCCGACGGGCATGTCAGAGGAGCCGGAAGGTCGGACCACGACCGATCCGCGCCGCAGGCAGAACCGATGATCCGTGCCACCCCCGGTGCGGCGAGTGTGAAGCGAGGTCGCGATGGTCGCCGCCGCCCGCAGCCGTGAGGCGCGTGCCCTGGTCACCGACGCCGCGGAGGCCCAGCGCACGGCCCGCACCGTGCTCGACGCCGAGCAGCGGCTGCTCACCGAGATCCGGGGCCTCGCCGACACGCACCGGCGGCAGTCGCTCGACGAGCGCCTGCACCAGGCCGACCTCACCCGGCTGCGGCAGGCGGCGGGCGGCAGACTGCGCCTCGGGCCGCTGCAGGCGGCCGGGATCACCACGGTCGGGCAGCTGATCGCCCGGCGCCACCAGCTCCACCAGGTCCCCGGCATCGGACGGGCCACCGTCGCGCAGCTCGAAGGCGCCATGGAGACGCTGGCCGCCGAGATCGAGGCGGACACCGCGCTGCGCCCCGACCCCGACCGCCGCTCACCGGCCGACACCCACCTGCTGCGCTCGCTGCACCGGCTGCTCCTGGTACGCCGCCGCGTGCGGCCCGCCCTCGGCCGGGCCGGCGAGCTGCACGACGCCATCGCGGGCCGGATCGAGGCGGCCCGGCGGGCCAACAGCCGCTGGCGCAGCCTGTTCCGCGGCCGCGAGGGCCGTGAGGCGGACCGGGCCGCGCTCGCCGAGCTGGAGGCGGCGCTGCGCTCGCCGCGGCTGGAAGCGGCCCGAGCCAAGTTGCAGGCCGCCGAGGCGGCCCTGGCCAAGGAGCCGACCGATCAGCAACTGTGGCGCAAGTACCAGGCCGACGCCGCCAGCTACCTGACCCTGCTGGCCGAGGCGACCGGCCGGGAGACCGGCGGGCGGACCGGGCAGCTGCCGTCGGACACCGCCGCCCGCGTCGACGAGCTGCGCCTGGACACCAGCCTGCTGAACTCCAGCCTGCGGGGATACCAGTCGTTCGGCGCGCGGTTCATGATCGCGCAGCGGCGGGTGATCCTCGGCGACGAGATGGGCCTGGGCAAGACCGTGGAGACGCTCGCGGCCATGTGCCACCTGGCGGCGCAGGGCGAGCGGCACTTCCTGGTGGTCTGCCCGCCGAGCCTGGCCGGCAACTGGATGCACGAGATCCGGCGGCACTGCAAGCTGACCCCGCGGCTGCTGTACGGCGGCGACGTCGCCAAGAACACCGCCGCGTGGCGTACGCAGGGCGGTGTCGGCGTGACCGCGTACACGGCGCTGGAACGGCTGGACCTCAAGGGTGTGCAGCTCGCCATGGTGGCGTTCGACGAGGCGCACTACATCAAGAACCCCACGGCCAACCGGACCCGGCACAGCCGCCGCGTCATCGACCACGCCGAACGGGTGGCCCTGCTCACCGGCACCCCGCTGGAGAACCGGGTGGAGGAGTTCGGCGTGCTCACCGAGCACATCAACCCCGACGTCGCCCGCGAGGCGGCCGCGGCGTCCTCTCCGGACGCGTTCCGGCAGGCCATCGCTCCGGCGTACCTGCGCCGCAACCAGTCCGACGTGCTCGACGAGCTGCCCGCCCGGATCGAGACGGTGCAGCCGGTGACGCTGTCGGCCGACGAGGCCGCCGCCTACCGCAAGGCCGTCTGGGAGGGTCACTTCATGACCATGCGCCGGGCCACCTTCGGTGATCCGGCCGGGACGTCGACCAAGCTCGACCACGTCCGCGAGATCGCCGGTGAGGCGCTGGCCGAGGGCCACAAGGTGGTCGTGTTCTCGTACTTCCGCGACGTGCTGACCGCCGTCGCGGCGGCGCTGGGCGACCGGGCGCACGGGCCGCTCACCGGCTCCACCCCGCCCCTGCAGCGCCAGCAGGTCATCGACGCGTTCACCGCGAGCCGGAGACCCGCCGTGCTGGTCAGCCAGATCGAGGTCGGCGGCGTGGGCCTGAACCTGCAGACCGCCTCGGTGGTGATCCTGATCGAGCCGCAGTGGAAGCCCAGCACCGAGGAGCAGGCTATCGCCCGCTGCCACCGGATGGGTCAGGTCCGGCCGGTGCAGGTGTTCCGCCTGATCGCCGAGGACACCGTGGACACCAGCATGCGGGAGCTGGTCGCGGGCAAGGCCGCGCTGTTCGACGAGTACGCCCGGCCCAGCGCCGCCAAGGAGGCCAACGCGCAGGCGATCGACGGCGGCGACGGCACCCGGGCCACCGCCGAGAAAAAGATCATCGAGCAGGAGCGGGCGCGCCTGCGGGAGTCCGGCGACGCCTGAACGGTTATCGCCGCCGGGCGGCCGGGCATCATGTGGACATGGTCCGAAAGCTGCTGGCCGCCGGGTTCGTGCTCTGCCTCGCCGCATGCGCCGGCGGGCAGGCCGAGCCACCGGAGCCGGGCGACGGCGAGGCGCTCGTGACGCTGATCAACGAGCGGCGGGCGGAGCTGTCCTGCCCGCCGGTCGCCGCCGACCCGCGGCTGGCCGACGCCGCCGCCCGCCACGCGCGGGACATGCTCAGCGACGGCGTACGCGAGCACACCGGTTCGGACGGCAGCACCGCCGGGCAGCGCATCGCCGACAGCGGGTTCACGGCGGCGCGTACCGGCGAGATCCTGTTCTGGGCGCAGGGCACCGGCGACGCGCGGCAGGCGGTCGCCGGCTGGATGGACAGCCCCGGCCACCGCGCGATCATCAGCGACTGCCGGTACACCCACATCGGAGCCGTGGCCATGACCGCAGGCAGCGAGTACGTGGCGGTGGCCGACTTCGCCACCCCGTGATGCGGCGGCATCGCAGTCGATAGACCCAGCTCGTGATCGCTGCCTGCCACTTTACGGACACTATACCTAGAACTACTATGCATCGCACTGCTATGCATAAGACTTCTAGGGTAGGTGAACGGCCATGGGTCAACGGGAACGGGCTGTGCCGCTGGTGCTGGACGCCGTCGAGGAGCGGGAGCGCCACGGGTACGCGATTCTCAAGCGGGTGACGGAGCTGTCCGGAGGGCAGCAGGCCTGGCCGGACGGGGTGCTCTACCCGCTGCTGCACCGGCTGGAGCGGCTGGGCCAGCTCACGTCGGTCTGGCGGATCACCGAGACCGGCCGCCGCCGCAAGTTCTACCGAGCCGCCGGCGCATCCGTGTCACATCCGCCGGCCGGGCGGTGCTCAGCAGGTGTGGAACGAGGTGTTGAACCAGCAGGCGGCGCGGCGGTGCTGTCACCGCCCGGCCGGGGCTGGCCGCAGCGGCGAGCCGAGCCCGTGCCCCGATCACGGCCGGGCGCCGTGCGGCCCGACTTGGAGCAGGTCTTCCGGGTCGCGTACCCGAGGGTCGTCGCGGTCGCCGCGCGGGTGCTCGGCTCCCGCGACGGGGCCGAGGACGTGGCGCAGGAGGTGTTCCTCGGCTTCGGCCGCTCCACGGTCCCGGCCGGGGAGGCGACCGGCTGGCTGTGCGTCGCCGCGGCGCACACCGCGCTGAACCACCTGCGCGCGGGCCGCCGCCGGGCCACCCGGGAGCGGGCCGTGGGCGGCGACGGGGACTGCCCGGACGTCGCCGACACGGTGGTCGCCCGCGACGAGCAGCGCCGGGTCCGCGCGGCACTGGCCCGGCTGCCCCGCAAGCAGGCCGTTGCCCTGGTCCTCCGGCACAGCGGCCTCAGCTACGCCGAGGTTGCCGCCGCCCTCGACATGTCACCCGGCAGCGTCGGCACCACCGTCCGCCGCGCCGAGTCCGCCCTGCGTAAGGAGTTGAACCGTGATGCGTCATCCGACTGACGGCACGCTGCGCCGGCTCGTCGACGAGCCCGACGGCGTGACCGCCGCCGACCGTGCCCACACCGCCGCCTGCCCGGCCTGCCAGACCGCGCTGGTGCGCGCCCGGCTCGACGCGGCGCTGGCCGCCTCGGTGCTGGACCTGCCCGTCGACGTCGACGTCGACGTCGACGAGGGCTGGCGTCGCCTCTCGACCGCCACGGCCGGTGCCTCCACCACGGCCGCGGCTGCCGTCCGGCGCCGCCGGATCGCGCTGCGCAGCCCCGTGGTCGCCGTCGCCGCCGTCGCGGCCCTGGTGGCAGGGGCCGGTGTCGCCGCTGCCACGGATTGGCTGCCGATCTTCCGCGCCGAGCAGGTCGTCCCGGTGACCGCGTCCGATGCGGACCTGGTCAGCCTGCCGGACCTGTCCGCCTTCGGCGAGCTGCACGTCCTCGAGAAGCCCGAGCTGCGCAGGGTCGCCGACGCCGCCGCGGCCGCGCAGGCCACTGGCCTGACCGTGCCGCAGGTGGTCCGGCTGCCGCGTGGTGTCGCCGGGGAACCGGTCTACCGGGTCAGCGGCCGGGTGAGCGCCGAGTTCACCTTCTCCGCGGCGAAGGCGGCGCAGTTCGCGACCACGAACGGCCAGGCGCTGCCACCCGTGCCGCCGGGCCTGGACGGGAGCCGCTTCCGGCTGACCGCCGGCCCCGGGCTGCTGGGCGTCTGGGCGAAGGGCCGGGGCGTGCCGACGCTGATCCTGGCCCGTGCCGTCGCACCCACCGCGTACTCGACCGGCGTTCCGTTCGCGACCGCGCGGGACTACCTGCTGTCGTTGCCGATCCTGTCCGAGGACCTGGCCGCCCAGCTGCGCGGCTTCACCGGCGACGGCACGACGCTGCCGCTGCTCGTCTCCGGCGAGCGGATGACCAGCGCCACCGCCGACGTGAACGGCGTGACCGCCACGGTGCTCACCTCGCGCAACGGCGTCATGGCGGGGGTGGTGTGGGTGGACGGGGGTGTCGTGACCGCGCTGGCCGGTTCGTCGACCCCGGACGAGCTGCTGGCGGCTGCCCGCGAGCTGAGGTGGGACAGGTGAGTCTCGACACCGCTGAGCGGCGGCCCGAGCAGGCCGCTTCCGCGCCCGCGGTGTGGTGCTCGGGTCTGCGCAAGCGATACCGCGGCCGGGTCGCGGTAGACGACGTGTCATTCACCGTCGGCCGGGGCGAGGTGGTCGGGCTGCTCGGGCCGAACGGCGCGGGGAAGACCACCGCGATCAAGATGCTGCTCGGCCTGGTCCGGCCGGACGCGGGGGAGGTGCTGCTGCTCGGGCAGCCGGGCGCTGATCCGCGTGCCCGCGCCCGGGTCGGCTACCTGCCCGAGCTGTTCCGCTACCAGCCCTGGCTGACCGCGTCGGAGGTGCTGGCCCTGCACGTCCGGCTCGCCGGGGTGGACATCCCGGCCGCCGAGCAGCGGGAGAGCCTCGCGTTGGTCGGCCTCGCGGACCGTGCGGGCGACCGGCTGGGCGGCTTCTCCAAGGGTATGCAGCAGCGCCTGGGCCTGGCCGTCGCGCTGGTCGCCCGGCCGGAGCTGGTCGTCCTCGACGAACCGACCAGCGCGCTGGACCCGATCGGCCGTGCCGACGTGCGCGACCTGCTGCTCGAACTCAAGTCGCGGCAGGTCGCGGTGCTGCTCAACTCGCATCTCATCGGCGAGGTCGAGCGGGTCTGCGACCGGGTGGTCATCCTCGACAAGGGCCGGGTCGCGGCGGCGGGTACCCTCGCCGAGCTGCTCGGGCAGAACGAGCTGCGCCTGCGGCTCGACACGGTGAGCCCGCAGGCCGAGCAGCGGCTCGCCGCCGCCGGCTCGGTCAGCCGCGACGGGGACAACCGCACGGTCCGGCTGCCCGCCGACCTCGACCCCGCCACCGTGCCGGACCTCGTCGCCGACCTGGTCCGACTGGGGGTACGCGTACACGCCGTCGAACCCGGACGGATCAGCCTGGAACAGCGGCTGCTGGACATCCTGCGCCACGAGGAGCACGCATGACCGCCAAGATCGTCCTCACCGTCGCCGCGCTCACCCTGCGCGAGGTCGCCCGCCGCCGGGTGCTGCGCGCGCTCGCCGTGCTGACGGCCGTGCTGCTGGGGCTGAGCGCGTGGGGGTTCTCCCGGATCGACGCCGAGTTCGGCGGCCTCACCAGCGGCGAGGCGCTGATGGCGTCGACCATCGTGCTCAACCTGGTGATGTTCGGGCTCAGCCTGATCGCCGCGCTCGGCACCGCGTTCCTCGCCGGGCCCACCATGGCCGGTGAGATCGAGTCGGGGATCGCGCTGGCGGTGCTGGCCAGGCCGGTACGCCGCGGGGCGGTGCTGCTGGGCAAGTGGCTGGGGCTGGTGGTGTTCGGCAGCGGCTTCGTGATCGCGGCCGGGTGCGCGCAACTGCTCATCGTCCGGTTCACCACCGGCTACCAGGCGCCGCAGCCGGTGGCCGGGCTGGCCCTGCTCGCGGCCCAGACGACGGTGCTGCTCACCCTCGGGCTGCTGCTGTCGACCGCGATCTCGCCGATGGCCTCCGGCATCGTCGCGGTGGGCCTGTTCGGCGCGGCCTGGGTCGCGGGCGTCGTCGGGGGAGTCGGCACCGCGCTCGGCAACGACAGCGTGGCGCAGGTCGGCACGGTGTCCCGGATGATCCTGCCGACCGACGGCCTGTGGCGCGGCGCGATGTACGCGTTCCAGGACCCGATCCTGCTGTCCCCGCAGCTCATCGGCCATCCGCTGGTCGGCGATGCGCCGCTCGCCGGCGCGTATCTCGGCTGGGCCGCGGTCTGGGTCGCCCTCGTGCTCGGGCTCGCCGCACTGGCCTTCCAGCGGCGCGACCTGTGAGGCGCGGTGCCCTCACGCGTGCTTGACGGGCGGCGGATGGTGAAGCCGGCAAGTGGATCCCCTCGCCGGCTTCACCATTGTGGACGCGCGGGAGCGCCGAAAGGTTGCCAGCCCGCGCGCCCGGCTTGCCTGCTCGTGGCGGCGGCGCAGGAGTTGACATCGGCCGATGTGAGCATGATCCTTGATGGTCAGGTGCGGCGGCGCGCTCCTCGACCGATCCTCTGCCGAGCAGGAGCCTGCCATGCCGCACACCCGCCGCCACGTCCTGCGCCTGGGCGCCGCCACGCTGGTCGCCGCCTCCGTTCCCGCGCTTGAGCTGCCCGCGCTCGCTGCCGCCGTCGTCACCGCCGACCTGGTGATCTACGGCGCGACATCGGCGGGCATCGCCGCCGCGGTGACCGCCCGGCGGCTCGGCCGCACCGCGCTGATCGTCGAGCCGGGCACGCATGTCGGCGGCCTGTCCACGGGTGGGCTCGGGATGACCGACAGCGGAGTGAAGACCGCGATCGGCGGCCTGGCCGGGGAGTTCTACCGGCGGGTGTACGCGAAGTACAACGGCACCGCCGTCACCCCGACCTCACCGGCCCGCTTCACCTTCGAGCCGCACGTCGCCACGGCGGTCTGCGACGACCTGCTCGCCGAGGCGGGCGTGCCGGTCTACCTGAACAACCGGCTCACCGGCGTCACCAAGGCGGGCAACCGGATCACGGAGATGACGTGCGACAACGGCCAGGTGTACCGCGCTGCGATGTACGTCGACGCCACCTACGAGGGCGATCTGATGGCGGCGGCCGGGGTCGCCTGGACGGCGGGCCGCGAGGCCAACTCCGTGTACGGCGAGAGCATCAACGGGGTGCAGCTGCGCAGCGGGCACCAGTTCGACCGGTTCGTCGACCCGTATGTCACCCCGGGCAGTCCGGCCAGCGGCCTGCTGCCGGGCATCTCGGCCGGCCCGGTCGCGCCGACCGGCAGCGGCGATGCGCGCATCCAGGCGTACAACTTCCGGATGTGCCTGACCCAGGCGGCGAACCGGATCCCGTTCGCCAGGCCGGGCGGCTACGACGCGATCCGCTACGAGCCGCTGGCCCGGCTCGTCCAGGCGGGATACACCGGGCCGTTCTTCACCACGCACGCCGTGGGCGGCGGCAAGACGGACTCCAACAACAACGGCCCGTTCTCGACCGACTTCATCGGCGCGAATTACGGCTATCCCACGGCCTCGTACGCCGCGCGGGCCGCGATGGTCGAGGAGCACCGCGTCTACCAGCAGGGCCTCATGTGGTTCCTGGCCAACGATCCGCGGCTGCCCGTGTCGGTGCGCAGCGCCACGGCCTCCTGGGGCCTGGCCCCCGACGAGTTCGCCGGCAACGGCGGCTGGCCCACGCAGCTCTACATCCGGGAGGCCCGCCGGATGGTCTCCGGGTACGTGATGACGGAGGCCGACTGCCGCGGCAGCCGCGTGCCCGCCGACTCGGTCGGCCTGGCCAGCTACACCATGGACTCGCACCACTGCCAGCGCGTGGTGGTGTCCGGCGCGCTGAAGAACGAGGGCGACGTGCAGATCGGCGTGCCGCAGCCCTACCCGATCAGCTACCGCGCGATCGTCCCGTACGAGTCGCAGTGCGCGAACCTGCTGGTGCCGGTGTGCCTGTCCGCCAGCCACATCGCCTACGGCTCGATCCGGATGGAGCCCGTGTTCATGATCCTGGCCCAGTCGGCGGCGACCGCGGCGCACCTGGCGATCACGGCCGGCTCGGCGGTGCAGCAGGTGCCCGTCGCCACCCTGCAGTCCCGGCTGCGCGCCGACGGCCAGCTGCTGACCTGGCCGCTCACCACCCCCGGCGAGATCATCGTGGACAGCTCGACCTCACCCGGGGTGACCCGGGCGGGCGTCTGGCTGAAGTCCACCGCGGCCACGGGCTACTGGGGCCCCGACTACGAGCACGACGACAACACCGGCAAGGGTGTCAACCGGCTGCGCTTCACCCCGGCGATCCCGGCCGCGGGCGCCTACCAGGTGTACCTGCGCTGGACCTCCCACGCCAACCGGGCGAGCAACGTCCCGGTCGACGTGTGCGCGAACGGCACCGTCACCACCCGCACCGTCGATCAGCGCAGCGGGGGAGGGCAGTGGGTGTCGCTGGGCACGTTCACCCTGCCCGCCGGTTCGTCACCGGCGGGCGCGAGCGTCCTGATCCGCACCGAGGCCACCAACGGTTACGTCGTCGCCGACGCGGCCCGCTTCGTCCCGGCGTGACCCTGGCGGTCACGGGCGGAAACTCGCCCGGTACTGCGTCGGCGTGCGTCCGGTCAGGTCGAGGAACGCGGCGTTGAACGCCGACAGCGAGGTGTAGCCGACGCTGAAGGCGATCCTCGTGATCGGGGCGTCGCCCGCGGCCAGCTCCTCGATCGCGCGCAGCACCCGCATCCGGCGCAGGACCGCCTGCCAGGTCAGGCCGGTCTCCTCGGCGAACCGGCGGGCCAGCGACCGCGGCACCAGCCCGACCTCGGCGGCCAGCTCCTCGAACCGGACCTGGCCGCCGAGCCGCTCCTCGGTCAGCCGCAGCGCCCGGCGCAGCTCCGGCGACCGTCCCGCCGGCACGACGACGGGGCTCGGCTGCTCGGCCAGCCGCCAGGTGACGGCCGCGAGCGCGGCGAACAGCGTCCGGGCGTACGCGGGCAGCGGCTCCTCGCCGTCGCCCCAGGCGCTGCACTCGCCGACTAAGGCCCGCGCCAGCGGGTTGAGGTCGAACACGGTCAGCGGCGCGGGCGGCGCCGGGGCGAAACCGGGGTCGAACAGCACCGAAGCCGTCGTCACCGGCGACGGGATGCTCACCTGGATCGGCCTGCCCGCTTCGATCAGCGCCGCTCGTGCGGGCGGCAGCAGCCAAGCCTGGCCCTGCGCCTCCAGCCGGAGCACACCGGCGGAGGCGCAGAGCAGGTAGTGACGGTCCACGCACAGCTCACGGGCGGGTTCGGCGGCGAAGTCCCGCACGAAGGCGTACGCCTCACGGGTCATCGGCGGCCTCGCATCCCGACATCGTAGGAGCCCTCGGTCAGCCGACCGTCTCCAGCAGCTCGGCGTGGAAGCGGCGGCTCACCGGAGCCGAGGTCATCATCGGCCGGAGCACCCGGCCCGACCGCGTGAACGACGGCGACTCCAGGTAGCCCGCGAACGACGCCTGGTCGTGCCACTCGTGCACGATGGTGATCGCGGTGTCGTCCTCGCGGGAGGCGTACACCCGGTAGGCGGCGTTGCCGGGCATGGCGCGCACCTGGTCGCGCTCCTGGTCCAGGTGGGCGAGCGCGGACGGGCGGTCGGCGGCGGCGACGGTGAAGTCGACCATGGCGATGAGCATGCGGAAACCTCCTGATCAGGCCGCGACTGCCGCGGCGGGAACGGTTCCATCGTCCGGCCCGGACCACCCGCCCGGCTCCCGTCAGCCGGACGCCTTCACGCTCGCATCGGACAGCATCAGCGCAGTCAGGTGACCTACGCCGCCGGTGACCGTCGGCCGGTCACCTTCGAAGCCGGTAGGCGGCCCGCCTTCGCCAGGCCCGTCATCTCGTCGCCGTCGACCGTGACCTCGAAGGTGAGGTTCAGCCGCATCGGGCGGGTGATCGACTGGGCCCAGGTCAGCCGCGTTCCCTGCTGCTCCAGGCCGGTCAGGGCGACCTGCTCGCCGTGGCGCACGTCGCGCATCACGCCGGACAGGCGGTCCCCGTCGCGGGTCAGCGTGAGGATGGTGTGCTGGCGGCCCAGGGGCGTCTGGATGGACAGCTCCCAGGTGCCTTCGACGGAGTGGGACATGGTCACACCGCCGCCGGAGCCGGGCGGCGCCAGACCGTGCCGCGCCGCTCGTGGGCGAACAGCCGCTCCACGGCCAGCGCCGTCTGCGGGCCGAACTCGCGCTCCAGCAGATACAGCCCGAGGTCCAGGCCGGAGGTGACCCCGGCGGCCGTGACCAGGTCGCCGTCGTCGACGACGCGGGCGTCGACGGGCACGGCACCGGTCGCGCCGAGCAGGTCCGTGCCCAGGTGGTGGGTGGTCGCCGGGCGGTTCTCCAGCAGACCGGCCATGGCCAGGATCATCGAGCCGCCGCACACGGTGGCGACGGTGACGCCGTCGCGGCCGAGCGCCTGCGCGAGCAGCGTGGGCAGCCCGGTGTCGAGCGTGCGGCCGAGCAGCACCGGGATGCTGTCGTCGGCGGGTTCGCCACCCTCTTCGGGCAGCTGCCCCGCTGCTCCGGGCACGACGATCAGGTCGGCGCGGTGCGGGTCGAGCCGGGCGGTGGCGCGCAGGGTCAGCAGGCCGAGACCGCTGGGCACCTCGCGTACGCCTTCCGCGCTGACCAGCTCGACGGTGACGGTGTGCTCGGTGAGCTCACCGGCGGCGGCGATCACCTCATAGGGCGCGATGACGTCGAGCGGATCGAATCCGTCGAAGAGAACGAACTGGGCAAGCATCGTGAATCAGACCTCCTTGGACGCATCTCGACGCTAGTCAGGCGGCATGATCACGAGAAGTGGCTGGACTGCCAGCTTCCAACGGGTTCTCGCCAAGTGCCTGTCAGCCGCAGATGGGCACTTCAGCAGCATGGCGGGAAACAGGTGGGCGCTATAGTTCCGGCCATGCACATCGTGGCCGTGCTCGCCCTCGACCAGGTCATCCCGTTCGACCTGGCCACGCCCATCGAGGTGTTCTCGCGTACCCGGCTGCCGGATGGGCGGACGCCGTACCGGGTGCGCGTCTGCGGGGTCACGTCCAGCGTCGATGCGGGCGCGTTCACGCTGCAGGCGCCGTGGGAGCTGGACGCCCTCGCCGACGCCGACACGATCATCCTGCCGGGCACGGCCGCCCTCGACCGCGTACCCGATGAGGTGCTGGACGCGCTGCGGGCCGCGGCGGCACGCGGGACCCGCATCGCGTCGATCTGCTCGGGCGCGTTCATCCTCGCCGCGACGGGGCTGCTCGACGGGCAGCGCGCGACCACGCACTGGATCGCGGCCGGGCTGCTCGCCGAGCGCCACCCCGCGATCGAGGTCGACCCCGGCGTGCTCTACGTCGACAACGGACAGCTGCTCACCTCGGCGGGCGCGGCCGCGGGCCTGGACCTGTGCCTGCACCTGATCCGCCGGGACCACGGCTCCGCCGTCGCCGCCGACGCCGCCCGCCTGTCGGTCATGCCGCTGGAACGCGAGGGCGGCCAGGCGCAGTTCATCGTCCACGACCAGCCGCCCACCCCGCGCGGCTCCGAGCTGGAGCCGGTGCTGGCGTGGCTGGAGGACAACTGCGCCACGGACCTCGGCCTGGACGCCATCGCCGCCCGCGCCGGGATGAGCACCCGATCGCTCAACCGCCGCTTCCGCGAGCAGACCGGCACCACGCCCCTGCAGTGGCTGCTGCGCGCCCGTATCCGCCGCGCCCAGCACCTGCTCGAAGCCACCACCCACCCCGTCGACCGCATCGCGGCCCAGGTCGGATTCGGATCGCCGACCGCCTTCCGCGACCGGTTCAAACGCATCGTCGGCGCCAGCCCGCAGACCTACCGGTCCACCTTCCAGCAGCCGCGCTGAGCCCGCGTAGGTTGTGGGCACGGGACAGTGGCTGCAGTATCGGGGAAACTGCAGGTATCGAGCACTGGATTCGTGCAGTTTCCCCGAAAGCGTCAGCAGGTCACTTGACCTCGCGGCGGTGCAGGCGCAGCAGGCCCAGCACGAACGGCGCCACGATCCAGACGGCCGCCGACGTGCCCAGCCGGGCCCAGTCGCGCCCCGTCATCACCGGCTCCAGCAGCAGGCCGGAGGTGACCGACAGGTCCAGCCACTCGGCCGGGCGGTGCAGCGCGGTCACCAGCTCGCCGAGGATGCTCCACCCGATCGGCAGTACGAAGTAGAGCACCACGGCAAGCGCGGAGTTCATCAGCGCCAGGCCGAACGCCACCCCGAGCAGCACGTTCACCACCAGGAAGAGCCCGGTGCGGCCCAGGAACTGCGCCGGGATCCGCCACGGGTCCGCCCCGGCGTCGGCGAACGGCAGCGCCGCCGCCGTCGCGGCCAGGCAGGCGGCGTACGCGAGCGCCGCGAGCGCCAGCGCGGCCAGCACCTTCGCCGCCGTGACCCGCATCCGCCGGGGCACCAGCGCGTATGTCGTCAGCGTGGTGCGATGCGACCACTCACCGGTGACCGACAGCACCCCGAGCACCGGCAGCAGCACGGCGGCGGGCAGCAGGGTCGGCGCGAGCAGCGCGGGGAACGTCAGGTCGGTGGCCTCCCCGGCGGTCGTGACCACCACCACGACGGCCGCCGCGAGCAGCACGGTGATCGCGAGCAGCCAGGCACCGGCCCGGGTGTCGGCCATCTTCCGCAGCTCGACGACGGTGAGCCGCCACAGCGAGGGAGCCGGGTACGTGATCATGACCTCGGTGGTCCGGGCGGGGGCGGTGACGCTCATCGGGCGGTCCCTTCGGGGGTGGTGGTCAGGCTGAGGAACATCTCCTCCAGGCCGTGCGCGCCGCGCGAGCCCAGCTCCAGCAGCACGAGCCCGGCGGCCGCGGCGGCCCGCCCGACGGCCTCGGCATCGGCGTCGACCAGCAGCGCCCCTCCGCCGGCCGGGGTGTGGGCCAGCCCCGCCGCGGCGAGCGCCCGGTGCAGGGCGCCCGGGTCCAGCGCACGCACCCGCGTCCCGGCACCGGCGAGCAGCTCGTCCTTGGCGCCCTGGGCCAAGATCCGGCCGTTGCCGATCATGACGAGCCGGTCGGCGACCGCCTCTACCTCGCGCAGCAGGTGGGAGGAGAGCAGCACGGTGCCGCCCCGGTCGGCGAAGTCGCGCAGCAGGCCGCGCATCCAGAAGATGCCTTCGGGGTCCAGCCCGTTGGCGGGTTCGTCCAGGATCAGCGCCCGCGGTTCGCCGAGCAGCGCCTGTGCCAGGCCGAGCCGCTGGCGCATGCCCAGCGAGTACGCGCCGACGCGTTTGCGTGCCGCCGAGGCGGGCAGGTCGACGAGGGCCAGCAGGTCGCCGACCCGGGACTCGGGCACGCCGAGCAGCTGCGCGGCCAGTGCCAGGGTCTCCCGGCCGGTACGGCCCGGATGCTGGGCCGACGCGTCCAGCAGCAGGCCCACCTCCCGCCCGGGGTTCGGCAGCCGTCGGTACGGGCGTCCGGCGACGGTGGCGTGCCCGCCCGTCGGCGGGGTGAGCCCGCAGATCATGCGCATGGTGGTGGACTTGCCCGCGCCGTTCGGGCCCAGGAAGCCGGTGACGGTGCCCGGCTCGCAGGTGAAGGAGACGTCGTCCACGGCGAGCTGTGCGCCGTAGCGCTTGGTGAGATGAGCGACCTCGATCATGCGTACCAGCGTGGGCGGACGCGGGGCCGCCGCGCTGCGGCCGCCGGGCGACGGCTGCCGACTTCGGTCGGCGTGTGCCGTAGACCAAAGTCGGTACCCGCCGCCGTGGGCCGCCCGTACCCTGGGACGCACCATGACGAGCAGCGATGCCCCCCACCCCCTGCTGCGCCGGCTGCTGCCGGGCGAGCTGCGCGCCGACGGCCGCCGCTCGGCCCGCGACCGGCTGGCCGACGCCGGGTGCGTGGTCGTCGCCGTGTTCGTCGGGCTGGTCGTGTACGACCTCGAGGTGGCCTGGCGGCCGCAGCCCCTGCCGGAGCTGCTCGCCTTCGCCGATCTCGCCACGGCCGCGGTGCTCTGCCTGGCCCTGTTCTGGCGTCGCCGTCTCCCGGTCGGGCTGGCCGTCGCGACCGCGCTGGCCGGGACGTTCTCCCCGATGTCGTCGGGCGCGGGCATCGTCATGCTGCTCACCGTCGGCGCCCTGTGCCGGCCGCGGACGGTGCTCGCCATCGCGGGGCTGCAGGCGGTCGCCACGCTGCCGTATCTGGCGATCTACCCGGACCGGGAGTTCGGCTACGCGTTCTCGCTGGTGTGGACCCTGACCATCCTCGCCATGGTCACCGGCTGGGCGCTGCTCATCGGCGCGCGCCGCCAGCTCGTGCAGTCGCTGCGCGAGCGGGCCGAGCGGGCCGAGGCCGAACAGGAGCAGCACGTCGCGCAGGCCCGCCAGCGGGAGCGGACCCGCATCGCCCGCGAGATGCACGACGTGCTCGCCCACCGGATCTCGCTGCTCAGCCTGCACGCCGGGGCGCTGGAGTTCCGGCCCGACGCCCCGCCGCAGGAGGTCGCCCGCGCCGCCGGGGTCATCCGCGACAGCGCCCACCAGGCGCTGCAGGACCTGCGGCAGGTCATCGGGGTGCTGCGCGCCGCCGACGCCGGAGAGGAGCCCGACCGCCCCCAGCCGACCCTGGCCGACCTGCCCGCGCTGGTCGAGGAGTCGCGGGCGGCGGGGATGCGGGTGCGGCTGTCGCAGCGGCTGCCCGAGCCGGTGGCCGTCCCCGCCCACGCCGGGCGCACCGCATACCGCGTGGTCCAGGAGGGTCTCACCAACGCCCGCAAGCACGCGCCGGGCGCCGCCGTGCAGGTCGCCGTCGAGGGCGGGCCCGAGGACGGCATCACCGTCGAGGTGCTCAGCCGGGCGCCGCTGGGCGGCGCACCGGGCATCCCCGGCACCGGCACGGGCCTGATCGGGCTGGCCGAACGGGTGTCGCTGGCGGGTGGCCGCATCGAGCACGGCCATACCGGCGGGGGCGACTTCCGGCTCTGGACCTGGCAGCCGTGGCCCGCATGATCAGGCTGCTGATCGTGGACGACGACCCGCTGGTGCGCGCCGGGCTGACGATGATGCTCGCCGGGCTGGACGATCTGCGGGTGGTCGCCGAGGCCGCCGACGGGACCGAGGTCGCGGCGGCGGTGGCCGCGCATGCCCCGGACATCGTGCTGATGGACATCCGCATGCCGCGGATGGACGGGCTGGCCGCCACCGAGCTGCTGCGCCGCCGTCCCGGCGCGCCCGACGTGGTGGTGCTGACCACGTTCGACGCCGACGAGCACGTGCTGCGGGCGCTGCGGGCCGGTGCCGCGGGGTTCCTGCTCAAGGACACCCCGCCGCCGGAGCTGGTACGCGCGCTGCGCCGGGTCGCGGCGGGCGAGCCGATCCTGTCCCCGTCGGTGACGCGCCGCCTGATCAGCCAGGTCACCGACGGCACCGGCGCGGTCCGGGCGAGCCGGGCCCGGCAGGCGCTGGACCGGCTTACCGAACGCGAGCGCGAGGTCGCGGTCGCCGTCGGCCAGGGACTGTCCAACGCCGAGATCGGTGCCCGGCTGCACATGAGCGTCGCGACGGTCAAGGCGTACGTGTCCCGGCTGCTGGCCAAGCTCGAACTCAACAACCGGGTCCAGATCGCGCTGCTCGCCCACGACGCCGGTCAGGTCTGAGCGGCCTCAGATAAGAATCTTCACGGTGACGACCGCGCCGGACGGTCCGCCGGAGATGTCGAACTCGTCGGTGAACTGGCGCACCACCCACAGGCCGCGCCCGCCCTGCTCACTGAGCGGCACCCGCTGCGTGCCCGCGGTGCCGGGATCGGCGATGCCCGTGCCCTCATCGCTGACCTCGCAGTACACGGCGCCGTCGGCTCGCCACAGGCGCAGCCGGCCGCTGCCCCCGCCGTGCCGGATCGCGTTCGTGGCCAGCTCGGTGGCGACCACCAGCAGGCGGCTCAGCCCCGGATCGGCCAGCCCGAACTCGGCCGCGTGCGCGGCCACCGAGGCCCGCAGCGTGTACAGGTCTTCCGTGACGAACGACGTGTCCAGCCCCGGCTGTGTCATCGGCCTGGGCGGATCCTGGACGGGCTCGGCGCTGCTCATGGTTGCCTCTGCAAGGACATCTGTGTGGCCTGCCCGGCGCCGACCGCCTCCAGGACCGCCGCGACCGGCGGGGGACAGGAGACGGTCATCCGGCGCGGCGCGGGCAGCGCCAGGGCGCTCTGCACGATGGCCGTCGCGGCGGTGACGTCGATGAAACGCAGCTTGGTGAGGTTGAGGTGGATGTTGTCGTCCAGCCGCAGCGCCTCGGTGAGCGCCTGGCCGAGCGGCTCCAGGTGCGTGTAGTCCATCTCCCCGGCGATGCGCACCCCCGCCGGCCGGTGCTGGCGGCAGATCCGCAGCAGGGGAGTGTCGTGGTAGGCGAGCGCCGCGATGGTCTTGTGGTGGGCGTCGGCGGCGAACGCCAGCGTCACCGCGTCGAAGGTCTCCCGGTCGTACTGGCAGATCGCGGTCAGCCGGCCGTCGGTGAACAGGCTCGCCGCCTGCCGCTCGAACGTCAGCAGCTGGTCCACCGCCATCGGCCGGCCGGCCCAGCACATGTCGGCGGCGACGCGCAGCCCCGGCACGCCCCGCCGGGCCGCCCGGTGCCGCTCCGCGGCGATCAGCGCCACCATGCGCTCGGCGGTCGCCCCGCCCTCCACGGCCGGTGCGTCGTGGCTGGCGTACAGGGTGAGCTGGCCGGAGCCGATGGCCGCCACTGCGGCGACCTCCCGCATCGCCAGCTCGGCGGCCAGCTCGTCCGGGCTCAGCGAATCCGTGAAGCAGATCACCCGTTGCCCCCGGTGCAGGCCGTCCGCGACGAACTCGGCCACCAGGTCGAGCCGCTCATCCGGGTCGGTGAACGTCAGACAGGCATGATCACCTGGGTGAAGCTCGTCGACGGTGACCGCATCCGCCATGAAAATCCCTTCTCCGGCGCGGGGTGGCAGGCCGCTATTACCCGGCCGAAACCTCGCCTAATCAAGCTATCCTGCATGATTACTCCCCGGATCGGGGACGGGGGCCGGTGCCGGGCGCTACGAATGCACCCGCCCGCAGGAGGCGCAGGGCGTGCCGTCCGGCTTGCAGAGCCCGAGCGCGTTCAGCTCCGACGAGCCGAGCTGCTCGTCCTCGGCCAGCAGCAGCACCCGGCTGAGCAGCCGGACCGTGTCGGAGCCCCGGTCGGCCACCGGCCGGAACAGCGCCCGGTGCGGCGTCTCGCCGAACGAGTACGCCAGGTCGCGCGGCCGCCGCCCGCCGTTCACCGTGATCGCGTCCGTGCCCAGGTGCACCCGGTACACCGCCCGCGATCCGCTGACCACGACCACGTCCCCGTCGCGGGTGATCCGGTCCGAACCGCGCTGCGCCAGCACGGCCGTCAGCAGCTCGGCCCGTGAACGGGCCAGGCCCTCCGGGTGGTCGCCGACGCTGCGCCGCCCCGCGCGGGCAGCCTGCTCCAGGTCGCGTACGGCCTCGGAGAACACCACCGGCGGCACCCGGTCGGCACCGGCGCCGGGGAACTCCAGCCTGGCGAACCCGACGTCGCCCGTGCCCCAGCACCCGGACACCTCCCCGTGCAGCACGGCCGTGTGCTCGCCGAACCGTTTGGTCGCACGGGCCTGCGGGACGTCGTCGAGGCGCCAGCCCCGGGACGCCAGCTCGCGCGCCGCCGCGCCGCCGTCGACGACCCGGCCGGTGAACCGGGTGGCCTGCCCGGTGGACTCCTCGGGCGTCGGGGCGTACCACTCCCGGAACAGCTGCGGCACCGGCTGGCACAGCCGCAGCCGGGCCGCCTCGCCCTGCCAGTGCGCCAGCAGTCCCGCCGCGGCCAGCGCCGCCGGATGCGCCGCAATCAGCGGCCCGGACCGGTCCAGGTCGTCGAGCCACCCGAACCGGCCGCCCGCGTCCTGCCACACCAGCAGCGGCAGCAGCCCCGCCCCGGCCGGGGTCGCCCGCAACCGGGCCAGTTCGGCCGCGGGCAGCGGCTCGCCCGTCACCACCAGGCGGCGGAGCCTGCCGCACAGCCGCGCGGTCTCGCCGCGCAGCAGCTCGAGCCGCTCGCGCAGGGCCGCCAGTCCCGGGTCCTCGCGCGCGGCCTTGGGCAGGGTCTTCAGCACGCGGCCGCCCTTCGCCGCGACGATCGCCGCCTCGGCCCCCTGGAACCCGGCCGAGACCGTGTACGGGCCGACGCGCAGCTCCGGCGGCATCGGCGTCGGCGCGTACGCCTCACCGGCGGCGTCCAGCGCGGCCGCGTCGGCATACCCGCCGACCTGGGCCAGGTGGTCGAGCGCGACGTCCACGGCGACCGCGTGCTGCTTGCGCCGCTCCGGCGCGGGGAACATCTCGCCCGCCCGGCGGCGCAGCTCGCGCAGCGCGACCCACCGCTCCAGCACGGTCTCGCCGTCACCGGGCGGCAGCATGCCGTACGCGGTGATGCCGACCGGCGACCACTTCTCCACCCGGGTCATGATCGGCTTGCGGCGCAGGCCCAGCGCCGCCGCCACCACGTCGTTGGGCACCAGCTTCAGCAGCCGCTCGGCGTCCGCCGGGCGCACCTCGGCGGCGGCCGCCAGGATCGCGGCCCGGTCGTTGCGCACGACCCGGCTCGGCGCCTGCCCGGCCTGGATCAGGCGCAGCAGCTGCTCCGCCCCGGCCAGGCCGAGCAGCGGCAGCAGCAGGTGCGCGTCCCCGGCGGCCAGGCGCATGGTGAACGCGGCCTCCTGCCTTTCGCGCGGCTGCGCGCGCAGGTGCTCGATCAGTTCGGCGCGTTCGGCCGGGGTCAGGTCGGCGGCGCCGAGGTGCCGGGCGACCCGCCAGTTGCCGGTGAACTCCAGCCCGCGCAGCACGAACCGCAGGCCGCGCGGGACGGCCGTGCTGACCAGCCGGTCCCAGTCCGCGTCCGGTGCCGAGGTGAGCTGCCACAGGCGCTCGTCGCAGGCGGGCCGGAAACGGTCGGCGGTGGCCGCGGCGACGATCGGCTTGCGGTGCCCGGCCAGGTCACGGGACAGGTACGGGTCTTCGGCGAGCAGGCCGACGAGTTCGTCGTCGAGTTCGCCGGCGGCCTGCAGCGCGTCGGCGATCAGCGCCTGCGACGTGCTGTCCACCTCCCCGAGCGGGGTGACGGCGAGGGCGCGCAGCAGCTCGCGGTCACCGCGGTCGAGTGCGGCGTCGACCAGCCCGTCCAGGTGGACGCCGAACGGGGTGTCCTCGTCGGCGAACTTCTCGGCCGCCTCCTCGCGCGCGGTGGTGGGCCACGGCGCGTCCAAGACGTCTTTCGGGTCGGCCGGGTCGGTGAGCGGGAACGCCGTGTCGTAGATGCGGTCCAGCTCCCGCTCGTCCGCGTCGGCCAGCGCGTGGGCGCCGCCGCGGCGGTTGAGCTGCGCCAGCAGGTCCCGCGCGGTGGCGCGCAGGGTGCCGAGGTCGCCGGCGGCCGCCGCCTGCCGCGCGCGGCTCACCAGCACCATCAGGACCAGCCGGTCGACCGGCTGCTCGCGGTTGCGCATCTCCCACTCCCCGTCCGCCCCGCTCCGTCACTGCGCGGACCATAGACGAGGCCCACGACACGGCACGCCGCCGGTCCCGGACACGATCGTGGGCAATCGCTCTCCCATGATCGTCCGATGTGCTTCGTGCCAACTCGGCGCGCGGAATGCTGCCCCCGGCAACAAATACGCTGGCCAGCGCCCTTGTCTGGACCACGCCGTGTCACATGGACGAAACACGCTCTTGACAGGCATTCAACTAGCGATAACTCTCTCTTCCAGAGAGCGCTCTCTACCGTCCAGCACCGTCCCGCTCGCCCGGGGCGGTGTCCCCGTCCGGAGCTCCTCAGCAGGGAGAAGAGATGCAACCGGTACTACGTCTGACCGCGGCCCGCGGCAGACCCCTGTACGCCCTCGTCCTCGCAGTCGTCGGCGTCATGCTCATGGCATACACGGTCGTGGTCTCGACCGAGGCGAACGCCGCGGTGACCCTGCTGTCGCAGGGCAAGCCCGTCACCGCGTCGTCCGTCGAGAACGCGGGCACGCCCGCGACCGCCGCGGTCGACGGCAACACCGGCACCCGCTGGTCCAGCGCCGCCGCCGATCCGCAGTGGATCCAGGTGGACCTGGGTGACACCGCCACCCTCAGCCAGGTCATCCTGCGCTGGGAGGCGGCGTACGCGACCGCGTTCCAGATCCAGACCTCGGCCAACGGCACGAGCTGGACGAGCATCTACAGCACCACCACCAGCACGGGCGGCGTGCAGACGCTGAACGTGACCGGCTCCGGCCGGTACGTGCGCATGTACGGCACGGCCCGGGCGACCGGCTACGGCTACTCCCTCTGGGAGTTCCAGGTCTACGGCGAGATCGGCGGCGGCACCGGCTGCGGCACCGCGAACGTAGCCCAGGGCAAGCCCGCCACCGCGTCGTCGGTGGAGAACGCCGGCACGCCCGCGTCCAACGCGGTCGACGGCAACACCGGCACCCGCTGGTCCAGCGCGTTCGCCGACCCGCAGTGGCTCCAGATCGACCTGGGCGCGACCACCGCGATCTGCCAGGTCGTGCTGACCTGGGAGGGCGCCTATGCGACGGCCTACCAGATCCAGGTGTCCAGCAACGCGTCCACCTGGACGTCGGTGTGGAGCACCACCACCGGCGCCGGCGGCACGGTGACGATCAACGCGGCCGCCTCGGCGCGCTACGTGCGGATCTACATGACCACCCGGGCCACCGGATGGGGTTACTCGCTCTGGGAGGTCGCCGTGCGCGCCGGTGGCACCCCGACCTCGCCCACCCCGAGCCCGAGCCCGAGCACCAGCCCCGGCGGCCCGATCCAGGGTGGCGGCTCGCTCGGCCCGAACGTGAAGGTCTTCGACCCGAGCATGTCGGGCGCGACGATCCAGTCGCAGGTGGACGCGGTCTTCAACGAGATGGAGTCGAACCAGTTCGGCACCGGCCGCTACGTGCTGGCGTTCAAGCCGGGCACCTACAGCGGGTTCAACGCGCAGATCGGCTTCTACACCTCGATCCTCGGCCTGGGCCAGAACCCGACCGACGTGCGGATCAACGGTGACGTGACGGTCGACGCCGGCTGGTTCCAGGGCAACGCCACGCAGAACTTCTGGCGTTCGGCCGAGAACCTGTCGATCAACCCGTCGGCCGGGTTCACCCGGTGGGCCGTCTCGCAGGCCGCGCCGTTCCGGCGGATGGACATCAGCGGCGACCTGAACCTGGCCCCGAACGGCTACGGCTGGGCCAGCGGCGGCTACATCGCCGACAGCCGGGTCTCGGGCGCGGTCGGCCCGTACTCGCAGCAGCAGTGGTACACCCGGGACAGCCAGATCGGCAGCTGGGTCAACGGCGTGTGGAACATGGTGTTCTCCGGTGTGGTCGGCGCCCCGGCGACCGGCTTCCCGAACCCCGTCTACACGACGCTGAACAACACCCCGCTCAGCCGGGAGAAGCCGTACCTGTACCTGGACTCGGGCGGCAACTACCGGGTGTTCGTGCCGTCGCTGCGGACCAACGCCCGCGGCATCAGCTGGGCGAACGGCGCCACCCCCGGCACCTCGCTGCCGCTGACGTCGTTCTACGTCGCCAAGCCCGGTGACACCGCGGCGCGGATCAACGCGGCGCTGGCGCAGGGCCTGCACCTGCTGTTCACGCCGGGCATCTACCACATCGACGGCACGATCAACGTGAACCGGGCCGACACCGTGGTGCTGGGCCTGGGCTACGCCACGATCATCCCGGACAACGGCGTGGCCGCGATGCGGGTCGCCGACGTGGACGGTGTGAAGATCGCCGGTGTGCTGTTCGACGCCGGCACGGTCAACTCGCCGGTGCTGCTGGAGCTCGGCCCGTCGAACTCCTCGGCGAGCCACGCGGCCAACCCGACGTCGATCTCGGACGTGTTCTTCCGGATCGGCGGCGCCCACCCGGGCAAGGCCACCACCAGCCTCCTGGTCAACAGCGACAACGTGATCATCGACCACATCTGGGCGTGGCGCGGCGACCACGGCGCGGGCATCGGCTGGACGGTCAACACGGCCGACCAGGGTGTCATCGTCAACGGCGACAACGTGCTGGCCACGGGCCTGTTCGTCGAGCACTACCAGAAGTACAACGTGGTCTGGAACGGCCAGGGCGGACGGACCATCTTCTTCCAGAACGAGCTGCCGTACGACCCGCCGAACCAGGCCGCGTACATGAACGGGGCGACCAGAGGCTATGCCGCGTACAAGGTGGCCGACTCGGTCACCAGCCACGAGGCGTGGGGTCTGGGCGTCTACTGCTACTTCAACGTCGACCCGACGATCCACGCCGCGCGCGGCATCGAGACGCCGAACAACCCGAACGTCAAGTTCCACAGCATCTCGACGGTATCGCTGGGCGGCAACGGCGTGATCGACAACGTCATCAACACCACGGGCGGCCCCGCCCAGGGCACGGCGACGGTCCCCAGCACCGTCACCAACTACCCGTGACCCCACCCACCCCCTAACCCGCCCCACCTACGGGCCGACCCGGCTGCCCCGCCGGGTCGGCCCTCCTCGTCGGGCGTCCAGTTTCGGGGAAACTGCACGAACCAGGCCCGCGGACCCTGCGGTTTCCCCGAAACTGCACCCCGGCCGCGGCGTGGTGGTGATGATGGCCGGGTGAAGATCGAGCTGGGGGGACGGCGGGCGCTGGTGTCGGGATCGACCCAGGGCATCGGGTACGCGATCGCGGAGGCGCTGGCCCGGTGCGGCGCGCATGTCGTGGTCAACGGGCGGGGCGCGGAGTCCACCGAGGCGGCCGCCGCGCGGCTGCGCGACGAGCTGCCCGGCGCGGACGTGCGCGGTGTCGCGGCTGACCTGGGCACCGCCGAGGGCGCCGAGACCATGCGCGAGGCGGTGCCCGAGCTGGACATCCTCGTCAACAACCTGGGCATCTTCGGGGCGCGGCCGGTGCTGGAGGTCGACGACGACGAGTGGCGCCGCTACTTCGAGGTCAACGTGCTGTCGGCGGTGCGGCTCATCCGGCTCTACCTGCCGGGCATGATGGAGCGCGGCTGGGGCCGGGTCACCGCCATCGCCAGCGACTCGGCGATCGTCACCCCGGTCGAGATGGTCCACTACGGCATGACCAAGACCGCGCTGCTCGCGGTGACCAGAGGGTATGCCAAGGCGGCGGCCGGGACCGGGGTGACCGTGAACTCGGTGCTGGCCGGGCCGACGCACACCGCGGGCGTGGAGACCTACGTGGCCGACCTCGTCGGCGGCGAGGTGCCCTGGGACGAGGCGCAGCGCCGGTTCATGCGCGAGCATCGTCCGTATTCGCTGCTCCAGCGCCTGATCGAGCCTGAGGAGATCGCGCACATGGTCGCGTACCTCAGCTCCGAGCTGGCCTCGGCGACCACCGGCGGGGCGCTGCGGGTGGACGGCGGCTACGTGGACGCGATCATCCCGTGACCGCCCGGCGCGCCCCGGCACGGCGGGCCGCGTACCGGTGCAATCTGTAGGCCGAGGGTGTGCCGAAGGTGAGGTCGCGGGTGTTCGGATGGCGTGAGGTGTACGGCGGCGGCACCCCGCCGCCGGGCCAGGTGGTCGCCCCCGACGAGCGGCTGTCCTGGCCGCGCATGTTCGGCCTGGGTGCCCAGCACGTGGTCGCCATGTTCGGGGCCACGTTCGTGTTCCCGGTGGTGATGGGCCTCAACCCGCAGCTGGCCATCATGGTCAGCGGCGTGGCCACCATCTGCTTCCTGCTCATCGTGCGCGGCCTGGTGCCCAGCTACCTGGGCACGTCGGCGTCGTTCGTCAGCGCCGTCGCGGCGATCCGGGCCCAGGGCGGCGACTCCGCCGCCGTGACGGGCGCGATCCTGGTCGCCGGCCTGGTGCTCGCCCTGGTCGGCCTGCTGATCCACCTGCTCGGGTTCAAGGTGCTGCACGCCGTGCTGCCGCCCGTGGTCACCGGCGCCGTCGTCATGCTGATCGGCTTCAACCTCGCGCCCGTCGTCGCCTCGGTGTACTGGCCGCAGGACCAGTGGGTGGCGCTGGTGACGATGCTGTTCGTCATCGTGGTCGCGGTCGCCGCCCGGGGGTTCGTCGGCCGCATCGCCATCTTCCTCGGGCTCGTCTTCGGGTACGTGCTGTCCTGGCTGCTGGACCGGGTGATCGGCCCGATCACCTCGGTGCTGCCCGGCAGCAGCGAGCCGACCACGCACGATCGGCTCGACTGGTCCGGCGTCACGGCCGCGCCGTGGCTCGGCTTCCCGCCGCACACCACGGTCGACGCGAACGGCAACGAGATCGCCGGCTGGCACCTGCCCTCGTTCAACGTCGCGTTCATCCTGCTGGTGCTGCCCGCGGTGGTCGCGCTGATCGCGGAGAACGCCGGGCACGTCAAAGCCGTCGCCGAGATGACGCGCCGCGACCTGGACCCGGTCATGGGCAAGGCGATCGGCGCCGACGGTGTGGCCACCGTGCTGGCCAGCGCGGTCGGCGGCTCGCCGACCACCACGTACGCGGAGAACATCGGGGTGATGGCGGCGACCCGGATCTACTCCACGGCCGCGTACCTCATCGCCGCGGTGGTGGCGATCCTGTTCGGCTTCTCGCCGAAGTTCGGCGCGGTCATCTCGGCCACCCCCGGCGGGGTGCTCGGCGGCATCACCGTCGTGCTCTACGGCATGATCGGCCTGCTCGGCGCGAAGATCTGGAAGGAGAACGGGGTCGACTTCGGCAACCCGATCAACCTGGTGCCGCTGGCCGCGGGCATCATCATCGCCATCGGCAACACGTCGCTGGTGTTCAGCGACACCTTCGAGCTGAGCGGCATCGCGCTGGGCACCATCGTCACCATCGTCGGCTATCACCTGGCCCGCTGGCTCGCCCCGGAATACCTGCGCGAACAGCAGCGCCTCGAACGCCCCGGCGCCGGGACGGTGCCGATCGAGGAACGCCGCGGCATCGCCGACGCCTGAACCCGCCCCCGCCGCCCGAGCCCGCCGCGCCGCGCGAGCCCGGTCCCGCCGGCCGGGCAAGATCGCTGTTCCGTGTCGAGAAGTGTGGTCTGACCACAGGTTTGGACACGAACTCGCGATCTCGGCGGGCCGGGCTGGCGGCTAGAGCGACGCGGTGGCGGCCAGGGCGTCGCCGAGGGGGGTGCGGCGGTAGAGGACAGAGCGGCCGGAGCGGGCGCGGTCCAGCAGACCCGCCCGCAGCAGCACGGCCAGGTGGTCGCCGACCGCGCCGGGGGCCAGGCCGAGTGACCGGGCGAGCTGGGTGGTGCTGGCGGGTTCGGCGAGCGCCTCGAGCAGGCGCGCGCGGGCCCTGCCGACCAGCGCCGCGAGCGCCTCGGCCGGTGGCGGGTCCGGCTCCCACAGGGCGGCCACGCCGCGTGCCGCGTAGATGATCGCCGGGTGCCAGGGCTGCTCGTGGTGGGCGGCCACGCCCGGCCAGATGAACACCGACGGCACCAGCAGCAGCCCGCGCCCGGCCACCTCGACCGCGGCGTTGAGCAGCTGCGGGATCTCGATGCCACCGGCCCGCCAGCGCACCCGGGGCAGGCCGTCGAACGCCGCCGCCCAGCCGGAGCGGCCCAGGTCCGCCGAGCGGTGCAGCACGTCGCGTTCGCAGATGACGCGCAGCCGCAACCAGTCGGCGGCCAGCAGCGCATGCCAGGCGCGTTCCAGGGCATCCGCGAGCAGCGCGGCCACGTCCGGAGAGTGCAGTACGGCGAGCGCCTGGGTGTCGTGGCAGGGGCGCAGGGCGAGGCTGGACCGGACGTCGCGGCGGGCCAGCGCGAGCGGGGTGGCGCGTACCGCCGCGAGGTCGTCTTCGATGGTCTGGGCCATCCCTGCGGGTGGAGGCGCCAGGAACCCTGGACCCTGCCGCAGCGAGTGCAGCGCCACCACGGCACGCATCGCCGGGTCGGCGCTCAGCTGCTCGTACGCCGGACGCAGCCGCGCGGCCCAGCTCACCGGGAGCCGCTGGTTGCGCGACAGCCCCGCCAGGATGCGGATGAGGCTGTCCAGCTCGAACAGCGGGCTGATCGCGAACCGGCTGTGCAGCAGGTCGTCGGCGGTGACCTCGAACCGGAGCATGCCCCGACCTTACGCCGCTGGACGAAACATTCGCTGCCCGCGCGAGCCGTCCGCGACGCTCACCGGGTGATCGAGACCGAGGCCGGACCGGCCACCTACCGCGATGTGCTCGCCGAGCCGGTGTTCCGCACCCTGTTCCTCACCCGCACCCTGGCCATCGGGGCCGGGTCGCTGCGGATCCTGGCCCTGTCCGTGCTGGTCTTCGACCGCACCGGCTCCCCGGTGCTGACCGCGCTGACGTTCGCGATCGGGTTCGTGCCGCAGGTCGTCGGCGGGACGCTGCTGGCCGCGCTCGCCGACCGGCTGCGGCCGCGTCCGCTGATCACCGCCGGGTTCCTGCTCGACGCCGCGGCCGCCCTCGTGCTCGCGCTGCTGCCGCTGCCGGTCGGCGCGAGCCTGGCGCTGCTCGCGGGCGTGGCCGTGTTCGGGCCGGTGTTCAACGGCGCATCGAACCGGCTGATCGCCGAGCAGCTCACCGGCGACGCGTACGTGCTGGGCCGGGCCCTGTCCAGCGTCGCCAGCGGCGGTGCGCAGCTGCTCGGGCTGGCGTTCGGCGGCGCGGCCGTCGCGGTGCTGGGACCCGGCCGGACGCTGCTCGCCGCGGCTGCGGTCGGGCTGGTGGCCGCGGTGTGGGTGCGGCTGCTGCTGCCCGACTTCGCGGCACCGGCGGCCGGGTCCGGGTCGGCGCTGGGGGAGAGCTGGGCGGTCACCGGGCAGCTGTGGCGCGACCGGCCGGTACGGCGGCTGCTGCTGGTGCAGTGGCTGCCGCCCGCGTTCATCGTCGGGGCGGAGGCGCTGGTGGTGCCGTACGCGGCCGAGCGCGGCCACGGGTCCGGGGCGGCCGGGATGATCCTGGCCTGCGCGCCGCTGGGCATGGTCGTCGGCAACCTCGTCTACAGCCGCCTGCTGCGCCCGCCCGCACGGGAACGGCTGGTGGCCGTGGTGATCGCCGCGCTGGGCGGGCCGCTGGTGCTGCTCGCCGTGCCGGTCCCGGCGGCCGTCGCGATGGCGGTGATGTTCCTGGCGGGAGCGGCGTTCTGCTACTCGCTGGGCGTGCAGCGGCCGTTCCTGGAGGCGCTGGCGCCGGAGGTGCGCGGGCAGGCGTTCGCGCTGCAGTTCACCGGCCTGATGACGCTGCAGGGCGTGGGGCCGGTGCTGCTGGGGGTGCTCGCCGAACGGGCCTCGATCGCGGTGGCGATGCTCGTCGCCGGACTGGGTACGGCCGCCGTCGGCGGCTGGTGGGCGCTGACGCACCGGCGGCTCCCGGCCTGAGAGCACCGGCGTCAGCCTTTGCTCTGCACACAAATACGTACCGTGCGTATTTGTGTGCAGAGCAAAGCGCCGCGAGCGGTTACCAGTTGGCCTGGGCCGGGGCGGGCGGGAGGGCGGTGCCCGGCTGCTTGACGACGTACACGACGCCGCCGCTGGTGCCCAGCCAGGCCGCCTCGAACTGGGCGCGGCCGACGGTCTTGCGTACTGCCGCATTGGTCGCGGCGGCGGGATCGTTCAGCACCGGCTCGCCGGTCGCGGAGAAGCCGACCAGCACCAGCAGGTGCCCGTTGGTGCTGTAGGTCAGGCCCGGAATCTCGCTCTTCTTGAACGACAGCGACAGGATCAGCGGAATCCCGGCGGCGATGAACTTCTCCGCCTCGTTCAGCGAACGCAGCCGCGTGATGAACCCGTCGACGCCGAACCGGCCCGCGTAAGCGGTGTTGAACGGCCAGTTGCCGGTGCCGCCGTAGTTGGCGTCGTAGGTGCTGCGGGCGGCGTGGTCGACCCACGGGTCGGCGTAGGCCGGATCCACCCACGCGTAGTCGGCGGGCGTCGGGCCGGTGCCCCAGTAGGCGAGCACCATCGACGTCGAGGTCGGGCTGCACCAGGCCTCTCCGCCACCGCCGTACTGCGGGTACTGTCCGGCGTGGATGCTCTGGGAGTACTGCGGCACGTTCAGCGTGATGCCCTGCGCCGCGGCCGGCGCGGTGGCGGCGCCGGAGCCCGACACCGCCGAGGCGACCGCGCCGAGGCTGCGCACCACCGGGGTGAGCGAGCCCCCGGCGGGCCGGTACAGCGTCACCCGCGCCTGCCAGCTGGTCAGTTCGCGTCCCGCCGCCGCGGTCCAGGTGTCGATCGCGATGCCGCCGTCGGTGTCGGTCTGTCCCGGCACGGACGTGCGCTGCACGCTCGCGTCGTCCGCGGCCCACCTGCCCATGATCTTCCAGGCCGTGGTGTTGCCCGCGGCGGTCACGCCGCGCAGCTCCACCTGCACCCAGGTGGCGCCGGGCGTGTCGGCGGTCCAGGAGGCGATCGCCTCGGTGGCCGGGAAGCCGGTGGTCACCGAGGGCGACGTCCAGCTCGCGTAGTCGTAGCTCGCGCCGAGATAGGTGTACTGGCCCGCCGCCGACGTCAGGCGCAGGGCATCACCCGATGCCGCGGTGCCGAGGTAGGTGCCCGAGCCGAAGTCGGCATCGGAGGTCCAGCCCCGGTACGCGATGTTGCGCGGCCCCGCCGGTGGCGTGGGTTTGGCGCCCGCCGGCCCGGCGACCGTGGCGAAACCGATCGACGCACCTACGGCGACCGTTGACCGAAGCACTGCCCTGCGCTCCATGAAGGCTCCATCCGTGACAGGAATATTCAACAGAGGATCCCGCGCCGAAGGGATTCTTCACAACACCTGATCGGTGAGCGGCGGGACGGTCTCGCCGGGCGGCACCGGGCCGGGCGGCGTGCCGTCGCCGAACGGGCGGCCGCCGAGCTGCTCGCGGTGGTGCGGGGTGAGCCAGCCGGACGGGTCCGGCCCGGCGGGCACGATGCCGGTCGGGTTGATGTCGCGGTGCACCTCGTAGTAGTGGCTCTTGATGTGCCCGAAGTGGATGGTGTCGCCGAAACCCGGCGTCGTGAACAGGTCACGGGCGTACGCCCACAGCACCGGCAGCTCGGTCAGCTTGCTGCGGTTGCACTTGAAGTGGCCGTGGTACACGGCGTCGAAGCGCACCAGCGTGCAGAACAGCCGCACGTCCGCCTCGGTGATCGTGTCGCCGACCAGGTAGCGCCGGGTCGACAGCCGCTCCGACAGCGCGTCCAGCCGCCCGAACAGGCGCCGGTACGCGGCTTCGTACGCCTGCTGCGACCCGGCGAACCCGCACCGGTAAACGCCGTCGTTGACGTCCTCGAAGACCTGCTCGTTGATGAAGTCGATCTCGTCGCGCAGCGGCGCGGGGTAGAGCTCGGGCGCGCCGGGGCGGTGCAGCGCGGTCCACTCCAGGGACAGGTCCAGCGTCATCTGCCGGTAGTCGTTGGTCACCACCTGGCCGGTGGGCACGTCCACGATCGCGGGCACGGTGATGCCGCGCTCGTAGCCGGGGAACCGGGCGAAGAACGCCTCCTGCAGCCGCTCGATGCCCAGCACCGGGTCGCGGCCGTCCGGGTCGAGGTCGAACGTCCAGCTGCGCTTGTCGTGCGTCGGGCCGGCCACGCCCATCGGCAGCGCCTCCTCCAGCCCGAGCAGGCGGCGTACGATCACCATCCGCCCGGCCCAGGGGCAGGCGCGGCTGACCACCAGCCGGTATCGCCCGGCTTCGACCGGGTAGCCGTCGCGGCCGTCGGCGGTGATGCGGGTGGCGATGTAGCGCTGGTCGCGGGTGAACGCCCCGTCGGGGTTGACGTAGCTGCCGGGTCCGGTTTCGGTGATCGTGGTGTCGGCCATGGCACCCATACTGCCGACCGCGGCGCGCCACGCCCAGCCGTCGCGTGGCGCATCACGCACATTCCCGACAGAATCCTTGTCCACACCGGAGGGTGGCCGCAGCCTGTCAGCACAGGTCGGCATAAGGGCGGGAGGTGCGGGAACGGCGATGGCACCAGCAGCGAGCCGGCGCATGGTGATCGCGGCGGCGGGATACGGCAAGACGACCGCGCTGCGCCGATGGTGTCCCGCGCCCGGGGCCCGCTGGTGGCCGGGTGGCACCGACCCGGCGGCGTTCGTCGTGGACGCCGCGGCCGCCGGTGACGGGCCGATCGTGCTCGACGACCTGCCCGCGCTGCCCGATGGCGAGCTGCGCCGGTTGCTGCGGGCCGTCGCGGGCGTCAGCGCGGACGTGGAGATCGTGCTGGCGTCACGGTGGCCGCTCGCGTGGCGGCCGCACGCGGGCCCCGGCCGGTGGACCGAAGCCGGTCCGGCCGAGCTGGCCTGCACCGTGGACGACGTCGCCGAGCTGCTCACCGAGGCGTGCGGGGCGGCCGACCCGGACCTGGCCGCGCGCCTGCACGCCGCGACCGCCGGCTGGCCCGCCCTGGTGCAGCTCGCCGTCGAGGCCGTACGCGTGCACGGGCCCGCCCCCGAACCCGCCGTCGCCGGGCCGCTGGCCGCGTACGTCCGCGACCAGGTGCTGCCGGACCTGCCGGAGGACGCCCGGCTGCTGCTCGCGCGGGCGGGGGAGCTGTCGCCGCTCACCGCGGGCCTGTGCGCGGCGCTCGGCACGCCGGAGGCGGAGGCGCTGACCGCGCTGCTGCGCCAGGTCGGGGTGCTGGTACGCGAGCCCGGCGCCGCGCCGGGCCTGCCGGTCGTCGAGCGGATCGTGCCGGTCGTCGCCCAGGCCGCCGCCGCCGACGACGCGGGCGGGCGCGCGGCGGCGCGCACGGCGGCGGCCTGGTATCGCGAGCACGGCCCGGCGGCGGCCGCCGCGCGTGAGCTGATGCGGGCCGGGGACCGGGCCGGGGCGGCGCAGGTGCTGCGGGAGCACGGCGGGCGGATCGTCTCCGGCGGGCACGTGGCGCTCGTCGTGCGCCTGGTCGGCGAGCTGCCGCCCGAGGAGCGCGACGAGCGGCTGTGGCTGCTGCTCGGCGACGCGCTGCGGACCTCCGGCGACCTGGGCGCCGCGCAGCGGGCGTACGAGGAGGCGGCGGGCACGCGGCGGCCGCTGCCGGCCGCCACCGCCTGGCGGCTGGGCCGGGTGTCCTATCAGCGCGGTGACGCGCACGGGGCGCTGGCCGCGTTCGCCCGTGCCGCGCCGGGCGAGTCCGGTGCGGACGCGGCGCTGCTGGCCGCGGCCGTCGCGAACGCCCGGCTGCTCGCGGGCGACGTCGACGACGCGGTGGACTCGGCGCGGCACGCGGTGCGGACGGCCGCCGCGGCCGGAGACGACGCCGCGCTGGCCGCCGCGTACCTGAGCCTGGCGCTGTGCCTGGGGGTGGCGGGGGACAGCGCGGGCAGCGCGGAGCACTTCGCGCTCGCGCTGCCGATGGCGCAGCGCACCGGTGACGTGCTGCTGCTGACGCAGATCCACACCAACCGCAGCTACCAGCAGCTGCAGCAGGCGCACTACGCGGCGGCGCTGGAGTCGGCGGAGCTGTGCGCCGTGTACGCGCAGGCGGCCGGTTCGCCGAGCCTGCACGCGATCGCGACCAGCAACGAGGCCGACGCGCTGGCGATGCTCGGCCGCTACGACGAGGCGGCCCGCCGCTACCGGGCCGCGATCGCGCACTACCAGCGGCACGGCTCGCGCCGGTTCGCCGGGGCGGTGCTCGGGCTGGCCGAGCTGTACTGGCGGCGCGGGTGGCGCGAGCAGGCGCGGGCCGCGTACGAGCAGGTGATCGAGGTCGCGTCCGGGGCCGGCAACGCGCACGTGCTGGTGCCCGCGCTGGCCGGGCTGGCGCTGACCGTGCTGGCCGACGACGTGAAGGCCGCCGCCGGGTACGCCGAGGCCGCCGTGGACCAGGCCGGGCCGGAGCTGAGCCGCCCGGGGCTGCTCGCGCAGGGCTGGATCGCGCTGCACCAGGGCGCGCCGGTGCGCGCCGCCGAACTGGCCACCGAGGCCGCGCGGGCGGCCCGGACCCGGAGCGAGCCCGCCGGCCTGGCCGACGCGCTCGAGCTGCGGGCCGCCGCCGAACCCGATCCGCACCGCGCGCGGGCCGCGCTGCGGGAGGCGCGGGCGATCTGGACGGAGGCCGGGGCGGCGGTGGAGGCCGCACGGATCGCGGTGCTGGCCGCGCGCCTGCCCGGCGCCGGTGCGGACGAGCGGGCCGACGCGCTGCCCGCAGCGCAGCGGCTGGCCGCCGCGGACGCGCTGGCCGACCGCATCGGCGCGGCCACCGGGTCCGCGGACCGGCCGCAGGTGCGGGTGCGCGCGCTCGGCCGGTTCGAGGTGGAGCTGGCCGGGCAGGTGGTGCCCGCGTCGTCGTGGCAGTCGCGCAAGGCCCGTGACCTGCTGCGCATCCTGGTGGCGCGGCGGGGCCGGCCGGTGCCGCGCAGCGAGCTGTGCGAGCTGCTGTGGCCCGACGCCGACGGGCAGAAGACCGGGCACCGGCTGTCGGTGCTGCTCAACATCGTGCGCGGCGTGCTCGACCCGGCCAAGGTCCACGCCCCCGACCACCATCTCAGCGCCGACCAGTCGAGCATCGCGCTGAACGTGGCCACCACCGGCGTGGACGTGGAGGACTTCCTGGACCAGGTGGCCCGGGCCCGGCGGCTGGTCGAGCAGCAGGCGGTGGAGCAGGCCCGGCTCGCGCTGCTCGCGGCCGACCAGCTCTACCGCGCGGACGCGTTCGAGGACGAGCCGTACACCGAGTGGGCGGGCCCGCTGCACGAGGAGGCGCGGGCGGCGTACCTGGCGATGCTGCGGATGCTCGCGCACACCAGCCGCCTGGCGGGGCAGCCCGGTGCGGCGGTGAGCTACCTGCTGCGGCTGCTGGAGCGCGACCCGTACGACGAGCGCGCGCACCGGTCCCTGGTGCGCACGCTCGTCGCGGGCGGTCAGCACGGCGAGGCCCGGCGCGCGTTCGCCCGCTACGGCGAGGCGATGCGTGCGATCGGGGTGTCGCCACCGGACCGGGACCTGCTGGTCCCGGTCCAGCGGGCGGACGCCGTCCGGCGCTGACTCACTGCGGCGCCGGGCCGTAGAACGTGCCGATGCGCCCGTCGTTGCCGGTCACCGCGCCGTCGGTGGTGGCCGTCGCGAATTGGCGGCTCAGCAGCGGCCCCGGTGGCGCCGGGAAGCGGTTGGCCCGGACGTATCCGCCGGAGAACGGCATCACCAGGAAGCCGTCCAGGTGGGTGCGCTCCCCGACGACGACGCCGCCGACGCCGAGAGCGCCCAGGCCGGCTGAGGACAGCGCCGAGATGCGCGGCCAGCTGCCGGAGTCGACGGTCGGGCCCTGCCCGGCCAGATAGCCGGTGTGCACGCTGGGGAACTGCCTGGTGCGGCAGATGCCGTGCACCGTCAGCGCGCCCGGTGCGATGCCCGCGCCCGAGGCGTGCACGGTGAGCTCATGCAGGTAGCGGGAAGGCACCAGCTGGTCGATGCGCCACTGGTCCACCCGGCGGTTCATGGTGAAGCCGAAACCCACCACGGCGGTGCCGTCCGCGCAGCGCACGGTGGCGCTGTCGCCGGTGAGCGTCGTCTGGCTGATCAGCGTCGGCGGCTGCTCGGTGGCGATGCACATGGCCTGCGCGGTGACCGAGAACGCTGCGGTCGAGCCGCTGCGCGGCACCGCCGTGACCTTCGCCGAACGCAGGTCCGCGGCGGGGTGCATGCCGGTCAGCAGGACATCGCCGGCGCCGCCGTCGACCCAGCCGCCGAGCGCGTACACCCAGCTGCCCTCCGGGCAGAAGGCGACGGCGGACTTGGCGGCGGTGTCGGTGGTGAGGCTGGTGCCGTACTCCAGGGTCAGTGGCGGATCGGCGGCGTACGCACCGCCGGGTGCGGGCAGGGCACCGACGACGGCTGCGGCGAGCGCGACGGCGGCGGCACGGAACACGGGTGCTGCGGACACAGCTGTCTCCTTTTCCGGCGGTCCGGTTCGGACGGCCGACATCCATGGTCGGCGCGGGTATCACGGTGGCGTCATGGTCGTCCGTCAGCCGACTGACACTGAGCCGACCGTGACCGCGCGCTGACGGCCGCGGCGCAGCCTGGTCCCGCCGCGACAGCCGCGGCACCCGGTCGCTCCTCGCGACCGGACCGACGAAGGGACCAGTCATGAACAGACGTACCGTCGCCGTGCTGGCGCTGCTGGCTACGGCACTGGTGGTGACCGGCGCGGCGAGCCCGGTCACCGCCGCGGGCCGGCTGCCACGGTCGGCCGTGCTGCTGGACGAGGACAAGGCGATCGACGCGCCCGGCGCGGGCATGTCGGTGTGCAACGGCGGGGCGCAGGAGCAGAGCATGGTGCGCTCCAACGACGTGCCGACGAACCTGGCGGAGACGGGCGGGGCGTTCCAGCCGCTGCCGGGCGCCACCATCAGCTTCACCACCCCGGCCGCGGACTCCGACCAGATCATCGTGATCTTCTCGGCCGAGGCCCGGCTGCAGGGCCAGCCCGTCACCTATGTGGCGCCGGTGGACTTCCTGCAGGTGCAGATCCTGCTGGACGGCGTCCCGATCGGCGCCAACGACCTGTCGTTCACCACGGGCGCGGGCGAGTCGGACGCGACGCAGGCATGCAAGCGGGTGACCTCGCCCGCGGGCGCGGCCGTGGCGCACACGGTCTCGGTGCAGTGGCTGCTGGTCGACCAGGCCGCGGCGAGCGTGCTCACCGGCACGCTCGACGACTGGACGCTGAACGTGCAGGTCAGCGGCTGATCGAGAAAGCGCGCGGGACACGGCCTCGGCCGGTTCCGCGCGCTGCCGCCGTCCCGGAAGGTCAGTGGTGCGCCGCCGGGACCGTGCCGTGGCCGGGCAGGGACGCGTCGTAGATCGCGTAGCCGCCGGTGCCGCGGCGTTTGGCCTCGTACATGGCCAGGTCGGCGCGGGCCACGAGTTCGGCGGGGTCGTTGCCGGCGGCGGTGCTCAGGGCGATGCCGATGCTCACCCCGACCCGCAGCCGCCGCTGGGCCACCCGCATCGGCTTGCCCAGCGCGTCCCCGATACGGCTCGCCACCGCCGTCGCGTCGCCCGGCCCGTCCACCCTGGACAGCATCACCGCGAACTCGTCCCCGCCGAAGCGCGACGCCGCGTCGCCGGAGCGCAGCTGCGCCGTGACCCGGTCCGCGGTCACCGTCAGCAGCTGGTCGCCCGCGGCGTGCCCGAGCGAGTCGTTGATGTCCTTGAACCGGTCCAGGTCCAGGAACAGCACCGCGAGCGCGCTCCCGTCGGCCTCGACCACTGCCAGCTGCTGCGCCAGCTGCTCCAGGAACAGCCGCCGGCTGGGCAGCCCGGTCAGCGAGTCATGGTGCGCCAGCCGCATGCGCACCACCGTGGCGGCGTCGGTCAGGGCCAGGCTCACGTTCTCGGCGAAGGCGCGCAGCGTCTGCTCGTCGGCCGGGCTGTAGATCCGGTCCGCGTCGCAGGACGCCACGACCAGGGCACCGGTGACCGCGCCGCTGTCGTGCACGGGCGCGGCCATCGACGCGTGCACCCCGTCGGGCCCCAGCAGCTTGAGCATCCGCGACTGGGCCGCCTGCCCGTGCCGGACCACGACCTGGTCGGTCACGATCGCCTCGCCGGCCACGGACGCGTCGGCCAGGTCGACCACGGGCCGGTCGGCCGGTTCCACCGGCCGGGTGCCCGCCGCCGCGGCCAGCCTGACCTGGGACGAGGTGGGCTCGTCGCGTACCCACAGCAGTCCTATCTCGTCGCCGAGCAGGTCGCGGGCGCCGATGGTGATGGTGTCGAGGATCTGCTGCAGGTCCTCGCGGCGGGAGATGGCCCGCTGGATGGTGAACAGGTGCTCCAGCAGCCGCTGCCGCTGCTCCAGCGACTGCCGGATGGAGTGCTCGGCCGCGAGCGTACGCAGCATCGTCAGGGTCAGCTCCAGCACCCGGGCCATACCGCGGACCAGGTTCTGCTCCTCGATGCGAAAGGGGGCGTCCCAGCGGGCCAGCACCAGATGCCCCGGGTTGCTGCCCGCCCACGACGCGGTCACCGCCGGGCAGCTGCCCAGCCCCGGCACGTCCAGTTCGGAACGCTGCCGCAGGGTGACCGCGACGATGTCCTCGTGCGGCACCGCGCCGGGCGGGAACCCGATCGACGCGGTCACCTTGCCGTCGAACACCACCGCGGCGACCTCCGCCTCCAGCGCCTGGGCCGAGCGCTCGACCGCGTTCTGCACCGCCGAGGTCTCGTCGGTGGACGAGGACACCACCGCCAGCAGCTCCACCAGCTGCTGGATGTACAGCGACTCGGCGAGCCCCGCCATGTCAGCTCAGTGCCAGCACAGCGAGGGTCTGGTTGTGGAAGCCGTCGATGCCGTGATTGCGGGCGATCTCGCCGTAGGTGTAGAACCCGGCGTACGGGATGCTGCCTGCCCACCGGTCCAGGCGCTCGCCCTCCCGCTGGATGCCGTCGTCGCCCAGTACCGCCCGCAGGGCGGCGCAGCTGAAGGTGAGCATGCCGATCGGCTCCTGCCCCTCCAGCCGGTCGAGCGCGTCCTGGCAGGCCGAGTCAGTCGCGTCCAGGATGGACTGCTCGTCGCCGGTCATCACCCAGGTCAGCCCGCCCGGGTCGATGGCCCCGCCGCCGCCGATCGACCGGCCCTCCAGGTCGACCTCGGTGGACAGGTTGCGGGCCTCGACCCCGCTGCGCCGCTGCACGCCCAGCGGGCGCGACAGCGCGAACGCGGTGAACGCCGCCGGGTCGGTGTACGCCTCGGGCGGGGCGTCCAGCCGTTCCAGGTACACGTCGAGGGCGGGCCGGTCGTCGAGGGTGAGCACCCGCCCGTCCGCGGCCCGGGTCACGATCATCGGCTGGCCGACGGTGCACCAGCCGTGGCTGACCCCCACCGCGATCGGCGCCTCCGACGCGATCGCTGCGCCGATCACCGCGTTCGTGAGCACCTGCCCGTCCTTGAACAGGTATGCCCCGCTCATTCGCCAGCCGTCGGCCGCGGCCCCGCCGAACAGCGGCACGCCCGCGCCCAGCGCCCGGTAGCAGCCGCGCACGATGCTCTCCTGGTCGCGGACGAGCCCGTCGGTGAGCAGCATCAGCACCCGGTGCGGCAGCTCGACCCGCCCGACGCAGCCGGCCACTTCGTACCCGGCGTCGGCCTGGCGGCCGGTGACGTCCTCGGCGACGCAGGTGGACACCTCCAGGCCCACCCCGCCGAGCGCGGCCACGGTCACCGTGCCGTCGGCCGGGCCGCCGGGCCCGATCTCGCCGTGCGTGGTGCAGCCGATCACCGGCACCCCGGGTGCGGCGTCGGCGACACCGGCCAGCACCGCCGCCGCGTCGTGGGTGATGGCCGCGAAGACGACCAGCAGTTTCGGATCGGGCCCCGTCTGAGCCGTGCGCACGGCCTCGGCTGCGGCGGCCCGGGAATCGGGCTGGCTGCTCCGTCCGACGCCCATCCAGCGCCGGTCGTGCGATTCCCTGTCGGAGATCTGCACCGTACCTCCCGAGATGACGCTTTTTAAGTGCGCCGACATCCCCTCAATACGCTACTACGGTGCATATCACCGTACGCCGGGCTCGCGTCCGGGCCCACGTCAGCGGATGTGCAGGGTGCCGCGCATGCCGGAGGTGCCGTGGTAGAGGCACGGCATCGGGTAGGTGCCGGGCTCGGTGACCTCGATCATCACCGTGCGGGTGTCGGCGCCGTTGAGGTTGCCCGTGCCCGCCGCGGACGGCACCCGCAGCGCGATGTCGTGCGGGGTCAGCCCCACGTTGCGGAACGTGAACTCCACCCTGCCCGGCCGGGCTGACACCACCTCCGGCGTCAGGCGCAGCTTGTCGTCGACGGTGATCTCGATACGCTGGACGCCGTCGGCGCCCATGGCCGCCGCCACGCCCTCCGGCTGCGCGGCGATGCTCGGCAGCGCCGCGCCCTGGGCGTCGGGGCCGCCCTCCAGCCCCCACAGCGAGCAGCCGGACAGCGCTACGGCGGTCGCCACCGCGACGGAGCAGGACAGCAGGCGGGTCAGCGGGCTCATACGGGGTCGTCTCCGAACAGTTCCTGGCCGACGTAGCCGCCGGTCGCGGCTCCGCGTGGCATGGCGAACAGGGCGCTGGTCTCGTGGCGGATGAAGCGGTTGAGCGCGTCCGCGCCGGCCAGCCGCCGCTGCACCGGCACGAAGCCCCGCGCCGGGTCGGCCTGCCAGGCCAGGAACAGCAGCCCGGCCTCGGTGTCCTCGGCGTAGGACCAGCCGCGGCGCAGCATCGCCGCGCCGTTGTTGAAGGCCGGTGCGGCCAGGCGGATGTGCGCGTTGGCGGGGATGGCGAGCCCGCCTGCCGGAGCGGTCGCGCCGAAGTCGGCCGGGGTGCGCTCCTCGCCGCCGGACAGCGGTGCGCCGGTGTCCTTGTGGCGGCCGATGACGCGCTCCTGGGCGGGCTGGTCGAGGCCGTCCCAGTCGTCGAGCAGCATCCGGATGCGGCGCACCACGAGCAGCGAGCCCCCCTGCAGCCAGCGCGGCGCGGCCGGGTCGGTGACGAACACCTTCGTGTCGAAGTCCTCGTCGGCGGGCCGGGGGTTGTTCGTGCCGTCGAGCTGGCCCATCAGGTTGCGGCTGGTCGCGCCGTCGGCGGTCACGCCGGGCGCGCTGCTGAAGCCGTCCGTCTGCCACCGGACCCGGGCGTACGGCTTGGCCAGCCGGGCCAGCTCGCGGGCGGCGCGGAACACCACCAGCGCGTCGTCGGCCGCGACGAGCAGGCACAGGTCGCCGTCGCTGCGGGCCGGGTCCAGGCGCTCGCCCGGGAACGGGGGCAGCGGCGCGAGCTGCTTCGGCCGGTCCGCGGCGGTCAGCCCGGCCTTGCCGAACAGGCTCGGCCCGAATCCGATCGTCACGGTCAGCGACGCCGGACCCGCGCCGGTGACGACATGATCGCCCGATGCGCCGAGCGCCTGCCCCGCGGTGAGCTGCTCGGCCGCCTGGCTCCAGCGGCGCAGCAGCGTACGCAGCCCCGCCCGGTCCACGCCCGGGACCAGGTCGAACGCGGTGACCCGCAGCCGGGCCTGGGGCCGGGCCGGGGTGGCGATCCCGGCCTGGCGCTCGCCGTGGAACGCGACCCGGGCCGTGCCGATCGACGACCGGCCCGGCTCACCGGGCTCCGTGTCGGCGGGGGTGCCGGTGTCGGGTCCGCCGCCAGCCGCGATGCCGCCCGATGCGCCGAGGATCACCCCGACGCCGCCCACGGCCAGCGTCCCGGCGAACCCGCGCCGCCCGACGGTCGCCTCCTCCCGCGTTGGCGCGGCTGCGGCCGCAGCCCGCGCGCCGAGCAGGACCGGTGCCTCCGCTCGCGCGTCATCGCCGACGGCGCTGACCGGAATCCTCTGGTCGGCAGCGGGAGCAGCGTCGCCGTCTCCGGCAGGGCCGCCCGGCGGCACCCGGTCGGTACCTTCGGCATCGGGTGCGGTGGTTGCTGCGGACCGGGTGCGCGGGGCGGGTTTGAAGCGGCGCCAGAGCAGCGGTCCGGCCAGGAGGAGGCCGGCGCCGAGGCCGACGATCAGGGCGACGGTGGCGCGGTTGAGGTCGGCGGACAGGGCGGACGGGGCCGAGGAGCGCCACCACACCGGGGCGTCGTCCAGCGCCATCGTCGACGCGAGCAGCCCGCCGACGCCCATCCCGACGAAGGCGAGGAAGGTCGCGCGCCGTGCGATGAGCACCGCCGCGGCGATGCCGAACGGCCAGAGCAGCAGCGCGGTCATGCCCTCGCCGAGGAAGGCGCCGAGGCGCTCGGCCACGTTGCCCTTGGTGACCAGCGCGACCGCGGCGGCGTGCACGACGTCGGCGGCGATCAGCGCACCGAGCGCGGCGGCCACCAGCCGGTGCGCCCACCGGGTGAACACGGCACCGACCACCAGCAGCGCGCACAGGGCGGCGAGCAGGTACCAGGGGGTGGGGGAGGGGCCGGGCACCCAGTCCAAAGAACCGGTCGCGGTGAGGACCTTGCCGTCGTGGTCGAGGTCGACGCGCCACTCGGAGATCCGGTGCGGCGCGGTCGGGTCGGCGGCGACCGCGATCGGCAGCGTGGTCAGCATCCAGTGCGTGCGGTGGTCGTGCCAGCGGTGCACGGGCTCGTCGGAGACCTTGCGCCAGCGCGGGGCGGCGGCCGGGTCGGCGTCGGCGGGCACCCGGGTCGACCCGAAGCGGTCGGCGTTGAGGTAGGTCGCGGGGGAGCTGTCGTTGAGCCAGACGCCGTCGGGGCCGATCCGGGCGTACGGCTCCTCGCTGTAGCCGCGTACCACCACCTCGGTTTTCGTGGTGTTGCGCAGCTGGAGGCGGGAGCCGTTCTCGACGACGGACAGGGCGACGCCGGGCACCGCCGGGGAGAGCCCGGACAGGGTGGTCGCGAAGTTGGTCGCGCCGACGCCGCCGACCTCGTGCGCCGACGCGGCGCTCGCCGGGCCGAGGACCAGCAGCAGACCGGCCGCCACGGCCAGCAGCAGCCGGACCGGCCGCGCCACCGACGTGTACACCCGCACCGAACCTCCCCAAGCGCGGGCCGCACGCCTGCGACCCGGTCAGCGTTGGTCGGCGGGGGAGGCCGTCTGGTTCCGGGGCGGCCCGGGTGACCCTGGTCACCCTCCACCGGCGGCGGGCCGCAGGCGGCGGCGCGGGGTGTTGAAGTCACGGCTCCACAACTTCGGTGTGGTAGCTACAACACAGAAGTTGTGGAGCCGTGAGCGACGTTGTCCGCGGGGCGGAGGGCTGCTCAGTAGAGGCTGTCGGGCTGCGGCGCGGGGGCCGGGGCGGGCGCGGGCGCCGGGGCGTAGGAGGGCGGCGCGCCTTCGGCCAAGCGGACCAGCCGCACCCAGGTGAACGACTGCCAGCCGCCCGACGGCGTCCGGTGCTGCTCCTGCTCGGCCTGTACGACCTGGAAGCCGGGGAACTGCTCGGCCAGCGCCTGCACGCCGTACCGGGCCACGGGCAGGCCGGAGCAGGAGTCGGGGCCGTCCTCGGCGAAGGTGCCGATGACGGCCTGGCCGCGGGTCGCGAGCGCGGCGGCGAGCACGCGGCGGTAGCGGTCGCGGTCGGCCGGGTCGGTGAGGAAGTGGAAGACGGCGCGGTCGTGCCAGAAGTCGTACCGGCGCAGCGGCGACCAGGTCAGCAGGTCCCGGGCCATCCAGTGCGCCGCCATGGCGCGCTCGCCCAGCCGCCTGCGGGCCGCGGCCAGCGCCGCCTCCGACAGGTCGAGCACCGTCACGTCGGTCATGCCGCGGACGAGCAGCTCGTCGACGAGAGTGGAAGCACCGCCGCCGGCGTCGAGCACCGAACTGCCGGGGCGTGCCCCGCCGGCCTCCAGCAGCCTCAGCGACATTGCGGGCGTGGGCTGGTACCAGCTGACGTTCTGTGGATCATTTCGGTCGTATACGGCCTGCCAGTGCTCGGCAGTGCCGGAGAGCTGTGGCACGTGATCAGCATCGCACCGCCCCTGGTGGAGCCGTACGACCACTCCTTACCGATGGCGGCCGTGGATGTGGTAATGATCCGTCCGGCCTGATCACGGCGTGGCGTCCGGTCAGCGGCACAGCTCCAGCTCGGGGCCCCAGCCGTCCAGCACGTCGCCGAAGCCCGCCGCGCGCACCGCCGTCTCCAGCTCGGCGAACAGCGCCGAGGGCCGGTCGGCCAGCGCGGGGATCAGGTGGTCGGCCGTCCACGGCGCGGGCAGCGGAAACGTCTCCAGCTCCCAGCGCAGATACTTGTTGTACGGCCGGACCCGCCCGTAGAGCGAGAACAGCGTCCACAGGAACCACGGCGCGGCCTCGATCTCCTCCAGCCGGGCCAGCTCGGGGCGGCCGTCGCGGCGGTTCTTCGCGGCGCGGTACACGAAGTTGACGTACCCGTCCAGCTCCTCGCGCGTCCAGGCGTCGCGCTCGGCCGGGCTCAGCGTCGCCTGCGCGCGCACCAGCTCGCCGACCCGCCCGTCGAGGCGGTCCAGCAGCACCCGGGCGCCGCGGTAGGCGTAGCGGCGCCAGCGGTCCGACGTGTCGGCCAGATCCGCCAGCGACGTCGGGATGGTGTCCAGCTCGGGGCTGTGCGTGGTCGCCGTCCAGGCGCCGCCGTACTCGGCAACCACCACGATCACGTCGGCGTCCGAGTGGTCGGTGGCCATGCCGTCGCGGGCCTGCGAGCCGGTCAGCACGATGCCGAGCACGCCCGGATCGGCCTGCGCGCGGGCGAGCAGGTCTTCGTACGGTGTTGTCACCCGGTCAGTCTGTCTTCGCCCACAAGCCGTTTTCAGGCTTCCGGTATCCAGCGATCGCCACCACACTCTCTTGTGGAACAGACGGGGTCGGCTGCCGGAGGGGGACTGGGTCGTGGCGGACAGGGTTCATGTGACCGAGCACGGGTTCAGCATCAAGGACACCCACGGGATGCCGTTCGTGCCCTTCTACGGGTTCGTGCAGGAGCCACGGCGGTTTCCGGTGACGCGGGTGTCGGGTGGGCGGCGGCCCGTCGTCGCGGTTCTGGACACCGGCGTCGATCCCGCGCACCCCTGGTTCCAGGGCGACCCGGGTGACCCGGTGCTCATCGACGCGTACGACGAGGGCTGGGCGCGCCCGCCGGTCGCCGACTACGGCACCCACCACGGCACGTTCGTCGCCGGTCTGGTCCGCCAGCACGCGCCGGACGCGTTGATCCTGTCGGTCACGCTCGACCGCGACAACGCCGGGCACATCGCGAGCGGCCAGATCCTCGCGGCGCTGGACTACCTCTACGAGCAGCAGCCCAGCTTCATCGACGTGATCTGCCTCGCGATCGGCTTCCACTCGCTGCCCACGGACGATAGCTACAAGGCGCAGGTCCGGGCCGCCGTGGACCGGCTGGCCGAGCGCGGCACGGTCCTCGTCGCCGCCGCCGGCAACTTCGGCACCTCCCAACCGGTGTACCCGGCCGCGTTCGCCTCAGAACTGGCACTCGTGGCCTCGGTCGGCGCGGTGACCGCCGAGCGAAAGCTCGCCGATTTCAGCCCTAGCGCGCCGTGGGTCACCCGCTACTGCCTCGGGGTCGATGTGGTCAGCGCGACGCCGCTGACCCACGGCGGCGGACTCTCGACACTGGGCGACATGGCCGTTCACGGCAGGCACCTGCAACAGCCTTTGACCGGCTACGGCATCGGCAGCGGCACCTCGTTCGCCGCCGCGGCCTACGCCGGGATGCTGGCCAAGGCGCTGCTCGACGAGTCCGCGGGCGTGGCCGCCTTCGACACCACGACGGCCCGTGAGCGGGCCGAGCGGGTGCTGAACGACCTCACGACGCCCGCCCCGCTGGAGCTCCAAGACCGGGAGACCGCATGACGGCGGCGGCCGGAGCGGGCACCGTCCCGGCCGAGGGCCGTGCGGCGGTCCTGGCGGGGCTGCTGGAGAAGGCGCGTGAGGGCGACCGCGGCGCGCTGGACGCGATCGTGCGCGAGGTCAACCCGCTGCTGTGGCACGTCGCCCGCGCCCAGGGCCTGGACGCCGAGCCCGCCGCCGACGTGGTGCAGACGACGTGGCTGGTGTTCGTACGCCACCTCGACACCATCCGCACCCCGCAGGCGCTGCTGGGCTGGCTGGCGACGACCACCCGGCGGGAGGCGTGGCGGCTGCTGCGCCAGGAGCGCGCCGGGGCCGATCCGGACTCCGAGGTGGTGGAGCACGCGCTGTCCCCGGCGGCCGACGTGGACGAGCAGGTGCTGACCCACGAACGCGACCGGGCGCTGTGGCGCGCCCTGCAGGCGGTGTCGGACCGCTGCCGCCGCCTGCTGCGCGTCGTGGCGCTGGTCGACCGGCCCGACTACGACGTGCTCGCCGAGGCCATGGGCATGCCCCGGGGCAGCATCGGCCCCACCCGGGGCCGCTGCCTGGCGAAAGTACGCGAGCTGCTGCTCGCCGATCCCACCTGGAGCCGGTGATGAGCGACCCGGACGGCCTGCTCGACGACCTCGACGCGGACATCCTCGACGCGCTGGCGCGGACCTGGGCCGCGGTGGACCCGCCCCCGGCCGACCTGGACGAGCGGGTCTCGTTCGCGCTGCGGCTGGCCGACCTTGACGTGGAGGCGGCGCGGCTGCAGCACGACGCGCTGGTCGGCTCGGGGGCGCGGGCGGCCGAGCAGGCGCGCACCATCACGTTCGACTGCGACCTGCTGAGCCTGATGGTGTCGGTGCTGCCCGGCGACGACGGGGTACGCGTCGACGGCTGGCTGGCCCCGCCCGCGCCGCTGCGGGTGGAGCTGCGCACCGCCGCGGCCGGGCCCGACGGGCAGGACGTGGTCCACACGACGCAGGCCGATCAGGCAGGCCGGTTCGTGTTCACCGGCATCCCGCACGGGCTGGCCCAGCTGCTGGTGCACGGGGCGGGGCTGCGCACCGTGGTGACGCCCGGCATCGTGCTGTGAGCGACCGGCCGCGCGCCGCGGAGTTGCACGCGGCCGGGGTCGCGGCCACCAATGACATGCGCCCGGCGCTGGGCGCGCGGCGGCACCGCGCGGCGCTGCGGGCGCTGGACGACGCCCCGCCCGGCGACCCTGCCGCCGACGCCGCGCTGCGCGCCCGGATCCTGGTCAGCCTCGCCTACGCGGTCTCCGAGCTGGGCCGCATCGCCGAGGGCCTGGGCCACCTGGCGGAGGCCGAACGGCTGCTGCCGCCCGAGCAGCGCGGCACCCTGCACGGGCAGCGAGCGGTGATGCTGCGCCGCACCGGCCGCGACGAAGAGGCGCTGGCGGAGTACGGCCGGGCGCTGCGCGTGCTCGACGAGCGCCGGGAGCCCCGCGACCTGGCCCGGGTGTTGTTGAACCGGGCCGTGCTGCACCTGCACGCGCCCCGCCCGGCGGCGGCCCGTGCCGACCTGGGCCGCGCCGCCCGGGTGGCGCAGCGCCACGGCTTCGGCCTGATCGCCGCCAAGGCCCGGCACAACCTGGCTCTGCTCGATCTCGCCGCCGGTGACCTGCCCCGGGCGCTGGGCGCGTTCGCGGCTCTGTCGGTCGAGTACGCCCGCTCCGCGCCCGGCGCGCTGCCGCTGCTCAGCCTGGATCGGGCCCGGGTGCTGCTGGCCGCGGGCCTGTTCCGCGAGGCGGACGACGACCTCGCGGCGGCGCTGGAGCGGCTGCGCGCCCAGGGCATGGGCCAGGACGAGGCCGAGGCGCTGCTCGCCCGCGCTGAGGCCGCCCTGCTGGCGGGCCGGCACGCCGACGCGCGGCGCTGGGCGGGGCAGGCCCGGTCCTGCTTCCTGAAACGGCGCAACGGGCGCTGGGCGGCGCTGGCGGACCTGGTCGACCTGCGTGCGGCGTACGCGGCGGGCGGGCCGGACCGGGTGCTGCTGCGCCGGGCGAACACCCTCGCCGCCCGCCTGTCCGAACTGGCGCTCGACGAGGACGCCCGGGTGGCGGGGCTGCTGGCCGCGCGGGCGAGCGCCGCGCTGCGCCGGACCGCCGACGCCGAGGACGCGCTGCGCCGCCACGGCGTGCTGCGGCACGGCGACCGGCTGGACACTCGGGTGCTGGCCCGGCTGGCACGGGCCGAGGTCGCCGCCGCGTCGGGCAGGCCCGGCACGGCAGCGCGCCAGCTGGTCACGGGCCTGGCGGAGCTGCACCGCTACCGCGCCCAGGTGGGCTGCCTCGACCTGCAGACCGGGGCCGCGGTGCACGGGCGGGACCTGGCCGAGGCCGGGCTGCGCCGCGCGCTGGACCGGGGCCGCCCGGCCGAGGTGTTCGCCTGGGCTGAACGCTCCCGGGCGCAGGCGCTGCTGCTGCCGCCCGTACGCCCGCCCGCCGACCCGGAGACCGCCGCCGCCCTGGAGGCCCTGCGCCAGGTCCGGCTGGCCGTACGCGAGGCCGAGCGCGCCGGGCGGCCGGCCGGTGCGCAGCGCTCGCACGCCGCCGAGCTGGAGCGGCGCATCCGGCACCGTTCCTGGACGCAGGCCGGGCCGGGCACCGGCGGCGCCCCGGCGCCGATGGGCACCGTCGCGCAGGCCCTCGGCGACGCCGCGATGGCCGTCTACCTGCACGACGGCCCGGCACTGCGTGCCCTGGTGCTGGCCGGTGGCACGGCGCTGCTGGTCGACGTGGGCCGCCCGGACGTGGCGGCCGAGGTCGCGATGCGGCTGCGCGCCTCCCTGGACGCGCGGGCCGGGCGCGCGCTGCCACCCCGGCTGGCCGACGCGGTGCTCGCGTCCGTGCGCCGCGACGCCGCCGAGCTGGCCGCGGCGGTGCTCGGGCCGGTGCTCGCCGTCGCGGGTGACCGTGACCTGGTGCTCGTGCCGACCGGTGAGCTGCTGACCGTCCCGTGGAGCCTGCTGCCCGGCGCCGCCGGCCGGCCGGTCACCGTGGCCGCGTCCGCGACGAGCTGGTACGCGGCACGGCAGCGGGCCTACGGCGAGCCGGGCCCGGCCGGTCCGGCGCTGCTGGTGGCCGGTCCGGGCAACGACCGGGCCGCGGCCGAGGTGCACCGGATCGCGCGCTGCCACCCGGGCGCGCGGGTGCTCACCGGCCCGGCGGCGACGGCGGCGGCGACCCTGGCGGGCTGCGACGGCGCGGCCCTGCTCCATGTCGCCGCGCACGGCAGGCATCAGGGCGAGAACGCGCTGTTCTCCGCGTTCGAGCTGGCCGACGGCCCGCTCATGGGCTACGACCTGCAGCAGCTGTCCGTCGCGCCCCGGGTGGCCGTGCTGTCGGCCTGCGAGCTGGGCCTGGCCGACGTGCGGCCCGGCCACGAGTCGGTCGGGCTGAGCACCGCCCTGATCGCGGCCGGGACCGCGACCGTGGTGGCGAGCGTCGGCCGGGTCGCCGACGACGTCGCGATGCGCGTGATGACGGGCTTCCACCGGCGGCTGGCCGCGGGCGCCGCGCCGGCCGCCGCCCTGGCCGCCGCGGCGGGCGAGACCGAGCCGGCGGGCTTCGTCTGCTTCGGGGCCGGCTGAGCAGCGCTCACTCCTTGCTCGCGCCCTCGGCCGCGCCGCGTACGAAGTAGCGCTGGAAGACGATGAAGATGATCGCGACCGGGATGGTGGCCAGCAGCGCGGCCGCGAGCTTGAGCGGGTACTGCGTGCCGGCCCCGAGCGAGCCCGCGACCAGGTTCGCGATGCCGCGCGGCAGCGTGTAGAGGGCCGGGTCCTGCACCGCGACCACGGTGTGCGGGAACTCGTTCCACGACGACTGGAACGACAGGATGGTCAGCGTGATGAGGGCGGGCCTGGCCATCGGCAGGATGACCGACCAGTAGGTGCGGAACACCCCGGCGCCGTCCATGCGCGCGGCCTCCTCCAGGCTGGGCGGCACGGACAGGAAGAACTGCCGCATGATGAACACCCCGGCCGCGTCCACGATCAGCGGCAGCACCAGCGCGGTGTAGGTGTCGTAGAGGCCGAGCTGGTTGAGCACCAGGAACTTCGGGATCAGCAGCACCACGCCGGGCACGGCCATGACGGCCAGCACCATCGCGGTGATCGCGCCCCGCCCGCGGAAGGGCAGCCGGGCCAGGGCGTATCCGGCCAGCGAGTCGAGGAACACCCGCCCGGCGGTGATCAGCAAGGTGACGGCCAGCGAGTTCACCACCCACAACGGGAAGCCGGTGCCGCCGAACACCTGCGCGAACGCCTCCGTGGTGACCGGATCGGGGATCGGCGACAGGGGATGGGCCGCCGCGTCCGGCTCCGTCTTGAACGCGGTGGCGGTCTGGATGACGAACGGGTAGAGGAACACGAGCGCGAACAGGATGAGCACGGCGTAGGCCAGCATCCTGCGCAGGCGCGCGCCGGTGCCGTGCCGCTCCCGCCCGGTCACGACGTCCGTCGCATCCGCTGCCACCACCGGCGGCGCGGGGCGGACCCGTCGCGTTCGCGCATCAGCCACCGTTGCAGCAGCGTGGACGCCACGATGATGAGGAACAGCACGAACGAGATCGCCGCGCCGGTGCCGTACTCGAAGTCGCCGAACGCGGTGCGGTAGGACAGGTACGCCGGGGTGAGCGTGGTGTTGGCCGGTGCGCCCTGGCTCATCACGTAGATCTGGTCGAAGACCTGCCAGGTGCCGATCAGGCCCAGGGTCACCACCAGGAACAGGGCGGGCCGCAGCATCGGCAGGGTGACGTGGCGCAGCCGCTGCCAGGCGTTCGCGCCGTCGACCAGGGCGGCCTCGCGCAGCTGCGGCGGCACGTCCTGCAGCGCGGCCAGGAAGATCAGCATGAAGGTGCCCGCGGTCGTCCAGACCACCAGCATGATGATCGTGGTCATCGCGACGCTCGGCCCGGCCAGCCACTCCCACCAGGACAGCCCGAACAACCCGTGGTCGGCCAGGGCGGCGGGCGGTGCGTCCGGGTCGGCCAGGCCCAGGCCGCCCAGCGCCAGGTGGATCAGCCCGCGCGGGTCGGCGAACCACTGCGGCCCGTCGATGCCGAGGTACGCCAGCAGCGCGTTGACCGCGCCCGAGTTGGCGAACAGGAACAGGAACACCACGCTGATCGCGACCGAGCTGGTGACCGACGGGAAGTAGTAGGCGGAGCGGAAGAACGTCCGGCCGCGCAGCCACCGCCGGTCCACGACCAGCGCCAGCCCGAGCGCGAGCACGGTCTGCGCGGGCACGGCCGCGGCCACGTAGTAGAGGTTGTTCCGGATGCTGATCATGAAATGGTCCCGGGTCAGCCCCTCCTGCAGGAAGAGCTGCGTGTAGTTCCGCGCCCCGACGAACGGCACACCCGGCTGGAACGGGCTGCCCTGCCCGTTCCAGCCGGTCAGGCTCACCCACAGCGCCATGCCGATGGGCAGCAGCAGGAACACGCCGAGCACCGCCACCATCGGGGCGACGAACAGCCACCCCGCGACCGCCTCCGGGCGGCGGACGCCGCCCCGTCCCACGCTCACCGCTCCAGCGCCGCGGTGATGTTGCGCTGCAGGCGGCGCAGCATCACCGCCGGGTCGGCCACCGCCAGCCGGGCCAGCTGGGAGTCGAAGTCCGACATGACGCGGTCCATGTGCGGTGCGTTGACCGGCCCTCGGGCGTAGTCGGCGCCGGCCAGGAACGGCTCGTCGGCCGGGAACTCCCGCAGGTAGGCCTGCCGGGCGGAGACCAGCGAGGGCATCACGCCGTACGCGCGGGCGAAGGCCAGCTGCGCGTCGGCGGTGGTCATCGCCTCGACGAACCCCACGGCCTGGGCCTTGAACCGGCTGCGGGCCGAGATGCCCCAGCAGGTGGTGAACGACAGCGTGCCCGGACCGGCCGGTCCCGCCGGCAGCTCGTGGACCGTGTACGCGAGGCCGGGGTAGTCGGCCGCGAGCGCGCCCCGGATCCAGTTGCCCTCGATCGTCATCGCGGTCATGCCCCGGCCGAACGCCTCCCCGGCCCAGCCGGTGTCGACCTGCTGCGGGTAGCGGGCCAGCCCGTCGCGGAGCAGGCCCTGCACGTACTCCAGCGCCTGGCGGTTCTGCGGGCTGTCGGCGGTGGCCCGGGTGCCGTCGTCGCTGACCGGCCAGCCGCCCGCCTGCAGCATGAACGCGCCGACCCGGTCGAAGGACGAGTCGAGTACGAGCGGCACGATCCCCACGGCCTTCACCCGGGAGGCGGCGGTACGCAGCCCCGCCCAGTCGCGTGGCACGTCGGCGGCGCCGAGCCCGGCTCGCGCCCATAGCCGGCCGTTGACCTGCAGCGCCAGCGTCGCGAAGTCCTTCGGGGCGCAGTAGAAGCGGTTCTGGTAGGTGAACGCCTGCCGCAGCGCGGGGTAGAAGTCGCCCGCGGCGGGCAGCCGCTCGGCGTACGGCTCCAGCGCGCCGACGGCGGCGTAGTCGGCGAAGCGGGCCGCGTCGACGTAGAAGACGTCGGGTGGGTCGCTGCCCGCCAGCGCCTGGCCGAGCTGCTGCGCGATGTCCTGAGCGGGGATGACGGTGACGGTGTGGCCCTCGGCCGCCGCCCACTGCTGTGCCGCGGCGGTGACCGCGCGGGTCTCCGCCTCCCCGGAGGAGCTGATGAGCACGCGCAGCGCGGCCGGGCCGGTCTGCTGCGGGACGGGGCCGCCCCCGAAGCCCTCCCCGCAGGCGGGCAGTGCCAGCACCAGCGCCGCGGCGAGCACGGCGCGCCTGCCCCGCTTTTTGATCACGACATGGCCAACGAGGAGGCGCCGCCGCTGTCACGCGACGGGCATACCGCACCTGTCGGATTCGTCTGCTCCGGGCGGGTTGAACCGATCGGCGGTACCTGGACGGCGGACGTGACATCCAGTGACGCCCGTAACTTTGAGTTAATTAATGTCCGATTTGCCCACCCGGTCACCAGCGGAGACAACACTGCGTCATTGTTCTGTCACGGTAGATGGTTTGTGGCCACGTCTTCGGGTTCGCTACCTTGTCTCTTGCCCTTGACAGAAGCGGAGCATCGCGTGCAATACCGGCCAGAGGTTTCCAAGGAAGGCGACAGGTATCGCGGCAGGCGTCGCGCGGCAGCGCCGTCCCGCCGCCGGTACGCGGCAGTCCTGGCCACCGCGGCGGCCGGTGCGGGTGTGGTGGCGTTCGGCGCGGGAGCGACCGTCGACGACGCCAAGAGCGATCCGATCGTCGAGGTGGCCGCCGGCGCGGCGGTCAACGACGCGCGTGCCCAGGCCGCCGACCGTGCCAACCGTGCCGAGCGCACCATGGACACCTCGGTCAGCGCTACCTCCGCCGACTCCTGGGTGCTCCCGCTGCACGACTACGACATCGTCCCGCAGCACGCGGTCCGCTCCAGCCTGCTGCCCAAGGGTCTCGACCTCGGCGGCCTGCCGGAGGGCACCCCGTTCGCGTCCGTGCACCAGGGCATCGTGGTGCAGGCCGGCTGGAACGGCGCCTTCGGCAACTCGGTCACCGTCGACCACGGCGGCGGCGTGAAGACGGTCTACGCCCACGCCAGCGCCGTGCTCGTCAAGGTCGGCCAGCAGGTCGGCGCGGGCGAGCAGATCGGCCTGGTGGGCAACAGCGGCTACGCGTACGGCACGCACCTGCACCTCGAGGTCTACGTCAACGACGCGGTGCAGAACCCGATGAGCTGGTTCTCGGCCAAGGGCATCGACTTCGAGCTGGAGATCGAGGCCCAGCCGGCCGCCTGACCGGCGCCGCCTATCCGCTCTCGCCCGGCTGCCGGGCGGGCAGGCGGCGGGCGAAGAACAGCGCCACCAGCGCGACCAGTGCCAGCAGCGCCAGCGCCGCGCGCAGCCCGTCCAGGCGCGCCTGCTCGTTCTCGGCGACGATCGCCTCGGCCTGCGCCGGGTCCACCCCCGCCGCGGCCAGCCCGGCCGAAAGCTGCGCGTCGGACACGAACGGCACCCCGGCGGCGAGCTGCACCTGCGCCTGCTGGTACACCGAGTCCGGCACCGCCGGATTGTCCCGGATCCCGGTCAGGAACGACGTCGTCAGCGCCGAGATCAGCACCGCCCCGGCCAGCGCGGTGCCCACCGACGCGCCCAGGTTCGTGATCGTGTTCTGCAGCCCGCCCACCTCGGCGCTCTGCTCGTCCGGCACCGCCGAGACGGTCACCGCGCCCAGCTGCGACGCCAGCGCGCCGATGCCCAGCCCCGCCAGCAGCAGCGGCCCCGTGACCACCGCCGGACCCGCTCCGAGCTGCAGCGTCGCGGCCAGCAGGACCAGCCCGGCGAGCAGCGCCAGGAAGCCCACCCGCACCACCCGCCGGGGCGAGGCCTGAGGCAGGAAACGCGGGACGCCCACCGCCGCGACCAGCAGCGATACCGACAGCGGCAGGATGCGCACCCCGGTGTCGACGGCCGACAGGCCCAGTGCCACCGACAGGAACAGCGGCACGGTGAAGAACAGGCCCGCCTGCAGCAGGTACTGGAAGCCGAACGCGGTCAGGCCGCCGCGCAGCTGCCGGTTGTCCAGCATCGCCGGGTCGATCAGCACCGGCTGCCCCCGGTCCCGGCGGCGCCGCTCCCGCGACAGGAAGCCCAGCAGCACCAGGCCGCCCGCGATGACCAGCCAGAACACCGGCGACAGGCCGAGCCAGGACGGGCCGCCCGGCTTCGGGTTGACGAATCCCCAGGCCCCGGCGCGCAGGATGCCGTAGACGACCAGCACCAGCCCCAGCCCGGACAGGGCCGTGCCGCCCAGGTCGAGCCGGGTGCCGGGGGAGGGCGGCAGCTCGCTCATCCGCCGGGTGAGCGCGAGGATGCCCAGCACCACGACGACCTCTCCCGCGAAGACCCAGCGCCAGGACGCGTACGTCGTCAGCGCCCCGCCGATCAGCGGGCCGACCGCCACCGCGATCGCACCGGACGCGGCGACCAGGCCGTACGCGCGCGGCCGCTGCGACCGGCCGAAGTTGGCCGCGACCAGCGCGACGATCGCGGGCAGGATCAGCGCGGCGCCCATGCCCTCCAGCAGCGACCAGCCGATGAGCAGCACGGTCAGGTTCGGGGCCAGCGAGGTCAGCAGCGAGCCCGCGCCGTAGATCACGCAGCCCAGCGCGAACGCGCGCTTGTAGCCGATGATCTGGCCGACCTTGCCACCCGTGATCATGAGTGCGGCCATGACCAGGGTGTACATCGTGATCGCGCTCTGGATGCCGGTGACGTCGGTGCCGACGTCCTGCGCCACCGTCGCGATCGACACGTTCATCACCGAGCTGTCCAGCGTCATCAGGAACTGGCCCGCCGCCAGCGTGGGCAGTACGACGGCCGAAGTCGCGGCAGCCGCCGTGCGGGTCGCGTCGCCGGTCACGGCAGCCTCCTCTCACCGGGGTCCGGATGCCAGCGTCACCCACCGGGCGCGCTCGTGGTGCGCATTCGCGCGGATCTCCTGCGACGGGATGTCGAGATCCGGCCGGCGGCTCCGTCCGTCTCATGACGGGCCGCCCGCAGGCGGCGGCCTCCGGCGTACACCGGCGCCGCGCGGACCGGTGTGGCGGACGCGTAAGCGGCGGGCCGCCCGATACGTTGGGCCGTGGCAGGCCCGGCGGAAGGAGATCCGATGTCGGAGAACAAGCGCACGGTCGAGCGATACCTCGACGGGTTCCGCAAGAACGACCACGCGCAGATCCTGTCGTGCCTGACCGACGACATCACCTGGACCGTCTACGGCGCGTTCAAGCTGTCCGGCAAGCAGGCCTACGACGAGGCCATCGACGGTCCCGGGTTCATCCAGCCGCCCACGCTGGACCTGGTCCGGATGGTCGAACAGGACGACGTGGTGATGGCCGAGCTGACCGGCGAGGCCCGGCGCACCGACGGCTCGGTGATGCGCATGTCCATGGCCGAGGTGTTCGTCATGCGCGGCGGTCTGATCGCCGAGCGCCGGGCGTGGGTGATCGAGCTGAAGGAGAACGACCACCGCTGAGCGGCGGCCGGGCGGCCGACCCGAGAGGAAGGGGCCGGCCGCCCGGCCGTTTCACGCCGCAGGGCTACGTGCCAGGAGCGTTAAGAAGGGCACCTTCCTATACGCAGAGCGTTAAGAAGGTGCCCTTCCTTTCAGGGTTACCAGCCGGTGCGGCCGGCTCCGTACGGGTAGAGCGGGTTGCCGTAGTTGGTCGGCACCGGTTGTCCGGCGTCGATGCGGGCCCTGATCTCGTTGCGCTGGGCGGTGGTGGCGCCCAGGTCGTAGGGCAGGTCCCAGAACTCGACCGCGTCGGCCAGCACGTCGGTGCCGCCGGGCCGGAGCACGTCGGACAGGTTGCGGGGCAGCTGCCACGGCAGCTTGCCGCTCGGCGCGTAGTCGCCGAACAGCAGGCTGGCCAGCGCCGGGCCCATCTCCTCACCGCCGCGGTAGGTGACCACGGTGGCGGCGGTCAGCGCGTCCCACTCGGTGATGACGTACGGGCGCGGCATCACCAGCACGACCACCACCGGGATGTTCTGGTTGCGGAAGTTCTGGATCACCGCCAGCTGGTCCGGCGGCAGGAACGGCTGCTCCTTCACCCAGTTGGTGGCGTGGGTGTAGGAGCCCTCACCGACCGCGACGATCGCCAGCTTGGGAGACGGTCCGGAGTCCTGGTACACGTTGACCCCGGCGGTCGCCGCCCGCGCCCTGATCGAGTCGATGATGTTCTTCGAGCCGTACTCCTGGTGGAAGTAGCTGGTCCAGATGCAGCAGGCCAGCGAGTCCGCGGCGCGCGGACCGGCCACCACGATGTTGTCCCCGGCGTTCAGCCGCAGCGGCAGCACCCCGTTGTTCTTCAGCAGCGTCATCGCCTCACGCGAGGCCTGGTTCGCCAGCTGCGTGTACGCGGGCTGGTGCATCCGGTAGGTGCCGTTGACCGGGTCACCGTACGGCGCCTCGAAGATGCCGAGCTGGAACTTCAGCCGCAGCACCCGCCGGACCGCGTCGTCGATGCGGGCCGCGGGCACGCCGGAGGTGAAGGTCGCCATCGAGTAGCCGGGCGCGCCCGGGTCCGCGCCGCCCATCACGTCCGAACCGGCCTTGGCCGCCCCGACCCACGAGCCCGACGGCAGCCAGTCCGTCGTGATCAGGCCGGTGAAGCCCAGGTTGTTGCGCAGGTACGCCAGGATCGGCGCGCTGTCGCCGGCCCCCGGGCCGCCCGGGTCGAGCAGGGAGCTGCCCGCGTACCCCGGCATGATGTTGACCGCACCGGCCTCCATCGCCGCCCGGAACGGGATCATGTGGTACTTGACGGTGACCGAGTCGTACACGATCAGCGCCTCGCCGCCGGCGCCCTCGCCGGGCCAGTGCTTGACCGTGGCCAGCACCGACGCCGGGTTCAGCTCCGGACCGCCCTGCAGGCCCGCCACCAGCGCCCGCACCTGGGCGGCGGCGACGTCGGCGTTCTCGCCGTTGCCCTCCTGGATCCGGGGGTAGATCACCTTCGTGCCGACCTCGGCCAGCGGGCCGAGCACGCCGCGGGTGCCCACTTCGAGCTGCTCGCGGCGCTGCATGTCGCCGAGCTTGTACTGCAGCGGGTAGTTGCGGCCCGCGGCGAGTGCGCTCTGCGTCGGGTAGGTGGTCTTGTATCCGTGGATGGTGTCGCCCGCGGACACGAACGGGATGCCCAGCCGGGTGGTCGCCGAGGACAGCAGGAAGTTGTGCAGGTCCGGGCCCTCGGCGGGGCCGAAGTGCCAGCCCGAGCGGTTGAACGCCTGGGCGTTGTAGAACATCTGGTACGCCTTCTCCTCCAGCGTCATGCGCCCGAGGAGATCGCTGACCCGTGTCTCGACCGGCAGGCGCCAGTCCTCGTACGGCTCGATGGCGCCGTTCTTGTTCAGGTCGCGGCTGCCGTTGACGATGTTGACGCCGTCGGCGACCGTCTCCAGCACCGGCAGGTACACGCTGAACTTCCGGATGTTCGAGACGGAGACCGTGCCGCCGGAGCTGTTGACGGCCACCACGTACCACTTGTACGTCCAGCGGTCGGGCAGGTCCCAGGTCGGGGTGTAGGTCGTGCCGGTGGGCTCGGCGACCTTGGTGTACAGGTCGATGAGGTTGCCCGACTGGGTGAAGTCGTAGTCGGTGCGGCTGATGTTGATCCAGACCTGGTAGCGGGCCGCGCCGCCGACGGCGTTCCAGCTCAGCGCCGGGCGGCGGGTGGAGGTGACCATCGCCGCGTCGGCCGGGCCGGTCAGCTGGAACTGGCCGGTGGTCGCCGGGGGACGGGTCGGTCCGGACAGCATCGGCGGGGTGGTCGCCGAGGTGTTGACCGTGCCGAACACCTGCAGCTCCCACAGCGAGTAGCCGTAGCCGGTGGCCCGCTGCGTACCGTAGAGGCGCAGGTAGCGGCCGCTGCCGCTGATGTTCAGCGTCTCGATGCCGCCGTTGCCGGCGGTCGTCGAATAGATGCTCGTCCAGTTCGTGCCGTCGGCGGACGTCTCGATCCGGTAGGCGCGGGCGAACGCGGACTCCCAGTTGAGCACGACCCGGCTGATCGTCGCCGTGCCGCCGAAGTCGACCCGGATCCACTGCGGGTCGCTGAACTGGCTGGACCAGCGGGTGGTGGTGCGCCCGTCGAGCGCGGCGGCGGGGGCGTTGCCGCCCTCGTACGACGACGCCTCGACCTTCTTGAACTCAGAGATCGGGGTGCCGCCCGGGTTGGGGTTCGGGCTCGGGCTGGTGCTCGGGCTCGCGCTGGGGCTGGGCTGGCCGCCGATGACGCCGAAGACCTGGAACTCCCACAGCGAGTAGCCGTAGCCGATGGCCCGGGTGGTGCCGTACATGCGCACGTAGCGGCCGCTGCCGCTGACCGCGAGGGTCTGCGTGCCGCCGGTGCCCGTGGTCGTCGAGTAGATGCTGGTCCAGGTGTTGCCGTCGGGCGAGACCTGGATCTGGAAGGCGGTCGCGTACGCCGTCTCCCAGACCAGCCGGACCTGGTCGATCGCGGCGGTCGCGCCGAGGTCGACGCGGATCCACTGCGGGTCGCTGAACGTGCTGGACCAGCGCGTGCCGGGGTCGCCGTCGACGGCGGCGGAGGCCGGGGTGCCCGCGCCCTCGGTCGAGGACGCGGTGACCGGCTTGCCCTGCGAGATCAGGGGGCCGGCGGCCTGCGCCGGGGTGTTGGCCACCAGGGACTGTGCGAGCAGTACCAGAGCGGCGGTGACGGACGCCGCCAGCGCGGCCCGGCGGAACCGGGCCCGTCTGGCGACGGGTGGGATGGACATGGGCTGCTCCTGTCGTGGTGCGGGACGGGACAGGACGCGCCGCGTGGGGGACGGCCACGGTGGACGCGTCGTGTTTGGAGAGCGCTCTCCAAAGCAGCTTCATAGAGTCGGGCCGATTAGTCAACCCGTGCCCGACCGGCCCGGACGGCGCACCGCCGTCCGGGCTCTGCGTACCAGGTCAGCCGCCGAGCAGGGACTGCAGCGGAGTCGGCAGCACGATAGGACCGGGCCCGCCGCCCGGCGGCGGTGACGGCACGGGGCTGCCGCCGGGCGCCGGCTTCTTCTTGCACTTCTTCTCGTCGTCGTCGCAGTCCTCGTCGTCGTCCTTCTTCGGCGGGTCGACGCCGTCGCCGACCCCCTCGGACTCGCCGAGCTTGCCGCCGGTGCCGTTGGCCAGCGGCTCGGGCAGCAGCTTCATGCCGGTGTGCGCGGCGTTCATGAAGCCCTGCCAGATGTCGGCGGGCAGGCCGACGCTGGTGATGTTGCCGCCGCCCAGCTTGGCCGGCCGGTAGATGGGGTCGGACGCGTTCTTGACGTTGCCGACCCAGATCGCCGACGCGATCTGCGGCGTGTAGCCCACCGTCCACACGTTGGAGTGGGCGTTCTCCTTGGTCTTGCTCTCCCAGGTGCCGGTCTTCGCGGCGGCCTGACGGCCCAGCAGCGGGTGGTAGTAGTAGCCGGGCATCGTCTTGAGCACCCCGGTCACCTCGTCGGCCACCTCGGCCCGGATGCGCCGCTCGGCCTGGAAGACCTCCCCGGCCTGCGGGACGAGCTTGTACTTGCCGGTCTTCTCGTCCTTCTTCTCGACCTTGATCACGAAGTGCGGCTTGTAGTAGATGCCGTGGTTGGCGAAGGTCGCCATGCCGGAGGCGTGGTCCAGCACGGTGATCGGATACTGCCCGAACCCGACCTGGTAGTCGAACGACGCCCGGCTGATGTCGGTGGCCGGGTCGCTGAGGTCACGCGCCTTGCCGTCGCTGAGCGCCCACATGGTGTTGACGCCGGCCGCGTGCGCCATCTTGACGACCTTGTCCGGGCCGATCTTCTTAGCGATCTTGAAGAAGGGCACGTTGAGCGACATCCGGGTGACGTCCTTCAGCGTGCACTTGCGCTTGCACTTGAGCTTGCCCGGGTCGCGGCCGGCGTTCTCCACCTCGTACGGGCACAGCTTGTACTTGTCGCAGTTCCTGTTCTTGCCGGTGGCGGTGATCGGCGTCGGGTCCCAGGTCGACTTCAGCGAGATGCCCGCGTCGATCGCGGCCGCGAGGGTGTACACCTTGAACGACGACGCGGGCGGGTGGCCGCCGTCCTCCCAGATGGTGCCCTCGTTGATCTTCCCGGCGTAGTCGATGCCGGTGCCGTCGGCGCCGCCGTAGTAGGCCAGCACCCGGCCCGTCTTCGGGTCGATGGCGACCCCGGCCGCGATCACGTTCTTCGGATACCCGTTGATCTTCGTGCCCTTGACGTCGATCGCGTCCTCGACGTCGTTGGTGCACTGCTTCTGGTCGCCCTTGCCGGTGCACGACTGCTTCCACTCGAAGGTGCGGAACAGCTGCGCCTCCAGCGCCTTCTGCGCCTTCGCGTTGATCGTCGTGGTGATCCGGTAGCCCTTGTTGCGCCAGTCGGTGATGCCCCAGGCGGTCATCTCCCGGTCCACGTACTTCTGGATCACGAAGCCCGTGCCGGTGCCCTGCACGCCGGTCTCACCCGACTTCGCCGAGTACTTGCGCAGCGCCTTGTCCGGGTAGACCATCGCCGCCCGCGCCTGGGCGTCGATCCGGCCCATCTCGACCAGGTTGTCCAGCACGTAGTTCCACCGGATCCGGGCCGCGTCCGGGTTGAAGTGCGGGTCGAAGCCCTTGCTGCCGTCGGCCTCGTTCGGCTCCGGCTGCTTGAGCACCGCGCCCAGCACCGCGGCCTCCTCGACCGTAAGCTTGTCGGCCGGCTTGCCGAAGTACGCCTTGGCCGCCGCGCCCACGCCGCTCGACCCCCGGCCGAACCAGACCGTGTTCACGTAGAAGCCGAGGATCTCGTCCTTGCTGTGCTCCTCCTCCAGGCGGCGCGCCATCACCGCCTCGCGCAGCTTGCGGGCGTAGCTGACCTCCAGGTCCTTGGCGGCGTTACGGGCGTACTGTTGGGTGATCGTCGAGGCGCCCTGGGTCTCGCCGCCGGTCAGGTTGTTCCACGCGGCGCGCGCGATGCCCCACAGGTCGATGCCGCTGTGGTGGAAGAAGTTCTTGTCCTCGCCGGCGATCAGCGCGGCCTTCACCTCGTCGGACAGCGTCGGCATGGCGACGATCTGCCGGTTCTCGCCGCCGAGCTTGGCGATCTGCTCGCCGTCGGAGGAGTAGACGAAGGTGTTCTCGTTCTCGCTGAAGTCCGCGGGCTCGGGCACCGAGTCGTAGAAGTAGGTGCCCGCGATCAGGCCGCCGCCCGCGAGCATCACGATCATCGCCACCGAGGCCAGCAGGATGCTGCGTCCCCACCGCTTGCGGGCCTTGCCCTTGCGATTGGCGCGCTTGCCCTGGGTGCGTCCGCCCGGACGTCCCTCGGGGGCCGGTCCGGCGGCGCGTACGGTGGCCCGGCCCGAACCGCCGGGCGTCGGGCGGCACGGTGCGGTGGGCGCGCGGCCCGCGACGGTCGGCACGGCGGCGCGCCCCGCGACCTTGCCGACGGTCGGCGTCAGCGGGGTGGTGGCGGTGCGGTCCGGGTCGGGGGACCCGCTCCCGCCCGCGGTGTCGGCCGAGGTGGCGTCGTTGTCGTCGGGTGGCATCGGGGAGCGGCCCGAGGTGGGCGCCGGGGGCCAAGTCATCTGTCACACCCTTCGGGTCGCCGCTGCGGCGGAGCGGTCGTCGGCCCGGATTCACGTCCGGGATGTCTGGTCTTGCACCCTTCTAACGACGAACCCCCACGGGCCGCTCCACCCGCCGCATCACGTCACACCCGGCAGCTCCCGCGAATCCGCGGCGACATCCCCGGAACTGCACGCCGCAAGCCCCGTCTGACCAGGTCAGACGGGGCTTCCAGTAGTCCTCGGACGAACCCCTCTCGCCGTGCGGACGACCGTCAAGATCGCGCGACTTGCCTGGCACATGGGCGTATCTTGGCCGCGCTTTCGCCCATCTGCCTGGCAAGTCGGATGACCTTGGCTGCGCCGCGCGCACGGCCGCGCCGTGCCGTGCCGTGGGGTGGGGTGCGGGGTCAGCGGAGGCGGTCGACGGTGACGGGGATCAGGCCCTGGTCGCGGGCCTCGGTGCGCAGGCGGTTCAGCAGGGGGGCCAGGGTGGGCGTCGACGAGTCGTCGGAGCGGTCGGTGGACAGGTCGACGGCCCAGTCCGCCTCGGTGCCGACCTGGCGGAGCGTCCAGGTGACCGTCTGCCCGTCCAGCGTGCGGCGGGTGCGCCCCGCGATGCGGTGTGCCGCGTCGTCCACGCGGTCGAACGGCTGCATGCGCCAACCGCTGCGCAGCGCCTCACGCCCGGGTTCGGGTAGCTCGCCGGCCAGCAGCACCCGGTAGATGCGGCGCTCCGTGGTGGTCTGCGTGGGCACCAGCGGCGAGGGCGCGGATGCGGGCAGTTCCAGCCGGTCGAGGAAGTGGCGGCGCAGCTCCGGCTCCGCCGGCAGCTTCGCCCCGCATGCCGTCTGGTACGCCGTCTGCGCGCCCGCCCGGTCGGCGGGTGTCACCCTGGCGCGCAGCCGGGCGTCGGTGCGCAGGCCACGACTGAACGCGACGGCGCTCCACCAGGTGCCGCCTGCGGCCGTCCAACCCGCACTGTCCAGGGCGGACGTGGTGCCGTCGGGGCGCAGTACGAACTCTTCGAGGACGATGCCCTCGGGTGGGAGAGCGCGATCCCGAGCGCGGGCGTTGGCGTACACGAGGTAGTAGTCGAGCTGTGCGGCGACCTCGACGGCGGCAGGATGTCCAGCGCGGCTCACGCGTTCGATGATGTCGCCGAGGGGGTGTCCCGATCGGGTTGACACGCCGCGGGTGAAGTGTCGGATATCGATGCTTGACGACTCGCCGCCCGTCTATGCCAACCTTGCGCGCATCGTCCGGGATGTCGCATACACCGGTGCGGCGAGCGCTGCGCCCGTCGGCGGTGCAGGATGGGGGCATGACCGGAGAGGCCGGGGCACCCGAGATCACGGTGGTGCCCGCCAACGAGGTGACCTGGGAGCAGCTGCAGACCGTGTTCGGCAAGCGCGGGGGCGCGGCGCAGTGCCAGTGCCAGCGGACCAAGCTCGGTGACGGGCAGTGGTGGCACATGTCCGTGGAGGCCCGCGCCCAGCTGCTGCGGGAGGACACCGACTGCGGGCACCCCGAGGCGGAGCAGACCAGCGGGCTGGTCGCGTTCCTGGACGGCGAGCCGGTCGGCTGGTGTGCCGTGGAGCCGCGCACCGCGTACCGCAGGCTGCTGAACAGCCGGGTGCCGTGGGCGGGGCGATACGAGGACAAGACCGACGACAGCGTATGGACGGTGGCCTGCTTCGTGACCCGGGCGGGCTTCCGGCGCAGGGGCGTCAGCCGGGCGCTGGCCCGCGCCGCCGTGACCTTCGCCCGCGAGCGCGGCGCGCAGGCGATCGAGGGATATCCGATCATCGTGCGCCCCGGCGAGGACGTCGCCTGGGGCGAGCTGAACGTCGGCAGCTACGGCGTCTTCGAGGCGGCCGGCTTCACGGAGGTCAGCCGCCCCAGCCACCGCCGCGCCGTGATGCGCGTCGACTTCTAGGCAGGACTCGCCCGGTGTCCACCGGTGACGGACGGGCGCGGGCCCGGGAGACGGGGTCTCCCGGGCCCGCTGGGTGCTGGATCAGCCGCGCTCGCGCAGCTCGATCGCCCGGTCGGGCGAGCCGAGGATGCAGAAGATCGAGCAGGCGGTCGCCGAGGATGTGGCCGATGTGGTCGGCGGGGTCCCCTGCGGCGCTCCCGGCGTGTGGTAGGTGACGCTGGCCGTGTTGGTCAGCGGCAGCAGCAACAGGAACGACGAGCAGTGGATCTGCTTGCTCGCCCCCGCTGCCAGGGTGAACGTGCCTGCCGCGCTGACGCAGGAGGCCGCCACCGGGTCGTTGACGGTCACCTGCGATGCCGCGACGGGGCCGTCGTTGGTGACGGTGATCCGCCAGTACGCGGTGCCCAGCAGCCCGAGCAGCCCGGCCGGGCTGGTCTTGGCCCAGGGTCCGGGGCCGCCCGGCCCGCATCGCGAGGCGCGGGTGTCCTGGCAGATCTCCTTGTTCACGACCAGGTGCGGCTGGCAGGCCGCGCCGGGCGCGATCGGCAGCTGCACGGTGTTGGAGGTGAACTGGCCGCCGGCGTCGGTGCCGGAGCCGGTGTTGGACACCGCGGTCACGTCGCAGGAGCTGCTCAGCGTGGACTGGAAGCAGATCTGCGGCGGGTCGCCCTCGAATCCGGCGACCAGGTGCGGCTGGTTGCCGCCGCCGAAGTCGTCGACGTTGAGCAGCCGCAGGCTGGCGTCGATGACCAGGGCCGGGTGGGTGGCCGGGGAGATCCCGGACAGGTCCACGCTGCCGTCGGGCGCGAACGGCACGGTCGCGATGACCGTGCTGTCCGGCTTCGAGATGGTCGCGCTGGAGTTGGCCAGGTCGATGTTGGCCAGGTCGATGTCGACCAGGCGGGCGTCCTGGTATCCGGTGATGTGCCCGCTCTGTCCGTCGCAGTAGAAGTCCGGCGCGGTCAGGGTGAGCGAGGCGCCGGCCCGGAAGCACGGCGACGCGCCGGTGATCGGGTCCATGGAGAACAGCAGGCCCGCGTCGCCGAGCCCGATGAGGCACTCGCCGGCCGCGTCGTAGTCGTAGCCGTAGTCGCGGGTGGCGCCGCTGCCGCCGACGCCCGGGTGGGTGCGCGGGAAGGCCATGCCGGCGCAGGCCGCGTCGGTGTTCCAGTCGTAGCAGCCGGTCGCGCCGAGGAGCGACCCGCCCCAGAACGGGAAGTAGCTGCGCAGGTGACCGTCGGGGCCGGTGATGGTCTTCGGGTTGAAGGTCAGCACCCCGCTCGGCATGGACGGGAACGCCGGCGGCGTCAGCGCGGCCCCGCCCACCGTGTAGCAGTGCAGCTGGTACGCCCCGCCGGACGGCGGCACGCACACGCCCTCCGCGTCGCCGGTGGTGGTGTACGTGGCGAACACGCCGTACGTGGTCAGCCCGGCCGGTCCGGCGGGCTTCGGCGCCGCCCAGCCCGTGCAGGCGGCCTTGGTGGCCGGGTCGAAGCAGCCCACGGTCGCCCCCGTGCCCGGCGACGACGACATGAACAGCTTCCCGCCGGCCGCCACGATCGAGCCGAAGTAGTGCTGGCTGCCCGCCGGGCCCGGCTGGGTGCCGTGCGGGGCGACGACCGCCGCGTACGGCTGCCCGGCGCAGGGCGCCTGCGTGGCCATGGTCAGGCAGAGCACCGCGCCGCTGCTGGACACGCCGTAGACGTCACCGCCGGACTGGACGAACCCGGCCAGGTTGTTCTCGCTGACCGGCGAGCCGCCCGTGGGCGTCAGCGGGAAGAACCCGCAGTTGGCGCGCGCGTCCAGGTCGAGGCAGCCGACGCCGAGCGCGGTGGTGGTGAACGCCGCGTAGTAGACGATGCCGGGCCGGTCCGGGTCGAACACGAACTGCGACGCCATCGGGCTGCCCAGGTCACCGGTGGCGCCGGTGCCCAGCGGCCCGGCCGTGCTGTTGAGCGGCCGGGGCCAGGGCCCGCCCGCGCACGGCTGGGTGGTCAGCAGGTTGATGCAGACCACCTTCGGCGCGGTGGTGGCGAGGTGGTGGTAGATGTTCCACGACTCGACGGCGCCGTTGGCCGACCGGTACAGCAGCGGGGTGAACCCGTCGCCGCCGGTCGAGGTGGTGGTCGGCTGCACCGGGGGCAGCAGCAGCCGGGCCAGGCTGGTGCCGCCCGGCTGGAGGTCGGCGATGCTGCCGCGTACGGCGACCGTGCCCGATCCCGGCTCGGTGGTGGTGAACGTGCTTCCGTCGGTGGACCAGGCGGCGGTCCAGTCCGGCGGCACCCGCAGCGAGCCGGGCACGTAGGTGTGCCCGGCGGCGATGGCGTCGCTGACCGACACCGCGCCGCCGTCGCCGTTGTCGGTGTAGGACAGCACCCAGTTCACCTTGTCGCCGTGGTTGGCGGGGTTCGCGCCGGGATGGGTGACGTTCTGCACCGACTTGACCAGGCTGCCGGGTGGGGCTGCGGCCTGGGCCTGCTCCGCTGCGGCGGTCGGCGCCGCGGCCGGGACGAGCGCCAGGGCGAGCGCCGCGGCGAGGAGCAGGACGGGTCGGGTACCGATGCGTGATCGTGGCACGGTGATCGCCTCTCGGGACGGCTGCCCGGTCGCCGGGCGGTGGCCCGTGACCGAACGGCAGTGGATAGGCGCAGAACGTAACCCTTGTAAATGTATATATCAGTGAATGAGGTGATGAAGGGGTGCCCTCTTCACCGCTTCGGGTGTAACCGAGCGTGTCGCTCCCGCCCGGCCCCCACCCTCCCTCTCCCGCGCCGATCTTGCGCGAACCGTGGGTACGACACGCGCCAACCGGACAAATCCCTAACAGTTCGCGCAAGATCGACAGGATCTTGGGGTGGCGGCGAGGACCGGTCAGTGCAGGGCGGCGGGGGATTCGGCGTGGGGGAGGAGCGGGGTGGCGGTGCCGGTGCCGTCGGCGGGGGCGGTCCAGATGGAGGGTTCGCCGTCGGGGGCGCGCAGGGTGTAGGCGATGGTGTGGTCGTCGAGCCAGGCGGCCTGGTCGTCGACGCTGCGGGTTTCGGCGAGGTGGGTGACGGCGTGGGTGGCCAGGTCCATGACGGACAGTCGCCAGCCGCGTTGGGGGTCGCTGTCGACGGCCTGTTTGAAGGCGATGCGGGTGCCGTCGGGGGACAGGGAGGGGCATTCGACGTTGGTGGTGATGGTGTGCACGGTTTTGGCGGCGAGGTCGCCGCGGATGAGGTGGCGGACGCCTGCGGTGGCCATGGTGGCGTAGAAGGTGTTGTCGTCGGTGGTGAAGGTGACGCCCCAGTAGTTGACGTCGGTGTTGCGGTAGGGCTTGCCGTCGTGGGTGATGGCGAAGTCTTCGAGGGTCGTGACCTGGGTGCCGGTGTGGGTGTCGAGGATGCCGGTGCGGGTGGAGAAGCCGCTGGTGCTGTAGGAGTCGCCGCCGACGAAGGTGGTCCAGGCGATCATGCGGCCGGTGGGGGAGACGCGGGCGCGGTTGGGCAGGCCGGGGATGGCGAACGACCGTGTCGGCCGCAGCTGCCGGTCGAGCACCACGAGCTGGTACGACCACGCCGTGTCGGGCTGGATGCACACGGCCGTGCCGGCGGCGGCATACGCGCGGGCACATGCGACACCGGAGATCTGCCGCGCGCCGGACGGATCGGTGCGCGACACGACGGCCAGCCGCTCGCCGCTGACGACCAGCAGTCCCGGACCGGAGTCCAGGGTGAGCTCGGTGCTCGCGGCGGGCACCGTGTCCGCGGCGGCGCGGGTGCGTGCCAGCTGGACGTACCCGATTCCGGCGGCGGCCAGCGCCACGGTGACGGCCGCGGCGATCGTGATCCGGCCGCGGGTCGAGAGGCCGCTCATCGGGCGCTCTCCGTCCGTGCGGCGGGCTCGGGCCGCGGCGCCGGTCCCGGGGGTGCGGTGCTGCCGGCTGGTGGCCGCCTGAGCAGCAGCAGGGTCACGGCGATGGCGGCCACCACGGCCAGTGCGGCGACGCGGGACGCGGTCTCCGGTCCCCACACCTGCCAGGCCAGCCCGAACAGGATGGAGGACACCAGGTAGGCCAGGGCCTGTCCGGTCTGGATGAGGGCGATTCCGGTGGTGCGCAGGCGGTCGGGCAGCACCGGCCCGGCCAGCGCCATGAGCACGCCGTCGGTGGCGGCGTAGAACACGCCGTGCAGCGCGAGCGTGAGGACGAGCAGCGGCGTGCCGCTGACGGGGCCGAACAGCAGCAGGTACGCGGCTGCGAGCGCGGCATACCCGCCGAGCAGGACGGGCAGCCGCCCGATGCGGTCGGCGAGCACGCCCAGCGGCGCGGCCAGCAGCAGGTAGCCGAGGCTGGTCCCGACCGCGAGCAGCGGGAACCACACCGTGCTCAGCTCCTCGCGGCGCTGGAGCAGCAGGTAGACGAAGCCGTCGCCGATGGTGGCCAGCCCGAGCAGGCACGCGGCGAGCACCAGGCGGCGTACGGGGGCCACCCGCAGCAGGGCGGCGGCCTCACGGACGGACACCCTACCGGTCGCGGGCACGGACTCGCGGCGGTCGCGGACGAACAGGACCAGCACCGTCACGCCGAGCGCGGCGACGCAGAAGCTGACCACGAACACCGCGTCGAACGACTGCGCGGCCGCGGCGAGCACGCCGAGGGCGGCCAGCGGGCCGAGGAACGCCCCGACCCCGTCCATCGCACGGTGTACGCCGAACGCCCGCCCGAGCTGCTCCGGCGGCGTGGACAGGGTGATCATCGCGTCGCGGGGCGCGGCGCGCAGGCCCTTGCCGGCCCGGTCGGCGGCGATGACCAGCCCGATCGCGGTCAGGGAGCTGCCCGCGGCGAGCAGCAGCGGCTTGGCCAGCGCCGACAGGGTGTAGCCGAGGCCCGCGACGGCCTTGCGGCGGCGGGTGCGATCGGCGACGTATCCGCCGACGAGGCGCAGCAGCGCGGTGGCGCCCGTGTAGACGCCGTCGATCGCGCCGTACGCCAGCGGGCTCAGCTGGAGGCCCAGCACGAGATAGAGCGGCAGCACCGCGGTGACCATCTCCGACGACACGTCGGTGATCAGGCTGACCGTGCCCAGGGCGAAGACGTTCGCGCTGACGGCCCGCAGGCCGCGCCGCCCGGATCGCGGCGGTGTGCCGGCGGCCGGGGGACTGGTGACAGTGGACAGATACACGGAGCTGCGCTCCTCCCGCGCCATGACGCCCACGGCGACAGGGGTGGCGTCGGCCGCGGGCGTTCCACGTCATCGTCAGCGCACCACCGGCGGGCGGGCGCTCGATGCACAGACGCTGCCACGGAGAGTGATCTGCTGTGGACACTCATTTGACTCATTCGCCCGGTTCACCCATACGGGTCCGGAACGGGACCGGCCCGGCCGCCGTCGGGGTGACGGCGGCCGGGCCGGACCGGTCAAGCCGGAGGTACCGGTCAGGCGGGTTCGACCGGCAGCCACAGCTCGCAGGTCGCGGTGCTGAAGTCGGCGGCGCGGTCGAGGATCGCGACGATCGACGGGCCGGGCCGCAGCCGCCACGGGTTCGACGGGAACCACTCGGTGGCCGTCGCGGCCCAGGCCGTCTGCAGCGCCTGCGGGTGGGGTCCGCTGGTCCGGAAGACCGCCCAGGTGCCCGCGGGCACCTCGATGGCGTCGAGGTCGCCGGGGGCGGCGGTGTCCGCGCCGACGGCCACGCCGTGCAGGTAGGTCAGCTCCGTGCCCTCGGTGGCGTCGGGGTCGACGTCGTCGCTGACCTGGAGCAGGCCCGCCGGCTCGGTGTCGCTGAGTTCCTTGAGCCGCGCGTGCTCCGCCATCGGCAGGCCGGCGATGTGCTGCTGGATGTGCGGGTTGACGCCGTGGTGGATCAGCGGGACCCGGGCGGCGTGTCCGACGAGGCGGAACGCGGGGCGGTCGACGATGCGGGTGTCCATGGGAATGGCTCCTTCGACGGTCAGGCGGAACCTGAGCTGCGGTTGGGTGCGAAGGGGGCCTCCGTCGCGGCGTACGTCGCCCGGGTTCGCGCCGTGCACGGCCCGGAACGCGCGCCCGAACGCCTCGGACGAGCCGTACCCGTACCGGACGGCGATGCCGAGCAGGTCGTCGCCGCCGCGTACCACGTCGGCGGCGGCGACGGTCATGCGCCGCCGCCGCACGTACTCCGACAGCGGCATGCCCGCCAGCGACGAGAACATCCGGCGCAGGTGGTACTCGGTCGTGCCGAGGCTGCCGGCCAGCCCGCTCAGGTCGAGCTCCTCGGTGAGGTGCTGCTCGACGAGATCGACGAGCCGGTTGAGTGCCGAGATCATGAGGCCTCCTTTCGCCCTCCAGCCTGGCCGAGCGCACCCTGCCCGCGCCCGATCGTGGCGATCCGATCCGATCATCCGGCGCCGGGCCCGGAAGCGGCGGGGGCTGTCAGCGGCGCTGGTCGGCGCGCTCGTGCTCGGCCGCGAAGTGCGCCACGACGCCGTCGGCGACCTCGTGGGGGTCCAGGCCGAGCCGCTGCGCGGCGGCGCGTACCAGCAGGTCCACCTGATCCTGCCCCACCGCGTCGAGCAGGTACGGCGCGATGGTCCGGTATGCGCGGACCCGGTCCTCGGGCCAGGCGGGATTGAACCGGCCGCCGAACGCCTTGGCCAGCGCCTGCCGGACGCCGAGCAGCGGCAGCGGCCGCTCGGCGGCGAGCAGGTCGCGCAGCGCCCGGTCCGGCCCGCGGGCCGCGAGCAGGTCGGCGATGTCCTTGTGCCCGGCCGGGCGGGTGCCGGTGACCGGCCCGTGCGGCCAGGTCACGGCCAGCGGGTAGGCGCGTTCCAGGGCCCGGGTCCCGGCCCGGTCGGCGTCGAACGACATGACCAGGGACGTGTGAGGTCCCGCCGCCCGCGTGAGCAGGTCGAGTTGTGCGCGGGTGAACGCGGTCCCGCAGGAGGCCACCGCGACCGTCCTCGTGCCGCCCGCGCCTGGCCCCTGGTAGATCAGCCGGGCGGCGATCGCGTCGGTGGGTCCCTCGACGACCACGATCCGGTCGGGTGCATCGGACCCGGCGGTCTGCACCGTCAGGCCGTAGAGCAGCTCGCTCTTGTGGAAGGCCGGGGTGTCGGCGGTGTTGCGGAACTTCGCGAAGCTGCGCCCGGACAGGTCCCGCCCGGTGAACCCGGCGATCTGCCCGCCGGGCGCGTGCACGGGGAACATCAGCCGGTCCCGGAACACGTCGTACAGGCCGCCGCCGTGCAGCCGGCTCACCGCGACCAGCCCGGCGTCCAGCAGCACCTGCTCGGCGAACCCACGCTCGCGCAGGTGCCGCAGCAGCGCGTCCTCGCCCGCGGGTGCCACGCCCAGCTGCCAGGCGCCGCCCGCCTCGGCTGCCGAGGCGATGCCGTGCGAGCGCAGGTACGCGGCCGCGGCGCGGCTGCCGGGCAGGTGCGCGGCGTAGAACTCCGCCGCCGCGGCGTTGGCGGCGTACAGCGCCGCCAGGCCGGCTGCCGACGGGCGCGGCGCAACGGGTGATCCCCGGTCCGGCCGGGCGGCCCCGGACCGGGGCGGGGCATCGCCGCGCCGCGCGGCCGGAGCGGACGTCCCGGGCGCGCCGCTCGGGCGAGGCGTCTGCGTCGAGGACGTAGCCGGCGTGAGCGCCCGGCGCGCCGGGGCGGAGGGCGTCGGCACGCCGCCGGGCCGCCGCGGCGCGGGGATGGCTTCCGTGCCACGGCGCGCCGCCGGGCCCGAC
>NZ_BONF01000023.1 GCF_016862575.1 Catellatospora bangladeshensis | reverse complement strand
GGTGCGGGGATGGTTTCCGTGCCACGGCGCGCCGCCGGGCCCGCAGCGGCCGTCGCGGTGCCCTCGTGGCGTGGCACGGGCGGCGGCGTCGTGGGCCGGTCCAGCGCGCGCCGGTCCAGCGTGCGCAGCAGCCGGGCGGTGAGCGCTCCGGCGGCGCGCAGCGCCCGCTCGGTCGTCTCGACGACCGCCCGGTCGGTGGGCGCCTGGCCCAGTGCGGCGGTCCATCCTGCCGCCGGGATCTCCGGCGGCCGCAGGCCGAACCTGCGGGCGACGACCCGGGCCGCCCCGGCGGCCTGCAGCTCGCGGGCCGGGCCCGGAGGCAGCAGCCGCCGGGCGAGATGGTGGACCAGGTGACCGGCCGACGCGGACAGCGGCTGCTCGGCGGCCAGATCGAGATGATCGCCCTCGGCGTGCACCGCGGCGTCGAGGCCCTGGCCCAGCCGTACGCTCAGCCCGGCCGCGTCGGCCATCGCCGCCAGCGCGGACACCACCGGCACCAGGTCGGGCACCGGCTCGCGCGGCGCGGGCACCGCGTCGGTCTGGGCGACGTCGAACGCGGTGACCGCGTCGGAGCCCTCACCGCTCTCGCGCGCCTGCAGCAGGGTGATGCCGCGCTCGCCCCGGCGCACGTGGGCGCCCCGCGCCCGCCACTGCTCGTAGGTGCCCAGCTCGGTCGCGTCCGGACGCTGCCGCGCGATCAGCAGCACGTCGTGCACGCCGCGGCCCGGGTGCCGGGCGGCCACGTCGAGCAGCCGGGCCCAGGCCTGCGCGCTGGTCAGGTCGGCGATCGCCAGCCGCAGCGTGAGCATGGCCGTGTGGCGCATGGCGCGGCTCGCCGGTTGTGCGCGTACGGTCATGATCACCTGCCTGCCGATACCTGCGGTGCGCGGACGCCGACATTCCGTTACCCATCATCGGGCGTCCCTATGACATCGACGCGAATCACGACGTGAGCGCCTCAGGGATCACCCCGGCCGCACGGCTCAGGGTCGGCTGCGGGAGAACGCCGGAGGCGCGGGACGGGCGGTGTCCGTAGCGTCGAGGTCGTGATCGACAGTCGTACGCTCGCCCGGCTCGGCCTGTTCGGCTGCGCGCTGACCGCGCTGCTGGCCGCCATCGGCCAGGTGGACCCGGACCCCGGCCTCGACCACGCCGCGCTGACCGTCAGCGACTTCGCGGTGCACGACCGCGGCGGGGCCACCGACGTGGCCATGATCGTCTACGGGCTGTCGGCGTGGTGCCTGCTGCCCGCGCTGCGCGGCGCGCGGCTGCCCCGGGCCCTGCTCGCCCTGTTCGGGGCCGCGATGCTGGCGGCGGCGATCGCCCCGACCGATCTCGGCCCGCTGACCGCGACCGGCTACGTCCACCGGTACGCCTCCCTGCTGGCCTTCACAGCGCTACCGGTGGCTGCGCTGACGCTGCGGCCGGTGACCCGCGCGGTCCGCGCCACCGCTCTGGCCGCCAGCGGTTTCGCGCTGCTCATGCTCGCCAGCGCGACGCTGGCCGACCGGCGGTTCATCGGCGCCGCGGAGCGCTACCTGCTGCTGGCCGAGGTGCTGCTGCTGGCGCTGCTGTGCCTGCGCGTGCTCGCCGCGGAGCGGTCCACGGACGAGGGCCCCGCCTGGGCGGTCCCGGTGGCGGGAGCACGCCACGGGCGTCCCGGTTTGCTCCGCCGCCCCCGCTGATGCTAAATCTGCGTTGGCACTCAGACACGACGAGTGACAACGCAGAAGGAGGATGCCGGGTGAGCCAGACCGAGACGTTCGAGTTCCAGGCGGAGGCGCAGCAGCTGCTCCAGCTGATGATCCACTCCATCTATTCGAACAAGGACGTGTTCCTGCGCGAGCTGGTGTCCAATGCCTCCGACGCACTGGACAAGCTGCGCCTGGAGTCGCTCATCGACAAGGAGCTGGACGCCGACACCGGCGACCTGCACATCGAGCTGGTCGCCGACCGCGAGCAGCGCACCCTGACCATCCGCGACAACGGCATCGGCATGACTCGCGAGCAGGTCGTGGAGCTGATCGGCACGATCGCCCGGTCCGGCACCGCCGAGTTCGTCAGCAAGTGGCAGCAGGCCAAGCACGACGGCACCGCCGAGCTGATCGGCCGGTTCGGCATCGGCTTCTACTCCAGCTTCATGGTCGCCGACCGGGTCGTCCTGGTGACCCGCCGCGCGGGCGAGACCGAGGGCACCCGCTGGGAGTCGGCCGGCGCCGACACGTACGAGATCTCCACCGTCGCCGACGCCGCCCCCGGCACGGCCGTGACCCTGCACCTCAAGCCGGCCGACGAGGACAACCACCTGTTCGACTACACCGACCCGGCGGTGCTGCGGCGCATCGTCAAGCGCTACTCCGACTTCATCGCCTGGCCGATCCGGACGCCCGCCGCCGAGGAGGGGGCCGAGGCGGAGACCCTCAACTCGATGAAGGCCCTGTGGTCGCGGCCCGCCGCCGAGATCAAGCCCGAGGAGTACACCGAGTTCTACCGGCACGTCAGCCACGACTGGACCGACCCGCTGGAGACGATCCACCTGCGCACCGAGGGCACGCTGTCCTTCGACGCGCTGCTGTTCCTGCCCGCGCACGCGCCGTACGACCTGTTCTCCCGCGGCGCCCGGCGCGGCGTGCAGCTCTACATCAAGCGCGTGTTCATCATGGACGACTGCGAGGCGCTGCTACCGGAGTACCTGCGCTTCGTCAAGGGCGTCGTCGACTCCGCCGACCTGTCGCTCAACGTGTCCCGCGAGATTCTGCAGCAGGACCGGCAGATCCAGACCATCCGCCGCCGCCTGGTCAAGAAGGTGCTCGGCACGCTCAAGGACATGCTGGCCAAGGACCCCGAGAAGTACGCGGGCTTCTGGCGCGAGTTCGGCCAGGCGGTCAAGGAGGGCCTGCTCAACGACCAGGACAACCAGGCCGCGATCCTCGACGTCGTCCAGTTCGCCTCCACCCACGACCCCGCCAAGCCCACCACCCTGCGCGAGTACGCCGAGCGCATGAAGGACGGCCAGACCGAGATCTTCTACCTGGTCGGCGAGCAGCGGGCCACCCTGGAGAACTCGCCCCACCTGGAGGCGTTCACGGCCAACGGCGTCGAGGTGCTGCTGCTGCACGACCCCGTCGACGCGATGTGGGTCGACATGGTCACCGAGTACGACGGCAGGCCGTTCAGCTCCGCCAGCCGCGGCGAGGTCGACCTCAAGACCGAGACTGCCGACGCGCCCGACGCGGCCGAGTACACCGGCCTGCTGGGCTGGATGGGCACCCGCCTGACCGAGAAGGTCAAGGAGGTGCGGCTCAGCACCCGGCTCACCACCTCGGCGGCCTGCCTGGTCACCGATGCGTTCGACGCCTCGCCGTCGCTGGAGCGGCTCTACCGGGCCATGGGGCAGGACCTGCCCAAGGTCAAGCGCATCCTGGAGCTGAACCCGCAGCACCCGCTGGTCGAGAAGCTGCGTGCCGCCCACGCCGAGCGCGGCGACGACGACACGCTCGGCGAGACCGCCGAGTTCCTATACGCGATGGCGGTCCTCGCCGAAGGCGGCGAACTGGACGACCCGGCCGGGTTCACCCGGCGGCTGGCCGACCGGCTGTCGCGCACGATCTGAGCTGTTTCCACACGGGAGCGGCAGGCGTGAGGACGGGCCGCCCGTCCTCACGCCTGAAACGGCGGCGGCGTTCCCGGGTAAAGCCTTCGCCGCTGGGTATGCTCACGGTCCAGATGCGAAGGGCACCCGATGGCCGACCTGCACGTCTCGCTCGACGGCGAACAGCTCAACCCGGTGGAGCGCAAGCTGCGGGAGCCGCTGGAGGAGCAGCTGACCTCGGCGCTCAAGCACGCCGCCGCACAGGTCGCGCAGCGCTACGACGGCCAGAGCGAGGACGAGGTCCTGCACTGGCTGCTCCAGGAGACGCGCGACGCCCTCCACCCGGACATCGCCGAGGGCTTCGAGCCCGACGAGGAGCGCCTGCGCCTGGTGGCCCGTGCCGTCATCGACGGCGAGCCGATCACCTAGGACATCGCCAAGTGTGATCAATTACGCTCCGGCGCGTGGTTAACCTCCGCGTCCACCCCGGGTATCGCCTGCCTGCGCGCCCAGTGTGAGCAGGGCCCGCACTCCCGAGGAGGACGTCATGGCAGAGGTATCCCACACCGCCCTCACCCAGGTCCCCGGCGGCACTTACGACCTGATCGTGCTCGCCAACCGGCTGCCCGTGGATCACGCCGTAGACGAGAACGGGCGACCATGCCGGCGGCGCAGTCCCGGCGGGCTCGTCACGGCGCTTCATCCGATCATGAAGCGCCGTTCCGGTGCCTGGATCGGCTGGCACGGCCGCCCCGGACCCGCCCCGGCGCCGTTCGTCCACGACGGCATCCACCTGCACCCGATCGCGCTCACCGGTGACGAGGTGGACGGCTACTACGAGGGGCAGTCCAACGGGACCATCTGGCCGCTCTACCACGACGCCGTAGAGCAGCCGCAGTTCCACCGGGTCTGGCAGGACCGCTACCGGGCGGTCAACCGGCGCTTCGCCGAGGCCGCCGCGCGGGTTGCCGCGCCCGGCGCGCTGGTGTGGGTGCACGACTACCACCTGCAGCTGGTCCCCGGGATGCTCCGCGAGCTGCGGCCGGACCTGCGCATCGGGTTCTTCCTGCACATCCCGTTCCCGCCGGTCGAGCTGTTCTGCCAGATGCCGATGCGGGAGGAGATCATGCGCGGGTTGCTCGGCGCCGACCTGGTCGGCTTCCAGCACCCGCAGGCGACCCGTAACTTCCGTACCCTCGCCGCCGACCTGCTCGGCGCGAAGGTCACCGACCGGGGGATCTGGTACGACGGCCGTGACGTCGCCGCCGACACGTTCCCGATCTCGATCGACGTCGCCGAGCAGCAGCGCCTGGCCCTCGACCCCGCCGTCCGGGCGCGTGCCGCCGAGATCCGCCGCGAGCTGGGCGATCCCCGGACCATCGTGCTGGCGGTGGACCGGCTCGACTACACCAAGGGCATCGAGTGCCGGCTGCGGGCGTACGAGGAGCTGCTGTCCGAGCGGCGGCTCGACCCGGCGCAGACCGTGCTGGTGCAGGTCGCCGTGCCGACCCGGCAGCAGATCGACCAGTATCAGGCGCTGCGGGAGCGGGTGGAGCGCGCGGTCAGCCGGATCAACGGCGAGTACGCCGGGATCGGGCGGCTGAGCGTGCACTACGTGCACCAGTCCTTCGACCGGGCGGAGCTGGCCGCGCTGTACCTGGCCGCCGACGTCATGGCCGTCACCCCGCTGCGCGACGGCATGAACCTGGTCGCCAAGGAGTACGTCGCCACCCGCACCGACGGCACCGGCGCGCTGGTGCTCAGCGAGTTCGCGGGCGCCGCCGCCGAGCTGGAGGAGGCGTGGCAGGTCAACCCGCACGACATCGACGGCCTCAAGGACGGGATCGCCGACGCCGCGGAGGCGGACGTGGCGGAGCAGCGCCGCCGCATGGACCCGATGCGCGCCCACCTGCACGCCCACGACGTGAACCGCTGGGCCACCGGCTTCATGGGCCGCCTCGACCGCCTCTCCCGCCGCTGGCCCAGGTCCGCCGCCGCCTGACGGGCCCGACCGGCGCGCAGTTTCGGGGAAGGTGCAGGAATGAGTGGATTCCTGCCTGCACTTTCCCCGAAACCGCACGCCGCAGTGCGGGATTGTCGCCCAAGCGGGGCTGGGCTGTCAGTCGCGGTTGCGACGGCGCGGGGCGTATCACGGCGTCCTGGCCTGCGCTCTTGTCGGGCACAGTTCCGGCCGAGCACAGGAGGACCGCATGACCCAGCCCGACAAGACCCCGACCGACCTGCTCGTCCAGCAGGGACCGTCCTGCTGGCTGTACGTGGTGGAGGCGATCGCCGCGGCGAGCACCGCCAAGACCGAGTTGAGCACGACCCACCTGCGCATGGCGATGCGCTGCTACCCCGACAGCGACAGCGTCGGCGAGGCGCACGCCGCGCAGAAGCACGCCCCCAAGCGGCCGCGGCGGACCATCGCCCTGGAGCTGATGGCGGCCAACATCGCCGGCATGGTCACCTCACTGCAGAACTGGGCGCTGACCTCGGGCACCGACGACATCCCGCTGTCGCGGGTGCAGGAGTTCGCCCGGCGGCACCACGTGTCCCGCTCCGCGTGGCAGGACCCGGCGCTGGGCGTGTTCTTCGACGGCGACGGCGAGGACGACCCCACCACCGACGTCACCGGCCTGATCACCGCTTTCCAGGCGGGGGCGAAGTGCGCCGACGGCCTGCACAAGCTGGCCATCGGCGCGGGCGACAACACGAACGTGGTCGGGCTGCTGCTCAACACCGGCTACCAGGTCATCGACAGTGCGCAGGAGCCCTCGGACGCGGTGCTGTCGCTGGGCGTGCAGGCCGTGCCGAGCTACATCAGCGTGCGCAAGCGCTTCAAGACCACCGCCGAGCAGCGGGCCTCGGGCATCGTCGACCTGACCGGCCGCAAGCTGAGCGAGCTGGCCGACACGGCGCACGCGCTGCTGCTGGAGGGCTTCACCGCCACGAGCGCGACCGAGGGCCGGGTCACCTTCAAGGACCCGAACTTCGGCAACGTGCTGTTCGTGGTCACCGTGGCGCAGTTCCAGGCGATGGCCGGCGAGGAGGAGGTCAAGATGCGCCCGTTCTTCCCGTCCGGCGCCAAGAAGTCGGCCCTGGCCACGATCCTGGGCTGAGCACGCCGGTGGGGCGGGCCGATATCGGCGGCCCGCCCCACCGGGCGGCTCAGATCAGCGTCCAGGACGTCTGCACGGGGCCGCCGTCGCCCGCCGGGTAGCAGCACAGGCGCAGGTGGCCCCGGGTGATGCAGGCCGCGGCGAAGCGGCCCAGCGCGTCGGCCTCGACCCAGGTCGGGCCGTCGGCGTGGTCGACCCGGATCCTGGCCGGCTGCGGCGGGACGAGCTGGCCGGTCAGCGCCGCGGTCAGGCCGGACACCGCCACCTCCACCTCGATGGTCAGGTCCCCGGCGGTGAACGTGAACAGGTCGGGCAGGTCCTCGCCGCGTACGGCGGCCAGGTCGAGCTGGCCGACCAGCTCCGCCAGGGCGGCGTCGGTGTCGCGCCAGGCCAGGCTCTCCTTGGCCAGGGCGACCAGGTGCGCGGGCACCGGGTCCATCCGGGTGGTCAGGCCCCGCAGCTCGGCGGGGATGTCGTCGTCATACGGAGCCATCAGAGGCTCAACCTCCTGCGTAACTGGTCGAGGCAGCGCGCACGGGTCGGGCCGATGCTGCCGACGGGGATGTCCAAGGCCGCGCTGACCTCGGCGTAACTGGGCGGCGGGTCCATCAGCAGCAGCCGCAGCACCGACTGGCACTGGCCGGGCAGCCCGCCGAAGGCCTGCCACAGGACGCTGTCACGCTCGCGGCGCAGCAGGTCGCTGTCCAGGTCGGGCGCGGTGCGGTCGGCCGGCTCCAGCGTGAGCAGGTCGCCGACGGGCAGGTCGCGCCCGGCGCGGCGCAGCACCGCCAGCGACTCGCGCCGCGCGGTGGTGGCCAGCCAGGAGCCGAGCCGGTCGGGCTCGCGGATCGCGCCGAGGTGCTCGACCAGGCGCAGCCAGGTGGCCTGGAAGACGTCGGCGGCGTCGGCCGAGCCCAGCCGGTGGCTGCGCGCCACCGACCAGACCAGGCCCGAGTACCGCTCGACGATGGCGTTCCAGGCCTGCTGGTCGCCGTCGGCGGCGCGCTTCAGCAGCGCGCCGGTGTCCGATTCGGGCAGCGTGTCGGGGGGCGTCTGGTTCACGGGAGCCCCGGGTATCCGCCGAAGTCCCGCCCCGCCGCGGCGGCCAGCACCGCCTTGAGCGCGACGTCGGTCGAGCCGGACTTCGCCGCCTGCTCGGCCAGCAGCGCCACGACGTGCGGCGTCGCGAACGAGGTGCCGCTCCACAGCGCCCAGCCGGTAGGGAACTGGTCGTGCTTGACGAAGGTGCTGGTGATGTCGGCGCCCGGCGCGGTCACGGTGACCCAGTCCCCGGCGTTGCTCCAGTCGCACAGCCCGCTGCCGTCGTGGGCGGCGACGGCGACGACCTGGCCCGCCCACGGCAGGCCGGTCCCCGCGAACGCCGCCGGCCAGAACGGCCGGTCGCGCAGGCCGTCGTTGCCCGCGGCGGCCACGACGAGCCGGTCGCGGCCGGTCAGCAGCGCCGACAGCGCGGTGGCCAGGGCCAGCGGCGGCTGGTCGTCGAGGGTGTACCCGCCGAGCGACAGGTTGATCAGCTTCTCGTCGGTGATGCGGGCGAACGAGGTGATCAGGTCGGCCTCGGTGCAGAGCCCGAACGTGTCGAGCACGCGTACGGCCCGGACGTCGGCCTTGCCGGTGCGGGCGCCGATGACGCCGATGATGAAGTTGGCGTGCCCGACGTCGCCGTCCATCACACCGTCGTCGTCCACGTCGGTGTCGACCTCGTAGTCGGCCGGGGAGCAGGTGTAGGCGTGCGCGGGCAGCGGGCTGTCGCGCCATACCCCCGTGTCGATCACCATGACGGGGACCTGGCCGGCCGGCCGCCCAGGGCGCGGTTTGTCGCCGGGCTTCGGCGCGGGCTGCGGCGGGCCGAACGGGCCGCCGTGCTCGAACGGGGTGGACGTGAACACGTGGTTGGGGCTGACCACGGTGCGGGTGTCGCCGTCGGCCGCGGCGGCCTGGCGCACCCTGCGGGTGGCGGCGGGCACGTCCAGGCCGTCGGCGCGCAGGCGCAGCAGGCCCGGCGCGAGCTCGGCCTCGTCGACCTCGGTGTGGCCGAGCCCGTCCAGGACGCGCTCGGCGGCGCCCCGGTGCTCGGACAGCACCAGCAGCTCGTCACCCGTGAACCAGACCGGCTTGCGGCCCGCCCGGGCCTCCTGGCGCAGCCAGGGCAGCCCCGCCATGCGCCGGGCGCGGCGATCCTGCCATCGATGCAGGCGATCCTGCGGCATAGCCATCGTCGTTCCTCCGATTCGGTGTTGCGTCCAGCAACAGAGTGCGGGCGGCGGCCTGCTGATACATCCAGATGTGTCGCAACGGCGACAGCAAGGTTCCGTCCTAAGGGGACCCGTGTGGAAAAGTTGTCCAGCATGAGCGCGTCCTAGCGATGGTCATGGCCGATCCCCGCCGCGCGGCGGCGCTCGGCGCGAAACTGCTGGCCCGCGCCGAACGCGACCGCGATCCCGGGAACGTCGCCGCCAGCCTGCGCATCCTCGGGCTGGCCGCGCGCGAGCTGCAGGATCCGGCGCTGGCCGCGGCGCGGCTGCGGCGCTCGGTGGCGGTGGCGGTCCGGGCCCGGCGGGAAGACCTGGCGGCGCAGTCGCGGATGAGCCTGGCGCTGGTGCTCAACGACCTCGGCCGGCCGCGCGCCGCGCTGCGCGAGATCGACCGGGCGCTGTCCGCGCTGGACGGGCTGCCGCTGGCCAGGGCGCGGATGCAGCACGGGATCCTGCTGCGCCGGCTGGGCCGCGACGAGCAGGCGCTGGAGGCGTACACGTCGGCGCTGGCCGCGTTCCGCCGTCACGACGACCGGCTGTGGCAGGCCCGCGCGCTGACGAACCGGGGGGTGCTGCAGGCGTACCGGGGCGGGTTCGCGGCGGCGCGGGCCGACCTGGGCCGGGCCGAGCAGCTGTACCGGGAGCTGTCGCTGCCCGCCGCGGCCGCGCAGGCGCAGCACAACCTCGGCTTCGCCGCCGCGTGCAGCGGGGACATCGTCACCGCGCTCACCTGGTACGACCGCGCCGACGAGTACTTCCGCCGCAGCGGCTCCCGCCCGGCCGAGGCGCTGATCGACCGCGCGGAGCTGCTGCTGGCGGCCCGCCTGCTGCCCGAGGCGCAGCAGGCCGCGCAGGAGGCCGTCGAGATCGCCGCGGCGGCCCGGCTGGGCACGCTGCTGCCGCAGGCCCGGCTGCTCCAGGCCCGTGCGGCGCTGGCCGCCGGGGACGCCGCAGCCGCCCGGGAGCCCGCGCTGCTCGCGGGGCGCGCGTTCGCCCGGCAGCAGCGCGAGCGGTGGGCCGTGCTGGCCCGCTACCTGCAGGCACGGGCCGGGGCACGGCAGCGGCCGGGCAGGCTGCGGGCGCTGGCCGCCGCCCTGGACGAGGCGGGCTGGCCCGAGCAGGCACTGGAGGCGCGGCTGTACGCGGCGGGCGCCGGTGACACCGCGGCGCTCGACGAGCTGGCCACGGCCGACCCCGGACGCGGACCAGCCCGGTTGCGCATCCGCGCCTGCCACGCCCAGGCGCTCAGCCGCCTGCACCACGGCGACCTCGCCGGGGCACGGCGGGCGCTGCGGGCCGGGCTGCGGCTGCTCGACCAGTACCGGGCCGCGCTCGGGGCGATCGAGCTGCGTGTGCTCAGCTCCGCCGAGGGCGAGGACCTGGCCGAGCTGGGGGTGCGGCTGGCGGTGTCCGAACGCTCCGCGCGGCAGGTGCTGGCCTGGGCCGAGCGGTGGCGCGCGGCCACGCTGCGGCTGCCCCCGAGCACCCCCCACGACGACCCCGAGCTGGTACGCGAACTCGCCCGGCTGCGCCGGGTCACCGCCGAGCTGGCCGGCGACAGCCTCGACGCGGTCCGCCGGGCCCGCCCGCTGCAGCGCCAGCGCGCCCTAGAGGACGCCATCCGCCGCCGCACCTGGCGCACCGCCGCGACCGCGCCGACCGTGGACGTGCCCGGCTCCGTCGACGAGATCCTCGCCGCGCTGGGGGAGCGCGCTCTGGTCGAGCTGATCGAGCAGGACGGCCGCCTGCTCGGCGTCGTCGCCGCGGGCGGCCGTGTCCGGCTGCACCCGCTCGCCGACACCGCCGCGCTCGGGCTGGAGACCGCCGCGCTGCGGTTCGCGATGCGCCGCCTCGTGCTGCGCTACGGCTCCACCGCGTCCCTGGCCGCCGCCGAAGCCGCCGCCCGGCACGGCCTGCGCCAGCTCGACGAATGGCTGCTGCGCCCCCTGGCCCGCGCGATCGGGGGACGGGAGCTGGTCGTCGTGCCCACGGGCGCGTTGCAGGCGCTGCCGTGGGCGGCCCTGCCCACCTGCCTCGGGCGGCCGGTCACCGTCGCGCCGTCGGCCACCGCGTGGGCGAGGGGCACCACGGCCCGGCGCACCGACCTCGACGAGCGGTTCGTGCTGGTCGCCGCGGCCCGGCCCGACCACGCCATCGGCGAGGCCGAGGCACTGGCCCGGCTGGACCCGGCCGCGCAGCTGCTCACCGGCGCGCGGGCCACGGTCGGGGCGACGCTGGCCGCGATCGACGGGGCCCGGCGGGTGCACCTGGCCGCGCACGGGGAGTTCCGCGCCGACAATCCGCTGTTCTCCCACCTGGACCTCGCCGACGGGCCGCTGACCGTGCACGATCTGACCACGCTGCGCCGGGCCCCGGACCTGGTCGTGCTGTCCGCATGCGACACCGGCCTGTCCGCGGTGCATCCCGGCGACGAGCTGATGGGCCTGACCGCGGCGCTGCTCGGCGCGGGCGCCCGCACCCTGGTCGCCAGCACCGGCCCGGTCGACGACGAGGCCACCCGCGAGCTGATGCTCGGCCTGCACCAGCGGCTGCGCACCGGGTCGGACCCGGCCGCCGCGCTGGCCGCGGCACAGGCGGCGGCCCCACCGGAGAAGTGGGCGACGGCGTACGGCTTCAGCTGCTTCGGGTCAGGGGCCGCCTGACGTCGGAAATCGGCGCCCGTCACGTCACGTAGCTGACAGGCGCACCTGTATCACCGCCCGTGACCGCCCGCTCTGTCTTGCGATCGTGCCGCCCGGCACGAGACGAGGCGGAGGTTCGGATGCGCAACCACGAGGACCACGGGCCCCTGGCCCGAGCGTGCGCGCTGCTGCTGGGCGGCCTGGCCGGGGCCGGCGTGCCGGTGCGGGTCGAGCACCCGGCCGCGGCGGTGGGCGTGCAGTCCGGCGCGTTCGGCGGGCCGTGGCTGGCCGTGTGGCCGTACGCGGTGCTGCCGGAGGCGCTGCCGGTCCGGCCCGGTGACCCGCTGCGGCTGCGGGTGCGGTTCCTGCTGCACGCGGACGGCCCCGACGCCACGGCGATCGAGGCGCTCGACCGGGTGCTCATGGCAGGAGTGCCGTACCTGCTGGCCGAGCCCGTGCCGGACACGCTGTGGCCGGCCCTGGGCGCGCGCCTGCGGGCAGCCCTGCTCTGCGAGGTCGCGGTGCAGGTAACCAACCCCGCGCCGGCCGCACCGCGGGTCACCCAGCCGGCCCGGCTGGACGCCGTGTCGCTGCGGCGCCTGGCCGGCCGGGTGCAGACCCCGGCCGGGATCGCCCTGGTCGGCATGCGTGTCGCCGCCGAGGACGGCACGGCCGCCGCCTACACCGACACCCGCGGCCGCTTCGAGCTGCCCGTGGTCGACGGCAGGCCGGTGCGCCTGGCCGTCAGCGGCCGGGGGCTGCTGCTCACCGCCGAGGTCCCGGCCGCGTCGGCCGAGCCCGTCGTCATCACCTGCGAGATCCAGGAGGTCCAGTAATGCCCGTGTACTCCTCACCCGGCATCTACGTCGAGGAGGTGTCCGGCGGCAGCAGGCCGATCGAATCGGTCGGCACCAGCACCGCCGGATTCGTCGGCACCGCGCCGGACGCGACCGCGCGCCGCAACGAGGCGGTCGCCGTCAACAGCTGGTCGGAGTTCGTCCGCGTCTTCGTCGGCGACCGCACCGACAGCACCCCGCTGTCGCGGGCGGTGTACGGCTTCTTCGACAACGGCGGCGGCCGCTGCTACGTCGTCAACATCCCGCAGGGCGAGCCGCTGGCCGGCAAGGGCCGCCAGCGCAGCGGGCTGCGGCTGCTGGAGGCGATCGACGAGGTCGCCATCGTCGCCGCGCCCGGCTACACCGACCCGCTGTCCTACGAGGACCTGCTCGCGCACTGCGAGCTGATGGGCGACCGGATGGCCATCCTCGACGGGCCGGAGCACACCGGCGACGTCGAGCGGCTGACCCGGGTCGGCGGGGTCACCCTGCCCAAGCCGGGCAAGAAGGGCCCCGAGGCCGAGGCCGCCCCCGCCGAGGACAACAGCGGCCTGCGCCCGCGCCAGTCGGACTACGGCACCTTCTACGTGCCGTGGCTGGTCGTGCGCGACCCGCTGACCGGCGAGGTCGTCAACACCCCGCCCAGCGGCCACGTCGCCGGGGTGTGGGCGCGCAGCGACAGCCTGCGCGGCGTGCACAAGGCGCCGGCCAACGAGCCGGTGCGCGGCGCGGTCGACCTGTCCTACCGGGTCACCAAGGTCGAGCAGGACGTCCTCAACCCGGCCGGGGTCAACTGCATCCGGCACTTCCCGGCCGAGGGCATCCGCATCTGGGGCGCCCGCACCCTGGCCGCCTCCGGCAGCGAGTGGCGCTACCTGAACGTCCGGCGCCTGTTCAACATGCTCAAGGAGTCCATCGGCGACGGCACCCGCTGGATCGTGTTCGAGCCGAACGACAACCTGCTGTGGAAGTCGATCCGCCGCGACGTCAGCGCGTTCCTCACCCGCGTGTGGCGCGACGGCGCGCTGCAGGGCCGTACGCCGCAGGAGGCGTTCTTCGTCAAGTGCGACGAGGAGACCAACCCCGCCGAGGTCCGCGACGCGGGCCAGGTCGTGACCCTGATCGGCATCGCGCCGGTCAAGCCCGCCGAGTTCGTCATCTTCAAGATCAGCCAGTCCGCCGGTGCCGGCGGCGACCAGGCAGGAGCCTGACATGCCCGAGGTGACCGCCACCCCCGCCGCGCAGCCCGGCAACCTGGTGGACCCGTACCGCGCGTACAACTTCAAGCTGCTCATCAACAACGTGACCGAGGGCCACTTCACCGAGGTCGGCGGGCTCGGCATCAAGGTCGAGACCATCGCCTACCGCGAGGCGGGCAACAACTCCGTGGTGCGGGCCATCCCCGGCCGCGTCACGTACGCCCCGGTGACCCTGCGCTTCGGCCTCACCTCGTCGCTGGAGCTGTGGGAGTGGCTGATGACCGCGGTCGAGGGCCGCGTCAGCCGCCGCAACGTCTCGATCGTCATGCTCGACAGCTCGGGCTCGGCCGAGGCGCTGCGCTGGAACCTGGTCAACGCCTGGCCGCAGGAGTGGTACGGCTCGCCCCTGGACGCGATGAGCCGCGAGCTCGCCGTGGAGACGCTGGTGCTGGCCCACGACGGCCTCCAGCGGGAGACCAGCGGTGTCGGCGCGGCTGCGTGACGTGCTCGGCTGGCTGCGGCGCCTCCTCGGCCTGAGGGGCGCCGCTCCCCAGCCGGGGACGCCCGCATCCACGGACGGGGCGATCCGGCTCGGTGGGCGCACGCCCGCCCCGGACGCCCCGCCCACCCCCGTCCTCCGCCCGGCCGCCCCGGCCTACCCCGCGCTGGACGGCCCCGCCGCACCATGGGTGGGGTCGCCCGACGGCCCGCCCACGGTCAGTGCTCCGGCGGCGCTCGCACAGTTCGGCGCCGGGCGATGGCTCGACGGCCGGACCGGCGATCGTGTCGAGGCGGTCCGCTGGCCGGACCAGGGCCCCGGCGCCGCCAGTGCGCCAGACTCGTCGTGGTCCGGCGTGGCCGGGCCGCGACCGGCTTGGACGGCACCGCCCACGGCACCCTCCCTCCCGACGCAAGCGAGACCGGCGCCCACCACGGCGTCGAGCGAGGCAGATCCCGGAACTGCCCCGGCAGCGCTGCCCGGACCTGCCCCGGCGCGGATCGCGGCGGAGGGCTACCCGCCTGCCACGACACCTTTCGTGGCGGCGCAGCCTGGTCATGCCGTGACCTCGACCGGTGCGCAGGACGTGGAGTCGCCGGCCGTCGGGCGGACGCTCGACGTCGGCGCGGGCGCCGGGCGGACCGAGGCCGGTGCCACCGCGGCACCAACCACGTCCCGGTCCGGCAACACCGGTGATGCGGAGGCAACCCAGGAGTTGCCGCCCGCGGACCTCACCACTCCTTCGGAGACGGCAGGCCGGCCGGTTCCTTTTGCGGGGCGGCCGGGTGGCGAATCGGCACGGCCGCCCGCGCACGGGCCGGCTGCCGGGGAGGCGGCAACTGCTGCGCGGGGCCACAACTCCTGTGTTGTGGATACAACTCAGGAGTTGTGGGCCGCGGACGACCACACCCGGCCCGAGGCGGAGCCGCGCGTGACCGGCCCGGCCCGGATCCCGACGCCGGGCCGTCCCGCCGACTCCCGGCCCTTCGCGGTCAGGTCCGCCGACCTTGGTCCCGGCATCGCTCGGGCGGCGGCGGCCCACGTGGACACCGCGCCGGGCCGGCTCGGGCCGCAGCAGCCGACGGGCCGTGCGGAGCTGCGCACGCGGGCCGTCCTGCCGGAGTCCTCCGGAGCCGAGGCGGCGGCGGTCGTGGCCGCGCCTTGGCCCGCGCTCGCGGGGGAGGACGCGGCGGGGGAGCAGGAGCGGTGGCCCCGGCTGCTCGACGACACCGCGCTGTGGGCGGTCACCGTGCCGCCCGGAACCGATCCCGACCGCACCAAGCTGCGGCAACGCCAACAGGAGGGCTCGTCGTGGAACGCATAGCCTTTCTCGTCGACGCCACGGGCGAGCGCATCGACTGCCTGGTCAACCCCGAGACCCTGGTGGTACGCAGAATCGCCGGCGTGCGCCCGGCGGCGCTGCCCGGCGCGGTGGTCGGCACGGGTGTCGACGACGCGCTGCTGTTCACCGGCGGCGGCCGCACCGAGCTGGTGCTCGACCTGCTGTTCGACGTGGACCTGGTCGAGCCCGCGCACCGGCCCGACGACGTACGCCGGCTCACCGGGCGGCTGTGGCACCTCGCCGAGAACGGTGAGGGCAGGCCGCCGCTGGTCCGGCTCGTGTGGGGCAAGACCTGGAACCTGCCCGGGGTCGTGGTGAACGTGGCCGAGCGCCTGGACGCGATCGACGCCTCCGGCACGCCGCGCCGCTCCTGGCTGCGGCTCAAGCTGGTGCGTAGCGAGGGCGAGCCCGCCGCGCCCCCGGCGCCGACCGCCGCGGCGGCCGTGCAGGCCACCGGGGACGGGTCGGGCGGCGGCGGGGCCAGGTTCGACCTGCTGGCGGCGGAGGCGCTGGGCGACCCGACGCGGTGGCGGGAGCTGGCTGAGCACAACGGCATCGACAACCCCCTGGCCTTGCGGGCCGGGTCCGTCCTCGGAGTCCCGTCATGATCATTCCTGTTGTCTCGGTGCGCCTCGACGGCGCGCCCGTGCCCGGCCGGGTCCTGTCGGTGCGGGTCACCCGCCGGATCGGGCTGCCCGCGCAGGCCGAGCTGACCATGCACACCGCGGCCGGCTGGCCGTTCGGGGCGCGGCTGCGGCTCGACGTCGGCGACCGGGAGCTGTTCGACGGCGAGGTCAGCACGGTGGAGCTGGTGCGCGGGCCGGGTTCGGAGACGGGCTGGACGGTCGTGGCCCACGACCTGCTGCACCGGCTGCGCGCCCGCCAGCGTCCCCGCGTGTTCACCGGCGTGACCCTGGCCGACCTGGCCCGCGAGCTGACCGCCGACCTCGGCCTGACGGTGCGCTGCCCCGACCCGGGGCCGCCGCTGGAGCGGCTGCTCCAGCACCGGGCCACCGACTGGGACCTGCTCGCCCGCGCCGCCGGGCGCCTGGGCCGCTACCCGGTGCTCGACGGCTCGGCGCTGGTCCTGGACACGCTGCGCCCGCGCGGGGCCGCCGTGCCGCTGAAGTTCGGCGACACGCTGTGGCAGTGCCGGGTGGAGGGGCATGCCGACCGGGCCGTCGCCGCCGTCGCGACGTATGGCTGGCATCCGGGCAAGGGCGAGTTCACCACGGGCCGGGCCGGTGCCCCGGGCTACCGTCCCGGACCGGCGGCGCCGGTGCCGGGGCTGGACGGCACGGACCGGGCGCTCATCGACCAGCCCGCCGGGCAGCAGGCCGAGGCGGCGCAGGCGGCGCTGGACCGGGCCGCGGCGCGGGTGCTGTGCGTCAGCGGCACCGCCCAGGGCGATCCGGACCTGCGGCCCGGCCGGGCGGTCGAGATCGCGGGCGTCGGCGAGGCCGTCGACGGGACGTACCCGGTGTGCACGGCCGTGCACACGATCGACGCCGACGGGTACCGCACGGTGTTCTCGACCGAGCCACCGGAGGGCCTGGCGCAGCCCACGGCCGCCGCCGTCGCGCTGGGGCGGGTGACCGACGTGGACGACCCCGACGGCTACGGCCGGGTGCGGGTGGTCCTGCCCGGACACGGCGAGCTGGATCTGGGCTGGCTGGCGGTGCTGTGTCCCGGCGCGGGGCCGGGCAAGGGCGTCGTCGCGCTGCCCGACCCCGGTGACCTGGTCGTGCTGGCCCTGCCGCACGAGGACCCGGCCGAGGCGATCGTGCTCGGCGCGGTCTTCGGCGCCCAGTCGCCGCCCGACAGCGGGGTCAGCGGCGGGCGCGTACGCCGGTGGAGCCTGCACAGCCCCGGCGGCCAGCGGGTGGTCGTCGACGACACCGAGAAGTCGATCAAGTTGTCCAACGACGACGGCAGCACGCTCGAACTCGCCCCCGGCAAGGTCCGCCTGCTGGCGCGCACCGACCTGGTCATCGAGGCTCCCGGCCACCGGATGACCATCCGCGCCGCCAACGTCGACTTCGAGCGGGCGCTCGTGCCGGGCCTGCCCACCGGGGTGATCCCGGGATGAGACTCGTCGACACCTCCTTCGACGTGCGCTGCGACCACGACGGCAAGGTCGAGAACAACCCGTCGCAGCACTGGGTCGAGATCGCCGGGCACCCGGTGCTCGTCGACGACGACCCGCAGGGCCGTGCCATCGCCCGCTGCCCGAACATCGGCGCGACCATGAAGCCCTGCGTGAAGACGCTGCGCGTGTTCACCGGCTACAGCGAGTGGATCCGCATCGACGGCGACGCCGTCGTGCTGGACAGCCTCGACGGCCTCACCGACGGCACGGTCCCGGGCACCGTCCACTACCGCGTCCGCATCCCCGGCCAGTCCTTCGTGGAGGCATCCGCATGAGCATCACCTCCCTGCGCTTCGCCGAGGGCGAAGGGCTCGTCACCTCGGCCGCCGGCCGGGTCGCGTTCGTCCACGGCGACGACGCGATCCGCCAGGCCATCATCCTGCTGCTCGGCACCGTGCCGGGGGAGCGGCTGATGCGCCCCGACTACGGCTCCCACCTGCACCGGCTGCTGTTCGCGCCGAACGACCAGACCACCGCCGGCCTGGCCATCCACTACGTGCGCCACGCGCTGGAGCGCTGGGAGCCGCGCATCGAGATCGAGCAGGTCGACGCCGACCCTGATCCCGACATCGCCTCGCGGCTCAACGTGCACCTGCGCTACCGGGTCCGGCAGACGCTGGCCGAAGGCGCCCTCGACTACCCCATCGACCTCGGAGAACAGTCATGATCCCCGTGCCGAACCTGGACGACCGCACGTTTCCCGACCTCGTCGCCGAGGCCCGCGACCGGGTGCGGCGCTCGTGCCCGGACTGGACCGATCTGTCCGTGCACGACCCGGGCATGGCGCTGCTGGAGGCGTTCGCCTACCTGACCGAGGTGATGCTGTACCGGCTCAACCGGCTGCCGGAGAAGGCGTACCTGGAGTTCCTGAACCTGCTCGGGGTCACCCGCCGCCCGCCCGCGGCGGCCTGGGCCGAGCTGACGTTCACCCGGTCCGGTGCCGAGACCGGGCGCATCGCCATCCCGGCGGGCACCCGGGTCGTGGCCGCCCGCGGCGCCGACCCGCAGCCGGTCGTGTTCACCACCACCGCCCCTGCCGTGCTCGCCGAAGGCGAGACCGAGGCGCGGGTGCGCGCCTACCACTGCGAGCTGGTCGACGGCGAGCTGCTGGGCCTGGGTACGGGGCTGCCCGGCCAGGTCCTGCGGGTGGCGCGCGCGCCGCTGGCGACGACCGGCGAGCCGCTGGAGGTGATGCTCGGCGTGCAGGCGTCCGGCCCGGCGACAGGCGCGGCGCGCGACTTCGAGGGCCGTACCTTCGAGATCTGGCAGCGGGTCGAGACGTTCGCGGGGCTCGGCCCCGACGACCGCGCCTACCTGCTCGACCCGGCCGCCGGGGTGGTCACCTTCGCCCCGGCGCTGGACGGCGGCACGGTGCCCGGCGCGGTCCCGGCCGCCCACCGCGAGATCCGGCTCTGGTATCGCGTCGGCGGCGGCGCGCACGGCAACGTGGCCGCCGGGACGCTGACCGCCCTGCGCGACCCGATCGCGGGCGTACGCGTCACCAACGCCGAGGCGGCGCGCGGCGGGCGCGACATCGAGCAGGTCGACGCCGCCGCCCGGCGCGGCCCGTACGAGCTGTTCAGCCTGCACCGCGCCGTCACCGCCCGCGACTTCGAGCTGCTGGCCACCGCCGGTTCCCCGGCCGTGGCGCGGGCGCGGGCGTTCACCCGGGCGTCGATGTGGTCGTTCGCCCGGCCGGGCGAGGTCGAGGTGACGCTGGTGCCGTACGTGCCCGAGGCGTCCCGCCCCGGCTGGCGGCTGCCCGTGTCCGCGCTGCTGGAACGACAGCTCGACGAGGTACGCCTGCACACCCAGGCCGACCTGGACCGCCGCCGCGCGCTGGGCACCTCGGTCACCACGACCTGGGCCCGCTACAAGTCGGTCGCGGTCAAGGGCCGGGTCGTCGTCGGCCGCCAGGAGGACGTCGACGCGGTGCGCCGCCGTATCCACGACCGGCTGCACCAGACGATCAGCCCGCTGCCCGCGCCCGCGACCGTCGAGGGCTGGACGTTCGGCGAGCCGCTGCGCGCGTCGAACGTGTACCGGATCCTGGAGCAGGCCGAGCCCGGCGTGCGCTACGTCGACGACGTGCGGTTCGTGCTGGAGCACGCGCCCAGCCGCGACGTCAGCTCCATCGCCGCCGACGGCTACCAGCCCGGCACCTGGTACGCGGGCGGCGGCGAGCAGGTCTTCCGGTCCACCAACGACGGCGTCGGCTGGGAGCTGGTCACCGCGTTCCCCGGCCAGTCCGTGCGGCAGGTGCTCCCCGCGCCGGTGTCCGACCGGCCGGGCGTGGTCGCCCGCCCCGGCTGGGTCGCGGTGGTGACGAACCTGGAGGAGGGCGGCTCCTGCGTACACGTGTCGGCCGACCTGGGCGAGACGTGGCGGCAGCTGACCGAGATCGACGCCGTGGTGCTGGAGGCGGCGTGGATCGACCGCGAGGAGGCGGTGTCGCTGCTGCTGGCCACCGACGTCGGCCTGTACGAGATGTCGCTGCTGGACGGCGCGGTGCCGCTGCAGATCATCGTGGACGCCAAGGACCAGGACCGGGGCTTCAACTCGGTGCGCGCGTTCGTGTCCGAGCGCGGCGTGTGGGGCGTGGCCCTGGCCGCCGAGACCACGTACGGCGTGTACCTGTCCACCGCCGGGGGCCGGCCGGGCACGTTCCAGCACGTCGGCCTGAACGGCGTCGACACCCGGGCGCTGGCCGTGCAGCTCGACGGCCCGGACACGGTGCTGTGGGTCGGCACCGGCACCACCGACCCGCGCAAGCCCGGCGCGGGCTGCTACCGGGCCCGGCTGTTCGAGGCCGACGTGCGCTGGCAGCCGCTGGCCGCCGGGTGGACCGGCGGCACCTGCTGGGGCCTCGACTTCACCGACACCATCGCGTACGCCGCCAGCCAGAGCGGCGGAGTCCTGCAGCTCGACACGGCCGCCGCGACGCCGCAGTGGGAGTCGCCGTCGGTCAACTGCGGCCTGCCGCTGCGCGACCGGACCCGGTTCGAGCCGGTGCGGACCCTCGCCGCAGGCAGCCGCGTGTTCGCGGGCGGCAACCGCGGCACGCACGTGCGCACCGGCCCGGCGCTGTGGGCGTCGGCGGCCGACACGGAGCTGCGCCAGCTCGTCACCATCCCGCCGACCTGGCTGCTCGTCTCGGGCGAGCACGACATCGAGGTGGTGATCGACGATGCACCGTGACGCGATCGCCGCGCTGCTCCCCGCCGCCTACCAGCGGGCGATGCACCCGTCCGGGGTGCTGTGGGCGCTGCTGGACGTGATGGAGGCCCTGCACGAGTCCGGCGAACAGCGCCTGGACTCGGTCGAGGACCTGTTCCACCCGTACCGCTGCCCGGACCGCCTGGTGCCTTTCCTGGCCCGCTGGGTCGCGGTCGACCACCTGGGCGCCAACCGCGACCTGGTCGCCCACGGAACCGCACTCGCGCAGTCGCGCGGCACCCGCGAAGGGCTGCGCGACGCGGTCGCCCTCGCCACCGGCCTCACCGAGATCGAGATCGAGGAGTCGGCCGAGCGCCCGTTCCACCTGATCGTGCGCATCCCCGCCGGATCCGGCCTGGCCGAACGGGTCCGGCACATCGTCGAGCTGGACAAGCCGGCCGCCACCACCTTCGAAATGGGAGTCCTGGAATGACCGAGAACGGCAAGAACGAGAAGTGGGTCATCACGACCGCGACGCCGGAGGTGACCCTGGGCCAGGACCGCGCGGCCGAGGTCACCTTCACCATCACCAACCAGTCCCGGCGCACCGGCCGCCCCGGCATCGACTTCCACACCGGCCCGGAGACGGACGCGGCGTGGTTCTCGGTGGAGGAATACCCGCGACCGAAGCCCGGCGCGACCGCACCCCTGGTCGTGAAGATCAACGTGCCGCAGACGGCCCCGGCCGGGCGCTACGAGTTCCAGGCCCGGCTCACCCCGCCGCTGGGCCTGGGCGCGCAGCGAGACGCCGAGCTGTCCGACGCCCCCGAGGAGACGTCGGTGCTCAGCCGCCGCGTCGCCGTCGTCGTGCCCGCCCCGCCCGCGCCGGAGAAGAAGCCGTTCCCGTGGTGGATCGTCGTGGCGGCCGCGCTGGCCGTGCTCGTCATCGGCGTCGTCACCTGGATCGTCTGGCCGGAGGGCGAGCCGGAGGCGGCCACCACCCCGCAGCCGTCCGTGTCGGCCACGCCCGAGGTGTCGGCCAGCCCGGTGCCGGTGGTGATGGTGGCCGTGCCGAAGCTGATCGGCCTGCCGCCCGCCGACGCCAAGGCCGCCCTCGCCAAGGCCGGGCTCGTCGCGGGCACCGTCCAGTTCGGCTGGGACAACACCCGCGGCCCCGGCGCGGTCACCCGGCAGTCGCTGCCCGGCGGCGCGTCCGCGGCCAAGGGCAGCACCGTCGACCTCGGCGTCTCCGCCGCGGCCGCCAAGCCGGTCATCTCGCAGCCGGTCACCAACTCCAGCGTCCCGCCGGGCCGCATGCCGGTCGTCGTCTGGACCCAGCCCGACTCGTGGCCGGTCCGCTGGCTGCTGACCGTCCAGATCGAACGCTGCACCAAGTCCGCGTTCGGCGAGGTCTGCCAGCTCACCCCGGCGGTGTCCAGCCAGGTCGCCACCGCGCGCGAGTTCACCCCGGCCATGCCGACCCTCAACTACGCCACCGTCAACAACGTCCGCGACAACGGCTGGGTCACCGTCAACGTGCACGTGCTCGACGACTACGGCAACGCCACCGAGGCCGGCTCGGTGCGGGTCTACCTGGAGCACTGACATGCCCGCGCTGACCCGAGCCCAGAAGATCCTCGCCGCCGTCGCGGTGCTGATCGTCGCCCTGTTCGTCACCGGCGTGGTGACGCAGGACGGCGAGGTGACCATGGCCGACCCGAGGGACAACGCCCTGGTACGCATGCTCGACGGCTGGTTCGGCGACCCCGACCCGGTCGACCCCGCCGACCTGGCCGCGCCGTGCCTGGCCGACGGCGTGCTCGTCGTCGAGACGAGCTGCGTGCTCACCGTCGCGGCGGCCGACAGCGACCTGCGCGAGGTCGAGCTGACCCCGGACGGGGCGCTGCACCTGAGCACCCGCGCCCCGCACGACGACACGGTCCTCGATCGGGACCTCGCGGCGGGTGAATCCGTGCGCGTCGCCGTCGACGACCAGGGCGTCGACATCACCCTCACCTGCGACAACTGCGCCATCACCCTGGGAGGCAGCGATGGATAGGCTGCGTACGCCGTTCTTCTTCGTCGCGCTCGTCGCGATGGGCCTGATCGTGGCGGTCGAGACCGGCAGCTCATTCCTGCTGGGGCTGACCACCCCGGCGGTGGGCACGGCCGCGCAGCTCGGCGCGGACGTGCCGCCGGGGGTGGCGGAGCGGCCCGGCGGCCTCGCGATCAGCTACCTGTCGCTCATCGACGTGGTGCTGCTCGGCACGGCGGTGCTGATGGGCGTGGCGATCCTGGCGTCCAAACGGGTGCACGCCCGCGCCCAGGGCGTGGCCACGCTCGTCGGGGCGATCATCCTGATCATCACGGCGCTGGTGCTGCTGTTCGTCGCGATCGCGAAGCTTATCCTCATGGTCACGCTGCTGATGGCGTTCCCGTTCGGCACGATCGTGTACCTGATCCTGTTCGGCTCGTTCCCGCGCGGCGAGGCGGCGGTCGTGCTGTCGCTGATCATGTTCCTGAAGGTGGTCGCGATCGCCTGCCTGATCATCGCCCAGCAGCGGTTCCTGCAGAACAAGGGGCTGGTCGCGATGATGATCACGTCTCTGCTCGGCAACGTGGTGGCGGTGTTCCTGCACGGGCTGGTGCCCGGAATCCTGGTCAGCATCACCGACGCGATCGCCGGGATCGTCTTCGCGATCGTCGGCATCGTCTGGGCGATCATCCTGATCGTCGGGTCGATCCCGGCGATCATCCGCGCGGTCCAGGTCACGGTCGAGAGCGCCAAACAGCTCAAGGCGGTCCCCGCCACCTGAGCCGGCAACGTCCGCGCGGAGCAGGGCCGGCCGACGATCGGGCCGACCCCGCTCCGCGCGTCCCCCGGCGTCCGGTTCAGCTGCCGGCCCCTGGCCCACACCAGGGCGTCAGCCTAGACGGCACACGGCGAACCGCCGTCGGCATCGGACCTCAGGCCCGGTTGATCAGCCCCACGCAGAAAGCCGCTGCGGCCGAGGCGATCGCCGTGCCGGCGAGAACGCGGGTCCACACCGTGCTGAGCGCGGTGGGCAGGGGACTCGTGGCGGCGAAGCCCTGGGTGAAGACGTCCCGCTCCTCCGCCGGGACCAGCCGGTCCAGCCAGTGCTCGGATTCGGCGTGGTAGAAGCGCGCCCAGCGGCGGCAGGCGGCCGTCATACCGGCGGCGGCGCCGTTGATCAGCGCCACCAGCGTCAGCGTCCAGACGATACCGGCGACGCCCACCACCGCCGCAGGCCACAGCAGCAGAACGGTGATGCCGAGGGCTGCTCCCGCGATGATGTTGGCCGTCGTCTGGTACTGCCGCACGCGGCGGCACGCGAGGAGCCACAACTGCTGATGCACGTCGATAGGGGACACGGCACTTTCTAGCACGCGTGCGCGACACCACGTTGCCCCTTTATCGCCGAGGCCGGCGCCCAGCCGTTCGGCCCGGTCAGGTTCCGGTGTGCTGCGGCGGCTCGTGCACGGTGACGAGGTCGGTGAGGCCGGAGACGCGCAGCACGGGATCGATCAGCCGGTTGGCGACGAGCTCGATGCGGTCGGCGTGGGCGAACAGGACCGCCAGCCCGGCGCTGTCCAGATACTCCACCGCGGAGAAGTCGAGCAGCAGCCGCCCGGACGCGCCGTCGATGGCGTCGGCGAGGCAGGCGGTGTTGCTCATGTCGATCTCACCGCGGACCAGCAGTGCGGTCGTGCCGTCAGCCTGCCGGGCCGAGCTGATGTGCAGCGGTGTCGTGGTCATCAGATTCCTTCCGCGGATACTCCGGCCTTCAGGCCGGAGAGGAAACAGAACCCCTGCGGATCAAGACGGGCAGAGCCGATCCGCCGCCAAGGCGGACCGGCGTCCACCTGTATCACGGCCCGCAGTTCATCGAATGCCCGGTTAGGATGTAAGCCGTGACCAGGACGGTGAAGCGGGCGTTCAAGTTCCGCTTCTACCCGACCGACGTGCAGGCAGCGCAGCTTTCGCGGACGTTCGGGTGCGTCCGGCTGGTCTACAACCTGGCCCTGCAAGCCCGCACCGAGGCGTGGACCCAGCGTCGGGAGCGGGTCGGCTACAACGCCACCTCGGCACTGCTCACCGGATGGAAGAAGACCGGGGACCTGGCGTTTCTCAACGAGGTCTCGTCCGTGCCGCTGCAGCAGGCACTGCGGCACCTGCAGACCGCGTTCGGCAACTTCTGGGCCAAACGCGCCAACTACCCTAGCTTCAAGAGCAAGAAGCGCTCGCGCCGCTCGGCCGAGTACACCGCTAGCGCCTTCCGCTGGCGCGACGGCACGCTGACCCTGGCCAAGATGACCGAACCCCTCGACATCGTGTGGTCGCGGCCGCTGCCCGAGGGCTGCGCACCGTCGACGGTGACCGTGTCGTGCGACGCGGCCGGACGCTGGTTCGTGTCCCTGCTCTGTGACGACACCATCACCCAGACCCCCGCCACCGGCCGGGTCGGGATCGACGCCGGGCTGGACAGTCTCCTCACCCTGTCCACCGGGGAGAAGATCACTAATCCCAGGCATGAGCGCGTCGACCGGCAGCGGCTGGCCCGCGCGCAACGCGACCTGGCCCGCAAGCAGAAGAGTTCGGCCAACCGGGACAAGGCCCGGATCAAGGTCGCCCGCATCCACGCCCGTATCGCCGACCGCAGGCGTGACCACCTGCACAAGCTGAGCACTCGGCTCGTTCGTGAGAACCAAACGATCGTGATCGAGGACCTGGCCGTCCGTAACATGGTCAAGAACCACCGTCTGGCCTGCGCGATCAGCGACGCGGCCTGGCGGCAGCTGCGCACCATGCTCGAGTACAAGGCCGCCTGGCACGGCCGGGACCTGATAGTCGTCGACCGCTGGTTCCCGTCGACCAGACTGTGCTCGGTGTGTGGCGCACTCGCAGAGCGGACGCCGCTGCACGTGCGGTGGTGGACCTGCCGGTGCGGTAGCACCCACGACCGCGACGTCAACGCGGCCCGCAACATCCTGGCCGTCGGACTGGCGGTGACAGCCTGCGGAGACGGTGTAAGACCTCAACGAGAGTCCTCTCGGACGGGGCATTCGTCGGCGAAACAGGAAAACCCGAGGGCGACCAAGGGAATCCTTGTCCTTTAGGACGGGGAGGATGTCAACGGGGAATCCTCGCGTGCATGTCGACGATGGTTCCGGCACTGGTCGAGTTGATGTTGACCTCGGACATCATGGCGCGCATCAGGCCCACGCCCCGGCCGCGGTCGGTGTTGACCGTCGGGATCTTCCACCGGCCCGTGTCGGTGACGACGAGCCGGAGCCGGTCGGCGTACGCGACGGCGCGCAGCTGGATCGGCTCACCCGGATTGGCACGGTGCCCGTGCTCGATGGCGTTCGCGCAGGCCTCGCCCGCGGCGATGAGCGCACCCTGCGCGAGGTCCATCGGCAGGCCGCAGCGCTGCAGCCAGTCGCGCAGCGCGCTGCGGACCGGGGCGAGCTGCCCGGCGTCGGCCGGGAAGGTGAGCTGCAGCGGCCCGGGCTGGCGGTAGAGCAGGAACGCGACGTCGTCGTCGAACCCGCCGGCGGGGGTGAGCTGGTCCATGACGTACGCCGCGAGCTGGTCGACGTCGATGTCACGGCCCTGGTGCAGGGTCGTCGCGGCGCTTTCGATGCCCTCGTCCAGGGATTGGCGCCGCCGTTCGATGAGGCCGTCGGTGTAGAGGATCATCGTCGCCCGCGGCGGCACGGTGTGCTCGGCCTGGCCGCGAGCGCTCCCGGGGCGCACCGCCAGCGGCAGCGACCGGCCCTTGTCGAGGATGCTGGTGCCGCCGTCGTGGTGGGCGACGACACCGGGGGGATGCCCGGCGCTGGCGTAGGTGAGCCGGCCGGTCCGGGGGTCGAGCACGCCGCAGAAGACGGTGGTGCAGGCGGCGCCCGGGGTGGCCGCGGCGAAGTGGTCCATGGTCATCAGGGCGCGGGCGGGGCTGGGGTCCTGCAGCAGCAGGGCACGGCAGGCGCTGCGCAGCTGTCCCATGACGGCGGCGGCGGTCAGGCCGCGGCCGACGCAGTCGCCGACGACGATGCCGATGCGGCCGTCGGGCAGGGCGATGGTGTCGTACCAGTCGCCGCCGATCTCCAGCGGGGTGGCCGCCGGCTCGTAGCGGACCGCGAATCCGTGCGGCAGCTGCGCGGGGCCGAGCAGGGCGCGCTGCAGCGCCAGGGCGGTCTCGCGCTGCTGGTCGATCTGGTGGGCGCGGGTGAGTCCCTGGGCGAGGCTGCCGCCGAGCAGGGACAGCAGCAGCCGGTCGTGGTCGGTGAAGGGCCGGTTCGGGCCGAGGTTCAGCCAGATCACCATGGTGCCGTGGGGGTGTTCGAGCCGGATGCCGGCGCTGTCGCCGGGCGCCGGGGTGAGGTTCGGGCCGTCGCGCAGGGCGGTGATGGCGTCGCGGTGCTGCTCGGCCAGGTGCTCCCAGGTGGCGGCGGTGCCCTGCGCGGTGGTGACGGCGGGCGGGGCGCCGGGGCGGAAGACGACGCCCCAGACCTGCGCGGCGTGCCAGAGCCGCTGCAGCTCCGCCAGTGCCTCGACGGCGGCGTGGGCGAGGTCCGGCGCCTGCGACAGGCGCATGTTGAGGGTGGCGAGGGCGTTGTCGCGCTGGATGGCGTAGTGCTCGGCGCTGACGTCGCGGAAGGTGCCGACGGTGACGGTGCGCCCGGTGTCGGGGTCCTGCGCCTTGTTGAAGGTGGCGTTGGCCCATACGCGACGGCCGCTGCGGTGCACGACGGGGATCGTGTAGCTGCCCTGGGCGTTGCGCAGCAGCGTGTCGAAGGCGGCGGCGACCTGCTGGTGCGCGTCGGCGTCGGCGGCGTCGGGCCACCAGGGGTGCTGCGGCAGGTAGGGCAGGCCCTCGGGGCCGTAGCCGAGGATGTCGGTGAACGCGGTGTTGATCTCGACGACGGCGCCGTCCTCGTCGCAGACGAAGAACGCCTCCTGCAGCGAGTTGATCAGGGCGGTGCGCCACCGGGAGTGGTGGTTGCGGATCCGGGCGAGCTCCACGTTGGCCCGGACCCGGGCGAGCAGCTCGGCGGCGGCGAAGGGTTTGACGAGGTAGTCGTCGGCTCCCGCCTGCAGCCCCTCGATGGAGGCCTCCTGGCCCGCGCGGGCGGACAGGAGGATGACGGGGATCGCCTCGGTGCGCGGATCGGCCCGCAGCGCCATGAGCAGCTGCAGGCCGTCCAGGCGGGGCATCATGACGTCGCTGATGACCAGTTCGGGGGTACGGGCACGGGCCTCGTCGAGCGCCTGCCGGCCGTCCTGCACGGTGCTCACCTGGTAACCGGCGCCGGTCAGCAGCCGGGCGAGGTAGGCCCGCATGTCGGCGTTGTCGTCGGCGACGAGCACGCTGGCCGGTCTGTCCAGGCTCGGGCCGTACAGCGGCGTGCCCTGGTCGGCCGGGCTGACCGACTCTGCTGCGGGCTGGTCGGGCACCCAGCGCAGGGCCTCCTGCACGTACGGCTCGGCGGCGGCCGACAGCGCCGCGCTGCTCGTCGGCGCGACGATGGCGCCGTCGGGCAGGTGCTGGTGGCCGAAGGGGAGCCGGATGGTGAAGCGGGTGCCCTCGCCCTCGGTGCTGTGCGCGGTGATGGTCCCGCGGTGCAGGCTGACCAGCTCCTGCACCAGGGCCAGGCCGATGCCGCTGCCCTCGTTGGAGCGGGAGCGGGCGTTCTCGATGCGGTGGAAGCGCTCGAACAGCCGGGGGATCTCGTCGGCGGCGATGCCGATGCCCGTGTCCGTCACGCTGACGATCGCGTGCGGGCCGTCGCTGCGGACGCTGACCTCGACCGAGCCGTCGAAGGTGAACTTCAGGGCGTTGCTCAGCAGGTTGAGGACGACCTTCTCCCACATGCCGCGGTCGAGGTACACCGGCCGGTCCAGCGGCGGGCAGTCCACGGTGAGGCGCAGGCCCGCCTTCTCCACGGCGGACCGGAACACGCTGGCCAGCTCGGCGGTGACGGCGGCGAGGTCGACCGGTTCGTACCGGGCCTGCATCCGCCCGGCCTCCAGGCGGGAGAAGTCGAGCAGGCTGTTGACCAGCTTGCCCAGCCGCAGGCCGTTGCGGTGGATGACGTCCAGTTCCTCCCGCGTCGCCGGGTCGGTGTCCGGGCGGCGGCGCAGGTCGTCGACCGGCCCCATGATCAGGGTCAGCGGGGTGCGGAACTCGTGGCTGATGTTGGAGAAGAACACCGTCTTGGCGCGGTCGAGCTCCGCGAGCTCCTCGGCGCGGCGCTGCTGCTCCTGGTAGCTGCGCGCGCTGGCGATGCCGGTCGCGACGTGCCCGGCCACCAGCTCCAGGAAGGAGCGGTAACCGTCGTCGAGGGGGCGGTAGCGGTTGAGCCCCGCGACGAGGAATCCGGCGGGGTCGCCGCCCTGCCGTAGCAGCGGGACGACCAGCGCCTGCACGGGCGGCAGCGGCCAGCCCCCGGTCGGCAGCGTGGCGAAGCCGGGCCCGTCCAGCTCGACGAGCTGCGGCTCGGTGCCGGTCGTGATCACCGGCCACGTCGGCGCCGGCCCGTCCACCGGCAGCGGGGAGACGGCGACGGGATGCCCGTCGGGCAGGCCGGTTGTCTCGGCCAGCCGGGCGGTCGCGCCGTCGCTGAGGTAGATCAGGGTGAACGGCAGGTCGCGCTGGTTGCGCTCCAGCTGCCGGCTCGCGAAGGCGAGCGTCTCCTGCTGCGTGCGTACGACGCTGAGGTCGGAGCCGAGATCGCGCAGGGTGGCCATGCGGCGCTCGCTGATGACCCGCGTGGTGTCCTCGCTGACGACGCAGAGCATGCCGACCGCGGCGCCCGACTCGTCCCGTAGCGGGCTGTAGGAGAAGGTGTGGTAGGTCTCCTCCTGGTAACCGGACCGCTCCAGGAACAGCAGCAGCGCCTCGTCCCAGCTCGCCTGCCCGGTGGCCAGCACGCGGTCGATGCGGGGGCCGATGTCGTCCCAGATCTCGGCCCACACCTGGCTGGCGGGCCGGCCCAGCGCCCACGGGTACTTGTGCCCGAGCGTGTCGCGCCGGTACGCCGCGTTGCAGAGGAAGGTCAGCTCGGGGCCCCAGGCCATCCACATGGGGAACTTCGACGACAGCAGAATGCTGACCGCGGTGCGCAGGCTCTGCGGCCATCCGGGCACGGGGCCCAGCGGTGTCGCGGCCCAGTCCACCGCGCGCAGATCCGCGGCGACCTCGGGATCCGCGGAGAACACCTCGTCCGTCAGGCCGTCGCCGGAATCCGTCACCCCACACCCGCCCACATGAATCCCACCCTGCCATCCGTACCTGGAGTCCCGCCAGCGGCTCCTGAGTCTGGATACCGGATGTACGGTTCCCGAAACCTCGCCCGTGCGGGCTACTGTCGCCGCAGGCAGGCCGGGGGTGCGGGGTGACCCGGATCACGGAACTCCCGGCGGGCAACGGACAGAGAAGTGGTCATGGAGTCGAGTCTGCGCGCCCGGATCCGGGCGGGTGACGCCACGGCGTTCGCCGAGCTGTTCGACCAGTACGCGCGGTCGGTGTACAACCACGCGTTCCGGCTCACCGCCGACTGGTCCGTCGCCGAGGACGTCATGGCCGCCACGTACCTGCAGGCCTGGCGCTCCCGGGAGCGGATCGGCGAGGACGGCGGGTCGCTGCGGCCGTGGCTGCTCGGCATCGCCACCAACGAGGCCCGCAACCACACCCGCAGCAACCGCCGCTACCGCGCCGCCGCCGCGGCCCTGCACGCCGAGGACTTCAGCGAACCCGACCACGCCGACCGGGTCGCCGGGCGCATCGACGACGGCGCCCGCCTGACCGCCGCGATCGCCGCCCTCGCCAAGCTGCGCCGCCAGGAACGCGAGGTCGTGACCCTGTGCCTGTGGGAGGGCCTGGACTACGAGTCGGCGGCGCGGGCGCTGGGCGTGCCGGTCGGCACGGTGCGCTCGCGCCTGTCCCGGGCCCGGACCAGGCTGCGCGCCCTCGTCGACCGGGTGCCCCGGAACCCGGCCGGGCCGGCCGGACAGATACCGGACGGCGTCGTCCGACTCGCCAAGGAGGGCAACCGATGAAGGCGTACCCGCCGCACGACCGGCCCACAGCGGCCGATCTCGCCGACCTGGCCGAGCTGCTGCCCGACCCCGGCCACCGCGACCTGCCACCGGGCCGCCACGAGTGGCACCGCACCCGTCTGCTGCACGCGATCCGCGACCCGCGCCCGGTGGCCGCGCCGCGCCGGACCCTGCTGCGGCCGGTGCTGGCCCTGGCGGCCGCGGCCGCGCTCGCCGGTACGGCCGCCGTGATGATCAATGCTGGAGACCGGGGGAGCGTCGTCACCCTGCCCACGCCCGGAGCGACCACACCCGCCGCCGAGCCCACGGGCGGCGGCCCGGTCGCGAAGATCCGCGCATACGGCACCGTCAGCCAGCTCACCGAGACCGCGGACCTGGTGGTACGTGGCGAGGTCGTACGCGCCGAAGGCTCCGGCGGCGACGTGGTGGTGCGGGTCGCGGAGGTGCTCTACCGCGCGCCGGGCCTGCCCGGCACCGCCGAGATCACGGTGCGGGCGACGCCGATCGCGGGCATGTCCGCGCTCGCGCCCGGCCAGCACACCGTGCTCTACCTGGCCGCCGCCGACCCGGCCGCCGGCGCGTACACGACGCTGAGCGGCGACTTCGGGATCTTCGACGTCAGCGGGGAGACGGCCACCGCGCGCTCCGAGACGATGACCGTGACGGGGCTGCGCGCGGAGGACGCCACCGTGCGAGGCCGGTTCGCCGCGCCGCTGGCCGAGCTGCGCGCCCTCGCCCGCGCACGCGGCTGAAGATTTCGGGAACCCGGCGCCCGCGCCGCACAGATACCTGGTGAGAGGACCGCCGTAACCGGGCGACCGTCCGGCCGGCACCGACACGCTAGGAGCGCTCCATGGCAAGCACGCACCCCCACCGCGTCGCGGCGGCCGCCGCGGCCCTGCTCGCGGCCGCGGCCCTGGCCGCCTGCGGCAGCGCCGAGCAGGCCACCCCCGCCGCCGCGCCCACCACGGCGGCGGCCGCGCCGAGCGAGGCCGCGCCGCCCGCGCTGGGCAAGCTGCGGGGGTACGCCACGGTCCGCGAGCTCACCGAGACCGCCGACCTGGTCGCCCGTGGCCAGGTCGAGGCCGCCGGGTTCCGGGTCGACGAGGTCCTGCGCGCCGCGAACGGGGCCACGGCCAAGGCCGGTGACCGGCTCACCCTGACCGGGCTGAACGGCAAGGTCGTCGACATGGTGCACATGTCGAAGCTGGAGCCGGGCCAGACGGTGGTGCTCTACCTGTCGCGCGATGCCGCGTCGGGCGCGTACAGCACGCTCACCGGCGACTTCGGGATCTTCGACGTGACCGGCGCGGAGGACCAGGCCGCCGCGACGACCCGCTCGCAGGCGATGGCCGTGAGCGGCCTGCTCGCGGAGGACCCGGCGGCCGCGGGTAAGGGCTTCCGCACCACCCTCGGCCAGCTGCGCGCCGTCGCGGCCCAGGTCGAGTAGGGAACCGGCCTCCGGTGCCGCGCCGCCGGCCCCGGAGGCCACCCGCTCGGCCCCCGCCGTCCCCTCCCATGATCAGCGACTCGTGTCGGGACGTGAGGCTGAGCCGCAGGTTTCGACATGAGAGCGTGATCTTCGCGCCAGGGTGGAGTGGCCGAAAGTGCGGAATCGGTCTGCGGGCGGCCCGCCAGTGTCGATGATGAGCAAATGACTACGAACACTGATGCAAGCCCCGAAAAGGACCGCCTGGCCCAGGCCGACGCGGGCACGGTGCCCTGGCGAGCCTGGGGGCCGTACCTGTCCGAACGCGCCTGGGGCACGGTGCGTGAGGACTACAGCGCGACCGGCGAGGCCTGGAGCTACTTCCCGCACGACCACGCGCGTTCGCGGACCTACCGCTGGAACGAGGACGGCATGGGCGGCGTCTGCGACGACCGGCAGCGCTTCTGCTTCGCGCTCGCCCTCTGGAACGGCCGGGACCCGATCCTCAAGGAGCGCATGTTCGGCCTCACCGGCCCCGAGGGCAACCACGGCGAGGACGTCAAGGAGTACTGGTGGTACGAGGACTCGACCCCGACCCATTCCCACATGAGCTGGCGCTACCACTACCCGCAGGCGGAGTTCCCGTACCGGCAGCTGGTCGAGACCAACGCCCGCCGGAGCCGGGACGAGCCGGAGTTCGAGCTGGTCGACACGGGGGTCTTCGAGGGCGACCGCTACTGGTCGGTCACCGCCGACTACGCGAAGGCCTCCCCGACTGACATGTGCATCGTGGTGACGGTCGCCAACCGGGGGCCGGAGGCCGCGACGATCCACGTCCTGCCGACGCTGTGGTTCCGCAACACGTGGGCCTGGGGCCGCCCCCGCCACGACGCGGTGCCGGTGATCACCGGCCATGACGGCCGCCTCACCGGCGAGCACCCGGAGCTGGGCACGATCGAGCTGGTCGGTGACGGCGCGCCCGCCGCGCTGTGCTGCGACAACGAGACCAACAGCGAGCGGCTGTGGGGCTCGCCGGGCCGCTCGGCGTACCCGAAGGACGGCATCAACGACCACGTCGTGCACGGCGCCGACACCGTGAACCCGGCACGGACCGGCACCAAGGCGGCGCTGCACTACGTGCTCGACGTGCCGGCGGGGGAGTCCCGGCAGATCCGGCTGCGGCTGGCGGCGCCCGCCGACGGCTCCACCGACCTCGGGGACGGCTTCGCGCGGGTCATGGCCGACCGCCGGGCCGAATCGGACGCGTTCTTCGCCGGCCTGATGCCCGCCGGGTCGACCGAGGACGAGGCCCGCGTGGTGCGCGGCGCGATCGCCGGCCTGATGTGGGGCAAGCAGTTCTACCGCTACGACGTCGGCGAGTGGCTGATCGGGGACCGGACCACGGTCACCCCGCCGGCCAGCCGCCTGCACGGGCGCAACAGCGCCTGGTGGCACATGGCCGCCGCCGACGTCATCTCCATGCCGGACCCGTGGGAGTACCCGTGGTTCGCGGCCTGGGACCTCGCGTTCCACTGCGTCGCGATCGCGCGCGTCGATCCGGCGTTCGCCAAGCAGCAGCTGCTCCTGCTGGTCCGGGACTGGTACATGCATCCCGACGGGCGGGTCCCGGCGTACGAGTGGGCGTTCGGCGACGTCAACCCGCCGGTGCACGCGTGGGCGGCGCTGCGCGTGTTCGAGCTGGACGGCGGCGGTGACTTCGACTTCCTCGAGCGGGTCATGCACAAGCTGATGCTCAACTTCAACTGGTGGGTCAACCGCAAGGACGCCGACGGCAACAACGTCTTCGAGGGCGGCTTCCTCGGGCTGGACAACATCGGCCCGTTCGACCGGTCGGCGCCGCTGCCCGTCGAGGGCCGGATGGAGCAGTCCGACGGCACCGGCTGGATGGCGATGTACGCGGCGAACCTGCTGGAGATCGCCGTCCGCCTCGCCGAGCGTAACCCCAGCTACGAGGACGTGGCGACGAAGTACTTCGAGCACTTCGCGTACATCACCGCGGCGGCGCAGTCGCTGTGGAGCGAGAAGGACGGCTTCTACTGCGACACGCTCCGGGTCGGCAACGAGCCGCCGATCCCGCTGCGGGTGTTCTCGATCGTCGGCCTGATCCCGCTGGTGGCGACCGTGACGTGGCGCGAGGGCACGTATGGCCGGCTGAAGGACCTGGTCGAGCGGGTCGGCTGGTTCCTGGAGCACAAGGCCCAGTACGCGGCGGTCGTAGGCGAGCAGCGGACCCGTGCGTCGGGCGAGCGGCACCGGCTGCTGTCGATGGTGACCATGGATCAGCTGGAGCCGATCGTGTCCCGGATGCTCGACGAGGGCGAGTTCCTCAGCGCGTACGGCCTGCGCAGCATCTCGCGCGTGCACGCCGGTGAGCCGTTCGTGATCAACCTCGGTGGCTGGGACCACAGCGTCGGCTACGAGCCGGGCGAGTCCCGGACCGGGGCGTTCGGCGGCAACTCGAACTGGCGCGGCCCGGTCTGGATGCCGGTGAACTACCTGCTCATCGGTGCGCTCAGGCAGTTCGGCGACTTCCTGGGGGAGTCGGCGACGTTCGAGTACCCGACGGGCTCCGGCACCCGGCGGACCCTGAACGAGATCGCCGCCTGCCTCTCCGAGCGGCTGGTGGGCATCTTCCTGCGGGACGGGGACGGCCGGCGGCCGGTGTACGGGCGGACCGAGCTGTTCCAGTCCCACCCGGACTGGCGCGACCGGCTGATCTACCCGGAGTACTTCCACGGCGACGACGGGTCGGGGCTCGGCGCGGCCCACCAGACGGGCTGGACCGCGCTGGTGGCCGACCTGATCCTCGGCCGTTCGGACCGGCAGCCGCACTGAGCCGCCGCGGGGCGCCCGGAGGTCGCGCCCCACCACGAGGCCGCAACTGTCAGCAGTTGCGGCCTCGTCCGTGTGGCCCGCTGGTGCGGCTCAGGGGGTGAGCCCGCGCAGGATGCGGACCAGGTGCGCGCGGTCGGCGTCGGGCAGCGTGCTGAAGAAGCGCTCCGTCTCGGCGCGCCCGGCGTCCGCGATGGCCTGTGCGGTCGCGCGCCCCTCGCCGGTGAGCGCGACCAGGGTCGCCCGGCGGTCGGCGGGGTCGGGCCGCCGCTCCACCAGGCCGCGGGCGGCCAGGTCGTCGACGACCTCGGTCACCGAGCGCGGCGCGATGCGCAGCTGCTCGGCCAGCTCGTTGAGGCGCAGCGCGTCCTGGCGGGCGAGCACCCGCAGCGCCCGCGACTGCGACGGGCTGATCTGCCACGGGGTCAGCGCGGCCTTCGTCAGGTGGCGCAGGTGGCGGGCAACCGCCCAGAACGCCTCAGACAGGGCACCCTCGTCGTGCTGATCCACGCGGAATAGCGTAGCAGCGGATGCGGTTGTTACCTCATAGTGAGGTAACCTCAGTATCCGACGGAAGGAACCACCCCTTGGACAGCCCCAGCTTCGAACAGGGCCGCCGCGGCGGACCCAAGAGCGTGACCGCCGAGGAGAAGGCGCAGGCCCGCGAGGTCTCGCTGCGCCGCGTCGGCGGCCTGTTCAGCGCCCATCGCGGGCAGATCGCCCTGGTCACCGCCATCATCGTGGCCTCGTCGGTGATCGGCATGGCCTCGCCGTTCCTGCTGCGTGAGGTCATCGACGTCGCGCTGCCCCAGGCCGACCTGACCCTGCTGGTCTGGCTCGTGCTCGGCATGGTCGCGGTGGCCGGGCTCACCGCCGCCCTCGGTGTCGTGCAGACCTGGATCTCCACCAACGTCGGGCAGCAGATCATGCACCGGCTGCGCACCGACGTCTTCGCCCACCTGCACCGCCAGTCCATCGCGTTCTTCACCCGCACCCGCGCGGGCGAGGTGCAGTCGCGCATCACCAACGATATCGGCGGCATGCAGGCCGTCGTCACCTCCACCGCCACGTCCGTCGCGTCGAACCTGACCACCACCGTCGCGACCGCCGTGGCCATGGCCGCCCTGTCCTGGCAGCTGTCGCTGGTCTCCCTCGTGGTCATGCCCCCGGCCGTGTACCTGACCCGCCGCGTCGCGCGCATGCGCCGCACCATCACCGCGCAGCGCCAGCGTGAGCTGGCCGACCTCAACGTCACCATCGAGGAGGGCCTGTCGGTCAGCGGCGTCCAGCTGAGCAAGACCACCGGCACCGGCCCCGCACTGGTCGAGCGATTCGCCGCGTCGTCGGCGCGCCTGATCGACCTGGAGCTGCGCTCGGAGCTGGCCGGGCGCTGGCGGATGGCCTCGATGAGCATCATCTTCGCCGCGATCCCCGCGGTCATCTACCTCAGCGCGGGCCTGCCCGCCACCGCCGGCGCGCTCAGCATCGGCACCCTGGTCGCGTTCACCGCGCTGCAGGGCAGCCTGTTCCGGCCGCTGATGGGGCTGCTCAACGTCGGCGTCTCGCTGACCAGCTCGCTGGCCCTGTTCGCGCGCATCTTCGAGTATCTCGACCTGCCCGTGGACGTCGACGACCCGGCGCGTCCGGTCACGATCGACCCGGCCCGCGTCGCGGGGCACCTGCGCCTGGAGGACGTCACGTTCGCGTACCCCGGCAGTGGCACCGCCGCCGTCGCGGGGGTCAGCCTCGACGTGCCCGCCGGGACGTCGCTGGCGCTGGTCGGCGCGACCGGCTCCGGCAAGAGCACCATCGCGGCGCTCGTCTCCCGGCTCTACGACCCGGCCGCCGGGCGGATCACCGTCGACGGCGTCGACCTGCGCGACCTGCGGCTGGCCGACCTCGCCCGCATCGTCGGCGTGGTCAGCCAGGAGACGTACCTGCTGCACACCACCATCCGGGAGAACCTGCGCTACGTGAAGCCCGACGCGACCGACGCCGAGATCGAGCGGGCGGCCCGCGCCGCGCAGATCCACGACCTCATCACCGAGCTGCCCGACGGCTACGACACCATGGTCGGCTCGCGCGGGCACCGCTTCTCCGGCGGCGAGAAGCAGCGCATCGCCATCGCGCGTACGCTGCTGCGCGACCCCCGCGTCCTGGTCCTCGACGAGGCGACCAGCGCCCTGGACACCGAGACCGAACGCGCCGTGCAGCGCGCCCTCGACGAGCTGTCCCGCGGGCGCACCACGATCACCATCGCGCACCGGATGTCCACCGTGCGCGACGCCGACCAGATCGCCGTGGTCGACCACGGCCGCATCCTCGAATCCGGCACCCACGCCGACCTCGTGCAGGACGGGGGCCGCTACGCGGCGCTCGCCGCGTGACGGGCGCGCACGAGATTGACTGTTAGGTTTGTTTACCTTTTACTTACGTGCATGTATCGATTCCTCCGCGCGCTCGCCGGGCTCTGCCTGGCGGCCGCCGTGATCGTCCTGCCCGGCAGTCCCGCGCACGCCGCCGCAGGCCAATACACCTTCAGCACCGGCACGATGGCGCCGGGCGCGAGCAAGACCTGGCACTGGAACAACGCCGACGCGGGCCTGGCCTACCGGGTCGGACTCTCCCCGCAGGGCGCCACCCCCACCTCGACCTGCGAGTTCGAGGTCACCCGCGAGTGGTACGAGCAGCGGCTCAACTCGGGCGTCAGCGAGCTGGAGTACTGGTTCACCGTCACCAACGTCGGCGACCTCGCCTGCTCCGCGACGGCGCTGCTGAGCTGGATCGGCCCGACCGCCAAGCTCGGCCCGACCGCGTCGGCCCCGGCCGGGCAGCGCGCCGGGACGTGGTACTACTACGACAGCGACGCGTCGACGACGGCCCTGGTGGTCGCCCTGATCCCGAGCGGCGCGACCTCCGCCGCGCCCTGCAGGTGGGAGGTCGGCCGGATCATGCAGATCACCAACAACGAGGGCGAGCGCCGCCACGGCATCGCCGCCGACAACGTCGGCTCCATCACCTGCCAGGCCGAGGTGCGGGTGTACGCGATCGCCGCGTCCAGCACCTGGTCGACCGGATCCATGGCCCCCGCCTCGACGAAGACCTGGCACTGGAACAACGCCAACCCGCTCACCGCCGTGTACGCCGTCAGCCTGCGCCCCGACGACGACATCCCGTTCTTCAGCATCGAGCGCACCTGGTACGTCCAGCGCATCAACTCCGGGGGCGCGGCCGAGCGCGAGTTCTACCTGACCGTGCGTCACTACAGCTCACCAGGCCCTCATTCGGCTCAGGTGCTGCTGGCACGCGTCTACTGACCGAGGCCGGGACGGGCGGTGCGCGCCGCCGTCCGTCCCGCATCGAGAAGCGCGCCAATAGGCTCCCGAGCAACGCGGAAACATGCCGGAAATAAACCGGGAATGCGCTGGTAAAGACGGGAGTGACGAAGAAATCAATCACTGGTCTTTGCCCGCCATTCGGTTATGCTCATGCCCTAATCGCCCGTCAGCGACGCCGGGATCGACACGGCACCGCAGCCCTGCGGCACCGTTCGCGAACGACGGAGGCGAGCCATGGAAATCCTGCTCCTGGTCACCGCACGCGCCGGTGAGCCATCGGCCGTCCTGCCCGCGATCGACCTGCTCCCGCACACCGTGCGCACCGCCCCCCGCGACGTGCGCACCCTGGTCTCGGCGTCCACCCCCGACGCGGTCCTGGTCGACGCGCGTTCGGAGCTGTCCGAGGCCCGCGCCACGTGCCGGATGCTGCACGCCACCGGGATCGGCGTGCCGCTGATCGCGGTCGTCACCGAGGCGGGTCTGGTCGCCGTCAACGCCGACTGGGGCGTGGACGACGTGATCCTGGCCGGTGCCGGACCGGCCGAGGTCGAGGCGCGGCTGCGCCTGGCGACCGGACGGCTGAACTCGGCGGCCGCGGCGGCCGGCGGCCTGATCCGCGGTGGCGAGCTGACCATCGACCCGGACACCTACGCGGCGAAGCTCAAGGGACGGCACCTCGATCTCACCTACAAGGAGTTCGAGCTGCTGAAGTTCCTCGCGCAGCACCCGGGCCGGGTGTTCTCCCGCGACCAGCTGCTGCGCGAGGTGTGGGGTTACGACTACTTCGGCGGCACCCGCACCGTGGACGTGCACGTGCGGCGCCTGCGCGCCAAGCTCGGCTCGGAGTACGAGGCGATGATCGGCACGGTGCGCCAGGTCGGCTACAAGTTCGTGCTGCCGTCCTCGCGCCCGCAGCACTCCGACGACGCCGCCGAGTCCAGCCTCGCCGACGCGCTGCTGGTGGACCTCAACCTGGCCGGCTGACCGGACGTACGGACGTCTGACGGGCCCGCCCTCATCGGGGGTGGGCCCGTCCGTTGTTCGTCCTCCCCGTCTGACAGTCAGTTCGAAGTACGGCACCCGCCGGCCTTGCGGATCAGCACCGCCACGGTCCGGTGATCGCGAACACCAGACCCGGTGACTGGATGGCCGCGAACAGGATGCGGCCGTCCTGGCTGAAGACCGGGCCGGCGAACTCGCCCTCGCCGGTCTCGTTGCGGGCCAGCGGGTAGGTGTGGCCGCGGCCGTTCACCCCGACCAGATGCGACAGTCCCGCGCCGTCCTCGGCGAGGATGACGCCGCCGTACGGCGACACGGTGATGTTGTCCGGACCGTCGTAGCCGCCCTCGGCCTTCGGATCCGGGTTCACCCCGAAAACCGTCTTGAGCTCGATGGTCTGCCGCCGTGGGTCGTGGAACCAGACCTGGCCGTCGTGCTCGGCGGCGGCGCCGTCGTCGAAGCGGGCGTAGCTGGACACGAAGTACGCGCCGCCGTCGCCCCACCACTGACCCTCCAGTTTGTGCGCCCGGGTGACCTGACCGTCGGCGAACTGCCTGCGCACCGAGGTGTCGGCCGCGAGCCGGTCGGGCACGTCCACCCAGGTCACCGGGAAGACGGTGCCCGGCGCGGCGGCCTCGGACAGGTCGCCGACGGGCACCCCGTCGCGCCACGCGCGCAGCGCCTGCAGGCGTCCCGCGGTGTCGCCGCCCTTGCTCAGCGCCAGCCCGCGCAGCGCGCCCCGGCCGCCCCGGTACCCCTGCGGCGGCAGCCAGCGGAAGAAGAGGCCGTTCGGGGTGCGGGCGTCCTCGGTCAGGTAGATCGCGCCGGTACGGGGGTCGACGGCGACGGCTTCGTGGGCGTACCGGCCGAGGAATTTCAGCGGCACCGGGGCGGCGTTGGCGCCCGCGTCGAACGGGTCGACCTCGAAGACCCAGCCGTGGTCGTGCGCGAACGGTCCCTCGGCGCGCTGCTCGGTCTCCTCGCAGGTCAGCCAGGTGCCCCAGGGCGTGACGCCGCCGGCGCAGTTGTTGTGCGTGCCGGCCAGGCTCCCGTACTCGCGCAGCCGGCGGCCGCGGTGGTCGACGTCGATGGTGGTGGTGCCGCCGTACGCGCCCGGATCGAAGGTCAGGCCCTTGAGCTGCGGCACGCCGAAGGGCTCGCCGCCGTCGATCTCGTGGTTGTTGACCAGGGCGAACCCGTGCCGGGCGGGGAAGCAGGCGGTGCCGTCGGGGTCGCTCGGCGTGGGTTCGCCCGAGGCCAGCACGGTCCGGCCGGACTCCGCGACGATCCGGTACGAGAAGCCCGCAGGCAGGGCGAGCAGGCCCGCGGGATCGGGCACGAGCGGGCCGTAGCCGGGTCCGGGCGCGCGCGCGTACGCGGGTCCGGCGATCACCTGGGCGCTGCCCGCCACGACGATGCCGAGCGCGCCCGCGCGCAGCAGGGCGCGGCGCGACAGCGGGGGCGTGTCCAGAGCTTCCGGCATCGATTCAGGCATGTCGATAAGTATGGACCGCTCGGCACCGCGAGGCGAGTCCGTGTCCGCAGGACTACCCGCGATCGGCCCTGACCTGCAACGCCGAGGTGGACCTCGACCGGAGCGGGCGCGCCCTCACGGCTCCGCACCGGGGAAGAGCCAGACCAGCGCGGCCAGGCTCTTGTCGAGGTACTCGCGGCGTCCCTGCTCGATCCCGTACGCCATGTCCTCCAGCACGCTGCACCTGGCGTAGAAGGCGGCGCGGCCGCTGAGGTCCCGGGCCGTGGCGGCCTCGGTGCGATAGCCGCGCAGGGCCGCGTGCAGCGCGTCGGGGCCGAGATCGCGGTACAGCAGCCCGAAGTCGTATGCGGGATCGCAGAGCGCGGCATCGCTCCAGTCGATGACACCGGTCACCGCCGAGCCGGTGTCATCGACGAGCACATGCTCGATGCCCAGGTCGTTGTGGGAGAAGGCGAGAGTGTGCGTTCCGTCGGCGGGCGGCGGAGCGTCCAGGAACGCCTCCACGGCCGGACGATAAGTCGGCGGCACCAGCGGCGCGACGTCCGCATACAGTTCGGCGGCCTCGTCGAGCCACCGTTGCAGCGGCTCGTCGTCGACGCCCACCAGCTCGGCGATCCGGTCGGTGGGCACGCTGTGCAGCGCGGCCAGGAACTCCCCGAGCGCGGCGGCGACAACGATGCCGCTCGCCACGCGCTGCGCGATCGGCAGCCCGATCAGGGGCCGGCCGTCGAGCTTGTGGTACGCCAGGCAGCCCTGCTCGGCGACCGTGAAGGCCGGCGTGGGAACGGGCACGGGGGAGACGTCCGCGACGACGGCGAGCAACCCGGCTTCGGCGTTCACCCTCTTGATCCGGGCGCCGGGGTCCGGCTCCTTGGCGAACCTTACGATCAGCTCGCCGTTGACCTCGTACGCGACGTTGTCCGCGCCTTCGCCGAGCAGCGCCACCGTGCCGACCGGGTAGCCGGGCAGCTGCTCGGTGACGATGCCGCAGACCTCGGCTGTGCGGTCGTGGTAGGTCATGGCCCGACGTTAACGCCTCGCCGCGAGCACTACACCTCGGCCGCCGCCGGACCTTGGCCTGGTTCATCGTGGCCACCGGCGCGCCCGCGGGGCAGCCGCAGCAGCGGCAGGGGCCGGCCGGTACGCACGATCCAGATCTCGAACCCGTTGAGCGCGAGCAGCACCGCGACCAGCAGGGCGGCGGTGACCGCGATCGGGAGCAGCCCAGCCGCGGCGGCCACGGCGCAGCAGGCAGCGGCGGCGGTCACCCGCTGCACGGTCGCCGCGCCGAACATGCGCCAGCGGGCGTAGCAGAACCCCCACAGGTACAGCGCGACACCGGGTGCCAGCAGCAGCTCGGGCAGGCTGTGCGGCGTGTCGAAGGGGTGGCCGAGCAGCTTCTTCAGCCCGACCGCGACCAGCACGATGGCCACCACGTAGCCGAGGTGCGCGTAGCTGAACACGTCGGTGACGATGCGGGACTGCGCGGGCGTGTGCTCCAGGCTGTGCCGCACCGCGGGCGCGCCGAAGTGGAAGTACGTCCACCACAGCAGCACGATGAGCGTGAACGCGAGCGCCAGCGCCACCAGTTCCGGCGTCCCCAGCAGGCCCGCGGCGGCCTGGTTGCCGGTGGCCACCACGGTCTCGCCCAGCGCGATGATCAGCACCAGGCCGAACCGCTCGGGCAGGTGCGCGGTCTCGAACCGCAGCTCGGCCAGCCGCCGCCGCAGCAGCCGCGGGCTGCTCAGCTCGATGAGCGCCGCGGTCACCCACAGCGCGGTCTGCCACGTGCCGCCCAGCACGGCGCCCGCCAGGTACAGCGGGGCGCTGACGAACAGCGCGACCGCGAACGGCTCCAGCGCGAGCCGCCGTGACACGCCGGGCAGCGCGCCGCGCACGGCCCAGAGCACCAGCCGCAGCACGGTGTAGGCGACGGCGAACAGGATCGCGCGGTCCCCGTACGCCTGCCCGATCGCCACCGACACCAGCAGGCCGCAGCCGGCGGCGCCGAACAGCACCATCCGGCCGGATGCCCGGTCGACCCGGCTGCCGGCCAGGTTCGCCACCAGGGTCGTGCCGACCCAGCCCCACCACAGCGGCAGGAACAGCAGCACCGTGCGGGCGGCCTCGCCGGCGCTGTGCGCCCCGGCCAGGGTCGTGGTGATCTGGGTGATCGCGAAGACCCAGATCAGGTCGAAGAACAGCTCCGCCCACGCGACCCGCTGCTCCTCATGGGCGACCGGTGCGGTCGGGGTGTCGGTGGGGGCGGCTGGGGCGAGCGGCGGGTGGGTCACGTGACTCCTCGTGATGACGGCTGCTCGCCGACGCTATGTGTACGCGGTGCGCCGGACAAGTGGTTACCCACCACATCGGAGCTTGGTCACTGCGCCTGCGGCACCTCCTTCGTCTACCAGACCCCCGTTGCGCTGGTCCGGGCCCGGTCTGGTCCGGGCCCGGTCCGGTCTAGTTCACGGTGATGATCACGCTGCTGGACTGGGTGGCGCCCGCGCTGTCGGTCAGAGTGAGCCACGCGGTGTAGACGCCCTTGCGGGTGTACACGTGGCTGGCCGTGGCGGCGTGCACCGTGGCGGTGTTGTCGCCGAAGCGCCACTCGCGGTCCACGATGGTGCGCCCTGGCGGGGCCGTGGACGTGCTGGTGAAGTTGACGGTCAGCGGCCCGGTGCCGGTGGTGGGCGTGGCGCTGGTCGTCAGCGTCGCGCCGGATTCGGCCTTCACACCGCGGCCGTTGAAGCGCAGCCAGTCCAGGGCCATGATGTCGGGGTCGCCGGTCTGCCCTGACTTCACGAACTTCAGGTACAGCGTGAAGGTGCCGCCCGGGTTGGTCAGCGCGACGGTCGGCGACACCACGGAGTCGTAGCTGCCGGTGACCGGGATCGTCGCCGTGCCGAGCAGCGGGCCGGTGGGGGAGCCGTTGCGGAACTCGATCGTGCCGCCGGTGCCCGCGGAGCTCGCGCCGACCACGACCCCGCTGATGTTCTGCAGGTTGACCGGCCCGATGTTGATCCAGTCCCCGTTGTCGAGGTCGCCGAGCCGCCTGCCCGCCTGCGCCGTCGCCCGGTCGAACACGGTCACCCCGGACTGGGCGTCGAAGTGCTCGGCCTCCATGCTGCGGGTCTGCAACTCGACCTGCAGCGAGCCGACCAGGGCCGGTGCGCCGGCCGCGCCCCCGTCGGTGTACTGCGCGCTGATCAGGGTGAACAGGTTGGTGCCGGGGCCGTGCCCGTCGCCGCCGCCGGACTCGGTGACCAGCGTGCCGGAGCAGCCGACGTAGTTGTCCAGCGGGTGGGCGTGCGAGTCGTGCCCGAGCAGCGTCTGCACCACGACCCGGTTGCAGTCGATGGCGGTGTCCTCCGGGTCGGTGACGGTGACCGTGTACGGGATGCGGTCGCCGAACTCGAAGAACCCGCCCTGCGGCACGTTGATGGTGACGGTCGGGCGGGTGTTGCCGACGGTGATCTCGGTGCTGGCCACGGCGGTCAGCCCGGCCGCGCCGGTGACGGTCAGCCGGGCGCTGAACCGGCCCTTGGCGGTGTACGTGTACGACGGGTTGGCGGCGGTGGAGTCGACGGTGCCGTTGCCGTCGAAGTCCCACGCGTAGCTGCTCGCCCCGATCGATCCGGCGCTGGAGAAGGTCACGGCCAGCGGCGCCGGGCCGTTGTCCCGGCTTGCGGTGATCTTCGCGGTGGGCGGCACGCCGTTGGCCACGTAGTCGATGCGGTAGATGCCCGCGCCCTCGTTGGAGCCGCCGCGCCCGCTGCCGGACCCGGCCCCGAAGTCGATGACGTACAGCGACCCGTCGGGCCCGAACTCGGCCTCGAACGGCTGGATCCAGCTCATGCCCGCGAAGATGCCGTTGATCGACTGCAGCGCGCCGGGCGTGGTCGGGCCGAAGCGCGGGTCGGTGAACGTCTGCCCGGTCTGGTGGATGGACAGCGTCTTCCACCACTGGCGGGTCAGCTCGTAGACGATCCACTTGCCCTCGAAGTACTCCGGGAACTTCGAGATGCGCGGGTTGGCGGGGTCGTAGTCGTAGACGGGGCCGCCCATCGGGCCACCGCCACCGGTGCCGACCTCGGGGAACTGGGCCGAGGCGGAGTAGGCGTACCAGACCAGCGCGCTGCGGGCGGCCGGCAGGTTCGTCAGGCCGGTGTTGTTGGGGGAGTTGTTGACCGGCGCGGCGCAGTTGAACTTCGCCCCGGAGGTGCTGGTGGCGAAGTTGTAGTCGTTGAAGGGGATGTTGTTGCCGATGCAGTACGGCCAGCCGTAGTTGCCGGCGCTGGTGAGCCGGTTGAACTCGACCGTGCCCTCGGGACCGCGGTTGGCGTTGGCGGCTGTCGCGTCGGGGCCGTAGTCGGCGACCAGCACGGCGTTGGACAGCGGGTCGACGGTGATCCGGAACGGGTTGCGGAAGCCCATCGCGTACACCTCGGGCCTGGTCTTGGCCGTGCCCGGCGCGAACAGGTTGCCCGCCGGGACGGTGTAGGTGCCGTCGGCCTGCGGGCGGATGCGCAGGATCTTGCCGCGCAGGTCGTTGGTGTTGCCGGAGGTGCCCTGGGCGTCGAACGCGCGCCGCCCCGCCCGCTCGTCGATCGGGGTGTACCCGCCGGATTCGAACGGGTCGGTGTTGTCGCCGATCGCGGCGTACAGGTTGCCGTCCCTGCCCATGGCGATGGAGCCGCCCATGTGCGAGTTGGCGCGGGCCTCGCCGCGCAGCGTCGGGATGGTCAGCAGCCGCTTCTCCGAGCTGAGCGCGATGGTGTTCCCGCTGACGGTGAACCGGGACAGGTTCAGCTGGTTCAGGGTCTTGTCCGACCACAGCAGGTAGAGCCAGTTGTTGGTGGCGAAGTTGTTGTCCAGGGTCAGCCCCAGCAGCCCGTCGGACTGGCTGGTCTGGGTGGGCGTGTACGCGAAGTCGATCAGCGTGGTGACCGCCAGCGTGGCCTGGTCGATGACCTTCACGGCACCGGTGCGCTGGATGTAGAACACGCGCCGGTCGGGCGCCACGGCCAGCTCGAACGGGTCGGCCAGGTCCTCGCTGACCAGCGGGACGCGCTGGAACTGCCCGTTCTGGGTGGCGCTGCAGTCACCGGCGACCGCACCCGCCGCCCACTCGATGCCCCAGCGCAGGTGGTCCAGGAACAGCGCGTTGCTGAACGCCGAGCTGCTGTGCCCGCCCGCGGTGAACCAGGACCGGCCGCCGTCGTAGTTCTGGCACCACGAGTACGCGTGGTCGACGCCCTCGTCCAGGCCGGAGATGCCGTCGCGGACCTTGATCTGCGCGAGGGTGTGCACCCGGCCGGTCGGGTTGGTCTTCCAGTTGTACCACTCCTCGCTGTGTTCCCACAGCTCAGGCAGGTTGCGGGTGGACGGGTGGGCACGGTCGAGCACCTTGATCCGCCCGGGGAACACCCCGCCGGTCGCGGTGAAGTCCGGGTGGTAGTCGAAGATCGTGCCGACCAGGCCGTCGTACCAGGTCCAGTCGCGCTCGCTGGCCGACGCGGCGTGCAGCCCCGCCCAGCCTCCGCCGTTACGGATGAAGTTCTGCAGGGCGAGCCGCTGCGCGGCGTTGAGCAGGGCGCCCGAGGCCGGCGTGGAGTTGGTGTTGTTGAAGACCAGCGCGTCGAAGCGGGCCAGGTTGGCGTCGGTGAACGCGGCGGCGTCGGTGGTCGCCTCGACCTCGAAGTTGTGCGCGGCGCCGAGCTGCTGCACGGCGGCGACCCCGGCGGGGATCGAGTCGTGGTAGAAGTTCGTGACCTTGGAGAAGACCAGCACCCGGAATCGGGGCGCGGCGGACGCGGGCGCGGCCACGGATGCGGACAGCACCAGGGCGGCGAGGGTGACGATGGCGGGCAGGATGCTTCGGCGGCGGCTCATGCGGGCGCTCCCGGGCGGGGGACATGCGGGCAGGGAAAACGCGTGCTGGTTCGCCGAAGGGCCACATCGTAAATCGGCAATGACCGATGCGTCAACGAGGGCCCTAGACTCACGTCTCATGGCAGACGACATACCGATCGAGGACCGTGAGGGCCGCGTCGGAGGCATCGAGTCCATGGTGGTCGACGGGCGCAGGTGGTTCTTCGGGTTCGACTACAGCATGGACACGGCGGTCTCACCGCTGATCGACGACCCGGCGCGGATGGCGCGGTTCGCGAGCGAGCACATGCTGCAGATGGACGGCGCGCACGACGTCGCGTACTGGCGCGACCTGGTCGACTCGTCCTTCGAGCTGTCCGGCATCGTGGGTGAGGACGAGGACCGGACCTATGACAGCGAGACGCTCGCGGCGGAGCGGCTGACGCCCGGCACGCAGCTCATCTATCTGATGGGCGCGGCGACGGCCTGGGACGACTCGTTCTTCGCCGACGACACGGTGCAGGCCGCGCTGGTCACGATCGGCGTGCCCGAGCCGGAGCGCGACGAGTGGGACTGCCTCGACCGGTGCGTCGCCGCCACGCGCTCGCCCGACGCCGAGGTGAGCCGGGCGGCCAAGCACCTCATGACGTCCTACCAGCGCTTCGTCTTCGGCAACCTGCCGGCGAACTGGCCCGAGGTCTTCGCCGCCCTGCGGCCGAGCTGATCGCGAACGCCCGGGTCTCGGGAACCGGCCGTATGGCGGTCGGCTGCCGAGACCCGGGCGCCGGTCACCAGAACGTGTCGGGATACCCGTAGTCACGGCTGGCGGAGACGGGCGAGTCCCACTTCACGCCGTCGAACCGGTCGCAGAGCGCCTGGTTGCCCTGGCCCACCCGGCGGCAGTAGGAGGTCGTGCCGTCCGCGTTGACCAGCCAGGCCCGGTCGGTGCTGATGCCCCAGTCGTCGGGTGGGGAGTTCACCGACACCCATCCGCCGGATCTGCCGACGTTGCACACCAGGAACTGGGACACCTGGTCACCGGCCCGGCCGCAGACCGCCGTGCCGTCCTTGGTGGGCAGGTAGGCGCGGTTCTCGGCGTATCCGAGATCGAACCGCGGCGACATCGTCGAGGTCCACTGCGTGCCGTCGAACCTGTCGCAGAGGACCTGGTCACCGGCGCCCACCCGGCGGCAGTAGGACACGGTGCCGTCGGCGTTGGTGAGCCAGGTCCGGTCGGTGCTGTACCCCCAGTCGTTGGGCGCCGAGGTCGCCATCGTCCAGCCGGTGGCCTTCTTCACGTTGCAGACGAGGAACTGCGACGCCTGGTCGCCTGCCCGTCCGCAGATCGCGGGTCCGTCCTTGGTGCTGAGGTAGGCACGGTTCTCGGCGTAGCCGAGGTCGGTGCGCGGTGAGGTGGATGACGTCCACTGCGTGCCGTCGAAGCGGTCGCAGAGGACCTGGTCGCCGAGGCCGACGCGGCGGCAGTAGGACACGGTGCCGTCGGCGTTGGTGAGCCAGACTCGGTCGGTGCTGTATCCCCAGTCCGTGCGCGGCGAGGATGACGAGATCCAGCCGCCGGCGGTGCGTACGGTGCAGACAAGGGTCTGCCAGTTTTGGTCACCGGCGCGGGCGCAGACGGCCGGGCCGTCCTTGGTGCTCAGATACGCCCGGTTCTCGGGGTAGCCGAGGTCGGTCTGCGGCGAGGTGGACGAGGTCCAGGCGGCGCCGTCGAAGCGGTCGCACGTTGCCTGGTTGCCGCTGTTGACCCGGCGGCAGTAGGAGACGGTGCCGTCGGCGTTGGTGAGCCAGACACGGTCGGTGCTGTAGCCCCAGTCGACGCGGGGCGAGGACGACGACACCCATCCGCCGGTCGTCCGCACGTTGCAGACGAGGCTCTGCCAGTTCTGGTCCCCTGCCCGGCCGCAGATCGCGGGTCCGTCCTTGGTGCTCAGGTACGCACGGTTCTCGGGGTAGCCCAGGTCGATGTTGCCCGACAGCGGCGAGTCCCAGCGCGTGCCGTCGAACCTGTCGCACAGGCCCTGGTGGCCCTGACCGACGCGGCGGCAGTAGGACACCGTGCCGTCGGCGTTGGTCAGCCAAGCCCGGTCTGCCGCGTACCCCCAGTCGTCGGGCGGCGAGGACACCGTCACCCATCCGGTGGCCTTCCAGACCGTGCACGTCAGGAACTGTGCCGTCTGGTCCCCGGCCCTGCCGCACACCGCCGGGCCGTCCTTGGTGCTCAGGTAGGCGCGGTTGTCCGGGTAGCCGAGGTCCGTCTGCGGCGACGTGGACGAGCTCCAGTCGGTGCCGTCGAAGCGGTCGCACCTGGCCTGGTTGCCGTTGTTGACGCGGCGGCAGTAGGAGACGGTGCCGTCGGCGTTGGTCAGCCACGCCCGGTCCGCCGCGTACCCCCAGTCCCCGATCGCAGAGGTGGCCGTCACCCAGCCGGAGGGCTTCCACACGGTGCAGACCAGGGCCTGCGCGTTCTGGTCGCCTGCCCGGCCGCAGACCGCCGGGCCGTCCTTGGTCGGCAGGTACGCCCGGTTGTCGTGGTAGGCGAGGTCGGTCTGCGGCGACGTGGACGAGGTCCAGTCGGTGCCGTCGAAGCGGTCGCACCTGGCCTGGTCGCCGTTGTTGACGCGGCGGCAGTAGGACACGGTGCCGTCGGTGTTGGTCAGCCAGGACCGGTCGGTGTCGTAGCCCCAGTCACCGGCGGCGGAGGCGACCGTCGACCATCCGGACGTCTTCCACACCGTGCAGACGAGCGTCTGGGCAGTCTGGTCACCCGCCCGGGCGCAGATCGCAGGTCCGTCCTTGGTGCTCAGGTACGCCCGGTTCTCGTGGTAGCCGAGATCGGTCTGCGGGGAAGTGGAGGAGGTCCAGGCAGTGCCGTCGAAACGGTCGCATGTCGCCTGGTTGCCGTTGTTGACCCGGCGGCAGTAGGAGACCGTGCCGTCGGCGTTGACCAGCCAGGACCGGTCGGTCGCGTAACCCCAGTCCGTGGCCGGCGAGTACGACGCGGTCCAGCCGGTGGCCTTGCGCACGTTGCAGACGAGCAGCTTCGTGGTCTCGTCACCGGCCCGTCCGCACATGGCAGGCCCGTCCTTCGTCGACAGGAACGCCCGGTCGGCCGCCTCGGCCGTGGTCTGCACGTAGCGGGTGACCGGCGACGACGGGCCGGAGTCGTTGCGCGCTACGACGGTGTACGTGTACGCCTGCCCCGCCGACACCCCGATGTCCAGGAAAGTGGTGCCGCCGGTCGACGCGACCTGGACACCGTCGCGGTAGACGCGGTACTCCGTCGCGCCCGCTGCCGAGCCCCAGCGCAGGTTGACACGGCTGCCATGGATGAGCGTGTCGATGCCGGAGGAGATCTGACCCGGGGGCTGCTGTCCGCCGCCGCCGGAGTTCGCGTGCAGCCAGCCGGTGACGTTGCCGCCGACGACGCGGTTGGTCACCGTGATGCTGCGCGAACCCGACGCCGAGCTGTTCTGCTCCATGACCGTGATCGTGCCCGTGCCGGACCCGTTGAGGCTGGTGCCGGTGACCACCGCGGTGTGCCCGTAGGCGTTGGTGGCGGTGGCGGACATGCTGACGATGTCGCCGGGCGACGGAGTCGAGGACCCCGAGTTGTTCACCTTGGCGAGCAGGGTGCCCGGATAGTTGTTGACGACGTCCTTGCCGTTGGCGCCGTACGGGGCGATGCCGTGGACGAGGTACAGGTAGCGCATCACGAGTTCGACGCACTGCCACTCGTACTCGCCCCAGGCGCCCGGGAAGAAGCGCACCAGGCGCTCGTTGTTGTTCATGGTCGTGCCGCACGCCTTGACGCCGTTGTACGACGCGCCCAGCGCGTAGGAGCCGGGATGGTTGTTCACGTTGCAGTCGCCGCTCCACCAGGACGGCGTCGGCGCTGCCGCGGTGGCCGGCTGCCCGACGGCCACGATGCCGGCGGCCAGCAGCAGGCCGAGCAGTGAGGTCAGGATGCGGGCGGCCGCCGCCGTAGTCCGCTTGGTCCTCATCGGATGGTCCTGCGCCGACATGTTCGATAAATGGGCATCTTCCTCATCGCGTCTCCTTCAGCCGACGGTGATCGGCGAAGGACCGGACGCCCACGCCGACACATCGGTGCTGACGGACGGTGCGGATGGAGCTTCGATGCCGCAACCCGGGCCGTCCGGTCGCCGCCGGCCGGGCTGCCGAGCGGTGATGCAGGTCATCGCGTCGGACGTCGTTGATTGAAACGATTTATGTCCCTTCCGGAGTCTCTTGCGTAACACATAGGTGTTCATTAGTGTGGGCCAGCAAGCGCTTTCCGGGCGGAGTGCCAGTGGTTCGGCTCGGCGGCTGCCTAGGCGGCCGCGCGTCCAGAAGGGACACTCTTAATGAAACGATTCAAGGTCGCGATGGCTGCCGTCGCGAGCGCGGCGCTCCTGCTCGCCGGATGCGGCGGTGACCCGGAGGGGCCCAGCGCCGACTTCGATCCGAACGCACCGGTCACCCTCGACCTGGCGTTCTGGGGCAACGACACGCGCGCGGGCTTCTACAAGAACGCGATCGCGAAGTTCAACGAGAAGTACCCGAACATCACCGTCAACTCGACGTTCCTGCCCTTCCCGGAGTTCTGGGAGAAGCGCCAGATCGAGGCGGCGGGCCGTGACCTGCCGGACGTGATGCAGTTCGACTACGCCTACCTGCGCCAATACTCGCAGAACAAGCTGCTGCTCGACCTGAAGCCGTACTTCGGCAAGCAGCTCAAGACCGACGGGTTCACCGAGTCCACGCTGGGCATCGGCGTCGTGAACGGCGTGACGACGGCGCTGCCGATCGGCACCAACGCGTGGGCGATGTTCACCAACACCGCCCTGGTCGGCAAGTCGGGCGAGGCCGCGTACGCGGGCGGCACGTCGTGGGACGAGTACACGGCTTGGATGGGCTCGGTCGCGAAGGGCGGCGGCGGCAAGGTCTGGGGCGGCACCGACCCGACCGGCCGCATCCAGAACTTCGAGATCACCCTGCGGGCCGACGGCAAGGGCCTGTTCGACGACGCGGGCGCGCCGCAGTTCACCAAGGAGGACCTGGCCGCGTTCTGGAACCGGGGCGCGCAGCTGCGGGCCACCGGCGCGACGATCCCGACCAAGCGCCTGCTGGAGGTCGCGCCGAAGTCCGGCTTCGGTGCGGGCCTGACGGCCAGCGAGCTGACCTGGGACAACTTCGGCGCCGGCTATGCCGGTGACCTGGGCGTCGACGCGAGCGGCTTGGCGCTGACCGCCCCGCCGGTGACCAAGGCCGGCGCGAAGGACCTGTACCTGAAGCCGTCGATGCTGCACGCCATCGCGGCCAACACCGACCACCCGGAGGCGTCGGCGCTGCTGGTGGACTTCCTGGTCAACAGCCAGGAGGCGGGTGCCGTGTTCGGCACCAACCGGGGCCTGCCGGCGTCGGCGACGCACCTGGCCGGGGTGAAGCTCGACCCGCTGTCGCAGAAGATCCTCGACTACGAGAAGTCGATCAACGACCGGCTCGGCCAGGCGCCGCCCGTCCCCGTCGTGGGCTACGGCTCGATCGAGGAGAAGTTCCGGCAGCTGGGCGAGGAGCTGGGCCTGGGCACGGTGACCGTCGAGCAGGCGGTGGACCAGTTCTTCAGCGAGATGGACACGATCCTCAAGAAGTAGGCACGCGCACCCCGCCGGACCCGACCGAGTGGAGATCAAGTGGCAACTCCTGTGGGGACGCCGGTGGCGCGCGGCCCCGGCCGCACGGCAGACCGCCGTGCGGCCGGGCGGCGGGAGACGATGGCCGGGTACGGCTTCCTGGCCCCGTGGCTGGTGGGGTTCTTCGGCCTGACCGTCGGGCCGATGGCCGTCTCGCTGTATCTGGCGTTCACCCGCTACGACATCTTCACCCCGCCGGAGTGGGCCGGGTTCGCCAACTTCACCCGGATGTTCACCGACGATCCGATCTTCCTGCGCTCGGCGAAGGTGACCCTGGAGTACGTGCTCATCGGCACGCCGGTCAAGCTCGCCGCGGCGCTGGCGGTCGCGCTGCTGCTCAACTCGATCACGCGCGGCTCGGGGTTCTTCCGGTCGGCGTTCTACACGCCGAGCCTCATCGGAGCCAGCGTCTCCGTCGCGATCGTGTGGCGGGCGATGTTCGCCGGTGACGGCCCGGTGGACACCTCGCTGAAGTCCCTGGGTCTCGACCTGGGCGGCTGGGTCGGTGACGTCGACCTGGCCATACCCATGATGATCATTCTGGTGGTATGGCAGTTCGGCGCCCCGATGGTCATCTTCCTGGCGGGACTCAAGCAGGTCCCCACCGAGCTCTACGAGGCGGCGGAGGTGGACGGCGCCGGGCCGGTCCACAGGTTCTGGAAGGTGACCGTGCCGATGCTGTCGCCGGTCATCTTCTTCAACCTGCTGCTGGAGACCATCCACGCCTTCCAGGTGTTCGGGTCGGCGTTCATCATCTCCAACGGCTCGGGCGCCCCGGGCGGCCAGCTCAACTTCATCACGCTCTACATGTACAAGCGCGGCTTCGCCGACATGCAGATGGGCTACGCGGCGGCGATCGCCTGGATCGTGCTCGTCGCCGTCGCGATCATCGCGGCGATCATGTTCCGGAGCGCCCGGTCGTGGGTGTACTACGCGGGAGACCAGCGATGACCGCGATCGAGCACACCCGGCGGCGCGGCCTGGCGAGCACCATCGTGTGGTATCTGGCGCTGCTCCTGCTCGCCGCCGTCGTGCTCTACCCGCTCGTCTGGCTGCTGTCGGCCACCTTCAAGCCGTCGAGCGAGTTCGGCCGCAACAGCGGCCTGCTGCCGTGGGAGCCGACCCTGGACAACTACGTCCGGGTGTGGGACGGCATCGCCGGCATCCCGCTGTGGCGCTACGCCCTCAACTCGCTGATCGTGGCGTCGCTCGCGGTCGTCGGCACGCTGGGCTCCAGCGCGCTGGCCGCGTACGCCTTCGCGCGGGTCCCGTTCAAGGGCTCAGGGCTGTTCTTCGCGGCGATGATCGGCACGCTGCTGCTGCCGTTCCACGTGATCATCATCCCGCAGTACATCATCTTCAACCAGCTCGACCTGCTGGACACGTACGTTCCGCTGCTGATCGGCAAGTACCTCGGCACGGAGGCGTTCTTCGTGTTCCTCATGGTGCAGTTCATCCGGGGCATCCCGCGGGAGCTGGACGAGGCGGCCCGCATCGACGGCGCCGGGCACCCGCGCATCTTCCGGTCGATCATCCTGCCGCTGCTGCGCCCTGCACTGGTCACCGGCGGGATCTTCAGCTTCATCTGGACCTGGAACGACTTCCTCGGACCGCTGATCTACCTCACCTCGCCGGAGAACTACACCCTGCCGGTCGCGCTGCGCCTGTACAACGACGCGACGAGCACCTCCGACTACGGCGCCACGGTCGCCGCCTCACTGCTGTCCCTGATCCCGGTGCTGCTGTTCTTCCTCATCTTCCAGCGGCTGCTGATCCGGGGCGTCGCGACGCAGGGGCTGAAGGGATGAGGGCGCGGACGGCGTACGCCGGGGGATTCGCGCTGCTCGGCGAGGTGCTGCTGACCGGCGTCGCCGTCGCGCTGCTCGCCCTGCCGGTGCTGACGGCGCCGGCAGCGCTGGCCGCGGGGATCGGCCACCTGCGCCGGTACGTCGACGACCAGGCATCGCCACTTTCCGTGCTCTGGCGCGACGCGCGGGCCGCCGCGGCGGGCGGGGCGGCGGTCGCGCTGGCGGCACTGGCCGGTGCCGCCGCGGCGGTGTTCGCGATCGGGCTGGCGAGCGCCGACCCGACCCCGGCCGGCACCGTGATGGCGGCCGCAGGCTGGCTCGTCCTGGGCATCGTCGCGACCGCGGTGGTGATGGCGGCGGGGGAGTGGACCCGCGACGGCGGCTGGCTCGCCGCGGTCCGCGGGCTGCGCGACCAGCTCGACGCCGACCTGGGCGCGGCGCTGCACCTGCTCGTCGCGGTGGTGCTCACGGCCGTGCTGACCTGGCAGTCCCCGCTGCTGCTGGTGCCTTCCCTGGGTGTGCTGGCGTTCGCCGCCGTCGCCGTGCGGCGCCGCGCCCGTGGCCGGATGTCGTGAGCGCGCCGCGTGACCGGCGCTGCGCGGCGTGCTCTACGGCTACAGCCCGGAGCAGTGGCCGGCCGACGTTGCCGCCGTGCGTCGAGGCGGCCCGGCGGGGTGAGCTGGTCACGCTCGTCAACCACGGCGCCGATCCCGTTACGATCACCATCCGAGGCACCGACCTGCTCGCCCACACCGCCGTCGGCGAGATCGTCTTGCAGCCCGACGGCTTCGCCTTCGTCCGGCCGTCCCCGCCAGAGGAGTCACCATGATCACCATTGCGGAGGGCGCCCGGACGCACCGCATCGACCGGCGGATCTACGGCCAGTTCGCCGAGCACCTGGGCCGGTGCGTCTACGAGGGACTCTGGGTCGGCGAGGACTCACCCATCGCCAACCGCCACGGCATCCGATCCGACGTGGTGGCGGCGCTGCGCGCGATCAAAGTGCCGCTGGTCCGGTGGCCGGGCGGCTGCTTCGCCGACGAGTACCACTGGCAGCGCGGCATCGGGCCGGAGGCCGAGCGGTCCACCTCGATCAACACGCACTGGGGCGGGGTCGTGGAGACCAACGCCTTCGGCACCCACGAGTACTTCGAGTTGCTGCACCAGCTCGACGCGGAGGCGTACATCTCGGGCAACGTGGGCAGCGGCACCGTTGCGGAGATGCGGGACTGGGTCGAGTACATCACGCTCGACGGCACCTCGCCGATGGCCGACCTGCGCAAGCGGCACGGGCGCGAGCAGCCGTGGCGGCTGCCTTTCTTCGGCGTCGGCAACGAGAGCTGGGGCTGTGGCGGGCACATGACCCCGCTGCACTACGCCAACCACTACCGGCAGTATCAGACCTACGTCCGCCGGTACGGCGAGCTGCCGATCTACAAGATCGCGTGCGGCCCGAACGACGACGACTACGAGTGGACCGAGGTGCTGATGTCCACGGCCGCCCGGTTCATGGACGGGCTGAGCCTGCACTACTACACGCTCCCGAGCGGCAACTGGGACGCCAAGGGCTCGGCGACCGACTTCGGCGACGACGAGTGGCACGCCACGATCGCGCGTACCAGGAAGATGGCGACCCTGCTCGAACGCCACTCGGCCATCATGGACAAGCACGACCCGGACAAGCGGGTGGGGTTGATCGTCGACGAGTGGGGGACCTGGTACGACCCGACCCCGGGGACCAACCCCGGGTTTCTGGAGCAGCAGAACACGATCCGCGACGCGGTGGTCGCCGCGCTGAACTTCAACATGTTCCACCGGCACGCCGGCCGGGTGCGGATGACGAACATCGCACAGATGGTCAACGTCCTGCAGGCGATGCTGCTCACCGACGGCCCGCGCCTGGTCAGGACCCCGACCTACTGGGCGTTCGACCTCTACACCGACCACCACGACGCCTGGTTCGTCGACGCCCGCCCTGCTCCTGGCGACGCGCCCGGCAGGATCGGGACGCACGGCGAGTACACGGTGTCGTGGCGCGACGACGCGTACACCATCTCGGTGACCAACGCCGGTCTGGACGGTGATGTCAAAGCCGACGTCGAGCTGCCGCAGCGTGTCACCACCGTGCACCGCGCCCGGATCCTGTCTGCGGACAGCGCCACCAGCCACAACACCTTCGACGCGCCGGACACGGTGCGCCCCGTGGACTTGGACGGGTACCAGATCGAGGGATCGCGGCTGCGATTCACCGTGCCGGCCCGCAGCATCGTCACCGTGCGCGTCGGCTAGCGGCGCACAGGCCCCCACCCCG
>NZ_BONF01000022.1 GCF_016862575.1 Catellatospora bangladeshensis | reverse complement strand
CCGATGATCAGGTCAGCATCCGGATGATCGAGTCGGCCTGGTATGCCAGCGCCGCGCGGGCCGCCGCCGAGACGCCTGGCCCGTCCAGCTGCTGTACGAAGCGCCGTAGCGCACCGGCTGCCGCGTCCGCGTTACCGCCCCGCACCTGCCCGTCCGCGTGGACCAGCAGCGCGGTCAGCCGGTGCGCGTCACGTGCGCGTACGTCCCCGCTGCGCACGCACCCGTCCAGCGCGTCGCGCAGCGCGTCCACACTGCCAGGGGCCCAGTAGTCGGGCATCGGCACCTTCGCCCAGTCGACGTCCGAGGCGAGGTAGAAGCCCGGGTACGCCGGCTGGTTGTAGGACGTCTGCTGCCTGGCGATGTCGGCCCGGTACTGCGGGTCGTGCATCAGCGTGAACATCTTGCGCTCGGTCACCTCGGTGCTCAGATGGATGCGCAGCGCCGTGCTGTCCGCCGTACGCAGCAGCAGCTCCTCCCGCCAGTCCCCGAAGACGTCCGCGACCAGGGCGGGGTTGCCCTTCGTGCCGTTGTTGGCCAGGGTGCCCTCGGCGGTGAGCAGCCGCCCGCGCCGCCAGTCGTCGACCGTCGGCGTCTGCAGCACGGTGGTGGCGGTGCCGTTGACGATCTGGGTGGTCATGTCGGCCGCCCACCGGATGCTCATGTTCGTGCCGGGCGTGGTGGGCGCCAGCAGGTCGCCGTCGGCCGAGAACAGGCCGATGCCCAGGTCGGCCGCGTTGGGCGGCATGGCGGGCCACACCTCCAGGCCCCGCACCTCGGGCGCGACGTCGCCGACCATGCCCCGGCCGGTGTCCCGGCCGGTGTAGTCACCGAAGATCACTTCGCCGGTACGGGCGTCGCGCAGCGCGTGCCCGTACGGGGCGAACGTGCCGCCCTCGTGCACCATGTAGATCTCGAGTCCGGGCCGCTCCGGGTCGATGTCGGTCACGTGCAGCGCGTCGCCGTGGCCCACGCGCACCACCGCGCCCGGATCGGCGCTGCCCGGCGGCAGCGGCGCGAACGAGCTGTAGAGCAGGCTGCCGTCGTCGTCGAGCGTGGCCCCGCCGTAGACGATCTCCTGCCTGCCGTCGGCGTCCACGTCCGCGACGCTGAGCGAGTGCGCGCCCTGCGTGGTGAGCGTGGCGTATTCGGGATCGGTGCCGTCGCGGCCGTGCGGGGAGTCGTTGAACGGGTTGCTCATCGGCACCCAGCCGCTGTCGGCGTACCAGTCCTCGGTCAGCCGCTTACCGTTCCAGTGGTAGGCGACCAGCGTGGTGCGGGTGTAGTAGCCGCGGGCGAACACGGCGGACGGGCGCCTGCCGTCCAGGTACGCGACCGTGGCGAGGAACCGGTCGACGCGGTTGGCGGGCTCTATGCGCGCCATCGCGTAGTCGCCCCAGCGCAGGCCGTCGTCGGTCCGGCCCGGCTTGTACGGGATCGTCTCCAGCTCGCGGCCGGTCCCGCCCTCGAAGACGGTCAGGTACTCGGGCCCGTCGACGATGAAGCCCTGGAAGGCGCGCAGATTGTTGCGGGTGCTGCGGCCGGGGGCGTACACGTCGACGAAGTAGTCGGCCAGCGCTCGCGCGTCGGCCCCGGACAGCGGATAGGTGTAGGCGCGCGGGATGCCGAACGCGTCCTCCAGCGTCGCCGGCCACCGGCCCGCCACCACCTCGGGGTGCCGGTGCCAGCCGAGGAACATGTCGACGACGTGCTCGTAGTAGCCGGCCGCGCTGAGCCGGTAGTCGTCCTGGTGCGTGTACCCTGCGGCCCGGTCCTGCCGGGGCATCGTGATGTAGCGCTCGGAGGCTACGCTGCCGTCCGGCCGGTATCGGATGACCTTCGTGCCCGGCGCGGTCTTGAACATCATCTCCGACCGGCCGTCGCCGTCGAAGTCGTAGACCAGGAACTGCACGTAGTGGGCACCGGCGCGGACGTTGACGCCGAGGTCGATCCGGTGGAGCAGGGTGCCGTCGAGCTCGTAGGTGTCGATGTAGACGGGGCCGGTGTAGCCGACCTGGGAGACGTCCTTGGAGTTCGAGGGGTCCCACTTGACGACGTACTCGTACTGCCCGTCGCCGTCCACGTCGCCGACGCTCACGTCGTTGACCGAGTAGGTGTACGCCTCGCCGGCCGGGGTGACGCCGTCGGCGGGCTTGCGCAGCGGCACGTCGAGGTGGTTGCCGGACCAGGGCGAGACCTCGTCGCTGAGGTCGACCTCGGCGTCGCCGACGACGGCGGCCACCCGGTACGCCGAGCCGGGCGTGCCGTCCCGGTCGAGGTAGTTGGTGCTGTCGGTGACCGTCGCGATGCGCTGCCCGTCGCGATACACGTGGAAGGCCGGTCCGGCCAGGCCGGTGTCCGTATGGCCGGTGACCTCGTGCCCGCGCAGGCGCCAGCTCAGGAACGTCCCGTCGGCGGTGGCCGCGGCGACCAGGCCGCGGTCGAGGCGTTCGAGCTGGACGGCGGGGATGCCGTGGGGGTGTTCGCGGTCGCCCGCTGACGCGGCGGGCCCGGTGAGGATCAATGCCACCGCGCAGGCGGCGGCGATCGCGCGCGGGGCGCGGGGTCGGGTCCGAGGACTCATACGTGATCTCCTCGTCGAGGGGGTGCCACCGACTCCGTCGGAGTAGGGATGCGACGCAGTCGGAAAGCGCTTTCAGGAATCTGAAACGTTACAACTATCGATGCGCGTCAGAGTCGTGTCAAGCGCTCGGTGGCACCGCGCCCTCCCGCCGCCAGCGCGACGAGCCGGGCATGGGCGTACTCGTGGACGACCGCGTGCTCGTACACCGCGCGAGGCACGTCCAGGCCGCTGTCCACCCGCACCACCACCCCGCCGGGCCGCCAGCGCAGGAACGTGTCGTCGCCGGTCAGGTCCGCCAGCACCGTCATCAGTGACTCGTCCAGCCGCATCGAGTGCACCGCCCGCCGGTACTCCTCCGTGGTCAGGCACAGCGCGAACGGGATGTTCATCAGGCACAGCGCCGTCTGGATGTCCAGCCGCAGCCAGCGGCGCACCTGCGGCGAGGCGTCGATCGGGGGCAGGCCCAGCATCGAGAAGTCCAGCGGCCCGCGCGGCCCCGGCCGCCCGGCGCCCAGGGCGATCAGCACGTCGTACACGTTGACGTCGTGCTCGATCACGGCCCGGTCGCCGAGCCCGGCCAGGGTCGTCGGGCGCAGCTCCGGCTCGGGCACCCCGGCCACGCCGCTGTTGCGCGCGATGAACGCCAGCAGGTCCGTCTCGATGAGGAAGTGCCGGATCAGCAGCTCACCGGCGCGCGGTGAGACGAACCGGCGCAGGAACCACACGCACAGCCGGTCCATCACGGCGTGCGCGGAGAACGTGACCGGCAGCAGGGTCTTCACCACGCGGATCAGCCACACCGCGACCCGTGACACGATCCGCGTCGGCGGGTACAGCCAGCGGCGGGTCCACTGCCGCTGGTCGGCGACCACCATCGCCAGCACCTCCCGGGCGATCGGCACGGTCGGGTCGGCCATGACCGCCGTCCACACGGTGGGGCCTCTCACGCGTCCACCTCGGCCAACTGCATCGCGTACAGGCGTGCGACGACCTCGGCCGTGCGCACCACCCGGGCCGCGGCCGCCCGGTCCGGCACGGCCTCGCGCAGCAGGTGCGCCAGCTCGGCGAAGTGCGCGTCGTCGGCCTCACCGTGGTAGCCGAGGAACGTGACCTGGTCCTCGCGCAGGCCGAGCTGCTCGCGCAGCGCCCGCGCCCAGCCCAGCACCAGTCCCGCGCCCAGCCCCTCGATGACGAACATCGCGCCGAGCAGGTCCACCGGGTCCGGCTGGCTCGCCTGGTGGAACACGTACGCCGACAGCGCCTCCGACCCGATGTTCTTGCGCGCGCTCCGGATCTCCTCCAGGGTGCCGCCGACCGCGACGAAGTCCCGTTCGAGCAGCTGGTAGTCGCGGTGCTCCTCGGCCGCGTGTTTGATCGCGGCGCTGCGCAGCGCGAACATGTCCACGGAGAAATTCGACGCGGCTCGGCTGATCCACCGCCCGCCCTCGACCACCTGCTGGCGCAGGTGCACCAGCAGCCGCCGGTAGTCGTCGAGGGTGGCCGTGCCGGTGTCGATGCGGCTCACCAGCGGGGTGGCCCGCACCTGCCGCTCGAAGTCCTCCCAGACCCGCGCCAGCTCCAGCACCGTCCACCGCACCAGGTCCCCGTCGTCTTCCCGGGCGACCAGCGGCGAAGGCGTCGAAAGCCGCCGCGCCGCTGCCGTGCCGGCCGTGGCCGCCGCGGGCCGGGCAGCCGAGACGGCCGGCACCGCCGCAGGCCGTGCCTGTGCGCCGACCGCCTCCGGCTCACCGGCGGCGACGCAGGTCAGCTGCGCGAACGCGAGCGAGTAACGGCCCGACTCGGGCACGATCAGCAGGATCCGGTCGCCGGGGGAGAACCGGCCCGACCGCCACGCCTCCTCCAGCATCACGAAGATGCTGGCGGCCCCCGTATTGCCGCGCGTGTGCAGGTTGGTGTACCAGCGATCCTCGTCGATCATCAGAGCGGCCTCGCGCAGCAGGCCGAAGATCTCGCCGCGGAAATGCTCGGCGCTGTAGTGGCACAGCACGTGGTCGATGCTGCTCGGGCTGAACCGGCCCGCCCGCACCAGCGCCATGTAATCCCGCAGGCCCAGCCGGAACAGCGCCGGCAGCGACTTCACGTCCTGACGCAGGCGCACCAGCCCGGCGCGTTCGGCGGTGGCCACGTCCGGCCCGTCCAGCCAGGTCTGCCCGGCGACCGGCTCACCGCCGGCCGACATGCACACCGGCTGCTGCCCGGCATGCGACACCAGGCGCGTCCAGTCCAGGCGCAGGCTCAGCCCGTCCGGGCGCGGGCTCGGCTCCAACACCACCGCGCCCGCCCCGTCCGACAGCGTCCAGCGCAGGAACTCCGCGTCGAAGGTGGTCCGGTCGCCTTCGTACCGGCTCTGCCGCAGCGAGCGGCTGACCAGCTCCGATCCGACCACGACCGCGGCCGAGTGCTCACCCAGCCGCACCGCCCGCGCCGCCGCCGCCAGTGCCGCCATGCTCGACGCGCACACCCCGCCCGCCGACAGCACCTCCATCGGCGGGCCGCCCAGCCTTCCGTGCACCATCGAACCGAACCCCGGCACCAGCAGGTCGCCCTGCGTGGTGCCCGCGGCCAGCATCGTCACCGACTCCAGCGGCAGGTCCCGGTCCTTCAGCGCCCCCTGCACCGCGGCCGCGGCGAGTTCCTCGTTGAGCATGGTGACCGAGCCGTGCTCGTCCAGCGCGTAGTGCCGGGTGCGGATGCCGTTCGCGGCCAGCACCCGCGCTCGCAGGCCCGCACCGGCGGTGCCCGCGCCCAGCCGCCGCGCGATCTGCTCGGCGTCCAGCGGCTCGCCGGGCAGGTAAGCGCCGAACCCGGTCAGGTACACGTTCGGGAAAGCAGTCATACCCCCGATTCAGCCAGCCGCACGGCGGCCGCGTATCCGCTCAGGAACTCAAATGCGGATGTGCGTGGTACTCAGCGCGGTCAGTACATCCAGGGTGCGCTCAGCATGATCGGCCCGATGCTCGAGGTCCGGTGTGCCTGCGACGCGACGGGACGGCGGCTCGCGGCGACGGGAAGTATGCTGCTCGTGTTGAGCGTTCGCTCAAAAGATTGCGAGGGCATCATGATCGCCATCAAAGGCGCTGGTGGCGGTCGGGTCTTGGTGGTTACCACGAGTGTGACGCTCGGCGTGGATCCGGTCGAGGTGTGGCCACTGCTGACAAATTCGCGGATGGATCGAGCACCGCGCTGCCCGGTGTTCGCCGTCGGCACGCCCCGCCCTGTTGCCTGCGCGTTGCCCGATGGCGTCGGAGGTGTGGGTGCCCAGCGCGAGTGTCGCGCAACCCAGGGGGTGGTTCGCCAGCGCATCACGCGCTGGGAGCCGGCCGAGGTGCTGGAGTTTCGCATGGAGCAGACCGATCTTGCGTTCGCGCGCTGGGTGGCCGGGATCGACGAGCGGTTCCAGCTGGCCCCAGCCGACGGCCGGACCCGGCTCACCCGAACCACCACCGTCGCCATGCAGGGCGCATTTCCGGCCCTCACTGCCGTGGCGATGTCCGTCGGGCTCAAGGCGGTACACCGGCATGTCTTCGGGTCATGGCGACGGCAATGCCAGAATCTCAGCCCGATGGCTGGCCAGCCCGGGAGCCTCGCGAACTTCCGGACGGCCTAAGGCTAAGCCGTTACGCGGTCGCCTTCGGCGAGCCTTGCCCCGCCCGGAGAACCTCGGGCAGGGCAAGGCTGCGCGACCGAGGATAATCCTCGGTTGCCGCATTATGCGGAGGCAGTTGAGCTGCCTTGTCTCAGAGGTGAGCGGATCAGCGATACGAATTACAGGCAGGCGTAAGTAACGTTCATCCCGTCACCGTTGTCATCCCCACTGATGTTCGTCAGATTCTGCAACGACATCCAGCCGTAGGTGGAGGTACCTGAGACACGGACGTACCACCAGATGTTCCCATACGAGTTCATCACCTCGCAGTGCTTGAACACCCTGGTGCCGACGGCCAGGGACCTGACGGTGCCGCAGGAGGAGTATGGGCCGACCTTGAGGTTCGCGGTCACCTCCATGGTGCCCGCGCCCTCCCCGTTCGGGAACGAGGAGTACTCGTTGCAGTTGTCTGCCGCCTGAGCCGCGGGCACAGGGGAGACCACGAACATGGCAGCAGCAGTGGCGACGGCTACGGCAGCCCTTGCCATGGACATTTTCGTGACCCTCATTTGATTCTCCTGGCGTGAGTCAGCGCGTACTGATGCAGTAGGCACTGAATGTGTCCGCAGATCTCGCGGTCGCTTGTTCAGCGCATGTCATGCTCCTTTTTGGATTGACGCGGCACAACGTCCTTTCCCCGAGCCGAAAACACCGTTGTCGGCTCCGCAGCGGGGAGCCGCCCTCGCCGGCCGTCTCCGCGATTGCGTAACCGTAATCAGCCATGCCGATTCCAGTCCCCACCGCGTCCGGCCTGAGAACCCGGCGGCAGGTCGTGCTTTACGCGTCGATGCCGCGCGGCCGCAACGCGAAGGACCAGTCCAGCTGCCTCGATGTGGCCGCGCTGGCCGGCTCATGCGCCCTTTCCGTCGGGCGCCGACTGACCCGCTGTCCCCTGCCGTTCTGGTGCAAGGCGGGCGAGGCACGCTCATTTCGTCGCGATCCGCGTCGGCTTGGCCGCGGGCTACGTCAGGGGTTGATCAGTCTCCAGTCTCCCTCGGAGATGACCTCAACAGTGCCATCGACCACCTTGATGGCGGTGTTGTCGTCGATGGCGTAGGTCGGGACCGGGATTCCGGACGCCCACTTCTGGATGTTGGACAGCTCGGTGTCCTCCATGTCCGGATGATTGAGATGGGGGTACAGAGTGAAATCCACCAGCCCCAGCGCCCGGTCGGCACCCTGCGCCATGTCGCTGCCGTCGGGGACGAATTGAAGGTCGAATTCGGCGTCGCAGTTGTACGGGGTGACCGCGATGCTCCCGGCGCTGACCCCGACATAAACCGTGTCACTCAGCGACGGCAGGAGGTCGGCCAAGCCCGACCGGCGCAGCCAGTAGGTCAGGTACAGCACATCGCCGCCCCAGACGAGGAGGGCATCGGCCTCCCGGACCGCCGGGATCCAGTTCTCTTCCCGGATGGTCGGCAGTGCGGTGAGCTCCAGAATGCCCAGTGATTTCCAGCCGACCTGAGTCAGCGGGATCGGGGCCTGGCCGTGAATCGCCTTCCACGCCCTCACACCTCCGCCGGGGAAGGGGTAGACCCCGGTGGGGATGAACAGGGCCGTGGACTCGGCGATCGGCTTGCCCAGCAGGTCGACGAGCGCGTCGGAGATGCTCGGATTGCAGATGCCCGCCGACGTGAGAAGGAACTTCATGTGATCCGCTTTCCTGACGCACCGCAATGACGGCGATCATGTCGCCCGTGAGCACCATCGTCCCGGAGCGCTGACCCGAGCGACACATCGACACAAAGCACCTGCTAGCCGTCCAGGCCCTGCTCGATCGCGTATCGCACCAGCTCGACCCGGTTGTGCAGCTGTAGCTTGCCCAGCGTGTTCTGGACGTGGTTCTGCACGGTGCGGTGCGACAGGGTCAGCCGCTCGGCGATCTGCCGGTAGGTGAGCCCCTTGGCGACCAGCCGCAGCACCTCCGTCTCCCGGTCGCTCAGCCGTGGCGCCTCCGGCCCGTCGCCCGGCGCGGCCGCCAGCCGCCGGTACTCACCCAGCACCAGGCCCGCCAGCCCGGCCGTGAACACCGCGTCGCCCTCAGCGGTGCGCCGCACCGCGTCCAGGAACTCCTCGCGGGCCGCCGACTTGACCAGGTAGCCGGCCGCGCCCGCCTTCACCGCGTCCAGCACGTCCTGCTGCTCGCCGCTGGCCGACAGGACCAGCACCCGCACCTGCGGCAGCGCCTCGACCAGCCCGCCGATGACCTCGACCCCGGACAGGTCCGGCAGCTGCAGGTCGAGCACCACCACGTCGGGGCGCACCGACCGGGCGATACGCACCGCCTGCGCGCCCTCGCCCACGGCCGCGACCACGTGGTATCCGGCGTCGGTCAGGTCACGGGCCACACCCTCGCGCCACATCGGGTGGTCGTCCACCACCATCACGTCCACCACGGCGTTCAGCCTAACCGGGGCACCGGGACCCGAAGCTCCACCTCGGTGCCCTGCCCAGGTCCTCCGCTGATCGCGACCGTGCCGCCCAGGTCGCGGATGCGGCCCTGGATCGACTGCGCCACCCCGAGCCGCCCGGACGCAGCCGCCTCGGCCAGCCTGCCGGGCGCGATACCCGGACCGTCGTCGCGGATCGATACGGTCACCGCGTCGGGCTCCTGCTCCACCAGCACCCACGCCCGCGCGGCCGGTCCGCCGTGCACGGTCACGTTGTCCAGCGCGCTGCCCGCCGCCGCGGCGACCTCCGCCGCCACCGCCGCAGGCAGCAGCACCGGTGTCGCGGGCGAGGACACGGTGACCCGCGGCGAGCCGTACCGTCCCAGCAGCAGCCGCAGGTCGGCGGTGCCCGCGGCCGCGGCCGTGTCGTGTACCCCGACCAGGGAGCGCAGCACCGCCTCCTGCTCACCGGCGAGCCTGCCCAGCTCGGCGGCCTCACCGCCCAGCTCGGTGCCGCGGCGCTGCACCAGCGCCAGCACCTGCAGGACCGAGTCGTGGATGCCCCGGGCCAGGCGCTCGCGCTCGCGGGTGGCCGCCTCCAGCTCCACGGCGCGCTGCAGCCGGGCCTCGGCGTCGTCGGTCAGCCGCGACACGTAGCCCATGACCCCGCCCGCGAGCAGCAGCAGGACGGTGCCGTTGACGGTGGCGGAGGTGACCGCGCCGCGCAGGAACAGGTCGGCCGCGCCGACGATCAGTGCGGCGATGCCACCCGCGCGGCGTCCCCCGCGCAGCGCCCAGACCAGCACCACCCCGGCGACCCAGGCCATGGGCAGGGTGGCCCCGCCCGCGGCGAGCCGTTCGGCGGGGACCACCAGCATGGACACGAGCAGGCAGGTCAGGGTGACGGCGAGGTCGGCGGTCAGCCAGGTCCAGCGGCGTCCGGCGGGGTCGTGGTAGCGGACTCCGGTGACGACGGTCCAGGCCACCATCGCGGCGAGCACGGTCCAGCCGAGCCAGGGCCGGGTGTGTTCGCGGGAGCCGGCGAGCATGAGGACGGTGGCGTACACGAGCGCGGCGCCCCGGAAGACGGTGACGGCCCGCCACAGCGGCGCCTGCAACCCCATACGCGCGTCCTCCCGGTGGTGGATCATCGTGGCCTGTCAGCCAAGTGGACCGCAGGCGCGGCTGTCAACCGTCACCACGGCCCGGACAGCAGTGTCTTGTCCGAGTAGGCCGGTCCGTGCGAGGTGACCATGACCGGAGCGCCGAGCACCTCGCCGACGTCGCCGAATCCGGTGTACACCGGTGTGGCCGCAGCCAGGGTCTGAGTGAGTTTCTCCTGGTACGCCAGATCGCCAAGCTCTCCGGGCACGATCCTGTCGAGTTGCTCGTAGGCCAGGCACATCTTGAGATCGTGGCGGTCGGCCGCGTCCATGTGCGTGACGGCGAGCGCGTCGACGCCGCCGCAGACCTCGACGGCGTAGCGATGGGCGACGGCATCGAAGTGACCGGCCCGCCACGCGCCCTGCCACGGCCCGTGGCTGTTGTGGCGCTCCGGAAGAGCCGCCGTGAGCTGCGGGTCCTCGGTGACGAGCGGGCCTGCGCCGTGGCGCGTGGTGTAGGTGCGCACGACACCCAGGCGCAGGGCGTCACCGCCGCCGTTCTCCGCCAGCAGGGTCTCGGCGTTGTCGAAGGTGGTGGTGGACCAGGTGGTGTACGGGTGCCAGCCGCGCCACTCGTCCAGCAGGACGCCCTGGGCGCCTTCGAACACGCAGCTGCCTTCCAGCAGATGCCGGGACGAGGAGACGAAGCGGACGGCGGTCCCGAACCACCGGAACGCGTCGGCGACGTCGGCGACCGGCGGCGCGTCGAGCGGCCCGAGTTCGGCGGTGAGCGCGTCGCGGATACCGTGCAGCTTGCGTGCCAGCGTCGCCCGAGACTCGGTGTCGCCCGCGCGTACGGCCAGGTCAGGGTGCGCCAGGGCGAAGGCGGCGGTCTCGCCGACGCCCATGCCGCAGGAACCGTGCCGGTCGTCGCCGCGGGCGGCCTCCCGGCGCCGGTTGGCGGCCCGGTGCCACGGCGTTGTCAGCAGCGCCTGCCGGTCGACGGTGAGCAGCTCGAACGGCGCCGCCACCCCGAGTGCGGCCAGGTGTTCGGCTTCGGCGGCCAGCGCCAGCGGGTCGACCATCATGAACCGCGACAGGTGGGTGGGGACCCCGTGCAGGGTGCCGGAGCCGAACTGGGCGAAGGTGTGGTGACGCCCGTCGGGCGTCACCACGTTGTGGGCGGCCTGCGCGCCCCCGTTGAACCTGATCACGGCGGTGACCGGGCGGGTCGCGCAGAGCCAGTCCACGATGGTGCCCTTGCCGGCGTCGCCGTAGCCGAGGTCGACGACGATGACGTGCCGGAGCAGTGTCACAGCCGGGTCACCGGGGTGGCCCGGTCGCCGCCGAACCCGGCCGGCAGCGCCGAGCGCACCAGCGCGCCACGGGTGCTTCCGAGCGGGGCCAGGGCCTTGCCGACGGTCGCGCCCGCCGACGACCCGGCCTCGGCGAGGTCGGTCAGGCCCGAGTCGAGGTCGGTGGCGTCCTCGCCGAGGCCGACGGTCAGCGCGATGGTCTCGCAGACCGCGTCGAGGTCGTCCAGCTCGATGACGTGCTGGCCGAGCAGGCCGCGCCAGTAGGCGAGGATCTCGGGATCGCCGGTGTGCCCGGCGTGCGCCGGCATGATGAAGTACACGTCGTAGCTGCGCCGCAGCTCGGCGAGGATCGCCTCGGTGCTGATCGGCTCGGTGATCGTGTCGCCGATGAAGCGGCGCACCTCGGCGGGCTTGACCTGCCGGTAGGCCATCTCGTCACCGATGATGAACAGGTAGCCGCGCCTGCCCCGGGCGGTGGCGTCGAGTGCGGTGTGCCGGGCCATGAAGTACATCGCCAGCTCGTAGGACTCGGTGCGCTGCCCGCCCCCGCCGCCTTCGAGCAGGATCCGGCCGAGGTCGTCGTCCATGCGGTTGTCGGACTCGAACTGCCCGATCTGCAGCGGCGCCTTGTCGCAGGTGGCGTCGCCGATCGCGCCGAACAGGATCTGCGGGTCGGTGCAGTAGTCCTTGCGGATCAGCAGGCCGAACAGCTCGGGCAGTTTCGTCTGCAGCATCCGCGGCACCGAGCCCATCGACCCGGTGACGTCGAACAGGATCGCGATCGGGGTCGACTGCGGGTGCTGGTCGCTGTCGCGGCTCTCCCGCACGGTGACGCCGTGCGGGTTGAGGGCGTCGTGCACGGCGCGCGCGCCGGAGTCGCTGTGCGCGAAGGCGCTGGTGCCGGTCGCCGCGCGGTACTTGGCCGCGGCGCTGTAGACGTCGGTGGACCATCGTCCGCTTCCCATGTTCTGCTCCTCAGAGGGTGAAGGGTCGGAACGTGCGGGGCCCGTAGAGCGCTTCGAGCAGCTCGTCGAGTTCGGCGAGCAGCCGCCAGGCGTCGTGCGGGCGGGTGTGCTGGTGGGGCAGGGTGCAGCCGTGGGCGAACCGGGCCAGCGCCGGTGGTGTCCGGTCGCCCATGAGCCAGGTCATGCAGCGGGTGGCGAGGTGGATGTCGGTGGCCTCGTCGGCGGGCCGCCTGGCGGCGACCTCGGGCGGGTAGAGGTCGCGGTATGCGGCGGCGAGCGCCGGAACCGTCTGGCCGGGCCCGGTGACGCTGTAGCACCAGTCGACGAGGACGAGGCCGTGCTCGCCCGGGTGGATCAGCACGTGGTCGGGCACGACGGCGCCGTGGACCACGCCGGCGCGGTGGGCGTAGCCGACGGCGACGAGCAGCCGCCGCCACATCCAGGCCGCGTCGCGCGGGTCCACCCCGCCCGGGTAGGACTGCTTCACCCGTGCCAGGGACACGAATCCGTCCTGGTGGGCGAGCACGGTGGCGGTGCGCCGGTCGCCGCCGGCCGGGTCGCGGTGGGTGAACGAGTCGATCAGCCGGGGTGCGTACGCCGCGTGGCGTGCGTCGCCGTGGGTGCGCAGCCGGGTCAGGGCGTGTGCCTCCCGGCGCATCAGGTCGCTGTCGGCGGGATGGCGGGGCAGTTTCAGCAGCGCGCTGCCGCCGTTCAGCTGGTACAGGTCGGCGATGTCGCCCGCGTAGGCCAGTGGGCCGACGCGGTAGGCGCCAAGGCGGGTGGTCATGGTGACCCCGTCGCGGTGTGCGGCCCACAGGTCGGCCAGCCGGGCGAAGGCACGGGTCGCGGTCGCGACGTCCGGTGCGGCATCGGGGTGCAGGATCTTGGCGAGCGTCCGGTACGCGTGCGCGCCGTCCGCGCCGCCGAACAGGTCGGCGGGGGAGCGCGCCGCCATCACCCGGGTGACCGCGTCGTCGAAGCTCATCACTGCTCCTGCGGGTTCGGCCGCAGCAGCGCCGGGTGCAGGATGCGGGCGCCGCCGGCCCGGTAGAGCCGGGAGCGGGGGCCGCCGCGTTCGCCGCCGCGGCTGGTCGTGGCGCCGGTGTCCTCGACGAAGCCGGGCACGGACAGCACCTTGCGGTGGAAGTTGCCCGCGTGTGGCTCCTCGCCCCAGACCGCGGTGTAGACGCCGCGCAGCTGCGCGATCGTGAACTCGTCGTCGACGAACGCGGTCGCCAGCGGGGTGTACTCGAGTTTGGCGCGGGCGCGTTCGAGCCCGGCGGCGAGAACCCTGTCGTGGTCGAACGCGAGCCCGGTCGCGTCGCCGACGGGCACCCAGCGGGCCGCGGCGGCGTCGCCGCCGACGTTCGGGTCGGGCAGGCGCGGCGCGAAGGCGAGATAGGCCACCGACACCACCCGCATGCGGGGGTCACGGCCCGGGTCGCCGAAGGTGGTGAGCTGTTCGAGGTGTACGCGGGGCAGGATGCCCGTCTCCTCGGCCAGCTCCCGCAGCGCCGCCTCGTCGAGCGTCTCCTCCCGGACGAATCCGCCGGGCAGCGCGAGGCGCCCGGCGAAGGGCTGCTCGCCGCGCTCGACCAGGAGCACATGGAGCACGCCGTCGCGGATGGTGAGCGTGACGACGTCGACGGTGACCGCGACGGCCGGGTAGGCCCTCGGGTCGTAGCCGTCGAGGAACTCGCGTTCGGTCACCATGCGCCATGTCCTTCTCAACTTGAGATAAACTCGAACTGAGAAGAACGGTAGACCCTGAACCGTCGGCGGTCAACCCCCTCCGCGTCGGTCCACTAGGGTCGGCGGCATGACGCAAGCCTTCGCTGACAGCGCCTTCGACTCGTTGCGCCTGGACGCCGTGGCCGACCAGGAGGAGCTCCGCCGGGTCTACGAACTCCCCGGTCCCGCGGCCGTACGCAAGCAGATGACCGAGCTCACCGAGCAGACCCGGCGGCTGATCGAGTGCGCGTCGCTGGTCCTGGTCGCCAGCGTGGACGCCGACGGCAACTGCGACGTCTCGCCGCGCGGCGGTCCCGCCGGGTTCGTCTCCGTCCTGGACGCACGGACCGTGGCCATACCGGACGCCACCGGCAACAAGCGGCTGGACACCTGGCAGAACGTCATCGCCACGGGCCGGGCCGGGCTGCTGTTCCTCATCCCGGGACGCACGACGACGCTGCGGGTGAACGGCCGGGCGTGCATCTCCACCCGCCCCGAGCTGCTCTCGCAGCTGACCGCCGTGGGCAAGCCGCCGGCCAGTGCGCTGGTGCTGGGCATCGAGGAGGTCTACCCGCACTGCCCCAAGTCGCTGATGCGCGGCGGGGTCTGGCAGCCGGAGCAGTGGCTGCCCGCGGACGCCCAGCCGACCTCGGCCGAGGTGACGCTCGCCCAGCTGCGGATGCCGGGCCTGACCATCGCCGACGTCCAGCAGACCGAGGCCGACGCGCTCAAGTACCGGTATGAGTGACGGGCCGCACCGCGCCGCCGGGGTCGGCGCGGCCCCTCCACGAGAGGTCCTGGCGGCGTTCGGTGCTCGCGGGGAGGCAGACCTGCTGCCGGGTGGGCAGGGCCGGACCTGGCGTTCCGGTGAGGTCGTCGTCAAGCCGTGTGGGCTGGCCACCGAGGCGGCATGGGTCGCCGAGGTGCTGTCGACGATCGAGGAGACCGGGCGGTTCCGGGTCGCCCGGCCGGTGCGGGCGGCGGACGGCGGCTGGATTGTGCGGGGCTGGCAGGCGTGGCGGCTGACGCCCGGCAGCCCCGATCCCCGGCGCTGGGACGAGGTCCTCGCGGCCGGGGAAGCCTTCCACGAGGCGCTGGCCGGTCTGGGGTGCCCGGCGTTCCTGAAGGACCGCGAGGACCCGTGGACCTTCGGCGACCGGATCGCGTGGGAGGAGCTGCCACTGCGGGGCGGTGAGGAGATGGCGGAGCTGCTGGAGCCGCTGGCCCTGTCACGCAGGCCGGTGGACGTGCCGGCCCAGCCCGTCCACGGCGACCTGCTCGGCAATGTGATGTTCGCCGACGGCATGGCGCCGGCGGTGATCGACTGGCCGGTCTACTGCCGACCGGCGTCCTGGGCGTCGGCGGTGGCGGTCGTGGACGCGCTGACCTGGCATGGAGCACCGGCGAGCCTGGTGGAGCGGTGGTCCGACCGTGCGGAATGGGACCAGATGCTGGTCCGCGCGCTCATGTACCGGATCGCCACGAACGAGGGCCTGCGCCGCGCGGAACTGCCCGTGCGAGAGCACGTGAAGAGCTACCGGCCGGTGGTCGATCTGGTGCTTGATCGGGCGCGGTAGCGCAGGTCGGCCCCCGGAACAGGCCACCGTGAGTCGGATGCCTGACCGGAGACGAACAGATCACGCGATGTAGCTGGCAGCGCGGCGGGAAGGCTTAGGCCGTCGTGATCGCGAAGCCCCCCGTGCCGAGGTGGCGGCCGTAGAATCCGCGGACGTGAGATTCGACCTCCTCGGACCGCTCCGGATCGAGCACGACGGCCAGGAGATCGAGATCCGGCGCAGGCAGGAACGCTGCCTGCTGTGTGTGCTGCTGCTGGAGCCGGGGCGGCTCATCCCCACCGAACGCCTGCTGGACCTGCTGTGGGCCGGCGACCCGCCGTCATCCGGCCGCGCCACCCTGCACACCTACGTGGCCCGGCTGCGCGCCGTGCTGGCGCCCCATGGCGTGACGCTCACCGGCCGAGGCGGCGGCTACCGGATCGACGTCCCCGCTGAGACCGTCGACCTGCACCGATTCGCCGACGGCCTGGACCGCGCGGCGCACACCACCGACCCGGCCGAGCGGCTGCGCATCGTCGAGGCGGCGCTGGCGCTGTGGCGCGGGCCGCTGCTGGCGGACGTGGCCGACGAGCAGCTGCGCGCCCGGCTCGGCGTCGGCGCCGACGAGCAGCGGCTGACCGCGCTGGAACTGCGGGCCCGTGCCCAGCTCGAATGCGGCATGCACCGGCAGGCGGTCGATCCGCTCGTCAGCCTGGCCGCCGAGCACCCCTACCGGGAGGGGTTCACGGAGCTGCTGATGCTCGCCCTCTACCGATGCGGCCGCACCGCCGACGCCCTGCAGTCCTACCGCGACCTGCACCGGCGTCTGGTGGAGCAGGTCGGCGTAGAGCCGGGCCCCGCGTTGCGGCGGCTGCAGCAGCAGATCCTCAACGACGACCCCGCGCTGCTGCCGCAGAGCGGCGCCGGGCGTCGGTTCCTGCCCTGGGACGTGCCCGACTTCACCGGCCGCGCCGACGAGCTGAGCTGGCTCGACGACTACTCCCGGCAGGTGACCACCTCCGGGGCGGTGCTGATCACGGCCATCGGCGGCACCGGCGGGGTGGGCAAGACCGCGCTGGCGGTGCGCTGGGCGCGCCAGGCGGCAGACCGGTACCCCGACGGGCAGCTGTACCTCAACCTGCGCGGCTACGACGAGCGCCAGCCGTTGGCACCCGGTGACGCGCTGGCCCAGCTGCTGCGCATGCTCGGTGTGGACCCGGTGCCGGCCGACGTCGAGGAGGCGGCGGCGCTCTACCGCGACACGCTCGCGCCGCTGCGGGTGGTCGTGCTGCTCGACAACGCGGCCACGGTGGAGCAGGTGCGCCCGCTGCTGCCCGGCGGAGCCGGCAACTTCGTGATGGTCACCAGCCGTGCCCGCCTGCTCGGGCTCGTCGCCCGCGACGGCGCCCAGCGGCTCAACCTGGCGGTGCTGCCGGAGGAGGAGGCGGTGGAGCTGATCCGCCGCATCCTCGGCCCAGCCCGGGTCGACGCCGAGCCCGACGCCGCGAAGGCGCTGGCCGCCGCGGCCGGGCGGCTCCCGCTGGCGCTGCGCATCGCCGCCGCGAACCTGCACGAGCGGCCGCGCCAGACCATCGCCGGCTACCTGGCCGAACTGTCCGGCGGCGACCGGCTCGGCTCGCTGACCGTCGACGACGACCCCGACACGGCCGTACGCACCGTGTTCAGCCACTCGTACCGCCACCTGAATCCCGTTGCGCAGCAGACGTTCCGGCTGCTCGGCGCCGTACCCGGCCCGGATCTGACGGCGTCGGCGGCGGCCGCGCTGACCGGGCTGCCCGAGCCGGAGACCGCCGCGGCACTGTCGGCGCTGTGCGACGCCGGTCTGCTCACCGAGCGGCACGGCCGCTACCAGATGCACGACCTCGTCAAGCTCTACGCCGCCGAGCTGGGCGGTGCCGAAGCCGGCACCGAGGCCGCACTCGAACGGCTCACCACCTGGTACGTCGCCGCCTGCGCCGCCGCGGACCGCTGCCTGAAGGCCGACCAGATCCTGCCGTTCACGCCGCCCGAGCCGCCACCGGTCGCGTTCGGCGACACCCTGGCCGCGCTCCACTGGTTCGACGCCGAGGCCGACGCGATCATCGCGATCGTGGCGGTCGCCGAGCAGCGGCTGCCCCGGCTCTGCTGGCAGCTCACCATGCTGCTGGCCGGCTGGCTGGAACGCCGCCGCACCCCCGCCGAACGCCTCGTCCTGCTCACCACCGGGGTGCGCGCCGCGCAGGCCGCCGGGGACACCGCCGCGCAGGCCAGCGCCGAGAGCTCGGTCACCGGCACGCTGTACTACCTGGGCCGCTTCGACGACGCCATGGCCAGCGCCCGGCGCGTGGTCGAGCTGCGCCGCGGCCTCGACGACCCGAAGGCGCTCGCCCTGTCCCTGTCCCGCCTGGGCATCTCGTACGGCCACGCGGGCCGTGACGCCGAGGCGGTGGCCGTGTACGAGGAGAGCCTGGCGCTGCTACGCGACCTGCCCGACGGGCGGCTGCTGACCGGCACCGTGTCCAACAACCTCGGCTGGGCGCACTACCTGGCCGGGCGGCACCAGGACGCGATCGGGTGCTACACCACCGCCGCCGACGTGGCCCGCTCGCTCGGCGACAACCGGGGCGCCTCGTTCGCCGAAGGCAACCTGGGCCTGCTCCACGGCGAGCTGGGCGACGAGGAACGGCGGCTGCTGCACTGGCGGCGCTCGGCGGAGGCCGGTGAGAAGGACGGCGACCGGCGGCTGATCGCCAACGCGTACGACCACATGGGCCAGGCACTGGCGGCGCTGGGCGACACGGCGCAGGCCCGGGAGCACCTGGGGCGGGCGCTCGCGCTGTACGAGGAGACCGAGAACGCCGAGGACGCCGACGCGGCCCGTGCCGCGCTGGCTGCGCTGGCCCCGGGCGCGGCCGTGCCGCCGCGCTGACGTCGCACCGGTCGCGCTGCCGTCGCGTGGTAAGGCCGCGGTAAGGGCGCTCGGTGACACTGTTGCCGCCGCAGCATCGGGGGTCGCTGAGTGGCCGGAACGCGAGGACGTGTTCCGGCTCTCGGCGGTGCTGGATGCCACCGGCGGACACGCGCTGGCATCTCGGCCGTCGCCCGGCTCACTGCTGCCAGCTCCTGTCACGTTTCGCCATACCGGTTCATCCGGCAGCGCCGCCATGGGGGCGGGCGATGCCGGCGTCAACGGAAGGTAGGAGCATGAAGCACAAGGGAACTGCGCTGCGCCTCGCGGTGGCCGGCCTCGCCGCCGCCGCTGCGGTCGTTCTGCCCGCCACCAGCGCGCACGCGGCCGTGAGCAACTGCACGAAGTGGTACCCGTCGGAGACCAGCTTCTCGGTCAACTGCGCCGTGACCTCGGGAGACGGCTACCGGGCGAAGGTCAAGTGCTACTCGCTGAGCAGCGACAGCTACGTCTGGCGGTACGGGACCTGGCGCTACACGAGCTACCAGACCTCGACCGCATACTGCCCCACCGGTACCTATGCCGCCGAGGGCACGGTCCAGCAGACCGTCTGATCCGGCCAGGCGGTGCCGTCGCCGCAGCTCTGGGCGGCGACGGCACCGCCTTCCGTGATCGGCGTACCCCCGGATCTTTCCCCGGTGTGGCAGTATGCGCGGGACCTAGGGGAGGGCGCCGCGCCATGCTTGATCGTTTCACCGAGGAGGCGCGGCAGGCGCTGGTGATGGCCCAGCGGGCCGCGCGCGGCCTGCGCTACGACAGCCTCGACACCGGCACCCTGCTCCTCGGCCTGCTCACCGACCACACCGACGCCGTGGTCAAGGCGCTCGCGCAGCAGGGCATCCACTTCGAGGCGGTACGCGGCGAGCTGGCGTCCCGCCGTCCGGCATCCCATCCGACCGAACGCAAGAGCGCCGTGCCCTACACGGCCGAGTCGATGAAGCTGCTCGACACCGCGTTCCGGGAGTCGCACCGGCTCAAGCACCGCGGGCTGCTGCGCTCCGGGCACCTCGTGCTGGCGATGGCGCGTACGCCCGAATGCGGGGCCGCGCACATCCTGCGGGCGCTCGGGGCCGACTTCACCGCGGTCGAGCTGGCGGCCGCCGCGAACCACGTGCCGTCGGTCCCCGAGCCGGACGTGGTGCTGTCCGACGAGTTCCGGGCGATGCTCGTCCGGCAGACCGGCCTGGCCTGGCCGAAGCCGCGCATCCACGTGTTCTCCGCGGTCTTCAGCGGGCTCTGGTTCCTGGGCACCCTGGCCTTCATCCTGGCGGCGAGCCCGGTGGCGGTCGGCCCTGAACTGGTCGTCGGCCTGGCCGCGGCGATCCTGCTGCCGGGGTTGCTGCTGCTGGCCGTCCGCCTGCGGCGGGCCCGCGTTCCCACCCCGAAGGGCGCGACCCTGGTGCCGAGCCCGCCGGAGGTGACGGCGCTGGTGGCGAGCTGGGGCATCACCGACTTCGCGATCTGGCTGCGCGACGACTACGAGCTGGACGACCATGCGGTGCGGCTCGGCTCGCGGGCGCGTATCGGCGTGTCTCGCGAGGTCTACAACCGGCCTGCCGAGTCGGGCTACGTGATCGCGCACGAGCTGGCTCACCTGCTGCGCAACGATTCGGCGCGGGGCCTGGCCGAACGCTGGCTGGAGCGCAGCGTGATCATTCCCATGCTGTTGACCCTCACGCCGTGGATCTGGGGCGTCGTCCTGCTGGGCCTGGTCCTGCACCGGGTGGTCAAGAACTGGATGGCCGAGCTGGGCAGTGACCACATCGCGGTGACGCTGCACGGCCCTGAGCAGCTGGCGTCGTGGGTGGAGCGGACCGGTTCCTCCGCGGCCTGGCTGTCGTTGACCCATCCGCCGTACGCGTGGCGGATGTGGCTGGCACGCCGCCATGCCGCGCAGCGCCCGGGGCAGGGAGAGGTCGCTAGCCGGTAGGGCCGCGGCGGTGGGCGTACGCGCGTACCTTGGCGCGGTTGCCGCACACGGCCATGCTGCACCAGCGCCGCCTGCCCCGCGCGTCCAGGAACAGCCAGCCGCATTCGTCGCCGGGGCAGGCGCGCACCGTGTCGCGGGCCGGGTCGGTGAGCAGGTCGGCGGCGGCGCGGGCGCAGGCGAGCAGCGGCAGTTCCAGCCCCGTGTCGCCGGGCAGGATCCAGCGGGCCGTGCCGCCGTCGCGGGTGAGCACGGCGGCAGCCGCGGCTCGCCGTGCCTGGTGGGCGACGTGCGCGAACGCGGCGTCGTCGGTGGGGTCGAGCAGGACGTCGTGCAGCGCGGTGCGCAGTGTGCGCACGTCGTCGAGGACGCGGGTGGCGGTGGCCGGGTCGGCGGCGGCCTGCTCGCGCAGGCGGGCGGTGTCGGGGGTGGGCAGCAGTCCGGTGTGGCCGGTCCAGACGGCGAGCCGGTCGTAGTCGCGCAGCCAGTCCCGGTGCGGGCTGGGCGGGCTGTTCCAGCCGCCCCAGGTGTTGCACAGCTCCAGGCCGGGGTGTCCGGCGAGCAGGAGCGGCATCGGGTATCCGTCGACCTCGGTCCATTGCACGTCGACAGTATGCCTTGACGGATGCGGTGCTAACCACTAAATCTTAGAACACCGGTGTTGCTGTCCTAAGTGGTTAGGAGACACATGTGCCCAAGCGAGTGATCGTTCGTGCGTTGCTCGTCCCGCTGGTCGCGGTCGCGGCCCTGCTCGGCCCGGCCGCACCGGCCGCGGCGCAGTGGCGCGGCTACCACCCGGAGCCGTGGCGGCCCTGGGTGCAGGAGGGGTGGACCGCCCCGGCGGGCCGCTACTGCTCGTTCCCGCTCCAGGTCGTGGTGGTGTCCCAGGACATCCGGACCCGGGTCACCGCGCGCTACGCCGACGGCGCGGTCCGGCTGGAGGAGTTCGCCGGGCCGCTGACCGTCGACTTCGTCGACGCCGGCTCCGGGCGGTCGGTGCGCCGTGACGCGGGCGGCTCGGGGGTGCTCGAACGCCGGCCGGACGGCAGCTGGCTGCGCTACACCATCATCGGCCCGGCCGGGTTCGGCTTCCGTCCCGGCGACGCGTACCCGCTCGGCTACTACATCCTCGACGGGCTGCACGTCATCTCGTTCGACCTCGACGGCGTGCGGTCCATGGCCGTCGCCGTGGGCAGCCAGGAGAACGTCTGCCACTCGCTGGCCGCCGCCTGATTCCGTCCCGGCGGGCGAAGGGCCCCACGTATCGCCGTGGGGCCCTTCGCGGTGCGTCACGGGGTCCAGAAGTTGCCCGAGACCACGATCATCGTCTGGAGCTGCAGGCTGGCCGAGTAGTAGCCGGACGTGTCCAGCGGCGTCGCCTTGATCTTGTTCCAGAGCGCGTCGAGCCAGGCCTGGCTGCCGGGGTCGGTCATCGCGGCGACCGCGAACGGCGCGAAGAACGCCGCCTCGGAGCCGGAGCTGATCGCGGTGCCGTTGAGCGCGTACCCGACGGCGATGCTCGACGGGTTGCCGCCGGTCTTGGTCTTGACCCAGCTGTTGAGCTTGCGGGCCGCCGCCAGCGACTGCGCGTCGCCGCTGGTCACCGCGTCGGCGCCGATTCGCCACGGGTCCCGGCAGGCGTTCCACCAGTACTTGCCGTCGTTCGGGTCCTCCAGCACCTGCCCGGTGGCGGGCTTGGGCGTGGTGTTGGTGTTGATGACGAAGTCGGGCAGCAGGCCGGTGCTGGGCGCGTACCCGCTCTGCAGCGCCGCGGTGACCGACTGGTGCTTGGCCAGGATGGTGTCCCAGGCGGTGTCGCCGGTGGCCTTGCGGTAGGCGCGGAAGTGGCCGGGCATCCAGTCCGAGGTGCGGCTGATGTAGTAGTACTGGTCGCCGGCGCTGCTCCAGTCACCGAGCAGGGTCAGTTTCGTGGTCGCGTTGATCTCGCTGGCCTTGATCGCGTTGATGCGCTGCACGGCCAGCGACTTGTAGTTGTAGGTGCCGGTGCTGCCCCACTGCTTGTCGGCCAGCAGCAGCCCGTACGCGATCTCCAGGTCGCCGTCGGTGGCCGAGTCGGAGCCGTTGACCGAGGTGCAGGAGGTGTTCTGCTCGGCGGCGTGCAGGTTCGGGTTGTTGACCGACGGGTGCGCCAGCACGTACTTGAGCAGCCCGTCGAACTGGGTCTTGGCGTTCGGGTCGGCGCCGGCCATCAGCGCGGTGATGACCATGCCGTAGCCCTGCGCCTCGGCCACGTACGGGTGGTCGGCGTCGGGGGAGTAGACCTCGTACCAGCCGTTGCCGCAGTTCTGCTTGACGAACGCGGCCTTCCAGGTGTTGTAGTAGCTGATCACGGTCTGGTCGTGGGTGGCCGCGGCGCCGGTGAGCTTGAGCGTGCCCGCCGCGTACGGCCGCAGGTGCGAGCCGAACGGCACGGCCGGCCCGCCGGGCGGCGGGGGAGAGGCGCTCGGCGAGGTGCTCGGCGACGGGGTGCCCGAAGGCGGGTAGACCTCGAACTCGAACAGCGAGTAGCCCCAGGCGGTGCCGCGGGCGGTGCCGTACATGCGCACGTAGCGGCCGCTGCCGGTCAGGCCGGTGAGGTCGTCGACGCCGCCGTTTCCGGTGGTGGTCGAGTAGACGGTGGTCCAGGTGCTCGCGTCGGGGGAGACCTCGATGCGGTAGGCCTTGCCGTAGGCGGCCTCCCAGCGCAGCGTGACCTGCCCGATCTGCTGGACGCTGCCGAGGTCGACGCGGATCCACTGCGGGTCGCTGCCCTCGGCGCTGGCCCAGCGGGTGCTCGTCGAGCCGTCGACGGCGTTGGCACCGCCGAGGCTGGAGGTCTCGGTGGAGGAGACGGCGGTGGTACGGCCCAGCGCCAGGTTGGTGGCGGCCTGGGCGGAGGTGGCGAGCATGAACCCGCCGAGCAGGGTGCCGACGGTGGCCACGGCCGCCGTCGCGAGCAGGGGACGCAACCTGCGTGGCCGTGCTGTTCTGCGCATCATGCGGGACTCCCTGGTTGAGGGGGGCAGGTCCGGATGGGTCGTGACCTGCGGTTTCGCTGTCGATACGAGCTGGCGTGGCGGCGTTGGCACGCCTGGGCGACGGCCCAGGGCCCCGGGCTTTTTGGGAACTTACGTCAGCCGATGCCCGCCGCACAAGACGGTTAGGCAACCTGCCTAACAATTCCCGGGACGCTTGACGCGGCTCCCGTGGCGGCTCTAATCTCCCGCCATTAGTAAATCAGGTTGCCTAACCGTTCGTGATCCCGCACCGCCCCCTTAAAGGAGACCCTCGATGCATCGTGCCCTGAAACGGCGTACGACCCTGGTGGTCGGCGTCGCCGTGGCATTGACGATGTTCTCGGCGTGCACCCCGGCCGAGGCGCCCAAGCCCATCGCCACACCGGGTGTGGAGCCCACCGGCACGGTGGAGCTGTGGCACTTCTTCACCGACCGTGAGGCCAAGGCCCTCGACGACACCCTGGCCAGGTTCAAGGCCAAGTACCCGAAGGTGACCCTGACCGTCAAGGGCGGCCAGGACGACGCCAAGGTGACCACGGCGATCGGTGCCGGCACCGGCCCGGACGTGGCCATCAGCTACTCCACCGACATCGTCGGCAAGTTCTGCGCCGCCGGCGCCTGGGTCGACCTGAACCCCTACCTGCAGCGCGACGGCGTCGACCTGACCGCCATCCCCGAGGTCGCCCGCTCCTACACCGAGTTCCGGGGCAAGCGGTGCGCGATGCCGTTCCTGGCCGACGCGTACGGCTTCTACTTCAACAAGGCCATGTTCGCCGAGGCCGGGCTGACCGAGGCCCCGAAGACGCTCGCCGAACTGTCCGACATGGCCAAGAAGCTCACCAAGCGCAAGCCCGACGGCACCATCGAGCGGGCCGGGTTCCTGCCGCTGTTCGGCTTCTACGAGAACTCGCCGTCGCACTTCGCGCCCATGGCCGGGGCGAAGTGGCTCAACGCCGACGGCACCTCCGCCATCGGCGCCGACCCTGCGTGGAAGGCGCTGCTCACCTGGCAGAAGGAACTCGTCGACTGGTACGGCTACGACAAGCTGGAGAAGTTCCGCGCCTCGCTGGGTGACGAGTGGTCGGCCGACAACGCCTTCCACAAGGGCAAGATCGCCATGGCCGTCGACGGCGAGTGGCGCATGGCGTTCCTGAAGGACCAGGCGCCCGAGGTCCAGTTCGGCGTCGCCCCGCTGCCGGTGCTCTACGCGAGCCACGCCGGGGCCGGCTACATCTCCGGCAACGTCATCGGCGTATCGCGCACCGCCCGCAACCCCGAGGCGGCCTGGGCGCTGATCAAGTTCCTGACCACCGAGACCGACAGCATCGTCGAGCTGTCCAACGGCATCCGCAACGTGCCCACCACCACCGCGGCGCTCACCTCGCCGCAGCTGCACGTCGACCCGGCGTTCCAGGTGTTCCTGGACATCTTCGCCAACCCGAACTCGGGCACGACCCCGCCGAGCGCGATCGGCCCCGGCTACCAGGACACCCTGTCGGAGTTCCTGATGGCCTGGCAGTCCGGGTCCAAGAAGGACCTCGCCGCAGGTCTGGCCGACGTCGACACCCGGGTCAACAAGATGATCGAGCTGGCGGGCTGACCGTGGCCGCCATCGCCAGCCAGGGGAGCGCCGGCGCCGTCCGGCGCTCCCCGCGCCGCCCCCTCGTGGTCCTCACCTTCATCGGGCCCGCGCTGATCGGCATCGCCGTCTTCCTGATCTACCCGCTGCTCGCGGCGATCTACTTCTCGTTCACCCGCTTCGACATGTTCAACCCGCCGGTCTGGGTGGGCCTGGACTTCTGGCAGTACGTGTTGTTCGACGACCCGACCGTGCGCGTCGCGGCGAAGAACACGCTGGTCTTCGTCGTGCTGATGGTGCCCGCCCGGACCGTCGGCGCGCTGCTCACCGCGATGCTGCTCAACGCGATGAAGCGCTCCCGCAGCACCTACCGCACGCTGTACTACCTGCCCGCGCTCGCGCCGCCGGTCACCGCAACGATCGCGTTCGTGCTGCTGCTCAAGCCGGGCACGGGGCCGGTCAACACGCTGCTGGCACAGTTCGGCATCGAGGGGCCGGGCTGGTTCAACGACCCCGACTGGGCCAAGACGTCACTCACGCTGCTCGCGCTGTGGGGCGTCGGCGACCTGATGATCATTTTCATGGCGGCGCTGCTCGACGTGCCCAAGGAGCTGTACGAGGCCGCGTCGCTGGACGGCGCGTCCCGCCGCCACCAGTTCCGCTACGTCACCCTGCCCACCATCTCGCCCGTGCTGCTGTTCGCCGTCATCACCGGGATCATCGGCACGCTCAACTACTTCACCCAGGCCGCGGTCGCCGGCAGCGTCGCCTCCGGCCAGGTCACCTCCGGCAGCGGCATCGCCGGGACCTTCGGCTACCCCGAGAACGCGACGCTGACCTACCCCATGCGGCTGTACTCCATCGGGTTCGGCAACAACCTGTTCGGCGCCGCGAACGTCATGGCGGTGATCCTGTTCGTGGTCTCCATGACCGCCACGATCGTGCTGCTGCGCCGGTTCAAAGCCTTCACCGGGAGCGGCTCATGACCACACCCCAGGCCCGCCGCGGCGGCTTCCTGCTGTTCGTCGCCCGGCACGCCATCGGCCTCGCCCTGGCCATCATGTTCCTCGCCCCGATCGTGTTCCTGCTGCTCACCTCGATGATGACCAGCGACCAGACGCTGACGGCCGACCTGTGGCCGCACAGCTGGCACCCGGAGAACTACGTCGAGGCGTTCCGGCGCACCCCGCTGCTGCGGTTCATCGGCAACACGTTCCTCTACGCGATCCTGGCCACCGGGTTCATGCTGCTGGCGAGCGTGCCCGCCGCGTACGCCCTGGCCAAGCTCCGGTGGCGGGGACGCAACCTGACGATGATCCTGATCATCTGCATGATGATGCTGCCCGCGCAGGTCACCACCGTGCCGCTCTACATGATGTGGGCCAACACCGGGCTGACCGGCACCCTGTGGCCGCTCATCCTGCCGATGCTCGCCGGTGACGCGTTCTCCATCTTCCTGCTGCGCCAGTTCCTCGTCACCATCCCCGACGACTACCTCGACGCCGCCCGCATCGACGGCTGCGGCGAATGGGGCACGCTGCTGCGCGTCATCCTGCCCATGGCCAGGCCCGGCATCGCCGCCGCGGCCATGTTCCAGTTCTTCTACGCCTGGAACGACTACTACGGCCCGTTCCTCTACACCAGCGAGAACCAGGAGAACTGGACCATCTCGCTGGGGCTCGCCTCATTCCGGTCGCTGCACCACGTCGAGTGGCATCTCGTCAGCGCGGCGACCCTGCTCACCATGGTCCCGGTCATCGTCCTGTTCTTCCTCGCCCAGAAGGCGTTCGTGCAGGGTGTCACGCTGACCGGCGTGAAAGGTTGAAACCGCACATGAAGATCGCAGTGGTCGGCGGAGGGTCGACCTACACCCCCGAGCTGATCGACGGGTTCGCCCGCCTCGACGCCGACATCAACGAACTCACCCTGATCGACCCCGCCGCCGAACGGCTGGACGTCATCGGCCGGCTCGCCGCGCGGATCATGCGACGCCACGGCCACCCCGGCCGCGTCACCTGGACCAGCGACCTCGACGCCGGGCTCACCGACGCCGACGCCGTCATCATCCAGCTGCGCGTCGGCGGGCAGTCCGCCCGGATCAGCGACGAGACGTTCCCGCTGGACTGCGGCTGCGTCGGCCAGGAGACCACCGGCGCGGGCGGCCTCGCCAAGGCGCTGCGGACCATCCCCGTGGTGCTCGACGTCGCCCGCCGCGCCCGGCTGCGGGCCGCACCGGGCGCCTGGATCGTCAACTTCACCAACCCGACCGGCCTGCTCACCCGGGCCCTGCTCGACGACGGCCACCGCGCCGTCGGGCTGTGCAACGTCGCCATCGGGTTCCAGCGCCGGTTCGCCGCGCTGCTCGACGTCGCCCCCGAGCAGGTCACCCTCGACCACGTCGGGCTCAACCACCTCACCTGGGAGCGCGGCGTCCTCGTCGGCGGCGCGGACCGGCTGCCCGAGCTGCTCGACCGGCACCTCGACACGCTCGCCGACCACGTCGGGCTGCCGCCGGAGATCCTCAGCGGGCTGGAGTGCGTGCCGTCCTACTACCTGCGCTACTTCTACAGCCACGACCGCGTGGTCGCCGAGCAGCGCGGCACACCCAGCCGGGGACAGCAGGTCGCCGATATGGAGCGCACGCTGCTGGAGCTGTACGCCGACCCGAACCTCGACACCAAACCCGAGCTGCTCGCCCAGCGCGGCGGCGCGTACTACTCCGAGGCCGCCGTCGGGCTCATCGGGTCGCTGCGCCGCGGCGACGGCGCCGTGCACGCCGTCAACGTACGCAACGACGGCACCCTGCCGTTCCTGCCCGACGAGGCCGTCATCGAGGTCAGCTGCCGGGTGGACGAGGACGGCGCGGCCCCGCTGCCGGTCCGCCCCGTCGGCCCGCACCTCTCCGGGTTGATGGCGCACGTCAGCGGGTACGAGGAATTAGCCGTCCAGGCCGCGGTCCACGGCGGACGCGAGCGCGTCTACCAGGCGCTGCTCGCCCACCCGCTGGTCGGCCAGCACGACCTGGCGCAGGGCCTGACCGGCCGGCTGCTCGCCGAGAACACCGCGCACCTCGGGTGGGCGGCATGAACGCGCGATACCTGGTCGCCGTCGACGGCGGCAACTCCAAGACCGACGTCATCGTCGCCACCGACGCCGGAGCGGTCCTCGGGCGGGCGCGTGGACCGGCGTCCTCACCGCACCTCATCGGCGTGCCCGGCACGATCGAGCTGCTCGGCACGCTCATCGGGCAGGCCGTCGCCCAGGCGGGGCTCGACGCGAGCGCGCCGCTGGACCGGGCCGAGGTGTACCTCGCCGGAGCCGACCTGCCCGCCGAGGTGCGGATCCTGACCGAGGCCGTGACCGTGGCGGGGTGGGCCCGTGACAACCGGGTCGACAACGACACCTTCGCCCTCATGCGGGCGGGCACCGACGCGGCGCGGTCGATCGCGGTGGTGTGCGGGGCGGGCATCAACTGCGTGGGCCGTGACGCCGACGGGCGGACCGCGCGCTTCCCGGCACTGGGCATGATCACCGGGGACTGGGGCGGCGGTCACCATCTGGCCGAGCTCACGCTGTGGCACGCCGCGCGCGGCGAGGACGGGCGCGGCCCGGTGACGAAGCTGACCGGGGCGGTGGTCGACCACTTCGGGGCCGGGTCCGTGGAGGAACTGGGCGTCGCCGTACACCTGCGGGAGATCGACCCGGGGCGGATCAGCGAGCTGACCCCGGTGCTGTTCGCGGTCGCGGCCGACGGGGACTCGGTGGCCCGGCGGCTGGTCGCCAAGCAGGCCGGCGAGGTGGTGGCGCTGGCCGCGGTCGCCGCCGACCGGCTGGCCATGCGTGACGAGCCGCTGGCGCTGGTGCTCGGCGGTGGTGTGCTGACCGCTCGGCATCCGCTGCTGCACCAGGCGATCCTGGACGGTGTGGCCACGGCGCTGCCCCGCGCGGAGGTGACCGTCCTGGCCCAGCCGCCCGTCACCGGTGCGGCCCTGGCCGGGCTCGACGCGCTGGGCGCGAGCGCGCACGCCAAAGCCGCGCTGCGGGCGCACATTTGACGCTCCCGTTTCCCAGGGGCGGTGTGCCGGGGCGCGTCCATGGCAGGCTCCGGCACACTTGCTTCAACGGGCAGCGACGCCGGCGGGTGAACCTAGCCGCGCCTCCAGACGTCGCGCTCCGCGTCGGCCGGGATCCAAGGGCTCGGCTCGTTGGCCCAACCGGCGTCGTAGCGCCGCACCGCCTCGACGAACCGTGCCGGCGGCACGTAGCCATGCGCGGTGACGTAATGCCAGACCAGCGTCGGCGCGGCGAACATCACGCCCGGCTCGGCAGGCGCATACGCGTAGGGCGTCAGGTCCGCGAAATAGGCCACGAAGCATGGTATTCGGAAGTGGCTGGCGTATCGATCAGCTCCTGCTGTTGACTGGGCGGAGGGCCGCACCGACCCGCCTTACCGGACCGGGGCTGAGCGGCCTGGCATGGCCACGGAGTGCGCGCCCGCAGATCTCGCTGTGCTCATGGCGGCGTCGGTAAGTCGGCCTCGCAGATCCGATGAACCGAAACGACAGGTTCAGTCCATTCACGACGACAGTCGGCGTGATCGAGCTGATCGTCGATGCCGACCCTTGGCATGCCTATCAATAATGGTCGCTGTGACTCCTCGTGCTAGGGCCGTTACCGTCATCGGGCTCGGCGTGGTGGTCGCTGTCTCGACAGCGATACAGGCGCTGGTGACGACGACCGTCGAAGCGAAGCTGCGCCCGTTCGTGCTGCTGGGAGCTGTCATGACCGGCGTCGTCGCCGCGTGGCAGCTGGTGGCCGGCGCAGCGCTGAGCAGCCCAGCCCCGGCACCTGCATCCACATCCAGACCCGAACCGGCGCCCGGACAGCCGCTGCCGCCGTCGACACCGCCTGCGGCGGACAAGCGCAGCCGTGTGCCGATGCTCACCGCGTCACTGGCCCTGCTCGTCGCGCTGGTGAGTGTGCTGCTCCAGTTCCGGCCCGCGGGCGGCGCGTCACCTCACTCCGGCGGATCCATGCCACCGACAATGCTCGCGACGGCGAGCGCGTCGGCGGCCGGGTCACCCTCGGCGACCGTGGCCCGGCCGACGGCCTCGCCCAGCGCCGAGCGCGGCGCTTCCGGTGCCGCCCCGGCCACCATGGTGTGGAAGGGTGTCGACGACGAGACGAGCCTGTGGTGGTCGACGTACACCGGCGGGCGCTGGAGTGAGCAGCGGGCCTTCTCCGACCGCAGCACCCGCACCAGCCCGGCGCTGGCCGCCAGCGGCGGCAAGGTCTACATGGCGTGGCGCGAACCCGGCGACAGCCACATCTTCTGGTCGGCCTACGACGGCGACGGGTGGACGTCACCGCGCAGGCTCGACGACCGGCGCACCGAGACCTCACCGGCTCTGGGTGTGTCCGGCAGCCGGCTGGTCATGGCGTGGCGCGGCGTCGACGGCGACACCGGCATCTACTGGTCGACGTTCGACGGCTCCCGCTGGAGCGATCAGCGCAGTGCCGGCGGGCGGGCCACCGCGGGCAGCCCGGCGCTGGGCAGCGCCGCCGGGAAGCTGTACATGGCGTGGCTGGAAGCCGCCGACGGCGGCACGTACTGGTCGGCGCTGAGCGGGTCGTCGTGGTCGTCGCCGGAACAGCTGCCGGACCGCTGGACGACCACCGGCCCCGCCCTGGGCAGCGACGGTTCCAGGCTGGTCATGGTCTGGAAGGGCGCGGTGGAGGACAACGTCTTCTGGTCGGTGTTCGACGGCTCGGCATGGTCGGCGCAGGAGGTGTTCCCGCACGGTGCCGCCACCGGCCTGGTGCCCGCGTTGAACAGCCGTAAGGGCTCCTTGTTCATGGTGTGGCGCGAGGCCGGGGACAGCCATCTGGTCTGGTCGCGATATGGCAGCGGCCAATGGTCTAGCCCCCGGACACTCGACGACCGGCGCACCGGCACGTCCCCGGCCGTCGCCTGAGGTGACCGCCTCTCGCGTTGCGGCGTCGGGTCGCGAGCAGGCTCACTTCACCACCTTGTCCAGCGCCGCCTTCAGCGCGTCCTGGAACTTGCCGTACTCCGTCAGGTCGAACGGCCAGCGCCACAGCTCCAGCTGGATACCCTGGGACGCGATGCGCAGCGCCTGGTTGTTCGACATCTCCTTGGGCGCGAATCCGATGAACTGGGTGTAGTAGCCGTCCATCTCGGCCAGCCGCTGCGCCGCGTTCTTCGGGCCGACCACCGTCGCGCCGCCGGTGCGGGCCCGCACCGGCACCGGCTCCAGCAGCAGCTTCTCCGGCTTGATGAACTCGCCTTCGATGATCACGCCGTGGCCCCTGGCCCGGACGTAGTCCCACAGGTGCTGGCCGACGGGCAGCTCCTTGAGCCGGGTCAGGTCGTCCATGTTGGAGACGGACTTCGATTCGAACACGGCCAGCACCCAGACCCGGCCGTCGGGGTGCCTGGAGATCACCAGCAGGTCGCCGAGCTGCTTGCCCTGGCCGTCGGTCACGCCGCCGACCAGCTCCACCTTGCCCCACTTCTTGGTCAGCTTCTCCGAGGCCCGCAGCCGTACGCGGTCCAGCGCGCGCATCATGTCGTTGAGTTCGGGCAGCGCGCGCGCCAGCCGCTCCACGATCAGGCCCCGCAGCGCCCGGTCGTCCATGTTGCCGCGGTTGAGGGCCTGGGCGACGATGTCGGCGAACGTGGCCCGGTCGATCCCGGTCAGGATGGCGGGGAACCGGGACAGGAAGCGGTCGTAGAGCCGCAGCGCCTCCGACACCACCGCCCCGGTGATCAACTTGACCAGCCGTTCCAGGTCGCGCATGCCCGCCGCGGCCAGCGCCCGGGGTGCGGCGCGCAGCTCGTAGCGGACCACCTCCTTGCCGAAGATCTGCAGGCTGAGGCGGCGCACGCGCCGGGCGAACCCGGTCCCGTGCCCGAGCCGGATCAGTGACACGACCTTGCTCACGGCGCCGTCTCCTCCTCGTACGACACTTCCAGTGCCTCGCCCAGCGCGAAGCTGTCCGGCTCGCAGAACGCCCTGATCAGCTCCAGGGCGATCCGGCCCACCAGGCGGCCCAGGTGCCGGCCGGACGCGGCCGCATCGGGGGTGGTGCGCACCTGCTCGGACCACCACTCCAGGCTGGCCCGGCCGATCATGGTGGCGACGTCCTCGGCGTCGGGGATGATGTCGCGCAGCGCCTTGACGGCCTCGGCCGGGCCGACCTCGTCGAGCCAGCGGAACACCGCACCCATGCGCTGCATCGCCCGCAGCGTCTCCAGTTCCGCCTTGACCTGCGGTGACAGGCCTTCTGGCGCGTCCTCCACGAGGGGCCGGACGAAGAACTCGGCCAGGCTCACGGTGATGCCGACGCCGGCCAGCTTGAACAGCGCCTCCAGGTCCTTGCGCCAGGCCGCGGCGCCCTCGAGGAAGCCGTCGGCGAACCCGTCGACGAACCCGACCGTGGCCGGCACGGGATACGTCGGCGCGGTGACCATCCGCAGGTACGCGGAGACGTCGGCCGGCCCCACGGAACGGGGCGCCTGCGCGGTCACCGCCGAGATCAGGCCGGAGCTCAGCGCCGCCTGGTCGGCGGCGCTGAGCTGTGCGGACAGGCTGATCACGGGCGCGGCTCGGACAGGTGGACGGCGACGTCCATCGTGGCCAGGTCGCCGCCCGCGACCGCCTCACTGACCTTGCTCTGGGCCAGCAGCGCGGCGGACGCGGCGGCGGTGCGGTCCTTCTCGCCCAGGGCGACGGCCTCGGTGAACAGGTCGGCGGCGGTGGTGCCGGCCAGCGTCACCTCGGTGTGCACCCCGTCGGTCGGCACGTCCTCGGTCCAGGTGCCCAGGCACACATGCTTCTGCACCACCTCCGGGCAGGACCCGCCGCCGGGGACCAGCTCGACCTCCTGCGGGCCGCCCAGGTGGGTGGACCGCCAGTCGGTCAGCTCCTTGAGCACCTTGCGGACCAGGCCCTCGATCCCGGCCGGACCGGTGCCCTGCTGCGAGCGCAGGAAGATCCAGCGCAGCGCGATGTCCTCGTAGCCGGTGCGCACGGGCAGGAACAGCCGCGCCCAGGAGGCGTTGACGAAGTCGCCGGCGGGGCGGGCCGGGTCGCGCAGGCTGCCGTCGCCGTTCCAGGTGCCCGAGTAGGTGCGCGCGGCGGCCAGCTCCCAGTCGAACACCTGCTCCCATACGTCCAGCTCGGCGATCTCGTCGCGGGCGTCGGCCGGGAACATCGCGTTGATGAAGCGGCGCATCAGCTCCTGCGCCGGGTTGAGGCTCGCCCGGTGCGCGATGCGCCACGCCTCGAACTCGGCCAGGGCGACCGCTTCGGCGTCGGCCACCTTCGCCGCGCGCTGCGCGATCAGCGTCGCGCACTGGGCCTCCCACGCGGCCGTCGCGCTGGCCTGGGCCTGGCTCAGCGACGAGGTGTCGGGGATGACCCGGGCCGACAGGGACACCCAGATCTGCGAGGAGCCGGCCAGCCGCCAGCCCGCGCCGCAGTGGATGATCTGGAAGATGGTCCGGTCGCCGGCCGAGTTCACCACCTCCCACGGGTCGCCGACGGTGTGCACGCCGAAGCCGCGGGGCGCGCCGGTCAGCGTCGAGCGCAGGCTGCCCTGCAGGGTCTGGATGTCGCCGTCCCACTTCATGCCGCTGGGCACGTTGATGGGCAGGGTGTAGTCGGCGCTCATGTCGCTGCCCGGCCAGCCGCCCCACTGGGTCAGCTCGGTCATCGGCGGGTCGAGGCCGACCAGGCGGGCGCCGGGCACCTCGCCGACGTTCGGCTGCGGGGGCAGCACCACGGCCGGGACCGAGTCGCGGGCCGCCTTGAGCAGCTTCTCCTTCATGGCGGTCTCGGCGGCGTAGAAGTCACCGGCGGGGTCGCGCACGAACGGGGTCCAGCACAGCCGGACCCCGTAGCGCTCGTGGGAGAACCTGATGCGCTGCAGGACCTTGTAGAAGTGCAGGTCGATGGGGGTGAACTGGTTGGGGTTGCGGATCGTGCGGCGGGCCGCGCGCTCGAACCGGTCCGACTCCGACACCCGGAACACGGTCTTGTGCAGGTCGCGCATCTTGGCCACGTTCTTGGTGGTCCGGGCGGCGACCTCCTTCACCGAGTCGGTGCGGGTGTCGTTGTCGGCGTCCGTGGTCGACTCCGAGACCCCGCCGTTGACGGCGGCCTTGACGCCGTACTCGAAGCCGACGGTGCCGCCCGCGGAGAAGCCGTCGGTGCGGGTCCTGGTGATCGAGCCGGCGATCACCTCGGCGTGGTCGATGGTGGTCGACGACGCGGTCTCGCCCTCGGTGCTGCCCTCGGTCTCGGAGGCGGCCTCGTTCAGGGTGTCTCGCTGCACGAACGAGCGCTGCTCCAGCACCACCTCCTCGCCCGGGGCCAGGCCCATGGTGTGCAGGTGCTCGCCGACCACGAACCCGGCCGGGCGCAGCCGGGTGCGGTCCAGGAACAGCAGGCCGATCTCGGAGCGCGCCAGGTCCAGCAGCACCTGCTCGGGCGTGCGGTCCAGCACGGTGCCGGTGCCGGTGGTCCCGGGGTTGCCCTTGGGTGGCATGTGGGTGCTCATGCCTCCGCCGGTGCTGCCCGTGCCGCCGCCGGGGGCGGTGCTGGTCAGCCTGGTGCCCGCGCGCAGCGTCTCGGCGAGCCGGGCCAGCGACTTCGAGGGCAGCGCCTGCTCCGCCGGGTCGACGCCGGGCACCCCGTGGGCCAGGCGCATCCGCATGGTGGCCTCGCCCTCGGCGGCGGGCGCGGCGGGCGCCTCGACGCCCTTGGCCTGGCCGCCGTGCCATTCCAGCCATTCGGCGGTGGCCTCGCCGGTGAGGCCGGCCGCCTTGGCCAGGTACACCCACTGTGCGCGGGTGAGGACGGGCCGGCCGTTGCCGCCGGTGTTGCTCAAGGCCGCGTACCGGTAGGAGTACACGAAACGGTCGCCGGATCCGGGGGCGCCCTGCAGCGCCTCCACCGGCACACCGAAAGTCACACGTTCGGTCATGGCTGGCAGTGTGGTTCCGCACACCCCGAAGTGCTTGCCACCGTCGATATTCCGACGGGCGATCCGGGCGGCCGCTGCCTTCGCGCCCGGCGCACCGGTGCCCGAGTCTCCGTCGGCCTCAGGCGATACCGGGCACCGAGGAGGCTCTCCTGAGTGGTCGGGACATTGCCGACGGAGCGTAGGGTGTCGCAGTGATCGAGGCAGCGGTGGCGGGCGCGAACGCGCTGACGCGGCGATGGGCGGGCACCGTCGGTTCCGGAGATTCGGTGGCCGTGTCGGGCGCCGGGGTATGGCCGCTGCTGGCCTACCTCGCGCCTGCCGCCGACGGCGCCGGGGGCGACGAGCTGGCGGCGGCGATCGGGCTGCCCGCCGCCGACGCGACCGAGGCGGCGTCGGCGCTGGTCGGGCTGCTCGGGTCGGCGCCTGGGCTGCGAGCCGCGATCGGCGCGTGGGTGCACCCACGGCTGCAACTGCGGGCACAGTGGCGCGACAGCCTGCCGCCCGGCTCCGTCGGGGTGCTCGGCGACCCGGCACTGCTGGACGCCTGGGTACGCGAGCAGACCGGCGGGCTTCTCGACAAGCTGCCGATCACTGTCGACGCCGAGACGCTGCTGGTGCTGGCCTCGGCGCTGGTCGCCCGGACCCGGTGGATCCAGCCGTTCGACGACGGCATGCTCGTCGCGACCACCGGGCCCTGGTCCGGCCGCCGCCTGGCGGGCCTGCACCGGACCACCGCCGAGCGTGACCTGCTCGCGGTGTACGAGACCCCGGCCGGGCCGGTCACCGTGCTGACCGTCGAGGGCGCCGACGGCATCGACGTGGACGTGGCCATCGGCGTACCCGAGGCACCGGCCGCCGCGGTGATCTCCGCCGCGATCGACGCCCCGGCGGCGGTTCCGGCGCGGCGCGGCTCGCAGCTCGCCGAGGGTGACACCGCGCCGGGGGTGACCGTCGACCTCGGCTGGGCGTACGACGACAGCCCCCGGCTGCTGGTGAGCCTGCCTCGGTTCACCGTGACCTCGTCTCATGATCTTCTCGCCCATGCCGAGGTGTTCGGGCTGCTCACAGTGTCGGATCTGAGCACGCAGCGGCTGTCTGGCGTCAGCGACTTCCCGTTGGGCGTCGGCGCGGCGGCGCAGGATCTGACCGCGTCGTTCACCGCGGACGGGTTCGAGGCGGCGGTGGTGACGGCCTTCGGGATGCGGGCCGGCAGCGCGCCGCCGTCGGGGCGGCCGCTGCAGGTGCGGCTGCTGCTGGACCGGCCGTTCGCGTTCGTGGCGCGGCACCGTCCGTCGGGCCTGGTGCTCGTCGCGGGCTGGGTCGCACAGGGCGAGCCGGCGGCCGGCTGAGGCACGGCGGCGTCAGGCGAGCCGGCGGTGAACCGGCAGCCGGTCCGGCCTGGCTCGCATCGGATCCTTCGAGTGCGACCGAGCAGCCGCCAAGTCGGCGGTTGACCGCATCGTCGTCGAAGTCCTCCGGGTGCGCGGGAAGCCCGCGTCCGACGCACGTCGGCAGTCGGCCGGACAGGGCGGATGCTCGGCCCAATACCGTTGCGACACGATGTGAATGGCTGGCCGCACTGTCCGTGATAGCGATTCCGGCTGGCCGAAAAGACGGCGCCGCGAATCACCGCTACATTCTGCTCGCCCGAGTGCCGGTGCCCTCGCGAGTTCGACCATTCGGCCCGACCTTGGCCGCACAAGGACTACCGAAGTGGTGTTGACCTCGTAGAACGCGCTCTCGCATTCGACTTCGGATGGATTCCTACCCTGCGGAGTGATGTCGGCGATCGGTCAACCTCGGCAGAGTCGGCCGCAGCTTCCATCCGCTTTATCCGGGTGGGTAATCGTCGAGCATTGGAGCCTCGCCATGCGAATCAACCGACAACGATGGGTGCGATGGGCCTCGGCCGGAGTCGCCGTACTGGTCTTCGGCTCGGCGTCCGCCGCGTGGGCCGACAACGTCGTGGCCGACGGCGACGGGGCCACGCCGGTCACCGGCAGCGGCCTGAGCTTCGGCACCGTGTGCGTCGGCTCCACCGTCACCAAACCGGCCCTGATCGGCATCCAGCGCAACGGCGCGTCGACCGGCCCGAACGTCTTCGCCAACGGCGCCACCGTCACGCTCGCGGTGACCGCGGTGACCGGATCCGGGGTGAGCACCACCCCGGGCAGCGGCACGATCGGCACCATCGCCCTGCCGTCCAACTGGAGCGCGCAGCCCAACAACACGGTGACGGGAGCGCTGAGCCTGCCCGTGCAGCTCGCCGCCACGACGCCGGGCGCCGTGACCGGGTCGGTGTCGCTGTCGGCCGCCGCCGGCTCGGTGAACCGCGCGACGACGCTGGCCGTGTCGGCGACGGTCGTCGCCTGCGACACCACGGCACCGGTGCTGCACCTGCCCGGCCCGCTCACCGTCGAGGCGACCGGTCCCGGCGGCGCGCTGGTGGCGTACACGGCCACCGCTGACGACGAGAACCCCGCGCACCCCACGGTCACCTGTGATCACCCGTCCGGAGCGACGCTGCCGCTGGGTGCCACGACGGTGTCGTGCAGCGCCACGGACGCCGCGGGCAATACCGGCACCGGGCAGTTCACGGTGACCGTCGTCGACACGGCCGGGCCGGTCATCGAGCCCGTCATGGACATCACCGCCGTGGAGGCGACCGGCCCCGGCGGCGCCGTGGTCACCTACCAGGCGCCGGGCGCGGCCGACGCGGTGGCCGGGACGGTCCCGGTCAGCTGCTCGCCCGCGTCCGGCGCCGAGTTCCCGCTGGGCACCACGACCGTCACCTGTACGGCCTCCGACGGGCACGGCAACACCTCGCAGCGGACGTTCGAGGTCACCGTGCAGGACACGCAGGCGCCCGTGCTCGCGGTGCCGGCCGACCTCACCGCCGAGGCGACCTCCAGCCAGGGCGCGGACGTGACCTACCCGGCTGCCTCGGCGCAGGACGCGGTGGACGGCGCGATCACGCCCACCTGCGCACCCGCCGCGGGCAGCACGTTCCCGCTCGGGACCACCGAGGTCACGTGCACCGCCACCGACAGCGCGCACAACACGGCCACCGGCACGTTCACGGTGACCGTGGCCGACACGACGCCACCCGCGATCACCGGCACGCCCGCCGACATCACCACGGAGGCGACCGGGCCTGCCGGTGCCGACGTGAGCTTCACCCCGCCGACCGCGACGGACCTCGTCGACGGCACCGTCGCGGTGGACTGCGCGCCTGCCTCCGGCGGGTCGTTCCCGGTGGGTGCCACGACGGTGACCTGCTCGGCCCGGGATGCGGCCGGCAACACCGCCACGTCCGCCTTCCAGGTCACCGTGCGCGACACCACGCCGCCGTCGCTGACGCTGCCCGCCGATCAGGTACTCACCGCCACCGGCCCGGACGGCGCCGTGGCGACGTTCCACCCCGAGGCGACCGACCTGGTCGACGGGTCCGTGCCCGTCACCTGCTCGCCCGCCTCCGGCGCCACCTTCGCGATCGGCACGACCGAGGTGAACTGCTCGGCGACCGACCACGCCGGCAACACGGCGCAGGGGTCGTTCAAGGTGACGGTCCGCCGTACGATCAGCGGCTTCTACCAGCCGGTCGACATGAACCGGGTGATCAACACGGTCAAGGGCGGCAGCACGGTGCCGCTGAAGTTCGAGGTGTTCGCCGGGCCGGCCGAGGCCACCACGACGAGCATCATCGCGGCGATCTCGGTGAAGCAGTACAACTGCGACCCGAACGCGCCGCTCGACCCGATCGAGGTCACCGCGACCGGCAACACCAGCCTGCGCTACGACAGCACCGGCGGGCAGTACGTCTACAACTGGCAGACGCCCAAGACCAAGGGCCTGTGCTACCAGGTCGGCGTATCGACGGTCGACGGCGCCACCGTGATCGCGCTGTTCAGGACCACCTGATCAACTCGCGGAGGCAGGGAGCGGCGGGCACTGCCCGCCGCTCCCT
>NZ_BONF01000021.1 GCF_016862575.1 Catellatospora bangladeshensis | reverse complement strand
ACTGCCCGCCGCTCCCTGCCGTCATGGCCTCACTTCATCCACAGCTTGTCCGCGACGGCGACCTGCGGTGCTTTCGGATCCCGCGACATGAGCACCTTCAGCGTGGCGGCGCGCTTCGACGTGATCGTGATCGTGACCCGAGCGGGCTGCTCGGAGCAGCGCACCGTCTTGACGCTGCTGACGCTGCCCATCTTGAGCGTCGCCTTGATCGTGCCGGTGCCGGCACAGGTCAGCTCCAGCACGTACGTGCCCGCCTCGGCGTCCGGGACGACGTCCTCCGTCTCCCCGGTGACCATGCCGACCCCTCCGCCCAGGCCGCTGCCGCCGGTGCGCTGCAGCGCGGTCTCCGCGACGGTCATCAGAGGGTCGTTGACCATCACCGCGAACCCCGAGCGGGCGCGGGCCACGTCGTCGCCGGACACCGACAGCGCGATGAGACCCGGCGTGTGCAGCCAGACCTCGACGTGCTGGGTCGGGGGGAAGCGCTCGGCGAGGTCGTTGCACGGGGCGTCGACGGTGCCCCGGCCGGTGTCGGCCTGCCAGGTCACGGCGATCCTGCCTTCACCCCGGCAGAACACGAACAGGGTGTACCTCCCGGTGGGCAGCGGCTGCTCGGCGGTGCCGAGGCTGTAGCGGAACCCGCTCGCAGCGTCGTCCACCGGCCCGTACACGGCGCCCCGCCGCAGCTTCTCCGCCTTGAGGCCGAAGCGCTCCAGCGCCCTGACGCCGAGCTGCTGCAACTGCTGCGGCCCCAGCGTCGGCCCCGCCGACACCGTGGGGGAGGGGGCCGCCGACGAGGCCGCGGGTCCGGCTGGTGCCGGTGCGCCCAGCGACGCCGCCGAGTAGCCGCCCGCCGCCAGCGCGAGCGCGGTCAGGGCCGCTACGGCCGAGACGCGGGCGGTGCGCCGCCGCCGCACGGTACGGTGCGCCGCAGGTGCCCCCGGCACCACGATCTCCTCCGGCGCCTGCATCCGGAACTGGAAGAAGGCATCGGCCAGCGGCTCGCGCCCAGTCTGCTCAGGCATTACGGACCTCCTCTGTGCCCGGGTTCGCGGCCGGCTGCAGCTGCTCACCTAGCGCGACCCGCGCCCGGTGCAGCCACGACTTCACGGTGCCGGTCGACACCTTCATCGATTCGGCGATGTCGACGACGGCCTGGTCGGCCAGGTAGTGCAGCACCACCGCCTGGCGGGGCCGCGGCGGCAGCGTGCGCAGCGCCGCGAACAGCGCCACCCGGTCGGGGCTGGGCTCCGGGGCGTGCACCTCCTGATGTCTGCGCCGGAACGCGGCGGCGGCCCTGGACCGCCGGAAGTACGACGTGGCCAGGTTCCAGGCGACGCGGCGCACCCAGGCGACCGGGTCGTCGTACGCGCTGACGTCCTTCCAGCGCTGCAGCGCCCGGCAGAACGCCTCCTGGGTGACGTCCTGCGCCTCCTGCCGGTCGCCGAGGTACGCGAACAGCTGCGTCGTCACCGACGTGAAGTGCGCCGCGTACAACTCGTCGAAGTCGTGCCGCCCTCCCTTCTCCGCGCCGCCGAGCCGCGTGGGCCCGGACGCGCGGGCAGCGCCGAGCGCAGGCGTCACCGAGTCCTCCCCGGCCGCCCTCATCGAAATGCCATCCTGTCCATCCGATCCGTCATGCCGACCCCGTCAGCCGGACGGCGACAACACGACATCCCCGCGCCCCGGGTTGCGTACCCGCCAAGATTTTGTCGCCCGACTTTCCGGAGCCGTGTCGGTCACGGCAACCTCCGCGGTGGGCGGCTCCGTCACTTGTAGGAATCGGTGGGAGGAGCCAGGTGAAGGCGGTTGACGAAGGCGAGTATCGGCAGTTCGCCGGTGCCCGGATGGAGCAGTTGCGCCGCACGGCGTTCCTGCTGTGCCGTGACTGGCATCAGGCGGACGACCTGGTGGCGATCACGCTGGGCAAGCTCTACCGCAACTGGGGCAGGGCGCGCCGCGCCGACAACGTCGAAGCCTACGTCCGGGGCATTCTCATGAACGCCTTCCTCGACGAGACACGGCGCCCGTGGCGGCGTGAGGAGCCCGCCGAGCAACTGCCGGAGGCTGCCGGGCCGCAGGACATCGACACGGTCGACACCCGCGCCGACCTGCTGGCCCTGCTTGACAAGCTGGGGCCGGGCAGGCGCGCGGTCGTCGTGCTGCGCTTCTACTGCGACCTGTCCGTGCAGGACACGGCCGCGATCCTCAACATCAGCGAAGGCGCGGTCAAGAGCCAGGCCGCGCGGGGACTGCACACACTGCGGCTGCTCGCCGACCCGGATCCGGCCACCGACAGGAGGGAGTCGCGGTGAGCTACATCGACCGTTTCGACGAGGCGATCGGCAACGCGCCCGCGGCGGGTTTCACGCTCGATCACGTCATCGCGCAGCAGCAGTTCGCCGCCCGCCGCCGGCGGCGTGTGGTGGCCGGCGGCTTGGCGGCCGTGGCAGTACTGGTGATCAGTGTGGCCGCGGTGGGGGTGGCCCGTTTCGGTACCGGCCCTTGGTCACCGGCGATACCTGGCGCGACGGCTGTCTCCGGCTGGCGGGAGCTGCCGGGCTCGCCGCTGAGCCCGCGTGTGCAGGCGCTCGGCCTGTGGACCGGAGAAGAGGCACTGATCATCGGCGGCAGCGACACCCCGTGCCCGCCCAATGCCGACTGTGCCGACGATCCGGACCCGCTGACCAGTGCCGCAGCGGTGAACCCCGATACGGGCCGCTGGCGCTCGATCGCCGACCTGCCGGTCGCGCTGCGGTGGGCGCAGGGGGCGGTCGTGGGCGGCGTCGCCTACGTCCAGGGCCACACCACCGACGGCGGGTTCGCGCTGCTGGCGTACGTGATCGACGCCGACCGCTGGGAGCAGCTGCCGCAGCCCGGCGGGGAGGCCGATCTGCAGCTGGTCGCGGCCGGTGACCTGCTGGTGGCGGTGCGGGGCAGCGACGAGAACACCCCCGGGCCGGACTACGTCTACGACAGGCCGCAGCGGCGCTGGCGGCAGCTGCCGGCAGATCCGCTGGGCGCCGGCTTCGACCGGGCCATGGCCTGGACGGGCCGGGAACTCGTCCTGTTCGACCACGAGCTGGTGCCCGATCCGGGTGCCCGCAAGCCCGCGGTCACCCGCGCCGCCGTGTTCGATCCGGCCACCGGCGAGTGGCGGCGGCTGCCGGACTCGCAGCAGCTGTCCACCGGCCCGTGGCTGGCCGCGGGAGGCAGGCTGGTCAACCCGTCGCTGGGCGGAGCCGACGGCGGGCAGGTCGGCAACTGGGGCCGGACCTACCCGAACGGCGGGATCCTCGACCCGGCCACCGGCACCTGGTCGGCGCTGCCCGACCCGCCCGGCGGGTTCGAGGCCGGTGGCAGCGCCTACGGTGCGACATCCGCGGTGTACGCGGGGCAGCCGGGGCCGGTGCTGAACACCGCCGCCGGCGTATGGCAGAACGTCGCACCGCTGCCACTGGGCGATGCGAACGAACACACCGTCGTGGCCGCCGGCAACCGCATGCTGATCTTCGGCGGCGTACGCTGGGGCGGCACGGACCCGGAACTGCTCGCCGACGTATGGCTGTGGACGCCTGACACCTGATCGACGGAGCGGGTCTGGGGCCTGTCGTAGCGGCACGTGGGGGCGGTGCGCCGGGCCGACGACCTCCGGGACTGATCGCTGGCCCAGCGGAAGCTCACCATGGTCGAGCTGGACACGCCCCGGCCGCTTACACTCCTGCGCCATGACGATCACGATGGCGGCGGTGTACGCCGAGGGCTGGCAGAAGGCGGTCGTCAGCCCGATGACGCGCGCCGACGCGGCGGCTCGTGACGCGTGCGGCGCCCCGTATGCCGTCCTGCTGGCCGCAGACGGCCGGGTCCGCGCGGTGCTGCAGGTGTCGTGGCGTGACCGGTACTGCGAGGTGATCCGTCTCGACGCGCGAGGCCGGACGGTCGCCACGCACGAGTTCCGCGGTTCCGGCGACGGTGAGTTGTTCCTGTTCGAAAGCCGCACCTGGGACGGCCCGGACGACGCGGGAGAGTACGAGTTCCCGCACGTGGCCGCACGCCATCACACCCGGTACCGGCTGGATGGGCGTCGGGTCGACATCGATGAGCCGCTCGGCGACCGTGGACGCAGGACGCAGACCCAGCGCTGGGAGGAACCTCCCCGTCTGCCGGTCCCTGCCTTCGGGAACTGGCATGAACTGCTCAACCTGGCCGGCGCGGGCGGGGTGGAGGTCGCCGATGCCGTCGACCTCGTGTTGCCGGTCGTGGCTGCCGTCGTCCCGCCGTGGCGCCCGCCGTCCCCGTTGCCGCCCGGTGACCCGGCAGCGCTGTTCGTCTCGGGCACCGAGTACCTGGCGGCGGGCCATGGGCTGCGGATCGAAGTACACGAGGCAGGGTGCCTGCGGCTGCCGTCGGGACGCGTGGTCGCTGCCGATCCGTCCTCACTCGACATCGATGCCAAGCCGTATACCGTCACCGTGCCGCCAGGCGTCTATCCGGTGACGGTCAGCCTGGCCCGCTTCGTCGCCGACCCGCAGCACACCCGAGTGGCCGCCGTGCGGCTCGCTGTCGCCGAACGGCCCGCCACGACCTGGGAACTGGGCCTGCGCGACGGTCAGGACCCGCTTGACTTGGGCTATCGCGAGTACTTCGGGTTCGGCGTCGACGCAGGAATGGCGTGCTTCATCGACGCCGAATCGTGTGCTCGGTCAGAGGACGTGTGGCGGGGACTGGGCGGTCTCGTCACGCCGCGTTTCACCGGCGTCGAGGACGAGACGATGGTGGCCTGGTCCAGCGGATGGGGCCACGGCGCCTATCCGGTCTGGATCGGCCGCGACGACGACGGTGGCGTTGTCTGCTTCGTCGCCGACATGCTGCTGTTCGGTGAGGACGAAGACGACGACTGACGGACGGCGACCGCGGAGGATCGGTTACGCCGCTCCACCAGCTACCGGCACGGGGTCGGCGGTGCCGTAGGCGACGGTGGTGCGGCAGCGTGACAGGCGCTGCCAGATCAGCCGGGTGCCCGTCCAGGCGCCGTGGCGGCGTACCGCCTCCAGTCCGAACGCGCTGCAACTGGGGCTGAACCGGCAGCGTGCGGCGGTGCGCGCGGAGATCCGGAGCTGGTACTCGCGGATCAGGTTCTCGGCGAACCGGGCAGTGACGCCCTGCCGTTGCCGGTCGGCCGGCGCGGCCGTGAACAGTCCTGCCACCGCCCGCAGCGCCACCTCGGGCAGGTGTGCCCAGGCCGCGAGGTCGTCCACGCCACCGCCGCAGCACATGCCGCCGGGGCAGCAGGCGAAGCAGGCCGGAAAGGGCGGTTCCAGAGCAGGCATGTCGATCCTCCCGATCGGTTCTCATGCGGAAAGGTAGCGGCCGGACCGCCGGCAGTGGTGCGCGTCGTGTGTAGAACCGCAGCAGATCCGGCGGATGTGAGGCTCAGCTGGCACGCTCGCCTGGACGATCGGCCGAGAACCATCGCCGCCAGCTCGCTCGGGTGACCGGCTGGGCTGGATGCCGGGCGACATGCAGACGTACTGCGCGCAGGCGCACCAGCGGATCTTCCGCGTCCACCAGTTCCTGAACCTTGCTGATCAACGGCGTATCCGGGATGTGCCGGACCAGCCGCCCGTAGAACCAGTCTTTGCACCCGAGCGCGTTCAGGCGACCGGTTCGGGTCGCCCCAGCGCCCGCTGACGTACCGCCGCCGTGGTTGCGGGTCTCGTTCTTGGGGCGGTGCGAGCCCGTCAGGTTGAAACACCTTGCCGATGCCGGGTGAAACTGACAGGGTGGTAACCGTGACGATCAGAATCGAGTCTTCTTCGATCCGGTGAGCGACGTCGGCGAGCGCGAGGCGCTCGAACCACGTACGCTGCTCGACCACGCCACGATGCTGCACCTCGCTCATCCGGACGGTCCGCTGCCCGGCGGCGGGCGGCCGTATCCCGACGAGGACCATTTCGCCGTTCTGTCCCGCTCCGGCCAACCGCGTGTCGCACGCTGGCAACAGGTGATCGACATTGTGACGTCGATCTACGAGGACGAGCCTTCCGCTGACCGCGTCTGTGAGGTCATGGCCGATGCGCTGACATCGCTGCGAGCGGAGACACGATTCGCGTGGCTGTTGGCCGAGGCGGTGGTGTCCTTCGATCCGGTATGGCGGCGCGCGGTCGGGCGGGCCCTGGCATACCGCAGCCGTGAACGCGGCAGGGTGGCCGTCGGGCTCGCTCTCCTTCACGGCGTGGCCGAGCCGTGCGACACCGCACCGGTCCGGATGCTGGGCCTGCTGTTCAGGCACTTCGGCGAGACGGCCATCGGGGTTCTCCAGCACATCCCAGGTGCTGCTGAGGACCTGGTGTGGCTGGCCCAGCGGTCGGACCCGTGGCGGCACGCTCATGCCGTCACCGCGCTGTGCTCCGTCGGTGATCCCGCGACGTTCGGCTGGCTGCTGCGCGAGGGCGTCAGGCCCGGTGGACCGTCCGTGACGAACGCGCTGGCGATCGCCGAGACGGTCGGGCTCGCCGAGGTGCTCGACGGCGACGGCATCAGCGAGGACGTCGTGGAGCACGCCGGCTGGCTGCTGGTGACGATGACACCGCGCGGAGCCGGCAAAGCCGAGCTGTCCTGGTACGCCGATGCGCCGGCCGCGCTGTCCGGGTTCGCCGCGGCCGCCGACAAGATGAGCGCCACGTTCGACAGGTACGCGATGATCGTGTCGCTGCTCGCGGACCTCCACCTGGGCCATGCCGCGACGCTCGAATGGCCGAGCCGTGAACTGGGCCGCGTACGGGCGGCGCTCGAACGTCTGCTGGACGAGCCCGCGTGGGCAGCCGTTCTGGACGCCGCCGAGCGGTCGGCCGAACCCGGCATCTGCCATCGGGTGCGGTGGGCCACGCTGGTGAGAACCACCTGCGGGCAGCTGCCGCCGATGGAGTCAGCGATGAACGGCGAGCCCAGCCGGATCGCGATCCGCGTATCCGTTCCGGACCCGGGACTGAGCGGCGTCGTCGAGACGAGCATCCTCGTGGACGGCCGTCCGATCGTCGCCGAGGCGTTCACGGCCGGGCCCGCCGAGCAGCCTGAGTACCTGCTCGGTCCCGATCACCGGCTGCGTGCCGGAGTCGAAGCGCACGAGGTGCGGCTGGCCGTGGGGGACTGCGAAGGCTGCTGCTGCGCGCTTTATGTCACGATCGAGCGCCGTGGCGACGAGGTGATCTGGCGCGATTGGCGCAACCCCGACCAGTCCGGCCTCGATCTCCCGACCGTCCGCTTCGGCGCCGCCCAGTACGACGCCGAGATCACCCGGGCCGAGAACGATCACTCATGGGAGTGGCCTGCCCGGACCGCCGCCCGGCTGCTGCGGGCACGGCTACGTGAACAGCCGGACCTGCTCGGCCGCTGGGACTGCCATGCCGATTGGTTGGAGGCACGCCCGAACGACCTGGGCCGGGTACAGGTGTCGTACTTCTATCCCCGACGGCCCGCCAGTGCGGAAGACGTCTGGGTGCGGTTCATCGCGGACATCGAAGTGCCGGCAGGCGACCCTGAGACCGTGATCGACCAGATCGTCCGGCTGCTCGCCGACGACGACCCGCGCCGCCAGCAGCGGTATGCCGGCGGCAGCACTGCCGAGGCTGCCGAGGCGTTCGGCTTCGCCTGGGCTGTACGACGCTGAACTAGAAAGCGGCTGGTCCACAACATGGTCCGAAACCCCTGCTGGAAGCCGAACTCGCGTGTGTACACAGGCACAACGCCACGCCGGACGGCTACAGCTCGGCTCAGGTTGCCGACGAGCACGTGCTCCGCGCCTACCGAGCGGCGCTCATCTCCGTAGGCGGGAGATACGGCACCACCGGGTCAGGGGCCGGTGTGGATGAAAGGCGCCCAGTTGCCGGGCCGGTCCGGATGCTTGTCGCGCAGGCGGCGCACGGTGTGGTGCAGGGCGTGCGCGGCGTGGGTGGGGTCGAGCGCGCCGTCGTGCACGAGTGCGGGGTAGACGCCGGCCGTGACGGTGGCCGCGGCGTGGTCCCAGACGGACCACAGGGTGCCGATGACGTGCCTCCAGCCGGCGTACTGCATGGCGGTGGCGATGTTGATGCTCTCGTCGAGGTTGATGCCGCCGCCGGTGGCGGTCTTGCACGCGGACAGGAATGCGAACTCGCCGCCTGCCTGGGTGCTGTCGGTGAGGTCACCGATCCCGACGAGGCCCGCGGTCTGCCAGTCGTGGGGGATCAGCCCACCGGCGGCGGGGTCGTTCATGTTCTGGGTGCCATGGCAGGAGGCGTGCAGCCAGCGGTGGTGGCGCAGCCCGGCGATGACCGTGGCGCGGGTGGCGGCGCCGTCGACCAGCTCGGTGTAGGCCTGGCCGAACAGGCCGGCCAGGGTGCGCCGTTCGGCGTCGGCTCCGGGCAGGGGGCTCTGGCCGGGGGTATGGGGCAGGGCGACGACGAGCAGGGTCGGGGCCGTGGCTGCCGTGGCGGGGCGGTTACGGGCGTGCGCCAGGGCGCGCAGGGTCGGGGTGTACGACGAGACGACCCGGTCGTAGACCGTGTGGCCGGTGCGGGCGGCATGGTGCCCGGCGGCGTGCAGGGGCAGGATGGTCAGCGCTCCGGTCGGGCACCACCACACTCGCGGCCAGTCGCCGTCGGGGGTGCCGGTGTGCCCGAGATGGTCGAGGACGGCGCTGGCGATGTGGTCCCACAGCCAGGCGAGGGTAGCGGAGACGACGGTCTCCGGCGGCGGACCGGCCGGTGTCAGAGCGACGATGTCCTTGCTGCCCGCGTGGTGCGCGGCGCCTTGAAGGGCGTGCAGGTAGCGGTTGGCGGCGTCGATCGTGTCGTCTTCGGTGAGGCCGGGCAGCGGGACGTGGGTGATCCCGGTGTGGCGAAGGATCAGTGCGTCGCAGCGCCACCGGCTGATGTTGACGACCACCACCGGACCGTCGTCCTCACCCGGCAGCAGCGTGTCCGTCTGCGGTGGCCGCAGGAACCGGTCGGGGTGCGGGAACCCGTCGATGGGAGGCAGGGAACGGACCTCGGCGACGAGTGCGTCGAAGCGGCGTGCGGCGTCGCGCCGGGCATCGTCGGCCGCCGCGTCCGGGCGTTGGCCGGTGGTGGGCTGGTCGAGGACGGCTCGGCAGTCGTGCAACTGCCGGGCGAGATCCGGGTGGGCGTGCTCGAGGTCGGTCAGGTCGGTGCGCCCGTCGAGGAGCTGGGCCCACAGCACACCGCGGCCCTGCTCCAGGAACTCGACCGCCTGCGGCAGGTCCCCGGCGGCGATCGCGCATCCCGCCGCGTCGCGGGCCAGCGATGCCGCGCCGCCGTCCAGCAGGTGCCGGCGGTCGCCGTCGGAGATGCCGCGCCATGCCAACAGCGGAAGCAGCTCGAACGCGCCGCTGTACACACCCAGCGCGGCGACGGGACCGTCCAGCTCCACAGTCGCCTGCGCGCAGGCTCGGGCCGCGTGCAGCCGCACGCTGATCGGGGCGCCGGCCGATACCGCCGCCTGTGACCACGCACCGGCTGCCTCGCGAAGGTCACCTGTCGTACCGGCGTGTTCGAACCGGGTCCTCAGCGCGGTGCCGAGGTTGAACAGATGCATGGCTCGCTGGGGAGGTTCGGGCGGGTTGGCGGCCACGGCCCGGCGCCCGACGTCGACCGCCGTGTCGAGGTCCGTGATGTCGCGGGTGTGCTCGAACCGGGTCCGCAGCGCGATGCCGAGGTTGGACAGGGTCGCGGCGAGGTGCGATCGGTCGGACGGGTCGAGGTCCGCCGCTCGCCGCCCGGCCGCGACCGCCGCGTTCAGGTCCGCGACGTCGCCGGTGTGCTCGAAACGGTTCTGCAGCGCGGTGCCGAGGTTGGACAGGCACCCGGCGAGTTCCGGGTGGTCGGGTGGGGTGGCGTCCACGGCCCGCTGCCCAGCGGAGACTGCGGCGTCGATGTCGGCCACGTCGCTGGTGCGTTTGAACCGCGTCTGCAGCGCACCGCAGAGGTTGGACAGCCGTCCGGCGCGGTCGGGGTGGCCGGGTGGGGTGGCGTCCACGGCCCGCTGCCCGGCGGTGACCGCATCGTCGAGGTCGGTCAGGGCGCCGGTGCGCCCGAACCGGGTCCGCAGCGCGAAACCGAGGTTGGACAGATAAATGGCGAGATCGGGGTGGTCCCGCGGCGTGCCCGCTACTGCCTGCCGCCCGGCGGCGACCGCGTCGTCAAGGTCCGTGACATCGCCGGTGTGGTCGAATCGGGTTCGCAGCGCGATGGCGAGGTTGGACAAGTATCCGGGGCGGTCGGGGTGGCCGGGCGGGGTGGCGTCCACTGCCTGCCGCCCGGCGGCGACGGCAGCGTCGAGGTCGGCCGTGTCACGGGTGCGGCTGAACCGAGCCAGCAACGCGGTGCCTATGTTGGACAGGTACATGCTGCGGTGGGAGTGGTCGGCCGGGGTGATGTCCACGGCGTGCTGCCCGGCCGCGACAGCAGCATCGAGGTCAGCGGTGTCACCCGTGCGTTCGAACCGGGTTCGCAGTGCGCTGCCGAGATTGGACAGGTATCCCGCGAGGTCGGCGTGGTCGGGCGGGCTCGCGTCTACGGCCTGTCGCCCGGTGGCGATGGCGGCGTCGAGGTCGGCGGCATTGCCGGTGCGCCCGTAGCGGGTCTGCTGAGCGACGCTGAGGTTTGCCAGGTACATGGCGTGGTCGGGGTGTCCGGGTGGGGTGGCGTCCAGGGCTTGCTGTCCGACGGTGACGGCGGTGTCCATGTCGGCGATGTCGCCGGTGCGGTCGAATCGGGTTCGCAGCACGACGCCGAGGTTGGAGAGGTATCCGGGGCGGTCGGGGTGGTCAGGCGGGGCGGCGTCGATGGCGGCGGTGAGCAGATCCACGGCCTGGTCCAGGGCTGCGGGGTCGTCGGCCAGCATCGCCCTTTTGAAGATCTTCAGCGCCGTGCGTGCCGCCTCGTGGTGACCGTCGCCGCCGGACCGGTCGCCGGCCAGGTGCCGACGTACCTCGTCCGGTATCGGCGCCTGCGGGTCGGACGCGTACACCGCCTCGAACCAGTAGAGCGCCAAGCGGAGATCGTCCTCGTCCTCGTCCTCGGGCAAGGCCTCATACCGCAACCAGTGCAGCCATGCCAGCGCGAAGCCGACCGGCCACGGCACACCGCCGTCGTTCTCCGCCACGGCCTGTCGAAGCAGCTCGGCGGCCTCGTCCACGGCTTGGTCGTCGAGAACGGCGCCCGGATCACCGGCCGCGGCCGCCTGCACGCGGGCTTCCAGCACGTCGAGCAGCTGCGACATGGACACAGGCGTTCCTCCGTCAGAACGTATCGCTTACCCGAGCGTGGTGCTTGAACCTCCGGTGCCGTTGAGCTGTTGTCCGCCGTCGGGCGATGAAACGCGGAGCCCGCACCTGCACAGGCGCAGGCCCCGCGTCTGATCCGGCCGGCGTGCGCGCCTCAGTCCTCCAGGCTCGTCACGGCGGCCATCTGGCGCAGCACCGAGTCCAGACTGTCGCGGGCCGCGGTCAGGTCCCGGCCGCGCTGTGCCGCTGCCGCCAGGTCGTCCTCGCTCGGTGCCCCGGCCTGCAGCGCCGTCCGCAGCTCGGCGACCTGGCCCCGCCAGCCGCTATTCTGCGCGCCGCCGGACAGGATCTGGTCCGCGAGCCGCTTCGCCGCGCCGTCGGCCTGCAGCTGCAGTTGGGCCCGCTTGTCCCGCAGGTGCTGGGAGGCGCGCTCCTGCTGCTGCATGTGCACCAGCTCCAGCAGCACCGGTGCGACGTCCGCCGCGATCCGCAGCGCGTGCGCGGTGTTCTTCAGCTTCTCCGCGTGCGCGGGACTGGTGATGCCGCCCGGCTTGCGCAGGTAGGTGATCAGGTCGCTCACCCCCTCGTGCTTCTGCAGGCCCGCCAGCTCCTGCGCGTACCGAGGGTCGGTGAGCACGCCGTCGATGCCCAGCAGCGACAGCGTCCGCGCGTACGCGTCGGGGTGGATCCGGTCCACCAGCGCCTGGTACTCGTTCAGGTGATGCGGCACGTCGGCGCCCTTCACACCCAGCCGCAGCTCCTGCAGCTTGTCGGCCAGCAGCAGGCCCTTGGCCACGAAGTCGGTGAGCTGAGCATCGGCTCCGCGCTGGCCCGGGAAGGCCGCGTGCTTGACGAACTGCTCGACGTGCGGGCTCGCCGCCAGCGCGCCGGCCGCGACCGGGGTCAGCTCGATCTGGGCGCGCCGGGCCAGCGCCACCAGCTTGCTGGTGGACTCCGCGTGCCAGGCCGCGACGGACGAGTCCAGCCGCTCGCTGATCTTCTCGGCGAGCTGCGCGGTCGTGTCCACCCCGCCCTGCATGATCACGCTGTGCATCTCGTCGCGGATCTCGTCGCGCAGCCGGCTCGCCGCAGAGGCGTCCACGGCCGCCAGCTCCTCCTCCAGCACCAGCACCCGCGACCGGTCCGCCTCCATCCGCCGCAGCTGGTCCTGCGACTGGGAGACCGCCGCGGTGGCCTGCTCCAGCGCGAGCGCGCCGGTCCTGGCCCAGTGCCGCACCTGCGCCGCCGCCCGCAGCCGCCGCCCGTCACCGGCGGCCAGTGCCGCCCGCAGTGCCTGCACGCCGTCCCACTCCCGGCCCTCGGCGAACGCCGCCGCGCTCGGATTCGGGTTGCGGGCGTGCTGCCCGCCCAGGTCCGCGACCACCGCGATGATGGGCGGCAGCTCGCCGCGCACGCGCCGCTGCAGCGCCGTCACCACCGCGGACCGCTTGCGGTCGACCATCGCCCGGAATCCGTCGAGATCGTCGATCGGGTCGACGCCGGCCATGTCGGCCTTGGCGATGACCACGATCAGCGCCCCGGGCGGGAAGAACGCGCCGCCGTACGGGGTGATCGCGGTCCCGTCCACCAGGGCCGTCAGCCGGTCCACGTCGGTGCCGAGCAGCTGCGGCGTCACCGTGACGACCAGCAGGTCCGTCGCCGCGACCGAGGACAGCGCCAGCAGGTCGTGCCGCCGCTCGTCACTGCCCAGCCCGGGGGTGTCCACATAGGTGAACCCGGCCGACCCGGCCTCGCGGATCTCGTAGGTCTCCCGGGAGGCGCTGACGGTCAGCCACTGCGGGATCGGGCTGCCGTCCTCCACCAGCAGCCGCTTGATCAGGCTCGACTTGCCGGCGCTCCACGGCCCCACCAGGGTGGTCCGCACCGTGCCCGAGTCGGCGACCTGACGCCACGCGGTGTCGGCGTCGGCCACGGTCTGCGACCCGGCAGCCGCCTCGATCGCCCCGCGCAGCCGCTGCACCCAATCCGTACTCATCGGTGTACTCCTCCAAGTAGCTCGTTCGCGAGAATCCGCGCGTCCTCGTACCGGCTCAGCCTCGCGCCGAGCACCTCGACCTGCTCGGCGTCCACTTGCAGGCGCTGCGACGTCTCCTCGATCGCCTGCTCGAGCAAACCACCCTGGGTCAACAGCCACGACAACCCGGGATGGGCCTCGACCAGTTGGGATACCCACTGCCGGGCGTCGGCGAACAGCCTGGTCTCGCCCTGCTCGCGTTCGCCCTCGCGGCGCTTGCGGAACGCATTGGACAGCAGGTCCTCCGCGGTGGTCGCGATCAGCGGCACGAACGGGGCGATCCGGATGAACCGCGCGGCGGCCGTGCTGCCCTTGCCGGCGAGCCGGCCCACCGACTTGAGCTTGGCCAGCCCGGCCACCGCGCCGCCGGCCCGGCCCAGCACCGAGGCCTCGGCGGCGCGCTGCAGGAACCGGGCCTGCAGGCGCAGGTTCGGGTCGCGCTGGTGAGGGATCGCCGGCCCCGGGTCGAAGGTCTCCATGTCCTGCGCCCAGTGCTCCACCTGCCGCTGGGTGTCGGCGGCCCATTCGTCGACGTATGCCTGGACGTCGGGCCGCTCGTGCAGGTGCAGGATCTGCCGGGCGATGGCGGCCTGCTCCTCCTTGTCGGTCGCGGCGTCCCACTGGTCGAGGTGGGTGCGGATCGCGCCGGTGACGATCCAGTCGAGCCGGTCGGCGGCGGCGGACCGCAGCGCGGTGGCGTTCTCCAGGCGCAGCCGCAGGTCGGCCTGGAGCATGCCCAGGCTGTCCATCTCCTCCTCGACCGCGGCCTTCGCCAGCTGTGCCGCCTCGGTCAGGCCGCTCAACCTACCCACGGCGCTCAGCAGCACCCCGGCGTCCACCGCGGACGGTAGCAGCCAGGCCCGTGACGAGCGCCAGCCGTCGCAGAAGTCCTCGGTGCCGTCCCAGTCGGCGGGCTGCCCGGTGCCCGTCACCGGGTCCGGTGCGAGGCTCACCACCTGCACCGCGGCGATGGGCCGGTCCTGCGGGCCCTGGATCCGGTGCAGCTCGCTGAGCAGCTCGGCCTCCTTGCGGCGGCAGCGCCGTACGAACTCCTCCGGCGACTCGACCGGGTCGGCGCCCATCACGTCGGCGTGCCCGATCACGAAGATCACCCGGTCGGCCCGGGACAGGACGCCGTTCGCCGGGTCGCCGGAGATGACGCCGGCCAGGTGCGGGGTCGCGGTGAGGTTGGGGCTGAGCACGTACCAGATGAACGCGGCGTCGTGCAGCGCCTCGGTGGTGCCCGGATCGCCGAGCGGTGGCGTGTCGACCAGCGTCACGCCTTCCCACGGATAGTGGTGCACCTGGGAGGTCGGGCCGGTCTGCACCCGCACCGGTGCGCCGGTCAGCGACACCATCCGCCGTACCAGCGCCGTCTTGCCGGTGCCCCGCTCGCCGACCACGGCCACGCGGGGCGCCTGCTCGGCAAGGAGGGACCGGAGCTGCGCGAGGGCGGCCTCGGCGCCGGGATCGGCGGCCGGGTCGTGGCCGTTGCCTTTCCACGTGTGCAGCCATCGCTGCGCGGATCCGGCCGCTACCGGGCGGGCCCGGCGTACCGTCTGCGTCACCCGGGCCGCCGCCACCCGGTGCTCGGCCGGGAACGGCCGCGCGGTCGAGCCGTCGTCGGCCGTGGCGCCGGGCGCGTCGTCGACCCAGTCGTCGCCGAGCCAGACCCGGCGGCCAGGACGTCCGGTGGCGGCGTACTCGGCTTCGATCGAGGCCACCGCCGCCGACACGGCATGGCGCCCGAGCCCGGTGGGCCCGATCTCGCCGGACGCGCTGGTGAGCAGCGCGGCCTGGCGCAGCGCCCGGTGCTCCTGCCCGCGCAGGGACAGCGCCGACCGGACCAGCTCGCTGATCGAGGCCACGACCTGGTCGAACGCGATGCGCAGCAGCCGGGCCTGCACCTCCTGCGACATGTTCAGGAAGTATTCGCGGACGGCCAGCCGGGCCTGGGCCAGCGCCGCCGCCCGCGACTCCCGCTTCTGGATCAGCCCCTTCTTGCGGAACCGGCGGCCGACGACGTCGCCGACGATGCCGACCAGGGCCATCGGCGGGAACACCACGGTGCCGGCGGCGGCGATCGCCGTGCCGTACCGCACGAAGTTGCCGCCCGCCTGCAGGCCCTTGCCCGCGCTGCCGTCGAAGGAGGTGCTGGTCGCGGGCAGGCTGACATGCAGGTCGGCCTCGACGGCGTCGAGGCGGTGCCGCAGGTGGCTGGTGAACGACGCCGCCACGGCCTGCACGGCCAGCTCGACCTCCTGCTGCTGGAAGACGGTCTTGGCGAACTCGTCGCCCTCGATGACCCGGTTACGGGCGAAGGCGTCGTCGACCAGCACCTCGGCGCGGCGCAGCGCGTCCCGCTCCAGCGGCCCGAAGTGGGAGGTCATCAGATTGGTGACGAAGTCGACGACCACCCCGGGCCGGTCCGTGAAGATGGCCTGGCCGCTGCGCCGCTGCAGCTCCTCCAGGTTGGCCAGCACCCGCGCGGTGGCCGGGGGCACCGCTTCGGCACCGGCCGCGTGGTGCAGGTGCTGCGCGTCGCCGAACAGCCACAGCACCTTCGCGATGGCCTGCTCCACCACCACCGCGCGCCCACGCAGGTCGGCGGCCAGCTCGGTCAGCTCCCGCGCCCCGCCGGACGCCTGCGACACCAGCTGCCGGGACAGCGAGCCCAGCCGCAGCCCGACCGCGTCGGTGGTGATCGCCCTGGTCATCAGGCGTTCCAGCACGTCGACATGCGACCACGCCATCAGGTTGGCGACGCCGTAGTCGCGGCGGTGCTTGCGGAAGGTCGTCGCGTCGTAGCCGTCGTAGTCCTCCGGCAGCCGGGCGTACGCGGCCCGCCTGCTGTTAATCGCCACGATGGGGACCTCGGGCAGGCCGATCTCGGCGAGCTGGCCCTGCAGCCACAGCGCCGACTGCGCCACCGCGTCGGACAGCTGGCGGCGGAACGCCGGGTCGGGCACCCGGGGTGGCTGCCGCCACAGGGCGTTCTTGACGTTGAGTACGGCGATCGCCTGCTTGCCGAACTCGGCGACCCACCGGGAGATCTCGGTGAACTCGGTGATCTGGGTGACGGTGTCGTCGAAGCAGAGCAGCACCAGGTCGGCGGTGCGCACCGCGGCGCGGGCCCGCTCGTGCAGCTCCCCGGCGTCGACGGTGCGGCCCCAGCCGCCGGTGCCAGGGGTGTCGACCAGCCGGCTGCCCTGCCACAGCAGCGCGCCGACCTCCGTGGTGAAGTCGTTGTCGCCGGGGGAGATGAGCGTGCCGTCGCCCCGGCCCAGCGCGGTGATCAGGGTGCTCTTGCCCGCCCCGGTGCGCCCGAAGAAGACCACGTTGAACGTGTCGATGTCGGCGAGCTGGTCGGTGACCATGGCGCGCAGCGCGGCGGCGGTCTTAGTGGCCAGCAGCCCGGCCTCGTCCTGGAGCGCGTCCGCCGACAGGTCCTCGTCCAAACGGGCCACCAGCTCGCGCAGCCGGGCCGCGACCGGGCGGCTCTGCGCCACCGCCGCGGCGCAGGCGCGCTGGAACTCCGCCCCGCTGTCCGACGCCGACGTCGCGCCAACGGTAATTGCTGCATCGGTCATGCGGGCACCGCCCACCACACTCCATCACACACACTCGATGAGGCACACGCGGCTGAGATCAGCGCGGCCCCAGTGTCCCCGACCGGTGCGACAGGGCGCAGCGCGGAGCCCACACGGGGCCGACCCGGCGCGGGACCCGACCCCTTCGCACACGTTCGTGTCACTGCGCATCGCGTCCTGATCGTGAGCATCTCTGTCCGCATACCCTGACGGACAGACCGCTCACCGGTCACCGGGTGATTCGCCAGCGGCGGTCGGGCAGGTGTACGCCGATGGTCTTCGCGGGAGCGAAGGCCGTCACGTCGGTCAGGCAGCCGTGGCGGACGTTGCCGAGCAGCACCTCCGCACCGTGCTCCACCAGGATCGCGTCGGCGAACGGGATGCTGTGCACCGCCCTGTCACGCACGTGGTAGATCGCGTCGTCGGCGAGCACGAGGTGCTCGTCGGCACGTCGCAGCTTTCGCCACAGCGACGGTTTGATCACCTTGCCCGGCGGGACGAAGGTGCCTGCCGGGCACCCGATTGCCGGCAGGCCGGGCAGGTCGGCCGCGGTGCCGGTCGGCACGACGACGAGTGCCGAACCGAGCCACGACGCGGCCGCGCTGCGGACGTCGTACGGCGTCAGCGTCCGCGCGGCCGCCACGTCGTCCGCGCCGAACTCGTCGGACGGGCTGAGCAGCGATGCCTTCGCCTCGATCGGCAGCTGGCCGATGACGTCCTCGCCCGCTGCGTAGTCGATGGCCTCGTCGAGTTCCTCCTGCGACGGCGGCACGGTGGCGATGGCCCCCAGCTGCTCCCACAGGATCGCCGTGGCCAGCGCGGAGTCGCGGGTACGGCCGTTGCCGCTGTAGTGCAGGCCCAGGCCGATCTCGAGGGTGGACGCGGACACGGGCGTGGACCACTCGCTGGTCCAGCAGTCGAAGCCGGCGTCGTCGAGCGCGTCATTCACCCGCATACGCAGGACGCCCAGCACCAGCATCGCGAGCGGGCCCGCGGCGGCGGTGACGGCGATACCGGGTGCGACGACCTCGTCGTGGTACCAGCCGCCGCCCGCGCGGGCAGCGACTGCGTCGTTGTCGGGGCGCTGCCCCGGTGGCAGCGCCATCTCGAGGCCGGGCCAGGGTGCGCGGCTGAGCCCGAGTGCGGCATTGCCGGCGTGGAAGAACCGGGCGACGTGTTCACGTATTTCAGTGGTAGTGAACGCGGCGTAGGGGACGGCGGGCCAGCGGGCCACCCCGGCCCCGGCAGCGCCCAGGCGGCGCGCCAGCAGTGAACCCCACGGGTCGCGGCAGCTGTCGGCCAGTTCCAGGCCGAGGGATACGGCCAGGTCGCCCGGGTCGGCCTGCGCTGCGATCTCGTCCAGCCGGTCCAGCGGGAGGTCGGCCAGCGCCGCGCAGCATTCGGCCAGGTGCGCGGCGACCTCGTCGGGTGTGCCTGAGGCGGTGAACGCGGTGTCGACGAACGAGGTGTGCTGGTCCGCCTCGGTGCTGATCTCGTCGAGCACCAGCAGTTGCACCAGGTGGTTGAGGCCGATCCGGTCGACGCCCTCGTCGCGGGTGCCGACCCCGAAGACCAGTGACGCGTGTACGTCCTCCGAGACGTCCTGCCAGGAGACGGTCACCCCGTCGAGTTCACCCCGATGCATGGCGGGCAGCCTACGTATCCCGGTCAAACGCCGGCGTAGGGAGGTGCGCGCGACAGCGCCTCACTCACGTCGGCCCGCCGACGAGCGACCCGGCAGGTTCCTGCTCAAGCCGGCCGCAGGTCGCGACAGCCACGCCGATTCTCGCCTCAACCCGGCCCTGAAACCGTCCGCGGTGCCCCATCCGGACCGGGCGGGGCACCGCGGACCGTTACCGCGCGTATCGGTAGACGCCGATGCCGTCCTGGGTCGGGCAGGTCAGCATGGTCGTGTTCCAGGAGCAGTAACCGGTCACGCCCGGTTGCCCGAGAGGAACCTCCACGCCGGTGGCGAGCTGGCGACCGGACACGCCCGCCGCGCCGATGACCAGCAGGTTCCCGGACTCCAGCCACATGGCCTGACCGTCCAGGCTCGCCAACGGAGTGCCGTCCACGGCGAAGACCAGGGACTGCTCGCCCACCGCCAGCAGCCCCGCCGCCGACGGCAGCACGTTACGCACCCCGGCCTTCAGCTCGCGCTGCCAGACCACCGCCCCGGAACGCGGGTCAAGGACCGTCAGCCTGGCACTGTCGCCGGTCTCGTCGGTGACAGCGCAGTGCAGGCCTCCGGCCACACACGGCGTCGGCCGGGCCCCGTCCAGGTTCGCCGCCAGCGTGACCTCGGTCGCGCCGACCGACCCGTCGAGCGGCAGCACGCCGGCCTTGCCCGCGGCGAACTGGTACAGCGTCCCGTCGACCACCGTCTCGTGGCGCAGCAGGTCCCCGCTCGGCGACAGCACCGGCGCGGTGAGCTCGCGCTCCACCCGGCCGCTGGTCACGTCGCGCACCTGGACCCGACCGTCGGCCAGGTGCAGCACGACGCGCCGGTCCGCGGGCGCCCGTTCGGTATAGCCGCCGACGGCGTAGAACTCGGACATGCTGCGCATCGCATTCGTGCCGGACTGGGCTACCCGCTCGCTGACGGTCCACCGCGCCCGGCCGGTGCGCAGGTCGAGGGCCTCGGTCACGCCCCGCTGGGTCCAGGTGATCACGAGCGTGTCGTCGTAGAGGACCCGGTCGGTGTTGTTGAAGGAGTACGGCAGCGTCCACATGATCCTGCCGGTGGCGGGGTCGACGGCGATGATCGTGTCGCTGCCGTCCTTGATCAGCGGATTGTCGAAGCCCTGCTCGGTGAGCAGCAGGATCGCCTCCTTGGCCACCTCCATGCCGTTGGTGTCGCCGAACTTGCCCAGCGACAGCGCCGGCCACAGCGCCTTGCCCGCCGCCACGTCGATTCCACCGACCCACTCGACGCCGTCCTCGGCCATCCACATGGCGTACGCCCGGTCACCGAGGGTGACGGTCATGCCGAAGCCGGCCGGGGACGGGTAGCGGAGGACGGGCGCGACGGAGCCGTCGAACGGGGCGAACTCCGTCGTCGCCGGCAGCACGGGCAGCACCGGCCGCACCGGTGTGGCAGCGGGGGCGAGCACCGCCTGCGCACCCAACAGCGCGGCGACGACGGCCGCTCCGGCGGCGAGCAGACCGCCGAACGAGCGGCGGCGGCGCTGCGCGGCGCGGGCTCGCACCGCCGACAGCTCAGGGGGCGGCACCGCGTCCACCAGGTCGGCCAGCCTTGCGTAGACGCGCTCCGGTTCAGTTGACATGGCTGCGCTCCCCCAGGGCGGCGGCGAGCCCGGCCCGCCCGCGGGCGAGCCAGGACTTGACGGTGTTGACCGGCACCGACAGCTCCACGGCGATCTCCGCCACGGACTGGTCGAGCAGGTAGTGCATCGCCAGCGCCCGGCGCTGGTCGATGGGCAGCTTCTTCAGCGCCGCGACGACGGTCATCAGCTCCTCATCGGGAGGCGGCACGTGCGGGGGCTCGGGCAGGGCGGCGGACCTGCGCACGGTCAGGCGCCGCCACCAGTCGGTGGCCAGCCGGGTCACCACCAGCCGCAGCCACGCCTCGGGGTTGTCGTAGCGCTGCAGGGACGGCCAGCGCTGCCAGGCACGGGCGTACGCCTCCTGGGTGAAGTCCTGCGCCTCGGCCAGGCCACCCGTGAGGCCGTACGCGAAGCGCATCAGCCGCGGCGCGGTGCCGCGGTAGAACGCCTCGAAATCTGACACTGTCACCCCTGGTACACGGGCCGGGCCGACGTGAGGTTGCAGCGGCGCCATATGGCCCTCGCCCAGTCATCTATCTGATCGACACCGACACGTCGACTGCCGAAGCCACGGTCATCACGCTGCCCGTTCACCGTTGAATGCGGGTTCATGCAAGAACGTGCCGACGCCGCTCGACCGGGCAGCTTGTCGCCCCAGCGGTCGTGGGCCTCAGTGACCGGGCATTCCTTCACGCCATGAATCAATCGATCAGCATGTATATTTTGGGGTATCCCGAAGTCTTCCGAGGAGGCACGGTGCAAGGGTTTCGATCGCGCGGCCGAACCGCATACCGTGCTGCCGCTGTCGCGTTGGCCGTATGCCTTGGCCTGGTGGGCGCCGCCGTCCCCGCCCAGGCGAAAGGCACCATAACCTTCGTCGCGTACTTCAGCGACGCGACGCACAGCAATCTGGTCGGCGCCTCGACGTTCAGTGAGTGTCCCGGCGATCCCAGCTACCACTGGGGCGCCTACACCGCGTACTACACGATCGAGTCGGAGCCCTGCCCCTGATCACGGATTGCCTTCAGGCGTTCGCTGTTCGACCTGCCTGTCCCCGATCACCACCGCGGTCTGAGATCGCGACGGTGATCGGGGACAGGCGATCGCGCCACACGATGTCGAGCGCCTGTTGCGTGCCACGGCTGTCGGCATGCTGTCCGGCGAGCTTCTCACGGGCGGCGGCCCGCCCCAGCCGGTTGCCCGACCGAGATCGCGGGCGGCCCGGCCGGTCTGCAGACCTCACTGCGGTGACTACGGCAGCGTGAAGTGCGCTATCGCCGTTGAGTGCAGGCTGCCCAGCCACACCGTGCCGGAACTCTCACGTACTCCGGTGACCATCGAGAACCCCGGGGTGGACGTCTGCAGGTCGTGAACCGTGCGACCGGAGGCGTCGACGGCCTGGACCCATACCGTGTCGGCGGGTTGGGGCAGCAGCCGGTCGGGCAGTGCCCACAGCAGCTGCCGCAGGATCGGAGGCCGCGCCGCGAGCAGGTCGAGCGCGCGGTTACGTGGTGAGCCCATCGCGATCCAGATCAGGCCGTCCGTGCCGCGCGCGATGTTGTCGGGGAAGCCGGGCAGGTTGTCGACGAGGACGTCGCTCTGACCGGTCTGCGGGCCGGTCAGCCACAGGCGGGTCAGCCGGTATGCGCCGGACTCCGCGACGGCGACGAACGACTCGTCGGCCGCCAGGGCGACTCCGTTGGCGAAGTGCAGCCCGGTGAGGACGGTGGTGAGCGTGCCGTCGGGGTCACGCCGCAGCAGGCGTCCGGTGCCGGAGTGCTCGATGAGGTCGGCTTTCCAGTGCGCGAGGTCGAACCGGGCCGACGAGTCGCTGAACCAGATGGTGCCGTCGGCGGCGATCGCCGCGTTGTTGCAGAGCCGCAGCGCCACGCCGCCGATCGGCGTGCCGGCCGGGACGAGGTCCTCGATCGCCCCGCTGTCGGGGTGCACGCGGAGCAGTCCGCGGGTGGAGTCGCAGACCACGAGGGTGCCGTCGGCGTCGACCTCGATGCCGAGCGGGCGCCCGCCGGTGTCGGCGACGACCTGGACGTCCTCGTCGCGTACCCGCAGGATCCGGCCGTCGGCGAGGCCGGTGTAGACCGCGCCGTCGGGGGCAAGCGCGACATCCTCGGGCCCGACGCCGGGCGTCGGGTGCAGGACGGGCCGGGGCATCGGGACTGCGCTGCGCGGCAGCCGCGCTCTGGCGGGAGTGGCCGGTGGCTGCCATACGATCGGCCTGATGCGGGGCTTCATGGAACGCTCACCTTAGTCCCGGCCGGGGCGGGATTCAACGGTGCTCGATCGCGTTGATCGGAGGACTCGACGCCGCCAGGCAGCGGCCGTCCTGCCTGAAGTGGCCGGCGGGCGCCCTTGAGGCTCGGGCGGACCTCGGCGAGCGCGTCCACGAGTATGCGATCGCGCGTGGGCGGCGCGAGCTGTAGCGTTCCGGCGTTCGGACCGGGGTGGAGGAGATCGACGGCGTGAGAGTTCGCACGCGGATCAGCATGGTGAGGCTCGGCTCGCGCGAGTACCGCGTCATCCGGCCGGCCCGTCCGCTGGTGCGAGCGGCGCTGTACGCCGAGCCGCACGGCGTGGCGACCGAGCCCGACAGCCTCGCCATGTTCGTCGGCCGGGTCGAGGCGGTCCTGCTGACCGCGCTGTGGGGCCTGGCGACGTGCTCGCCGCGTACGCTCGTCCACCTGCCGATGCGGCACGCGGCTCCGCCGACGGACCTGCCGCAGGCGGCGTCCGGCCAGTCGTCGCTGGACCTCGTCCTGCTGCACCACCGGATGCAGTTCCCGCTCTCACGCTGGAAGCAGGTCCGCGCCCACCTCGGCGCCGGGCGGCCGCACACCGCCTCGGTGCCACCGAGCGCCTTCACGATGGCGGACCGCGGCCGGGCCCGGCGCTGGGCCGAAGACCGTGACCACCTGCGGATCGGATTCGCGGCCGAGACGGTCTTCGTCACGGGCAGCGTCCCGGCGTTCGGGCAGGAGGGCGGGTCTCTGCGCTCGATGCTCGACGAGGCCGGGCCGTATCTGAAGCGGATCGACGGCCGCCACCACTACTGTGTCGAACTGGGCGGCCATGACGCCTACCCGTGGTTCCGCCGCAGGCGGCGGCACTCCACGCTGGTGCACATCCAGTACAGCCCACGCTGGCAGGCCGGCTGATGGCCACGATCGTCATCTACCCGCAAGCCGACCTCGCCGCGGTCGAGGCGGTGCTGGACGGGCTGGCCCGGCGGGTCGACGGGCAGTGGCTGGTCGAGGCTGGACCGCTGTTCGTCATGGTGTTCGCGGGCAGCAGGCTGACGCCCGGCGATGGCTTCGACCCGGCCGAACTCACCCGGCTCGCCACCGGCCTCGGCAGACCGGTGACCTGCGCGGTGTGCGTCGAGATCCCGGCGGGCGCCGGTGACGCCGCACGCGAGTTCACCGTCGGTGTGCTGTCGGCGTGCGGCGGCCGAGCCGAGGACGAGGCGTCCGGGCACCTCTGGAGCCTGTCCGAGATCACCGAACGCTTGCAGGTGGGCCACCTGCGGTTCTACGACCGCGGTCGCTACGGCGAGTATCGGGTGCCTTTCGCCGTCCCCGCCGAGCACGTCCGGTACGCCGCCGTCGCCGATGCCGACGACATCGTGCGCGGTCACCGTGACGGCTGGCTGTCGGCCGCCGACGCGACCAGGCTGGCGTTCCTGCGCCGCTGCGACATGACCGACCGCAGACCCGAGTTCGGCCTGCTGGAGCGCGTTACCCCGGGAACCGGGGAGTACGAGCAGGTCGCCGCCACGATCGTGGACCGCTGGGGGAGCAGCTCCCCGTTCTGGGAGTACGCCGCCGCCAGCTGGTGCTACACCCTCCCTGCCGGCGAGCGAGACCGTAAGCTGCGCGAGCTCGCCGACGCGACCGGCAGCCCCGATCTGGTCGACGTCGCAGCCGACCCGGACGGGTACGGCCCGGCCTGGCTTGCCTGCTGGCGCGAGCAGTTCCTGCTCGGCCCCGTCGCCGACGGCGACGGCATGAACTGGGCCGACCTGTCGGCGCTGATGGGCACCGACCGCCCGGAAGAGGTCGATGCGGCGTTCGAGCGTGCGGAGCCGAACGTCGGCGTCGCGGTCATCGGCCTCGCGCTGACCCACCCCGACCCGCAGCCGATCCTCGCCCGGACCGCACGTGCGCTCGCCTCCGACAACCCCGCGCTGCGCGCCCAGGCGATCGTCGCGCTCGCGCACGCCGCCAGGCTCCATGGCGTCGTCGACCGGGCCAACCTCCGCCTGCTGCGGCGGTCGCCACGCGGCAACGCCGCCGACGACGATCTGTGGACGTTCGTGCCGCATCGCCGCCTGCCGTGGTGGCTGTGGCGGCACCAGCTGGTCCGGCGGTGCCGCTGGCACCTGTGGGAACGCTGGCTGCCGTGATATCGACCTGCTCGGCCGGTCTTCATGCGTCGCCGGCAACATGGTCGGTGCGAAGTCGGGCTGGGACGGTTCATCGGGCCCGGATACCATCGCGCCGATGATCGCAGACGGCGACGGTTGCAACTTCCGCGTGCTCGGCCCGGTGGAGGTCGTCGCAGCGGGTGGTCCGGTGCGGTTCGCCCGCCGGCAGCAGCTCGACCTGGTCGCCTTCCTCATGCTGCGGGCCGACCGGGTCGTGGCCACGGGCGAGATCGTCGAGGCGATGTGGGGCGGGGCCGCCCCGCGCACCGCCGGTGTGCAGGTGCAGAACATGGTGTCGGCGCTGCGCGCGGCCCTGCACGACGCGGACGGGCCGCTGGCCACAGTGGACCGCCAGGCAGCCGGCTACGCCCTGCGCATCACCGCCGGGCGGCTCGATCTGGCGGTCTTCGAGCAGCTCGTCGGCCGGGCCCGCGCGGCGGCGGCACCGGCTGACGCGGCGGTTCTGCTGCGTGAGGCGCTCGGGCTGTGGCGCGGCACGGTGCCGCTGGCCGGGGTACGGGCCGCGTTCGCCACCGCCGCGCGGGCCTACCTGGGCGAGCAGCGGGACACGGTGCTGGAGCAGCTGTTCGACGCGGAGCTCGGCTGCGGCAACCATGCGGGGATCGTGCCTGCGCTCACCGACGCGGTCGCCGCGAACCCGGTGCGGCAGCGTTTCGTCGCGCAGCTGATGATCGCCCTGCACCGCTGCGGGCGGGTCACCGACGCGCTGGGCGCGTTCCGCAACGCCCGCCGGGTCCTGTCCGGCGAGTACGGCCTGGACGTCGGCCGCGAGCTGCGCGACCTGGAGCGGCGCATCCTGCTGGGCGACAACACGCTCGACGCGCCGGCCGAGCGGCAGCGGGTGGTGGTGCCGACGCCGTCCGATCAGGATGCACGCCGCGCCGCCGTGCTGGTGCCTGCGCAGCTGCCGCTCGACGTACGCGGATTCGCCGGCCGTGCCGCCGAGCTGGCGCGCCTCGACGAACTCGCGGCGGGCGCCGGGTCGGCCGCCACGGCGGTGGCCGTCGTGGTCGGCACGGCCGGGGTGGGCAAGACCGCCCTGGCGGTGCACTGGGCGCAGCGGGCGGCGGCGGCGTTCCCCGACGGGCAGCTGTACGTCAACCTGCGTGGGTTCCATCCGGGAGCCAGGCCGATGGAGCCCGGCGAGGCGCTGCGCGGCTTCCTCGACGCGCTCGGCGCCGCCCCGGAACGGGTGCCCGCGGGCCTGGACGCGCAGGCGGCGCTCTACCGCAGCATGGTAGCCGGCCGCCGGATGCTGGTGCTGCTCGACAACGCCGCCGACGCGGAGCAGGTCCGGCCGCTGCTGCCGGGCGGCCGCGGCGGAATGGTCCTGGTCACCAGCCGCGACCAGCTGATCGGCCTGGTCGCGCGGGAGGGAGCGGTCCCGGTGACGCTCGGCGTGCTGCCCGCCGCCGAAGCCCGGGAGCTGCTCAGCGCCCGGCTGGGGGCGCAGAGGGTGGACGCCGACCCGCGGGCCGCCGACGAGATCGCGGCCCACTGTGCGCGCCTGCCGCTCGCGCTGGCCATGGTCGCCGCGCGCGCGGCGGTCCACCCGGGCTTCCCGCTCGGCTCGCTGTCGGCGGAGCTGTCCGCCGTACGCGGGCGCCTGCCGGGCCTGGACGCCGACTACTTCACCAGCGACGTGCAGGCCGCGTTCTCCTGGTCGTACCGGCGGCTGAGTTCCCCGGCGGCGCGGTTGTTCCGGCTGCTGGGCCTGCATCCGGGCCAGGACGTGGGTATGGACGCCGCGGCGAGCCTGGCGGGGGAGCCGCCGGTGGAGGTCCGGCCGCTGCTGGCCGAGCTGGTCCGTGCTCATCTGGTCACCGAGCACCTGCCGGGACGGTTCGCCATGCACGACCTGCTGCGGGCGTACGCCGCGGAACTGGCCCGCGACACCGAGTGTGGACCGGACCTGCACGCGGCGCGGGGGCGGCTGCTCGCCCACTACCTGCACAGCGCCTACGCCGCGGCGCTGCTGATCTATCCGCATCGGATCCGGCTGGAGCTGGTGCCTGCCGAGCCCGGCACGGCGGTGACGGCGTTCGCCGACGCCGAGCAGGCGTCGGCCTGGTTCGCCGTGGAGCGCCCGGTGCTGGTGGCGGCGCTGAACACGGCCGCCGACGAGAGCCTCGGCGCCCGCGCGTGGCAGCTCGCCTCGGCGTTGTCGACGTTCCTCGACCGGTCGGGGCACTGGCACGACTGGGTGGCGACGCAGCGTATGGCGCTTGCCGTCGCCGAGCGCTGCGCCGACCGGGTCGGGCGGGCGCACGCGCACGGCAGCCTGGGGCTGGCCTACAACAGGCTGAAGCGCTACGACGAGGCGCACGCGCACCTGCGCCGCGCCGACGGGCTGTTCGGCGAGCTGGACGACCTGGTCGGCCAGGCGTACACGCACCTGCGGATGAGCCTGGTCCACGAGGGACAGGGCGACCGGCTCGCCGCGCTGGCCGACGCCCAGCAGGCCCTGGACCGGTTCAAGCGCGCCGAGCACCGTATCGGGCAGGGCCAGGCGCTCAACAGCATCGGCTGGCTGCACGCGCAGCTCGGCCAGTACGCCGAGGCCGTCGAACACTGCGAGCAGGCGGTCGCCGTGCACCGGGCGCTGGCCGACCGGGAGGGTCTGGCCAACGCGCTGGACAGTCTCGGGTTCGCGCACCACCGCCGGGGTGATCACCGGCGTGCGGTCGTGCACTACCGGCAGGCGCTGGTGGTGCTGCGGCGGCTGGCCGACCCGTACTACGAGACGATCACGCTGACGCACCTGGGCGACACGCACCATGCGGCGGGTGACCTGCGCGCCGCCGCCGAGGCGTGGCGGCTGTCGCTGTCCAAGCTCGACGAACTGGGCCATCCCGACGCCCGCGAGGTCCGCGAACGGCTCGCCCGGCTCGACGGCGCCTGAGGTGTATGACGATCGGATGTGCTGCCGTGTGGCCGGATGGCCCACGATGAGGACACATTCATCCATCCGGATGTGAGCGACCGCGCGGGACGCCGGTCCTTCGCACCTTCCCTGCGCATACCCACCGTGCCGGGGCGCCCGTCGCCCGCGGCGGCTGCCGTTGCCGTCAGGCGGCCGCGGCGGCGGACGCGACCACCGAACAAGGAGCGAGCATGAGACAGAAACCCCCGATCGACAGCTGCGGCGGCGAGCCGGTGGACACCCTGAGCCGGCGCGCGCTGCTGCGGGCCGGGGTGCTGGGCGCGGGCGCGATGTCGGTGGGCGGCGTGCTGACGCTGCCCGGCACCGCCCACGCCGCGCCGGCGATCTACCACCCGTTCGGCGGCTATTCGATCACCTGTTCCTGGGAGTGCCACCTGGCCCGGGGCTCGGCCGGTGGTGTCGACTTCGGCATGGGTGTGGGCACGGCCCTGCCCGCCTGCGGCGCGGGCACCGTGCAGAACATCGCCTACAACGGCAATGCCGGGCACACCGTCACCATCCACCACGGTGAGGGCTGGCGCAGCCAGTACCTGCACCTGTCGCAGTTCTCGCTGGCCAACAACACCTACGTCGGCGCGGGCACGATCGTGGGGCTCTCCGGCGGCGCGGCCGGAGCACCGGGTTCGGGCAGCTCGACCGGCCCGCACCTGCACTGGCACATGCTCGACCCCAACGGCAATTACGTGAACCCGCTGGTCTACATCGGATCCAATCCGGGTGGGCGGCAGGTGTACGAGGCGGCCAGCAACGCCGGGTGGCGGGCGCTGCCGGTCTCGGGCAGCGGCGGCGCGGTCATGGCCAGCGGGCTCGCCGTGATCAACGTGAGCGGCACGAAGATCATCTACTCGTCGAACGGCGGCCAGATCTTCGAGGCGGCCAGCAGCACGGGCTGGCGCAACATGTCCACGGGGATCCAGGGCGCGCAGGGCACGGCGCTGGCCGCGCTCAACCTCAACGGCGAGAAGCTGATCTACAGCGTCGTCGGCGGCTACGTGCACGAGGCGAGCAGCAACAACGGCTGGCGCAACCTCAACAGCGGGATCGGCGGCGTGGGCACCTCCTCGATCGCGGCGATCGCGCTCGGCGGGGTCAAATACGTCTACAGCATCGTCGGCGGATACGTGCACGAGGCGCACAGCGCCAACGGCTGGCGCAACCTGAACACCGGCGTGCCCGGCCAGGCCGTGGCCGCGATCACGCTGGGCACCACGAAGATCCTCTACGTGCTCAACGGCGGCTCGGTGTACGAGGCGGCCAGCAACGCGGGCTGGGCGAACGTGTGGACCGGCATCTCCGGGGTGGGCGGCGGCTCGATCGCCGCGCTGAACCTGGCCGGCGAGAAGCTGATCTACACCACGAGCGGCAACTACGTGTTCGAGGCGAGCAGCTACAACGGTTGGCGCAACCTCAACTCCGGCGTCCGCGGCTCCACGGCGGCGGTGCTGAGCAACGGCGGCGTCAAGCTCATCTACGCCGCGTGATGTCGGTGGCGGGGAGCCTCCCGGAGAAGCTCCCCGCCACGGGCCGCGCTATGAGCAGGGGCGCGAGCGTCCTCGATCCGCCGGCGTCACGCGGGCGGCGTGCCGCCGGTGGCCGGTGCGGACGCGGCCAGCCGGGCGAGCCGTTCCGGGGTGGGCCAGCGGACGCTGTGCACCCAGCCCAGCTTCTCGAACACCCAGATGAGGCGCGCGGAGACGTCGATCTCGCCGCGGCGGACACCGTGCCGGGCGCTGGTCGGGTCGGCGTGGTGCAGGTTGTGCCAGGACTCGCCCATACTCAGGATGGCCAGCGGCCAGAAGTTGGCCGACCGGTCCCGGGACGCGAACGGCCGGTCCCCCCAGATGTGGCAGACCGAGTTCACCGACCAGGTCACGTGATGCAGCAGCGCGACCCGGACCAGACCCGCCCAGAAGAACGCGGTGACCGCACCCCACCACGACCAGGTCACCAGACCGCCGACCAGCGCCGGGACGGCCAGCGTCACCATCGTCAGCGGCCCGAACAGGCGGTGCACGAGCCGCATGTCCCGGTCGGCGAGCAGGTCGGGTGCGAACCGCTCCTGGTTGGTCAGCTTCGGGTCCAGCACCCAGCCGAGGTGGGCGTGCCAGAAGCCGCGGGCCAGCGCGGCCGGTGACGTGCCGTACGCCCACGGCGAGTGCGGGTCTCCCTCGCGGTCGCTGAACGCGTGGTGACGCCGGTGGTCGGCGACCCAGTGCAGGATCGGCCCCTGTACCGCCAGCGTGCCCGCCACGGCGAGCGTGATCCGCATGATCCGGCCGGCCTTGAACGCGCCGTGGGTGAAGTAGCGGTGGAACCCGACGGTGACGCCCAGGCACGTCATCGTGTACATCGCGGCGGTCAGGGCGACGTCGGTCCAGGTCAGCCCCCAGCCCCAGGCGAGCGGCACGGCCGCGGCCAGGGCCAGCAGCGGCACGAGCACGAACGCGTAGACGGCGGCGTGAGCGGCGGGCCGGCGGGCACCGGCCATGATCGGTTTGGGTGCTCGGTCGCCGGTCCCGGTCTGCGGGTCTGCCAGGGTCATGTCCACGGGCGGTCACTCGTTTCTGCGCGGTCGTCGCGGCTGAGCCGCCGGGCCTGGTCAACATAGCGGCTGGAGACGGGACACGGTACGTGTAACGCGCGAAGCGCAGGACACCGGCGGGTGACAGGGCGGCGCTCGCCCGGTGCCCGCCGCCGAGCGGGCGGCTTTCGGCTACCGTGTGCCGGCGAGTGGAGGCATCCCGAGTTACGGACATCGAGCGCGACCTGGATGCATTGACGCACTGCGACGGGTGGCGCACGCTATGGTGCGATGTGGAGGGTCCCGATACTGTGCAGTGACGCTGTCGGGGAGGTCGGTGCGGTCACATGTTCCTGGGACGGATCGGCCGCGCCGTGCGGGTCTTCCTTGCGCAGACGCTGCGGCCCAAGACGCTGGCCGTGCTGGCCGGGCTCTCCCTGCTATCCCTGGCGCTGCTGCACGCGGCACGCGGGATACCGCAGTACGCCGAGAACCTCGCGCTGAACATGGGCGCCGAGCTCGTCGGCGCGATCGTGATCTTCTTCGCGGTCACGCCGATCGTGCGCCGGGCGCAGCAGGGACGGGTGCACGAGCACCGGCGCCTGGACTACGACTGGTACACCGACCGGGTCACCGGCGCGCGGACGCTGGTCCGTGTGCTCGACACCTTCTCCGGCCTGTTCTCCCGCCCCGTGGACCAGCGCTTCTTCCGCGCCGCCACGGCGCTGCTGCGCCGCCGCGTGCCCATCCAGGTGCTGCTCATGGACCCCGACTCCCTCGCCGCCGAGCAGCGCACGGAGGAACTGCAGGGGCACAGCGACGTGCGCCTGGAGATCCTGCGCAACATCCGCCGGCTCGAGGCGTACCGCCAGGGTCTGGACCCGGAGCTGCGCCAGCACTTCGAGGTCCGGCTCTACGCCGCGTCGGCGTCGGTGACGATCTACCGGTGGGACAGCCGCATGCTGGTCTCGTTCCTGCCGCTGGGCCGCCTTTCGGGTGACACCGCGCAGCTCGAGGTGTCGAGCGAGTCGCCGCTGGGCACCTTCGTGGGGGAGCGCTTCGACGACCTGTGGCGCCACGGCACGCCCATCGAGGACCACGTCGCGCTGCACATCACCCTGATGGACGGGACCGGATCACGGGACTACGTCGCCAGGTTCGTCGTGCTCGATGACGAGCATTACATCGCCGACCCGCGCATCATCGCGCACCTGGCCCGGCACCGAGACGGCACGATCACGGCTCGCCTGGGGAAAGTACCGTCTCAGGTGTACGCATTGCATATCGTGGCGGAGGAGTCCGATGTGATGTCGGACCTCAACGCGAACTTCCTTGCGAAATATGAACGACCAGGTGCGGCGTTCATCCGGCTCGTGCCGGATCACCCGCCTACGAGGAGTGACCCGACATAACCGGCATGTTCCGTGCGCTCACGAGCAGGCAGCTGGACCCGCTGCTGAAGGAGCGCACCGGCCTCGACGAGGAGGACCGACGGCAGCGCCTCGGCGTCGCCGCCGTGCTGCCGTTCCGGGTCAACGATCACGTGATCAACGAGCTGATCGACTGGGATCGCGTGCCCGAGGACCCGATCTTCCAGCTGACCTTCCCGCAACCCGGCATGCTGGCCGCCCCCGACCTCGCCCGGATGACCGGCCTGCTGCGCGACGGAGCGCCCGAGCAGCACCTGCGCGCCGCCGCCAACGAGATCCGCTCGCGTCTCAACCCGCACCCGGCCAACCAGACCGACCTCAACGAGCCCGTCTTCCAGGGCCGCCGCCTGCGCGGGCTGCAGCACAAGTACCGCGAGACGGTGCTGCTGTTCCCGCGCCAGGGACAGACCTGCCACGCCTACTGCACCTACTGCTTCCGCTGGCCGCAGTTCGTCGGCGAGCCGGACCTGCGCATCGCCACCGACGACATGGACTCGGTCGTCGCCTACCTGCGCGCCCACCCGGAGGTCACCAACGTGCTCATCACCGGCGGTGATCCGCTCGTGATGAGCGCCGAGGTGCTGCGGCGCCATCTGGAGCCGCTGCTGCGCATCCCCTCGATCGAGGCGATCCGCATCGGCACCAAGGCACTGGCCTACTGGCCGCAGCGCTTCAGCGGCGACCCGGACGCCGACGACCTGCTGCGGCTGTTCGAGCAGGTGACGGCAGCCGGCCGCCACCTGGCGGTCATGGCGCACTTCTCGCATCCGCGTGAACTCGCTCCCCGGGTCACCCGCCAGGCGATCAGCCGGATCCTCGCCACGGGCGCGGTCATCCGCTGCCAGGCGCCGGTCATCCGCGGCGTCAACGACGACGCCGCCGTATGGGCGCAGCTGTGGCGGGAGACGACCCGGCTGGGCATGATCCCGTACTACCTGTTCATCGAACGTGACACCGGGCCGCAGCACTACTTCGGGGTGCCGCTGGCGCGCGCGTACGAGATCTACCGGGACGCGTTCGCGCAGGTCCCCGGACTGGCCCGGACCGCGCGGGGGCCGGTCGCCTCGGCGTCGCCCGGCAAGATCTGCATCGACGGCATCGTGGAGCTCGCGGGGGAGCGGGTCTTCGCGCTGCGTTACCTGCAGGCCCGCGACCCGGCGCTGGTCGGGCGGCCGTTCTTCGCGCAGTTCGACGCGGACGCGCTCTGGGTCGCCGACCTCAAACCGGCGTTCGGCGCGGTCGAGCTGGCCCCGGCCTGACGCTGAGCACACCGGACCCGCACCCTGGGCAGCCGTCCGTCAGTAACCGGGTGACCGTCGCCGGCACCAGTGCGGAGGCCCCTTCCATGCAGCATGGCGCAGACTTCGACTTCTCCGTCTTCCTCGGTGACGTGAACCTGCACGTCCCGTACGCGTACTCGCACCGCGAGGACCTGCGCGCACGGGTGCTGCACCATGCGGTGCTCGCCGAGCCGCTGATCGTGGCCGACTCGCACTCGCTCAACAGCCCGATGCTGCGGTCGCTGTTCGCGCGCGAGGACGGCGCCCGCTTCGCCGGTCACGACCTGGGGGAGCTGCTGCGGCGTGGTGACCTGCGGGTGTCCCGCCGCGACGCGCTGGGCGCCGAGAAGGTCCCCGTCACCTCGTTCCGGCAGATCCAGGACGATCACCTGGCCCGTGGCGTCACGGACGTCCCGCCGCCGGCCTACGGAGACTGGCTGGACGAGGTCACCGAGGGGCGGGTCATCGAGTTCGTGGCCGAGGTCGTGGCCGGCAACTTCAAACGGGGCTTCCTCGCCCGGCTCGACCGGCGCCTGGCCGATGCCACGTCCAGCACGCCCCGCGACTACCTCCACGTCCTGCACGAGTTCCGCGGCTGGGCCGACGACCAGCAGCTGCTGCTGTACCGGGCGATCCGTGACAAGAAGGAGGCGCTGGAGAAGACGGCCGGCCGCGAGAGCATGGAGGCGCTCGAGTTCGTGGAGCGCTCGGCCAGCGGTTCGTACCACCTGGCGGTGCCCACCTCGATCGCCACGGCGGTCAGCGGGCCGCGCAGCGACGAGCTCGTCGAGCTGCCGCCGTCGATCAGGCCGACCGGCAGCACGACTCTGCCGACCAGCATCATCAACCCGACCGTATGGCAGCACGTCCCCGTCGACGCGGTCATCGAGATCCTCGAACTGCCCTCACGGCAGAAGATGCTCCTCGACCTGGCCCGGGTCCGCCACGCCGGTGACGCCAAGGTCGACCCGCTGATGGGCAGCATGGGCCTGTTCGCCGACGAGGTCGAGCAGATCCTGGACCGGGCCTTCTCGACCGGTGACCCGGCACACGAGATGGTCCTGGCCTCGATGCGCCGGGCCAGGCGCAAAGCCCGGGTGACGGCGATCTGCGACGACAGCAACGGCACCACCGGCGTACGGATGCACGTTCCGGGTGAGGCCGCCGCCGCCCCGCAGGGCTTCTTCGACGTCCTGCACATCCCGGTCCTGGTGACCGACTCGCAGCCGTGGGTCGAGCAGGACGACCGGACCGACACGCCCAACAACCGGGTCGTCGCCGGGACCGACGTCAGCCCTGGTCCGTCGTCGCCCACCACAGCGTGAGGGCCGCGAGGGTCACCCCGCAGCGGATCTCACCCGAGGCGATAGCGGCCCGCGCCGCGGCCCGGTCCAGCCATCGCGGCTGCCCGATCGACTCCATCGTCTCGGGTGAGGCGGGCCGCCCGGCGGACGCCGGATCGACGTCCACCAGCACGACCGCGCACCCGGACTCGATCAGCCCGGCATCGGGGTAGATCGTCCCGAGCAGGCGGCCGGTCACGCCGATCACGCCGACCTCCTCGACCACCTCGCGGATCGCCGCCGTCTCCGGCGGCTCGTCCCCGCTGGAACCGCCGCGCGGCAGTTCGAGCAGGACCTCGCCGACCGGATACCGGTACGCCGGGACCAGCGCGGCCGCCCCATCCAGCACCGGTATGGCCACGACGCCGCGGCTCGCCCAACGCCACCGCAGGTAGCGCCCAGGATGGCCGGCCGGTGACAGGACATCGTCGTCGAACAGCTGGCCGTACTCGTTGCTGAACACGACGTTCTCCTGCTGCCGGCTGATCACCGGCGGCGCCGCCGCCTCCGGCCCCTGCCCGCCGACCCGCTCGATGTCCTCGTCCAGCACGACCGCCACCGCCCTCATCCGCTCGACCAGCTCCGGCTCCGCGGCCGGCAGGCTGCGGCTCACCTGGCGCGCCTGCTCCAGGTCCGTCTCGGCCCGCAGCAGCCAGCCCCGCACCGCCGGCGACCGCTTGACCCGAGCATTCTCTCCCACATCCTGCATGATCATCGCCCGTTGCAGCAGCGCCCGCATCAGGTCCGCGGCGTGCGCCGACGGCGCCTGCTCGAACAGCTCACCGAACATGGCCACACTCGTGGTCGCCTGCGCCAGCGCCTCAGGTAGCCGGCCCAGATCGGCGAGGTCCTCGGCGACGTGCAGGTGCGCCGCCGCCCGCGGCCTGCGGGGCCCGGTCGTGCCGTAGACGGCGAGCGCTTCCCTGCCCGCGGCGAGGGCCTGGTGCAGCCGGCCCGCTCTGGCGTACAGGACGTTCTGGTTGTGCAGCACCCCGGCCAGGGCCAGCTCGTAGTCCGCGCCCAGGTCTCGGTAGGCGCGGACGGCCTCCTCGCCGTAGGTGAGCGCCTCGCCGATCTCGCCGTCGGGCTGCCGCCCGCTCAGCATCCTCTCCAGCAGGAACAGCGCCCGGTCGCCGTGCAGCCGGGCGAACAGCTCCGCCGACGCCCGCGCGTAGCCGCCGCCGCGATGGCGCAGGACCCGGCATTCGTTGATCGCGTCCAGGTTGGTGCGCAGCGCGCCGTCGTGCCGGTCGAGGTGGTAAAGGTGCAGGCTCATCCGCCGCCACAGGCTCACCCGGTCGGCGACTGCCTGGTCGTCGCTGCCCTGCGCGGCGTCGACCCGCCGCTGCAGCACGGTCAGCGCCACCGGCGACAGCCCGCGCCCGTCGTCAGGCAGGCACGGCTCGACCAGGGGCAGCACCGCCTGGTCGCAGTTCTGCGCCGCCACGCCGAGCAACCGCACCAGCGGCTCCGCGCGCGGGATCTCACCGGCGACCTTGACCAGGGCAGGCAACAGCTCACGCGGATGCGCTGCCAGCAGCGCCGACAGTGCCTGGTCGATCTTCGCGTACACCGGGTCGTCGCGCTCGGCGGCACCGCCTGTGCGGGCCCGGCCGATCAGGCGCAGCGCCGGGTGGGCGTAGCGGCCGTCGTCGGGCAGCCCGGCCGGGCGGGTCCCCGCGGCCAGCCACAGCACGGCGGCGAGGAAGTCGCGCAGCCGCACCTCGCCCAGCGAGCGGCACACCTCGCGGAACATCAGCTCGGCCAGACGGTCCGGCGTCAGCACCGCCGGCAGCGGCTTCGGCCGCCGCCCGTCCGGCGACGGCGGGCCGGCATCCTGCTTCGGATACAGCCGGTAGAGGGTCTTGAGCTCGTCCCGGCCCGGATGGCCGAGGATCTTCGCGACCGTGCGCATCACCTGTCGCAGGTGGCTGCGGTCAGCAGCGGCGGCCAGGGTCGGCACGAGCAGCCATGCCTCGGCCACGTCGAGCGGGATCTCGACCGACTTCGACCCCGCTTCCGGCCGGGCCCGCGCGGCCGCCTGGGTCCGGCGCCGCAGCCTGTAGTCGGCCCGTTTCAGTTTCTGTGCCCAGTACCGCAGGTGGTGGCGGCGAATCGCGCCCAGCGGGTCGTCGGACAGGCGCCCGTCCCGCGCGTCGTCGAAGTACACGTTGAGCACCGCGTCAGCCGCAAGCGCGTACACCTCGAGGGTGGTGATGCCCGGCAGGTCGTGCCGCCACCGCGGCTGCGCCCGGGCCGGGACACCGAGCCTGCTCGCGTACGCGTGCCAGGCCCGGCGGAACACCGCTTCCTGATCGGGCAGCACCGGCGGCAGCCGCACCGGCGTGCCGAGCACCGACTGGATCCAGCGGCCGAACCCGTCGCCGATGACGTCGATGGCCAGGAGATCGGTCTCGAACCGGCTCGGGTCGTTGCGGGACAGCAGGACGACCCGGACCGTGGGACGGAGGCCGTGCTCGCGCATCACCGCGATCACGGCGCGCGCCTCGTGCAGGATCGCGGCGATCTCCTCGCCGCGGTGCTCGGCGTCGTCGACGACGACGCAGACCTGAAGCTCATGCCGTACGGCGCGCGCGAACGTCTCCCGCCACCTGTCGTCCAGGCGCGGGCCGAGGAAACCGGCCACCCAGCCCTCGTCCCTCAGGCGCCGGCACAGCTCGACGGCGATACGGCTCTTCCCGGCACCTGACGCGCCGGACACCAGCCTGACCAGCGGGTTTTCCGCCGACCGGCACCAGCGCAGCAGCTCCTCGAACTCGGCGACCGGCTCGAAGGGCGCGAACCCGCACTCCGGGTCGAGCAGGTTCGCGGGGGTGATCTCGCCGGGTGCGTCGTCGGGTTCGAACAGGGCCCGCTGTATGTCGTCGGCGCCCGCGGCGATCCGGCGCCACCGGTTGCCGACGGGATTCGCGGCGGCGTTCCGCTCGAACCAGGACGCGGGAACGTGGACCGGGCTGAACGGGATCAGCCAGCCGCCGGCGGGCACGGGATAGCCGCCGTCCACCGCTGCCCACGCATGCGCTTTGATCATCCCGCAGACGCGGCCCGTCTCCGGGTCCAGCGCAGGGCTTCCGCTCATGCCCCGCACGACGCCGCCGTCCACGCCCCAGCGTCCGCCGGTGGTATGCACGCTGAGCCGTTTGTGCAGCACAGCAGGCTCGTCAGGGGAGTCTTGAACAGACGGGATGTGGAACGTCGGCACCAGGACCTCGTCCGGCGGGTGCGTCTGCTCGGTGAGTGCCCCCAGCAGCACGGGCGGCGCCTGCAGCCCGGGAACGACCAGCTCGGCCAGATCGGGAAACGGCCACTCAGGGTGCTGCGCGCCCTGGTCCGGGTAGCGCCGCACCGACGAGCACGCATACTGGCGGCCGCCCGCCCACACCTGGATGTCGTCGGTGGCGACGTGGGCGTTGGTGACCACCAGTTCGGGCGCGATGACGAAGCCGACGCCCGCGAACTCGGCACGGCTCCTGCGGAGCTGGACGAGAGAATCCTGGGCCAGGTGCCCGAGCCGCGATGACATCCGGCCGGTCAGTTCCCGGAATCCGGCGTGCCCGCCTCGTTGGGCAGGTCGTCTTCCTCCCCCTGCGGGGACCGGCGCTGCAGGGCGCCACCCTCCCACTCCAAGCGCACCAGCAGCGTGGCCTCCGCACCGACCTGGCCCAGCACCGGAACGATCAGGTCGGGCGTCCGGGCCACGAACTTGACCCCCAGCTCGACGCCGACGCGGTCCGGCGCCAGCGAGCCGAGCTGCGTGATCTCGTCGTGTACCCACTGCGCTGCGGCCTCGACCGCCGGCGCCGTGCGGTCGAGCGCGGCCTGGCGGGTGCCCTTCCACCAGTCCCGCAGGCCGGCGTCGCCGCTTCCTTCGCCGGCCCGGCTCGGCGAGGGTTCGACGAACACCTCCGCCCGCAGCACCCTGCCGTTGCCCAGGTCGAGGTCGACGATGTCACGTTTCTGCTGCGTCGCGGGGCGCATGCCGTCCACGATGTCCTCCTTGCAGACGCTCGGGGGCCGTCAGAAGCCCACCGGCTTCTGACGGACAGCGTTGCTCGCCCCGCCCGGTACCGCCGCCTGCCTCACCGCGACCGCATGGCTTGCTGGTCGGTGCGCCATCCGCAGGGCGGGAGTCTCAGCATCAAAGCTACGGCTCGTTCGCCACCTTCACCGACCCCGACGGTAACGGCTGGGTGCTGCAGGAGGTCCGCAAACGCCTGCCCGGCCGCTGAGCCGGGCCGGTCGAGCGCCCCACCCTCGCCCGCAGTTTCGGGGAAACTGCAGGCTCGGGCGTCGGCGTGGCTGCACTTCCCCCGAAACTGCGAATCCGGAGCGCTCCGAAGTATCCCTCGCTGACCTCGATGCCGCGCTCCACCAGCTCGGCGCGGGCACCCTCGATGTCCGGCACGCCAGCAGCCCGCTGTGGCATCCCCTGCCGGTGGACGCGACCGCCTGCCACGGCGGCTTTCCTTTCCCCAGGGAATGCCGCCGGGCCGGTGTGGGCGCGCCGGCCCGGCGGCAATCGATTCAGCTGCGAGTGGTCCACTGCTGGTTGGCGCCAGCGTGGCAGGTCCAGAGCTGGATCTTGGTGCCGTTGGCGGTGGCGTTGCCTGCCGCGTCGACGCAGAGCCCCGACTGGACGCCGCTGATGGTGCCGTTGGTGTTGAGGTTCCACTGCTGGTTGGTCTGGCCGTTGCAGTCCCAGACGATGACGGCGGTGCCGTTGGCCGTGCCGTGGCCGGAGGCGTCCAGGCACTTGCCCGCGATGGTCCACTGCTTTCCGGAGGTGTACGTCCAGCGCTGCGGGCTGCCTCCCCAGCAGTCCCACAGCTGCATCTGGGTGCCGTTGGCGGTGCCGCCGTTGGGGGCGTCGACGCAGCGGCCGGAGCCGGTCCCGACGATCATCACATTGGAGCGGCTCGGCGGCGGGCTGCTGGGCGAAGGGCTGCTCGGCGGCGGGCTGCTGGGCGGTGCACTGCCGTCCAGGCCGAGGAAGGAGATGGAGTAGGCGAGCATCCCGGCTTGCGGAAGGGTGTGCCCGGTGCCGGAGATGCTCACCGTCTCGACAGTGGCCTGGGTGCCGGCGCTGCCGTAGCGGGACCGGGTCCAGCTCGGCTGGGGACTGTCGGTGTACGTGGGCGTCTGGCTCAGTCCGTTCAGGGCGGTCCACTGTTCGGTCGCCTCGTTGAAGTTGGGATAGGCCAGCGTGGTGTCCGTGGTGCCGTGCCACAGCTGCATGCGCGGGTAACGGCCGGTGTAGCCCGGGTACATCGCGCGGGCGGTGTCTGCCCACTGCTGCGGCGTCTTGTTCACGTTGCCGCTGGAACACTGGCTGTTCCACAGTGATCCGTCGGTGGTGGCGAAGCACCCGGCGGGTACTCCGGAGTACGCCGAGCCGGCCGCGAACACGTCCGGGTACTGCGCGGCCAGGACGTTGGTCATCATCGCCCCGGAGGAGAATCCGCTGACCACGATCCGGGCCGGATCGACGTTGTATCGCGTGCGGGCCCAGCCGACCATCGACATGATGCCGGTGGAGTCGCTGCCACCGTCACGGCGCAGCGCCTGCGGCGTGGAGACGTCGAAGCAGCGTCCGGAGCGGGTGGCCTCCGGCAGGACGATGACGTAGCCGTACCGGTCGGCCGCGGTCGCGTAGTCGCGGCCGTTGCCGCCGAAGACCGCCGATGCCGATCCGCCGCAGTAGTGGACCAGGACCAGCAGCGCCGGGCGCGATGCCGTCGTGTCCGGTGCGTACACGTACATGTTGAGGTTGGTGGGATTGTTGCCGAAGTTCGTCACCTGCGTCAGCGTCGCGGCCGATGCGGGCTGGGCCGCCACGGCGACGACGCCCAGCGTGGCCAGCACGCCGGCCAGCGCCGCGGCGAGTATGCGGTTCATGGGCAGCTCCTTGCGGGGCGCGGGTCGACGACGGCCCGTGGGTTGTCAGCGCGGTCAGAAAGGTGGCGGCGGCATGGGCCGTCCGCCGCCACCGGTCAGGCGATCAGTCGAGCAGGTCCACTGCGGCTGGTCTGCCGAAGCCGAGCGGAGCGGCCGGTCGATGTGCTGGCACGGTTCGTCTCGGCGTTGGTGATGAGGCCGGTAGCACGACCGCAGGTGGCCCGGTGTTTCTTCACCACGCGGCTACGTAGACGGCGTTCGGCCCGCTGCCCCGGGGCCGTATGTCCCATGGGGACAGCGCCACGGTAGCGACATAAGACATCACATGTCAACGACCGTTGTCGATTGCCTGGCACCGGAACCTCTCGGGCCGGCACACGTCATATGACTGCCGGGATGCTGGCGGCCAGGACCCTGCGATGCCCTGAGCTGGGGCGGAGTCCTATGACTCCTCGGGCCAATGCCAAGAGCGGGCACGGCCCCACTTGAATGTTCCGAAGCGGTCTGGCAACCTCTCGGCCTAGACGGGAGCGCTCCCGGGCGGGCGCTCACCGATCAATCGGCCTGCTCGGTGGACATGCAGCTGTAGTCGGCCCGAGGATGTGACCGCTAACACGGTTGGCTTGGCGCAAGAGAACGCTGCCGCTCGTCCCGGAAATTCCGGGAGCGGGACGGGCTGGAACAACCGAAGAAGCGCTACCGGTTGGTCAGGATCGAATCATCCTGATCCTAATTGACGTGCTCTTTTGCAAAGCCGCCACACAAGATCATGTTTCCGGAAGTTTTCCGAAAGTTGTTGCCCAAGGCGAGCATCGAGTGGCAGCATCGGCGCGGATGAATCTCAACGAGACGTCCGATGTCGTCGCAACGATGGCTCGGGCGTCGGCAGCAAAGGAGGCCAAAGTGGCTACTAGCCCGTCCGCCCAACGTGGCGTGATCCGGCGGGAGAGATCGCTCCTGGTCAGAACGCTCGTCGCTGGCGTGGTCGGTGTCGTGGCGGTGAGCGCGGCCGCAGTGATGATGCCGTCGGCCAACGCGGCGGAGAGCACGCTGGGTGCCGCAGCCGCTCAGTCCGGCCGGTACTTCGGCACGGCGATCGCGGCCGGCCGGCTGAGCAACTCGACGTACAGCACGATCGCCGCCCGTGAGTTCAACATGATCACGGCTGAGAACGAGATGAAGCCCGACG
>NZ_BONF01000020.1 GCF_016862575.1 Catellatospora bangladeshensis | reverse complement strand
GCCCGAGAACAGCAGCACCGGGCGCTCGAACTCGGCGACGACCTCCCGCATCACGAAGATGCTCTCGGCTTCGAGAGCGTCAAGGTGGGAGACTCGGTAGGCAGCCGGCTGCTCCGGCCCAGGCTGGACCATATCCAGACCTTTCCTAGTGCTTTACTCGGGAATTAACCCTACACGCCGTGGCGCGCGTGGATCAACGATGCTGTGACAAGGCCGACAGCAGGTCAGCGGCCAGATCGCGGCGGCACACCAGCAGGTCGGGCAGGCTCGCGTTCGCCTGGTTGTAACGCAGCGGCGCGCCGTCGACCCGGGAGGTGTGCAGGCCGGCCGCGGCGGCGACCGCCACCGGCGCCGCCGAGTCCCACTCGTACTGGCCGCCGGCGTGGATGTAGGCGTCGACCTCACCCGTCACCACGGCGGCGATCTTCGCGCCGGCCGAGCCCATCGGCACCAGCTCGGCGCCGACCTGCTCGGCGACCGCGGCCAGGAAGGCCGGGGGGCGGGTGCGGCTGGTCGCGATGCGGATGGCCCCGCCCGCGGCCGCCTCCGGAGACAGCGGGGGGTACGCCGGAGCCGGCTCGCTGCCGAGCACGCGCTGCTGCGCGGGCAGCCCCACGGCACCGGCCACCAGCTCGCCGTCGTGCTCACCGGTGCGCCGCCACAGGGCGACGTGCACGGCCCAGTCGGCGCGGCCCTGCTCGCCGAACTCGCGGGTGCCGTCGAGCGGGTCGATGATCCACAGCCGGTTGGCGGTGAGCCGGACGGGGTCGTCCACGCCCTCCTCGCTGAGCACGGCGTCGGCGGGCCGCCAGCGGGCCAGCTCCGTCATGATCAGATCGTGCGAACGCTTGTCACCGGCGTGGCGCAGACCGGCCGGGTCGTCGAACCCGATCTCGTCGCGCAGGGTGAGCAGCAGGTCGCCGGCCTGTCGGGCCAGCCATACGGCGAAGGCGCCGTCTTCCACCGGGGGCATCAGTACGCTCCAGAGCTTCGGGCAACGGCGGTCAGCGTACGCAGAAGGATGAGCAGGTCCATGGACATTGACCAGTTCTCGACATAGCGCAGGTCCAACCGGACCGCCTCCTCCCACGGCAGGTCCGACCGTCCGGAGACCTGCCAGAGTCCCGTCATGCCCGGTTTCACCGCGAGGCGGCGGCGTACGTCGTCGGCGTACGCGGCGACCTCGTGCGGCAGCGGCGGGCGCGGCCCCACCAGCGACATCTGCCCCAGCAGCACGTTGAGCAGCTGCGGCAGCTCGTCGAGGGAGTAGCGGCGCATCCACCGGCCCATCGCGGTCACCCGCGGATCGTCCCGGATCTTGAACAGCACCCCGTCGTGCTCATTGAGATGCTTCAGCTCGGCCAGCCGCGCCTCGGCATCCACATACATCGTACGGAACTTGTAGATGACGAACTCACGCCCGTCCCGCCCCACCCGCACCTGCTTGAACAGCGCCGGTCCGGCCGAGTCGATGCGCAGTGCCATCGCGGTCACCAGCAGCAGCGGCGCGAACACGACCAGCAGCAGCGCCGCGCCGATCCGGTCCATCAGCTCCTTGACCACCCGGCTGCCGCCGGACAGCCGCGGATGTTCCACGTGCAACATCGGCAGGCCGTCCACCGGGCGGATGGTGGTGCGGCCGCCGGCCACGTCGATCAGCGAGCTGGCCACGATCAGGTCGATCTCGTCGCGCTCCAGCGCCCAGGCCATCCGGCGCAGCGCGTGCCCGTCCAGCTCGGGGCAGCTCAGCACGATCACGGTGTCCGCACCGGCGGCGCGCACCGCGGCCGCCACGTCGTCGAAGGTGCCGTACACCGGCAGCCCGACCCGGCCGTCGCTGCCGCGCGGCACGCACGCCCCGACGACCTCCAGGCCGTGGAAGCGCTCGCGGCACAGCTGCCGGGTGAGCCCGATGATGGCCAGCTCGTGCCCGACCACGATGACCCGGCGCAGGCAGTCGCCGCGCTCCCGGCGGCGGTGCAGCGACTTGCGGATCAGGAAGCGGGTGACGACCAGGGCGGCGGTCGCGGCGGGCGGCGCGATCAGCACGTACGAGCGGGCGGTGGGAAGTTCGAGCGCGTACGAGCCGACGGCCGCGCTGGCGATCAGCCAGAGCCCGGCCCGCATGACGCGGTCGTACTCCTGCGTGCCGACGTACAGGTGGCGCTTGTCGTAGGCCCGGGTCAGCGCCAGCGACGCGACGAGCGCGAACGGCAGCGCCAGCGACAGCAGCAGGTACGTCGTGGTGTACGGGGTGACCGGGTGCCCGAAGCGCAGCATGTAGACGAGCAGGCCCGCCGCGGCCCCGACGAGCAGGTCCGAGGTGATGAGGGTACGCAGGTAGCGCTGCTCCCAGCCCTTGCGGCGATCGAGGACGCGCACCGGCGTACCGATGTGGGTGCTGCCGCCGTGCAGCGGGCGGCGGCCCACCGCGGGCCGGTGCGCCGGGGTCTGCGGGCGGACCGCCACCAGGCCGACCGGCGCGGGGCTGAACGGGGCCGGGCCCGCCGGGGTCGGCGTGGCCGTGTAGGCGAGCGCAGCGCCGTCGTCGGCGAGCCGGTGCCGCTGCGGATAGGGTCGCGGGCCGCGTCGATCGTCGTCGCGGCGCTGCTCCATGAATGCCCCCCGTCACCGACGCGGCGCACCGAATCCGGCCTGCTTGAAGGGGCCGGAGCAGGTGCGCCTGCCGGATACAACGCGGGATTGGGGCAAATGTGACGGCGGGAGGTCCTGTCGGGATCAGGCAGTGTGGTAGGTCTGCTGCGCGGCCGCCAGGCCGACCTTCACGATCGCCTCCACCGCGTCCGCCGCCCGGTCCACCAGGAACTCCAGCTCCTTGCGTTCCACGCTGGAGAAGTCGGACAGCACGAAGTCGGCCGGGTCCTGCCGGCCCGGTGGGCGGCCCACGCCGAAGCGCACCCGCAGATACTCCTTCGTGGACAGCGACTTGGTCATCGAGCGCAGCCCGTTGTGGCCGCCCTCGCCCCCGCCCACCTTCAGCCGCAGCTGGCCGTACGGGATGTCCAGCTCGTCGTGCACGGCGATGACCTGCGCCACCGGCACCTTGTAGAACTGGCTGAGCGCGGCGGCCGGGCCGCCGGACAGGTTCATGTAGGTCAGCGGCTTCACCAGGACCAGGCGCGGGGCGTCCGCGCCGTACCCCAGCCGCGCCTCGGCCACGTCCGCCACCGCCTTGCGGTGCCGCCCGAACTTCACGCCGGTGCGCTCGGCCAGCAGGTCGGCGATGTGGAACCCGACGTTGTGCCGGTTCCCGGCGTACTGCGGCCCCGGATTGCCCAGGCCCACGATCAGCCACGGCGCTGCCTGCTCCATGCCTACTTCTCCCCACATACGCTCGTGGCGTCCTTCATGCCGTTACACAGCATGAAGGACGCCACGGACGGAGCTGAAACGAGATCAGGCCTCGGCGGCCACGGTCTCGGCGGCCTCCTCGGCCTCGGCCTCGGCGGCCTCGGGCGCCTCGGCGGTCTCGCCCTCGAGCTGCTCGGCGGTCGGGGCCAGGCTCACCACGGCGACGATGGTCTCTGCGTCGGCGACCAGCTGCGCGCCACGCGGCAGCTTGACGTCACCGGCGGTGACGTGCGAGCCGGCCTCCAGGCCCTCGATCGAGGCCTCGACGAACTCCGGCAGGTGCAGCGCCTCGGCGCTGATCGCGATCTTGTCGTGCTCGGTCATCACCAGGGTGCCCTTGGCGGCCTCGCCGACCAGGTGCACCGGCACCTCGACGGTGACCTGCTCGCCGCGCTTGACGATCACCAGGTCGATGTGCTCGTAGGTGTCCTTCAGCGGGTCACGCTGGATGGCCTTCGGCAGCGCCAGGGTCTTGGTGCCGTCGGGCGCGACGAGCTCGAAGACGGTGTTGATGCCGCCGTGGCGGATGGCGGCGGCGAACTCACGGGCCGGCACGGCGATGTGGCGCGGGGCCTCACCGTGGCCGTAGATGACGGCGGGCACGAGGCCCAGACGACGGGTGCGGCGAGCGCCGCCCTTGCCGAACTCGGTACGCGGCTCGGCGCTGATCTTTACCTCAGACACGACTACTTCTCCTGCTCAACGGGTCTCTTGTCAGGCCGAGCGAACGAGGGCGCGCGGGAAGACCCGGAGCACCGCGTCGATCACGGCGCCATCAACAGGTAGTTACGACCCGCAGGGCACCCTCGCCGTGGCAACCCCGAAAGCTTACCCGATCACTTTGGGTCATCCCCGGCGGGGCGGCCGATGTCACCCCTTCCGGTCGCCGTGCGCCGCGGCCGGAAGGGGCGTGCGCCGCCAGGGTCAGCTCAGCCCGCCGAAGAGGGTGGTCACGGAGCCGTCGTCGAAGACCTCGCGGATGGCGCGGGCCAGCAGCGGGGCGATCGAGAGCACGGTGAGCTTGTCGAACGTCTTCTCCGTGCCCAGCGGGAGGGTGTTGGTGACGATGACCTCGCTGATCCGGCTGTTCTTCAGCCGCTCGGTGGCCGGGTCGGAGTGCACCGCGTGGGTGGTCGTCACGATGACGTCCGCGGCGCCGTTGTCGAACAGGATGTCGGCGGCCTTGCAGATGGTGCCCGCCGTATCGATCATGTCGTCGACCAGGATGCAGGTGCGGCCGGCCACCTCGCCGATGACCCGGTTCGCCACCACCTGGTTGGGCTTGAGCGGGTCGCGGGTCTTGTGGATGAATGCCAGCGGGCAGCCGCCCAGCCGGTCCGTCCAGCGCTCACCGACGCGCACCCGGCCCGAGTCGGGCGACACCACGGTCAGCTCGCGGTGGCCGTAGTTGGCCTGCACATAGTCGGCGAGGATGTCCATCGCGAACAGGTGGTCCACCGGGCCGTCGAAGAAGCCCTGGATCTGCGCGGTGTGCAGGTCGACGGTGAGGATGCGGTTGGCGCCCGCCGTCTTGAGCAGGTCGGCGACCAGGCGGGCGGAGATGGGCTCCCGGCCGCGGTGCTTCTTGTCCTGGCGGGCGTACGGGTAGAACGGCAGCACCACGGTGATGCGCTTGGCCGAACCCCGCTTCGCCGCGTCGATCATGAGCAGCGTCTCCATGATCCAGTTGTTCACCGGCTGGGTCATGGACTGGACGATGAAGGCGTCCGAACCGCGGACGGACTCCTTGTAACGGACAAACGTCTCACCGCTGGCGAAGTCATATGCCGTCGTCGGGGTCACCCCCACGCCGAGCACCTCGCCGATCTCCCTCGCCAGCTCGGGGTAGGCCCGGCCAGAGAAGAGCATCAGGTTCTTGCGGTTCTCCGTGACGATGCTGCCCATCGGCTTGCCGCCCCTTCACGATGGTCTGCGGTCAGTATCACCTTTTCGCTTCATCCTCTCCCGGCGGTTCGCGAACCAGCCACCAAGGCCGTTCGCGGGTGCGACAGATCACGGACACACCGCTTGCCCGGGAGTTCACGCAGGTGACATGAGGGTGCCTTGCCCGCCTCGGACGGGTGGCGCTACCTTCGTTAAGCACAACTGTCCGTACAGAAAGGCGAAGCCCCGATGGGTCGCGAACAGTCCGGGGAGCCGACGCTGATCCAGCGCCGGATCCTGCTGCTGCTCGCCGCCGGCTTCACCGTGCAGACCATCACCAAGCTGGTGTTCCTGAGCGAGCGCGCGGTGCACGACCACATCGCCTCGCTCAAGCAGCAGACCGGCGCGAAGAACCAGTTCTCCCTCGGGGCCGAGGCCGCCAAGCGCGGCTGGCTCGACGAGGACGGCAACCCCGTCGAGCGTCACTGACGCCGACCGGCGCGGCGTCACCGCACGCGCCGGCCATCCCGGGCAGGGCGCTCAGCCCTCCTCGCCCGCCTGCTCCTTCAGGGCCCGCTCGGCCGCCTCCGCCGACGCAGTGCCGCCCCGCGTGCGCTGCACCCAGCCCTCGATGTTGCGCTGGTGCGCCCGCGCCACGGCCAGCGCGCCCGGCGGCACGTCCTTGCCGATCACCGAGCCGGCCGCGGTGTACGCGCCGTCGCCGATCGTCACCGGCGCCACGAACGTCGTGTCGCAGCTGGTCTTCACGTGCGAGCCGATCGTGGTGTGGCTCTTCGTGGTGCCGCTGTAGTTCGCGAACAGGTTTCCGGCACCGATGTTGGTGTGCTCGCCGATCGTCGCGTCGCCCACGTACGTCAGGTGCGGCACCTTGGTGCCCTCGCCCAGCGACGCGTTCTTGATCTCCACGAACGTGCCGACCTTGCCCTTGCGCGCGATGCGCGCCCCCGGCCGCAGGTACGCGTACGGGCCCACGGACACGTTCGGGCCGATCTCGGCCTGCACCGCGTGCGCGCGTACCACCTGGGCCTGCTCGCCCACGCTCGTGTCGATCAGCGTCACGTCCGGGCCGACCACCGCGCCGGAGGCGACCGAGCTGGCGCCCCGCAGCTGCACGTTCGGCTCCAGCAGCGCGTCGCGCTCGACGGTCGCCGTCACGTCGACCCAGGTCGTCGCCGGGTCGATGATGGTCACGCCGGAGCGCATCAGGTCCAGGTTGATCCGGTCGCGCAGCAGCGCCCGCAGCGAGGCCAGCTCGGCCCGGTCGTTGCAGCCCAGCGTCTCCACGGCGTCGGCCGCCAGGTGCACCCGCACCGGCGAGCCCTCCGCCACGAACAGCGCGAAGACGTCGGTCAGGTACTCCTCGCCCTGGTCGTTGTCCGTGGTCAGCTTCGCCAGCGCGGCCCGCAGCGCCGCCGCGTCGAACGCGTAGATGCCCGCGTTGATCTCGCGGATCGCCCGCTGCTCCGGCGTCGCGTCGCGCTCCTCCACGATGCGGGCCAGGCCGCCGTCCGCGTCGCGGACCAGCCGGCCGAGACCGGTCGGGTTCGGCACCTCGGCGCCCAGCACGGTGGCGGCGGCGCTCGCGTTCTCGTGCGCCTCCACCAGAGCCTGCAGGGTCTCCGGGCGCAGCAGCGGCACGTCGCCGTTCAGCACCACCACGGTGCCCGCGACGTCGCCCAGCGCCTCCAGCGCGATGCGCACCGCGTGGCCGGTGCCGTTCTGCTGCGCCTGCAGCGCCGTCGACACCTCCGGCGCGATCTCGGCCAGGTGCGCGGTGACCTGGTCGGCCCGGTTGCCGACGACGGCGAGGGTGCGCTCCGCGCCCAGCGGCGCGGCGGCGGCGAGCACGTGGCCCACCAGCGAGCGCCCGAGGAGCGGATGCAGCATCTTCGGCAGGTCCGACTTCATCCGCTTACCCTCGCCGGCCGCGAGGACGATCACCGTACGAGTCACGAGACGCCTGTCTTCCATTTGGAAACTGTGCTAGCTGGGGCGCCTGGATTCGAACCAGGACCTTCCAGATTCAAAGTCTGGTGAGCTGCCATTACTCCACGCCCCATCCGGCGCCAAAGCTTATCGTGGTTCGCCCGCGGATGCTGCACCGGTTCGGCGGTCGAGTTCGTCGATGATCCCCTCGATCCGCCAGTAGAGTTCGCGCCTGCGCCGTGCGGTCACCACGAGGCATCCGTGGTATGCGCTTCCCTGGTTGTGTCGTGAGCTGCTGGGACGGTGGCGCTTGATGGTGGCTTTCCGGAAGCACTCCAGCGGCACGCCGAGCTCGGCCGCCCACCAGCGCGCCGCTTCGTCCGGATCGGCGGTCTCGTGGATGCTCACGCGACAGGTGAGTTCGCTGCGGCTGACTCCGGCCGACTCCAGGAAGCGGATGAAGATCCGCAACAGGCGGGGGTCCGTGTTGGTGATCGTCACGCGTCCGTCGTTCGCCCGCCAGGGCTTCTCCTTGGTCCCCTCGCACCAGAAGATCACCGCACCGATCAGAGCAAGATCCTGTTCGGTCAGCTCGCCGACGACCGCCTGCCCGGTGTCTCGCGCGAGCTCCCTGCGCTGCGCGGTCTGCACACGGTGCGCGCTCCAGCGCGCATCGGTCATGGCGCGCGAGTGCGCGCGGCGTCGCGCGGCGGCCTCGGCATCAGAGTCGAGGGGTATGTGACGCACCCATTGAAAGGCGGTGGAACGGGCGACGCCCAGCCTCGATGCGATGTCCGGCACCGAGCACCCCGCCTGTCGCAGCACTTCCGCCTGTGCACGTAGTTCCGGCTTGGCCACGCGGTGACGTTAGAACTGACGTACGACACTTCCGGCCAGCCGCTCCAGCAGCGTAGGGACTGCCGTACCAAATTCTCGGGGGCCTGCCCCCTGTCAAACTACGGTTGCGTAGGTTACGGTGACGTAGGTAGCCCGATTCAGACTTTCCGCCCCAGCTCCAGCGAGGTGCCATGACCACCACTGCCATCGACACGCCCACCGGCACCGCCACATCTCAGCGGGGACAGAAGCCGCTCACCGAGGGGCAGCAGTCCAAGGGCACCCTGATCGGGCTCTGGGCGTTCGTGACCCTGCCGTTCCTGGCGCTGTTCGCGGTGATCCCGGTCGCCTGGGGCGGCTGGCTGAGCGGCACCGACGTGGCGATCTTCGCGGTGATGTACGTGGTGACGGGGCTGGGCATCACGGTCGGCTACCACCGCTACCTGACGCACAGCTCGTTCAAGGCCACCCGCTGGCTGCGGGTGACGCTGGCGGTCGCGGGCGCGATGGCCGTGCAGGGCTCGCCGACCCAGTGGGTCGCCGACCACCGCCGCCACCACCAGTACTCCGACCTCGAGGACGACCCGCACTCGCCGTGGCGCTTCGGCAACTCGCTCAAGGGCCTGACCAAGGGCATGTTCCACGCGCACGTCGGCTGGCTGTTCGCCCGTGAGCTGTCCAACCGGGCCCGCTTCGCGCCGGACCTGGTCGCCGACAAGGACATCCAGAAGGTCGACAAGCTGTTCGGCCTGCTGTCGCTGACCACCGCGTTCGCCCCGGCCGTCGTCGGCGGCCTGGTGACCTGGTCGTGGCAGGGCGCGCTGACCGCGTTCTTCTGGGCCGGCCTGATCCGCATCGGTCTGCTGCACCACGTCACCTGGTCCATCAACTCGGTGTGCCACGTGTACGGCGAGCGCCCGTTCGAGATGCGCGAGGGTGACAAGGCGTCGAACTTCTGGCCGCTGGCGATCCTGTCGTTCGGCGAGAGCTGGCACAACCTGCACCACTCGGACCCGACCTGTGCCCGGCACGGCGTGCTGCGCGGCCAGATCGACATCTCGGCCCGGGTGATCTGGCTGTTCGAGAAGTTCGGCTGGGCCACCAACGTGAAGTGGCCGAAGGTCGAGCGGGTCAAGGCCAAGATGATCGACCGCGACGCCCAGCCCAAGCTGGCCCGGTGACGGTAGAGACCACAGGCAGTCCGGCCACGCCCCCGTCCTCCTGGCAGGATGGGGGCGTGGCTGACGACGTACGCGAGACCAGGCCGGCCCGGCAGGCCGCGCCTCCGAAGGCCGGGTCCCGGGTGCGGATGAGCTTCTCCCAGCGGCGCGAGCAGCTGATCGCGGTGGGCCGCCAGCTGTTCGCCGAGCGGGGGTTCGACGCGACGTCCATCGAGGAGATCGCGTCGCGGGCCAAGGTCTCCAAGCCCGTGGTGTACGAACACTTCGGCGGCAAGGAGGGCCTGTACGCCGTCGTGGTGGACCGCGAGGTCACCTCGCTGCTGACCCGGATCACCACCGCGCTGACCGCGGGGCACCCGCGGGAGCTGCTGGAGCAGGCGGCGCTGGCGCTGCTGGACTACATCGAGGAGGAGACCAACGGCTTCCGCGTGCTGGTGCGCGAGTCGCCGGTGATGTCCTCGTCGGGCAACTTCTCCTCGGTGCTGAACGACGTCGCGCACCAGGTGGAGCACATCCTGGGCGCCGAGTTCAAGACGCGGGGCTACGACCCGAAGCTCGCCGAGCTGTACTCGCAGGCGCTGGTGGGCATGGTGGCGCTGACCGGCCGCTGGTGGCTGGAGGTGCGCAAGCCGCGCAAGGAGACGGTGGCCGCGCACCTGGTGAACCTGTGCTGGAACGGCCTGTCCCACCTGGAGGCCAAGCCCGCCCTGCTGACCCGCAAGGACAAGAAGTAAGCCCTACTTGTTCGCGTGCGGTTTGACGGCGAACTTGTCCCCGGGGCGGGTGCTGTGCCGCAGCACCTCTTCGGCGATGGCCTCGGCGGGGGTGCCGACCTTCCCGTACATCCCGGCGATCAGCAGGATCGTGCCGATGATGAACGAGACCACCGTGGTGGCCACCTCGAAGTTGAGCTTGTTCGCCGGGGTCTGCATCAGCAGCAGCATGAACAGGCCGGCGAGCAGGAACACCGCACCACCGATCATGTTGATCCAGTGGTCGACGTTGCGGCCGATGAACGCCCCGCCGAGCACGACGGCGCCGACGATGATGGACAGCCACGCGAACGCCGGGTTCGTCTTGAGCCCGAGAGCGTCGGTGTCGGCCCGGCTGAAGAACGGCTCACCGGCGGAGCGGACGGCGCCGACGATGCCGAACACCAGCAGGTACGCCCCGCACAGTCCCGCCAGGAAACGCCATTGCGGCCGCAGCCGGTGATTGAGCGGTAGGTGCATACGGCCAGTGTCCCGCCGGAAGTGTCCCGGCGGGACCGAAACGACCGATTCAGTGCGCGCCCTGGCGGTGGGCCTGCTCGGCGGCGGCCTTCGCGGCCGAGCCGACCTTGACGTACATGCCGGCGGTGAACAGCACCGAGCCGATCAGGTACGACACGAGGCAGGTGGCCATCGTGAAGTTGAGCACGTTGGACTCGGTGCGCATCAGCAGCATCATGGCGGTGCCCGCGATGAGGAACCCGGCGCCGACCCACATGTTCACGAACCGGTCCAGGTTGCGGCCGACGAGCGTGGCGAGCAGCACCGCGACGCCCGCGCCGAGGCTGGCGTACGCGAACGCGGGGTTGGTGCGCAGGCCGAGCGCGCGGGCGTCGCCCTGGCCGAAGAGCGGCTCGCCCTGGGTCTCCAGGTAGCCGAGCACCCCGAACGCCAGCACGAACAGCCCCGCGAGCAGGGCCAGCCCGCGGTAGAGCGGGCGCAGGGAGTGGTTGACGGGCATGTGCGAGGCCATGTCGCGGCTCCGGGTGGTACGAGGGGTCAGGGGCGGCGTGAGGCTATCAGGCCGCCCCCGCGGAGCTACTCCGAGAGCAGCTCCGCCAGGTTGAGCCACTCGTCCTCCAGCAGCCCCCGCTCGTCCTGCAGCGCCTTGAGGCTCGCGTCCAGCTCGGCGATCTTCGCGAAGTCGGTGGCGTGCTCGGCCATCTGCGCGTGCAGCTTCTCCTCGCGCTGGTTGAGCTTCTCCAGTTGCCGCTCGATGCGGGACGACTCCTTCTTCGCCGCCCGGATCTCCCCCGCGCTCGGCCCGCCGGTCCGCTCGGCCTTGGGCTGGGCGGCGGCCGCCGCCGTCCCACCGGGCCGCGGCGCGGCGTCGGCGTCGACGAGCGCGAGGTACTCGTCCACGCCGCCCGGGAGGTGGCGCAGTTTCGCGTTGCCGAGCAGGGCGTACACCTGGTCGCAGACGCGCTCGACGAGGTAGCGGTCGTGGCTGGCCACGATCATCGTGCCGGGCCAGGTGTCGAGCAGGTCCTCCAGCGAGGCCAGGGTGTCGGTGTCCAGGTCGTTGGTGGGCTCGTCGAGGATGAGCACGTTCGGCTCGCCCGCGAGCAGGCGCAGCAGCTGCAGGCGGCGGCGCTCGCCACCGGACAGGTCCGCGACGGGCGTCCACACCCGCCGGTCGGTGAAGCCGAACACCTCGGCGAGCTGGGCCGCGGACAGCTCCCGGTCGCCGAGCTTGACCCGCCGGGCCACCTGCTCGACGGCCTCCAGCAGGCGCAGCTCGCCGGGCAGCTCGGCCAGCTCCTGGGACAGGAACGCGGGGCGCACGGTCTGCCCGGCCCGGAAGCCGGGCGCGTCGGTGACCCGGGCCAGCAGCCGCAGCAGCGTCGACTTGCCCGCGCCGTTCGCGCCGAGCAGGGCGATCCGGTCACCGGGGCCGACGTGCCAGGTCACGTGGTCGAGGATCAGCTTCGGGCCCGCGTGCAGGGTGACGTCGTCCAGCTCGTACACCTGGCGGCCCAGCCGGGCGGTGGCCAGCTTCGCCAGCGTCACCTGGTCGCGGGGCGCGGGCACGTCGGCGATCAGCGCGTTCGCGGCGTCGATGCGGAACTTCGGCTTCGAGGTCCGGGCCGGCGGGCCGCGGCGCAGCCAGGCGATCTCCTTGCGGAGCAGGTTCTGCCGCCGGGACTCGGTCACCGCGGCGACCCGCTCCCGCTCGGCGCGGGCCAGGATCCACGCGGCGAAGCCGCCGTCGTAGGCGCGTACCTGCTGGTCGGCGACCTCCCAGATGCGGTTGCAGACCCCGTCGAGGAACCACCGGTCGTGGGTGACCACCACGAGCGCGCCCTTGAGCCGCTCGTTGAGGTAGCGGGCCAGCCAGTTCACCCCCGCGATGTCGAGGTGGTTGGTGGGCTCGTCAAGGATCAGCAGGTCGGCCGGGCGCACCAGCAGCGCCGCGAGCGCGATGCGCCGCCGCTCGCCACCGGACATCGGGCCGACCGGGGTGTCCAGGCCCAGGCCGGGCATGCCGAGGCCGTCGAGGATGGCGCGCACGCCCGCGTCACCGGCCCACTCGTGCTCGGCCTCGAACGCGGCGGGCAGCCAGGCGTCGCCCAGCACCACGTCGCGCACGGTCGCGCCCGGGGACAGCTCCAGCGCCTGCGGTAGCGCGGAGACGCGCAGGTCGCGGCGGTGCGTGACGCGGCCGGAGTCCGGCTCCTCGGCCTTGGTCAGCATCCGCAGCAGCGTCGACTTGCCGGAGCCGTTGAGGCCCACCACGCCGATCCGGTCGGCGTCGTCGAGGCCGAGGGAGACGTCGGTGAGCAGCGGGCCGGTCGGGCCGTAGCCCTTGCCGACCCGGTCCAGATTGATGATGTTGGCCATGGTGTGGTCAGCCTATCCGGGCGCCGAGCACCGCTCCGTACGCCTGCTGCACGGCCCGGCACAGCCCGGACTCGCGCAGCGCGTCGGAGAGGTCGCCGCCGTGTGCCTCGTCGCGCACCAGGAACACGCAGGTCGGGCCGCTGCCGGAGACGAGACCGGCGAGCGCGCCCGCCTTCTCGCCCACGTCCAGCGTGTCGGCCAGCGCCGGGCGCAGCGACAGCGCGGCGGGTTGCAGGTCGTTGCCCAGCGCCGCGCCGAGCACCGCCGGGTCACGCTGGCGCAGCGCGCTCAGCAGGTCGTCGCTGGAGCCCAGCGGGGCGGGCGCCGAGCCGGCCGCGCGCATGCGGTCCAGTTCGCCGTACACCTGCGGGGTGGACAGGCCGCCCTCGGCGATGGCGACCACCCAGTGCCAGCGGTGGGCGCGGGCCAGCACCGGGCTGACCGCCTCGCCGTGGCCGGTGCCCAGGGCGGTGCCGCCGTACAGCAGGAACGGCACGTCCGAGCCGAGCGTGGCGGCGATCCGGGCCAGCTCCTCGCGGCTCAGGCCGGTGCCCCACAGGGCGTCGCAGGCGACCAGCGTCGCCGCCGCGTCCGCGGAGCCGCCCGCCAGGCCGCCCGCCAGCGGGATCGACTTGCGCAGGTGCAGCCGCGCCCGCGCCGGGACCTTGGCGGAGGCGGCCAGCGCGTGCGCGGCGCGGATGACCAGGTTGCTGTCGTCCAGCTCCAGCTCGCCGACGCCCTCACCCTGCATGGTCAGGCTCAGCGTGTCCCCGGGCCGCGCGGTGACCTCGTCGTAGACCGAGATCGCGTGGTACACGGTGTGCAGCTCGTGGTAGCCGTCGGGGCGCAGCGGGCCGACCCCCAGGTGGAGGTTGATCTTCGCGGGCACCCTGACCCGGACCGGGCCTGACGAGGCTCCTGCCAGGTCATCGTCGTCGCCGCCGAGCGTCCACGCCTCTGTCACGCCGCCCAGCCTACTGGCCGCCCCGGACCCGGCTACGCGCGGCGGCGAGCGCCGCGAAGGCGTGTACGTCGAGCTGCTCGCCGCGGGTGGCCGGGTCGATGCCGGCGGCGCGGAGCAGCTCCTCCGCCGCGGGCGCGCTGCCCGCCCAGCCGGCCAGCGCCGCGCGCAGCGTCTTGCGGCGCTGCGCGAACGCGGCGTCCACCACCGCGAAGACCTCCTCGCGGGCGACGTCGCCGCGGGGCGGTTCGCGCCGGGTGAACGACACCAGTCCGGAGTCGACGTTGGGCACCGGCCAGAACACCGCGGGCGGCACCTTCCCGGCCTGGCGCGAGGACGCGTACCAGGCGAGCTTCACCGACGGCACACCGTAGATCCGGCCGCCGGGCGGGGCGGTGAGCCGGTCGGCGACCTCCTTCTGCACCATGACCAGCCCGTGCCGGATGCCGGGCAGCTCGGCGAGCAGGTGCAGCACCACGGGCACCGCGACGTTGTACGGCAGGTTCGCGACCAGCGCCGTGGGCGCGGGATCGAACTCGGCCGCGGTGACCCGCATCGCGTCGCCATTGTGGACGGTGAGCCGCCCGGTGAGACCCGGCGCGCGTTCGGCGACGGTGGCGGCCAGGGCCACGGCCAGCGGCGGGTCGATCTCGACCGCGTGCACGTGGGACACCGCGGGCAGCAGCCCGAGGGTGAGCGAGCCGAGCCCGGGGCCGACCTCGACGGCGACGTCGGCCGGGTCCAGCTCGGCAGCGGCGACGATGCGCCGGATGGTGTTGGGGTCGTGCAGGAAGTTCTGCCCGAACTTCTTCGTCGGCGCGACGCCGAGCCGTGCCGCCAGCTCCCGGATCTCCGCCGGGCCGAGCAGTCTTGCCTGTTCAACCGTCACCACACCAGGCTATCGGCGAGCCCGTGCGGGGCGGCACGCAGCCGCCGGAACCGGCCGCCGCACGCCGCGACATGTCGATCATCCGAGTCGGCAGACCCGGCCAGGCGTTCCGCCGCGCCGGAGCCCACTTTCGGCCGTTGTCCGGTGATCTTCAGATGTCTATGGTCGGCGCACTTGTTCGATCACGGGAGGAAACCGCAAGTGAACTGGTACCTGAACGTATTGAAGAACTACGTGACGTTCTCCGGGCGGGCTCGCCGCAAGGAGTTCTGGATGTTCACGCTCATCCACGTCGTCGTGATCTTCGCGCTGCTGATGCTGTTCGGCAGCACGCAGGCGGACGCCTTCTACTACCTCTACCTCGCCTACCTGCTGGGCACGCTGCTGCCGACGATCGCGGTGACGGTGCGGCGGCTGCACGACACGAACCGCTCGGGCGGCTGGTACTTCATCTCGTTCGTGCCGATCATCGGCAGCTTCTGGCTGCTGGCGCTGCTGACCACCGCGGGTGACCGGCAGGCCAACATGTACGGCGCGGACCCCAAGGTCGCCTGACCCGCAGACGCGGACGCCCCGTCCTCGGCCGTCGAGGGCGGGGCGTCCGCGTGCGTGCGGTCAGCGGCGGCGCACGGTCATGCGCAGGCCGCCCTTGGGACGGATGGTGGCCTGGCCCTGCGGCTGCACGGTCTGCCCCGGATCGAGCGAGAGCGACACCCGGGGCACCATGGTGGCCAGCACCAGCGCGATCTCGGCCTCGGCGAACCGGTTGCCGACGCAGATGCGCGGGCCGTCGCCGAACGGCAGGTACGCCTCGCGCGGGATCTCGGCGCCCGCGGCGAACCGCTCGGGCCGGAACTCGTCGGGCTCGGGCCAGTACGCCGGATCGGTGTGGATCACGTACGGGCTGAAGAAGATGACCTGCCCCGGCTTCACGGTGTACCCGCCGAGCTGCGTCTCGGCGACCGGGGTCCGGTCGAACAGCCAGCCCGGCGGCCAGCGGCGCAGCGTCTCCTTGACCACCTGGCCCAGGTAGGGCAGCCGCGGCAGGTCGGCCATGGTGGCGGGGCGCTCGCCGAGCACCTCGGCGACCTCGGCGCGCAGCCGTTCGGCGATCTCCGGCTGCCGGGCCAGCTCATAGAACGCCCAGGTCAGCGCGGTCGCACTGGTCTCGTGCCCGGCGAAGAACATGGTGAGCAGCTCGTCGCGGATCTCGGTGTCGGTGAGCGCCGGGCCGCCCTCGGGGTCCCTGGCCTGGATCAGCATGGAGAGCAGGTCGCCGCCGTCGCCGCCGCGCTCCCGGCGCAGCCGGATCAGGTCGTACGACAGCCGGTCCATCCGGGCGACGCTGGCCTTGCGCCAGCGGTGGGTCCTGGTCGGCACCCAGGTGGGCAGCAGGCCGAAGGACAGCAGGTACGCGTTCAGCGAGTTCACGAAGTCGTGCACGGCGGCGAACATCTCGTCGCCGTCGTCGTCCACGGTGAACAGTGAGGTGCCGACGATGCGCAGGGTCAGCTGCGTCATCTCCTCGACGACCTCGATGCGCCGGCCGTCCGGCCAGGACTCCAGCAGCCGGTGCGACTCGCCGACCATGATGTCGCCGTACCGCGCGATGCGCTGGGTGTGCAGGGTGGGCAGCATCAGGCGGCGGTGCCGGCGGTGCTCGGCGCCCTCCCGGGTGAGCAGGCCGTCGCCGACGTGGCCGGAGATGAGCCGGGCGGTGCGCCACGACTTGGCGAACTCCTGCGGCCGGTCGACCAGCATCTCGTGCACCAGTTTCGGATCACCGGCCAGCACCATCGACAGTGGACCCATCCTGACCCGGCACACCGGCCCCGCCGTGCGGGCGGCGTGGCGCAGGAAGCCGGGCATGTCGCGGTTCATCTCGCGCAGGTGTCCGATGAGGGGCAACCCCGGCGGCGAGGGCATGGTGGCGGTCGTCACATCGACGAGGCTAGGCGACCGGCGCGAACGTCACCAGGGTCCGAAGATCCGGTCCCCGTTGCCGGAGATCGCGTGGCACATGTCGGCCAGCGGCATGCCCTTGGCCTCGGCCAGCGCCCGCACCGTCAGCGGGATCAGGTAGGAGGCGTTGGGGCGGCCCCGGTGCGGCATCGGCGTCAGGTAGGGCGCGTCCGTCTCGACCAGGATCTGCTCCGGCGGGGTGAGCGCGGCCGCGGCGCGCAGGTGCGGCGCGTTCTTGAAGGTGACCGTGCCCGCGAAGGAGAGCACGAAGCCGCGGCGCACGCACTCGGCGGCGAACGCCTCGTCCCCGGAGAAGCAGTGCATCACCACGGTCTGCGGCGCGCCCTCGTCGTCGAGCACCCGCAGGATGTCGGCGTGCGCGTCCCGGTCGTGGATGACCAGCGGCTTGCCGACCGCCTTGGCCAGGGCGATGTGCGCGCGGAAGCTGCGTTCCTGGGGCTTGAGTCCTTCCTCCTTGGTACGGAAGAAGTCGAGCCCGGTCTCGCCGATGCCCCGGACCCGGGGGTCCTGTGCCAGCGCGGCGATCTGGTCGAGCGCACCGTCCAGATCGGCCAGCCGCGGCGCCTCGTTCGGGTGCAGCGCGACCGTCGCCACCACCGCGGCGTGCTCGTGGGCGCAGGCCACCCCCCAGCGCGACGAGGCCACGTCGACCCCGACCTGCACCAGCCGGTCCACGCCGACCTGCGCCGCGGCTCCGATCTGGGTGGCCGGGTCGCCGCCGTCCTCGGCGACGATGTCGAGGTGGGTGTGGCTGTCCAGCACGGGGTACGGCAGCGGCTCCGGCGCGGGCGGGAACGACTCCCACCGGCGCTGCGCGGCGCGGGCGGCACGGTCTTCGGTCACCGGGACATGATCTCACTCTCACCAAGCGTGTCTGTTCAGCCGGTGTTCATCTTCTCTGCACCCGTGAGGATTAGCGTCGGAATCCGTGACGACCGTCAATGACACCGAGCCCGGCACGGTCCTCGTGGACGGCCGCGCCTACCCCGCCGAGGCCGTCGCCGGCGGCGGGGCCTACGAGCTGTTCAGCGAGGCGCCCGCGCCGGGCTTCCTGCGTATGGACCTGCCCGGCCGCTGGGCGTACCACCGCTTCGTGCCCGCCGCCGAGGTCACCGCGGGCCACCACGCGGCGTCGACCCCCGAGTCGCCCCTCTGCGCGCCGCTGTCGCGCGCCATGAGCTGGGACAACGTGCACCGGATGAGCCAGCGGCCGCCGCGCGACCGGCAGGCCGCCGAGCTGATCGGCTCGGTGCGGGCCAGCGCCGTGGTGCGCCGCGGCACCCGCATGGTGATGCCGCTGAGCCCCGACGGGGTCATCGCGCTGCTGCGCGGGCGGCTGCCGCACGGCTTCTGCTACCGCGAGTGGGACATCGCGCACCTGCGCACCCCGGCCGAGCTGGCCGTGCTCGGCGCGGGCGGCACCGGGGCGCAGGAGCCCGCCGACGAGATCGCGTACGTGCTGCGCTGGCGGGCCGTGGACCCGCGCGACTACATGCCGTCGGCCGGGGAGGCGGTGGCCGGGCTGGTCGCCATGCCGCCGCACGACCGGGTCGGCGCGGCCGTGCTCGGCACCGGCTTCGCCCCCAGCAGCAGCGAGCTGATCCCGGAGTGGATCACCGCCGACTTCGCCGACCTGCCGCTGCCCGCGCACGCGGCGCTGGTGGCGTACGTGCCCGACGGCACCGAGATCGTGCTCTACACCTTCCAGCCCGAGCAGCGGGGCTGGCTGCGGCTGGCCGGCCCGAAGTGGCGGCGGCTGCTGCACCCCCTGCGCGAGATCAGCGCGGACCAGGAGTACCTGCCGGTCCCCCGCACCGATCCGGTGTTCAGCAGGCTGATCGGCACGTTCCGGGGCGAGGACTACGAGGCCGTCGCCGACCCGCCGGAGGAGTTCCGGGTGCTGGCGATGAGCCGGGCCGCCCGCTACCCGGTGGAGTCGCTGCGGCGGCGCACCCGCTACGCCCACTGGCGCGGCGCACCGTGCACCGTGCTGGCCGCCGACAGCAACTGGGTCCGGCTGCGGCTGTGCCGCCCCGACCCGCAGAACGTGGCCGCACTCGGCGCGCAGTGCTACGAGCGGGGCGTCTACGAGGCCTGGGCGCCGGCGACCGAGGTCACCGACGCCCAGGACGTCGACATCCGCTACCCGCTCTAGGCCTCCAGGCGGGCCAGCTCCTCGTCCACGATGGACGGGTCCAGCTTGCGGAACACCGGCGTGGGCGCGCTCAGCGGCGTGCCCGCGGCGATGTCGCGCGGCTCCCACTTCGCGCCGACGGTGTAGTCGCCGGTGAGGATCGGGTACGCCGGGCCGCCGTCCAGGTCGGGGACCTCGACGATCTCCGGCATCGGCGCGTGCACACCCTGGCCGCCGAGCAGCGTGTGGATCTTCTGCGCGGCGTGCGGCAGGAACGGCGTCAGCAGCGTGTTGCAGTCGGTCACCGCCTGCAGCGCGGTGTGCAGGATGGTGGCCAGCCGCTCCCGCTCGTCCTCGCCCTTGAGCTTCCACGGCGACTGGTCGGACAGGTACTTGTTGACCTCGCCGACGATGCGCATCGCCTCGTTGATCGCGGCCTTCTGCTTGTGGTTGCCCAGCAGGCCGCCCACCGTCTCGAAGCCGCCGCGCACCGTGGCCAGCAGCGTGGTGTCGTCCTCGGTGAGCGCGCCGGGAGTGGGTACCCCCCCGAAGTTCTTCGACGCCATCGCGATGGTGCGGTTGACCAGGTTGCCCCAGCCCGCGACCAGCTCGTCGTTGTTGCGGCGCAGGAATTCGGCCCAGGTGAAGTCGGTGTCGGTGGTCTCCGGCCCGGCCACCGCGATGTAGTAGCGCAGCGCGTCGGCGTCGTAGCGGGCCAGGAAGTCGCGCACGTAGATGACGACCCGGCGCGACGAGGAGAACTTGCGGCCCTCCATGGTCAGGTACTCACTCGACACGACCTCGGTGGGCAGGCCCAGCTCGCCCAGCTCGCCCGGCTTGCCGCCCTTGTCGCCCTTGCCGTCGTAGCCGAGCAGGATGGCCGGCCAGATCAGCGAGTGGAAGACGATGTTGTCCTTGCCCATGAAGTAGTACGACCGGGCGTCCGGCGACTGCCACCACTTCCGCCACGCGTCCGGGTCGCCGGAGCGGCGCGCCCACTCGATCGAGGCGGACAGATAGCCGATGACCGCGTCGAACCACACGTAGAAGCGCTTGGTGTCCCAGCCCTCCTTCGGGATCGGCACACCCCAGTCGAGGTCCCGCGTGATCGCGCGCGGGCGCAGGTCGTCCACCAGGTTGCGGGAGAAGCGCAGCACGTTCGGCCGCCAGCCCTCACGCGTGTCCAGCCAGGCGCCCAGCGCCTCGGCGAACGCGGACAGGTCCAGGAAGTAGTGCTCCGAGTCGACGAACTGCGGCGTCTCGCCGTTGATCTTCGACTTCGGGTTGATCAGGTCGATCGGGTCCAGCTGGTTGCCGCAGTTGTCGCACTGGTCGCCGCGGGCGCTGGTGTAACCGCAGATCGGGCAGGTGCCCTCGATGTACCGGTCGGGCAGGCCGCGGCCGGTCGACGGGGAGATCGCGGCCTGCGTGGTCTTCGCGATCACGTACCCGTTGTCGAACAGCGCGGTGAACAGCTCCTGCACCACGGCGTAGTGGTTGCGCGTGGTGGTCCGGGTGAACAGGTCGTACGCCAGCCCGAGGCCGTGCAGGTCCTCGACGATCATGCGGTTGTACTTGTCGACCGCCTCCCGGGGCGTGATGCCCTCGGCGTCGGCCTGCACCTGGATCGGCGTGCCGTGCTCGTCCGTGCCGGAGACCATGAGCACGTCGTGGCCCGCCATGCGCATGTACCGGCTGAAGACGTCGGAGGGCACTCCGAAACCGGAGACATGACCGATGTGGCGCGGGCCGTTCGCATAAGGCCAGGCGACCGCGGCGAGAACGTGACTCATAACGAACCAGCGTAGTGAAGCCCGTGCCTGGCCCGTGCACCGGTTGACACCTCGGGCGACACGCCCGGCAAATCCGGCTGTCGAGTGTCCGACTGGAGTGAAATGACCAGGTATGAGGGATAACGTCGATAGCCTCGCGCCCGTCGAATCCACCCCGCGGATCGAGCCCGACCGGGCCCGATCGCCCCGCGACGACCACCGTCCCTCCTGGCCGGGCGAGCACTCCCCGCCGCCCTGCCCGCCACCGCCCCCGGGCCTGGTCGCCCTGTACCCGCCCCCGGCCCCGCCGGAGGCCGCACCGCCCGCGGAGGCCGCCGCCTCGACCCGCACGGCCACCGGAGTCTCCGGCCAGGCCGCCGATGCCGCGACGCGCGGCCGGGTCGCCGTCGAGGAACAGGACGCGGTGACCGGCGGGCCCGATGCGGCCGTCACGGAAGGTGTCACGGAAGGCGTCACGGCCGGTGTGGCCGCCGCGGAAAGCGTCACGCTCGGTCCGGACCCCGGCGGCGCGGGACCGGCCGAGCAGGCTCCGTCCGCGGCGCCGGGCAGGCGCGTGATCCGGCTGGAACCGGCGCACGCCTCCGTGCGGGAGCACCCGTCGTGGCTCGGCGAGCCCACCGGGCGGTTCGATCTCGACCTGCCCGAACCCGGCGGGCTGCCGCCCCGGTACGCCACGGCGGCCAGGCAGCCCGACCCGGACGAGGTCTTCGACCAGTACGCGATCATCGACGACTTCGACGAGCACCTGCCGCACACCTCCACGGCGGTCGTGCACGGGGACGTGTACCCGGCGGGCACGGTCGCGGGCGGCGCCCTGCCGGCCGGACCCGCCATCCCGGCCGAGGTGGTGCGCGGACCGCACGGTCCGGCCCTGCCGGGTCAGCCGGACCCGCGAGCCGCCCACGCCGCCCCGCTCGAACTCGCCGCCGCCCCGCAGCCGCCCCAGCCGCCCGCGTCCACGCCCACCGAGGCCTTCACCATGCCGGTGCAGGAGGTGCCGCGCGAGCCCTGGGTCGACCCGCGGCTGCACGGCGGCAGGGTGCGCGCCGAGCCGCGCCCCGCGGCCAAGCGGAGCAGGCCGCCGCGCGCACCCCGCCGGGCGCGGGTCGCGATGCCGCTGCTCATCCTGTTCGCGCTGCTCGCGGCGTTCTTCAGCTGGGTCAGCGCGGAGCCGCTGTGGCTCGCGGTGGGGCACGGCCGGGCCGGCACGCTGACCGTGACCAGCTGCGCGGGCAGCGGGCTGCTGCAGCGCTGCGTCGGCGAGTTCGCCACGCCGTCCCGCGACTTCACCGCCGTCTCGGTCGACGTGCTCGGCCCGCCCGGACAGGCCGAGGGCCTGAGCGCCCCCGCCCGCATGGTCGGCGAGAACAGCCACCGGGCGTACGTCAGCAACGGCACCGGCGGCCTGCACCTGCGCTGGATCGTCGGCCTGTCGCTGGTCCTGCTCTGCTCCGTCGCCATCGTCTTCGCCACCGGCGCGCTGCGCCTGCCCGAACGCCGCCAGCGCCTCGCCGCCGCCGGCCTCGCCTTCGCCGGCCCTTTCCTAATCACCATCGGCTTCCTAGCCGCCACCTTCTAACCACCCCACCCACCCCACCACACCCGCCCTCAAGATCACGTCGATCTTGCGCGAACTGTTGGGGATATGCCCGGAACGGGCGTGTCGCACCCACAGTTCACGCAAGATCGACGTTTTAGGTGGGGTCAGCGGCGGGTGGCGAGGGTGTAGATGTCGCGGCGGGGGAGGTTGTGGGCGGTGGCTACGGCGGTGGCGGCGTCGCGGCGGGAGAGGCCCGCGGTGATGTGGGACTCGATCTCGGCGAGCAGGGTTTCGTCGGTGGGGCGGGTGGCGGGGGTGGGGGTGGCGCCGGCGATGACGAGGGTGAGTTCGCCGCGGAACTCGTCGGTCTCGGTCAGCTCGGCGAGGGTGGCTCGGCGGATCTCTTCATAGGTCTTGGTCAGCTCGCGGCACAGGGCGGCGCGGCGGTCGCCGCCGAAGGCGGCCACCAGGTCGGCCAGGGTGTCGGCGATGCGGTGGGTGGACTCGAACAGGACCAGGGTGCGTTCCTCGGTGGCCAGGGCGGCCAGGCGGGCACGGCGTTCGCCGCCCTTGCGGGGCAGGAAGCCCTCGAAGCAGAAGCGGTCGCAGGGCAGGCCGGACAGGGCGAGCGCGGTGGTGACGGCGCTGGGGCCGGGGGCGCAGGTCACCGGCAGGCCCGCGTCCAGCGCGGCGGCGACGAGCCGGTAGCCGGGGTCGCTGACGCTGGGCATGCCCCCGTCGGTGACCAGGGCGACGCGCTGACCCTCCCGCATCGCCTCGACCAGTTCGGGGGTACGCCGTTCCTCGTTGCCCTCGAAGTAGGAGACGATCCGGCCGCCGACGGCGACGTCGAGGTCCTTGGCGAGCCGGAGCAGCCGCCGGGTGTCCTCCGCCGCGACGAGGTCGGCCTCGGCGAGCACCTCTCTCAGCCGCTGGGACGCGTCCGCGGGGTTGCCGAGGGGCGCGCCGCAGAGCACCAGGCCGCCGGTTTCGGCCATCAGTTCCACCTTCGTTCCATACATTTCGCGCCCGCGGTGAACCGAGGGAGCCGATTCCGAGTTTTTCAGCCTACGATCCCTACCGTGACCCAGACGGCGACGGCGCCCCAGCAGGCGCCCACCTCTACCGAGCCGCACGTGCTCAGCGTCGTGCGGCGGCGCCTGCTGCCCCTTGAGCAGCGGCTCGACCCGTACGCGTGGCTGGCGGCGCTGGCGGTCACCTTCCTCGCGGGCGTGTTGCGCCTGTACAACCTGGCCCGGCCGCCGGGCAAGATCTTCGATGAGACCTACTACGCCACCGACGCCCACTGGCTGTGGGAGAAGGGGTTCGAGTGGGACGAGAAGAACAACACGGCCGGCTATGTGGTGCACCCGCCGCTGGGCAAGTGGATCATCGGGCTGGGCGAGCAGGTCCTCGGCTATAACGAGGCGGGCTGGCGGCTGGCGGCGGCGGTGTTCGGCACCGTGTCGGTGCTGATGTTCACCCGGATCGCGATGCGCATGTTCGGCTCGGTGGTGCTGGGCTGCGCGGCGGGCCTGCTGATGGCGTTCGACGGCATGCACTTCGTGCTGTCGCGCACGGCGCTGCTGGACATGTTCCTGATGTTCTTCATCCTGGCCGCCTTCGGCGCCCTGGTGCTCGACCGCGACCAGCGCCGGCTACGGTGGCTGCGCTTCGTCGAGGCGGGCGGCGACCCGGCGGGCCGGGGCAGGGGCAGCCGCCCGGCGTTCGCGGTGCCGTGGTGGCGGCTGCTGGCGGCCGTGATGCTCGGCTGCGCGCTCGGCGTGAAATGGTCGGCGCTCGCCTTCGCGCCGGTGTTCGTGCTGCTGGTGATGTGGTGGGAGGTCGGCGCCCGGCGGGCCGTCGGCGTACGCCACCCGATCCGCGACGCGATCCTCGACGAGGGCGGCTGGGTGCTGGCCGCGATCCCGATCGTGCTCGGCGTCTACCTGGCCACCTGGAGCGGCTGGATCCTCAACGAGGGCGGCTACTACCGCGACTGGTCGGACAACTGGTTCAGCAGCCTGAAGCACTACCACGAGGAGGCGCTCAAGTTCCACGAGGGCCTCAGCTCGGAGCACACGTACCAGTCGGTGGGGCACTGGGCGCCGATCCAGTGGCTGCTGCTGGGCCGCCCGGTGGCGTTCTACTGGTCCGGCGACCCGGGCTGCGGCGTGGAGCAGTGCGCGGCGGAGGTGCTGCTGCTGGGCACGCCGCTGCTGTGGTGGAGCTTCCTGCCCGCGATCGGCGCGACGATCTGGTTCGGCATCGCCCGCCGCGACTGGCGGGCCGGCGCGATCCTGGCGATGACCGCGTTCGCGCTGGTGCCGTGGTTCTTCTTCCCGAACCGCACGATGTTCTACTTCTACGCCCTGCCGGCCGAGCCGTTCCTGATCCTGGCCGTGGTGTTCGCGTTCGGCGCGATCATGACGGCGGCGCCGGGCAAGACGATCAGCGAGAACCGGCAATTGATCGGCTCGGTGGTGTTCGGGGCGTTCGTACTGCTGGTCGTCATCAACTTCGCGTTGTTCTACCCGATCTACGTGGGCCAGTCGATCCCGTACGTGGACTGGAACAAGCGCATGATCCTCGGCAACCTGTGGATCTGATCCGATAGGCGGCGTGAGAGGGCCCGTGGCGCGCGCTGCGGGCCTTCTTCGTGTCGAGGGTGGCCCGGATACGGAAGAAGCCGCCTCCCTGACAGGGAGGCGGCTTCTGACTCTGGTGGAGACGAGGGGATTCGAACCCCTGACCCCCTCGATGCGAACGAGGTGCGCTACCGGGCTGCGCCACGTCCCCGAGTCGGCCCGCCGTAACGGACCGGCCAAGGTTAGCAGGTCTGCCCGGCGTTCGCGAATCACTACCCCCTGCGTCGCGGGTCACGTCGTGAAGATCGGCGTCTCGTGTCGTGAAGTGCGGCCGGACCACACCTTCTGACACGAGATCGCGATCAACTCCCCTAGGCCGCAGGCCCGGCGTGGTACGGCTTGCCGCGTACGCCGCCCTGGCGGCCCCGGTAGGAGATGGTGGCGACGCGTGGCGGCGGGGGCGCGGCCTCGGCCTCCAGCGACTCCGCCTGGGCCTGCAGGGCGGCCAGCCGCTCCTGGGCGCGCAGCAGCTCCTCCTGGAGCAGCCGGGCGGCCTCGCGGCGGGCCTCGGCGCGGCGGCGCTGGGCCAGCCGCACCTGCGCCTGCTGCTCGGCGAGCCACTGCGCCTGCCGCTCCTCGGCCCGGCGCCGCCGCGCCGTACGCAGCGCCTGGCCGCGCAGGTGGGCGACGTACAGCAGCAGCGCCGACCCGGTCACCGACAGGCTGATCAGGAAGCCGGGGCTGACCAGCACCACTCCGGCCAGCTGCACCAGGTTGAGGCCGGCCAGCCCGGCGAGCAGCCGGCGGCGGCGGTACACGGCGGGCCGGTGGCGGCGGCGCGGCCGGGGCCGGGCGCGCTCACCGTGGCCGACCAGGCGCAGGGCGGTGCGCGCGGGGCCGGGCAGGCTGTCCTCGCCGGGACGGCGGCCGGGCCGGGCGGTGTGCTGGGCGGGCGGCGCGGACACGGGCGCGGCGCACACCGCCCGCGGCGGCCGGATCGGGCGGCGGCCGGGCACGGTGCGGCGGCGGCGCCGGCGCGACAGCACCCGCGCGGTCGAGATCGCCCGCTCCGCCACCAGCCGCTCGGTGGCGTCGTACCGGCGCACCAGCGCCGGGGCGAGAGCGAGCAGGCCCGCAGCGGCGAGGACGGCGAGGAGCACCGAGGTCGGCACCCTCACCCCTCCCGTCACCTAATGCGGCGGACCGACCATCGATCGGCCACCGTAAGACTTCCAGTAAGGGGAGCCTACGGTTGTGATCACCGGATCGGGTAGCGCCACACCGGTGAAGGTGAGGCCCGATTCAGCCGCGCATGCGCCGCCAGCGGGCCGTCAGGCCACCCTCCTTGGCGACGTCCTCCCAGGTGAGCGCGTATCCGATGTGGTCGCGCCAGGCGCCGTCGATGAACATGTAGTGCGGGTGGTAACCCTCCTCACGGAAGCCGAGCTTCTCCACCACGCGCCGGCTGGGCTTGTTCTCCGGCCGGATGTTGACCTCGACGCGGTGCAGGCGGCCGGGACCGAAGGCGTGGTCGACCACGAGGGCGAGCGCCGTGGGCATGATGCCGCGCCCGGCCACCCGCGAGTCGATCCAGTATCCGCAGTACGCCGACGAGAACGCCCGGCGCACGATGCTGCCCAGGTTGATGTGCCCGACGAAGCGCTCGCGCCCCTGATCGCGTACGCAGATCGCGAACGGCATCGATTCGCCGTCGCGGGCGGCGCGGCGCATCGCCCGGCGGATCATGTGGAACGCCCCGGCCGAGTTCAGCTCGGCCCACGGCGCGGGCGGGGTCGCCTCCCACTGGCGCAGCCAGGCCTCGTTGTAGTTGCGCACCTCGACCCACTGCGCCGCGTCACCCCGCCGGTACGGCCGCAGCACGATGTCCCCGTCGGTCAGCACCGCCGGGTATCCCACTACATTCATCGCCTGCGGTCCAGCAGCAGTACGTCCACGGTGGAGCCCGCCGCCGCGCTGGTGACCCGCTCACCCAGCACGAGAAGTCCGTTCGCCTCGGCCATACCGGCCAGGGTACGGGCTCCCCCCGGCAGCGGCTGCACGGTGTAGCCGCCCCCACGGCGCTCGGCGACCAGGGCCGGGCGGAACTCGCGCAGGCCGCCCGGGGAGGCCACGGTCTCCAGCAGGTGCCCGCGCACCGACGGCCGGAACACCGGCTCTGCCCCGGCCAGCACCTGGATCACCGGCCGGGCCAGCACCTCGAAGCCGATCAGCGCCGCGCCGGGCTCGCCGGGCAGGCACACGATCGGCACCTCCTCGGTGCTGCCGACCGTGCCGAAGCCGAGCGTGCCGCAGGGATACAGGGACACGTCGGTGAAGCTGACCATCCCGGCCCGGCTGCCGTCGCGGCGGGACAGGATGCGCCGCACCATGTCGCCGGGGCCGGTGCCGGACCCGCCGGTGGTGATGATGAGGTCGGCCCGCAGCGTCTGGTCCTCCAGCAGGGCCCGCAGCGCCTCCGGGTCGTCGTCGCAGATCCCGACACGGTACGCGTGCGCGCCCGCCTCGGCGGTGGCCGCGGTCAGCGCGTGCGAGTTGACGTCGACGACCTGGCCGGGCTGCGACACCCGGCCCGCCTCGACCAGCTCGTCGCCGGTGGAGACGATGACCACGCGCGGGCTCGGGCGCACCACGACGTGCCCGATGCCGCTCGCGGCCAGCGCCCCGACCAGCGCCGGGGTGACCGTGGTGCCGGCCCGCGCGAGCACCGCGCCCTCGGCGACGATCTCGCCGATGCGGCGCACCCCGTAGCCGCGCTTGGCGGCCCGGTGCACCTCGACCGAGGCCATACCCTGGTCGGTCCAGCCGATCGGCACCACGACGTCGGCGGCCAGCGGCAGCGCCGCCCCGGCCGCGACGGAGAAGCAGGTGCCGGGCGTGAGCCGGGCGGGCCGCCAGCTGGCCGCGGCGAGGTCCCCCACCACGTTCAACCGGGCGGGCCGCCCGGCGGCGGCCGCGGCGATGTCCTCCGACCGGGCCGCGTATCCGTCGATCGCGGCCTGGTCGAAGGCCGGGTACGGGTGCGCCGCCACGACGTTGTCGGCCAGCACGTTCCCGTGCGCCTGGGTCAGGTCCAGGTCCAGCGCCGGCAGCGCCCGCAGCCTGCGCAGCACACTGCCCAGGTAGTCGGCGAGCGGCGTCAGCTCGCCCTCGGCCGGAGCCGGGTCGAGATGGACGGGGTCCGGTGTGGACCTGACCGTGGCGGTCATGTCAGGCGGCCTTCCCCGCATTGCGGTCGAGGCCGGCGACGAAGGACTTCAGCCACTCGGTGAACGCGGGGCCGAGGTCGTCGCGCTCGCTGGCGAGCTGCACGACGGCCTGCAGGTAGCCCAGCGGCATGCCGGTGTCGTAGCGGTGGCCCCGGTAGATGATGCCGTGCACCGGAGTGCCCTCGGCCAGCAGCAGCGCCATGGCGTCGGTGAGCTGGATCTCGCCGCCGCTGCCGGGCTTGGTGCGGCGGATCGCGTCGAAGATCGCGCCGGGCAGCACGTACCGGCCGACGACGGCCAGGTTGCTCGGGGCCTCCTCGCGGGCGGGCTTCTCCACCAGGCCGGTCACCCGGACCACGTTCTCCACGTCGGCGTAGTCGGCCTCGGCGTCGCTGACCGACGCGATGCCGTACCGGTTGACCTGGTCGTCGGGCACCTCGATGAAGGCGAGCACGATGCCGCCGGTGCGCGCCTGCAGGTCCAGCATCTGCGGCAGCAGCGGCTGGGACTCCTCGGTGAACTCGTCACCCAGCAGCACCGCGAACGACGCGTCGCCCACATGGGACTCGGCGTACGAGACCGCGTGGCCCAGGCCGAGCGGCTCGCCCTGGCGGCAGGTGTAGATCTCGGCCAGCTCCGAGGTGCCCCGCACCGCGGCCAGCCGCTCCATGTCGCCCTTGGCCTCCAGCCGCGCCTCCAGGTACGGCTGGCGGTCGAAGTGGTCGACCATGCTGGTCTTGCCGCGTCCGGTGATCAGCAGGACGTCGTTGATCCCGGACCGCGACGCCTCCTCCACGATGTACTGCAGCACCGGCCGGTCGACGACCGGCAGCAGCTCCTTCGGCACCGCCTTGGTGGCCGGGAGGAACCGGGTCGCCAGACCCGCCGCGGGAATGACCGCCTTGGTGGCCCGTGCTCCGTGGGAATCCACGTGCGCGGCCTGAGGCTCTGCGCTGGGGGTGTGCTCCGACATGTCGCGAGACTAACGGCCCCGAGCCTGTCTGGGGGCTTGTGGGCTGCTCGACGCGCCGCCGGAAGCCAAGAGGAGCCCGCCGAGGGCGGCCACCTGGAACGTGTCCCGGCCTGCGGCCTTGGCCGCGTACAGGGCTTCGTCGGCGGCCTGGAGCACCGCCGCGCCCTGCTGTCCGTGATCCGGCAGTACGGCCAGTCCGATCGAGACGGTGACCTTGATGTAGAGGTCCGCTCCGCCGTCGCGCGCCGGGACCACGATCGGCTCCCGGCGCACCGCGTCGCACAGCCGCTCGGCCACCGCGACGCCGCCCACCTCGTCGGTCTCCGGCAGCAGCACCACGAACTCCTCGCCGCCGTGCCGGAACGCCACGTCGACCTCGCGGATCTCGTACCGGATGCGCTGGGCGAACTCGGCGAGCACGGCGTCGCCGGCGGCGTGGCCGTAGCTGTCGTTGATCTCCTTGAACCGGTCCAGGTCCAGCGCGAGCACGCACAGCCGCCGGCCGAACCGGGCGGCGCGCTCGGACTCCCGGCGCAGCGAGTCGCGCAGCGAACGGTAGTTGAACAGGCCGGTCAGCGGGTCGGTGACGGACAGCCGCTGGGCCTCCTCGTGTACGCGTACGTTGTCCACCGCCACGGCGGCCTGCCCGGCGAAGGTGCGCAGGGTGACCAGATCGGAGTCGTCGAACTCGTCGCGGCCCAGCCGGTCGTAGAGGGCCAGCACGCCGCGCGCCGCGGGCAGCGCCCCCGGCTGCGGGAACGCGCTCGCCTCGCCCAGCCCCGGAGCCGAGAACGGCACCACCATGTACGTGCGGCAGTCGGGCTCGCCCGGGTCCAGCCGCGGCCCGTCGTGCTCGACGCGGCCGATGCGCGGCACGCCCGTGGCCGCGACCGAGCCGGTCAGGCCCAGCCCGTACGGCACCCGCAGGGTGCCCCGCTCGCCGGTGGTCCACTGCTCGGACAGGCCCTCGGTGCACTGGCCGACCAGCGCCCCGGTGGCCGGGTCGGCCAGCAGCACCACGCCCGCCGACGCGCCGGTGGCGTGCCGGGCGGTCTGCAGGATGACGCGCAGGATCCGGTCCAGGTCGTGCGTGCTGGACAGGGTGTCGCCCAGCACGCCCAGGTGCCCACGCAACTGGTCGCGGCTGGCCGTCAGCGCGGCGACGTAGGTGTGCAGCTCGCGGGTCATGTGGTTGAACGCGGTGGCCAGGCGGCCGATCTCGTCGTTGCCGCGCACCGGCACCCGGGCGTCCAGGTCGCCCCCGGCGACGCGGTCGGCGGCCAGGGCCAGCTCGACCACCGGCTCGGTCGCGGTGCGCGCGAGCCACCACGCCACCGTCACCGCCACCGCGGCGGTGACCAGCACGACCACGGTGAGCAGCAGGTAGAGACCGGTCGGCGGGCGCGCCGGCAGCGAGACGGCCAGCGGCAGCGGCTCCCCGGGCACCGGCCCGAGGCGCGCGACGAGGTGCCCGTTGCCCGCCGCGCCGATTGCGCCCTCGCCCAGCGTCGCGGCGTACCCGGTGACCGTGGCGGCGTCGCTGCCCAGCATGGTGGTGTGCACCGGCCCGGCGGCCGCGGGCGGCGGCGCGGGGGCCGGATCGAGCGGCACGGTCTGCGGACCGGCCTCGCCGCCGGGCTCCCCCGCCATCGCGGCCGGATCGCCGAGCGGCTGGTTCGGGCCGTCGGCGGTGGGGTCGTCGACCGGCAGGCCGCCCGCGGCCGCGCCGGTGACGTCACCCGCGGCGGCCCCGGCGAGTTCGCCCGCCGCATCACCGAGGGTCGCGCCGACACCGTCCTCGGCGGCGTCGTCCGCGAACGTGTCGTCCGGCAGTTCGGCGAGGTCGGGCTCGGGCGCCGCGGCCCCCGCGCCGGGGGCCAGCCCCGCGCCGGGCAGCAGGGTGAGCTGCGCGCCGCTGGCCTGCGCCAGGCGGCGGACGAGGTCGCCGTCCACGGCGATCGCGGCCGAGACGGTCCCGGTGGGCTCGCCGCCCGGCCCGGCCACCGGCACCCGCGCGGACAGCGCCTCGAAGCCGGACACCGCGTCGGAGACGACCTGCGGGTCGGGCCCGGCGCAGTCGGCCCACGGCGGCGCGGGCGCCTGCGCGGTGGTGGCGCCGTCGACGCCGTTGTCGATGTGCACGCCGTCGGCCAGCCCGGCCGAGACCATGCGCTGGGCGGTGGCCAGGCGCTGGTCGGCCGGGGCCGCGGCGACGCCCTCGGCGACGGCGCGCAGCTGGCCGCAGAGCGCGCCGACCGAAGTGCGCACCGAGCCGGCGGCCACGGTGAGCCGCTCGGTGGCCCGCTCGTGGGAGAGCTTGCTGACCATGGTGCCCACGAAGAGGGCACCGATCAGGACGGGGCTGAGGACCACCGCCAGGAATGCGGTGGTGAGCCGTGCGCGCAGTGTCACACTTTCCCCCTCGGCGGCGGTGAAGTCATCGGTGTCAACGGCCGACGCCGCGCCAGGATGCGACGGATGTACCCACTGAGGACGTTATGAGTGAATATTCCGTTTTTTCGGTGCCGTCCGCGGCGGCCAAGCGGGAGGCGCGCCTGCCGCTGCTCGCCGCCCGCCGCGCGATGACCCCGGAGGCCGTCGCGGCCGCCGACGCGGCACTCGCGGCAGGACTGTCCGCCCTGGTCCCACCGGACGCTGGATGGACCGTCTGCGCGTACGTGCCGATGCCCGGCGAGCCCGGCGGGCCCGGGCTGCCCGACCGGCTGGCCGCCCTGCCCGGCGTGGCCCGGGTGCTGCTGCCGGTGCTGCGGCCGGACCGCGACCTGGACTGGGCCGCGTACACCGGCCCGGACGCGCTCGCCCCGGCCGCCTTCGGCCTGCGCGAGCCCACCGGCCCGCGCTGTGGCGTGACGGGTATCACTGAGGCGGCACTGGTGCTGGTGCCCGCGCTGGCCGTCGACCGGGCCGGGCTGCGGCTGGGGCGCGGCGGCGGCAGCTACGACCGCGCGCTGGCCCGGGTCCGGCCGGGCACGGCGGTGATCGCGCTGCTCCACGAGGGGGAGCTGGTGGACCGGGTGCCCGCCGAGCCGCACGATCAGCGGGTGACCGGCGTGCTCATGCCGTCCGGCCTGGTGCGCATTCCCGGCTGACCGCGGCAGTGGGGTCGGCGACAGACACTTGGCTTCCCGGCCGGGTGTCAGGCACTATTAGCACTCGGTACACCAGAGTGCCAGCAATGATCATGGAGGGGAACGTGCCCACCTACCAGTACGCCTGCACCGCTTGCGGCCACCAGCTGGAGGCCGTGCAGTCGTTCGCGGACGAGCCGCTGACCGTGTGCCCGACCTGCGAGGGCTCCCTGCGCAAGCTGTTCTCCTCGGTCGGCGTGGTGTTCAAGGGTTCCGGCTTCTACCGCACCGACTCGCGCGGCGGCGGCTCCGGCTCGGCCCCCGCGGCCTCGACCTCGTCGAGCAGCAGCGGCGGCTCGTCGAGCAGCACGCCGTCGAGCAGCAGCACCAGCAGCAGCTCGTCGAGCAGCTCCACGAGCGCTGCCGCCTGATTTTCGACGGTATCGTCCGGTTCGGCGTTATAGTACGGCGGTGCCCAGGCTCCGCCGTCGCCGAAGCGGGTGATCAGTCCCAGTGCGGAGGACGTTCGTCCCGCAGCCGGTCGTCGTTGGTCCACGACCGCTCACCCCAGCCCCGGTCCGTGTCCTCACGGGTCTGCTCGGGCAGGACGGGCGTGTCGTCGTCCAGCTCGACGACGCGGTCGTCGTCGCCACCGGCGGGGAAGGCCTCACTGCTCACCAGCGCAGCATAGGACCCGCGCCGCACGGTCACCACGCCGCCGGGCCACCGCGATGAGCGGCCCCGGCGACGAGCAGTGGCGCCGCCCCGCGCCCGGCGCGGACGATGCGGGCGCCGAGCGATCCGCGCAGACCTATCCCGGACCGCCCGCGGCGATCCCGCCGCCGCCCGGCTGGCATCCCGAGCCGGCGCGGCGCCTCACCCCGCCGCGGCCGTTGCCGGAGATCGACGACGATGCGCTCGACCTCGACGAGGACCGGGCGGACCGGTTCACCAACGTGCTCGGCATCGCGGCGGGCATCGTGCTGATCCTGGTCGCCTGCATCCAGTGGCGGACCTGACCGGTCAGATCGTGCCCCACACCGCCTGAGCGCCGCTGTCGCCGGTCATGAAGACGTAGTAGCCGGTCGCCACGGCCATGGCCACGACGAGCGCGGACAGGCCGTACACCAGCGCCTTGGAGCCGCTCGTCGCGGGCTTGCGCGCGGCCGACGTGCAGACCAGCACCAGGCCGATCGACAGGGCGCCGAGCAGCAGCCCCGCCCACGCGGCCGCGTCGCCGTAGTCCTTGTGCAGGTCGACCTGGGCGAGGATCTGCGGCGGGTAGCCCTTGTCGACCAGTGTCTGGAAGAGATTCTCCCCGCTCAGCTTGGCGAACCAGAGCGCGGCTGGAGCGGCCGCCCCGAGCCCGAGCACCACCCAGCCGAGATGCTTGCGCAGCACCGGGACCAGCGCGTAGAGCACGGACGCCACGATCAGCAGCGGGCCGAAGACCACGCCGAAGTGGACCAGCAGCGGATGTGCCGGCAGGCCGAAAATCTCCCCGAACACGGTGCCTCCACGTTGATCGCCGGACACGGGTCAGGCTGAGCCTAGACCTGCCCACGTCAATGGGATAGGGGGACGCCGGCAGTGTCGCGGACCACGGATATACGTCCATTTCTTGAACAGATCAAAGCCACCTGCTGAAATGGTTCTCATGTACGGCGACGACGAGCCTCAGGCTCTCCTACGCGCGCGGGGCCTGCGGGTGACCCGGCCGCGCCTCGCCGTGCTCGACATCCTCGGCCAGGGCGGCCACCTGGAGGTCGAGGAGATCACCCGGCAGGCCCGCGAGCGGCTCGACTCCGTCTCCACCCAGGCGGTGTACGACGTGCTCGGCGCGCTCGCCCGCGCCGGCCTGGCCCGGCGGATCGAACCCGCCGGCTCGCCCGCCCGCTACGAGGCCCGCAGTGGCGACAACCACCACCACATCGTCTGCCGCGGCTGCGGCGCGATCGCGGACGTGGACTGCGCCACCGGCGCCGCGCCCTGCCTGGACCCGAGCCAGACCCACGGCTTCTCCCTCGACGAGGCCGAGGTCACCTACTGGGGCCTCTGCCCCACCTGCCAGCGCCTCGCCGCCGAAGACCGCGCCCCCACCCCCTGACCGCCCCGCCCCGCCCCGCGTTCAAGATCGCTCAACTTGCCTGGCACTTGGGCGTATCTTGGGCCCGCTTTCGCCCATCTGCCAGGCAAGTCGGATGATCGAGGCGGCTGCGCCGCCGGTGTCACGGCGTCGTGGGTGACGGGGCGGCGTCGGGGTGCTGCTGGTGGGGTACGGCGGTGGGGACGGTGGACTCGATCGCGGCCCAGGGGTCGCGGTTCGGGGCGTCGGCGCCCGCGGGGCAGACGCGCCGGTAGTCGCACCAGGAGCACAGGGCGCCCGGGTTGGTCGGGAACGCCTCGTCCGGGTCGGCGCCCTCGTCCAGCGCGCGCTCCGCGGCCATGATGTCGCGGGCGGTGTCCTCGGCGCGCGACACGTGCCGGGCGATCGACTCGGGCGTGTGCTCGTGCGCGGCGACCGTGCCGGTGGGCAGGTGGTGCAGCTCCACGGTGCGGCAGCGGCGGCGGAAGACCCGCTCGGCGGCGAATGCGTACAGGGCCAGCGCCAGCGAGCCGCGCGCGTCGTCGGCGTCGAGCCCGGTGCGGCCGGTCTTGTAGTCGACGATCACCGCCTCCCCGTCGCGCGCGTCGATGCGGTCGGCGCGGCCGCTCAGCGCCAGCACGGACGTCTTCGCCGCAACGGTTCGCTCGACGCCCAGCGGGGACTGCTCCGGGTCGAGCCCGGCCACGTACGACTCCAGCCAGCCCAGCGCGCGGTCGTAGACGGCCCGCTCCTGCTCGTCGTCGCGGTAGCCCTCGCGCACCCAGGTGGCCCGGAGCAGCCGGGGCAGCGCCTCCGGCCCCCGGCGCTCGACCGGCACGTCCCACCAGTTGCGCAGCGCGGTATGCACGCTCGCGCCGAGGGAGTTGTGCGCCCAAGCGGGCCCCTTCGGCGGCGCCGGCCGGTCGACGTAGGCGTGGCGGTAGCGGCGCGGGCAGTCCGCGTACGCCGTGAGCTTGCTCGGGGTGCAGACGAACAGCCGTTCCGGCATCAGGTCGAAGCCGAGCTGCTCGGGGACGTCCTTGCCACGGCCGGTGCGGCGGCCGGAGGGGGTGGGGGTACGGCTCACCCGGTCGATCCTCCCAGCCCGGCCCGGCACGGGCCAGCCGACCCGCCCACACTCCCGCTCACGGGTGGCTCTGCGTGAACATCTCCACGAAGGCGCCGATCGAGTCGGCCATGAGCTGCACCGCGATCGCCGCCAGCAGCAGACCGGCGATGCGGGTGAGCACCTCGATGCCGCCCGGGCGCAGCACCTTGACGATGAACCCGGAGTAGCGCAGCACCAGCCACACCGCGACCATCACGGCCAGGATGCCCAGCGCGATCGCCGCGTAGTCGCCGGGCTGGTCGGCGCGCTGCACGAACAGCATGGTCGCGACGATGGCGCCGGGGCCCGCCAGCAGCGGGGTGCCCAGCGGCACCAGCGCGATGTTGGAGGTGGCCTGCTGGTCCGGGTCGTCGGCCTTGCCGGTGAGCAGCTCCAGCGCGACGAGCACGAGCAGCAGGCCGCCCGCGCCCTGCAGCGCGGGCAGCTGGATGTGCAGGTAGTCCAGGATGGTCTGCCCGGCGATCGCGAAGACCGCGATGACGCCGAGCGCCAGCGCCACCGCCTGCCAGGCGGCCCGGTGGCGCTCCCGCGCGGGCAGCGCCCCGGTCAGCGCCAGGAAGATGGGCACCATGCCGGGCGGGTCCGTGATGACGAGCAGGGTGACGAAGACCTCGCCGAAGAACTTCCAATCCACACCGGATGCATAGCATGCCGGGGGCCGCGGATCAGGCGGCTGCCGTAACCGGGGTGGTGCCGGTCGCAGCGGCGAGGATGCGCTCCAGCGCCGCGGGGGCGGTGGTGTACTCCCCGATGCGCACCTTCTTGTGCGTGCCGTGGAAGTCCGAGCTGCCGGTGACGAACAGGCCCAGCTCCGCGGCGTGGCGGCGCACCTGCTCGCGCTCGGCGGGGCTGTGGTCGTGGTGGTCGGCCTCCAGGCCGTCCAGCCCGGCGGCGGCGAGCTGCCCGAACACGGCGTCCGGGACGACCCGGCCGCGCACCGACGCGCGGGGGTGCGCGAACACGGTCACCCCGCCCGCCGCCTTGACCATCCGCAGCGCGTCGAGGACGTCGAGGTCCTCCTTGGGTACGCGGTAGCGGCTGCCCAGCCAGCGGGAGGTGAACGCCTCCTGGGTGTCGGCGACCAGCCCGGCCCGGATCAGCGCGGCGGCCAGGTGCGGGCGGCCGACCGTGCCGCCCTCGGCATGGCGCAGCACGTCGTCCCAGTCGATCGGGATGCCGTCGGCCCGCATCAGCGCGACCATGCGCTCGGCCCGGCCCAGCCGCGACTCGCGCACCCGGGCCAGCGCCCGCGCCAGCGGCTCGTACCCGGGATCGAACAGGTAGGCGAGCAGGTGCAGCCCGATCGACTCGCCGTCGCCGTGCCAGCGGCAGCTCAGCTCGGCGCCCGGGAGCAGGGTGAGCCCGGCGGGCAGCGCGGCCGCGGCGGCCGCCCAGCCGCTGGTGGTGTCGTGATCGGTGAGGGCCGCCACGGTGAGGCCGGCCGCGTGGGCCTGCCGCATCAGCTCGGCGGGAGGGGTGGTGCCGTCACTCGCGGTGGAGTGCAGGTGCAGGTCGATCATTTCTTGACTGTGCCGAACGCCGGGATCAGCATCCACCCCGGGGTCACGTCCTCGGGCATGGTCACCTGAAGCTTCGCCCCGTCGGTGCGGCAGGCCAGGATGGCGTCCCCGCCGATCTGGGCCAGCGCCGTCTGGTTGTCCGACCACACCAGCGCGACCACGGTCTCCACCGGGCAGTTCGCCGCGACCTGGAGTTCCTTGACCTTCTGCTGGGGGTCCCCGGCGGCCGTGTCCCGGGCCCGCTGCAGGTCGATCATCTGTACGCCGACCGGCGTGATGATCGCCAGCAGGCGGCCGTCGGGCGACAGCGCCGCGCCGCGCCGGATCATCTCCATGTTGATCAGCTCGCTGCAGCCCATCCGCGCGCCGATCTTCAGGCCGGTCTTGATCGCGGTGACGTCGACCAGGCACAGCCGCTTGTCCGTGCCCTCGACGACGCCGACCGCCGCGCTGCCACCGGCCGTGCCGAAGACGGCCCGCAGCTCGGCGTTCCAGGTCTCGCTGTAGCGCGCGGTGCCCGCGCTCCAGTAGTCGTAGCCCGACGCGCTGGACAGCACGACCCGGTCGCCGAAGAAGCCGACCGGGACGGCGGCCTCCGGCACCGGCGAGGAGGCCACCTGGGTGCCCTTGCCCGCGCCGGACAGCTTGCTCACGGTCAGCGTGCCGTGGTCGTTGACGGCCACCCGGACCCCGTCCTGGCTCACCGTCCACGAGGCGCGGCCGGACAGCGTGACCGGTTTGTCGGCCGAACTCGGCAGCAGGCGCACCGCGGTGTCGTCGGAGTAGACCCAGCCGTCGGGCACCCGGGCGATGGCGTCCACCTCGCCCTGCTGCTGCAGCTGAATACGCTTGCCGTCGCTGGTCCACAGCTGGCCGCCGACGAGCAGGTCGAGCGGCAGCGCCATGGTCGGCAGCGCCGGCTCCTGCTTGGCGACCGGCTGCTGGGCCCCGGCGAAGAGGTCCTCGAACGTGATCCGGTCGGGCTCGGCCGCGGTCGGCGTGCCGCTCACGCTCTGCGCCGCGGCCGCCGCACCGAGCACCGCCGCGAACGCGAACACGGTCATCGTGCCGGTCAGGCCCTGCCGTCGCCGGTTGACCACCCGCGCCCGGCGGATGGCCCGATCCGCGGGATCGGCGGCGGCAGGCGACGTCTGCACGCGAGCCGCGAACATCTCACGCAGCTCGTCCTCAAGCATGGTCACCGCCCGGGTTGGCCGACCGGCACTCGCGCCGGCCGAACTGCTTCCTCCCGAGGCGCCGGCACCGCGGGTGCGGTGACCGAGGTGAACCCGTTCATCACGGCGGCCTCGCCCGTGGGCAGGTCGAGCGTCTCCGTGACGACCGTGTCCGGCCGCTGCCGCGGGATCTCCGGCGCCGCCGCCGAAACGGCGGGCATCCTGCCGGTGACCCCCTCGGCAGCCAGCCGCTGCCGCAGCGTGCCCAGGGCGCGAGAGGTCTGGCTCTTCACGGTCCCGGGCGAGATCTGCAGCAGGGCGGCTGTCTGCGCCTCAGACATGTCCTCGTAGAAACGCAGTACCAGCACGGCGCGTTGTCGTGCCGGCAGAGCTTTGACATGTTTCCACAGCACGTCACGTTCGAGCTGCTCTTCGAGATTGTCCGGTGCGGCCCGTTCCGGCAGGAATTCGGTGGGTCGCTCCCCGTGCCAGCGCCGCCGCCACCAGCTGGTCGCGGTGTTGACGAGCACCCGCCGGGCGTACGGCTCCACGGCCTCGATCTGGCCGAGCCGCTTCCACGCCAGGTAGGTCTTGGTGAGCGCCGTCTGCAGCAGGTCCTCCGCGGTGGCCCAGTCACCGGCCAGCAGGTACGCGGTACGCAGCAGGGCAGCCGAACGTGCGGTCACGAACTCGCGGAACTCGTCCTCCATCGCCGACCGGTGGCTCACAGACGCACCTCCCATCGCGGGCGCGTCACGGACGCCCGACCGAGGCGCGTCCGACCGCGCCCATCACCCCGTGTAAGAGGCTCGCGCACGGCTTCAGGTTCCCGGTATCGGGTGGATACCCCGTATGCGTCACCTCAACGGACAGACTGGCATACGAGTGCTACCGGATCTAGATCTGGTAAGGAATTTTCCTGTCGGCTTTCACCGGACCTTCACATTCCGGCGAAGGAATCCGACTATTCCTCTTCCGCTTCCCGGCCCAGGCGCGCCTCGACGGCGGCGGGCTCGTACATCTCCTCGACGATGCGCAGGTAGAGCTCGTTCGGATTGGGCATGTGCTCGACCTTGCTGAGCGCCTGGTCCTGGCCTGCGGACTCGAGGACGAAAGTGCCGTAGTTGAGCATTCGACCCAGCGGGGACTGCTCATACTTCATGTCGGTGACCTTGAGCAAAGGCATCATCGCGACGCGCCGCGTGATGAGTCCCTGCACCAGCATCAGCCGTTTGTTGGTGAGAATGAACCGATCGAAGTACCAGTCGGCGACCGTCCAGGCGACCCAGCTCATCACCAGCGCCCAGATGACCACCGCGACCACCCACATGCCGGCCACGTCCTGCTTGGCCAGGAAGCCCGACAGGTAGCCGAGCGCGAAGGTGGCGATGATCCCGATCAGCAGCGGGTTGGTCAGGTGCACCCAGTGCCGCTTCCACTCGCCGCGATACCGCTCCGTGGGGAACAGGTAGCGGGCGACCATGGCGCTCGGCTCGTCCTCGAGCGGCAGCACCCGGCGGGGGCCCAGCGGCATGCCGGAGGCGTCGAAACGCACTCCGGCGAGCTCCTCCTCCGTGAAGTCCGGGATGTCGCCGCCCATCGGCGGCAGTGACCCGTCCCCGGGATCGACGGGGGGCCGGCCGCCGGCTCCGCTGCCGGCTCCACCGCCCCCCGCACCGGCGGCCGCCCCCACGGTCGCCTTCCCCACGAAGTGTGTGTGGTCGCCTGAGTCCGTACGCGACTCGCTGTCGGCGGGCGGGCGTGACTCCGCACGGGTGCGCGGGATGGGCTCCGTGTCGCGCTCGCGGCGACCGGACCACTCCGGACCGTCAGGGTCCGGAGTCGGCTCTTCGCTTGGCTCCTCCGGCCCCAGTCCGCCGATCATGGGAGCTAGGCGACCAGGCTGCCGAAGAAGTCACCGAAGCCCTGGGCGATGTCCATGACAGTGCCGCCCAGCGTCTTCACGACGTTCGCCGCAGAATCGGGCCGGAACGCCACGAAGAAGATCAAAAAGGCGATGCCGCCCCACGTAAGGATCTTCTTGAGCATGTCGGGCTATCCCCCTCCGCCTGGCCGTGTCCACTCGACAACTGGTGGCCGTGGCGAGACTCAGCGTATCAGTAACGGTGCCTGCCGAGAATCATTAAGGCATATCCGTGCCAGGCAAACCAGCAGCGTCCGAACAGGAAGTAAGGAAGTCGACTCAACGGCGCGCGCGCAGGCGCGGGGAGAGCGCGCCGTACACGAGTTCGGCCGGCAGCCAGTCCGTGAGGTCCTGCAGCACGACCTCCTCGCTGAGCAGGTAGCCGGCCTGCGCGGGCCAGGTCACCGCGTACAGCCAGCGCCCCCGGGCCTCCCCGGCGTACGCGCTGCGGTCGTCGGGCGTGGACACCGCCCACAGTGGAGTGGGGTGCCCGTCGGCTTTCACCTTCGCGTGTGAACCGTGGCTGGCCGGCGGGTCGACGAAGGCCGGGCCCGGGTCCGGGCCGGCGATGCCGGCGTACCGCGCGCCGAGGCCCACTCCCGGGTCCTCCGCGACCAGCAGCACGTCCGCCGGGCCGTCGCTGAACGGGGTCGGCCCGCTGCAGGCCAGCGCCGTGGCCGACACGCCGGACCGCTCGTCGCCGGCCCAGGCCACCCCGGTCACCGTCCAGCCCGTCGGCAGCGGCCACGGGCACCACACCGGCAGGCCCGCCTCGGCCGCGCGCTTGACGGCGCAGGCGAAGACGTCGTGATTGACGTGCTGGGCGGTGTGCAACGGCGGCACCGGCCCGTCCCGCTCACACACCCAGTCGGAGTGGGCGAGACCGGGCGGCCGCAGATCGCCACCGCACCGCGGACATGACACCGCGAGCCCCATGACCCCAACTGTCCGCCCCCGCGAACGGGCACGTCAAGCCACTCGCCAAGATCGGCTGCGGGTCAGCCGGGCGGCGGGCCCGCGTACGCCCTGATCCAGGCGTGCATGGCCACCGCGGAGGCGACACCGGCGTTGATGGACCGGGTCGAGCCGTACTGCGCGATCGAGAACAGCTGGTCGCAGGCGGCGCGGGCGGCGTCGGACAGCCCCGGGCCCTCCTGCCCGAAAAGGAGCACGCAGCGCCGGGGCAGGGTGGTCGTCTCCAGCGGCCGGCTGCCCGGCAGGTTGTCGATGCCGATCACCACCAGGCCCGCCCCGTGCGCCCAGCCGGCGAACTGCTCGATCGACTCGTGGTGGCGTACGTGCTGGTAGCGGTCGGTGACCATGGCGCCGCGGCGGTTCCACCGGCGGCGGCCGACGATGTGCACCTCGGCGGCGAGGAAGGCGTTCGCGGTGCGCACGACGGTGCCGATGTTCAGGTCGTGCTGCCAGTTCTCGATCGCGACGTGGAAGTCGTGCCGCCGGCCGTCCAGGTCCGCAACGATCGCCTCGCGCCGCCAGTAGCGGTAGCGGTCCACCACGTTGCGCCGGTCGCCGGCGGCCAGCAGCTCGGGGTCGTAGCGCTCGTCGGTCGGCCAGGGGCCCGCCCAGGGGCCGACGCCGACCTCCAGCTCGTCCCCGGCGGATTCGCCGTGTTCGCTGCTCACAAGCGCAGCAGCTTACCGGCGGCGGACACGGCCGACCCCGGCGTGCCGCCGCTCGGGCGCCCCGCCGGGGATCGGGCACCGGTCACACGTTGCGCAGGGCGTCCCCCAGCTCGCTCAGGAAGTGCTGCTCGGCCTGGCTGCGGGTGACCCCGCCGAAGCCCAGCAGGCCGCCTGTGCGGGCGGCGCCGCAGACCTGGTCCGCGATCGACTGCAGCCAGCTCCGGTACGCCTGCCCGTCGGCGGGCGTGGCCCGGGAGTCGAGGACCAGCGCCGCCGCGCGGCAGCTCACCAGCACCTCGGTGATGGCGTGGTCCGGGTCGCGGAACTGCTCGGCGGCCGGCGGATCGGGATCCGCCTCCGCGTAGATCGCGCCGACGATGGCCTTGACCAGTTCCGAGTCGGCGTCGGCCCCGGCGGCGATGGCGTTGATGCCGGCCAGCCCCTCGTCGACCGTACGGCGGTCGCTGTCGGGCTCGGCGGAGGTGGCGGCGATCATGACACGGGCGGGGAGCCGGGTCAGCAGCTCCCACTCGTGCGGCTCGAAGGTGAGAGGGGCGATCTCCCGCCGGTACAACTGGCGTGAGATCAGGTGATCAGCTGCGGAATGACTCGGCATGGCGACCTCCTGCCGTCAGCATATGCCGCGAGCCCGGACGCTTGCCGCGAAGCGTGTCAAACGCAGAAACACCGGTGGTCGATGGTGTGTGATGTAGTTCTCCGCCGGGGCTTATGTACTCACCGGTAGCCCTGGAGGCAGAATCCTTTTTCACAAGCGTGGGCGGCGGGTGCCGGGGAGGGCCCCGCCGTTCACTGCATCCAGGGGCGGGAGACGGACAATGCAGTTCGGGCGCTACTTCGAAGAGTTCGAGGTCGGGGCGATCTACAAGCACTGGCCCGGCAAGACGGTCACCGAGTACGACGACCACCTCTTCTGCCTGCTGACCATGAACCACCACCCGCTGCACCTGGACGCGCACTACGCGGCCACGCAGACCGACTTCAAGCGCAACGTGGTGGTCGGCAACTACATCTACTCGCTGCTGCTGGGCATGTCCGTGCCGGACGTGAGCGGCAAGGCCATCGCCAACCTCGAGGTCGAGAGCCTGCGCCACGTCGCGCCGACCTTCCACGGCGACACCATCTACGGCGAGACCACCGTGCTGGACAAGCGCGAGTCGGAGTCCAAGCCCGACCGCGGCGTGGTCGCCGTGGAGACCCGGGGCTACAACCAGGACGGCACCCTGGTCTGCGTCTTCAAGCGCAAGGTCATGGTCCCCAAGCGCCCCGACTAGGGCGGGGGCACGGCGCACGCCGCCGTGCCGCCCGGGAGCTGGTGGCGGTGGCGGGCGATCCACCGGTAGACGGGCCACGACAGCGCGCCCAGGCCGGGCAGGGCCAGCGCGCCGCCGACCGGGCGCCAGCCGGCGTGGCTGGAGCGCAGCAGCGCCGCGATGGCATCCGGGCCGGCCAGCACGGGGCGGCCGGGGGCGGCGTACTGCACCGCCTCCAGGCACTGTTCGCGGGTGAGGCCGAGGGCGGCGAGGTCGGCCCGCTGCCAGGGCACGATCCGCGCGGCGGTGGGCACCCGGCGCTCGACGAACCGGGCGCACGCGGTGCAGAAGGCGCAGTCGCCGTCGTACACGAAGGTCGCGCTCATGGTCCCCATCCTCCTCCGCCACGTGTCCAAGCTGTGGTCCTATGCCCTGTGTGTGTCGTCACCGTGGGTACGGTGGTCGGGTCGGGAATGAGGTAGGCGGTCCAGCGGTTTACATGGACGCTGGTCACTCGATCAAATGAGGAGCACGAACATGGGCACCGTGGAGTTCACCACCGAGAACTTCGGCGAGAAGACGAGCGGGGACGGCATCACGTTCGTCGACTTCTGGGCGAGCTGGTGTGGGCCGTGTGTCCGGTTCGCGCCGGTCTACGAGCGGGCCGCGGAGGCGAACCCGGACATCACGTTCGGCAAGGTCGACACCGAGGCGCAGCAGGCACTCGCCGGGCACTTCAACATCCAGTCGATCCCGACCATCATGGCGATCCGCGACGGCGTGATCGTGTACGCGCAGCCCGGCGCGCTGCCCGAGGTGGCCTTCACCGACCTGATCCAGAAGGTGCGCGAGCTCGACATGGAGCAGGTTAAGGCGGACGCGAAGGCTGCCTAGTCTTCGAACATATGTTTGAATAGCGGGGTGCGCTGGAGTCATCTCACCGAGAGCACCCCGCCGGACGCGTCCGCGCCGGTGCAGCCGCCGCTGCCCGGCGCGGTCGTGCGTACGTTCGACACTCCCGAGTTCGCCGGGATGACGTTCTACGAGGTCCGGGCCAAGTCGCTGATCAACCGGGTGCCGGGCGGCGACGACCGCCGGGTGCCGTTCGAGTACACCGTGAACCCCTACCGGGGCTGCACCCACGCCTGCTCGTACTGCCTGGCCGGGGAGACGCCGGTGCTGATGGCGGACGGGCGCACCAAGCCCATCGCGGAGCTGCGCGTCGGTGACGCGATCATCGGCACGGTCCGCGACGGCGCCTACCGCCGCTACGCGGTCACCCACGTGCGCGACAAGTGGTCCACCGTGAAGCCCGCCTACCGGGTCACCCTGCGCGACGGCACCGAGCTGGTGGCCAGCGGCGACCACCGCTTCCTGACCGACCGGGGCTGGAAGCACGTCACCGGGGCCCGCGCCGGGGCCGCGCAGCGGCCGCACCTGACCACCGGCAACAAGCTGATGGGCACCGGCCGCTTCGCCGAGCCGCCCAAGGAGTCCCCGGAGTACCGGCGCGGATACCTGCACGCCGTGCTCCGCCCGGAGCCGGAGCAGGGGTATCGGGACCCGTACGGCACCGTGCCGAGGTTCCGGCTGGCCACCGAGGAGCCGCAGGTGATGAGCCGCGTGATCGGCTACCTGCGCGAGTCGGGCGCGCACACGGCCGAGTTCGCGCCCGCGGGCCGGGGCACCGGCGTCAGCACGTACGCCCGCCGCGATCTGGACCTGATCACCACGCTGCGGCAGCGGCCCGCCGAGCCCGACCCGGAGTGGGCCAAGGGTTTCCTGGCCGGGATCTTCGACGCCGAGGGCAGCCACACGCAGGGGCTGTGGCGCGTCGTGCACACCGACCTGGAGCTGGTCGAGCCCACCAGGGAGGCGCTGCGCGGCTTCGGCTTCCAGTTCGCCGTCGAGGACCGGGTCGGCCCGATCGGCCTGCTCAGCCTCCGGCTGCTCGGCGGGCTGCCGGAGAAGCTGCGCTTCTTCCACCTGACCGACCCGGCGGTGACCCGGCGGCGCGCGGTGCAGGGGGTCGCGGTGAAGGGCGCGGTGCCGCTGCACGTGGAGCGGATCGAGCCGCTCGGCCTGGAGCTGCCGCTGTGGGACATCACCACGGGCACCGGCGACTTCATCGCCAACGGCGTGGTCAGCCACAACTGCTTCGCCCGCAACACGCACACGTATCTCGACCTCGACGCCGGGCACGACTTCGACTCGAAGATCGTGGTCAAGGTGAACGCGGCCGAGGTGCTGCGCCGGGAGCTGGCCGCGCCGCGGTGGGGCGGCCAGTCCATCGCCATGGGCACCAACGTCGACTGCTACCAGCGGGCCGAGGGGCGCTACCGGCTGATGCCCGGCATCATCTCGGCCCTGTCGGACTGGTCGAACCCGTTCTCGATCCTCACCAAGGGCACGCTGATCCTGCGCGACCTGCCGCTGCTGGCGCGGGCCGCGCAGCGGACCCGGGTGTCGGTGTCGCTGTCCGTGGGCTTCCTCGACGAGGGGCTGTGGCGCTCGGTCGAGTCGGGCACGCCGTCCCCGGCCCGCCGGGTGGACACGGTCCGCCGCCTCACCGACGCCGGGATGCGGGTCGGCGTGCTGATGGCGCCGATCCTGCCCGGCCTCACCGACGGCGAGGAGCACGTCGACGCCACGGTGCGCGCGCTCGCGGAGGCGGGCGCGGCAAGCGTGACCCCGCTCGTCCTGCACCTGCGCACCGGCGCCCGGGAGTGGTATCTGCGCTGGCTGCACGCGAATCACCCCGGGCTGGTGCCGCTCTACGAGCGGCTCTACCCGGGGCGGCGCGCCTTCGCGAGCGCGGACTACCAGCGGCTGATCACGGCACGGGTACGCCGCGCCATGCGGCGGCACGGCCTGCTGCCCCGCGACGAGCTCGCCCGGGACCTGGTCGTGAACGAGCCGGCGGAGGAGGCGCCCGCCGCACCGGCGGCAGGCGTTCAGCTCACGCTTCTGTGAACGAGGGCTGCCGGTCGGTGCCCTGGATCCAGCCGACCACGCGCCGCTCCATGATGAACGACAGGAACGGCACCGTGCCGGCCAGCGCGACCAGCAGGATGCGGGTCACCGGCCACTGCACCCGGCGGGCCAGGTCGCCGACGGCGGCCAGGTAGACCACGTACAGCCAGCCGTGCACGGGGGCGATGATCACGACGCCGAGGTTGTTGTCGGCGAAGTACTTCATCGGCATGGCGACCAGGGTCAGCGTCACCAGCAGCACGCCCACGATCCAGGCGATGATGCGGTAGCGGGTGAGTGCGCCGTTCATCGGTGCTCCTTAGCGGGATAGTCGCCGGGTCGTGCCTCGGGGTGCTCGCTCAGCCATGCCAGGTATTCGTTGTACGCGGCCAGCTGCGGATCCGCCGCCTCGTCCGCCTCGGCAGTGGTCGATCTCACCTGACGGGTGATGACCGGCCGCGGCCGCTCCACCACCGGCTCAACGTCCGGGGCATCGGCATCGGCACGGCCCTTGCGCAGGGCCAGCCGGACCTCCCGGAACCAGATCAGCACGGTGAAGACGGCGAAGAGCGGCCACTCGAAGGTGTACGCCCAGCTCAGGGTGTTTCCCTCGGCGGCACGGCCCGCCTGCCACCAGCCGAGGGCCAGACAAACGGCGACGGCGACCACCATCAGGGCATGGCCGGCCAGCCAGCCGGGGGTGAGCAGTCGTCGCACGGCAGCCAGCGTACCCGCCGGTCCCGGACGGCCCGCTCGGGTGCGGCGCGGGAGCCCGTGCCCGATCGGCGGGATCGAGCAACCGCGCCGTCGACGGAGATGAGGTGGTCTCGTAGCCTTTTGCGGGTGATCGCCCTGCCGACCGGCCCGCGTGCCCGCGCCGCCGCCTTCGCCGCGGCCGGCGTGCTGCTGCTGGCCGGGGCGTGGTGGTACGGCCGGACGACGCCGATCCACCCGCTCTCCTCCGACGAGGGGATCACCGTCTGGCTGATCCTGGCGGGCCTGGCCGCGGCCGCGGTGCGCGTCTTCCACGTGCGGCGGCGCCGCACCGGCCAGTGGCGGCAGGGCGCCGCCGACGGCGAGCCCGGCCTGGTGCTGACGCTGGTGCACGACCGGGTGTTCGACGCCGCGGTGTTCGCGGTGCAACTGCCGGTCATCGCCCGCTGGGCGCGCCTGAACGACGGCCGCGAGCTGGGTCTGGCCATCGGCTGGACGCTGCTGGCGCTGTGGCTGCTGTGGTCGGCGGTGGGCACCCCGGGCGAGCGGCACCGGCAGATCGTGCTGAACGCCGCTGGCATAAGGGTGCACCGCGCGCACTTCTCCTGGTCGCAGATCCGGTCGGTGCGCCTGAACCCCGGGGCCGGGCTGCGGCTGGAGACCGACGAGCGCACGCTGCGGGTGCGCGGCGCGGACTACGGCGTGCAGGACGCCGACGTGGTCAGCGTCCTGCAGTTCTACCTGGAGCACCCCGAGCGGCGCGGCGACCTGGCCCGCCTGGCCACCGCCCCGCCGGAGCTGCGCTCGCACTGAGCGCTCAGCGCGCGCGGTACTCCTTGAGCAGGCCGCGCGAGATGATCGTCTTCTGGATCTCGCTGGTGCCCTCGCCGATGAGCAGGAACGGCGCCTCGCGCATGAGCCGCTCGATCTCGTACTCCTTCGAGTAGCCGTAACCGCCGTGGATGCGGAACGACTCGGTGACGATCTCGTGGCAGTACTCGCTGGCCAGCAGCTTGGCCATGCCCGCCTCGACGTCGTTGCGCTGGCCGGAGTCCTTCAGTCGGGCCGCGTTGACCATCAGCGCGTGCGCCGCCTCGATCTTGGTGCCCATCTCGGCCAGCTTGAACGCCACCGCCTGGTGCTGCGCGATCGGCTTGCCGAAGGTGGCGCGCTGCTGCGCGTACGCCACCGCCAGCTCGAACGCGCGGATGGAGATGCCGCAGGCGCGGGCGGCCACGTTGACCCGGCCCACCTCGATGCCGTCCATCATCTGGTAGAAGCCGCGCCCGGCCTGGCCCGCGCCGCCGAGGATCGCCGAGTCCGGCACGCGGTGGCCGTCGAGGATCATCTCGGTGGTCTCGACGCCCTTGTAGCCCATCTTGTCGATCTTGCCGGGGATGGTCAGGCCGGGCGCCGTCTCGCCGAAGCCCGGGTCCTTCTCCAGCAGGAACGTGGTCATGTTGCCGTAGACGGTGTCCGCGCCCTGGTCCGTCTTGACCAGCGTGGCCACCACCGACGAGTACGCCCCGTTGGTCAGCCACATCTTCTGGCCGTTGAGCACGTACGAGTCGCCGTCGCGCACCGCCTTCGACGTGATCGCCGAGACGTCGGAGCCGCAGTTCGGCTCGGACATGCTGAACGCGCCGCGCACGTCGCCGGTGGCCATCTTCGGCAGCAGCCGCTGCTTCTGCTCGGCCGAGCCGTGCTGGGAGACCAGGTACGCCACGATGAAGTGGGTGTTGACGATGCCGGACACCGACATCCAGCCGCGGGACAGCTCCTCGACGACCAGCGCGTAGGTCAGCAGCGACTCGCCGAGGCCGCCGTACTCCTCGGGGATGGTCAGGCCGAACAGGCCCATCTCCTTCATCCCGGCGAGGATCACCTCGGGGTACTCGTCGTCGTGCTCCAGCCGCTGCGCGCGCGGGATGATCTCCTTGTCCGCGAACTCGCGCACCGTCTCCAGGATGGCGGTCTGCACATCGGACAAGCCGGGCGTACGGGCGAGACGAGCCATGAGTAAGCCTCCAGGGCACTGAACGAAGCTTCAGTTTTGCTGAGTATGAGCCGGGGCCCCGTCCCATCCAAGCCGCTTGACAGCACCGTCACTGTGAAAAGGTTCACCGGGTTCGCTACCGTGCGCTGAACCCTTCGACGAGGAGACCGCACCCCCATGACCTACCCGCCGCCGGCCGGGCATGACCCCTTCGCGCCACAGCCCGATCCGTACGCGCAGCCGCCGATGGCGCCGGACCCGTACGCCCCGCCGCCCGTGAGCGCCAACCCGTACAGCACCCCGCCGACCAGCGGCTCGCCGTACGCCACGCCGTACGCCGCCTACCAGCCCGCCGCCGCCCCGGGCGGCGTCACCAACGGCATGGCGATCGCGTCCCTCGTCCTGGGGATCGTCGGCGTGGCCACCTGCTGCTGCTACGGAATGGGCGCGCTGCCCGGCCTGATCGGTGCGATCCTGGGCCACATCAGCCTGAAGCAGATCAAGGAGCGGGGTCAGCAGGGCCGGGGCATGGCCATCGCCGGCATCGCCACGGGCTGGGCCGCGGTGGCGCTGACCGCGATCATGGTGGTGCTCCTGGTGATCGGCGCCATCAACGACCCGAACTTCTGGAACGAGATCCAGAACAGCTAACAGCAGCGACTGGCAGACCAGGGAGAGCCTTCATGTCCTACCCGCCACCTTCCGGCCAGGACCCGTACGCGGCCCAGCCGGACCCGTACGCGCCGCCGCCGGCGGCCAACCCCTACGCGCAGCCGCCCGCGTACGGGTCCCCCGTCGTGCCCGGCTCGCCGGTCGCGCCGCCCGGCTCGCCGGTCGCGCCGCCCACGCCGCCCTACGGTGAGGCGTACAAGTCGGCCACGCCGCCCGCCGGGCAGCAGCCCTACGCCCAGCCCTACGCGCAGCAGCCGTACTACCCGGCCGCCCGCCCGCAGAACAGCATGGCGCTGGTGGCGCTCATCCTGTCGCTGGTCGGGCTGCTGACCTGGATCACCGCCCCGATCGGCGCGATCCTGGGCCACTCGGCGATGAAGCAGATCCGCCAGTCCGGCGAGGACGGTGAGGGCCTGGCCAAGGCCGCCATCATCGTCGGCTGGATCATCACCGGCCTCGGCGTGGTCGGCTGCCTCTGCGCCTTCGTGCTGCCCATGCTGGGCATCCTCGGGGCGGTCGGCTCGTCCAGCTCGTACTGACCCCAGCTCACGATCAGGGCTCCCGCCGTGCCGCCGGCGCACGGCGGGAGCCCTGATCGTGTTTGAGCGCCCTCAGCGGACGGCGGCCTCGCTCGCCTCCCAGAGAGCGGCGGCCTGCTGCGCGTCGCGGGCCTGCCGGTGTGGCGCGGTCACCTTGCGCAGTACGTAGTACGCACCGTTCTGCAGCTGCGCCGGGTCCGCCGTGGCGAGCCAGACGAGCTGGTCGGCGCCCTGCTCGGGAGTGGCCAGGCCCGGCCCGATCTTGTAGAAGAGCCGCGCGATCGGCGTGCCGAAGCGCGTGCGCACCACACCCGGATGGAACGAGAAGCTGAGCAGCTCGGGCCAGCGTCGCGCCGCCTCGGCGGCGAACATGATGTTGGCGCGCTTGGACGCGCCGTACGCCAGCCAGCTGCTGTAGCGGCCACGGGTGCGGTCCAGATCGGCCGGATCGACCGCGCCCCAGGTGTGCGCCATGGACGCCGTGTTCACGATCCGCGCGCCCGGGGCGAGCTGCTCGCGCAGCAGCGTGGTCAGCAGGAACGGCGCCAGGTGGTTGGTCTGGATGGTCAGCTCGTGACCGTCCACGGTGGTGACCCGCTTGCCGACGACCAGCCCGGCGTTGTTGGCCAGCACGTCGACGCGCTGCCCGGAGAGCTTGGCGGCCAGTTCCCGCACCTGCGAGAGGTCCGCGAAGTCGGCCAGCAGCCCGGCCGGGGCGGGCCCGGCCGCCGCCTGGCGGACCACGCCGAGCGTCGCGTCCAGCCGGCCGGGGTCGCGCCCCACCACGGTGACCTGCCAGCCCTGTCGCGCCAGTGCGACGGCCGCGGCCTGCCCGATGCCGGACGTGGCGCCGGTGATCACCGCGTGCCGCGTGAGATCTTCCACAGTCCCGTTCTCCTCTCGACCGGAGGAAGGTTACCGTGGCGTCAACTACTGAACGCTCCCTAAGGAGTATCGATGGCCGCACTCGGTCGTTCCCGCAGGTCGTGCCTGGCGGTGCCGGGTTCCAGCGTCAAGATGCTCGGCAAGGCCCAGGGCCTGCCCGCCGACCAGGTCTTCCTGGACCTGGAGGACGCGGTCGCCCCGCTGGCCAAGCCCGAGGCCCGCAAGAACATCGTCGCCGCGCTGAACGAGGGCGAGTGGGCGGGCAAGACGCGGGTCGTCCGGGTGAACGACCTGACCACGCCGTGGACCTACCGGGACGTCATCGAGATCGTCGAGGGCGCGGGCGCCAGCCTGGACTGCATCATGCTGCCCAAGGTGCAGAGCGCCGCGCACGTGGAATGGCTCGACCTGACGCTCACCCAGCTGGAGAAGTCGCTCGGCCTGCCGGTCGGCGGCATCGGCATCGAGGCCCAGATCGAGAACGCGGCCGGGCTGGTCAACGTGGACGCCATCGCGGCCGCCTCGCCCCGCGTGGAGACCATCATCTTCGGCCCCGCCGACTTCATGGCCTCGATCAACATGAAGTCGCTGGTCGTCGGCGCGCTCATCCCGAGCTACCCGGGCGACCCGTACCACTACATCCTGATGCGCATCCTGATGGCCGCCCGCATGCACGACAAGCAGGCCATCGACGGGCCGTACCTGCAGATCAAGGACGTGGACGGGTTCACCGAGGTGGCCAGGCGCTCCGCCGCGCTGGGCTTCGACGGCAAGTGGGTGCTGCACCCCGGCCAGATCGACGCCGCCAACGAGGTCTACTCGCCCGCGCAGTCCGACTACGACCACGCCGAGCTGATCCTCGACGCGTACGACTACTACACCTCCGAGCAGGGCGGCCGCCTCGGCGCGGTAATGCTCGGCGACGAGATGATCGACGAGGCGTCGCGCAAGATGGCCCTGGTCATCTCCGCCAAGGGCCGCGCCGCCGGCATGACCCGCACGACCGCCTTCACCCCACCCGCCTGACGACCCCCTGCATGAGCGAAGCTCCCGTCACGCCTCGGCGGCGCGGCGGGAGCTTCGCTCCTGAGCAGGAGTTCAGTCGCGGAGTTCGGCGATGCAGCACTTGACGCTGCCGCCGCCCTTCTTCAGCTCGGCGAGGTCGACCATGACCGGGGTGTACCCGGCGGCGGTGAGCTTCTCGGCGAACGCCGCCGACTCGGTGTTGATCACGACGTTGCGGCCGTCGGAGACCAGGTTCAGCGCGAACGCGAGCGCGTCGGCCTCGTCGGCGACGACCGCGTCCGGGAACAGCTGCGCGATGATCTTCTGCGAGGCCTCGGAGAACGCGCCCGGGTAGTAGGCGATGTTCTCGTCGTCGAGCACGGTCAGCGCCACGTCGAGGTGGTAGAAGCGCGGGTCGGTCAGCTTCAGCGACACCACCGGGCGGCCCAGGGCCTCCTCGGCCTCGGCGTGCGCGGCCGGCTCGGTACGGAAGCCGTACCCGGCCAGCGCGAGGCCGCCGTGCGCGTTCGGCACGTACGCGAAGTCGCCCTCGCCCTCGTTGATCTGCGTCGGCGCGACGAACCGGTAGGCGCTGCCGGCCTCGTAGAAGGCCCGGTGCGCGGCGGCCTCGTCGGCCCGCTGCGGGTAGCGGAACTTCGCGCCGTACGCCACGCCGTCGACCACGAACGCGCCGTTGGCCGAGAACACCATGTCCGGCAGGCCCGCCTGCGGGGTCAGCACGTGCACGGTGTGGCCGAGGTCGACCATGGTCTGGCGCAGTGCGTCCCACTGCTTGACGGCCAGGGCGGTGTCCACCGGCGCGGTGGTGTCCATCCACGGGTTGATCGCGTACTCGACGACGAAGTGCTCCGGGGCGCACATCAGGTAGGTGCGCGGACGGGGCCGCCGGGCGGTGGGGGTCAGGTCACGCTCTGTCACGATCAGCAAGGTTACGCACCCGAACCGCGCCGCAGTAGCGAGAAGGATTGCGTCCTTACGCTGGTCTGTTGCGTCTTCGGGATCCACAGCGGCGGTCTGTTGCGTGAAAAGGCAGCTTCGTTTACGGATCCAGCGGGCACCGAGCGTGACGAGCGGTCGAAACCGCCCGGTGCCCCGAATACGTCACAGCGAGGTCACTTCACCTCGACCGTGAACTGCGCGGTGCGCACCTTGCCGCCCACCGAGTAGTCGAAGAACATGCGGTAGCGCCCCGGGCTCGGCGCGGACATCCAGAACTTGACCCCGCCGTTGACCAGCGCGGGCTCCGGGTGCACGTGCACGTAGCCGAGGTCCAGCTCGCGCAGCACCACCAGGTGCCCGAAGGAGCCCAGGTATGGCTCCAGGCCGGTGACGGTCTGGCCGCCCTGCTTCACGGTGAACAGCAGCGGCTGGCTGGCGCCGATGACGGGCGTGCCCTCGAAGACGACGGTCTGCCCGTCCACGGCCGCCTGGCGCGCCACGGCGGGCAGCGGCACCGGCCGGTGGTCGCCGGCCACGGTGAGGTCGGTGCCCAGCGCCAGCGCGGTCTGCGTGCCGGCCGCGTTGATCGCGGTGAAGTCGGCGTACGCCCGCCACACGCCCGGGGTGGCCAGGTCCGCCCGCACGGACCAGGTGCCGTCGGGCGCCATGGTGGGGTGCAGGTGCTGGTAGCCGGTCATGTCCCGGCGCACCACGATCAGGTGCAGCGGCTTCTCGTGCATGATCGCGAACGTGGTCACCGGCTTGCCGTCGGCGCCGTTGACGGTGAACTTCAGGTCCTGCGGGCCGGGCGCGGCGAAGACCGCCGCCGCCGGGACCATGGTGTAGCCGCCGCTGCTCACGGACAGGCCGCCCACCTCGGAACCGGCGCTGGCCAGCGGGCTGTGCACGTGCGCGCCGCCCGCGCTCGGATCCGGCGCGGCGGCGGGCGCGCCGGTGGTCGCCCCGGCCGTCGGGCTCTCCGCCGGGCCGAGCAGCTTGCCCAGGGTGAAGCCGACGACCAGCGCCAGGATCAGCCCTCCGACGAGCACCCCGATCCGGTTGCCGGCCGGGTCACCAGCGGGCCGCGCCCGCTGCTGGGCCCGTACCAGCGACTCCTGCTCCGGCGCGGTCTCCGCGGCGGGCGCGGCCTGCCCCGGGACCCGGGCCTCCGGCTGCGTGGACTGCTCAGGCATCGACGCCCGCCAGCTCGTAGCCGGCCTCGTCGACGGCGTTGCGGACCTCGTCGATCGGCAGGACGGCGTCGCTGGTCACCACGGCGCGCCCCGCGGCCAGATCCACCTGGACGTCGTGCACGCCGGGCAGCGCGGTCAGCTCGGCGGTCACCGCGTTCACGCAGTGCCCGCAGGTCATGCCGGTGATCTGGTATGTCGTCCGTACGGACATCGCGGTCTCCCTACGACCCGACCGGGCGAGCGCTCGCCCGGTCCCTGCCCTGCTTGCCGTCGGCGTGACTGTAACCGACGCGGAGCCCCGTGCGGGCCGTCCGCGTGACCTCCCGGTCTGCGCTCTGCACCGATCATGCACCTTTGTCGTTATTACCCACGTGTCGAACTCCGCCACGCGGCGCCTGGTGTTATGGGCCGGCGCGACGCTCCTCGCGTCCACCGTCCTGATGACCGGTGCCGCGCACGCCGAACCGTCGAGCGCCGAGCTCGACCGACAGATCCGCACCAAGTCCGACCAGCTCGAAGTCGTCGTGGAGAAGTATCACGACCTGCGCGAGGACCTGAAGACCACGGCCGCGCAGACCGGGGTGCTGCAGCGCCAGATCGAGCCGCTCAAGGAGCAGATCGCGCAGCGCCGCGACGCGGTCGGCCGGCTCGCCGCCGCCGGCTACCGCTCCAGCCGGACCATGTCGCTGAGCCTGCTGCTCGACGCGGGCACCACCCGCGACGTGGTCGAGCGGCTGCTGCTGATGAAGTCGTTCACGCAGCACCAGCAGCGTGAGATCGACGCGCTCGCGCTCACCTCCGAGCGCTACGCCACCGCGCGGCGCACGCTCGACGCGCTGCTGGCCCAGGGCCGCGGCCAGCAGAAGCAGCTCGGCCAGGAGCGGGCCGGCATCGAAGCCAAGATCGAGGAGCTCAAGGCGCTGCGGGCCAAGGCGTACGGGCCCACGGGGCGGGCGACCCGCTCCGCCGACCGGCAGCAGGTCGCGGTGCCCCGGGTGAAGGGTGCGAGCGAGAAGGTCGTGCGCTTCGCCATGGACCAGGTCGGCAAGGACTACAAATGGGGCGGGGAGGGCCCCGGTGGCTTCGACTGCTCCGGCCTGGTCGCCGCGGCGTTCCGCCGGATCGGCATCGACCTGCCGCACCAGTCCGGCCGCCAGCAGCAGCGCTCCCGCGGCATCAGCCGCGGCCAGCTCGTCCCCGGCGACCTGATCTTCTTCTACCGCGACCTGCACCACGTCGGCATCTACCTGGGCGGCAACCGGATGGTGCACGCCCCTCAGTTCGGCGAACGCGTCCGCGTCGACCCGATCGACAGCCTCCCCATCCACAGTTTCGGCCGCGTCGTCGCCCCACCAGCGTGACTTCGCCGCCGCGCTGCTTTGCTCTGCACACAGATACGCAACGGTCGCGTATTCGTGTGCAGAGCAAAGGCGGTGCGCCGGAAGAGTCGCGCCGGGTGGGCGGGCGGTCAGGGGCGGGGTGGTGGGGTGACGGTGCGGCGCAGCGCGGTGAGGCGGGTGCGCAGGCCGGCCAGGCCGCCGGGGAAGAAGTAGACGGCCAGGATGAAGATCGTGCCCAGTACGAACAGCGGCTGGGACAGCGGACCGGCCAGCACGCCGGGCAGCGCGTCGACCGCGCCGGACGCGCCGACGTCGGTCAGCCGGTGGTCCAGGTAGGTGAACAGCACCCCGCCCAGCACCGGGCCGAACCGGGTGCCCGGACCGCCGAGCACGACCATCACCAGCAGCGTCAGGGTCAGGTCCGACGACGCCACGTGCGGTGACGCGCCCGCCGTGAGCAGCAGGTAGACCACGCCGCCGAGCGCGGCCAGGGCGCCCGACAGGGTGAAGGCGACCAGCTTGAAGCGGTACGGGTCCAGCCCGAGCACCCCGACCCGCCGCTCGTCGTCGCGCAGGCCCGCGAAGACCCGCCCGGTCGGCGACTGCGCCACCCGGTGCAGCACCGTCAGCACCAGGCCCAGGTAGGCCAGCGCCAGCCAGTACAGGTTGACCGTGTTCACCACCCCGACCAGCGCCGCGGGCAGCCGGGACGCGTCCAGCGCCAGGCCCTCCTCGCCGCCGGTCAGCCCGTTCGGGTCGCGCGCCACCAGGATCGCGCCGACCTGGGCGAAGGCCAGCGTGACCATGGAGAAGGCGATGCCGTGCACGCGCAGCGCCACCGCGCCCAGCGCCACCGCGACCGTGGTCGCGAACAGCACCGCCAGCAGCGCGGCCAGCGGCAGCGGGTAGCCGAACTTGGTGATCAGGATGTCCGTGCCGTACACGCCGAGCGCGAAGTAGAGCGCGTGGCCGAACGACAGCAGGCCGGTCCGCCCGAACAGCAGGTCGTACCCGGCGGCCAGGCCGCCGAAGACCAGGCACAGCGCCAGCACCTGCAGCGCGCCGGGCGAGTTGAGCGGCCCGTCGAACAGCCCGGGGATCGTGATCCCGCTGTACGGCAGCAGCGCCAGCGCGACGAACGCGCCCACCGGCCAGAACCTCTTCAGGTAGCTCATGCCGCCGCCTTCCCGGCCAGGCCCGCGGGACGCCACAGCAGCACGAGGGCCAGCAGGGCGACCACGCAGACGTCTCCGGCGCCCGAGCCGCCGTAGTAGTTGACGAACTGCTGGAGCAGGCCCACCGCGACGGCGGCGGCCGCCGAGCCCAGCACCGAGCCCATGCCGCCGATCACCACCACGATGAACGCGAAGATCAGCAGGGAGGAGCCGCTGGTCGGCGAGACGCTGCCGGAGTAGACCCCGGCCAGCGCGCCGGCCAGCGCCGCGGCGGCCCCGCCGATCGCGAAGACCAGCGTGAACGCCTTGCGCACGTCGATGCCGAGCGCGGTGACCATCTCCCGGTTCTCCACGCCCGCCCGGATGATCAGGCCGTACCGGGTCCAGCGCAGGAAGGCCAGCAGCGCGCCGAGCACCACCAGCGCCGCGACGATGAGCAGCAGCCGGTCCATGGGCACCCGGGCACCCGCGATGGTCACCACCTGCTGCGTCCACGCCGGGCGCGGGAACGGGCGCGGGTCCGCGCCGAACCCGGCCTGCAGCGCGGCCACCCCGGCCAGCGACAGTCCGACCGTGACCAGCACCTGCTCGATGGTGCGCGAGTAGAGCGGCCTGATCATGACCAGCTCGACGAGGGACGCCACGACCGTGCCCGCGAGCACGCCGAACGCGACCGCGAGCACGAAGCCCCAGCCCTCGGCGCCCGCGCCGGGCAGGTTGCCCGCCGCCCACCAGGTGGCGTACGCGCCGACGGACAGGAACAGCCCGTGCGCGAAGTTGAGCACGTCGGCCAGGCCGAACACGAGCGACAGGCCCGAGGCGACGAGGAAGTACAGCGCCGCCAGGCCGAGGCCGGTGACGGTCATCAGGATGACGGTCGACATCAGTGCCCCCCGGCGGCGTTGACGGACAGCAGCGATCTGGTCAGCTCCGGGTCGGCCAGCAGCTCGCCGCCCCGGCCGGTCCAGGCCACCTGGCCCGCGGCGATCACCACGGCGTCACCGGCGAGCCTGCGTACCACCGCCAGGTTCTGCTCGACCAGCAGCACCGGCACGGCCGACGCGGCCCGCTCCAGTGCCTCGGCCACCTCGGTGACGACCTTGGGCGCCAGGCCCTTGGTCGGCTCGTCGATGAGCAGCAGGCGGTTGTCGTTGAGCAGCACCCGGCCCAGCGACAGCATCTGCTGCTGGCCGCCGGACAGCGACCCGGCCCGCTGCCGGGAGCGCTTGGACAGCTCCGGGAACAGCTTGAACACCAGGTCGTAGTCCGGGGTCGAGGTGCGCTCGGCCAGCCGAAGGTTCTCCGCGACGGTGAGCCCGGCGAACACACACCGGTCCTCCGGCACGAAGCCCAGACCCGCCTTGACCAGGCCGTGCGTGGGGCGGCCGAGGATCTCCTCGCCACCCAGCCGCACCGAGCCGGTGGCCGCGCCGTTGCGCGGGGTCAGCCCGAGGATCGCGCGCAGCGTGGTCGACTTGCCCACGCCGTTGCGCCCGAGCAGCACGGTCACCCCGGACGGCGCCACCGAGAAGGACACGCCCTGCAGGATGTGCAGGCCCGCGATGCGGACAGAGAGATCGTTCACTTCCAGGAGCGCGCTCACAGGCCCTCCCCCAGGTATGCCTCCTGCACGGTGGCGTCGGCCATCACCGCGTCCGGGGTGTCGCAGGCCAGCAGCGCGCCGTGGTGCATCACCGCGAGGCGGTCGGCCAGCCCGAGGATCACGTCCATGTGGTGCTCCACCATGAGCACGCTGCGGTCGCTGTGGGCGGTCAGGCCCCGGATCACCTCGACCAGCTCCGGCACGTCCTCCGCGGACACGCCGGCCATGGGCTCGTCGAGCAGCAGCACCGACGGCTCGCCCGCGAGCAGCAGCGCGATCTCCAGCTTGCGCTTCTCGCCGTGCGCCAGGGTGCCCGCGAGCACCTCGCCGCGACCGGCCAGCCCTACCGTGGCCAGGCACTCGTCGGCCCGCTCGGCGACCTCGCGGTATGCCGAGGCGCGCCGCCACAGGGCCATCGAGCCACCACGCTGCGCCTGCACGGCCAGCCGGACGTTCTCGCGTACGGACAGGCCGCCGAACACCGACGAGGACTGGAAGGTGCGGCCGAGGCCGCGGCGGGCGCGGCGGTGCGGCGGCAGCGCGGTGATGTCCGCGCCGTGCAGCAGCACCCGGCCGGCGGTCACCGCACGCAGGCCCGAGATCAGGTTGAACAGCGAGGTCTTGCCCGCGCCGTTGGGGCCGATCACGCCGAGGAACTCCCCGGCCCGCAGCCGCAGGCTCACGCCGTCGACGATGGCGACCTCACCGATGCGCCAGGTCAGGCCCTCGGTCGCCAGTACCGCTTCATCTTGGGTCTCAGCGGGGCCGAGGCCGTGCCCCTGCCGCTGTTCGGGCAGGGACACAGCCTCGGCGAGACCCGGGGAGGGGTGGTCCACAGGTCAGCTCTTCATCGCCACGGCGGGCGGGGTGACCTCTTCCGGGGCCAGCTCCTTGACCAGCTGCGGCTTGGCCGCGGCGCCGGAGCCCACGAGCTTGACCTGGAACATCGGCTGGAGCATGGCGTGGTCGTCCTTGCGGATGGTCATCTTGCCCTTGACCCCGTCGAAGCTCCAGCCCTCCAGCGCGGTGATCATCTTCTCCACGTCGTCGCCGCCCTCGGCGATCGCCCGCACCACCATCTGCGCGGCGTTGAAGCCGTCCGGCGAGAACAGGTCCAGCCCGCCGGTGATCTTCGCCGACGCCGCCTTGGCGGCCTCGTTGCTGGTCGCGCCGTCGAAGTAGTGCGACAGGAACGAGATCTTCTCGCCCGCCGCGCCGAACACCGGGTACGACGCCTTCTGGTCCAGGCCGGTCACCACGGTGGTGCTGGTGAGCACGCCCTGCTGGTCCAGCGCGCCCCACATGGCGGTGGCGGTGGTGCCCGCCCAGGCCACGAAGAGCAGGTCCGGCTTGGCCGTGTTGACCTGGTCGGCGAACGGGGTGAAGTCGGTCGCGCTGGCCGGCACCAGGATCGAGGAGACCTTGGCGCCCGCGCCGCCGATGACGGCGGTGACCGCGGCCTCGTTGGCCTTGCCGAACGCGCTGTCCTGCGCGAACACCACGACCTTCTTGCCGGCCGCGTCGCCGATGAACGACTTCGCGGCGAGCACGTCCTGGTACGACTGGCGGCCCGAGCGGAACGTGTAGCGGTTCACGCCGGTGACGCCGTCGGTGGCGGCGGGGCCGGAGATGAACAGCGTCTTGTTCTGCGCGGCGATCGGCGCGACCTGCAGCGCGACCCCGGAGGACGCCGAGCCGGCCAGGATCTTGACGCCCTTGCCGAGCATGTCCTTCGCCGCGGTGACCGCCTTGGCCGGGTCACCGGCGTCGTCGGCCTCCAGCAGCTCGATCGTGCGCCCGTTGACCTTGTTGGTGCCGTTGGTGGCCTGCGCCAGCCCGGCCTTGAAGCCGTCGATGTACTGCTTGCCGTAGCTGGCCAGGGCGCCGGACTGGGAGTAGACCAGGCCGACCTTGACCGGCGCGTCCTCCCCGCCCTGCGCCGCCTCCTGCGGGCTGCTGCAACCGGCCGCGGCCAGCAGGGCGGCGGCGACCGTGGACGCGACGAGTACCCGCCGGGACAATCCGACATTCTGCGCAAAAATGTGCAGTCTGCTGCGCTCGCTCACTGCATCTCCTCATTGAGTGGTCCTGCCGATGCCGCGAGGTTCGTTTCCGCAGCGTTGCCGGAGTGGGTCAACCTCGTGGTCGCGGACCACGCTAGAGAGACACCTCACACGCAGCCATGTGGGCCGGACCCACAACAGCCGCCGAAGTGATGTCGTGAACAGCTAGAGGATGGACACGTGCACGTGGTTGGTGTGGTCGCCGGCCGGTGAGTCGCCGCAGTTGCCGCCCGCCGCCGAGTAGTGCTTCCACCCGGAACCGGCCACCCAGACCTTGCAGTACCAGATCACGTACATCACGCCCAGCCGGTTCGCGTTCTTCACGAAGAACGACGCCAGCTTGTCGCCGTAGAGCTTGTTCTCACCCCTGGAGGAGAAGTTCTTGAAGCCGTTCGGCTCCGAGGAGAAGTCGCAGGCCCGGCCCTTGGGGTGCTCGTACATGTCACCGGGGCGGTAGCAGGAGACGTAGTAGTGGTACCACCGCTGCGCCTGCAGGAGCGCGTGCTTCGTACGCGGGGTGATGCAGCCGTTCGCCGGCGTGGGGTCGTCGACCGAGCAGCTCTCCTTCGGCCAGCTGCCGTCCCGGTTGCGCTTGGCCGCCGCGGCGGTCGGCGCGTACGGGTCCACCCAGCCGTCGACGGCGTAGCCGCCCACCGCCGACAGCGCCCGCTCGGTCGCCTTGCGCAGCTTCGTCATCTCCGCCAGCTGCTTCGACTGCTCCTTGACCTGGGCGTCGATCGCGCCCTTGGTCTGGTCGATCTCTGTGCGCGCGGCGACGAACTCGCTGATCCGGGCCTCGTCGCGGGCGGTCATCCGCTCCAGCGCCGCCGTCCGGCTCATGAACTCGTCCGGCGAGGTCGCGTTCAGCATGACCCCGACGACCCCGAGGCGCCCGCTCTTGTACGCCTCCGCGGCGTACTTCACGATGCTCGCCCGGGAGCGCGCGTAGCGGTTCTCCGCGGCGGCCAGCTTCTGGTTGAGCTCCCGCTGCTGCGTCTTGGACGCCTCCAGCAGGCCCTCGGCCTCCAGGTACTGCGCCGCGGCGCTGTCGAGGGTCTTGCGCATCTGCGCGACCTTGCTGGAGCCGACCTCGTTGGGCTCGGCCATCGCGGCGGACGGCACGCCCGTCACCAGCACGGCGGCGGCGAGCGCCGAAACGAGGAACGCGGGAACGGACCTGAACCGTCGGCGGGGGCGCACCGTCAGGGTCACGGATGGATCCTTCCGTCTCACGCCGCGAAGGAGGGAGCGGGGTGCACGCGGCGGCGGCCGCCACGGGAGTCGGGGGCACCCGCAGACGCGCGGCCGCGTCGCAGATTACCGCAGCGTCGCCGGGACTGAAAAGTTGTTCACGCCAGCAACACGCTCCGTACCAGCCCAAACACCGCATCGTCACGACAGACGACGAGCCCCTCGCGCGGATGCACCGGGTCGTAATCAGCCCCGTCGAAGTGCTTGACCACCCCGCCCGCCTCGCGGATCACCAGCGTGCCCGGCGCGTGGTCCCACGGCTTGGCCCGCCAGAACATGGCGAAGTGCCGGGTCTGGCGCAGCAGCTCCGGATACTCCCGCGCGGCGCAGCGCAGCCCCGGGATCGCCTCCGACAGCTTCGGCAGGCGCGCCTCCACCTGCTCCCGCACCTGCGGCGGCAGGTACTTCGTCATCACCGCGCCGCGCAGCTCGTCCGGGCCGAGCGGGGTGTGGTCCAGCACCATGCGCGCGCCGTCTATATAGGAGCCCGACCCGGACTCGGCGACCGTCACCATGTCCGGCACCGGCTCGTAGATCACCGCGAGCACCGGCACGCCGCCCCGCATCAGCGCCACCATCATCCCGAACGGCTCCCGCCCCGCGGCGAAGTTGCCGGTGCCGTCGATCGGGTCGATCACCCATACCGGGCCGTCGTCGCTCATCCGGGCCAGCACCGACGGGTCCGCCGCGACCGCCTCCTCGCCCACCACCAGCGAGCCCGGCAGCAGCGCCGCGAGCCGCGCCGACAGCACCACCTCGGCCTCGCGGTCGGCGACGGTGACCAGGTCACCCGGGCTCTTCTCGACGATCTCCCCGTCGGCCAGGTTGCGGAACCTCGGCAGGACCACCGTCTCCGCGGTCTCCCGCAACACGCTCACGACCTGGTCGATCATCGTCACATCCCTATCACCGGCGGTCTATGATCGCGTACATGTTCGCACGGAGGATGGCCCGGCTCACCGCGACCGCTGCGCTCGTGGCGGCGCTCACCGGCGGCGCGCTGGCGGGGTGCAGCGGCGAGGGCGCGACGGCCAGCTGCAGCACCAGCACCTGCACCATCACGTTCGAGCGAAACGTGACCAACGCGAAGATCTCGATCCTCGGCATCGAGGTGCAGCTGGTCAGCGCCGACGACACGTCGGCCACCCTGAAGGTGGGCGGCCAGCAGGTCACCATCCAGCGCGGCGACGGCGTCAACGTAGGCGACTTCAGCGCCAAGGTCACCTCGGTCACCGACAGCCAGGTCGTCGTCGAGATCTCCCGCGCGGCCAGCTGACCCGCGCCGCTCCTGCGGCAGCCGCAGCTTCGGGGAGACTGCAGCCTCGACGGTCGAAGAGGCTGCACTTTCGGGGAAACTGCGGCGTCGACGCCTCCTCGACGGGTACACGCACGCCACCGCCGCCACGGGTGGAGCCCGCCCCGCGATGCGCACTAGCGTGACGGGCATGGGCGAGTTCGTACAGGTGGTCACGACCGTGGACGGCCGGGCGGCGGCGCAGGAGCTGGCGCGTTCCGCGGTCACGGCGAGGCTCGCCGCGTGCGCGCAGGTCGGCGGGCCGATCACGAGCACCTACCGCTGGCAGGGCGCGGTCGAGGAGGCCGAGGAGTGGGTGATCGTGCTGAAGACCACCGCCGCCGGGTACGCCGCCCTGGAGCGGCACCTGCTCGACGCGCACCCGTACGACACGCCTGAGGTCCTCTGCGTCCCGATCCTCGCGGGCAACCCGGCCTACCTCGCCTGGATCACCGACCAGACGCTGCCGTAACGGGCCGGGGTGGTCGAAACCCGACGCGACCGCCCACCCGGTGGATACGCTCTGACCTGTGCGAACGAGCGGCGGCGGGGACGGCTACACACCCGATCCGCGTCGCTGGCGGGCGCTGTCCGTGTGCCTCGTGGGCGGGTTCATGGCCCTGCTCGACGTCAGCATCGTCAACGTCGCGCTGCCGTCCATCCGGGAGGGCCTGCACGCCTCCGACAGCGCCCTGCAGTGGGTCGTCTCGGGGTACGCGCTCGCGTTCGGACTGCTGCTCGTGCCGGCCGGGCGGTTCGGCGACATGCACGGCCGGCGCAACGCGTTCGTGGCCGGGGTCGCCCTGTTCACCCTCGCCAGCGCCGCGGCCGGACTGGCCCGGGGCGCGCTGTGGCTGGTCGTCGCCAGGGTGATCCAGGGTGCGGCGGGCGGCATCATCAACCCGCAGATCAGCGGCCTGATCCAGCAGCTGTTCCGGGGCGCCGAGCGCGGTCGCGCGTTCGGCATGCTCGGCGCGACGGTCGGCATCTCCACGGCCGTCGGGCCGCTCATCGGCGGGCTGCTGATCCAGGCCGCCGGGGTCACCGAGGGCTGGCGCTGGGTCTTCTACGTCAACATCCCGGTGGGCGCGCTGGCGATCTTCCTGGCGTACCGCTTCATCCCGAAGAGCTGCGACGAGCAGCGCCGCCGGGAGAGCTTCGACCCGGTGGGGGTGGTGCTGCTCGCGCTCGGCGTGGTGCTGGTGCTGCTGCCGCTGATCCAGGAGCAGACGTGGGTCGGGCGCAGCAAGTGGCTGCTGCTGGTGGCCGGGGTCGCCGTGCTGGCCGGGTTCATCGCGTGGGAGCGGAAGTACGCGCGCACCGGGCGGCACCCGATGGTCGACCTGGGCCTGTTCCGGCGGCGGTCGTACAGCCTGGGCGCGCTGCTGAGCCTGGCCTACTTCGCCGGGTTCACCGCGATCTTCTTCATCTTCACGCTGTACCTCCAGCAGGGTCTGCACTACACCGCGCTGCAGGCGGGCATCGCGACGCTGCCGTTCGCGCTGGGCTCGGCGGTGTCGGCGAGCCTCGGCGGACCGATCGTGACCCGCGTCGGGCGCGGGCTCATCGCGATCGGGCTGGTCCTGGTGCTGATCGGGCTGGTCGGGGTGGAATTGGCCGTGGAGCTGGTGCCGGGGCGCAACGACGGGTTCGCCACGGCGCTGCCGCTGCTCATCGCGGGCGTCGGCAGCGGGCTTGTGATCGCGCCGAACCAGACGCTGACCCTGGCCGAGGTGCCCGTCGCGGGGGCGGGCAGCGCGGGCGGGGTGCTGCAGACCGGGCAGCGCATCGGGGCCGCGGTGGGCATCGCGGTGGTGGGAGCCGTCTTCTTCGACTCGATCGCGGCCAGCCACGGCGACTTCGCCACGGCGTTCCGGCACGGGCTGTGGGTGACCATCGCGTTCGTGCTGGTCTCCCTGGTCATCGCACTGGCCGACGTACGCGCGAGCCGCCGCGCGGCCGCCGTCCGCGTATCCGGCGCCCATCGCGCGTCGCAGGCCGCTCCCGGTTCCGGTTCCGGTTCCGGTTCCGACGACACCACGCGGCGGCTGCGGCCCGCGGTGCCAGGGGACGGTGGGCCGATCGCCCCCACCGGCCACGACCTGGGCTTCGAGCACACGCCCTGACGCCGGACAGCTCCCCACCCGGCACCGCCCGCGCGCATGATCGGCGTCTTGTGTCGGAAAGTGCGGTCACGCCCCAGGTTTGGACACGAACTCGCGATCTTGCACGGCGAGCCGTCGCCGAACCACACCGTCGGGCTCCGGGCGGCGGGCCGACCTTGCCCGAGGACGTTACCGGTCAGTAACATCACGTCCATGACGATCGACACCGCTGCCGTCGCCGAGGGCATGCTCGCCCGCGTTCCGTTCGCCCGTACGCTCGGCATCCGCTTCACCAAGGTCACCGCGGACGCGGACGGCGCGGTCGCCGTCGTCGAGCTGCCCGACGATCCCGCGCTGCACAACCACGTGGGCGGCCCGCACGCCGGCGCCATGTTCACGCTGGCCGAGACGGCCTCCGGCGCGATCGTGCTCGCCGCGTTCGGCGACCAGCTGCACCGGGCCACGCCGCTCGCGGTGCGCGCCACGATCGCGTACCAGAAGCTCGCGATGGGCGTGGTCAGCGCGACCGCGACGCTCGACCGGGCGGCCGCCGACGTCGTCGCCGAGCTGGACGCGGGGCAGCGGCCGGAGTTCGACGTGCTGGTCACGGTCGCCGACGCCGCGGGCGTGACCACGGGCGAGATGACCATCACCTGGACGCTGCGCCCGAACCGCTGAGGCCTGTGCGAAAATCCGCGCGGAGGCCAGGTAGTCTGACTCCGCGCCCTCGTAGCTCAGGGGATAGAGCGACGGTTTCCTAAACCGCAGGTCGCAGGTTCGATTCCTGCCGGGGGCACCACGTCAGACCACTCTCACGATGCTCCGCGCCGTGTCGGCGTAGCCGTGCGATCCCGCCCGGTCCCCCGCCGCCGCGTTGAAGACGGATACTGCGCTGCATGGCCATCGGCAGCATGCAACGCCGTGACGAGCGGAAGTCCCGGATCGCGCAGGAGTTCCGGGCGCGTGACGTGGAGACCGTGCTCGACCTGCTCCACCTGACGGACATGGCGTGGCACGACTGCTACGGCCCTCATCAGCTGGAGATCCCGCCGGACGTCCTCGACGACGTCCTGCTGCTCGCACGGGGCGATCTCGCGCGGCTGGTCCGGCTCTCACTCGCGGCCGTCCAGGACTTCCGCGATCTCCGCGTGGCCGCTGACGAGCAGCGTGCGGCGGCTCTCTAGTCCGGGCCGGCGGCCGTGCGCCGCCGGGCCGACGGCTCTGGACCGGCAAGCCCAGCGTGGCTCCGATCGCTGTCGAGCGGAGCCACACCGGTCGGTGCTACTGCATGCGGCAGGTGCCGGGCGGAAGTTGTGGTGCACCGAGGATCGCCATCGCCTGCCGCATCTCGGTCGGCGTCGCCAGCTGCTTGAACTGGCCGCCCAGCACGATGTCCACGTCGTCGGTCTGCCGCTGCAGATCGAACTCGGTGGTAGCCCCGTTCAGCAGGTATGCCTCCACCAGCCGGGCGTCCCCGACCGCCTTCGGGCCGTAGCGGAGAACCGCGACCTCGTCGGCGTACGCACCGCGGATGTCGCCGATGGTCTTGACAGCGAATCGGCGGTTCGTCAGGTCCGCACGGACGTTGGCGGCCAGGTCGACGACGTCGGTCCCGTTGAATACGTTGACCGTCACCTCCGACTCGGAGTCGGGCAGCCTGAGGTCGGCCGGGACCTGGCCCGGAGCGCATCCGGCGGGAAGCGACGGGCTGGGCGTGGGCCCGAGCGGGTCGGGGGCGGCGAACGGGCGCCATGAGGTGACCACGGTCAGCACGAGGGCGGCGGCGAGCAGGCAGGCGGCCGTGGTGACGGCGAGCTGCGTCCGGCGGCGGGCCTGGCCGCGCGCCACGATCTGCTGCGTGGCCGGGGTGGCGACCTTCGGCGCCTCGATCTCCAGGATGGCCGCGAGCGCGGTCCGGCCCCGGGACAGCCACGACTTCACCGTGCCGGACGGCACCTGCAGCTGCACGGCCACGTCCTCGACGGCCATGTCCGCCAGGTAGTGCAGCACGAGCGCCTCGCGCTGGCCCTTGGGCAGCCGGCGCAGCGCCGCGACGACCATGACGTGGTCGGGGTTGACGTCGGGGGCGAACTCCTCGCGTTGCCGGTCGAGGTACTTGCGGGCGGTGCGGATGCGGCGCCAGCGGGAGTTGGCCAGGTTGATCGCGACGCGCCGGACCCAGGCGAGCGGGTCGTTGTACTCCGACACGGTCTGCCAGCGCTGCCAGGCTCGCGCGAACGCCTCCTGGGTCACGTCCTGGGCGGCGCCCATGTCGGCGGTGAAGGAGTACACCAGCAGCACGGTCGGTGCGAAGCAGGCCTGGTAGAAGCCTTCGAAGTCGTCGGCGGACACGGCCGTCGCGGTCGTCATGCCCTGTCACACTTCCCGGACCCGCACCAGGTTGCACCGCCCCAAGAAAGATCGCCGCCTCGTGTCGAGAAGTGCGGTAGGACCACACTTTTCGACACGAGACGGCGATCATGGCCGTGGAGGCCTAAAGCAGATCAACGCCACCCGACGTCGATCCGGTCGCCCCGCTCGTCGAAGAAGTGCAGCGCGTCCATGCGGACCGCGATGGACAGCGGGTGCCCGGAGCTGATCTGCGGGTACGGCGCGAGCCGCACCGCGAGCTCGGCGGCGCGCCGGTGGTGGCGGCCCGGGTCGGAGAGAACGCTCTCCCGCTGGGCAGGGCGCTCGGCGACGGTGGTCGCGCCACCGTTGCTCCGGCCCTTCATCCGGTTGATGACGTGGCCGAAGCGGCGCAGCCGGGAGCCATGCTCCTCGGCCTCGGCGGCGGAGCGGCCGATCTCGTCGACGACGACGGCGGTCGCGCCGATGTCGACGAAGGCCAGCGACTCGTGGCCGTGGTGCTCCAGGTAGCGGATGCGGCCCTGCAGCACGTCGCCCGGGGTGTCGGGCGCCACGGGCGTGATCGCCTCGGCGCGTACGCCGATGACGATGCGCTCGCCGTGGAAGTGCGACACGGCGCGGGCGCGGATGTCGTCCCACTTGAGGTACAGCGACTGCTCGCCCAGGTTGAGCTGGACGTAGCGGTCGAGGTGCACGTAGACCGACGCCTCCAGCAGGTTCATGCGCGGGCTGCCGAGGAACGCGGCGACGTAGAGGGTGGCCGGCTTGCCGTACACCTGCGTCGGGGTGCCCACGTCCTGCAGGACGCCCTTGCGCATGATGGCCACGCGGTCGGCCATGGTCAGCGCCTCGGCCTGGTCGTGCGTGACGTACACGGTGCTGACGCCCAGCTCGCGGACCAGGCCGGAGATCTCGGCGCGCAGCTCGGCGCGCAGACCGCTGTCCAGGTTGGACAGCGGCTCGTCCATCAGGAAGAGCCCGGGGCGGCGCACGATGGCGCGGCCCATGGCCACCCGCTGGCGCTGGCCGCCGGACAGCTGGCTGGGCTTGCGGCCCAGCACGTCGCCGATGCCCAGGGCGCTGGCCACGTCGGCGACCCGCTCCGCCCGCGGCTCCGGCTCGACGCCGGACAGCCGCAGCGGGAAGCCGATGTTCTCGCCCACGGTCATGTGGGGGTAGAGCGCGAAGTCCTGGAAGACCATCGCAATCCGGCGATCACGCGGCGGCAGCTGGTTGGCCAGCTGGCCGTCGAGCATGATCGCACCAGTGGTGGGATCCTCCAGTCCAGCGATCATCCGTAGCACAGTGGACTTGCCACAGCCGGAGGGTCCCAGGAGAACCATGAATTCACCGTCAGCCACATCGAGGCTGACGTTGTCCACCGCCACCGTCCCATCAGGGAACACCTTGGTGACGTCTTTGAGCGCGACGGTAGTCACCGTCTCCTCCCACAGCCCTCGATCCGGCCCCGAAAGTGGCTACTCTCACGGAAAATAACCCCACGTCATATCGGGTAAACGTTCCATGTTCCCTGCGTAACAACAGGATTACTCGATCACGTAACAATCGTCACGCTGAGTGATGGCGGCGGGAGGCGACGAGAGCGAGCAGCTCATCCGCCACACGGGCCCGACCAAGCCCGTCTACTGCGCCAAGAGCCCGCGCGGAGGCCGCGGCGCGGGCGTTCGGGGAAGACAGAAGCCGTCGCAATGTGTCACGGGCGGCAACGGCATGCGAACCGTCCGGATCGGTCAGGTCGGACAGATGGCCCAACCCCGCGGACAGTCCCCGGGCAACAACCCGTTCATAACCGAGTTCCTGGTTGTCGACGACCCACACCAGCGCGGCCGCCGCGCCGAGGCACAGCAGCTCCCAGGTCGAGGTGCCCGACGCGCTCACCACGAGATCGGCCTGCGCGACCAGCGTGGGCAGCCGGTCCGTCGGCGCCAGCACGTGCATCGCCTGATCAGCACCCACCGGCAGGGACAGCAGCTGCCGGTGCAGCGCGGGGGTGCCCGCCACCACGGTCAGCTCCAGCGGCAGGCCGGTGCCCAGCACCAAGCGGCACAGCGGCGGCGCCGCGCTGAACGCGTCCGTGCCGCCGAAGAAGGCGAGCACCTTCGGCCGGGCCGCGCCCGGATGGCGGACCGGCGCCCTGGGCCGCAGGCGCAGCACGTCGTCGCGCAGCAGCACGTAGCGCAGGCCGGCCAGGCGGACCGCGTCCGGCGGCAGCGGGGGCGCGGCCAGCTCGGCGTCGAGGTTCTGGTCAAGGTAGAGGTCGGCGTCCTGGCCGCGCAGGTCGCCGTCGACCACGGCCAGCACCGGCACGCCCCGCTCCCGCAGGGCGCCGGCACAGGCCGGATCGAGGGTGTAGGAGTCGAGCACCATCGCGGCCAGCCCGTGCTCCTTGACGGCCGCGACGGCACCGTCCGGTGTGTCCGGTCCGGGCACCCGCGCGAACCCCCGCCTGGCCAGCTGCTCCTCTGCCCAGGGCAGGCCGCCGGTGTCGCCGAGGAACACCGGCCGCACGCCCCGGCCCGCCAGCTCCTCGGCCAGCGCGACGCAGCGCACCAGGTGGCCGACGCCCCGGGTGGCCCCGGCGTCGCAGCGCAGCCCGACGCGGACCGGCGTCATCCCCGCTCCAGCGCCTTCTGCTCCACATGTGCGTTGTACGCCACCACCTCCGGGTGCGCCGACAGCCACTCAGCGAGCTTGGCCAGCGGCACGCTGCTGTCGCCGAACTCCGCCACCACCGCCTCGACCAGCAGCCAGTCCTCCGGCGTGTCCAGGGTCAGCCGCAGGCCGGTGCGGTCCGGCGGCAGGGTCAGGCCCAGCACCCGGAACCGGTCCGGATGGGTGTACGCGTACGACGTCACATGCACCCGGTGGTGCTCCGTGGCGAGTGTGTCCAGCGTGCGCAGCGTGTCCGCCCGGATCACCTCGACGTCCAGCCCGCGCGGCAGCATCCGGGCCAGCGACGTGCTCAGGTAGTCCAGCCCCGGCACGGCGCGGAACACCCGCCCGCCCAGCGCGACGATGTCCGGGTCCAGCAGCGGGCAGTCCGCGGTGAACCGCATGACCGCGTCGGCCGGGTGGGCGTCGAGCGCGCCCAGGAAGCGGGTCAGCACGTCGTCGACCGGGCCGCGGTGCCAGGCCACGCCCAGCCGCGCGCACTCGGCCACGACCGCGTCGTCGGCCTCCTCGGTCGTGGTCGCCACCACCAGCTCGTCGACCGCGCCGCTCTCCCGGGCGGCGCGGACCACCCGGCCCAGCACGGTGCTGCCCGCCAGCGGCCGCAGCACCTTGCCGGGCAGCCGGGTGGAGCCCATCCGGGCCTGGATCACGCCGAGCATCCGCATGCGAGGTCCCCCTTCAGCGCCGCAGCAGCCGCTTGGCCAGGCCCTTGGCCTTGCGCAGCGGGTAGATCAGCAGCTTGCCCAGCCGGAAGCTGAACGAGCCGCTGAGGATGTCGAGCTTGTCCTCGGCGTGCCGGAGCGCCTTCTCCCGTGATTCCAGCAGCTCCTCGGCCCACGCCACCCGCGACACGGCGTGGGCCAGCTCCTCGCGCAGCCGGTCGTTGGCGGCGTGCAGCTCCCGGTGGCTGTCCAGGTCGAGCGGCGGGGTGCCGGGGGTGACCGCGGCCAGCCGGTCGCGCAGCCGCTCGCGGCCGGCCTCGTCGAGGCCGTGCGCGGCGGCGCGCAGGCGCGCCTCCAGGTCGACGGCGGCGGCCAGCACGGGCCGCTCCAGGGTGTGCCCCGCCATGCCCGCGAGGATCACCACCAGGGAGTCCGCGTCGACCAGCATCGGCCACGGGTGCGAGTAGCCGCCGGTGATCAGGCGTACCGCGAACGTCCGCAGCGACCGGGCCAGCGCCACGTCCAGCGGGGCGCGCACGGTGGTGGACCAGGTCGGGTCCCACGGGGTGAAGCCGTCGCCGTCCAGCAGCAGGTCGCCGGGACTCGCCCAGAGCGACACACCGCCGACCGTGCCGTCCTCGCCCGCGCCCTCGGCCAGCCAGGCGGCGTAGCGGGTCAGCACCCGGGCCAGCTCGGGCAGGTCACGGCGCAGGCACAGCTCGATCAGCTGCTCCTCCAGCAGCCTGCCCCGCGGCAGCGGCCCGGCCAGCGCCGCCGGGTCCCGGTACACCCCGTCGCGGCTGCGCAGCGCCGTGTCGCCGAGGACGTGGCGGGACCAGCCGTGCTCGGCGCGGACCACCTCGTAGCGCACCGGGTGGGGCACCGTGGCCGCGTCGGCGACGACCACGCGCTGGCGCGGGATGAGCGCCCCGGCGCGGGTCGCGGCCACCAGCCAGACCGGCGCGAACTCGGCGGCGGACCCGGCGCGCAGCGCGCTGCCCGCCAGCGCGCGCGGGTCGCTGAGCACCGGGCGGCCGGCGAGCTGGGCGCCGTACGCGGCGGACACCGCGATGCGGACGAACCCGGCCAGGTGCGGATCGGCCAGCCGATCCAGCGGCGCGAGCACCGACGGCTCGTGCGCGGTCGGGAAGCCCGCCATCGGCTCGGCGACGGTCAGGCCACGCCCGGCCAGGCTCGACACCAGCTCGCCGGGTGAGGCGGGGCGGGTGGCGTCGTAGTCGCCGAGCGGCGTCCAGTCCGCGTCGGTGCGCTCGCCGTACCAGGGGGACATGCGGACCAGGCGGTGCACGCCGAGCAGGTTCTCCTGGGCCAGCAGCAGGGTGCCGCCGGGGCGCACCGCGGCCGCGACCAGGTCCGCGGTCTCCGCCCAGCTCAGCGCGGCCCCCTCGACCGAGGGCAGCCGGTCCAGCCCGTCGCACGCGACGACCAGGTCGTACGTGTCGGACGGGTCGAGCTTGGCGACACTGCCGCACAGGACCGTCACCCCGGGCAGCCGCCGGGCCAGCGCCTCGGCGTCCGGATACGCCCGGACCAGGCAGGTGACCTGCATCGGCGCGTCGGCGAGCAGGCCGATCAGCGCCTGCTCGTGCGGTCCGGCCACCAGCGCCCGGCCGCCGGGCCGGACCAGGTCGCGCAGCACCTCCTGCAGCGCCGGGCCGCTCGCGGGGCGCCGGTCGGCGGCCGGCTCGTCATCGGTCCAGACCAGCATCTCGCCGCCGATCAGGCGGAGGTTCTGCGGCACGGTGGTGGTCGACGGGCTCATCGGCCTGCTCCTGCGGGGGTGTGGAGGTGCTCCCAGCCGAACAGGCGGCGCAGGGACGCGGGTGAGGTGAGATAGGCCGTGCCGAGTTCGTCGTCGGCGATGGCGCGGGCCACGGCGTGGTCGACGTGGGTGCCGTGCAGCTCCGGCCACTGCCGCCGGATGCGGGCCACGCCGCCGAACGTCGGGTCCTCGGCGTGCAGCACCATCGGGTCGCCGTACACGGCCGACTCGCAGCCTGCGGCCAGGCCGTAGAACAGCGCGCTGCTGACCCGGTTGGACGCCACGCGTTTGTGCTTACGCAGCTCGGTGAGCTGGCCGAGCAGGAAGTCCGGGTTGGTCTGCCGCCACCAGTGCCCCCGGTAGCCGTGGCAGATGACGCGGAAGCCGGCCCGCTCGTAGAGGCGGCGGATGCGCCGGGTCTGGAACTCCGCCCAGTACAGGCAGACGGTGACCGGCCCCTCCTCGACGTCCTTGATGGTGGCGATGAGGCGGCGGTGGTCGCCCTTGACCTCCTGCCCCTCCCAGCCGTGGAACGGGTACCAGACGGTGCCCTCGCGGGGCGGCGCGTCCGGCGCCTCCGGCTCCAGGGCCAGCAGGTAGATCCAGGGGGCGCCGACCACGGTCACGTTGCGGCGGCCCAGCGACCACGCCCGGCGGCGCGTCTGCTCGGACCACACGAAGATCGGGGCGCCCTCGACGTACGGCGTGCCGGGCGCGAGCCCGTCGCCGATGTTCCAGCCGTGCTGCAGGTAGCCGAGCATGCGCGGCGGCGCGTCCAGCTCGCCGAGGTCGCAGTACCGGGCGAGCACCTGCGCGTGGCCGTAGAAGTGGTTCGCGTGATGCACGAGTCGTCCTGAGGAGAGGGGTCGGATCGGCCTAGCGCAGCGCCGTGACCAGCGCGTCGATCACGCGGTCCTGGTCGGCGTCGGTGAGGTCCGGGAACAGCGGGAGCGACAGCTCCTCGGCGTAGAAGCGCTCGGCATTGGGGCACATGCCCCGGCGGTAGCCGAGGTCGGCGAAGACCGGGTGCCAGTACACCGGGATGTAGTTGACCTGCACCCCGATGCCCGCGGCGCGCAGCTCGTCGTAGACCTCGCGGCGGCGGCCGTCCAGCACCCGCACCGGGTAGAGGTGCCAGGCCGGGTCGACCCAGGCCCGCTGCACCGGCACCCGCAGGCCGGGCACCCCGGCCAGGGCCTCGTTGTAGCGGGCGGTCAGCTCCGCCCGGCGCGCCTTGAACGCGGCGAGCCGCCGCAGCTGGCTGCGGCCCAGCGCGCACAGCACGTCGGGCAGCCGGTAGTTCAGCCCGAACGTGTGCACCTCCTGGTGCCAGCCGCCCTCGTCGGGCTCGCGCAGCTCGTCGCGCTCGCGCACCATGCCGATGCCGCGGAACCGCTTCGCGGCGGTGAGCCGGGCCGGGTCGGCCGCGGCGACCGCACCGCCCTCGGCCGTGGTCAGGTTCTTGGTCGGGAAGAACGAGAACGTGGTCAGGTCGGCCAGCGAGCCGACCGGGCGCTCCCGGTACACCGAGCCGATGGCATGCGCCGCGTCGGCGATCAGCAGCGCGTCCGCGTCGTCGGCGACCTTGCGCAGGTCGTCGTACTCGGCGGGGTGCCCGGCGTAGTCCACCGCGGTGATCACCCGGGTGCGCGAGGTCACCGCGGCGGCGGCCGCGGCCGCGTCCAGGTTGGCGGTGTCCTCCTCCACGTCGGCGAAGACCACGGTGGCGCCCTGCGCGATCGCGGTGGAGGCGGTCGCCACGAAGGTCATCGGTGTGGTGACCACCTCGTGGCCGGGGCCGATGCCCGCCGCCGCGTACGCCGTGTGCAGCGCCGCCGTGCCGTTGCTGACCACCGCGCAGGGCACCCCGCCGGTCCACCCGGCCAGATCCTCCTCGAACCCGGTGACCTGCGGGCCGGTGGTGAGCCAGTCACCGCGCAGCACCTCGGCGACCGCGGCCACGTCCGCGTCGGTGATCGACTGCCGTCCGTAGGGAAGCATGGTTCCTTCCTCTCGCCCGAGGGCGGCCGTCAGGCGTCGGCGCCGAGCAGGTCGCGCATCTCGTCGACGCCGAGCCACATGTCGTTGTTGTCGGAGCGGTAGTTGAAGTCCTCCGGCACCGTCGCCCCGTCGGCCGGCGGCACGTAACCCCACTCGGCGATGGTCGGCTGCACCACGTACCGGTCGGCCAGGCGCAGGGTCCGGTGGGCGTCGCCGAGGGCGATCATCTCCTCGTGCAGCTTCTCGCCGGGGCGGATGCCGATCTCGTGGATCGGCGCGCCGGGCGCGACCGCCTCGACCAGGTCCAGGATGCGCATGCTGGGGATGCGCGGCACGTACAGCTCACCGCCGTTCATCAGGTCGAACGAGTCGACGACGAACTTCACCGCCGCCTCCAGCGTGATCCAGAAGCGCGTCATCCGCTTGTCGGTCACCGGCAGGCTCTGGCCCTCGGCCTGGAGCTGCTTGAACAGCGGCACCACCGAGCCGCGGCTGCCCATCACGTTGCCGTAGCGCACCACCGAGAAGCGGGTCGGGTGGTTGGCGGCGTAGTGGTTGGCCGAGATGAACAGCTTGTCGGCGACGAGCTTGGTCGCGCCGTACAGGTTGATCGGGCTGGACGCCTTGTCGGTGGACAGGGCGACGACCTTCTGCACCCCGTTGTCGATCGCGGCCTCGATGACGTTCTGCGAGCCGCCGACGTTGGTGCGCACGAACTCGAACGGGTTGTACTCGGCCGTGTCCACCTGCTTGAGCGCCGCCGCGTGCACCACGTAGTCGACGTTGTGCATCGCCCGGGTCAGCCGCTCGCGGTCGCGCACGTCCCCGATGAACCAGCGCAGCCGCTCGTCGTTGCCGAACATCTGGCGGACCTCGTACTGCTTCAGCTCGTCCCGCGAGATGACCACGAGCCGCTTCGGGTCCAGGTGCTCCAGCGCGTACCGCAGGAACGCCTTGCCGAACGAACCCGTGCCACCGGTGATCAGAATGGACGAACCCCGCAGCACACTCACTTGTCGCTCCTTGCACGTCAATGGAAATCGCCCGACGAGAAAGGTGCCAGGCGGCCGGTGAGAATCCGGTGCCGTGCCAACATAATCGCAGATCCAGCGCCTGGATACGCTTGCAATGCGAAGTTTCCCCAGTGTTCAACACGGACGATCGAGGATCGTTTCCACGATGCCGAACAGCGCGTTAACAGCACGCGCCGCGCGCTTATAGAACCGGTTAACGAGACCGGCGAATGGCGCCCCCGAGAGACGCGATACAAAGAATTCTGGGCCTTTCCCGGCCTCCCCGCCGCGAAAAGCCCAGAATCCGTCCGACGATCCCCCGCCGCCGCGCGAGGGGCGGGCCGCGGCGGCGAAGCCGTGGCGGGCGCTGGGGCTACACCAGGTCCCAGGTGAGGGGGGTGCCCTTGGTGGCGGGGCGGGTGAAGTGGCGGCCCAGGACGTTGTCGATCTCGGCGGGGGGCAGGCCGCCGGCGGGGCGGATGGAGCGCACGTTGTCGGCGCTGACCAGGTCACCGGCTTGCACGTCAGCGACCACGTAGAGGGAGCGGCGGAAGCGCAGCCCCTCCTTCTCGCTGTCGGTCGGGCCGATCCGGGTGCCGCCGAGCGCCTGCCAGGCCCGCTCGCTCTCGGCGACCAGCGCGGCCAGCTCGCCGGGGTCGAGAGAGAACGCCGAGTCGACGCCGCCGTCGGCCCGGTCCAGGGTCACGTGCTTCTCGATGACGGTCGCGCCCAGCGCCACCGCGGCCACCGGCACGCCGATGCCCATGGTGTGGTCGGACAGGCCGACCTGGGTCCCGAACGCCTCCGCCAGCACCGGGATGCGGCGCAGGTTGCTGTCCTGCGGCGGCGACGGGTAGGACGCGGTGCAGGCGAGCAGGACGATCTGGTCGTTGCCCGCCGCGCGCGCGGTCTCGACGGCGGCGTGGATGTCGCCGACGGAGGCCATACCCGTTGAAATGATCATCGGTTTTCCGGTGCTCGCCGCCAGGCGGATCAGCGGCAGGTCCACCAGCTCCGAAGAGGCGATCTTGTAGGCGGGCGTCTGCAGCGACTCCAGCAGCTCGATCGCGGTGTGGTCGAACGGCGAGGAGAACACCGTCAGCCCCTGCCGCCGGGCCCGCTCGAAGATCGCCGGGTGCCACTCGTACGGCGTGTGCGCGCGCTGGAAGAGGGCGTAGAGGTTCTCTCCGCCCCACAGGCCGTGCTCGTCGGAGATGCGGAACGCGGGCGCGTCCACGTCGATGGTGATCGTGTCCGGCGTGTACGTCTGCAGCTTGAGCGCCTGCGCGCCGCTCGCGGCGACCGCGTCCACGATCTGCAGGGCGCGGTCGAGCGAACCGTTGTGGTTGCCCGACATCTCCGCGATGACGAAGGGGCGGTGCTCCGGCCCGACGAGGTGATCACCGATCTTGATGGTGGGCATGCGCCGCACTCCGTTCCGTTCCACGAGGGCCGCGCCGGTCGGCGGCGGCCAGCTCCGTCCAGACGACCTCCTGCGGCTCGCCGTCGATCACGCACTCGTACCGGCGCGTCGCGGTGAACCCGAACCGGCGGTGCAGCTGCAGCACGGGGGTGTTCCAGGCCAGCGTCTCGCCGCCGAGCCGGTCCACGCCGAGGGTGTCGAAGGCGAAGTCCACCGCCTCCCGCTCCAGCTCAAGCCACGCGGGGAGCAGCTCGCCGCGCCCGGTGAGGCCGTCGACGTCGAGGTAGAAGCCCCAGATCACGCCGCGTTCGGCCGAGCGGCGGCCGTCGAACATGACCACGCCGGACGGGCGGCCGCGCCACTCGAAGACCAGCACGTGGCGCAGCGGGTCCAGGGCGACCGCGTCCCACCAGGCGGCGTGCTCGGCGGGCTCGATCACGTGGGTGGTCAGGCTGGCCCGGCGGACCTGGGGGTGGTTGCGCCAGCGCAACACCTCGTCACGATCCTCAGGTGTCGCGTAACGGAGCACGCGGACACCCTACCCAGCACAAACGCCCCTAGAGGGCACGTTCGGAAACGTTCACCGGGTGTTCGCCCGCTCGCCCAGGAACACCCGGCGCACCACCCGCTCGGCGGCGTGCCCGTCCTCCCAGGCGCAGAACCGCTCCCGGAACGCGCGGCGCAGCTCGGCGTCCTCGCCCTGGCGGCCCTCCCGCAGCAGCGTCACCAGTTCGCCGAGGTCCCGGACGACCGGGCCCGGCGGCTGGGCGACCACGTCGAACACCACGCCCCGGTTGCGGCGGTACTCGTCCCAGTCGGGGGTGTAGAGCACGATCGGCCGGTCCAGCACCGCGAAGTCGAACACCGCCGAGGAGTAGTCGCTGATCAGCACGTCGGCGGCGAGGTAGAGGTCCTCGACCACCGGGTGGTCGTACACGTCGCGCACCTGGTCGCCGCCGGGGAAGCGGTCGTCGGTGAGGTAGTGCCCGCGCACCAGCACCAGCCCGTGCGGGCCGAGCGCGTCGGCCACCGCCCGGGGGTCGAACGCGGGCAGCGTCATGGGCTCCGGCCGGAACGTCGGCACGTAGAGCGCCACCACCCGGTCCGGGGCGATGCCCAGCGCCGCGCGGGCCGCCGCCGCGTCCGCCGCGTCGGCGCGGGCCAGCCGGTCGTTGCGCGGGTAGCCGGTCTCCAGCGCCTCGAAGCGGCACGGGTACGACCGCTCCCACATCTCGGTGCTGAACGCGTTCGCGCTGACGCTGTAGTCCCACGCGTCGCAGCGGCGCAGCATCGCCTCGAAGTCCATGCCCGCGCCGGCCGGGTGGTACTGCTGGTCCAGGCCCATCGTCTTGATCGGCGTGCCGTGGTGGGTCTGCAGGTAGACCTGGCCGCGGCGCTTGCGTACGTAGTTCGGGAAGTTCACGTTGTTGACCAGGTAGCGGGCGCGGGCGAGCGCCCGGAACGCGGCCCGCGAGCCGTCGTGCAGCACCGGCGTGCCGTCGGTGATCCGGTCCGCCGACTCCCGCCGGACCAGCCACACCCCGCGCACGTCCGGCGCCAGCCGCCGCGCCTCGTGGTAGACGGCGGCCGGGTTGCAGGACACCCCGCGATACCAGTACGCCGCGTACAGGGCGAGCTTGTCGTCGACCGGGAGCAGCCGCTGGAGTTCGTAGTAGGCGCGCCCGAGCAGGCCGGAAGGTCCCTTGCGCAGCCGCCCGGCGACCTTGGGCACCGCCGCGCGCACCGTCCGGGCCGTCGCCGCCGTGCGCCGCCCGAGGCGGGTCAGCGAGCGCATCAGCCAGTACGGCGCCCACGCCCGCCGCGCGACGAGCCGGTAGCGCAGGCCGTCCTTGCCGGGCGGCTCGGCGTACCCGCCGGGCGGCAGGTAGCGGTCGAACATGTCGGCGATGCGCAGGAAGCAGCGCCGGCGCAGCCGCCGGGGCAGCCGGTGGTCGTTGCCGACCACGGTCATGCAGTGCCAGATCATGCGCTCGAAGATCAGCGGACGGACCTCGTCGGCGCGCGGCCCGAGCCCGTCGATGAGCTGCCAGGCCCGTTCCCAGTGGTCGAACAGCTCGAAGTGCCGGGCGTCCTGGGTGCGGGTGATCGCGCCGACCCGGCGCTGCCGGTACGAGTAGCAGTTGCGTTCCAGCACGCAGATCCGCTCGGCGGCGGCCATGAGCGGGTACGTCCAGGAGACGTCCTCGTACCAGCCGGTGCCGAACCGCAGGTCCAGCTTGACCAGCAGGTTGCGGCGGACGATCTTGTTCCACACGGTGTGGATGGTCTTGATCAGCACCGGCCGGGCGGTGATGTCCACGCCGTCGGGTCCGGGCTGGCGGGCGAGCTGGCGCCGCATGCCGCTGCGCCGCCCCTTGCCGACCGGCCAGAGCCGCTCGAAGTCGACGATCAGCACGTCGGGCTGGTCCACCCGCAGCCGCGCCGCGATCGCCGCCAGCGAGCCCGGCTTGAGCGCGTCGTCGCTGTCCACGAACCAGACGTACTCGCCCGTGGCCCGCTCCAGCCCCGCGTTGCGGGCGTGGCCCAGGCCCACGTTCTCGGGCAGGTGCAGCACGGTGACGCGGGGGTCGCGGGCGGCGTACTCGTCGAGGATCTCGCCGCAGTGATCGGGTGAGCGGTCGTCGACCGCGATCACCTCGACGTCGTCGAAGCCCTGGTCGAGGATGGAATCGAGGCACTGCCTGAGGTAGCCCTGCACGCGGTAGGCGGGCAGGACCACGCTCAGCAGTGTCACGTACGAACCAGTCCCTTGTAGGCGTCGAGCGCTTCCTGCACCGTGCCGTCGACGGTCAGCCGACCGCCGTTGATGTACAGCCCGCGCGTGCAGAAGCGGGTGAGGTCCCCTTCATTGTGCGACACGAGGACGAGCGTGCGGCCTTCTGCCAGCAGTTTCTCCATCGTGCCGTAGCACTTTTTGCGGAACTCGGCGTCGCCGACGGCCATCACCTCGTCCACCAGCAGGATGGGGTGGGACAGCTGCGCGATCACAGCGAAGCCGAGCCGCACCTTCATGCCGGAGGAGTAGTGCCGCACCGGCGAGTCGATGGAGCGCGCCACCTGCTCGCCCGCGAAGTCGACGATCTCGTCGAACTTCGCCTTGAGCGTCTTCTGGCTCATCCCGTGCAGGGCGCCGACCAGCATGACGTTCTCGCGGCCGGTCAGGTCGCCGGAGAAGCCGGCCGACAGCTCCAGCAGCGGGGCGACCTTGCCGTGCACCTCGACGGTGCCCTCGTCCGGGATGAGCACGCCCGCGATCATCTTGAGCAGCGTGCTCTTGCCGGTGCCGTTCTTGCCGATGATGCCGACGGCCTCACCCGGGCGGATGTCGAAGGACAGGTCGCGCAGCGGCCAGAAGCTGTCCTCGGTCTTGTTGGGGTCGCGCTTGCTGCCGAAGAAGAGCATCTCGCGCACCCGCAGGTTGCGGCGGCGGCCCTTGTTGAAGCGGACCCCGAGGCCGCGGGCGCTGATGATGGGGTCGGACACGGTCACAGCTCCTTCAGCACCGACGGCTCAAGCTTGCGGAACATCAGCCACCCGAACAGGAAGACCAGCAGGCTCCCGCCGATCGAGGTGGCCAGCAGCGCCGGCGACGGCCATTCGTTGGCGAACCAGGCGGCGTGGTGCAGCTGGAAGATGCCCACCAGCGGGTCCGCCTGATAGACGATCTTGACCCACTGCGGCATGTCCGAGTTGGTGACCTGGCTCAGCGGGTAGATGATCGGCGCGGCGTAGAACAGGATCCGCAGTGCCAGCCGCATGAACCGCTCCACGTCGCGCAGCATCACGTTCAGCGCGGACAGCATCAGCGAGATGCCGACCAGGAAGATCGCCTGCACGATGACGGCCAGCGGCAGCGCGTAGAGCGTGTGCCAGCCGAAGTCGGCCTTGAAGATCACCGCGCCGAGGATCAGGATCGGCAGGCCGGCGACGTACTCGGCGAAGCGGCCGATGACCCGGCCGAGCGGGAAGATCTCCCGGGGCACCTTGATCGTGGTGATCATGCGGGCCTGCGACACGAGGGCGCTGGTCGACTCGCTGATCGCGCTGTTCGCCCACATCCAGGCGAAGATGCCGGAGAGGATGAACATGATGTAGTCGGTGCCGCTCATGCCGTCGCGGCCACCGCCGTACAGCACGCCGAAGATGAAGTAGTAGATCGCCGCCATGGTCAGCGGCTCGATCAGCGACCACAGGTAGCCCAGCACGGACTGCTGGTACTTGACGGTCAGGTCGCGCTGCACCAGCAGGCGAAGCACGCTGCGATGACTCCACACCGCCGCGATACTCGAGGTCAACCCGGCCTCCCTGCTGCTCACAAGCCAATTCCCGATCACGGTAGTCGACGGACGCCGCGCACACGGGGTCATAGGGTCCTACGCCCGGCTGCGTGGTCCGGACGTGGCGGGCACAAGGCTAACAGCGCCCCCGCGCGCTGTGACACCCCGCCGAACGGCTCAACATTCGATCACATTTACGGCGAGACCGCCCCGCGCGGTCTCTTTGTACTTGATCTTCATGTCCGCACCGGTCTCCCGCATGGTCTTGATCACCTTGTCCAGGGAGACGAAGTGATTACCGTCACCACGCAGCGCCATCCGGGCCGCGGTGATCGCTTTCACACTCGCGACGGCGTTGCGCTCGATGCACGGGATCTGCACCAGGCCGCCGACCGGGTCGCAGGTCAGCCCCAGGTTGTGCTCCATCGCGATCTCCGCGGCGTTCTCCACCTGCGCCGGGTTGCCGCCCAGCACCTCGGCCAGGCCGGCAGCCGCCATCGAGCACGCCGAGCCGACCTCGCCCTGGCAGCCGACCTCCGCGCCGGAGATGGAGGCGTTCTCCTTGAACAGCACGCCGATGGCGGCGGCGGTGAGCAGGAAGCGCACCACGCCGTCCTCGTTCGCGCCGGGCACGAAGCGGGCGTAGTAGTGCAGCACCGCGGGCACGATGCCGGCCGCGCCGTTGGTCGGCGCGGTGACCACCCGGCCGCCGGCCGCGTTCTCCTCGTTCACGGCCAGCGCGAACAGGGTGATCCAGTCCATGACCCGCAGCGGGTCGGTCGCGAAGTGCTCCTTCGACAGCGTGCGCTGCAGCTCGGCGGCCCGGCGGCGCACCTTCAGGCCGCCCGGCAGGGTGCCCTCGTTGGAGCAGCCGGCCTCGACGCAGTCCTGCATGACCTGCCAGATGCGCAGCAGCCCCGCCCGCACGTCGGCCTCCGAGCGCCAGGACAGCTCGTTGGCCAGCACGATGTCACTGATCCGCAGGCCGGTGTCCCGGGTCAGCGCCAGCAGCTCGGCGCCGGTGCGGTACGGGAAGCGCACCGGGGTGTCGTCGGCCTTGATCCGGTCGGCGCCGGCCGCGTTCTCGTCCACCACGAAGCCGCCGCCCACCGAGTAGTAGGTGCGCTCGCGCAGCGTCGTGCCCGCCGCGTCGAAGGCGGCGAAGGTCATCCCGTTCGGGTGGTACGGCAGCGAGCGGCGGCGGTGCAGGGTCAGCTCGAAGGCCGCGTCGTGCACGCCCACCAGGCACACCCGTCCGGCATCCTTGATCGCCGTGAAGCGGGCGTCGGCGGTGGCCGTGTCGACCGTCTCCGGGTCCTCGCCGGACAGGCCGAGCAGCACCGCCTTGTCGCTGCCGTGGCCGTGGCCGGTGGCGCCCAGCGAGCCGAACAGCTCGGCGCGCACCGAGGCGACCTCGTGCAGCTTTCCATCCGCTTTCAGCCCGGACGCGAAGATCTGCGCTGCGCGCATCGGCCCGACCGTGTGCGAGCTCGACGGCCCGATACCGATCTTGAACAGGTCGAATACGCTGATCACTGACATCCCCCTCGTCGCGGACGCCCAAGCCTAGCCCGCGCCGTGGCGCGATCTCGCCGGCCACCGGCCCGCTCAGTCGCCGGTGAACACCACCGTCACGCTGGTGTAGCCGAGCGAGCGGAGCATGCCCTCCAGCATCTTGCGGGTGTTCTCCTCGGCGCGGTCCACCAGCGTGCTCTTGGCGCCCGCCTCGGCCAGCTTCTGCTCGGCCACCTGCAGCGTCTCCTGCTGCCGGTTGGGGTCGCCGTTGAAGAAGTCGCCGACCCGGTTGATCAGGCCGCGCTCCTCCGCGTAGACGTAGCTGCGGTCCAGGTCGAGCTTGGGCTCGGCGAGCTGCGGCGACGGCAGGGTGATGGTGACCGACTTGCGGTCGGGCGATTCGACGATCGCGCCGTCGCCCAGCGAGCTGAAGTCGACGTACGCCTCGACGTTGCCGGACGCGACGAACAGGGTGCGCTGGTTGATCAGCCAGTCGGGGATGAAGCGCCGGTCCTCCTTGAGGTCGATGATCACCTCGAAGTTGCCCTCGGCGGCCACGTAGCGGCTCAGGTCCTTGATCGACAGGAGCAGGGGCGGCCCGCTGTTGTCGGTCTTCTCGACCGCGAACGGGTTGCGCCACTGCGGCAGCAGCCCGGCGAAATTGAGGCTGGCCACGGCCCCGCCGAGCACGGCCAGCACGAGCACGAGGATCAGCAGCCCGCGGCCGCGGCGCGGGCGGCGCTCGGGCGCCTCGTCGAGGTCGTCGTCGTCCTCGGGGCGCTGCCGGGGCAGCGGCTCGGTGGGCCTGGCCCGGCCCGCCGCGTACTGCGGCTTGCCGACCTCGGGCAGGTTGCGAGTTGGTTCGTCAGCGGCGCCCATGGCGTCCTCCCCAAAGACCGGCCGTTACTGTGCTCACTGTTGCCCTCGTGCTACCTGGTGCGGTCGTGCCTGCCGACCATTGTCTTACCCCACCCCGACAACTGGGAACATGTCCGGTTCAAGCACCCTCGCTGATGATCGCCGTTCATGTTCCGTCGCTGCTGCGGTAACCTGCGAGCAGCCCTCTGTTGCGCCACACCCCCCATGGAGCACGCGTGCGCCCCTCTGTCGCCGAAATCAGGACCCGCACCTACAAGGCACGGGATGCCTGGTGGACGGTTCTGCTGGTCGACCCGGTCGCGGTGCACCTGGTCCGGCTCATCGCGCCGTACCGGTGGATCACGCCGAACAAGATCACGACCACGGCCTTCCTCTTCGGCTGCGGCGCCGCCTACGGCTTCTCCACGCTGACCGCGACGGGCCTGCTCGTCGGCGCCCTGCTCTTCCACATCAGCTTCATCCTGGACTGCATCGACGGCAAGATCGCCCGCCTGAACGGCACCGGCTCGATGTTCGGCTCGTGGCTCGACTACGTGTTCGACCGGCTGCGCGTGCTGGCCTGCTCGCTGGCGCTGTTCATCGCCGCGTACGCGCTCACCGACAACCTGTGGTTCCTCGCGGCCGGTTTCGCGGTCAACTTCATGGACATGTTCCGCTACCTGAACGCGCTGCAGGTGTACCGGGTGAACACGGAGACCCGGGAGAAGCTGCAGGCGGCCCGGGAGGCCGCGGGCATCGTGACCGTGGTGGACCCGGACAACCCGGACGAGGCCGCCGCGAACGCGGGCGACCGCTCCATGCTGGTGCTGGGCGGCGGCGAGCAGAACAGGGCGATCAGCTCGTTCATGCGCTTCCGCACCTGGCTGCGCAACGGCCGCATCCGCCCGCACCTGGTCAGCGGTATCGAGTACCAGATGTTCGTGTTCATCGTCGGCCCGATCGTCGCCGCGCTCGCGGGCACCGTGGACGCCCTCATCTGGGTGACCGCCGCCTCCACCGGCCTGGTGCTGCTGTTCGAGCTGGCGATCATCTACATGCTGTACCGCTCGACCAAGGGCGCCGGCCGCCAGATCAAGGCGCTGCAGGCGCAGGCCGAGGCCCGCATCCCGGCCCCGCGCTCCGGCGAGCCGGCCACGGTCTCCGCGCACTGACCCCGTCCTGCGACAGCGAAGCCCCCGCCGGCATCTCGGCGGGGGCTTCGCCGTTCGCAGGGCGGCTCAGCTGAAGGCGGCGAGGCCGGTGAGGCGCTGGCCCAGCACGAGCTGGTGGATCTCCGAGGTGCCCTCGTAGGTCAGCACGCTCTCCAGGTTGTTGGCGTGGCGGAGCACCGGATACTCCCCGGACACGCCGTTCGCGCCGAGGATGGTGCGGCACTGCCGGGCGATCGCGATCGCCTCGCGCACGTTGTTCAGCTTGCCCGCGCTGACCATCTCCGGGCGCAGCGCGCCGCGGTCGGCGGTGCGGCCCAGGTGCAGCGCCAGCAGGAAGCCCTTCTGCAGCTCCAGCGCCATGTCGGCGACCTTGGCCTGGGTCAGCTGGAATCCGGCGATCGGCTTGCCGAACTGGGTCCGGGTGGCGGCGTACGCCAGCGCCGTGTGCAGGCAGTCCCGGGCAGCCCCGAGCGCGCCCCAGACGATGCCGTAGCGGGCCTCGGTGAGGCAGCTGAGCGGGGCGCGCAGGCCCTCCGCGGCGGGCAGCCGGGCGGAGTCGGGCAGCCGCACCTCGTCGAGCGTCAGCTCACCGGTCGAGCTGGCCCGCAGCGACAGCTTTCCGGTGATCTCCCGCGCGCTCACGCCGGGGGTGTCCGTCGGCACCGCGAAGCCGCGTACGCCGTCGTCGGTGCGCGCCCAGATCACGGCGACGTCGGCCACCGGCGCGTTCGTGATCCACATCTTGCCGCCGTGCAGCACCCAGCCGTCGCCGTCACGGCGCGCGCGCGTGGCCATGGCGGCCGGGTCGGAGCCGTGGTCGGGTTCGGTGAGCCCGAAGCAGCCGATCAGCTCGCCCTTGGCCATGCCGGGCAGCCACCGCTGCTTCTGCTCCTCGGAGCCGTACTTCCAGATCGCGTACATGGCCAGCGAGCCCTGCACGCTGACCAGCGAGCGCACGCCCGAGTCGGCCGCCTCCAGCTCCATGCAGGCCAGCCCGTACGCCACCGCGGAGGACCCGGCGCAGCCGTAGCCGTCCAGGTGCATGCCGAGCAGGCCGAGCGCGCCGAAGTCCCGGGCGAGTTCGCGCACCGGGGCGTGACCGGTCTCGTACCAGCCGGCCACGTGCGGGCGTACCTTGTCGTCGACCAGGCGCCGCACCACGGCGCGGATCTCCCGCTCCTCGTCGGTGAGCAGCGAATCCAGGTCGAGCAGATCGAGCGGAAGCACCGGAGTCGTCACCGGCCCACCTTAACGGCGACTAAGCACGCCGGTGAAGCCGGAAGCTAACTCAGCACTAGGACGCGGGCGTGGATCTGGTGGCGCTGCTGCAGCGCGGCGCGCAGGGCGCGGTGCAGGCCGTCCTCCAGGTACAGCTCGCCCTGCCACTGCACGACGTGCGGGAACAGGTCGCCGTAGAAGGTCGAGTCGTCCGCCAGGACCCGGTCCAGCGCCATCTCGAGCTTGATCGTGACGAGCTGGTTGAGCGACACCTGCCGGGGCGGGATGTCCGCCCACTGCTTGAGGGTGTACCCGTGGTCCGGGTACGGCCGCCCGTCTCGCACCGCCTTGAAGATCACGCTCTGCCCTCCCCTCTGAAACCGAGTGCGCCCAGACTAACCGTCGGTGGCGAGCACCGGCGCACCCGCCGACGCCCCGCCCGTTCCCAGGGTGCCCGCCCAGCGCCCGCGGTGGACCACCTCGCCGAGTGACCTGCGGCCGCGCCGCAGCGAGGCGGAGCGGTGGTCCGGCGCACGGTAGCCCACGCTCACCGCCCCGATCGGGGTGTACGCCTCCGGCACGCCGAACGCCTCCCGGAACGCGCCCAGCCGCTGCGGCGGGATGCCGAAGAAGCACGCGCCCAGCCCCTCGTCGACCGCGGTGAGCAGCATCAGCAGCGCCGCCATGCCGGTGTCGACGTGCCAGTACGGCACCGGCCAGCGCGCCTCGTCGCGGTCCGTCCAGCCCTTGTCCGCCTCGGCGTACCGGTCCAGGTAGGCCGCCTTGTGCGACAGCGGCACCACCAGCAGCGGCGCGCTGCGCATCCCGGCCAGCCAGCGCGACGGGGCCGCGCCCTCCGGGGACGTCGCGGTCCAGAACAGCTCGCGCTCCGCGGGCGTCTCCAGCACGAGGAACGCCCAGCCCTGGGCGAAGCCCGCCGACGGCGCGTGCGTGGCGTGCCGCAGGATGCGCTCGACCACCTCGGCCGGCACCGGCCGGTCGGGGTCGTAGTTGCGCACCATCCGGCGCCGCCGCACGACGTCGGCGAACTCCACGCTCAGGCCCCCAGCCGGTGCCGGATGCCCCAGGTGCCGGTCCAGGTCTCGCCCGGGGCCAGCTCGATCAGGTCGCGGCCGGAGCGCATCGCGTCGGGCGGGCAGGTCATCGGCTCGACCGCGATCGCACGGCGGTGCCGCTCGCCGGTCAGCGTGTGCGCGGTGAACAGCTGCCACCAGTGGAACTTCTCGTCGGCCCAGACCTCCACCGCGCGGCCGTCCGGCGCGACCAGGCTGACCGCCGAGCCCCCGGCCTCGTCCCGGACCAGGTCGCCGAAGGCGGTGTCCAGCTCCAGGGCGCCGAGGCGGCGCGGCTCGGTGAAGTCGAACTCCCCGCCCGCCACCTTGGCCGCGCCGATCGGCAGCATGCGGCCGTCGACCAGCAGCCGGGTGCGGGCGGGCACGGTCAGCGTCAGGTCGTCGATGGCCGCGCCCGGAACCCGCAGGTAGGGGTGGGTGCCCACGCCGAACGGCGCCGGGTCGGCCGAGCGGTTCACCGCGCTGTGGGTGACGGTCAGGCCGTCCTCGCCCAGGGTGTACGCGACCCGCAGGCTCAGCCGCCACGGGTAGCCCACCTGCGGCTCCAGGCCGCACTCCACGGTGATGGCCGCGTCGCTGCGGTCCACCACCTGCCAGGGCAGCCAGCGCACCAGGCCGTGGATCGCGTTGTGCAGCGCCACCTCGCTCAGCGGCAGCTGGTGGGCAGACCCGCCGAAGCGGTAGTGCCCGTCCCGGATGCGGTTGGGCCAGGGCATCAGCACCTGCCCGGCGCCGGCCGGGCACAGCTCGTCCTCGGCGTAGCCGTCCAGGATCTCGTTCCCGTCCACCGCGTAGTCACGCAGGCCGCCACCGACCTCGACGACGGTGGCGGTCTGGGCGCCGTACGTCAGCGTCCACTGGGTGCCGGACGGGCGAAAATCAGTCACGATCCCGCACCCTACATGCTTTTCTACGGTGCGAGGCGCTCCACGATCCACCTGTCCGCGCCGGGCTCGCCGGTCCTGCGGAAACGGAGGCGATCATGCAGCCGGCTGCGCCTGCCCTGCCAGAACTCGACGGTCTCCGGCTCCACCCGCAGCCCGCCCCAGTGGTCCGGCAGCGGCACCTCCGTGTCGGCCGGGAACGACTGCTCGGCGCGGGCGTACGCCTCGTCCAGCGCCTGGCGGCCGGGCAGCACCGCGGACTGCTCGCTGGCCCACGCGCCGAGCTGCGCGCCGCGCGGGCGCTGGTGGAAGTACTCCTCGCTGACGTGCCGGTCCACCGGGGCGATCCGGCCGCAGACCACCACCTGGCGGCCCATCGGAAACCACGGGAAGAGCAGGCTCGCGTACGGGTTGGCCAGCGCCTCCCGCCCCTTGCGCGAGCCGTAGTTGGTGAAGAACACGAACCCGCGCTCGTCGTAGCCCTTGAGCAGCACCGTGCGGGAGCTGGGGCGCCCGTCCGGCGCGGCCGTGGACACGATCATCGCGTTCGGCTCGGGCAGCCCGGCGGCCACGGCCTCGGCGAACCAGCGGCCGAACTGCGTCGGCCAGTCCCCGGCGAGGTACTCCTCGACCAGCGGCTCCTCGCGTACGGCGGGGCGGTGCGGCTCGGCGGCGTCGTACTCGCGCCGCATCCGGGCCAGATCGGGGGTGGCGGGGTGCCCGGTGCTCAAGGTGTGCTCCAACTCACGTAGTCATCCTGACGCACTGTTCGTCAGCAGCGGAAATCCTGCGGTCCACCGGCGCCGCGGGCGCGGATCGGCCGCCCGCGCCCCGCCCGCGCGGGAAGATGTGGCTCCCGGCGCGTGCGGGGCGGGTCGCCAAACCGTTACCCGCGGGGCAAGATGTTGCTCGAACTGAACCTAGCCTCAGGTCACAGATCGGGAGAACGAGATGTCCGACTTCAAGCCGGGCCTGGAGGGCGTGATCGCCTTCGAGACCGAGATCGCCGAGCCTGACAAGGAGGGCGGCTCGCTTCGCTACCGGGGCGTCGACATCGAGGATCTGATCGGTCAGGTCTCCTTCGGCAACGTCTGGGCGCTGCTGGCCGACGGCAAGTTCGGCCCCGGCCTGCCTCCCGCGGAGCCGTTCCCGGTGCCGGTGCACTCCGGCGACATCCGCGTCGACGTGCAGTCCGCGGTAGCCATGCTCGCGCCGTACTGGGGCCTGGGCCAGCTGCTCGACATCTCCGACGAGCAGGCCCGCGAGGACCTCGCCCGGGTGTCGGTGACGGCGCTGTCCTTCGTCGCGCAGTCCGCCCGCGGCCTCGGCCTGCCCGCGGTGCCGCAGAAGGAGATCGACAAGGCGCAGACCATCGTCGAGCGCTTCATGAAGCGCTGGCGCGGCGAGCCCGACCCGCGGCACGTCAAGGCCGTCGACGCGTACTTCATCTCCGCCGCCGAGCACGGCATGAACGCCTCCACGTTCACCGCCCGCGTCGTGGCCTCCACCGGCGCCGACGCCGCGGCCTGCATCTCCTCCGGCATCGGCGCGCTGTCCGGCCCGCTGCACGGCGGCGCGCCGTCCCGCGTGCTGCACATGATCGAGTCCGTGGAGCGCTCCGGCGACGCCGAGGGCTACGTCAAGGGCGCGCTGGACCGCGGCGAGCGCCTGATGGGCTTCGGCCACCGCGTCTACCGCGCCGAGGACCCGCGCGCCCGCGTGCTGCGCCGCACCGCCAAGGAGCTGGGCGCGGCCCGCTTCGAGGTGGCCGAGGCGCTGGAGAAGGCGGCCCTGGCCGAGCTGCGCGCCCGCCGCCCCGACCGGGTGCTGGAGACCAACGTCGAGTTCTGGTCCGCGGTCGTGCTGGACTTCGCCGAGGTCCCGGCGCACATGTTCACCTCGATGTTCACCTGCGCCCGGGTGGCCGGCTGGTCCGCGCACATCCTGGAGCAGAAGAAGCTGGGCCGCCTGGTACGCCCGTCGGCCCGCTACGTCGGCCCCGGCACCCGCAAGCCCTCCGACGTCGAGGGCTGGGACGCCATCAGCCACAGCTGACCCCGTACCGCCGTCAAGGAGGGCGCCCGATCTCACGGGCGCCCTCCTTCGCGCGTGAGGACCGTCACGGGGAAAGGGGTGGGACGGTGCCCGGAGGCGGGTCGTTGACGTGGGAGAATGCGGCATACGGCAGCGTCGCCGGGACCGCTGAATCTCGTACGTACTGACACGCCTGAAGGACTGATGTCATGGCCGAGACGCCGATCACCATCCCCGCCGAACTCCTGCCCGCAGACGGCCGGTTCTGCTGCGGCCCGTCCAAGGTCCGGCCCCAGGCGGTGGAGGCGCTCAGCTCGGTCGCCGGCTCCTTCCTCGGCACCTCGCACCGGCAGAAGACGGTGAAGAACCAGGTCGCGCGCTTCCGGCAGGGCCTGGCCGACTTCTTCGGGCTGCCCGAGGGCTACGAGGTGATCATCGGCAACGGCGGCACCACCGCGTTCTGGGAGGTGGCCGCGTTCTCGCTGATCAAGGACCGCGCGCAGTTCGCCACCTTCGGCGAGTTCGGCGCGAAGTTCGCCAAGGCCGTCAAGGACGCCCCGTTCCTGGGTGCGCCGACGGTCCACAAGGGCGAGCCGGGCAGCGCCGCGTTCCTGGTCGCCGAGGCGGGCGTGGACGCGTACGGCATCCCGCAGAACGAGACCTCGACGGGTGTCGCGGTGCCGGTGTCGCGGGTCGAGGGCGCCGACGCGGGTGCGCTGATCCTGCACGACGCCACCTCGGCCGCGGGCGGCCTGCCGGTCGACCTGACCCAGAGCGACGTGTACTACTTCGCCCCGCAGAAGTGCTTCGCCTCGGACGGCGGCCTGTGGATCGCGATCCTGTCCCCGGCCGCCATCGCGCGCGCCGAGGAGATCAAGGCCGGCGGCCGCTACATCCCGGCCTTCCTCGACCTGGTCACCGCGATCGAGAACTCGCGCCTGGAGCAGACCCTGAACACCCCGGCGCTGGCCACGGTGTTCCTGGCCGCCGAGCAGACCGACTGGATGAACGCGCAGGGCGGCCTGTCCTGGGCGACCCAGCGCACCGCGGAGAGCGCCGAGATCATCTACCGCTGGGCGGAGAAGTCGCCGGTGGCGACGCCGTTCGTGACCGACCCGGGGCTGCGCTCCAACGTCGTCGCCACGATCGACTTCACCGACGACGTGGACGCCGCCGTGATCGCCAAGACGCTGCGCGCCAACGGCGTGGTCGACACCGAGCCCTACCGCAAGCTCGGCCGCAACCAGCTGCGCGTCGCGCTCTACCCGGCGATCGACCCGGCCGACGTGCAGGCGCTGACCGCGAGCATCGACTACGTCATCGAGCAGCTCTGATCGGCTGACGAACGGTATGCGGCGGGGCCCGTAGGGTCCCGCCGCTTTTTGCTGTGTACCCCCGCCGGGTCGTGGTTTTTCGGACCATAAGCGTGTAGACCGCTACAGGGCTGGGCAACTGCTACGGAGCGAGCCCGCCCGACCAGCGCAGGGGGACCTCCGTGACCACGCAGCACGACGCGACCACGTCGCACGCCGCCCGGGGCGTCCCGGCCCGGCCCGGGACCAGGGCGGCCCAGCCCCCGGCCGGGACGCGGCCCGCCGCACCGGGCGCACCGGACGGCACGCACCCGCGCACCGTGCGGGTGGTCGCGGCACCCCCCGAGTCGCGGGTCGCGCCGCCCGCAGCGGCCCCCGCCGCCCCGGAGGTCCGCGCCGCCGCGCCGGGAGTCTCCGCGAGCACCGCCCCGACCCGGCCCGCGCCGGACCCGGCGGTGGACGGCACCCCGGCCCCCGAACCCCGGGGTCCGCGCGAGCCGCGGCTGCTGGTCCTCGACGGGCTGCGCCTGGCCGCGGCCCTGCTGGTGGTGGCCCATCACCTGGTACGCGGGCCGTGGGGCGCCGAGCCCGGCGCGCTGTTCGGGCCGCTGGCGGCGGTGGCCTCCTACGGCTGGCTCGGGGTCAACTTCTTCTTCCTGATCAGCGGCTTCGTGATCTGCCTCAGCAGCTGGGGTCGCGGCCTCGGCGAGTTCGCGGTGTCCCGGGTGGTCCGGCTGTTCCCGGCGTACTGGGTGGGTGTCGTGCTGACCACGGCGGTGCTCGCCGCCTGGCCGATCCTGCGCGAGCCGCTGCCCCCGGCCGAGTCGCTGGTCAACCTGACCATGCTGCAGAGCGGGCTGGGCGTGACCGACCAGGACTGGTCGTACTGGTCGCTCGGCGCGGAACTGCGCTTCTACCTGCTGTTCGCGGTCGTGGTGTGGCTCGGGGTGACCTACCGCCGGGTGGTGTACTTCTGCGCGCTGTGGACGCTGGCCGCCGCGTTCTCGTCCACCTGGGACCTGCGCTGGGTGGACAACCTGATCGTGCCGGAGTTCGCGCCGTACTTCGTCGCGGGCACCGCGCTGTTCCTGGTGCACCGGTTCGGCGGCAACCTGCTGCTGTGGGGCCTGGTCGGGGCGAACTGGCTGCTGGCCCTCTACCGGCTGCAGGGTTATCCCGCGCTGGAGCACTTCCACCTGAGCTGGTGGAGCGTCGCCGCGCTGGTGACCTGCTGCTTCGCGCTGATGACGGCGATCGCGCTGGGCGCGTTCGCCCGCGTGGGCGGGCGGTGGCTGGTGGTGGCGGGCGCGCTGACCTACCCGCTGTACCTGATCCATCAGGCCGTCGGGCAGACGCTCATCCGCGGGCTGCGCGGCCACCTGCCGCACTGGATCCTGCTCGGCGGGATCGTCGCGGTGATGCTCGGCGCGTCCTGGCTCATCCACCGCTACATCGAGCGCCCGGCCGGAAAACGGCTCCGGACCGGCCTCAAATCCTCCCTCGCGGAGGTCCGCAAAGGATGACGTATAACGCGACACGAATGTGAGCGTGTCGTCAGACTCGGCGTGGCGGGTGCGCGGGTGTGGCATCACCGCGTACGGTGTTCTCTTGGGAACGTCATACCGTGGCCGGGCACTCCCCCCGGCAGCCCTGGTATGGACCGGCACAGGGGACGGAGGCTAGCGATGCGACCCGTAAGGTTCGTCGCCCTCTCCGAAGACGGCCAGGCGCTCGTCCTCGCGGACGAGGTCGGCCGTCTGCTCGCGCTGCCCATCGACGACCGCGTCAGCTCGGCGACGCACCCGGACCGCGGCTCCGGCCCGCACACGATGACCATCACCGCGGCGCCGTTCGACCACGCCACCGTGCTGTCCCCACGCGACATCCAGTCGCGCATCCGCTCCGGTGAGAGCGCCGAGGACGTCGCCCGCATCGCGGGCGTGCCGGTGGACCGCGTGCTGCGCTACGCCGGCCCGGTGCTGCAGGAGCGGGCCATGCTGGCCCAGCACGCGCGCCGGACCCGGCTGAAGACGTCCGACAAGGGCGCGACCCTCGCCGACGTCGTGGACGGCCGGCTGGCCCAGCACGGCATCGACACCGAGAAGATCTCCTGGGACGCGTACCGGCGCGACGACGGCACCTGGCGCGTGGTCGCCACCTGGCCGTCGGGCAAGGCCACCGCGCAGGCGATCTGGGAGCTGGACCGCAACCGGCAGTCCGTGTCGCCGCACGACGACATGGCGCAGTACCTGTGCGCCGAGCGGCCGACCCAGATCCTGGGCCAGGACCCGACCGCGGGCCAGACCCCGGCCCCCAGCCGCAGCGGGCACGGGCTGCCGACCCCGTCGGACGCCACGCGCCGTCCCGGCCGCGACCCGATCCGGGCCGGGCGCGACGCGCTCGTCGCCGCGATGGACCGGCCCCTGGGCAGCGGCCCCGGCCGCGGCCTCGACGTGCCCTCGGACACCCCGCGGCAGCGTCCCGCCAGCGCCGTCATCGGCGGCCAGGGCAGCGCCTTCGACGAGGACGCCGACGCGCCGAAGGAAGTGCCCGCGGTGCCGTCGCTGGCCGTGCTGCGCCCGCGCCGCCAGGCCACCGACACCACGGCGGCCGGCAACACCGAGAAGCCGCGCAAGCGCCTGCCCAGCTGGGACGACGTCCTCTTCGGCGGCGCACCCGCGGCCCGCGAGAACTGACCGCCGCCACGTAGCGAGGCTCCCGCCGTGCTGTCGCGACAGCGCCGCGGGAGCTTTGTTCATCTATCCCGGAGATCCGCGGGATAGGGTCGGGACTCATGGAGTTCACCACTTTGGGCCGTACCGGCCTGACCGTCAGCAGGCTCTGCCTGGGCACCATGAACTTCGGTCCCCAGACGTCCGCAGCGGACAGTCACGCGATCATGGACCGCGCGCTGGAGCACGGGATCAACTTCTTCGACACCGCCGACGTGTACGGCTGGAAGCTCGGCGAGGGCGTCACCGAGCACATCATCGGCGACTGGTTCGCGCAGGGCGGCGGCCGCCGCGACAAGGTCGTGCTGGCCACCAAGGTGTACGGCAACATGGGCGACTGGCCCAACGAGCAGGGCCTGTCCGCCCGGCACATCGTCAAGGCCGCCGACGCCTCGCTGCGCCGCCTGCAGACCGACTACATCGACCTCTACCAGATGCACCACGTGGACCGTAAGACGCCGTGGGAAGAGATCTGGCAGGCGATGGAGACGCTGGTCGCGCAGGGCAAGGTGCTCTACGTCGGCTCGTCCAACTTCGCCGGCTGGCACATCGCCGCCGCCCAGGAGGCCGCCCGCCGCCGCCACTTCCTCGGCCTGGTCGCCGAGCAGTGCATCTACAACCTGATGACGAGGCACGTCGAGCTGGAGGTGGTCCCGGCGGCGCAGCAGTACGGCGTGGGCATCATCCCGTGGTCGCCGCTGCACGGCGGCCTGCTCGCGGGCGTGCTGCGCAAGCTCAAGGACGGCACGGCGGCGCGCGGCGCGGAGGGCCGCTCCAACGACGCGCTCGCCGAGCACCGCGGCACCATCGAGGCCTACGAGAAACTCTGCGAGTCCCTCGGCGCCGACCCCGCCGACGTCGCCCTGGCCTGGCTCCTGTCCCGCCCCGGCGTCACCGCTCCCATCATCGGCCCCCGCACCGCCGACCAGCTCGACCGCACCCTCGGCGCCCTCACCGTCACCCTCGACGAGGACACCCTGACCCGCCTCGACGAACTCTTCCCGCCCGTCGGCAAGGGCGGCCCCGGCCCGGAGGCCTGGGCCTGGTAACCCCCGCCCTCTGGCGTCGATCTTGCGCGAACTGTGGGGACGACACGCACCATCCCGACAAAAAGGCAACAGTTCGCGCAAGATCGACGCCACCGACCCTGTGCGGCCCCACCCGCGGCCCTGAGCGGCGCGGTGGCCCGACGGTGGGCGTCAGAGCGGGTGGTGAGCGAGCGCGGTGTAGACCGGGCTGGGGCCGAGTTGCGAACTGATGAGGACCAGCTCGGTCACCGGCCAGGCGGGCCCCGCGTAGCCGTGCAGCGTCTCGATGTCGGCGGCCAGGTCGGCGCGGGGGACGCGGTCGCCGGGGCGGGCGATGGTCAGGTGCGGGTTGAAGCGCTTGTCGTCGGGGTGCAGGCGGCGGGCGCGCAGCTCGCGGCGCAGGGCACGGGTGATGCGGGACAGGCCCTCGACGTCACCTGCGACGCCCGCCCACAGGACCGTGGAGCGGCCGTGGCCGAACTTTCCGCCGCCCTGGAAGCGCAGTTCGCCGAGGGGGCCGTCCACGGCGGACAGGGCCAGTGCGGCGGCGCCCGTGGACTCCTCGGGGACGTCGCCCAGGAAGGCCAGGGTGAGGTGCCAGCGGTCCGTCGCGCCGACCCGTGCCCCGGCCCGGCCGACCGCCAGGCCGCGTACCACGGCGGCCAGGTGGTCCACCGCCTCCGGCGGCGGGAAGACGGCGGCGAACAGGCGCATCAGTCCTCCGTGAGGACCACTCCCGCGCCGATGAGCGCGCCCTCGACGCGTACCCGCTCGATCTGCAGATCCAGGCCGTCCACCTCGGTCAGGTGCTCGGCGATGCCCAGGCACTGGCAGGCGTCGCGCAGCGCCTGGTCGTAGCGGACGTCGTCGCGGTCCAGCTCACGCAGCCGGTCCACGATCTCCTCGAACGGCACCGGGGCCGGGCCCGCCGAGGCGGGCTGCGGCAGCCAGTCCGGCGCGAGGCCGACGGCGTTGAGCCGCTGCGCGGCGAACTGCACCATGCCCTCGCGGGCGGCGACGATGGCGACCCCAGCCACCCGGGCCGCGGCGACCCACGGCGGGCCGGCGGGCGGGGCGGGGGCGAACGCGCGCTCCAGCCGGTCGAGGGTGCGCTGCTCGTGCCACGAGTCGCGGACCTGGCCGGCCCGGCTGCGTACGTGCGCGACGACGTCGTCGGCACAGATGGCCGCGGCGATGGCGGCGGGCATGCCGACCAGCGCCATCACGCCGAGCGTGAGCGGAAGGGCGCTTTCAGTCGTCACATCAACCGACCTTATGCCCTACGGTGCTTACGACGCCACCTGGATACGGTGTCGCCACCGCGACCACACCCGTCCGTGTACTTGTCACGCCGCCCCCACCGGCTCGGCGTGTACTACGCGGACCCGCGGGGTGGGGCGGGCCTGGAAGGCGAGCCGGTCACCGGCGTGCCGCAGCTGCCAGATCAGCGCCGCGACCGCGGCCACCAGCGAGACGGCCCCGCCCAGCCAGATGGCGGCCGCCGCCCCGAAGGTCTCCGCGATCCAGCTGATGATCATCGAGCCGATGGGCGCGGTGCCCAGGAAGATCAGCACGTACAGCGCCATCACCCGGCCCCGGAACGCGCCGTCCACGCCCAGCTGGACCCGCTGGTTGGCGGCCTGGGCCAGGAACACGGTGCTGAAGCCGGTCGGCACCAGCAGCGCCAGCACCAGCCACTTGTACGGCGCGAACCCGACCGCGACCGCGAGCAGCCCGAACGCGACGGCGGCGGCGAGCAGCAGGTACACCGACGGGCGCCCCTTGCGGGCGGTGCCGGCGAGCGCACCGGCCAGCGAGCCGACCGCCAGCGCCGTGTTGAACAGGCCGAAGGTGGCCGCGCCGGTCGCGAAGACGGTCTTGGCCAGCAGCGCCAGGGTGAGCTGGAAGTTGTAGCCGAACATCGCGATCACGAACATCATCGCCATGGGCAGCAGCAGGTCGTGCCGGGTGCGCACGTAGCGCAGGCCGTCGCCGACCTTCGCCTTCTCCCGCTCGCCCAGCGGGGGCAGCTCGGGCCGGTGCAGCTCGGCCGGGACCATGCGGGCCTGCATGATCACCGGGGCGATCGCCATGACGGTGCTGACCAGGAACACGGTGCCGGTGCCCAGCACCGCGATGGCGACACCGGCCAGGGCCGGGCCGGTGATGCGGGCGGCCTGGAAGGTGGCCGCGGACAGCGACAGCGCGTTGGGCAGCAGCGGCTTGCCGACCAGCTCGGAGACGAACGCCTGGCGCACCGGGGTCTCGACGGCCTGGGCGATGCCGAGCAGCAGCGCGAAGATCATGATGTGCCAGAGCTGGATGGCGCCGGTGGCCACCAGCACGGCCTGCACGATGGCCAGCACCGCCCACGCGCCGTTGGAGATCATCAGCAGGGTGCGCTTGTCGAAGCGGTCGGCGAGCGTGCCGGCGTACAGGGTGAGCAGCATGACCGGCACGAACTGCAGTGCGGTGACCAGGCCCAGCGCGGTCGGGGAGTCGTCACTCAGCTCCAGGACCAGCCAGTCCTGGGCGACATACATCATCCACACGCCGATCAGCTTGATCAGCTGACCGCCCGCGAAGAGCCGGTAGTTACGAACCGTCAGGGAACGGAAGGTGGTGCTCAGTCGTGCCCGCACGCGGAGTGCGCCTCCTCGGATAGCCTTCGCCGCTCGCCGGCCGGGGGTCCCGGTCGGTTCGGACGGATCAGGCATCTCCTGGGCTGACGCGGGGGCGTCAGTCGCGGGCGAGCCGCTCCAGCAGGGCCGCGGCGCGGGCCACGGTCTCCCGTTCCACGGCGGTCAGCTCGGCCAGTTTCCCGGCCAGCCACTCGTCGCGGACCCGTTGGTAGTCCTCGAGCACCGCGAGCCCCTGGTCGCTGGGCGACAGCAACACCTGCCGCCCGTCGGTGGGGTGCGGGGTCCGGCTGATCAGACCGCGCTCCTCCAGCTTGGCCACGATCTTGGTCATCGTGGGCGGCTGCACCCGCTCCGCCTCGGACAGCTCGCGGGGGGTGAGCGCGCCGCCGATACGAAGGCTGGTGAGGGCCGACAGCTGGGTAACGGTGAGATCGCCGACCGGGCGCTCCTGGCGCAACCGCCGGTTGAGCCGGGTGATGGCGTCGCGGAGCCGCTCGGTCAGCTCCTCGGGAGTAGCCTGCGCCACCATCACCACCTGCTCCGTCACGCTTATTAGCTTAGCTAATAAGCCTGGCTAACGATATGCCTTTGCCGAGGTGAGCGCGGTCACGCTCTCAGAAAACCAGCTTCTCGAGCGCGCCCACGCAGAAATAGACCACGAAGAGGAGCGCCACGATCCACAGCAGCGGGTGCACGTCCCGCAGCTTGCCCTTGACCAGCTTGATCAGCACGTACGTGATCACACCGGCGCCGATGCCGTTGGAGATGGAGTACGTGAACGGCATCAGCACGATCGCCAGGAACGCCGGGATGCCGATCTCGTAGTCGGTCCAGTCGATGTTGCGCACCGCGGTCATCATCAGGAAGCCCACGATGATCAACGCCACCGAGGCGGCCTCGAACGGCACCACCGTGACCAGCGGCGACAGGAACATCGCCAGCAGGAACAGGGCACCGGTGACGAGGTTGGCGAAACCGGTCCGCGCCCCCTCGGCCACACCCGCCGCGCTCTCGATGTACGACGTGTTGCTCGACGTGCTCGCCGCGCCGCCGGCCGCGGCCGCGATCGAGTCGACCAGCAGGATCTCCCGGGTCCGCGGCACCATGCCGTCCTCGCCGAGCATGTCCCCCTCCTGGGCGACGGCGACCATGGTGCCCATCGTGTCGAAGAAGTCCGTGAGCAGCAGGGTGAACACGAACATCGCGGCCACCACCGGGCCCGCGGTCTCCCAGCCGCCGAGCACGTTGAAGTTGCCGAGCAGCGACAGGTCCGGGGTGCTGATCCACTTGTCCGGGATGACCGGGACGTTCAGGCTCCAGCCGGCCGGGGTGCCGTTCGGGCCGCCCATCGGGCCCACCTTGGCGATCGCCTCCACGATGATCGCCAGCACGGTGGAGCCGATGATGCCGATCAGGATCGCGCCCTTGACCTTCCGTACCACCAGCACGATCGTCGCCAGCAGGCCGATCACGAAGACCAGGCCCGGCCAGGTCACGATCTTGCCGCCGATGCCCAGGCCGATCGGGGGCGAGCCCTGGCCGGTCGAGCGGACGAAGCCCGCGTCGACGAGGCCGATGATGGTCAGGAAGAGGCCGATGCCGACGCCGATCGCGGTCTTCAGCTGCATCGGCACGCTGTGGAAGACCGCCTGCCGCAGGCCGGTCAGCACCAGGATGCCGATCAGCACGCCCTCGATGACCACCAGGCCCATCGCGTCGGCCCAGGTCATCTGCGGTGCGATCTCGTACGCCACGAGGGCGTTGACGCCGAGACCCGCCGCCAGCGCGAGCGGGAACCGGCCCACCACGCCCATCAGGATGGTCAGAATGCCCGCCATCAGCGCGGTCACCGCGGCGATCGCCGCCAGACCGCCCATGCTCTCCGGGGCCAGGGGCTGCCCGTTCTTGTCCGTGCCCCCGCCGAGGATGAGCGGGTTGAGGACCACGATGTAGGCCATCGTGAAGAAAGTGGCCAGGCCACCACGCACCTCGCGGGACATCGTCGACCCGCGGGCGGAGATCTCGAAGTAACGGTCGATCCCGCCGACCGCACCGCCTGCTGTGCTCATGGGCCGCATCGTTCCAGATCGACGGCGGATTGTGTACCGACCCACGGAACCGGTATGGGAGCGAAACAACGGTGATACAGGGGGCGGGACAGCCGGGTCCGCGAAGCGCCGTGTCAGCGATAGGCAAGAATGGGGGACGTGACCAGGACCGCCACCCGCGCCCCGAAAGTCGACCAGGCCTGCGCCGAGGCCGTCGAGATCGCCCGTGCCGCGATCACCGAGGATCCCGGCCACGTCGGCGAGCATCTGAACGTGACCGCCGAGGGCGACCGGGTGGTGACCCACTACTTCTCCTGCGACCTGCCCGGATACCGCGGCTGGCAGTGGGCCGTGACGGTGACCCGGGCCCCGCGCAGCAAGCACGTCACCGTGTGCGAGACGGTGCTGCTGCCCGGCGGCGACGCGCTGCTCGCCCCCGGCTGGGTGCCCTGGCACGAGCGGCTGCACCCCGGCGACCTGGGCGTCGGCGACCTGCTGCCCACGCCGGAGGACGACGACCGGCTCACCCCCGGCTACATGCTCGGCGGCGACCCCGAGGTCGACGACGTCGCCTGGGAGCTGGGCCTGGGCCGCCCGCGCATCCTCTCGCCGCTCGGCCGCGAGGAGGCCGCCCAGCGCTGGTACGACGGCGAGTCCGGCCCCGACGCGCCCATCTCGGTCGCCGCGCCGCGCACCGCGCGCTGCGTGTCCTGCGCGTTCTACGTGCGGCTGGGCGGCACGCTCGGGCGCATGTTCGGTGCCTGCACCAATGTGTACGCCCCCGACGACGGCCGGGTGGTCTCGCTGGACCACGGCTGCGGCGGCCACTCCGAGGTGCTGATCGACGAGACCGTCATCCCGGCCCCGCCCACCATCTACGACGACGGCGGCGTCGAAGAGGTCGAGGTCTGACCGCTCAGCCCAGCAGGGTGGCGAAGGCCGGGGCCGCGTGCGTGAGCGCGGCCAGGGCGTCGCCGATGCGCCAGGCGGCGCGGTCCCGCGGGCCGACCGGGTTCGAGATGGTACGCAGCTCCGCGAAGGGCAGCCCGGCTCCCTGCGCGGCGCAGGCCACCCCGTAGCCCTCCATCGCCTCGGCGAGCGCGTCGGGATGGCGGCGCAGCAGCTCGGCGGTGCCCGCAACCGTGCCGGTGACCGTGGACACGGTCAGCACGTCGCCGACCGCCGCGCCGGGGAGCGCCGCGCGCAGCCGGTCCAGCAGCCCGGCGTCCACCGGCGCGAGCGCGCTGCCGAAGCCCAGCTCGTCCAGGCTGAGGAAGCCGTCCGGCGAGTCCGCGCCGAGGTCGGCCGCGATGCTACGGCTCGCCAGGACGGTCGCGCCCGGCGCCAGGCCGATGCCACCGCCGATGCCCGCCGACACCACCGCCCGGTAGCGGCCCCCGGCCAGCGCCAGCAGCCGGGCCGTGCCCGCGGCCGCCGCGGCGGGCCCCACCCCGACCGGCGCCGTCAGCACGTCCGCGCCCGCGGGCAGCCCTCGCGCGACCGCCTGCGCCTCGGCGTCGACCGCCGTCACCACCAGCAGCGTCACTTCTGCCTCCCCTCGTCGCCGGACTCCAGCGACGACGGACGGTACACGTGGAAGCCCTCGGGGAGGGTCGGCTGGTCCTGCCGCGGCTGCCGCTGAGCCGGCGGCGGCGTGGCCGTGCCGTCACCGCTCCGGCCGGACGCGCCCGGCCCCGAGCCGCCGGAACCGGCGCCACCCGAACCGACGCGGCCCGAACCGGCGCGGCCCGAACCGGGAGCAGTCGTGCCGCCCGACCCCGCACTGCCCGAGCCGAGACCACCGCCCCCGACCGCGCCCGCCGCACCGCCCGGCGCGGGCAGGCGCAGCGCGAGCAGGGCGCCGACCGTGAGCAGGACGGCGGCCACCCACATCGGCCAGCCGTTCACGAACGCGCCGATGACGACGCCGGTCACCCCGGTCACCAGGCCTGCGATCAGGGCGTACTGGCTCGCGTGCCACAGCGTGGCCCACGGGCGCACGCCGGGGGCGAGCAGGCGGCGCAGCAGGGTCAGGTGCACGGCCCACTGCGGCAGGATCAGCGCCACCAGTGCCAGCACCAGCAGCCCGGCGCTGCCGAGCCACTGCGCGGCCAGGATCGTGGCCACGCCCCGGCCCACGAGGGTGAGGCCGATCACCGCGCGGCCCGCCGCCGGGCGGTGTCCGATCAGCAGCGCGGCCGGGATGGCCAGGCCCAGCCCGAGCAGGGCCGCCGCCCACACCTGTGCCGGGGCGGGCGCGTCCACCAGCCAGAGCAGTCCCGCCAGCAGCGACAGGTCCGCGGCGACGACCACGGCGTGCAGGTCGAACAGGCGGGCCACGCCGGTGACCCCGTTCGAGCCCTGCACCCGGACCCGCAGCGCGGTGCGGGTCAGCCAGCGGATGCCGACGACCGAGCGGCTGACCGTGGCGATGAGCACCCGGACGATCCGGACCAGCACGTCCGCGAGGCGCTGGAGGGTTTGCAGCAGGGGCATGGTGACATCCTGCCAGCGCGTACCCTGTCAGCGTGCCTCTGGAACCACCCAAACCGCTGGACCCGCCGACGGTGCCCTTCGCCCTCGCCGGGATGGCCGCGTTCGCGCTGGCCGGCCTCGTGCTGCTGCTCAACAAGGACTGGCTGACCGCCAACGGCCACGAGAGCTGGCTGTCCATCTGCGTCGCGGGCGTGGTGTGGGGCATCCCCGGGCTGCTCACGATGATCGTGCACGACCGGCACCGGAAGGCCCGCCGCTCGTGAGGATCGCCTTCTCGCCCTGCCCGAACGACACGTTCGTCTTCCACGCGCTGGTGCACGGCCTGGTGCCGGGCGCGCCGGAGCTGGACGTCACCTTCGCGGACGTCGACGTCACCAACACCGCCGCGCTCGACGGGCGGTTCGACCTGGTCAAGGTCAGCTATGCGGCGCTGCCGTGGCTGCTGGACGCGTACGAGCTGCTGCCCTGCGGCGGCGCGCTGGGCCGCGGTTGCGGTCCGCTGCTGCTCACGGCGGGACGGGGCGACATCTCCGGCGCGACCGTGGCCGTGCCCGGCGACCGCACCACGGCGTATCTGCTCTTTCGGCTGTGGGCCGCGCAGACCGGGCAGGTCCCGGGCCGCATCGAGGTGGTGCCGTTCCACGAGATCATGCCCGGGGTCGCCGCGGGCCGCTACGACGCCGGCCTGGTCATCCACGAGGCCCGCTTCACCTACCAGCGCTTCGGCCTGACCAGCCTCGTCGACCTCGGCCAGTGGTGGGAGGGCGACACCGGGCTGCCCATCCCGCTCGGCGCCATCCTGGCCAAGCGCGGCACCGTCGACGCCGCCGCGGCGACGGAGTGGATCCGGACGTCTGTGCGCGCCGCCTGGGCGGACCCCGAGGCGAGCCGCGCCTACGTGCTCGCGCACGCCCAGGAGATGGAGCCGGCCGTCGTCGACCAGCACATCAAGCTCTACGTCAACGACTTCACCGAGGACCTCGGCGCCGACGGCCTCGCCGCCGCCCGCGCCCTCCTCCACCGCGCCGCCGCCGAGGGCCTGGTCCCACCGGTCGACCTTTAGCCCTTGATCAGCGGACTTGCCTGGCACTCGGGCCTATCCGGAGCCCCGGAGTGCCCATGTGCCAGGCAAGTCGGACGATCTTTCGGACGGTCTTGAGGGTCAGATCTCGAGTTCGCGGGCGATGGCGTGGAGGGCCTCGGCGATCTTCTGCGCGCCCTTCTTCTCCGGGTAGCGGCCGCGCTTGAGGTCGGGGAGGATGCGGGCCTCCAGGACCTTGATCATGTCCTCGATCATGTCGTTCAGGTCCTCGGCCGGGCGGCGGCGCAGCTCCTGCAGCGACGGCGGCGCGTCGATCAGCTGCACCTGCAGCGCCTGGTCGCCCTTGCGGCCCGCCGCGACGCCGAACTCGACCTTCTGGCCGGGCTTGAGCTCACCGACGCCGTTGGGCAGCGCGGCCTTGTGCACGAAGACGTCCCCACCATCGTCCCGGGTCAGGAAACCGAATCCCTTCTCCGTGTCGTACCACTTCACGCGACCCGTAGGCACCGCTGCACACCTGCTTCTTCCCCGCGGGCGGCCGGCGCCCGCCACGTCTGATTGGCCACGCCGACGGTGGCCCGCTGACAAGGCTAGCGATCGTGATCCGGGGGCCCAACTGGAATCCCCGCTTCCGCGCCGCCGTACCGTCCTTCCGACTGCCGCGCGCACCCCCGGAACCGGCTAGCGTGGAGGCACGATGAGCATCGAGTTCGCCGACCACCTTCGCGCGCTGTCCGACGACACCCTCGGCGCGCTGCTGCGCCTGCGCCCCGACCTGATCACGCCCGTGCCCACGGACCTGACGGTGCTGGCCGCGCGGGCCCAGACCCGGGTGTCGGTGGCCCGTACGCTCGACACGCTCGACCGGTTCACGCTGGAGATCCTGGACGCGGTCCGGCTCACCCGGTCGCCTTCGGACGGCACCACCTCCGCCGCCGCGGTCGTCGCGATGGCCTGCGCCCCGGTCGGCGGCCCGGAACCGGCCCGGGTCACCGAGGCGCTGCAGCGGCTGCGCGACCGCGCGCTGCTCTACCCGGCCCGCCCCGGCGAGGACAGCCTGCGGCTGGTGGCCACGGTCGACGAGGTCTGCTCGCCGTACCTGGCCGGCCTGGGCCGTCCCGCCGTCGAGCTGGACACCGCGGCCGAGCTGCAGGGTGCGGTGATCGCGCTGGTCAACGACCCGGCCCGGCTGCGGCGTACGCTGCTCGCCGCGCCGCCCGCCGCGCGCGCCGTGCTGGACCGGCTCGCCGAGGGGCCGCCCGTGGGCACCACGGTCAACCGCACCGAGCCGGTGACCTGGCTGCTGGAGCACCACCTGCTGGTCGAGACCACGGAGGGCGCCGTCGAGCTGCCCCGCGAGCTGGGCCTGCTGCTGCGCCGCGACGCCGGGCCGCTCGGCCCGCTGCACCCGCTGCCGCCCGCGATCGGCGCCGGGCCGCGCGCCGTGACCACGGTGGACCGGGCCGGGGCGGGGCAGGCGATGACCGCCGTACGGCACACCGAGGACCTGCTGGAGGCGCTGGGTGAGGAGCCGCCGACCGTGCTGCGCGGCGGCGGCATGGGCGTGCTGCCGCTGCGGCGGCTGGCCAAGGCCGCCGGGATCACCGAGCAGCTCGCCGGGCTGCTGCTGGAGACGGCGTACGCGGCCGGGCTGCTGGGCGAGGTGGAGCTGGGCAGCGAGACGGTGTTCCTGCCCGCCGCCGGGTACGACGACTGGCGCGTCGCGCCGCTGGCCCAGCGCTGGGCGCGGCTGGCCGAGGCGTGGCTGGCCATGCCCCGCCAGCCCGCGCTGGCCGGGCAGCGCGACCTGAAGGACAAGCCGCTGACCGTGCTGTCGCCACAGCTGGAGCGGGCGGGCACGCCGGCCGCCCGGCGCGCGGTGCTCGCGGCACTGGGCGCGCTGGTGCCCGGTACAGGGCCGGACGCCGACGAGCTGCTGGAGTGGCTGCGCTGGCAGGCTCCGCGCCGCATGCGCGGGCGCGAGGAGCTGCACCGCGAGGCGCTGTCCGAGGCCGCCGACCTGGGCGTCACCGGCCTCGGCGCGCTCACCGGGTACGGGCGGGAGCTGGTGGCGCTGACCGAGTCGGTGCCGTCCGACGAGGATCCGCTCGGGCAGCGGCCCGAGGCGGTGCTGCCCCGGGAGCAGACCCCGCTGGTCCTCGCGCTGGCCGAGCTGCTGCCGCCGCCCGTCGACCACGTGCTGGTCCAGGCCGACCTGACCGTGGTGGTGCCCGGCCCGCCCGAGCCTGCGCTGGCCGCCGAGCTGGACCTGGTCGCCGAGCACGAGTCCGGCGGCGGCGCGAGCGTGTACCGGGTGACCGCGGCGAGCCTGCGCCGGGCGCTGGACGCCGGATACGCCGCGCCGGACCTGCACGCGCTGTTCGCGCTCCGCTCGAAGACCACGGTGCCGCAGGCGCTGACCTACCTGGTGGACGACGTGTCGCGGACCCACGGCGGGCTGCGCACCGGCAGCGCGGGGGCGTACCTGCGCAGCGACGACGAGGGCCTGGTGTCCGCCGCGCTGGCCGACCGGCGGCTGTCGGGGCTGCAGCTGCGGCGGCTCGCGCCGACCGTGCTGATCACCCCGTTCACGTCGGGGCGGCTGCTGACCGCGCTGCGCGACGCCGGATACGCCCCCGTGCCCGAGGACGCGACCGGGGCGGCCGTGCTGACCAAGCCCAGGGCGCGCCGGGCCGCCGCGCGCACGCCGCTGCAGGCACAGCCGGACGCGCTGGACGCGCCCGGCCTGACCGAGCCGCGGCTGCTCGGCATCGTGGAGGAGATCCGGCGTGGGGACGCCCGCGCGCGGGCCGCCCGCCGCGCCCCGGACGCCGTCCGCGCCGCCGCCGGGCAGCCCATGTCCAGCCTCACCGCCGTGCAGGCGCACAGCCACGCGCTGGCCGTGCTGCAGCAGGCGGTCCGGGACAAGGCCAAGGTCTGGGTGGGGTATGTGGACGCGCACGGCGCGAACGCATCCCGGCTGGTCCGCCCGGTGTCCATCGGGGCCGGTTACCTGCGCGCCGAGGACGACCGTACGCAGACCCTGCACACCTTCGCGCTGCACCGGATCACCGCGGCGGCGCCGGCCGAGTGAACCCTCGTATCCCCCTAATGCCTGGCAATTCAGCCGCAAGCGGGCGCCGGATGGCACGCTGGAGGCAGGGAAGGGATGAGGGGGACGATGACGACTGATCAGGAGGCGGCGCACGAGCAGGCCGAGCCGGTCCCCGTACCGGCGGGCGGCCTCTCCCGGCGCGCGAAAGTGATCATCGGTGGCATCGGCGGGGGCCTGGTCGCCTGGTTCTTCTTCGCCTGGCTCGGCCTCAAGCGCAACATCGTGGACGCCGCGGGCGAGTCGATCGGCAGCGGCATCCTGCTGCTGCTGCTGTTCTCGATCGCCGGAGCCACCCAGCGCAGCCGCCGCTGAACCGGCCCGGAGACGATGATGGGCCGTGGCTGCCCCCTGACTGCCACGGCCCATCCGACGCGTTGCGCTCGCCCCCGTTTGGCGCCCCGAACGCGCACGGCAATCGGATTACGCATGGCGGGTGGTAAGCGGTTGCGACTTCACGCCGGATTCAGCCGAAAGAACGACAGGCTTCGACCATCCGGCTGAGTCGGCTCAGGTGCCCGAGCGGCGCCCGAAGATCTTGACGGTGGTGCCCGTCTTGAGCGTGTTCCAGAACTTCACGGCGTCGGTGGGCAGCAGGTTGATGCAGCCGTGCGAGCCGATGGCGCCGTTGTGGATATAGGTCGTGGTCTGGTGGAAACCGCTTCCACCCACCACCCGCTGCCAGTACGGCAGCCAGACGTCCCACTCCTCGGACCAGTTCTTCAGTTGCCGGTCATGGATCTTGAAGGTGCCGGTGTCGGTGGCGTAGCCGGCCATGCCGGTGCGCGTCACGGTCGGCCCGTAGACGATCTTCCCGCCGTTCATGATCCAGACGGTCTGGTTGGTGAGGTCCACGCACGCGGTCAGGCCCGTCCCCGCGCCGCACCGGCTCGCCGTGCTCTTCAGCAGCCGCTGCGAGACGCTGCGGGTCATCGGGCCGGCCTTGCCGTTGTACGGCCGGATGTCGAACCGCTTCTGGAACTTCTTGATCGCGGAGCAGTCCGCGGCGGACTGCTTGCCGTCCACCGTCACCGTGCCGTAGCCGCCGAGCGTGGCCAGCGCCTGCTCGACCTCTTTCTGGTACTCCCCCTGCGGGCAGGAGACGGCCGTCGGGCTCTTCGTCGGCTTGGCGGTGGGCGACTTGGCCGGCTTCGGGGAGACGGCCGCCGTCGGCGAGGGCGCCACGTCCGGCGTCGCCGACGCCGTGGGCTCCGGGCTGGGCAGGCCGTCGGTGGCGGACACGAAACCGGGCCGCTGGGCCTCGGCCTTCCCGTCCGGGCCGCAGCCGGCCGCCAGGGTCAGTGTCGCGACCGCCAGCAGGCACGTGAGGGTACGACGCACCAAAGCCTCCCCAGGTGAACGATCCGCCGGTGACGGCATGATAGACGCTCATGTTCGTCCGCGGGTTGTCGGCCGATCGGCCACGACGTGGGAGACTGGAGTGTTGTCCCGGCAAAGCCCCAGCGTGAGGTGAGCATGACGAACGGGCCGCTGATCGTCCAGTCCGACAAGACCCTGCTGCTCGAGGTCGACCACCCCGACGCCACCGCCTGCCGGATGGCGATCGCCCCGTTCGCCGAGCTGGAACGCTCACCGGAGCACATGCACACCTATCGGCTGACGCCGCTGGGCCTGTGGAACGCGCGCGCGGCCGGCCACGACGCGGAGAGCGTGGTGGACGCGCTGCTGCGCTTCTCCCGCTACCCCGTGCCGCACTCCCTGCTGGTGGACGTCGCCGAGACGATGGACCGCTACGGCCGGCTCCAGCTGCTCAACGACCCCGCACACGGCCTGGTGCTGCGCGGCCTGGACCGCGCGGTGCTGGTCGAGGTGGCCAAGTCGAAGAAGCTCGCCGGGATGCTCGGCGCGCAGCTCGACGCCGACACCATCGCCGTGCACGGCTCCGAGCGCGGCCACCTCAAGCAGGTCCTGCTGAAGCTCGGCTGGCCCGCCGAGGACCTCGCCGGGTACGTCGACGGCGAGGCGCACCCGATCGCGCTCCGCGAGGACGGCTGGCACCTGCGCTCGTACCAGCGGGAGGCGGTGGAGCACTTCACCGCGGGCGGCTCGGGCGTCGTCGTGCTGCCCTGCGGCGCGGGCAAGACCCTGGTCGGCGCGGCGGCCATGGCCGACGTCAGCGCGACCACGCTGATCCTGGTGACGAACACGGTCGCGGGCCGCCAGTGGCGCCGCGAGCTGCTGGCCCGCACCACCCTCACCGAGGACGAGATCGGCGAGTACTCCGGCGAGCGCAAGGAGATCCGCCCGGTCACCATCGCCACGTACCAGGTGCTCACCACGCGCCGCAACGGCACGTTCCCGCACCTCAACGTGTTCGACGCGCGCGACTGGGGGCTGATCGTGTACGACGAGGTGCACCTGCTGCCCGCGCCGATGTTCCGGTTCACCGCGGACCTGCAGGCCCGCCGCCGGCTGGGCCTGACCGCCACCCTGGTCCGCGAGGACGGCAAGGAGGGCGACGTCTTCAGCCTGATCGGGCCGAAGCGCTACGACGCGCCGTGGAAGGACATCGAGTCGCAGGGCTGGATCGCGCCCGCCGACTGCACCGAGGTCCGGGTGACCCTGCCCGACCGGGACCGGCTGGCCTACGCGGCGGCCGAGCCGGAGGAGAAGTACAAGTTCGCGGCGACCGCCGACGCGAAGCTGCCGGTGATCAAGGCGCTGATCGAGCGGCACGGCGACGAGCAGGTGCTGGTCATCGGGGCGTACCTGGAGCAGCTGCACGACATCGGCCGGTTCCTGGACGAGGAGGGGGTGCCCGCGCCGATCGTGCACGGCGGCACCACCACCAAGGAGCGCGAGCGGCTGTTCGACGCGTTCCGCGCGGGCGAGCTGCGCGCGCTGATCCTGTCCAAGGTCGGCAACTTCTCCATCGACCTGCCCGAGGCGGCGGTGGCGGTGCAGGTGTCGGGCACGTTCGGCTCGCGCCAGGAGGAGGCGCAGCGCCTGGGCCGGGTGCTGCGGCCCAAGGGCGACGGCCGCCAGGCGCACTTCTACACGGTCGTCTCCCGCGACACCATCGACACCGAGTACGCCGCCCACCGCCAGCGCTTCCTCGCCGAGCAGGGGTACGCCTACACCATCGTGGACGCCGACGACGTGCTCACCGAGCCGCCCGCAGCCGGCTGAGCACCCGCGCCACCGCCGGGAAGTCGGCCTCCACCTCGGGCAGCGCCCGCACCGCCGCCCGGTGCTCCTCACCCGCCCCGAACCCGGGCACGGTGACGAGCACCGGCGGCGGCAGCTCCGCGACGAGCCGCACCGCCAGCTCCACCAACCCGTTGCCCCACCACAGCGGCCCCGCCGTCCGCGGATCCGGATCACCCCATCCGAGCTCCCGCCACCGCTCGTCGTATCGCCGCAGCCCCACCCGCAGGATCCACTCGGCCAGCGCGTCCACCTCGACCTCCGCCACCAGCAGATCGAGCCGCCGCGCCGCCACCGGCACCCCCTGCAGCAGCGCCGCCCCCTCACCGTCCAACAGGTAGGCGAACCCCGGCCGGTGCCGCGTGCTCAACAGCCTCAGGTCCGCGAGCACCATGCTCTGCCGCCCGGACAGGCCCGCCCGCACCTTCTCGATCTCCGCGTCCAGCCCGCTGCCCGCCGCCTCCACCGCCACCCGCAGCTGCAACCCCAGCTCGCCGAACAGCCGATCCGCCAGCGTCGACGTCACCGCCCGCCGCCCTCCCTCGAAGCGGGTGATCTGCTGCCTCGGCACACCGGATCGGGCGGCGAGCTGCTCCTGGCTCATGCCCCGCCGCACCCTCTCGTGCTGGAGCAGCGACCCGAGCTGCCGTTCCAGGCGTGCTTCGTCGTCCATGACGCCGATCCTCATCGCCGACAGGCCGCTCCGGTAGGGGCTGTGGATAACCCGGCGATGGGACAGCATGCCTGTGGATGAGGCAACCCTCGTGTTGCCAAAGCAACCCAGAAGTTGCCGAACGCGGCAGCAAACACCTCCCGAGCCAGCCGACGTGGCGACACTCACGGCGGCACAGCGCTTGGAGATCCCGGCGAGCACAGACCGCAGAGGTCAGTGGCGCCGTTCGGGTGTCGGACCGGCCGCAAGAAGTGCCATCCCGCTGCTCAGCAGACCGGGCCGTCAGCTCAGCAGGCCGGCGTGGAGGTCACCGAGGTGGGCGACGCGGTCGAGGACCTCGGCGGGGCCGAAGGAGACGGCGGTGAAGTCACCCTGGGCGACCTCGTCCCAGGTCAACGGGGTGGAGACGGTGGGCACCAGACCGGCGCGCAGGGAGTAGACGCATACCGTCGTCTTGGCCTGGTTGTTCTGGCTCCAGTCGATGAAGACCTTGCCGGGGCGAAGTTCCTTGGCCATCTGGTCGGTGATCAGGTCTTTCGCCGCGGCGGCGAACTCGGCCGCGATGCCGCGGGCGTACTCGGAGACCTCCTCGAAGGTGCCCGAGAAGGTGCTGCTGACCTGCATGCCTTTCCGGCCCGAGGTCTTCGGGAAGGCCGGGCGGCCGTCGACGGCGAGGCGGTCGCGCAGGGCCAGCGCCACCGCGCGGCACTCGTCGAGACCGGCGGGCGGGCCCGGATCCAGGTCGAAGACGACCCGGTCGGGGCCGGGGGCGCCGACGAGCCACTGGTGGGTGTGCAGTTCGAGCGCGGCGAGGTTGGCCAGCCAGACCAGGGCGGCGGTCTCGTTGCAGATGATCAGGCCGTCGGGCGAGGTCGGGATCCACGCGGGCTTCTTGGCCGGCTCATTCTTCTCGAAGAAGCCGGGCCGGTCGGCGCCGTCGGGGAAGCGGACGCGGGTCAGCGCGCGATCGTGCAGGTGCGGCAGGATCACCGAGGCGATCCGGTGGTAGTAGTCGATCACCTCCGCCTTGGTGGTGCCGTCCGGGTAGAGCGGCTTGTCCAGGTTGGAGAGCGTCAGCTCACGTGCGTCGACCCTGACCTTCACCCGCAGTCCTCACCCACGCAGTCGCCGGGCAGCTTGTCCGGTCGCAGCCGCAGGAACACCGGGAACCGCAGCCGCCCGTCGGTGGTGACCTCGCTGTAGCGGACCTCCACCACGAGCAGCGGCTCCACCCAGGTGCCGGCCTCGGCCGGGCCGGTGAACGGCGACGCCTCCCGGGCCAGCTCCCGCAGCACCGGCAGCAGCGCCCGCTCGACCCGCACGGTCAGGCCGCCGCCGACGCGCCCCCGATAGCGCAGCGTGCCGTCCGGCAGCGGGGTGCCGATGAGCAGCGCACCGAGCGGGCGGGCACCGGGCCGCCAGCCGCCGATCACGAACTCGCCGGTGCGTACGAACTTCCACTTGACCCAGTCCGGCGAGCGCACCCCGGGCTGGTAGCGGGAGGCCCGCCGCTTGGCGACCACCCCCTCCAGGCCCAGCTCCCGCGCGGCGGCGACGACTGCCTGGCCGTCCTCGAAGCTGGGCGAGACCGTGGCCAGGCCGAGCCCGTCCAGCACCGCGCGGCGCTCGTCGTAGGCGAGATCGAGCCGGATCACGTCGAACGCCACGTACACCGGGGGCACGCCCTGCTGGAGGGCCTGGAAGCTGGGCCTGCCGTGCGCGTCGAAGGCGACCAGCTCGCCGTCGAGCATCTCGGCCAGCTCCGGCATCCGCGGCCCGGCCAGCTGCCGCCCGGATCGGCCGTGGAAGCGCCCGGCGGCGTAGACGGCCCGGAACCCGTCCCACTTCACCTCGTACGCCCACTGCGGGCCACTGGGCAGCGGGCCGGCCGTCGCTAGCATCGGCGCGTACCGGATCAAGCTGCCTTGGCCTTCTTCGCCGGGGCCTTCTTCGCGGTCGTCTTCTTCGCCGTGGTGGTCTTCTTTGCCGCGGCCTTCGCCAGCGCCGCCTTCTTGGCCGTGCTCTTCTTGGGCGCGGTCTCTTCCGGCTCGGCCTTCTTCGCCGCCTTCTTGATCGGGGTCACCGTGGCGTGGCCGCCGGTGCGCTTCTCCTCCGCCCCGCCCCGGGCCGCGCGGGCCCGCTCCACCGACTCGCGCAGCGCCGCCATCAGGTCGATCGTCGGCGCGATCGGCTCCTCGGTGGTCGGCTGCACCACCGTGTCCTTCTTGCCGACCTTCACGTCGATGACCTGCTGCAGGGCCTCGCGGTAGGCGTCGGTGAACTCCTCCGGCTTGAAGTCGCCCGACATCGAGTCGACCAGCGACTCGGCCATCTTGACCTCCTGCGGGCGCAGCTTCACGGCGTCATCGAGGAAGTCGAAGGCCGGCTCGCGCACCTCGTCCGGCCACAGCATCGTGTTGAGCACCAGCACACCCTCGTGCACGCGTACCGTCGCCAGGGTCTCCCGCTGGCGCAGCGCCACCTTCACCACGGCGACCCGGTCCACGTGCTCCAGCGCCTCACGCAGCAGCAGGTACGGCTTCACCCCGGCCGCCCCGTCCGGCTCCAGGTAGTACGCCTTGTCGTACAGGATCGGGTCGATCTGCTCGTTCGGCACGAACTCCAGCACCTCGATCGCCCGCGAGCTGGTCAGCGGCAGGTTCTTGAAGTCCTCGTCGGTGAGCACCACCATCTCGCCGCCGCCCATGTCGTACCCCTTGGCGATCTGGTCGTAGCTGACCTGCTCGCCGTCGATGGCACAGACACGCTGGTACTTGATCCGGCCACCGTCGGCCTTGTGCACCTGGTGGAACCGGATGTCCTTCTCCTCCGTGGCGGAGTAGAGCTTCACCGAGATGGAGACCAGCCCGAAGGAGACGGCGCCCTTCCAGATCGCCCTCATATGGGAAGTATGCCCCGATAGAGCGGCCTGTACTGCGCGAACAGCGGGGTTCTAGGGTGGCATCCATGGGTGCAGAGGACGGCTGGGTCAACTCGTACCACGGCAGGATGCGCGCGGCCATGGGCGACGCCACCCTGTTCTTCCTCGGAGCGCGCGGCGTCATCCGGGACGAGCAGGGACGGATCCTCCTGATCAAGCGGACCGACAACGGCTACTGGGCCTTCCCCGCGGGCGCGATGGAACTCGGCGAGTCGATGCGGGACTGCGCCATCCGGGAGACGTTCGAGGAGACCGGGCTCAAGGCCGGGCGGGCGACGCTGTTCGCGTTCCTGTCCGGGCCGCAGTACACCTTCACCAACGTCTTCGGCGACACCTACCAGCACATCTCCGGCTCCTACCTGCTGACCGAGGTCTCCGGGGAACTTACCCCGGACCCGTACGAGGCCTCCGACGCGGGCTGGTTCCACCCGGACGACCTGCCCGAGCCGACCTCCGGCGCGGTGCTGTGGACGCTGGACCACCTCGCCCGCTTCGAGGCCACCGGCGAGATCTACTCGGACTGAGCCCGGTTAATCGGCTTGCCGGGACCGCCCCTTACCAGGCATCATCGGCGGCCGTGACGAGCTTGAAGCGCTTCGCGCTGGACGTGAGGCCGCTGCGCCGGCGTGACTTCCGCCTGGTGTACACGGCGGCCGGGGTCAGCAGCTTCGGCTCGATGATCACGTACGTCACCATCCCGTTCCAGCTGAAGCAGATGACCGGCGACACGCTCATCGTCGGCCTGCTCGGCGTGGCCGAACTGGTGCCGCTGCTGTTCATGGCGTTCGTGGGCGGCGCGCTGGCCGACTACGTGGACCGGCGCAAACTCGTCTTCTGGGCCGAGGCCGCGCTCGCCGTACTCGCCGCGCTGCTGCTGCTCAACGCGCTCGTCGGCACGCCGAAGGTGTGGGTGCTGTTCGTCATCGCCGCCCTCGGCGCCGCGATCGACGGCATCCACCGGCCCGCGATGGACGCGATGATGCCGCGGCTGGCCCCCGCCGAGGAGATGCCGGCGGTCGGCGCGCTCAACTCGCTGCGCTGGCAGATCGCGCAGATCGCCGGGCCCACCCTGGCCGGTCTCATGATCGCCAACCTCGACGTCTCCTGGGTGTTCGCGTTCGACCTGGCCACCTACGCGGTGTCGCTGACCTGCTTCGCCATGGTGCGGTCCATCGCCCCGCCCGAGGCCGCCGACCGGCCCTCGCTGCGCTCGGTCGTCGAAGGCATCCGGTATGCCCGCAGCCGTCCCGAACTGATCGGCACGTACCTCATCGACATCAACGCGATGTTCTTCGCGTTCCCGGTCGCCCTCTACCCGTGGGTCGCCGACCGGTACGGCGGCGCGTCCGTGCTCGGCCTCTTCTACGCGGCGCTGGCCGCCGGGTCGATGCTGGTCACGCTCACCTCGGGGTGGACCGCCCGGGTGCACCGGCACGGCCTCGCCGTGCTCGTCGCCGCCGGGGCGTGGGGGCTGGGCATCGTGCTGTTCGGCATGGCCGGGTCGCTGTGGCTGGCGCTGCTGGGGCTGGTCGTCGCGGGCGCGTCCGACATGATCTCCGGGCTGTTCCGGGGCATCATCTGGAACCAGACCATCCCCGACCACCTGCGCGGGCGGCTCGCCGGGATCGAGATGCTGTCGTACCTGACCGGCCCGATGCTCGGCCAGACCCGCGCCGGGCTCAGCGCCCGCTGGTGGGGCCCGGCCGGGGCGGTCGTCTGGGGCGGCGTGCTCTGCGTCGTCGGCACCGGCGCGCTCGCCGCAGCCCTGCCCGCCTTCCTCAAGTACGACGGCCGTGAGGGCCTCGCCCGCAAGGAGGCCGAGGAGGCCGCCCGCGCCGCCGAGATCGCCGCCGCCCGCGGCACCACGGCCCTGGAGACCGCGACGCCGTAGGAGCCGGAGCCTCCCATCCAGGGCGCGACGACGCTGGACCGCCGGCCCGGTCGCGGTCAGCGCGGCCGGGTGCGCGATGGCAGGATGCCAGCCGTGACCGACGATGATCCACTCGAAGAGATGATCCTGGAGCACTGGAGCGGCTGCACGCTGCCGCTCGGCCAGGGCAGGGACGCCGGAACGGCGTTCTTCTACAACGAACTCGTGGAGTCCACCCCCGAGGCCGACAGCGTACGGGAATGGTGGGTGACCGCCGACCGCCTGACCCGCACCAAGGTGGGCGAGGTGCGGCTGCGGCCCGATCTGATCGAGCCCGCCGGTGCGGCGGCGGACTACCTGGCCGTGACGGACTTCGGCGAGTCGTGGTCGCGGCGCTCGGGTGCGGCGGTGATGCGCACCCACGTCCTCCACGAGCACGCGGCGAGGAAGGGCTGGTCGTGGACGGCCGCCCAGGTCACCGAGGGTGTCGCGGCCAAGGCGGAGCACGTGCGCGCGGTCGGGGGCGAGCCGCGCCGGGCGTACGCCCTGGGCCACGTCACGCGGGACCTGGGCGAGCCCGGTGAGCGGCGGCCGCTCGCCGTCGCCGCCTCGAACGTCGCACGGGACCCCGACGGGGTGGTGCGCTGGCAGGGACCGCTGCCGGACGGGTTCGCGGGTGGTCCGGTCTTCGTCGCCGACCCGCGGGGCGGGCGGGAGCTCGTGCTCCGCTGCCTCGGGCTGCTCTCCTCGGCCGGGCGGAACCCGAGCCTGGTCACGTTCGACACCGTCCGGGCGCTCATCGAGGAGCTCGTGCGGCCCCAGCCGCCGAAGCGCGGCCTGTTCCGCCGCCGCTAGATCCGGCCGCCCACGAAAAACGCCCTCCACGCGTGTGGAGGGCGTTTCTGCCGAGCCGCCTGACGGAATCGAACCGTCGACCTTGTTATTACGAGTAACACGCTCTACCGACTGAGCTAAGGCGGCAACGTCGCATCACTATACGCGATCAGACCGGCCCACGGCCAACGGGTAGGCGGCGGGTCACATCAGGCGGCGACCACGGGCGTGAACTGCCCGAACTTGAGCCCGTCCTTCTCACCGAAGCGCTCGGCGTGGCTGACGATCACACGCTCGACGGTCGCGGCCTGCTCGGCGTCGGCGGCCTCGATCCGGACCACGAGGGCCTCGGGGGTGGCGGTCAGCTCGGCGCGTCCGGCGCCGAACACGGCGGTGCCGCGGTCCTCGGCGAGCTCCACCTCGATCTTGTGGCTGAAGTGGCTGAGAACCTGCTTGAGGTACCGTCCGGCGCGCTCGGTGGGGGCACTCCCCTCAGTGATCATCATGCGGGTAAGGCTACCCTAACCACTCCCGCTCGCCCACCCGGCCGGGGTTGATCGCGATCTCGTGTCGAAACCTCAGCTTTGACGCCGGGTTCTGACACGAAACACTGATCTTGTCCCCGGACGACGGGAGTGGGCACCCGGGAGGTGTCCGGTTGGCGGCAACCGGGCCGGTAATGCCCGTTGGGCTGGTGCGACCTGGTCTACTGCGGACTAGGCTGCGCTGCTGTGACCGTGATCCCTCCGCGCAGCCCCTCCGACCCCACCCCGGTCGGCGGCCGGACGCACCGTCCGACCAAACTCGAGCCGGCGCAGCTCGGTTTCACTCCGCAGGGCGCCGTGGCCTGGCTCAGCCCGCTGCAGCTGGCTGCCACCGGTGTCCGTGTCGCGTTCGCGGCGCAGTTCGGCGCCTATCTGGACAAGCGCGAGCTGCAGAACGCCTTCCCCACCAAGGTTCACGACGACCACGTGAACGACGAAGAGCTGTGGATGGACTACATCGCCGACCTCGGCGACGGGTTCAACCCGACCTACACGATGGCGTACCTGCTGGCGCAGGAGCAGATCGAGGCGGGCGGCGAGACGCTGCCGCGCGGCCGGGTGCTGGTGCTCGGCGGCGACTCGGTGTATCCCACCGCGAGCGGCAAGGCCTACGAGGACCGCTTCGAGGGCCCGTACCGGGCCGCGCTGCCGCAGGTCCCGGCGGAGAACGGGCCGACGCTGTTCGCGCTGCCCGGCAACCACGACTGGTACGACGGCCTGACCGCGTTCCTGCGCCTGTTCGCGCGGCGCGAGGGCTCGCGCATCGGCGGCTGGCGCACCAAGCAGACCCGCTCGTACTTCGCGCTTCAGCTGCCGCACCGCTGGTGGCTGCTGGCGCTGGACGCGCAGGGCGCGGCGTACATGGACGACCCGCAGCTGGAGTACTTCCGGGGCGTGGCCGCCAACATCGAGCCCGGGGACCGGATCATCCTGGTCACCCCGCAGCCGGCCTGGGTGCAGTCCGAGGAGCACCCGCTCTACTACGACACCATCGACTACTTCCTGCGTACGGTGATCGACCCGACCGGCGCGGACGTGGCGGTGATGCTGAGCGGCGACCTGCACCACTACGCGCGGTACGCGCAGTCCGACATCGGCCGGCAGCTGATCACCTGCGGCGGCGGCGGCGCGTACATGGCGGCGACCAACCACCTGCCCGAGCAGATCGAGGTGCCGCCGCGGCACTCGCAGGTGCGCCGGCAGAGCACGGGTATGCCGTACAAGCTGCAGAAGACGTACCCGACGCAGCTGCGCTCGCGCTGGCTGGGCGGCGGGGTCTTCGCCCGGCTGCCGTGGCGCAACCCGGGCTTCGCCACGATGCTCGGCATCATGCACACGATGCTCATGCTGTCGTTCAACAACGCGGCGGGACGCATCCTCACCGTGCCGATCTTCCTGATGACGGCGGCGGTCATGGCCTCGACGGTGTTCTTCGCGGTCGGCCTCACCGAGGGCGAGGCGCGGCTGAAACCGATAATCCTCGGCTCGCTGCACGGCATAGCCCATCTCGCGATGGGCGTGGGCGGGCTGTTCCTGTGGCGCGACGTACTGCCGTTCGAGGGGTACAAGCCGGCGGTGCAGGCGGCGCTGGCCGTGGTGATCTACCTGACCCCGGCCGGGGTGGCAGCGGCGCTGCTGGTGTCGCTGTACCTGCTGATCGCGGCGTCGTTCAAGGTGAACGTCAACGAGCTGTACGCCGGGCAGGGCATCGAGGACTACAAGTGCTTCCTGCGGATGCGCTTCGCCCCCGACGGCAAGCTGAGCATCTACGTGGTCGGCGTGGACACCATCTCCACGAAGTGGGTGCCCCAGCCGAGCGGAAGCTGGTTCGCTCCGGCGAAGCCGCTGCGGCCGCGGCTGGTCGACGAGGTCATCACGCTCGGCCCGGCGAAGCAGCATGCGGCCCCGCCGGCCGTGATCCCGGCCGACGCGCCGGACCCGAGTCACACCGCGTAGCGGTCCTCGTACGCCTTGCGGCTCCCGCACACCGACGCCTTCGGGCAGACGGTGCGGGAGCCGTCGGCGGCGAGCCGGATGACCACGGCGTCGCGCGGCACCGAGTGCCCGACGACGCGCCCCTCCTCGCCGTCGGCGGTGACCACCTGCTCGCCGAGCGCCGGAGCCGTGGCCTGGAAGTCTTGATACAAAGGATGTTCGTACTTCAGACAGCACATGAGCCGCCCGCAGGCGCCGGAGATGCGCATCGGGTTGAGCGGCAGGTCCTGGTCCTTGGCCATGCGGATGCTGACCGGCTCGAACTCGGTCAGGAACGTCGAGCAGCACAGATCGCGCCCGCAGGAGCCGATGCCGCCCTGCACCTTGGCCGAGTCCCGCGCGGACAGCTGGCGCAGCTCCACCCGGCACTTCAGGGTCGCGCCGAGATCGCGTACCAGCGAGCGGAAGTCGACCCGGTGCGGGGCGGTGAAGTAGACGGTGGTGCGCGGGCTCGGGCCCGGGTCGTCGCCGTCGGGCGGCCCGCTGGGCACGTGGTCAACCGCGATGACCTTCATGGGCAGCTGGTGCTCGCGGATGAGCCGGTTGGCGGCGACCCGCGCTTCGGCCTTGCGCTGGCGGATCAGGTCGTCGCGGCTGACGTCCGCGGCCCCGGCCAGGCCGATGACCTTCGGGAAGCCCGCGGTGTCCTCGTCGCTCCACTCGGGCGCCCACACGCACTCGGCGACCTCGGGCCCGTCGTCGGTGCCCACGAGCACCTTGTCGCCCACGCGGGGACGGAAGTCGCCGGGGTCGAGGTAGTACAGCCGCCCGTACTTGTTGAACGTCACGGCACACAGCAGGCCCATCGGCACAGATTACTCGTATGCCTCCGGATGGCCAGGGGGCCGACGGAGAGATCGGCCCGAGTTGCGTACCTTTTCGGTTGATTCGTCGTTAGCTCTTCCGGATAGGTGTCACGAGTTCGCCGTAACCGGGCCGGAAAGCCTTCGTTGGGCCACGTCGTAGGCATGCACCCCCGCATGCCCGTCGCCCCGGAGGAAGCATGCGTCGCCAACTCGCCGTGGCCGGCTCGGTCGCCCTCGTCTCGCTCAGCTCCCTGGCGGTCCTGTCCGCCCCCGCCAGCGCGGGGGTCTGCGACCGGCCCGCCGGATACGCCGCGCGCGCCGATGCGGACCTGCTCAAGGTACGCGCGGTGAACCTGGGCCCGCTGGGCGTCAAGCTGCCCACGGTCGCCGACCTGACCGTCGCCTCCGCAGGCAGCGGCATGTCCGCCACGAACCCGGTGCACAGCGCCGCGACGGCCCGCTACGCCGACGCACGCCTGCTCGGGCTCGAACTGCCCACCGGCCCGCTGGCCGCGAAGGTCTACCAGCAGGCCCCGCCCTCGCACCAGAACCCGGTGCGCAACAACGCGCTCACCCTGGACCTCGGCCTGATCAAGGCCGGCACCGGCGACCTCGCCGCGCACGCCCGCTGGACCGAGGGTATGGGCTGCGGCAAGGCCGAGGGCCCGGCCGGTGAGGCCGACGCGTCCCTGGTCGACGCGAAGGTGCTGCCCGGCAGCCGGGGCGCGCTGGCCGCCGTCCCGCACACCGCTTCGGCCACCACGCAGACCGCGACGGTGAAGCACGCGGGTGTCATCGCGTCGGGTGCGTACGCCCAGATCGGGCTCGCCGAGGTGCAGCTGCTCGGCGGCGCGCTCGGCGTCGAGGTGGTCAAGCCGCCGGCACTGACCGTGCTGGCCACCGGCCGCGCCTCGACGTCGTCCGTGCGCTACGACGCACCGCTGCTGAAGGTCACCGGCCCCGGCATCGGCACGAAGACGCTGGACAGCCTGCACCGCGAGCTGGAGATCGCCGTCCCCGCACCGGGCGGCGGCGGCGTGCTCGGCGCCCTCGACCTGACCGGCGCCCGCGAGCGCGCCAAGGCGCTCGGCCTGCCGCTGCTCGACACCGACCTGGGTCGGCTGCTCGGCGGTCTGCCGGTGGGCAACCTGACCCAGCTGATCAACGGCCTGGGTGGCAGCGGTGGAGGGTCCGGACTGCCCAGCGTGCCCGAACTCGGCGGCCTGCCGGACCTGGGCGGCCTGCTCGGCGGCGGCCTGGGCAGCCTGTCCGGCCTGTGCGAGATCGTGATCGTGAAGATCTCGATCGGCGAGCTGGAGAAGCGGATCACCGACCGTGGCGCGACCGCTCAGGCGGCGTCGCTGCGGGTGCAGCTGATCGGCGTGAACACCAAGAACGGCCAGCGCGCCACCGTGCTGGACCTGGGGCTCGGCCTGCTCAAGGCCTCCGCCACCGCCCCGGCGCGGGCTGCCGCCAGCCCCACCGCCACCCCGACGGTCCGCCCGTCGACCAGCCCCTCCCCGGGCGGTCCCGGCGGTGGTGGCGGCGCCACCCCGTCGCCTGCCTCCGGCAACGATGACGACGACGACAACGGCTGCGGCGGTCCCGGTTGCAGCCTGCCGCGTACGGGCACGAGCATCGCCCTGATCGCCGGCACCGGTGTCCTGCTGTTCGTGGCGGGCCGGTTCCTGCTCCTGCTGACCCGCCGCCGCACCGCGAGCGGGCCGGAGGATCTGCTGGGCTGACGCTCTTCTGGTAGCTCTACGCGCAGCGCGGTGGCGGCGGACTGGTTCCGCCGCCACCGCCGTGTCCGCCACCGTGGTCCGCGGGCTCTGCGGGCGGGGGCAAGATCGCTACTTCGTGTCGAAACCTGCGGTCAGACCATAGGTTTCGACACGAACTCGCGATCTTCCACCGGCGGCGGCCGGGCCGACTGCCGGCACCCGCGACGCGGGCCTGGTTGGGTGCGGTCGTCGGCGGCGGCGGTTAAAGGTCAACTCGCAGCGTGGTTGATGCCGGGTGGTGGACCACAGGGGACTGTTGGAGGCCGGGCTCGTCGGTGGGAGCAGGGCCCTCGGTGAGTAGGTCGTCCAGCTCGGTGAGGGTCACGTCGATCTCGTGCAGCAGGGCGGCCCCGACGTCCGCTGCGGCCAGGGCCCAGGACACCGGTCCGGCACCGTCGAGCCGCGCCCCGGTCGCAGCGGCCAGCGCGACACCGGGCAGCCGTGCGCCGGGCGCGACCGCGATCGACAGCATCCCGGCCGCCGCCTCGCCCGCGTCCGGTGCGCCGGTCAGCAGGACCGCCTCGGCGCTGCCCGCCACCCGGGCGAGCGCCCGCGCCGTCCGCGAGCGCCCGGCCGCCAGGCACCGGGCCAGTGAGTCGAGGTGAACGGCCTGGGCCCGCAGCTCCGCCGCCCACGCCACCACATCCCGCCGCAGCCGGTCGGCTGTGTGCTGGAACGCGCTCGCCGCCGGGCCCTCCCAGCCGCGCAGGTCACCCACCCGGCCGCCGGCCGCCTCCGCCGCCTCGGCCTGCCGCCGCAGCTCGTCGGCCTGCTCCCGCCACGGCTGCGGCGACCACGCCGACAGTCCCGCCACGGCGTCGCCGGGCAGGGCGCCGGTGCGGCGCAGCAGCTGCCAGACCTGGTGGGTCTCCGGCGCGCCCCACCGCGCCAGCGTGTCGTCGACCCGCGCGAGCAGCCCTGCGGTGTTCAGGTAGAGATGGCTGAGCGCGTCCATCAGGCCACCCCGCCGTGCTCGTCGGCCTCGCGGTAGTTGCGGCCCGCCGTGCGTACCGACGCGGCCAGGTCGCGCAGCCGCGCGTCGAACCCGCCCGCCGCGGCGACGTGCCCGGACCAGCGTGCGCCGGCCGCGGTGTCGGCCGTGCGGGCCAGCGCTGCCATGCGTCCCGGCACGTCGAGCCGGGTCTGGCCGGGGGTGGCCCGTGACAGCGCCGTGCGCTGCTCCGCCATCTCGTCGGCGAGCGCGTCGACGCGGGCCGCCAGCTCGTCCGTCACCGGGCACCTCCGAGCGCCGTGAAGTCGCCGAACGTCTCCTCGTACACCTTGCGCCGGGCCCAGGCCGCGGCGTCGTGCGCGGCGGTGATCGCCTGCTGGATCGCGCGGGACAGCTGCGGGGCGGTGAGCCCGTCCAGGGAGCCGGTCACCACCACCCGGCGCACCGCGCCGTCCCCGCCGACGACCACCTCGACCAGGTCCTCCGGATCCCGGACGGTGACCTCCAGCTCGGCGACGGCGCGCTGCAGGCTCGCCTGCCGCTGCTCGATCCGCCGGTAGGACGCGATCGCCTCCTCGATCCAGGCGTCGTCGATCTCCCGGGGCATGCGGCAGCTCCTCATCGGACGGTTACGGCGTACCCGCGGAACGCTACCGCCAAATCCCCACCCCCCGACACCCCTGTGGATAACCCCTGTGGACACCCGGCCGGGTGACACCCACGCCCACCCCAAGATCGTCCGACCTGCCTGGCACTCGGGCGTATCTTGAGCGCGCTTTCGCCCATCTGCCAGGCAAGTTGAGCGATCTTGGCGGGTGGGCGGGGTGGGCGGGTGGGTCAGCCGTGCCAGAGTTCGAGCATCATGGCTTCGACGGCGATGCGGGGTTTGACGTTGGCGTCGATGGCGGTGCGGCAGGCCAGGACGGATTCGAGGCGGCGCAGGGTGCTCTCGGCGGTCCAGCGCTGCGCGGCGGCCTCGGCCAGCGCGGCGGTGTCGGTGTGTACGGCGGCGACGGGCCCGCCCCACCTGGCGTTGAGCACGTCGCGGTAGAAGCCGGCCAGATCGAGCAGCGCCCGGTCGAGCGCGTCGCGCTGGGCCCGGGTGGCCCGCGACTTCTGCCGCTTCTCCAGGTCCTTGAGCTGGCCGGCGATGCCCCGGGCGGCGCCCGCGGCGCCCTTGCCCGTGCCGCCCGCGCCCAGCGCCGTCTCCAGCGCGGCCCGCTCGGCGGCGTCGGTCTCGGCGACCGCGGCGGCCGCCTCGGCCTCGGCGGCCTCGATCAGCGCGGCGGCCGCGTCGAAGCAGGCGCCGACGCCGGTGAGCTGGCGCGGCACGGCCAGCACGGCGGCCCGGCGGCCCCGGGCCTCGGCGTCGGCGGCCAGGCGGCGGGCGCGGCCGACATGGCCCTGCGCGGCCGCGGCGACCCAGGCCGCGGTGGCCGGATCGACGCCGTCCCGCTCGACGAGCAGCGAGCTGACCGCCTCAGCGGCGGGCTGGCGCAGCGGCACGACCCGGCAGCGGGAGCGGATGGTCACCGAGATGTCGTCGGGATGGTCGGAGGGCGCGCAGAGCAGGAAGATCGTCCGGTCCGGCGGCTCCTCGACGGCCTTGAGCAGGGCGTTGCCGGCCGCCTCGGTGAGCCGGTCGGCGTCCTCGATGAGCAGCACCTGCCAGCGGCCGTTGGCCGGGGTGGTGGCCGAGCGCAGCACCAGCTCGCGCATCTGCGCGACCGGGATGCTCAGCCCGTCGGGCACCACGAGACGCACGTCGGGGTGGGTGCCGGCGATGGTGGTGTGGCAGCCGTCGCAGTGCCCGCAGCCGGGCCCGGCCGCCTGGTCGGTGCACTGCAGCGCGGCCGCGAAGGAGCGGGCGGCGACCGAGCGGCCCGAGCCGGGCGGCCCGGTGAACAGCCAGGCGTGCGTCATCGCCCCCGCGCCGACGGCCTCGCCGCGGATGACGGCGGCCGCGGCCGTCGCGGCGGCCCGCAGCGTGGTGACGGCATCAGGCTGGCCGACCAGCTGGAAGAAGACGTCGCTCACCGGACCCCCTCGCGGGGCCGGACCCCGCTTCCTCGCTCACTTCGTCCGCGCACGCCACGACATTACGCGCCCCGCCCGACACCACTAGCTCGCCCGACACCACCAGCTCGCCCGACACCACCAGCTCGCCCGGCGGCACCAGCTCGCCCGACACCAGCGCCGCGGTCCGGCACCTGCGGCTCGGTCCGGCACCTGCGGCACGGCGAACGTCGGCGAGCCTCGCCGGACACCTACGACTCGCCTGACAGGGGTGGGACGGGCCGGTGCCGGGTTCAGCCTCGGCCGGCCCGTAACTCCGCCGGTGACCCGGTCGTGGCCGGCGGCTCGCCCGGTGCGGGCACCCGGCCGGCCGGGCCCTGACGCTCGCCGTCCCGGGCCGGATCGGCTCCCGGGACGCCGTCGTGCGGCTCGCCGCCCGGGGTCACCGGGGGCAGCAACCGGGCGACGCGGGCCGCGATCTCGGCGGCGAGCTGGGCCGGGTCCCGGGTGCCGTCGAGCACGAGGTAGCGGGCCGGTTCGGCGGCGGCCAGGTCGAGGAAGCCCTGCCGGACGCGCTCGTGGAAGTCCAGCGACTCGCGCTCCAGCCGGTCGGCCTCGCCCCGGCGGTCCACCCGGGCTAGCCCGACCTTCGGGTCGACGTCGAGCAGCACGACCAGGTCGGGCTTGAGCCCGCCGGTGGCCCAGGCGGACAGCCAGGACACCTCGTCGACCGGCAGCGTGCGGCCCGCGCCCTGGTACGCCAGCGAGCTGTCCACGTAACGGTCGGACACGACGATGTCGCCGCGGCGCAGTGCGGGACGGACCACGGTGGACACGTGATGGGCCCGGTCCGCGGCGTAGAGCAGCGCCTCGGCGCGCGGCGCCAGCGCGGTCGCGCCGACCGGCCCGGACGTGGTGGTGTGCGTCTCCAGCACCATCTTGCGGATCCGGGCGCCGACCTCGGTCGCGCCGGGCTCCCGGGTCACCACCACCTCGCGGCCGTCGTCGCGCAGCCGCTGCGCGAGCAGCCCGATCTGGGTGGACTTGCCCGCGCCCTCGCCGCCCTCGAACACGATGAACACGCCGGTACGCGGCGACACCTCGGCCATGCCGAGCGGGCGGCCGCGCATCGAGCTGATCAGGTCGGGCAGCAGCGGCACGCCCGGCTTGTCGTCCATCTGGCGCAGCGCCCAGAAACCGGCCAGCACGCCGAGCACGCCGGCGACGCCGAGCAGCACCCGGGTGAAGGAGATCGGGACGCCGGTGCTGCCGACGTCGCGCGAGCCGCCGCCACCGGCGAGCACGCTGGACACCGCGATGGCCAGCATCAGCACCACCCGGGTGCCGGTCTGCACCACGGCGAAGACCCGGCCGCGCACCTCGTCGCCGACCTCGCCGCCGAGCAGCGTGGTGCCGGACAGGAAGGCCATGCCCGCGCCGGAGCCGACCAGCAGCGCGCCCACCACGGCCAGCGACAGGTGCGGGACCAGCGCCAGCAGCGCGACGGACGCGCCGGCGAGCATGATGCTCAGGCAGAACCAGCGCCGCCGGGACAGGCCGCCGATCAGGCGCGGGCCGAGCGCGATGCCCAGGCCGAGGCCGATGAAGATCGCCGCGAACAGGATGGCGAAGGTCGCGTCGCCGCCGCCCAGCGAGAACGCGAAGAACTGCCCGGTGCCGATGACCACGCCGCCGGCCGCGAACGCGCCGAGGATGCCCAGCACCAGGCCGCGCACCATCCGGGTCTGGCCGATGAAGCGCCAGCCGTCGACGAACTGGCGCAGCATGCTGTCGCCCTTGCCGCCGCCGCCGTTGTGACCGGACAGCGAGATCTCCCGGATGCCGAAGAACACGACCACCGCGGTCGCCAGGCGGGAGAAGGCGAGGAAGTACAGCGCGAGGCTGGACGGGGCGGCCCAGGCCGCGACGATGACGCCGGACTTCTCCAGCCACTGGTAGAACTGGTTCAGCGCGGCCAGCACGGCCGCGGCGAGCACCGGCGTGATGCCGTACGTCGTGATCAGGGTGAGCTGGTTCGCGGCCTCCAGCCGGGCCCGGGGGATCAGGTTCGGGACCGCGGCGTCCTTGGCCGGGATCCAGATCAGCGTGATCGCCTCGATGATGAAGGTGGCGACCGCCGCCCAGCCGACCGAGATCTTGGGGTCCGAGGTGTACAGCGCGACCGTCGGAATCGTGGCGAACAGGACGAAGCGCAGCAGGTCGCAGATGACCATGGTGTAGCGCCGGTCCCACCGGTCGGCCATCACGCCGGCCAGCGGCCCGAGCACCAGCGCCGGCAGCAGCCGGACGGCGATCACCGAACCGAACGCCAGGCCCTTCGCGGCGTTGCCGCTGACCTGCGCGGAGGCGAAGGTGGCCGTGGCGAGCAGGCCCAGCCAGTCGCCGAGCGACGCGACGCTCAGCACCAGCCAGAGCCGCCGGAACGGCCGGATGCGCAGGATCGCCCGCAGCTCGGCGGCGCCGTTCAGATCCGGCTGGGCGACGTGTGCCGGGAACGGTGCGTCGTCCGCTCCCGTTCCCGGCGTACTGCTGGCCCTGTCCTTGATGGCACTGCCTCCCGCGTCACTGCCCGACGGCTCCGGTCAGCGGGTGCGCTGATCGCGGCCATGGCAATAGCGCCCGGGCGTCCTGCGGCTTCACTCTAGTCCTGCCCCGGCGCGGGCCTACCCTGGTTCGACCCTGAAGACTTGCCACAAATCCGAGGGAGTGGTACGGCTCACCGGCCTACGTGAGAGCGAAGGCCTGCAGGTAGCCGCGTACCAGCCGCTTCGATTCTGCCAGGACCGCGGCGTCGCCGTCGGGGTGACGGCGGAACGCGAGCTTGATCAGCGCGTCGGCGGCCTCGACCGAGACGGTGAGCGCGAAGCGCAGGTCCGGCCCGTCCGGCGCGTTGTGGAAGCGGACGAGCAGGTCGGCCAGGTGATCGGCGATGACCGCGTTGTTGTCGCGCTCCGGGTCGATCAGGTGCACGTCCACCACGTCGCCGAAGTGCAGCGTCCGGAAGCCCGGCACGCTGCGGTGCAGCTCGATGTACTCCTCGATGGCCCCGTCGACGCCGTCCCACCAGTGGGCCAGCTCGCCGGCGGGGATGCGCTCGGCCAGCCGCTCCAGGTATGCCTCGACGTTGCGCAGGGTCAGCGCCTGGACGATGGCCCGCTTGTCCGGGAAGAACTGGTAGACCGAACCGATCGCGACGCCGGCCCGCTCGGCCAGCAGCGTGGTGCTGAGACCGTCGTAACCGACCTCGTCGATCAACTCAGCGCACGCGTCGAGCATGCGCTGCACCCGCGCGACACTGCGGCCCTGCACCGGGACCCGGCGCAGCGGCCCGGCGCTGACAGCTGGTGTGGACACTGATCCGCTCCTCACCGTGGCGTGTGTTCCCAGAACCTGCGCCACGCTCGCATCGACACCCTACCCAGAGTCAACGACCCTGGGCAGGGTCGGTAAGCGGTCAGCTAGCTGTCTTTCTTGGCGGCGGCCTTCTTTGGCACGCTCGGCGTGGCCTTCTTGGCCGCCTTCTTCGCGGTCGCGGCCTTGGCCGTGGTCGCCTTCTTGGCCGCTGTGGCCTTGGTCGCAGCCTTCGTCGCCTTAGCCGGCGCGGCCTTCTTCGCGGGCGCCTTCTTCGGTGCCGGACCCTTCGCCCGCTTCTCCGAGAGCATCTCGGAAGCCTGCTCGATGGTCAGCCCTTCGGGGGTCTGGCCGCGGCGCAGGGACGCGTTGGACTCGCCGTCGGTGACGTACGGGCCGAACCGTCCATCCTTGATGACCAGCGGTTTGTCGGTCAGCGGGTCGACGCCCATCTCCCGCAGCGGCGGCTGCGCGGCCCGGCGGCCCCGCTGCTTCGGCGCGGCCAGCAGCGTCAGCGCCTGGTCCAGGGTGACCGTGAAGAGCTGGTCCTCGCTCTCCAGCGAACGGGAGTCCCCGGCCCGCTCGATGTACGGGCCGTACCGCCCGTTCTTGGCGAAGATCTCCTGACCCTCGGCGTCGCGGCCGACGAGCCGGGGCAGCGACAGCAGCTGCAGCGCCTCGGCCAATGTCACCTGATCGGGTGACTGGGTCTTCAGCAGCGAGGAGTTCACTTCGCCGCTGGACACGTACGGGCCGAACCGGCCGGACTTGAGCACCACCGGCTCGCCGGTCTGCGGGTGCTCGCCGAGCTTGCGCTCGCCGCCGCCGCCCAGGAACAGCTCCTCGACCTTCTCCGGGGTGAGCTCGTCGGGCGCCAGGCCCTCCGGGATCGACACGCGGTCGCCCTCGGCCGCGGTCTCCGTGTCGGGGTCGCCCTCCTCGGGGATGTTCCCGCCGGCCGGGCCCTTGCCGTTGCTGCCGTGCGGCGTGCGCTGCAGGTACGGCCCGTACCGGCCGACCCGGACCACGACGTCGCGGTCCTGGTCGTCGGTGAACAGCTTGATCGAGTTGATGCTGCGCGCGTCGATCTCGCCGAGGTGCTCGGTGACCAGCTTCTTCAGGCCGCCGGCCTGCGCCACCGAACCCTGCTCGGCGGTCGGCGAGCCGAAGTAGAAGGAGGTCAGGAACTCCAGCGCGGTGGCGTCGCCGCCCGCGATCTGGTCGAGCTGGTCCTCCATCGCCGCGGTGAAGCCGTAGTCGACCAGCCGCGGGTAGTGCTGCTCCAGCAGCCCGATCACCGCGAACGCGACGAACGTCGGGATCAGGGCCTGGCCGCGCTTGGTCACGTAGCCGCGGTCCTGGATCGTCTGCATGATCGACGCGTACGTCGACGGGCGGCCGATGCCCAGCTCCTCCAGCGCCTTGACCAGCGACGCCTCCGTGTAGCGGGCGGGCGGCTGGGTGGTGTGACCCACCGCCTCCAGGCCCTCCTCGGTCAGCCGCTGGTCCTTGACCAGCACCGGCAGCTTGCGCTCGGCGTCGTCGGCCTCGGCGGACTCGTCGTCGGAGGACTCCACGTACGCCCGCAGGAAGCCGGGGTCGGTGATGGTCCGGCCGCTGGCCGCGAAGTCGGCCTCCTCGTTGCGCGCGGTGGTCGCGCGGATGCGCACGCTCACCGTCATGCCGACCGCGTCGGACATCTGCGAGGCGATGGTGCGCTGCCAGATCAGCTCGTAGAGCTTGTACTCCTCGGTGGACAGCTCGCCCCGCACCGCGCCCGGGGTGCGGAAGGTGTCGCCCGCGGGGCGGATCGCCTCGTGCGCCTCCTGCGCGTTCTTCACCTTGCCGGAGTAGCGGCGCGGCTGCGGCGGCACGGCGCCGGAGCCGTACAGCTCGGCGATCTGCGTACGGGCCGCGGCGATGGCCGACTCGGAGAGGTTCACCGAGTCGGTACGCATATAGGTGATGTAGCCGTTCTCGTACAGCCGCTGCGCGGTGCGCATCGTCGCCGCCGAGGAGAAGCGCAGCTTGCGGGCCGCCTCCTGCTGCAGCGTCGAGGTGATGAACGGCGCGTACGGCTTGCGCCGGTACGGCTTCTCCTCGACCCGGGTGACGGTGAACGGGCGGTCGTCGAGGCGGGCCGCCAGGCCGCGCGCCCCGTCGCCGTCGAGCTGCACCACGCCCGAGCCCGGCCGCAGCCGCCCGGTCGTGGGATCGAAGTCCTTGCCGGTCGCGATCCGGTCGCCGTCCAGCGCGATCAGGGTCGCGGTGAACGTGCGCGGGCCGGTCTCGCTCGCCTTGTCCACGGCCAGCGTGGCGGTGATGTCCCAGTAGTCGGCGGCGCGGAACGCCATCCGCTGCTTCTCCCGCTCGACCACGATCCGGGTCGCCACCGACTGCACCCGGCCCGCGGACAGGCCGCGCTGGACCTTCTTCCACAGCACCGCGGACACGTCGTAGCCGTAGAGCCGGTCCAGGATGCGCCGGGTCTCCTGTGCGTCGACCAGGTCGCGGTCGATGTCGCGCGGGTTGGCCACGGCCGCCTGGATGGCCGGCTTGGTGATCTCGTGGAAGACCATCCGCTTGACCGGCACCTTGGGCTTGAGCGTCTCCACCAGGTGCCAGGCGATGGCCTCGCCCTCGCGGTCCTCATCTGTGGCGAGCAGGACCTCGTCGGCGTCCTTCATCAGCGCCTTGAGGCGCGTGACGTGCTTGGCCCGGTCCGGGTTGACGATATATACGGGAGCGAAGCCGTTGTCGACGTCGACGCCGAGGTAGGCCCACGGCTCCTTCTTGTACTTCTCGGGCATCTGCTTCGCGCCTGCGGGCAGGTCACGGATGTGTCCGAGGCTCGCCTCGACGACGTAACCCGGGCCGAGGTACCCCGAGATCGTCTTCGCCTTCGCCGGTGATTCGACGATCACGAGACGGTTTCTGGCAGCTGTCGGCACGTTCTCTCTCCGCGGTGGTCGTCCGGGTGGCTGGATACCGCCGGGTGGCGGCGGCTCGGTCACGATGGCTCGTCTGAGGTTACGCAGCGGTCGGGCTTGCGGCGGGCGTCTCGGCGATGCGACACCGGCCACGGATGTCCAAGGTAACGCTCAGTGTGCGCCCAGGGTTGCGCACCCTATCGACGCACGGGCACATTCCTGTGACCGCTGACACCATACTCCCCGCCACAATCCGGACAACGGGGATTCCCACCCGGATATCACCTCCGTCACCACGCGAAGATCGCCATTTCGTGTCAAAAGGTGGGGCGCAACCGCAGATCTTGGCACGAAACGGCGATCTTGCCACCGGCCCTCAGGCCCAGCCGTGGCGGGACGCGTGCCAGCCGAGCTGCATGCGGGACTCGACGCCGGCCAGGTCCATCAGGTGGCGCAGGCGGCGCTGGAGGGTGCGCAGCGACAGGTCCAGCTGGGTAGCGACGGCCTGGTCGGTGAGGCCCGACAGGAGCAGCGCCAGGATGCGCCGGTCCAGCTCGGTCGGCTCGTCACCCTCCTGCTCGGCGTAGGGCAGCTCGCCGCCGAACGCGGACAGCTCCAGCGGGTACGCCCGCTGCCAGACCGTCTCGAACAGCGCCTCCAGCGCGGCCAGCAGCCCGCTGCGATGCAGCAGCACAGCGCCGGGCTCGCTGCCCGGCGGCGTGGCGAGCGGAGCGGAGATCGGCACCAGCGCCAGGTCGTCGTCCGCCAGGATGAGCTTCATCGGGAGGCTGTCGACGACGCGCAGCTCCACGCCCCGGCTCAGCGAGTCGACGACCTCCGCGACGATGTCCGGCTCGGCCAGCACCGGGCGCTCCAGCACCACCCGGAACCTGACGCCGCGCCGGGCGGCGGCGTCCTCCTGGGAGTTCTGGCCGGGCCGCACCGCGATGTACGGGGCGGTGACGAAGTTCCGGATCTCCCGGCGCGCGGCCTGCTGCACCTGCTGGAAGCGCAGGCGGATGGCGTCGACGCCGGTCACCACCTCGATCAGGTCGTTGATGCTGCGGCCGGCGACGGCGGCGCGGTGCTCCTCGGCGAAGGTGACCAGCGCCTGCTCGGCCATGCGCAGCCCGTCGCGGCGTTCGGTGATCAGGGCACCGAGCGCCATGGCCGGCGGCGCGGCGACGAACGCCTCACCACCCGAGCGCAGGGCGAGACCCCACTCGACCAGGTGTGCGAGGCTCTTCTCGACGACCCCCTCGGGTAGCTCCAGGGCGTCGGCCAGCAGCATCGCGGTGGCGCTCGGCCGGCCGAGCAGCGCGCGGTAGACGGCCTCCTCGTCGGGTGCGAGCCCGAGCGCTCCCAGCATCGGCGACCGACTCCCTTCCGCGCGTCGCAGCGGGGAGAGTATGCGCCATGCGGCCTGATCCTGAACAGGCCCTTTCGCATCGGCGAGGGACGGGAAGGGCCCCGGGGAGTCGCCTCCCCGGGGCCCGTTCGCTGTGCTCATCGCAGGCCGTACGCCCGGATGATCTCGTTCTTGACGCTGAACCCGGCGTCGGTCTCGGCGCCCGCGCGCACCGAGATGAAGCCGCCGGCCTTGCCACCGGCCTTGAACGAGCCGGCCCAGACGCCGCCGGCGCCCTTGGTCAGGGTCACCTTCTGCCAGGTGGCGCCGTCGTCGTAGGAGACGTCGAGGGTCACCTTGGTGATCGCGCCGGGGACGGTGCCGCCGTCCATCGACACCGGCTTCAGGCTGATCTGCTGGGTGGTGCCCGCCTTCACGTCGCCGTGCAGGTCGGTCTCCAGCCTGTAGTCCAGGTTCAGGACCGAGATCCGCTGGAAGTAGTCGTTGTCGACGGTGTCGGACATGAACGTCCACTCGGTGTGGGTGCGGGTCGACAGCCGGAAGACGTCACCGGGCCGCTCCGCGTCGAGCACGGCGCGGTAGGGCAGGTTGCCCGCCGGCACCTGCTTCCACTGCATGTCGCCGCTCATGTCGTTGTGGTGGATCAGGGTGTCGCCCTGGTAGACGTGCAGCTGGGTCGGGGTCTCGCCCCACGGCAGGTAGCCGCCGAGCCGCATGTTCTCCGCCGACGACGACCAGGCCTGCACGTTCCAGGTCATGTAGTCGCGCGCCCGGGAGTTGTACACCCCGAAGGAGTTGCTCTGCGCGGGCCGCACCGCCGGGGCGAACCAGTCGAGCCTGGTGGTGCTGTCCGCCCGGTAGGTGTCCGTGCCGGACACCATCGACCACGGCAGGGTGCCCTCGAGGTTCTGCATGTGCGACTCGGCCCAGATCTGGCCGGGGGTGACCCAGTCGGTCCGGGTGCCCGGGTGCCATTCGGTCTCGTGGAAGCCGAGCGACGGGGACAGGGTCAGGTCGTAGCGGTAGCCGGAGCCGAGGCCCGGGGTGGCCGCGTTGTAGAACCGGTTGTCGATCTTCGCCAGCTCACGGTGGCTCGGCTTGTAGACCAGCGGCAGGTCCGGCACCTGGCCGGGGTAGTCGCGGGTCAGGTCGTACACGAACGGGGTGTACTCGGTCCGCTGCACGGTGATCGGCAGGCCCAGCCTGGCCAGCGTGATCACGGCCTTGCCCGCGTCCCGGTGCACGCTCGCCACCGGGATCGCCGCCTCGCCGACGCCCTCCAGCAGGCCGCCGACGCCGTCGTTCACCACGACCAGCGCCTTCGCCCCGGCTGCGGCCGCAGCGGCGGCCCGCTCGTCGGGCGCGACCTCGTCGCTGCGCTGGACCACGACCAGCTTGCCCTTGGCCTTGATCTTGGCGTAGTCGGCCGCCGCGCCCTTGCCGGCGTACACCGTGCGCAGGGTCTCCTTGCCGGTGCCCAGCGCGCTGCCGAACTGGGCGGTCGCGTCGAAGCGGACCAGGCCGCCCAGCACGCTCAGGTCGATCAGCGGCTCGCCCTTGCGCCAGCGGGTGGTCAGCGTGAACTCGCCCTTGGTCATCGGCTCGGTGGGCATGACGTACAGGTCGTCGTACATGACCGGCACCTGGTACGCGCTGCGGTAGTCGAACCAGGAGTCGATGCCGTCGTAGTGCACGTTCAGGTCGATCTTGCGCTGCCGGTCCTGGGCGCGCCGCGGCGCCTCGGTGTCCAGCAGGCGCGCCTTGCTCGCGTCCAGCACCACCTCGGCGGGGCCGCCGGCGAGGATGGTCTCCGGGTCGGCCAGCACGGCCAGGCCCAGCCGGTCGGCCTTCTCGCCGGGCACGTCGATCGAGCCGACGACGGTGTACGCGCCGGGCGCCATCCGCAGGGTCAGCGAGCCCTCGACGTAGGCCGACCAGGGCCACTGGTCGCCGGCCAGGTTGATGCCGACGTAGCCCGAGGCGGGCTTGCCGTCCTTGCCGACCAGCTTGATCGTCAGGTCGTAGCGCTCGTCCTCCTTGAGCAGCGCCACCGAGGAGCGGGTCACCGGCTGGCCGGTGCTCGCGTCGGTGCCGATCACGTAGCCGACGTGACGCTGGCCGGGGGCGGCGGCCTGCGGGTCGCCGGTGACCGGCACCGTCGCCTTCGCACCCGCCGGGATGGTCACCGAGGTCGCGCCCAGGGTGAACGGGCCCCCCGCGTTGCTCAGCGCCAGGTTCAGCGTGACGTCCGTGTTCCCGCTGTTGGTGAAGGTCAGGTCCTTGGTCACGGCGACGTCGGCCGGCTCGTGCGGCCACGTGTAATTGCCGAAGAACAGCGACGTGGTGCCCCGGACCGAGGTCTTGATCGCGGCGGCCACGTCGAGCCGCCCGGTGCCCACCTCGTAGGGCGAGTACCAGTCGGCCAGGCCCTTCGCGGTGCTCGTCAGGTGCTCCTTGAGCTGCGCGCCGGTCCAGTCCGGGTGCTGCTCGGCCAGGATCGCCGCCGCGCCGACCACGTGCGGGGTGGCCATCGAGGTGCCGCTGATGGTGCGGTAGAGGCCCTCGCCGCCGTCGGTCATCTCCTGCGAACGGGCCGCGGTGATGTCCACACCGGGCGCCGCGATGTCCGGCTTCATGCCGCCGGAGAACGCCAGCGGGCCGGTGCTGGAGAAGTATGCGAGGTTGTCCTGCTTGTCCGTGGCGGCCACGGTCAGCGCCGAGGCGGCCGCGCCCGGGGTGGAGATGGTCTCCGGACCCGCGTTGCCGGCGGCGATGACGAACAGCGTGCCGTACTGGGCGGACAGCGCGTCGACCGTCTGCGACATCGGATCGCTGCCGTCGGTCGGGTACGAGTCGCCGAGGCTCATGTTGACGACGTCGGCGCCCTGCTGGGCGGCCCACTCCATACCGGCGATGATCCAGGAGTCGAGGCCGTAGCCCTCCTCGCCGCCGAGCACCTTGCCGACGATCAGGTCGGCGTCGGGCGCGACGCCCTTGTAGTCGCCGCCGGACGCGCCGCCCGTGCCCACGATGGTGCCGGCCACGTGCGTGCCGTGGCCGTTGACGTCGGTGATCGCCTCGCCCGGCACGAAGCTGGCGGTGGCGTCGATCTGGTCCTTCAGGTCCGGGTGGTTGACGTCGATGCCGGTGTCGAGCACCGCGACCTTGACACCCTCACCGGTGAACCCGGCCGCCCAGGCCTCGGGCGCGCCGATCAGCGGCACGCTCTCCTTGAGGTTGACCTCGACCCGGCCGTCGAGCCACAGCTTGGCCACCCCGGCGCCCAGCGCCGCCTTCGGCTCCCCCACCGTCACGCTGCCCTGTGGCGCGACGGTGGTCCAGAACGTGCGGGCCTGCTTCTTGTCGGCCTTCAGCGCGGAGCCGCGGATGCCCGCCAGGCGGCGGACCAGCTTGCTGCCCTTCGGCGCGGCCGGCTGCGTCGCGGTGCGGGCCTTGCTCGGCGCGTACGTCGCGATCAGCGGCACGCCGCCCGACTTCGCGTCGTCGTAGCCCATCTCGATCAGATCGGTGACGTTGAACAGCCGCCGGTCCAGCTTGTCCGCGGCGAGCAGGCCGACCGCCTCGTCGGGGATGACGTAGAGGTCGCCCTTGACCTGCTGCATGCGGACCCCGCCGAGGGCGCCGTCCGGCCGGTCGACGTCGGCGAGCTGCTTGCCGTCGGCCAGCGTGGTGACCGTGACGACGTCACCGGTGACCAGCGTGACCTGGTGGGTCGCGGTGGGCTTGGGCTGGACCGCGGGCGGCTGCGGTGCGGCGGCCTGCGCGGGCGCCTGCAGCACGGCCGAACCCGCCGCCAGCAGCGGCAGCACGGCGGTGGCCGAGATCAGCCGCCAGCGCCTGCGCCGGAAGGGGGAAGACGATGAGGGGGAGAACATGACAAGGGTCTACCGGCCTGCCCCGGCACCCGTGAATAGCTACCGATGGCGGGGTTGCGCCATGGCGAAACTCCGCCAGCGCGCAGGTGGCGGCGTCGTCACTCCACGCAGCACACCCGCCCCGCCCTGCCCTGGCCGGCCCGCTTGCTGAGCTGGTCTGACACTTGTCCGACGGCCTAGGCTAGGGCGGTCATGCGGCGCGACGAAGGGGTGTGAGGTGGAGTTCCGGCTGCTGGGGCCCGTCTCCGCCCACCACGGCGGACAGCCCGTGCCGCTCGGCGGCGCGAAACCGAAGGCACTGCTCGCGGCCCTGCTGCTGGAGCACGGCCGGGTCGTGGCGACCAGCCGCCTGGTCGACATCCTGTGGGGCGACGAGCCGCCCGACACCGCCCGCGCCCTGATCCAGACCTACGTGTCGACGCTGCGCCGAGCCTTCGCCAAGCATGGCGCCGGGGAGGTCATCGCCACCGCCTCGCCCGGCTACGTCGCCCGGCTCGACCCCGGCACGCTGGACAGCGTGGTGTTCGCCCGGCTGCTGGCCGACGGGCGCGCCGCCGCGGCCGCGGGCGACCACCCGCGCGCCGCCGAGCTGCTGCGCCGCGCGGGCGAGCTGTGGCAGGGCCCGGCGCTGTCCGGGCTGGAGGACTCCGGCCTGTCGGCCGAGGCGGCGCGGCTGGACGAGCTGCGTACGGCCGCGGTCGAAGAGCGCATCGCGGCGGAGATCGCGGCGGGCCAGTGGGGGCACCTGGCCGCCGAGCTGACCGTGCTCGTCGGCCGCCACCCCACCAACGAGCGGCTGCGCGGCCAGCTGATGACCGTGCTCTACCGGCTGGGCCGCCAGGCGGAGGCGCTGGCGTGCTACCGCGAGGCGCGCGAGGTGCTGATCGAGGAGCTGGGCGTGGAGCCCGGCGCCGAGCTGACCGCGCTGCACCACGCGATCCTGCGCGGCGAGACCGAGCAGCTGGCCGCCTCGCCCGAGCAGACGGTGCCGGGCACGGTCCGCCCGGTGCCCGCCCAGCTGCCCCCGGTGCCCGCCGACTTCACCGGCCGCGCGGCCGAGATCGAGGCGCTGCTGGCCGCGCTGCGCCCCGGCGGAGGCGCGCCCGCGCCGCAGATCATCGCCGGGCCGGGCGGCACCGGGAAGTCCACCCTGGCCGTCGCGGTCGGACACCGGCTCGCCGAGCACTTCCCCGACGGCCAGCTCTACGCCGAGCTGCGCGGCATGAGCGACGCCCCGGCCGACCCCGCCGAGGTGCTGGCCCGCTTCCTGCGCGCGCTCGGGGTGGACCAGGCCCAGCTGCCCGAGGGCGCCGAGGAGCGGGCCGACCTCTACCGCACGCTGCTGGCCCAGCGGCGCATGCTGATCGTGCTCGACGACGCCGCGTCGGCGCAGCAGGTCCGCCCGCTGCTGCCGGGGCGGCCCGGCTGCGCGGTCGTGATCACGAGCCGGGACCGGCTCGCCGGGCTGCCCGGCACCACCCTGACCGACCTGCGCGTGCTCGACGCGGAGGAGGCCCTGCTCCTGCTGCGCCGCCTGGCCGGCGACGAGCGCGTGGACGAGGACGTGGAGGCGGCCCGCCGGATCGTCGACTACTGCGGGCACCTGCCGCTGGCGCTGCGTATCGTCAGCGCGCGGCTGGCCGGGCGGCGGGCGCTGCCGCTCAAGCCGCTGGCCGACCGGCTCGCGGACGAGAGCCGCCGCCTCAACCACCTGTCCGCCGGGGACGTGGGCGTACGCAGCAGCATCGAGCTGAGCTACCGGGCGCTGGACCCGCAGAGCAGCTCCACGCTGCGCCGGCTCGGCTGGTTCGGGGTGCCGGACTTCTCCCCCTGGGTGGTGTCCTGGCTGGTGGGGACGAGCCTGGCCGAGGCCGAGGAGCTGGTCGAGCAGCTGGTGGACGCGCACCTGGTCGAGTTCGTCGGCGTCGACCGGATGGGTGGGCTGCGCTACCGCCTGCACGACCTGATCCGGCTCTACGCCCGGGAGAGCGCGGCGCTGGAGGAGCCGGGCCCGGAGCTGGCCGAGGCGGTCGCCCGCGCGCTGCGCGGCTGGCTGGCGCTGATCCACCGCACCGCCGCGGACTCGCCGCCCGCCGAGATCCGCTGGCGGCGGCCGTTCAGCCCGCACGACGTCGAGGACGAGCTGACCGCACTGGTCATCGCGGACCCGTGGGACTGGTTCGAGGCGGAGCAGTCGGCGCTGGCCTCCGGGGTGGAGCGGGCGCTCGCGCTGGGCTTGCACGACCTGGTCTGCGAGTTCGCCTCGGCCCGCAACGCGTCGGCGTTCATGGGCGCGAACCGGTTCGACGCGCGCACCCGGGTGATCGAGGCGGCGCTGACCGCGGCCCGGCGCGCGGGCAAGCCGCACGACGAGGCGGTCATCCTCACCGAGCTGGGCCAGCTGCGCTACGACCAGGACCGCTACACCGAGGCGCGGCAGCACTTCCGGGCCTCGCTGAGCCTCTTCCGCGAGCTGAACGACCAGCCGGGACAGGCCGCCGCGCTGGCCGGGCTGGGCATCGCCTGCCGCGAGCCGGGCCGGTTCGCCGAGGGCGTGCACTTCCTCGACCAGGCCGCGGCGCTGCTGGAGCAGGCCGGGGACGACATCGGCATCGGGTACTCCCGGCGCATCGCCGGCTCGGTGCGGCTGGAGCTGGGCGACTACCCGGGCGCGCTGGCCGACCTGACCGCGTCGCTGGCGGCGTACCGCCGCGCCGGCAGCCGCCTCGGCGAGGGCCACACGCTGCGCACGCTCGGCCTCTACCACCGGGCCCGGGACGAGTGGGCCGACGCCGAGCGGCACTGCCGCGAGTCGGCCGACATCTTCCACGAGCTGGGCGACGAGCTGATGGAGGCGTACGCGGTGCGCGCGCACGCCAAGACCCGGCTGCGCCAGGGCCATGCCGACGAGGCGCTGACCCGGCTGGAGTGGGCGCTGTCGGTCAGCCACACCATGGGCGACCGCTGGGGGCAGGGCGCGACGCTGCGCGCGCTGGGCCAGCTGCACCTCGCCGAGCAGCGGCTGGACCTGGCCGAGGCGTGCCTCGACGCGGCCCGCGACATCTGGCAGGCCATGGAGGTGCCGGTCTGGCAGGCCCGCATCGAGCGGGACCGGTCACTGCTGCTGGCCGCCCGGGGTGACGCCGAGGGCGCGCGGACGGCGCGGGAGCGGGCGCGCCGGGTCTTCCACGACCACGGCGCCCGCGAGTTCCACGAGCTCGGCAGCTGACCTTCAGCCCGCCGCCGCCGATTACAGAAAAGTTCCAGCGCCCCCTGCGAGTCTTCCCCCTGTCGGAGGTACGGGTGGCTCGGCACGGGGCGAGCCACCCGGCCCGGCGCCAGAGCGACCGCGCGGTTGGGGGACCGCCGGTCGCGCGGGAGGAGCCTGCTCCGGGGAGGGGACGCCATGGCGGAGATGGTGCTGCTGTCGGACACCGCGGTCGTGGAGACGCCGGTCGCCGAGTGCGACGAGTGCCTGGTCGATCTGCGTACGGTGGGCGCGCTGCGCCTGGACCCCCGCCTGGCCGACGCCGCGGGGGCGTACGCGCACGTCCGGCTGAGCGTGGTCGACCGGCTGGTCACGGCCCAGACGCTGCTGCCAGCCGGGCTCCGGCTGCTGATCGTCGAGTGCTACCGGCCGATGGCGCTGCAGCAGCACTACTTCGAGGCGCACAAGGAGCGGCTGCGCGCCATCCAGCCCGGCCACGACGAGGCCTGGTATCACCGCCGGGCCAGCCGCTACATCTCCCCGCCGGAGGTCGCGCCGCACGTCGCGGGCGCCGCAGTGGACCTCACCCTGTGCACCGCCGACGGCACCGAGCTGTGGATGGGCACGCAGGTCAACGACACCGACAGCGAGGCCTGCCACACCGACTCGGCCAACGTCTCGGCCGAGGCCGCGCGCCACCGGCGGTATCTGGCCGACGCGCTCACGCTGGTCGGCATGGTCAACTACCCCACCGAGTGGTGGCACTGGTCCTACGGCGACCGCTACTGGGCGCACGTGACCGGTGCGCCGAAGGCCCGCTACGGCCCGGTCAGCTCGCTGCCCGGCGTCCAGTCGGCGGCCACCGCCAACTGACCGGGCGCCTCCGGACCCGGCCGGCGCGGCGCGCGGGGCGCCCGCTCGGGCCGGGCGGCCTCCTCGTCCTCCGGGACGGACTCGGGCTCGGTCCGGTCGCCCGGCCACGCGCCCAGGGGCGCCGATGACGGGCGCTCGCCGATCAGCTCGCGCAGCCGGGCCACCCGGCGCCGCCCGCTGATCCGCAGCGCCGGGCCGCGGCCCAGCTCCGCCACGCAGGCCAGCGCGGTGAACGCGCGCAGCGCCACCGCCGAGCAGTGCTCGTCGTTGGCGCCCAGCCGCAGCACCGCGCCGTCGCCCTCGGCGTCGACCGAGCCCGCCGCCGCGAACCACAGCCGCAGCCGGGCCCCGTCCAGCGCGAAGCCCGCCGGGGGGCGTTTGCCCGCGCCGCGCAGCCACGCCTCGGCCAGCGGCGCCAGCATGCCGGTGTACGCGGTGCGCACGCCGAAGTGGCCCTCGATCGCGGCGGCCTCCCAGCTCGTCTCCAGGCCGCGTGCGGTGAACTCGGCCGCCAGGGCGTGCACCCGCCAGGCCGCCTCCACCACCACCGACACCCGCGCCGTGCCGCCCATCCGCACCACCTGGCCCGGCCCGATGAGCAGGCCCGCGAGGTCGTACGCGGACGGCCGGGCCGACTCCGCGGAGAACATCGCGAGCTGGTGGTTCAGAGACACTCCGGCACCTCGCCGAAGGCCTGTTGCAGCTCCGTCGAGCGCAGCGACCCGGTGTCCAGCGCGCTGGCGTCGTACTCCCGCTGCAGGGTGACCATGACCGCGGACACGTCCTCGTAGAACTTCGCCGCGTCGCCGGTGGGCAGGGCGCGCATCGCCTCGCCCGCCCGGCCGTAGGCGTCGCGCATCTCGGCCAGCGAACCGGTCACCCCGTCGGCTATCGCGGACCCGCCGTCCACCTCGGGCACCCCCGCGGCCTCGACCCGGCCGCGCGCCCGCTCGCTCGCGTCGCGCGCCCCCTCCAGCATCCGGACCAGGTTCTCCTTGGCCTGCTGGGGCGTGGTCGCGTTAGGTGTCTGCTGCTGCGCCCGCGTGGTCAGCACCGCGATCTCCTCGCGCCAGGGGTTCAGCGCCGAACACACCGACGCCGCCCACACCCGCGCCGGCGGCCCCTCCGTCACGCACGCGCCGAGCAGCCCCGCCGCCACGACGAGCAGCGCCCCGAACCCCACCCGGCCCCTACGCATGGAGAGCAGCCTAACCCCGCCCCCCATCGCAGCGGTGATCTTGCGTGGATGTACCCGGGGACAGGGGCGAAAGGGACGGTCGCGGAGCCGTTCGCGCCGGACGGGGGCAGAAAACACCGCGGCGCCCTCCCCCGAAGGGGAGGGCGCCGCCTCAGTGCGTTGCGTCAGGCGTTGACCTTTTCGCGCTGCGCCGGAGTCGCAGCGTCAGCTTTTCCCGAGTCATCGCCGCCGACCGTGATCGGCTTCCGCTTGGTGATGAAGACCGCGACCACGATGATCGCGGCCGCCACGAGGGCGATCGCGGTGCGCGCGGTCGGGTTCTCGGTGGAGCCGTACCAGAGCGCCACCACGGCGGGGGCGATCAGCAGCGACACCAGGTTCATCACCTTGATCAGCGGGTTGATGGCCGGGCCGGCGGTGTCCTTGAACGGGTCACCGACGGTGTCACCGATGACGGTGGCGGCGTGCGCCGGCGAGCCCTTGCCGCCGTGCGCGCCGTCCTCGACCATCTTCTTCGCGTTGTCCCAGGCGCCACCGGAGTTGGCCAGGAACACCGCCATCAGGGTGCCCGCGCCGATCGCACCGGCCAGGTACGACGCCAGCGCGCCCGCGCCGAGGCCGAAGCCGACGGCGATCGGGGCCAGGACCGCGAGCAGGCCCGGGGTCATCAGCTCGCGCTGCGCGTCCCGGGTGCAGATGTCGACGACCTTGCCGTACTCGGGGCGCTGCGTGCCGTCCATGATGCCCGGCAGCTCGCGGAACTGGCGGCGCACCTCGTGCACCACCGCGCCGGCCGAACGCGACACCGCGTTGATGGCCAGGCCCGAGAACAGGAAGACCACCGAGACGCCGATGAGCAGGCCGACCAGGTTGGCCGGGTTCGCGACGTTCAGCATCTCGTCGATCACCTCGGAGGCGGTCTGACCCGCCTCGGCCAGCGAGGTGGCCAGGGTGTCGGTGTACGACCCGAACAGCGCGGTCGCGGCCAGCACGGCCGTCGCGATCGCGATGCCCTTGGTGATCGCCTTCGTGGTGTTGCCGACCGCGTCGAGCTCGGTGAGCGTACGCGCGCCCTGCTCGTCGATGTCGCCCGACATCTCGGCGATGCCCTGCGCGTTGTCGGAGATCGGGCCGAAGGTGTCCATGGCCACGATGACGCCGACGGTGGTCAGCAGGCCGCAGCCGGCCAGCGCGATGGCGAACAGCGACACGACCAGCGTGCCGCCGCCCAGCAGGAACGCGCCGTACACGGCACCGCCGATGAGCAGCGCCGAGTAGACCGCCGACTCCAGGCCGACGCTGATGCCGGAGAGCACCACCGTCGCCGCGCCGGTCTCGGACGTCTTGCCGATGTCCTGCACCGGGCGCTTGCCGGTCTCGGTGAAGTAGCCGGTCAGCGCCTGGATGGCGGCGGCCAGCACGATGCCGATGATGACCGCGCCGATGGCGACGACCTGCGGGTTGCCGGACACCTCCGGCTTGCCCAGCGCGGCGAACGTCTTCGGCAGGTACCACACCGAAGCGCCCGCCACCGCGACCGCGGACACGCCGGCCGAGATGTAGAAGGCGCGGTTGATCGCCTGCAGGCCGTTCTTGTCGGACTTGCGCAGGCGGGTCAGGAACACGCCGACGATCGCGATCAGCACCCCGACGGTGGACACGATCAGCGGGAAGACCAGGCCCTCGACGCCGAATGCGGCACGGCCCAGGATCAGGGCGGCCACCAGGGTCACCGCGTACGACTCGAACAGGTCCGCGGCCATGCCGGCGCAGTCGCCCACGTTGTCGCCGACGTTGTCGGCGATGGTGGCCGCGTTGCGCGGGTCGTCCTCGGGGATGTTCTGCTCGACCTTGCCGACCAGGTCGGCGCCGACGTCGGCGGCCTTGGTGAAGATGCCGCCGCCGACCCGCATGAACATCGCGAGCAGCGCGGCGCCGAAGCCGAAGCCCTCCAGCACGGTCGCGGCGTCGGCACGGTAGATCAGCACCACCAGCGCGGCGCCGAACAGGCCGAGTCCGACGGTCAGGAAGCCGACGACACCACCGGTGCGGAACGCGATCGCCATGGCGTTCTCGCGACCGCCCTCGGCCTCGCGCGCCGCCGCGGCGACCCGCAGGTTGGCACGGGTGGCCAGCGCCATGCCCGCACCGCCGATGAACGCGCTGAACAGCGCACCCACCACGAAGAAGGCCGAACGGCCGATCTTCAGCGAAAGCTCGTCGCCGTCGCCGTGTACCGGCAGTACGAAGAGCAGGATGACCGCGAGCACCACGAAGATGCCGAGCGTCTTGAACTGGCGGAAGAGATAGGCCGACGCGCCCTCCTGGACGGCCCCGGCGATCTCCTGCATCTTGTTGGTGCCCTTACCGGTCGCGAGCACGGACTTGACCAGCACGGCGGCGAATCCCAGCGCCACCAGCGCGATCACGGCCGCGACAATCACGTACGACACGTTCTTGCCGGTAAGGGCCAGCTCGCCGCCGGGCGCGGCGAGGATGGTCCCGGACATCTTTGTCCTCCAAAGATCTCTACTTGTGAGGCCGCCGTACGGAGTCGTCGGTGGACGGCCCGGTCGGGCCTGCCACCGGGCTACCCCCCACGGCGGAGCCGGAACCGGAGCACGAGTGACGGCGGTTACGGCATCGAAACAACCCGTGAACTGTAAACCGGACACGTGGTCGGGGTCACACCCTGTGCCTGCCGTGTCGCGGTGATCTTCGTTGCTGCGCCGCGCGGGTTTGTGCGGTACGCTCAGCGACTCTATGCCTGCGGAACGGTCACAGCACGTCGCCGCGCATGCACACGCTCACGTTCTGTGGCGAGATCAGCGGCCCAGCCGCGACGCGCGCCGGATCGGCCACGCCATCTGCACCTCGGTGCCCGGCCCGTCGTCGAGCGGGCGGACCTGCAGATCCTTCACGATCGCCTGGAGCAGGCTGGCGCTCACGTCCACGGTGATCTGCTCCTCGTCGGCGATGGGCGCGTCGTCACCGGCGCGGTCCCACACCTGCACCAGGTAACGGTCCCCGTCGCTGAACGCCACGGCGACCACGTCGCGCAGGCCGACCCGCTGGTGCCGGGCCACCGCCCGCGCGCAGGCCTCGCCGATCGCCAGACGGACCTCGTCGAGCTGGTCGTCGGGCACACCGGCCCGCCGCGCGACGGCCACGCCGACGAGCCGCGCCGTACGCACGTGCGCGGGTTCGGGGGTGAATTCGAGCCGGACGGTCGCCATTACCCTGCGGATCAGCTCGCGGTCGCGGCGTCGACGGACGGGTACAGCGGCAGCACCTGGTCGAGCGCCGTGATCCGGAAGATCTTCAGCAGCGACTCGCGGGCGCACACCACCCCGAACGTGGCCCCGGCGGCACGCGCCTTGCGCAGCCCGCCGACCAGCACGCCCAGCCCGGTCGAGTCCATGAACTCGACCTTCGCGAGGTCGACCACGACTCCGGTCACCCCGCTGTCGAGCAGCTCCGCGATGCGCTCGCGCAGCTTGGGAGCGGTGTAGACGTCCACCTCGCCGCCGACTTCGAGCACGGTGTGCGTGGCGACGACACGCGTGGCCAGCGACAGCTCCATCGGCACCTCCCTCTGCGACGTCCGGTCACTGCCCGGAATCTCTCCGTGCACCGGTCCCCATGCATCTAACCACTGGTCGGGTTTCCGGGCTACGCGCCCTTTGCCCTTGTCGCCGACGTGGGCTGTCGTATCTCGGCAACAGGCCCCCGCCGCCGGGCCCGTGCCGCCGGAGGCTGCGACGGACATCGCACGACGGCGGCCGATGCGGGCTGGCCGCCGCGGCCCGCCGGGTGGCAGAGTGCTGGGGTGGACCTGCTGCCCTACTGGCTCAAGCGCGACCAGGTCACGCACGTCGAGCTGCTGCCCGCGCGGGCCGGGCGCGCCGCCGAATGGCCTGCCTGGATCCCGCCGGACCTGGTCGAGGCGCTGCGCGGCTGCGGCATCACCGCGCCCTGGGCCCACCAGGCCGAGGCCGCCGAGCTGGCGTACGCCGGCCACGACGTCGTCATCTCGACCGGCACCGGCTCCGGCAAGTCCCTCGCCTACCAGCTGCCCGCTCTGTCGGCGGTGCTCACCGAACCCCGTGCCCGGGTCCTCTACCTCGCCCCGACCAAGGCGCTCGCCGCCGACCAGCACCGCTCGCTGACGGGGCTGAACCTGCCCGGCCTGCGCGCCGCGGTCTGCGACGGCGACACCGGCCGCGAGGAGCGCGACTGGATCCGCCAGCACGCCAACGTCATCCTCACCAACCCCGACCTGCTGCACCACAGCCTGCTCCCGCAGCACCAGCGCTGGTCGGGGGTGCTGCGCAACCTGCGCTACGTCATCGTCGACGAGTCCCACAGCTACCGCGGCGTCTTCGGCGCCCACGTCGCCCACATCCTCCGCCGCCTCCGCCGCCTCACCGGAGAACCCGAAAGGAAGGGCACCTTCTTAACGGAATACGTAGAGGAAGGGCACCTTCTTAACGCGGAGACCGCTGACCAGTCCGTTGCCCGGTCAGGCGGCGCGGCCAGGTCCGGTGGCACCGGGATCGGCCGGGGCGGCGCAGCGCGGCGCGGGCCGGTGTTCCTGCTGGCGTCGGCGACGTCCGGGGATCCGGCGGGCAGCGCGAGCAAGCTCGTCGGGCGACCGGTGCGGGCCGTCACCGACGACGGCGCGCCGCGCGGCTCGATGACCTTCGCCATGTGGGAGCCGCCGGAGCTGCCCGGCGCGGATCTGAACGGTGACGCCGCCCCGGTGCGCCGGTCCGCGCTGCGGGAGACCGCCGACCTGCTGGCCGACGCGGTCGTGCAGGGGGTACGCACCCTCGCCTTCGTGCCCTCCCGGCGCGGCGCCGAGGTCGTGGCCGGGCACGCGCGCGCCGCGCTCGAAGAGGCGCAGCCGGGCCTGGGCCGCCAGGTCGCCGCGTACCGCGCCGGCTACCTGCGCGAGGAGCGCCGCAGCCTGGAGCAGCAGCTCACCGACGGCAGCCTCACCGGCCTGGCCACCACCAACGCGCTCGAACTGGGCATCGACGTGACCGGCCTGGACGCCGTGCTGCTGGCCGGCTACCCCGGCACCCGCGCCGCGGTCTGGCAGCGCGCCGGGCGGGCCGGGCGGGCCGGGCGCGACGGGCTGTGCGTGCTCGTCGCCCGCGACGACCCGCTGGACACCTACCTGGTGCACCACCCGCAGGCGCTGTTCGGCACCCCCGTCGAGGCCACCGTGTTCGACCCGGCCAACCCGTACGTGCTCGCCCCGCACCTGTGCACCGCCGCCGCCGAGCAGCCGCTCACCGAGGCCGACCTGCCCCTGTTCGGCGCCGACGCGGCGCTGCTGGACGAGCTGGTCGCCGCGGGCGCGCTGCGCCGCCGCCCCACCGGCTGGTACTGGACCCATCCGCAGCGCCCCGACATCGACCTGCGCGGCACCGGCGGCCCGCCCGTCGCTGTCATCGAGGCGTCCACCGGGCGGCTGATCGGCACCGCCGACCCCGGCGCGGCCCACCACCACCTGCACCCCGGCGCCGTGTACACCCACCAGGGCCGCACGTACGTCGTGCAGTCGCTCGACCTGGCCGACGCGGTCGCGCTGGTCGAGGCGGACAACCCGCCGTACTCCACGCACGCCCGGGACACCACCTCGCTCACCGTGCTGGAGGTGCGCTCCTACGTCGACGCCGGGCCGATCGGGCTGTTCCTCGGCGAAGTCGAGGTCACCAGCCAGGTCGTGTCGTTCCAGCGCCGCCGGATGGACAGCGGGGAGGTGCTGGGCACCTGGCCGCTGGAGCTGCCCAGCCGGACGCTGCGCACCGTCGCGGTGTGGACCACCATCGCCGAGTCCGCCGTCGCCGGGATCGAGGACCTGCCCGGCTCGCTGCACGCCGCCGAGCACGCCGCCATCGGGCTGCTCCCGCTGGTGGCCAGCTGCGACCGGTGGGACATCGGCGGACTGTCCACCGCCTGCCACGCCGACACCGACGCGCCGACCATCTTCGTGTACGACGGGCACCCCGGCGGGGCGGGCTTCGCCGAGCGGGCGTACGGGATGGCCGCGCAGTGGCTGGGCGCGACGCGCACGGCCGTCGCCGAGTGCGGGTGCGAGCGCGGCTGCCCCAGCTGCGTCCAGTCCCCCAAGTGCGGCAACGGCAACAATCCCCTGGACAAACGCGGCGCCGTGACCGTCCTCGACACCATCCTCCACCACCTCCCCCACTGACCCACCCGCCGCGCGCCGTGCCCCTGGTCGTCAGGTTGAAGATCGCTGTCTCGTGTCAAAAGCTGCGGTGCAGCCTGAGGTTTCGACACGAGACAGCGATCTTGATCAGCGGGTCAGTTGGCGGCGGACGGTTTCGATCTCGTGGAGGACGCCGGGCATGTTGCGGGTGAGGTCCTGCCAGGTGAAGCGGAGCACCGTCCAGCCCGCCCGGACCAGGCGGTTCTGCCGGGTGCGGTCCTGCTGGAAGCGGTCAGCGGCGCTGTGCCACGCCTGCCCGTCGACCTCGATCGCGAGCCGGATCTCCGCGAAGCCGAAGTCGACCGCACCGATCAGGCCGTCCTCGTCGTGGACCGGCAGATTCGCCCGCCAGCCGGCGATCCGGGCCTGCCGCAAACCCTGCACCAGCAGCCGTTCCGCAGCCGACCGCGCCCCATCGGCATGCCGGGCGGCCGCTCGGATCAGCGGTCCGACCCCGTGCCGCCCCGTTTGGCCGCGCACCCGCTCGACGAACTCCTCGAACGTGATGAGCCGCCGCTGGATCGCCCGGTCGAGGACGAGGTCGGCGTCGTCGGGCCGCAGCTCGCGTACGCAGTCGACCACCGTCTGCGCCGGTGCGGTGAAGAGCACGCCCTCGACCAGGGACAGATCGGCCGGCGCGAGCACCTCGCGGTGCACCCGCAGGCCGGCGTGCCGGACCTTCCGCCCCGGCGCCACCGTCACGCAGGTGCGCAGGTCGGGCACCTCCAGGCCGTAACGCCTGGCCGCCGACGGTCCGCTGAGGACGGCGTCCGGCACGGCAAGCAGCACGGCCCGGTCCCGCAGCAGCGGGGTGACCTGCCGCCCGGCGCGGGTCAGCACGGGCCCGATGACCACCCGCCAGTCGCCCCGGCGCAGCCGCCGCCGGATCTGGTCGTCCGAGAACCCGAGCCTTTGGGCATCCGCCCTGGTGAACAGCCCACCCTGGTCGCCGGCCAGCGCGTCCAGCCCGGCTTGATCAGTGGTTGGTGTCATGATCTGCGGTCACACCTCACTTCTTGACACGAAATCGCGATCTCCAAAGCCCGCCGCGAACCCGACCGCCGCGAACCCGACCGCCGCGAACCGGACCGGCCCCGCGCGGGCGGTGGCCTCGGCGGCGCCCGCGCGGGTGACGGCGATGACGGAGAGGAGCAGGTCGAGGCCGTCCAGGCGGCAGTCGGTCACCGTCGCGCCGTTGGCCCGCACCAGGTCCCCCGCCCGTGCGCAGGCCACGTCGGCGCCCTGGACCGCGTACGCCGCGCCCGCCAGCGCGCCGAGATCGGCCGCCGTCCGTGCCTGCTCCCGGGCGACCAGGTGCGCGCCCTCGGCCGCGACCACGGTGCCCGCGGCGACGAACACGAGCCCGACGCCGAGCGCATACAGGGAGCTCACGGCGCACCCGGTTCCCGGGCGGCGGTCGCCGTGCAGGTGAGCACGGTGACCCGGACGGATCGCCGCACGGTCGCCGTCACGGTGTCCCCGCCGGACGACACGTCCGCCCCGGCCGCCACCGCCTCGCCGCGGGCCGCGGCCAGTGCCGCGTCGCGGGCGGCGGCGACGCAGCCGAGCTTCACGGTCACCGCGGTGACCGCGCCGATGCCGGTCACCAGCAGCAGCACCACGGCGGGCAGCGCCACCGCCAGCTCGGCGGTGGCGCTGCCCCGGTCGGTTCGGCTCACCCGAGCGCCCGCTGGATCACCCCGGCCAGTGCCGCCTGCACGCTGTCGCTGGTCAGCACCTTGAGCAGGATCCCGGCGAAGGCCACCGCGGCCAGCGTGCCGACCGCGTACTCGGCGGTGTTCATCCCGGCGTCAGGCGCGCTCCGCGGCCCGGTGCCGGCGGCGTCGCCTTCGTCGCGACCGGCCCCACCGTCGGCGGGTTCGGCTTCGGCAAGGCCCGCGCCACCGTCCGCGGGGACGGCTTCGGCAAGGCCCGCACCGCCGTCTGCGGGGACGGTTTCGTCCCCTACCGCCGGCGCGGCGAGGCCTGCGTCGCGCATCTCCGCGGCGGCGGGGACGGGCGGCCGGAGCTGCCGCCGGGCGTCGGAGGCGAGCGCGGCGGGCGACGGCTGTGCCGCCGTCTCCGTCGAGTCGGTCAGGGTCATGATTGATCTCCTCTCGTTCAGAGCACCTCGCCGAGCACGGCGAGGACCACCGGCACCAGGCCGGCGAGCACGAAGGCCGGCAGGAAGCACAGGCCGAGGGGGAGCACGATGAGCACACCGGCGCGCTGGGCACCGGCCTGGCGGCGTACGGCGGCATCGGCGCGCAGGTCGTCGGCGCACCGGTGGAGCGCTCCGGCCAGGGCTGATCCGCTGGCGGAGCTGCGTTCGGCGGCGGCGATCAGGCGCCGGGCGGGTGCCAGGTCGGCGAGGTGCTGCCAGGCCTCGGCGGGCGTGGCGCCCAGCCGCAGGCTGCGCCCGATGCGCTGCAGGCGCGCCGCGGCAGGCCCGTCGAGCGCGGCCGCGACGGCGAGCACCGCGCCGTCGAGCGGCGCACCGGCCCGCAGCGCCGCCCCCACCAGGTCGACCGCCCAGGGCAGGTCGGCGAGCACCTGCACCCGTTCGGTCCGGACCGCCGCGGGTTCCATCCGCCGCAGCACCGCCACCGTCACCGCCGCGACCAGCGCTCCGCAGACGACTCCCGGCACTGTCGGCAGCAGTGCGCCCACGGCACCGCCCGCGACCAGCCCGAGCAGCCATGGCGTACGCGGGGACGGCCTTTCCGGGAGGTGACGCAGTCGCAGCCGGCGCAGCCGACGCCGGACCGACCCGCCGCCCGTCGCCGCCCGCGATGGCGGGGCGCCCTGCACGCGGCGTGTCCAGGCGAGCCCGGCGGCCTGGAGCACGGCGGCACCGCAGGCGCAGCCGACACCGACCGGCGTGTGCAGCAGGATCCGCAGCGGGTCGACCCCGATCAGATAGCCGAGCCCGAGCCCGCCCACCGGCAGCGCGGCCAGCAGCACCGCCGTGAGCTGCGCACCCGCGGCCTGCGCGGCGGCGGCGGCGTCGGCCCGGTCGGCGGCCCGGCTCTGCGCTTCGAGCCGTTCGAGCAGGTCGGCCAGTGGCGCGCCGGTGCCGTCGGCCAGCCTGCGTGCGGCGTGGACGAGCCGGTCCAGCTCGGTGTCGGGCAGCAGCAGCACGCCGCCGAGCCCGCCGACGGCACCGGCGCGCAGCTCGGCGGCGGCCGCGCCGACCAGGTCGAGCGAGTCGGCGCGCTGCCGGGCGGCACCGCGGCCACGTCGGTGCTCGCGCCACAGCCGGCCGCCGAGCAGGGCATACCCGGCGACGATCAGCGCCGCCACGGGCGAACGCGCGAGCAGTCCCGCGACCAGCCCGGCGGCAATCGCCAGCAGTCGGATCAGCCGCCGGGAGACCGCCGGCCGATCCGGATCGCGCCCGCCGGATCCGCCACTCGCACCCGGCCCGGGTGCGCCGAGTGCGGCGAGCCTGTCGCGTGTCCTCGCCCGTCCGATACGGCGGGCCGGTGCCTGGTCCCTCATCGGGCCGCCAGCCAGGCAGGCGGGACGGTGTCGCGTTCGCGCAGCAGGTGGCACAGGTCGGCGGCGCCGGGGCGGATGCCGTCGGCGCGCCGCCACACCGGCCGGGCGGTGACGAGGCGCTCCGGTCCCTCGGCGGTGAGCAGGCAGACGGCGTCGAGCACCCGGCCCGTGGCGGTGCGCCGCAGGTGCAGCAGCACCCGCACCGCTGCGGCGACCTGGGCGTGCAGGGCCGGGCGGGGCAGGCCGCCGAGCAGGCCGAGCGCCTCCAGGCGGGCGGGCACGTCGGCGGGGGTGTTCGCATGCAGCGTGCCCGCGCTGCCCTCGTGCCCGGTGTTCAGGGCGGCCAGCAGGTCGACCACCTCGGCGCCGCGGCACTCGCCGACGACGAGCCGGTCGGGCCGCATCCGCAGCGCCTGCCGGACCAGCTCGGCGAGGCCGACCACGCCGGCTCCCTCCACGTTGGAGGTGCGGGTCTGCAGGGCGACCACGTGCGGGTGGGCGGGGCGCAGCTCGGCGGAGTCCTCGACGAGCACGATCCGCTCGCGGCCGGGCACCAGCCCGAGCAGCGCGCCGAGCAGCGTGGTCTTGCCGGAGCCGGTGCCGCCGGAGACGAGGAACGTGAGCCGGGCCGCGACCACCGCGGCGAGCAGCTCGGCGAGTTCGGGCCGGACCAGCTCGGCCAGGCCCATCGGGCGCTGCCGGAAGGTGCGCAGGGACAGGTACGGCCCGGCGGTCGCCACCGGGGGCAGCACCGCGTGCAGCCGGGTGCCGTCGGCGAGCCGGGCGTCCACGAACGGCTGCCCGTCGTCGAGCCGCCGCCCGCAGGCCGCCGCGAGCCGCTGCGCGAGCCGCCGTACGGACTCCGCGGACGGCATGGTGACCGGCTCGCGGACCAGCCCGGACCCCCGATCGGTCCACACCTGCACCCCGTTGACCAGCACGTCGGTGACGTCGGGCGCGGCCAGCAGCGGTCCGAGCGGCCCGGTCCCGGCGAGCTCGGCGGGCACGGTGCGCTCGGCCGTCACGGCTCGCCGCCCGTACGCGCCGCATCGGTGAGCAGCCAGATCACGGCAGGACCTCGCGGATGAGGCGGCCGCACAGGGTGGCCAGCGGGCCGCGGGCGGCGGAGCCCGGCGCCTCGCCGCGTTCCAGGGCGGCCGCGAGCCGGGGCTCGGGGCGCAGCGTGCCGGCCAGCGGCAGGCCCACCGCGCGGGCCAGTTCGGCGGCGCTGAGCCGCCCCGGCGCCGGTTCGCGGACCACCAGGGACAGCTCCCGCCGGTACGCCAGCGCGACGTCGGCGACCCGGGCCGCCGCGGCGGCCGCGCGCAGCTCGGCGGGCACGACGAGCAGCACCCGGTCGGCGTCCTGGAGCACCACCGCCGCGGCCTCGTCGAGGCGCCGGGGCAGGTCGACCACGACGAGGTCCCGGCCGCGCCGTCCGGCGTCGAGGGCGACGGCCATGGCGTCGGCCGGCAGCGCGGGGGCGACCGGCGTCTCCTCGTCGGGGATGTCGCGGGCGCACGACAGCACGACGAGGTCGCCGCGGCGGGGCAGCGCGTCGACGAGCGCGGCGGGGTCGACCGGGCCGCTGGCGCGGGCGAGCTGCGGCCAGCGCAGGCCGCGCAGCTCCTCCCAGCCGAGCAGCAGGTCGGCGCCGCCGCCCAGCGGGTCCGCGTCGATCAGCAGGGTGCGCAGCGGGACGCGGCAGGCGGTGACGGCGAGCCCGGCGGCCAGCACGCTGGCGCCGGCACCGCCCCGGCCGCCGAGCACGGCGATGACCCGCCCGGCACCGGGAGCGGGGCCGCGGCCGATCCCGGCGAGCCGCTCGACCAGCCAGGTCTCGGCGGCGGGCAGCAGGGCGACGTGTTCGGCGCCGAGCGGCTGGGCGAGGTCCCAGGGCCGCGGGTCGGCGGCGTCGCGGCACACCACGACGACCCCGGGCCGCCGGGGCAGCCGCGCCCGCAGGCAGCCGTCGGCCAGGTCGCCGCCGATGAGCACGACCGGCGCGGGGCCGTAGCGCGGGCGGGCGGCGGGCAGGTCGTGCGCGACCTCCAGCTCCACGCCCGCGGCGGAGCCGAGCCGCAGCAGGTCGTCGAGCAGGTCGGGGTCGGCGGTGACGAGCAGGGCGCGGGCGGCTTCGCGGCGGCGGGCGGTCGAGCGGGTCATGCCGGGCACTGTGCGCCGCTGTCCGATGCGGACGCCACGGCGCGCACGCCTCGCTTGTGGACATCGCTGCGCTTGGGGACAACCGCCTGATCAAGGGGTGGATCTGCTATGGCGTTCGGCGTACCCCCCGAATGACGACGACCCCCGTCCGGGGAGACGGGGGCCGTCCTTGGGGACCGGCCCTCAGGGGGGATGGTGAGCCGGAACCCGCTCAGCGGTCGCGGGGGGGGAGGCAACCGCTGAGGGCTGTTTGCGAAAGCATGCCTGACCGGACGGCACGCCGTCGAGGGGCATCCTGCCCGACACGCGCCGACACGCCGTAGATGACCCCAAGATCCTACGCTGCGCAATCACTGAGTGGTCGATCAGTAGCCGCACGTCCGCCGGTACGCCGGGCGGTGGCCGCACGCCACCGGGACGGATGCCCCGCTACACTCCGACCGTGGGCCGCAGCGCCGCGTTTTTCGACCTGGACAAGACCGTCATCGCGACATCGAGCGCGCTGGCGTTCGGCAGACCGTTCTATCGTGACGGTCTGATCACTAAGCGTGACGTCGTTAAGACGGCGTTCGCTCAGTTCATGTTCAAGCGCTCCGGCGCCGACGACCAGGCCATGGTGCGCACCCGCGACTACATGGCCGAGCTGGTCAAGGGCTGGCGCGTCGACCAGGTCCGGCAGATCGTCAACGAGACGCTGCACGAGCTGATCGACCCGTACATCTACGCCGAGGCCGCCACCCTGATCGAGGAGCATCAGGCGGCCGGGCGGGACATCGTGCTGGTGTCCGCCTCCGGCGAGGAGATGGTGCAGCCGATCGGCGCGCAGCTCGGGGTCAGCGACGTCATCGCGACCCGGATGAAGGTCGCCGAGGGCCAGTACACCGGCGAGATCGAGTTCTACGCGGCCGGTCCCGGCAAGGTCGAGGCGGTGCGCAAGCTCGCCGCCGAACGCGGTTACGACCTCAGCGAGTGCTACGCGTACTCCGACTCCGTCTCCGATATCCCGCTGCTGTCCGCGGTGGGCCACCCGAGCGCGGTCAACCCGGACAAGGCGCTGCGCCGCGAAGCCAACGAGCGGCACTGGCCGGTGCTGGAGTTCCGCCACCCGATCCCGCTGGGCCGCCGGCTGCGCAACCGGCCCGCCGTCCCCGTCGCCGCCGCACTGGGTCTAGGTGTCGGCGTCGCCATCGGCATCGCGTGGTACGGCCGCCGCAGGCGGGCACGCGCCGCGGCTTCTGCCCCCTGATGGGTGATTCGGCTGCCACAACAGCCACACCAGTCACACATTCGGCGTGAACCCTGGCCATCACCCCGAAACGGGCGTAGAAAAGTGAGTACGAAAGCGTTCTGCAGCTGGAAGTAGCTGGCAGAAGCCGGCTTTCGGGCACGGCCTCCGGGCACCCACGCGCGATCTAGCCGTCGTGAAGGCATAGTCGCAGCATGACCTTCGGGTCGGCTGTGGGCCGTTTGGCAAAGGGTGCACGCTTGGTACCCCGGCAGGACGTGCGCGATGGCGCCGCCCAGTGCGGCGCCATCCATATTGTCCGGAGGGAAACGGTCAGGCCGAGGCCAGCACCGCGTCGCCTACCACGGCGATCTCCTCCGCGCCCCCGGTGACCGCGGTGGCGTAATGACGCAGCCAGGAGCGCAGGCCGTCGGGTGTCCCGGTGGCGAAGGCACCCGCCGCACCGACATACTCCGGCTCGCGGGCCAGCTGCGCGACCTCCAGCGCGATCAGGCCGCGCGGGTCGAACCCGCTGCCGACCAGGGTGAGCCGGCCGGCGGCCCGGGCCACCACGCCGTTGACCCCGGGGAAGGCGCGCAGCGCCAGCAGCTCACCGTGCACCACGGCAGCCCGGATCAGCGGATCCCCGGCCTGACCCGTGACGATCTGGAGCAGGGTGTCCAGGCGGCCGGCGCTCTCCGGATCCGGCCGGCCCAGCACGGCGTCGGGCAGCACACCGGTGCCGGCCAGCAGGTGCAGCCGCGCCAGCACCTGCCGGGGGGCGGTCTGCCAGGTCTGGTGCAGGCCGGGCAGCGCCTCGGCGACCCGCAGCGCCCCCTGCAGCACCGCGTCCAGCACCGTGCCGCCGCGCACGTCGCTCAGCTCGTACCGGTGCCCTTCGAGGGCGGCGCTGGCCACCGCGCAGCGCAGGCTGATCTCCGCTGCCACCGCGCCGCCCTGGCGCCGCAGCGCGCGGTGTTTGTACGCGCCGTCCACCGCAGCGCGCGCGCCATTCACCGCAGATTCGACATCGGCCAGTTTCAGCAGCGGGGCCAACGGATCCATAGTCACAGCCGGAGGCTATCCCAACAAAATAGTTAGGGACCCTTACTGTAAAGCCGGGTCATCTGGCCGTAACATCACCCGGAGACCCACGTCACAGGGCATGAGCCGTCAATTCACCCCTAGGGAGGCGCCGCAGTGAGCGAGACCCTCGAGAACCTGTTGCACGAGACGCGGCAGTTCCCACCGCCGGCGGAGATCGCCGCCTCGGCGAACGTCACGGCCGAGGCGTACGCGCAGGCCGAGGCGGACCGGCTGGGTTTCTGGGAGACGCAGGCCAAGCGGCTGGACTGGGCGCGCCCGTGGGACGAGGTGCTGGACTGGTCGAACCCGCCGTTCGCGAAGTGGTTCGTGGGCGGGCAGCTCAACATCGCGTACAACTGCCTGGACCGGCACCTGGCCAACGGCCTGGGCGACCGCGTCGCCATCCACTGGGAGGGCGAGCCGGGCGACACCCGCACCATCACCTACGCCGATCTGCACGCCGAGGTGTGCCGGGCGGCCAACGCCCTGACGGACCTCGGTGTCAGCGCCGGAGACCGGGTCGCGATCTACATGCCGATGATTCCCGAGGCGGCGGTCGCCATGCTGGCGTGTGCTCGCATCGGTGCCACGCACTCGGTGGTGTTCGGCGGTTTCAGCAAGGACGCGCTGGCCGGCCGGATCCAGGACGCGAGCGCGAAGGTCGTCATCACCGCGGACGGCGGTTACCGCCGCGGGGCGCCCAGCGCGCTCAAGCCCACCGTGGACGAGTCCGTGGCCGAGTGCCCGACCGTCGAGAAGGTCCTCGTGGTGCGCCGCACCGGCCAGGACGTCGCCTGGGACGACAGCCGGGACGTGTGGTGGCACGACGTGGTGGCCACGGCGTCGGCCGAGCACGAGGCGCAGCCGTTCGACAGCGAGCACCCGCTGTTCATCCTCTACACCTCGGGCACCACCGCGCGCCCGAAGGGCATCCTGCACACCACAGGCGGTTACCTGACGCAGGCCTCGTACACCCACCACGCGGTGTTCGACCTGAAGCCGGAGACCGACGTCTACTGGTGCACGGCCGACATCGGCTGGGTCACCGGGCACAGCTACATCGTGTACGGCCCGCTGTCCAACGGCGCCACCCAGGTGATGTACGAGGGCACCCCGGACACCCCGCACCGCGGCCGGTTCTGGGAGATCGTCGAGAAGTACCGCGTCACGATCCTCTACACCGCGCCCACCGCGATCCGCACGTTCGCCAAGTGGGGCGACGACATCCCGGCGCAGTTCGACCTCAGCTCGCTGCGGCTGCTCGGCTCGGTCGGCGAGCCGATCAACCCCGAGGCGTGGATGTGGTACCGCAAGCACATCGGCGGCGACCGGTGCCCGATCGTGGACACCTGGTGGCAGACCGAGACCGGCGCCATCATGATCTCGCCGCTGCCGGGCGTCACGAACTGCAAGCCGGGTTCGGCGATGGGCCCGCTGCCGGGCATCAAGGCCGAGGTGGTGGCCGACGACGGCTCGATCGTGGGCAACGGCGGCGGCGGTTACCTGGCGCTGACCGGCCCGTGGCCGTCGATGCTGCGCACCATCTGGGGCGACGACAAGCGCTTCATCGAGACGTACTGGGCGCGCTTCGCGGAGCAGGGCTTCTACTTCGCGGGTGACGGCGCCAAGCGCGACGAGGACGGCGCGATCTGGCTGCTGGGCCGGGTCGACGACGTCATGCTCGTGTCCGGGCACAACATCTCCACCACCGAGGTCGAGTCGGCGCTGGTCGGCCACCCCGCGGTCGCGGAGGCGGCGGTCGTCGGCGCCACCGACCCGACCACCGGCCAGGCCATCGTCGCCTTCGTCATCCTCAAGGGCGGCGCCGACGTCGGCGTGGCGGAGCTGCGCGAGCACGTCTCCAAGACGCTCGGCCCGATCTGCAAGCCGCGCCAGATCATGCTGGTCGCCGAGCTGCCGAAGACGCGCTCCGGCAAGATCATGCGGCGCCTGCTGCGTGACGTGGCGGAGAACCGCTCGCTGGGCGACGTGACCACGCTGCAGGACTCCGCCGTGATGAACCTGATCGCGGCAGGCATGCAGTCCGGCAAGTCCGACGAGGACTGACAGCGCATCCGCGAGAGGGGCGGTCACCGGGATTCCGGTGGCCGCCCCTCTCGCCGTCCGGGCATTTCTTGATCAGAGTCACTGCCAGCTACACATCAACCGTTCGGCTGAGCGGCACTGGCACCATCGTGACATGTCCATGTCGCGCTGCGACACGGCAGCCACGACAGAGTCCTCCCGTGTCCGGGCCATCCCTAAACAATCCCTTCATTTGCCATTGTGAAGTGCTTGCTTCACGTGAGCCACCTCCTCCTTCCAGCCGCGTGAAGCCGCGCAGGCATGGGAGAGGCAGGCCGCCATGCTCCTGCCTTTTCCTGCCGAACCGCTACGGCGTCCCTGCCCACGGCGGATACCCCCAAGGAATGGAGTGACCATGAAGCACGCCATCCATGCGCGAAGGAGGCGCCGGCTGCTCGCCGGTGTGCCCGCGCTGGCGCTGGCCGCGGTGGGGCTCTACGGCCCGGGAACGGCGAGCGCTGCCGCCACCCCGACCGCCGTCATCAGCCCCAGCGAGTACTACATCAACTACGCCGAGCCCGCCGTGCAGCCGGACACCGACGGCAAGGACGTCAAGGGCAAGGGCGGCATCTACGGCCCCGCGCTGGACAAGGCCCGCGCGTTCGACCGTAAGCACGCCAACGGCAACCCGCTGACCGCCAACCAGCTCGCCAAGCTGGAGGCCAAGTCCATCAAGACCGGCAAGAGCCCGCGTCAGCTCAAGCAGGCCAAGAGCACGCAGGTCGCGCGGCTGCTGACCATGCTGGTCGAGTACAACACGCAGGCGAACGACGACTTCACCGGCGTGATGGTGCCGGAGTCGGTGAACGGTTCGCGCACCTGCGTGCCGGGCACGATCCAGAACGGCCCGACCAACAACACCATCGCCAACCCGGCGACGCTGGGCCACACCGACAACAACTCGATGTGGGTGCCGGACTTCAACCAGGAGCACTACAACAAGCTGCTCTACAGCGCGGAGGGCATCACCGAGCGCATCCGCCCGGACCTCACCGGTCCGGACGGCAAGCCGGGCATCGACATCTCCGGCCTCACGATGCGCAACATGTACCTGGAGATGTCGAAGGGCGCCTACACCGTCGAGGGCCAGGCGACCCCATGGATCACCCTGCCGCACTCGGAGGGCTGGTACGCCGCGTCCCGCTGCTTCAAGGACGCCGACGGCAACTGGCAGGCCGGCGCGATCCAGGACCAGAACGGCCACCCGGACAACCCGCTCGGCCCGCAGCAGATGGCGATGGACGCGGTGAACGCGCTGGCCGCGTCGAACCCGAGCTTCCCCTGGGCCGACTACGACATCGAGGACCAGGGCGACCGCGACGGCGACGGCAACTTCTACGAGCCGGACGGCGTCATCGACCACCTGGTGCTCGTGCACGCCGGTGAGGACAAGTCCGGTGGCGGTGGCGACCAGGGCGTCTACGCCATCTGGGCGCACTCGTCGGCGGTGGCCGGCGGCTACAGCATCCCCGGCACCAACCTGAAGATCTCCAACTACATCGTGCAGCCGGAGGACTCCGGCGTGGGCGTGTTCGCCCACGAGTACGGCCACGACCTCGGTCTGCCGGACCTGTACGACACCTCGGGCGGCGGCGAGTCGGGCATCGACTTCTGGGACCTCATGTCCTCCGGTTCGCACTCCGGCCCGGTCTTCCAGTCGATGCCGACCCACATGGGCCTCTGGGACAAGTGGGTGCTCGGCTGGGCCGACCCGCAGGTGCTCGCGCCGGGCTCCGACCCGCGTGACGTGCAGCTGGGCCAGACCTCGCGCACGCCGAAGGGCACCAAGGACGGCATCAAGATCGACCTGCCGCCCAAGACCGTCACGCTGGCGACCCCGCACAGCGGCGCCAACATGTGGTACACCGGTGCCGACCAGGACTGGGGCAACATCAAGATCGCTCGTTCGGTCGACGTTCCCAACGCCGCCGACGCGAAGTTCTGGATGTGGAACAACTACGTCATCGAGCAGGACTGGGACTTCGGCATGGTCGAGGTCTCCACGGACGGCAACACGTGGACCCCGCTCAAGGTCTACAACGAGGCCGGCCAGCTCGTCTCCACCGACGACGGCTACAGCGACCCGAACGGCAACCTCAACACGTTCGGCAAGTACGGCCTGACCGGTGACAGCCACGGCTGGCGTCACGACTACGTGAACCTCGGCGCCTACGCCGGGACCACCGTGCAGGTGCGGCTGCGCCTGGCGACCGACGCGGCCTTCCAGGAGCGCGGCTGGTTCGCCGACGACTTCTCGGTCACCGGTGGCGGCGCCACCACGTGGCAGGACGACGTCGAGAGCGGTGCCAACGGCTGGACCGCGACCGGCGGCACCTGGGTCGACACCTCCGGCCCCGGCTGGCGGATCGACACCGGCACCTCGACCAAGGCGCACTACTACCTGGCCGAGTGGCGCAACTTCGACGGGTTCGACAACGGCCTGAAGTACGCCTACGACAGCACCTACCTGCGCGACGGCGCCTGGAAGGTGGAGAAGGTCAAGTACAACGCGCCGGGCATGCTGGTGTGGTACCGGGACACCACGTACGGCAACACCAACCACGTCACGGCGAACCTGACCGCACTGCCCAGCGCGGGCGCCAAGGGCGGCCTGCTCATCGTGGACGCCAACTTCGACCCGCTGCGCCGCTCCGGCGTCGCGGCCACGAAGGACACGTCCACGCTGAAGAACCTGCAGGGCCGTCCGCAGTCGTCGAACGCGGCGTTCACGCTGCACCCGACGTACCCGTTCCGGGAGTGCCTGGAGGTGCCGGCCGAGCCGTTCAGCGAGTACTGCACCGACTTCGGTCCGCAGCCGGCGGTGTCCGCCTTCACGGACGCCAAGGGCTGGGTGCCGGGTCTGGAGTTCCGCAACGGCAGCCTGTTCTACCGCGACGTGGACGCCTCGACGGTCATCCCGTCGGTCGGCAACGCGCCGTACACCACCCGGATCGTCGACGCCAACGGCAACCCGGTGACCGCCCTCTACGGATACGACGGTCTCGGCTTCACCGTGTTGGGCAGCGGCAACCCGGGTGACGCGGGCGTCGCCTACGGCGTGACCATCACCATCCTCCGCTCCGCCAAGGACAACTCGTACGCCACCGTGCACGTCACGCCGGCGCTGAGCTAGTCCGCAACGCAACAGAAGAGGGCGGCCCGCACCACGCGGGCCGCCCTCTTCGCATCCGGGCCGGGGAGCCCGGTCAGTGCTGCCTGCGCTCCGAGCCACGCCGGAGCAGGAACCACCAGACGGTGACCCCGGCCAGGATCAGCGGCGGTATGACGAGTTCCGGCGACCGACCGAACGTCATCGTGAGCGCCAGCAGCCCCACCTGGAACACGACGTAGGCGAGGACCAGCGTGCCTACGATCCGCCCGAGCTGTGCCAGCATCGTTCCTCCTATTGCCAGATCAGTCGCCGTTGTACCAGGACCAGGAGTAGGTGCCGTTGCCGTGCGGCACGATCTTGATGTTCGGGTACTCCATCCAGACGCAGCCGTAGGTGACCACGCAGGTCTCGATGGCGAGGTTCGCCTGAGAGACGTAGCCGCTCTTGCTGATGCCCGACTTGTACTGGTAGAAGTACTTGTCCCAGGTGATGCTCCGGACGTAGTGGATGCCGTCCGTGTTGCTAACCCAGGCGGTGACGCTGGGGGTGCCGGTGATGGCGTTGTTCTTCCAGCACCAGTACGCCGACTGCTGGAACCGGAACTGGGTGGCGCCGTACAGCGTCTTGCGGGTGAACCCGACGGTGACCGTCTTGCAGCCGGAGGTGGTGGCCTTGATGTAGGCACCCGCGGCCGAGCCGTACTGGGGGCACTCGGTGCCGGGGCCGTCGACGGCGATGACGCCCTTGGCCTTCGCCGCGAAGTCGCCGCCACCCGGCACATAGATCGGGCGCTGGCACGTGCTCTCCACGTCCTGCTCCTCGATCGCCGCGCCCTGGTCCTCCAGGGTGCTGGTGGGGTAGTAGCCGAAGCTGCTCACCACCGTCGTGCCCGTCTCGTCGTAGAGGTCGACGTGGACCGTGAACTCGTCGACGGTCTCCTCCTGCTGCGGCGGCTCGACGGCGTACGCCGGGCTGACCGCGCTCAGGCCGAGGGCGACAGCGGCCGCCAGGGTGAGTAGAGTTGCCTTCGTTCTCACGTGCTGTTCCTTTCGCGTGGTGGTGCGGTGAGGGCGTGGGGTCGTCCTGCGTTGCCGCGCAGGTGGCCCCTTCTTCGTACGGCCGCCGCGTGAGCGATCGATGCCCGGCGGCGCCGTACGAGAGCAAAGTAGACGGCCGACCGCGCGCCGGAAAGAATCGCGCGCCTGCTTGCACATTCCTGCAAGCGGCCGACCGTGAGCAGCCCCGTGAGCTGCTGTTCAGGGACAGAGCGGGCAGCCGGGTCCGCTGCCGCCCTTGACCTTGAGATCGGTGAAGGCGTCCTCGACGACCCGCGGATCGTTCAGCGGCAGGGCGCCGTCGTACCGGGCTACCGGCACGCCGCCCACGATCTCCCAGCCGATCGCGAAGCAGGCGAGCCGGACGTCGGACCGGGCGATCACGCACATCGCCTCGGTGGTCAGCTCGGGGATCCCCCGGGTCACGCTCATCCCGGGAAGCGGCTGGTCGTAGAGCGTGACGGGAACACCCCTGGCGTCACCGACCGTGTAGTAGGCCGCGACGGCGAACACCTCCCTGGTGTTCGCCGGCGGCCGGCAGAGCTGCAGCCCGCCGGCGATCGTCACCATCGTGTTCGCCGCGTACCGCTCGATGTGCACGTCGTCGATCCGGGCAGTGGTGGTCATGCCCTCCGGGCAGGTGAGCCAGCTGTACTGGTCGATCGCGACAGGCGGCCCGGCCAGCGCCCGCGCCCCCGGCAGGGCCAGTGCGGTGAGGACCGCGATCAGCAGGGACAGTGGACGTAGGCGTCTGGTCACCCGTTCTTCTCCTGTTCAGGTCTGTGCTCGGGGTCGTCTTCGGGTCCGGCGTCGGCAGCCGGGGGCGCCTGGCGGGCGGCCTCCGCGCCCAGGCGCAGGCCCAGCTGGAACCGGTTGGTCACGTCGTACCTGTCCATCAGGGCGGACAGGGTGTAGGCGATGGTGCGCACGCTGATGTCGAGCTTCGCCGCGATCGCGGCGTCGGTGTAGCCCTTGGCCAGCAGGACGACGATCGTGCTCTCGCGAGGGGTGAGGTTCATGGGCGGTGTCCAATCGCGGCCAGGGTCCTTCGCGAGGTCCCACTGCTGCCGGAAGAGGTTGGCGAGTTCGGCGACCAGCTCCGGTGCGGTGATCTCCCACATGCCGCGCTCCCGGTCGGCGGCGTCCTGACGCACCAGCGCCGTCGTCCGGTCGAAGATGATGAGCTTCGCCGGCACCTCCGGCAGCTCGCGATACTGCATACCGTGGCAGCGCAGCTCCTCGTCGTGCCAGTCCGACTCGTCGTCCGACGACGCGGGCACGCCGAGGCTCAGGATGGCGACTCCCCGCGCGGCGAGCTTGCGGTTGAACGGCGCCGCGGCCCGGACCGCCGCACTGTCGAACGCCGGCTCCGGGTTCATCGCCAGGTGCTCGTGACGTTCTGCCGCGGCGAGCTCGGTCATCCGCTCCATCGTCTTGCGCAGGCCGTCGAGCGCGCGGACGCCGTTGGCGGGCATCCGCGCCAGGCCCGCGACGATGTTCGGGTACGCCATCCGGGACAGGCTCTGGTGCAGCCGGTGGTGTGCCAGCGCGTTGCGGTGGTGCCGGTCGCGCAGCGCGGACAGCACGTGGCTGGGGCCGCGGCTGGACCAGACCCGCTCCTCACCGCTGCCGTCCGCCACGTCGCGGCCGGGAGTGGCCGCGCCGAGCGCGTTCAGCTCGTCCAGGGCCCGGCGCACCTGGCGCGACTTCATCTCCAGCGAACGGCTGATCCGGTCGACGGACCAGGGGCCGAAGGTGATGAGCGTGCGGTAGACGAGATCCGCGTGCGGCGAGACGCCCCACCGCATCAATGACGGCACGGCGGCCTGTGTGTCGAGCATGAACGAGCCTCCCCCGCTCCACCGTTCGCGCGGTCCCGCTGACCGCACATGAGCAAACTAGGCAGTTCCGTTGCGGCGGAACAGCTCCGGCCGACCGATTGCATGTTTGTGCAACCGCCGCCGTCGATCTGGAAGCCCGGCGCGGGCCGCCATATGTTGTCCTTCGGAGGGCCGCAGCTCCGCATCACCTGGCACGCGCGTGCCGGACGTCCGTCAGGCACGGGGGACCGCGAGCCGTGGACGGCGAAGGGACGGCCACCCACGACGGGTGGCCGCCCCTTCAGCCGTTTCTGGATCTTCTCGGACGTGAGAAGGGGCCTGCCCCCGCGGGCAGGCCCCTTCTTGTCAGCGCCGTGCGGTCGTCAGTTCTTGACCTGCAGCAGCATCACCGGCAGCGCGCCGGTCAGCTCCAGCCAGACCGAGATCTTGACACCGTCACCGGCGACCTTGACCGAGTTCCACGGGTTGGCCGCCGACCAGTAGCGGTTCGGGTCCGAGTCGTCGAACGTCGGGATCGCCGGCTGCGACGCCACCGTCAGCGGCACGCCGTTGCGGTGGAACGTCACGGCGTCGGTCTTCTGCAGACCGAACGTGGCGTCGAACGGCTGGCGGCGGTTGCCCAGCCGCACGCCGTCCTGGAACACGATCGGCGTCGGCCGCGCGTCGACGGGCAGCGCGAGGCCGCCGCCGTGGTGCGCCGAGGTGTTGTTGTCGCCGAAGGCGTAGTTCACATACCAGACCAGCAGGCCGTCCTGGTACGGGAACTTCTCCACCCAGTCCGGCTTGGTGTTGCCGAAGCCGAAGTTGTACGGGCCGGTCTTGAGGCTCTTGTCGTAACCGGTGTACGTGCGGTACTCCGCGAGGTAGAAGTGCTCCGACTGCACCGAGGTGCTGCCGCCGAAACGGGTGAACCCGCTCGACGTCCACGCGCCCGTGCCGGCCTCGACGTCGTCCGTCTCGGCCACGGCGCCGTCCTTGACGATCGCGATGTCGTCCAGGAACGCGCCCTTGAGGGCCACGCCGCCGTCGCTCTGGTACCGGAACCGGAACTTGATGTTCTGGCCCGCGAACGCGCTCAGGTCGTACTCACGGCTGGTCCACTCCTCGCCGGACGAACCGTCCAGGCGGTCGGTGACCGTGCCGTCGGCCGCCTTGCCCGGCACCCGGGTCCAGGTCGTGCCGCCGTTGACGCTGGCCTCGCCGTAGAAGAAGTCGTAACCCTCTTCGATCTCGTACCAGATCTGCGTCGTCAGCGCCGCCGTGGTGGCGCCCGTGAGGTCGATGTCACGGGTCAGCGTGTTGTTCAGGTCGTCCGCACTGCCGCTCCACCACTCGAACGCGCCCGAGTGGGGCTTGTTGTAGTCGGTGGTGACGGTCTGCGTCGGCAGCGGCACGAGGACCGCCTGCGGCAGACCCTCGGGCGTGGCCGCCGAGCCCAGCGAGACCAGCTTGGTCTTGCCGTTGCCGACCACGGTGTAGTCGAGCCAGCCCAGGAACAGCTTCTCCCACGGACCCATGTAGGTCGGCGAGGTGCCGATGCTGTTGGCGTCGTGGCTCATCCAGGAGCCACCCGACATCAGCGTCCAGAAGGCGGTGCTGTTGTCGCCACCGGCGGTGTCGTACAGGTCCGGCAGACCGAGGTCGTGGCCGTACTCGTGCGTGAACACGCCGAGGCCGCCGTTCTCGGGCTCGGTGGTGTAGTCACCGATCCACAGACCGGAGTCGCCGATCGGGGTGCCGCCCCGCAGGTTGCCGGCCGGGCCGGTCTCGCCGACCTGGTCCAGGTTGACGGCCCAGCGGTGCGACCAGATCGCGTCGGCACCCTGCGCGCCACCGCCCGCCTCCTCACCTTCACCTGCGTGAATGGCCTGGAAGTGGTCGATGTAGCCGTCCGGCTCGTTGAAGTTACCGTCGCCGTCGTGGTCGTACCGGTCCCAGATGTCGAACTGGGCCAGGTACGTCTTGATCTGCGCCGGGGTCTTGCCCGCCGCGAGCTGCGAGTTGTACCAGGCCGTGGCGGTGTCCTCGATGAACGGCCAGTAGGTGTCCGTGTCGTCGAGGTTCTGCGGGTTTTCCTCCGCCTCGTCCCAGTTGTAGCCGTACCGGGCCTCGTTGTAGGGCAGCTTCACCCACTCGCTGACGTCGCCCTTGACCGAGTACTTGCCACCCGACTGCTTGTAGTAGAAGTCGGCCATCGACTCGCCGGGCCCGTTGATCATCTTCAGGTAGTGGTCCCGATTGAAGTCGGAGGCCCAGTACGTGGAGTTGTCGAGGGTCCGGTTCGGCTCCGGAATCTGGTTGTAGCGCGGGCCGGGGGTGCCACCCGTGCCGTCCGGGCCGACCTGGTCACCGAACTCGACCAGGATCGTGAAGATGGGGTCGACCTTGTCGGCCTTCTTCTTCAGCTCGGCCCAGCGGTTCTTGCCGATCTGCACGACCTCGGAGCCGTTGCGCTGGACCGCCTTGGCCCGGCCCGACACGACGTCGGCGATGGCCTGCTTGACGGCCTCCTGCCGGGACGCCTCAAGCGGGTTGTACAGGTTGTCCTGCCGGCTGGCGCGCGACGGCTCCTTCGGGGTGTCCGCCTGCGCCGGAGCGCCGTTCGCGGGGGCACCCGTCAGGCTGGCGGCGACCAGCGCAGCGGTGATCCCGGCAGCGGTGCCACCAATTTTGCGGATTCGCAAAGGGTCCTCCCTCCCTTTGACGGAAACGACCAGGGGCAGCGCACGGCAGGGTAAGCCCGTCTGCCGGTGGTCGTCGATTGTGAAAGCAGCCTTGCATAACTCCGCGTCGCTGTCACCACCTTGCGCGGGCAGAGATTTCCGGCGTCCACATCAGATCGCGATAGTCGTGCCTTCTTCGCCCGAACAGGGCGGACCGGCGATAAGGCTGATTGTTCGCGCATCTAGATCCATCAAAACGGTCCAGATCGTCTCGGATCGGTCGGCCTCCGCGTCGCGTGCGTCGGCATGGCGACAGATCGACAGCGGGTGGCCGAGATGGTCCTCCAGCACCGACCGCAACTCCCGCGGCCCCAGGGCATCCGGATACGCCGCCAGCAGCCGGCGGGCCCGCGCGGAGCGGAACAGCGACGAGCCGCCCCAGTCCTTGATGGTGTCGTACACCGGCAGTGGCGCCTCGAAGTGGTTGGCGTGCACCAGTACCCCGTCCACCGGGTGCAGCCAGCCCGCCTCGCCCGGCGCCAGCTCCAGGTCGATCAGCTCGCCGCCGCCCGGCCCGGCCTGCCCGATCAGCAGGTTGATCGAGGCCGAGCGCGGCGCCCGCATCGCGTTGCGGGTCGCCCAGGACAGCGAGTCCGCCTCCAGCACCGAGCGCAGGATCACGTGGTACGGCACCCCGCCCGGCCGCCCGTCCCGGTCGCTGCCGAGCAGGTTGACGCAGACGCCCACCCCCGCGCCGTTCAGCCCCGCCTTGGCGAGCATGCCGGCCTCGGTCAGCGCCGCCACCCGGTGCCCGCGCTCGTCCTCGGTGCGCAGCAGCAGGTTGACGTCGCGGTGGGCCGGATGCCAGTCCCAGTTCTGCGCCAGCAGGATGCGCCCGCCCGCCGCGCGTGAGCCGAGCACGCCGATGCTGGTGCACTCGCCGGGCTCGGCCGGGCTCGGCGAGCCGCAGGCCGGGCTGCCGTAGAGCAGCTCGGAGCGCGCGTTGATCGCGTAGATGAGGGCCGGCTCGACGCCCGCGCCGTGCGCGACCCCGTCGAGCATGTCCGCGAGGCGGGGGAAGTGCGCCCGGGTGGTCTGCCCGAACTCCGCGCCGCGCGCGGCGACCGCCGCCCGGTCCAGCCCGGCGGCGACGGCGAAGCGGTCCAGGTACGCCGACACGTTCGCGTCGATCCGATCGGCGGCCGCCGCGCCGTAGGCCAGGCCCATCTGCTCGGGGGTGCCGCGTACGTCGATCACGGCCAGGGGGGTGTCCATGGTCGTGCACTCTGCCGCACCCCCCGGCGGGGCGCCACCGCGTATGTCCGGTTCATCGCGAACCTCCGGGTATCCGGGGGATTCGGACCGTAGGATCCGGGATCATGGGGGAGAGCCGGACCCGGCCGCAGGCCAGCCCACGTCTGAAGCGGATGCGGCGGCGTCGCGCCCAGGCCGCGCGCGGTGCCGCGGCCGAGGTCGCCCGGTTCCTGCGCACCGAGCAGATCGGCGGCCTGGTGCTGCTCGGCGCCACCGCGCTCGCCCTCATCATCGCCAACTCGCCGCTGGCCGGGGCCTACCAGCGGCTCAGTGCGTACGCCTTCGGCCCCGAATCGCTGCACCTGCACCTGACCGTCGCCCAGTGGGCGCAGGACGGCCTGCTCACCGTCTTCTTCGTGGTAGCCGGGCTGGAACTCAAGCGCGAGCTGGTCGTCGGGGAGCTGCGCGACCTGCGCCAGGCCGCGCTGCCCATCGCGGGCGCGATCGGCGGCATGCTCGTGCCCGCGCTGCTGTGCTTCCTCGTCGCGTTCGGCGCGCCCGGCGGCGGCGATGCCTGGGCCGTGCCGGTCGCCACCGACATCGCGTTCGCGCTGGCCGTGCTCGCCATCTGCGCCAAGGACCTGCCGCCCAGCCTGCGCGTCTTCCTGCTCTCCCTGGCCATCGTCGACGACCTCGGCGCGATCCTGCTCATCGCGATCGCCTTCACGGCCCACGTGGCACTGCTGCCCCTGCTCGGCGCCGCGGCCGTGCTGGTGGCGTACGGCCTGCTCCAGCAGTTCCGGATCCGCGGCTGGTGGCTGTACCTGCTGCTGGGGCTGGCGGCCTGGGCACTGGTACACGCCTCGGGCGTGCACGCCACCGTCGCGGGCGTGGCGGTCGGGCTGCTCACCCGGGTCAAGCCCGACCCCGGCGAGCACGAGCCGCCCGCCACGGAGCTGGAGCACCGGCTCCAGCCGATCTCCGCGGGCATCTGCGTGCCGCTGTTCGCGTTCTTCGCCGCCGGCATCACGATCAACGCCGGGGCGCTCACCGCCATCTTCACCGATCGGGTCTCCCTGGGCGTACTGCTCGGTCTGGTGGTCGGCAAGACCGTCGGCGTGCTGGGCGGCGCCGCGATCGCGGTCCGGACCCGCCTGGCCGCCCTGCCGGAGGCGCTGAACTGGCGCGACCTGTTCGCGGTGGCCGTGGTGACCGGCTGCGGTTTCACGGTCAGCCTGCTCATCGCCGAACTCGCCTTCGCCCCCGGCGACCAGCAGTCCCGCGTCAAGGGCGCGGTCCTGCTCGCCTCCTTGATCGCATCGCTGCTGGCCGCGGCCCTCCTGCGCAGACAGGTCCGGGTACGCGCACGCTAGCCTGCTTGCATGAGCGAGCACAGCGAGCGAATCCGAGGGCTCTGGTCAGCTCATGCCGCCGGCGAGCGCAGCGAGGAGAAGGCATGAGCGAGCAGGTGGATGAGCAGTGCGTGCTGACCGAGGGGCCGTGGGAGCACCGCTTCGTCAGCGCCAACGGCAGCCGGTTCCACGTGGTGGAGCAGGGCACCGGCCCGCTGGTGATCCTGCTGCACGGCTTCCCCGAATTCTGGTGGGCCTGGCACCGGCAGCTCCCCCTGCTGGCCGACGCCGGGCTGCGCGCGGTCGCGGTGGACCTGCGCGGCTACGGCGCCACCGACAAGCCGCCCCGCGGCTACGACGGGTTCACCCTCGCCGGTGACGTGGTCGGGCTGATCCGCGCCCTCGGCGAGCGCAACGCCACGGTCGTCGGCGCGGGCGCCGGCGGCCTCATCGCCTGGTCGGCGGCGGCGCTGCACCCGCGCCTGGTCAGCCGGCTGGTGGTGCTCGGCGCGGCGCACCCGCTGCGGCTGCGCTCCGCGCTGGTGGCCAACGCCGCCCAGCGCCGGGCCGGCAGCGAGCTGCTGCGCTTCCAGCTGCCCCGGTTCGAGCACGTGCTGACCCGCGACGACGCGGCGCTGGTGGGCGCGCTGCTGCGGGGCTGGACGTCGCCCGGTTTCCGCGGCAGCGCCGAGTTCGCCGAGTACGAGCAGCGCTGCCGGGAGGCGATGCGCATCCCGCAGGCGTCGTTCTGCGCGATGGAGGCCTACCGGTGGGCCTTCCGGTCCACGCTGCGGCTGCACGGGTATCGCTTCCTGCGCGCGGTGAAGCAGCCGATCATCTCGCCCACGCTGCAGCTGCAGGGCGCCCTGGACCCGATCACGCTGCCCGCGACCGCGCAGGGCTCCGGCCGCTACGTGCTGGCCGACTACGAGTGGCGGCTGCTCGACGACGTCGGCCACTTCCCCCACGTGGAGCGCCCCGACCTGGTCGCCGGGGAGATCATCCGCTGGACGAAGTGAGCGTCAGAGACGCTGCTCGCGCAGCTCGCTGACCTCCTGCTTCGGCGCCCAGCCCTGGTAGACGCCGTAGTCGAACTCCTCCAAGCCCAGCTCCTGGGCGACCGGCGCCTTGCCGCCGGTGTACTCCACCCGCAGCCAGGACTGGTGCTCGGCGAGCACGATGAACGGCTGCCCGCGCCAGTTGCAGGTGCTGCGCACGTACGCCAGGTCGTCGACCTCGGCCGCGGGCACCACGCGCACGTGCCGGCCCGGCCGGACCTCCTCGAAGCCGTCGGCCGGCTCGGGGCGGTAGAGCCGCACGGAGTCGCCGTCGGGGCTCGCCTCGTACTCGCGCCCCTGGTAGCGGGCCACGTAGCCGTCGCGCATCATTCGCCTCCGTCGGTCCGCAGCCAGCGGGGGCCGTCGGCGTCGAGCACGGCGACCATCTCCTCCTTGCCCTCGGCGTCCACGCGCAGCAGCCGCGCGCCGTGCGGCAGCCGGGCGCTGTCCACCTTGAACTCGGCGATGATCTCGGTGCTGTCCCCGGGAGCGAAGCCGTTGCCGCGGAACGGCGGGCGCTCGATGACCCAGCCCTCCATGGCCCGCATCGCCGCCTCGTGCTGCCCGCCGTACGGGATCCGGTACAGGCTGGGCCGATACGCCGGCCAGCGCAGCACGTAGATCACCTCGTCGTCCGCGCCGAACGGGGACCCTGTCCAGGTCAGCCCCAGCGCGCCGCGCAGCGCCTGCGGGCCGCGCAGGTGACCGACCTCACGTGCGCGGTGCACGAACCCGGACACCCGGTCGTAGCCGCGCTCCAGGTAGTAGCCGATCTGGCTGGGCGCGATCACCTTCTGCATCTCGGTGACCTCGGGATCGCGCCGGGCGGGCGGCGGCGCGCTGCCGGCCGTCGGCACCGGCGCGGCGGGCTCGCCGCCGTCGTTGCCCAGGCCCATCTCCGCGGCCCACCGGGCCAGCTCCAGCAGCTGGTCGCCGGGCAGCGTGGCGCCGATGGCGGTGCCCGGGTCGACCGCGAACGACCACGCCGGGTCCGGCCAGGCCGCGGCCAGGCTGATGAAGCGCACCGGGACGGTCTCGACCGGGGCGGGCATCCGCTCGGGCGACGTGTAGCAGACGATGTGCGGCTCGCCGTCGATGTCGCGCGGCTGCCAGCGGTAGCCCGGCTCGCCCGGCCGGGGACCGTCCGCGCCGCCCGGCAGCAGCACGGTGGCCAGCAGCAGGGTGGACAGGAAGGCGTCGGTGTTGCCCGCCTCGGCCGCCTCGAACAGCTGCTCCTCGACGGTGTTCGCGGGCGTGAAGTCGTCCTCCGGGCCGCTCGGGCGGCCGTGCCGCGGCCCACCCTCCCGGGCTGCGGGAGCAGGTTCGGCGGTGGGCGGCGCGGCCGGGCCCGACACCGCGGCGGGTTCGGCCGCCGGAGCGGCGGCAGGCACCGTGACCGGCGGCGCTGCCGCGACCGGCACGGACGGCGGGGGCGCCGCGGCGGCCGGCACCGGCGGCGGAGCCGCAGCGGCGGCCGGCGCGGCCTGGTTGACGGGCTCGGCCGGGTAGGCGGGCTCGGCGGAGAACGCCGGGTCGGCCGGGAAGAAACGGCCCCCGAGCTGCGCCTGCGGCGGTGGGGGTGCGGCTGGCTGCGGCACCGTCACGGCGGGTGCGGGCGGCTCCAGCTCCAGAGGGACGTGCACCCGCGGCGGAGCGATCGCGGGCCGTTCGACCTCTACGTCGATCACCTCGGCGTCGAGGATCACCTGGTCGTCGTGGTGCCTGCCGTAGACCGGCGGCGGAGGCGGCGGGGGCGGCGCGACGCGGGCCGCCTTGGCGCGCTCCAGCGCCTCCAGGCGCTCCAGCCGGCCCCGGGCGCCCGCGGGCGCGTTCGGGATGCTCGGGATGCGCACGTCGCCCCGCACCATCTGGGTGACGAACCAGGCCGGCAGGTAGCCCTCGATCGGCAGGCCCGGGTTCACCGCGAGCCACCATTCGTGGTTCGGCCACGCGGCCGCGAGGTCCTGGAACAGGATGCGGCGCGCCGGGCCGGCGTGCTCGGCCAGGCAGGACCGCATGGCCGCGGACGAGGTGAAGGCGAGCACGTGGGTGCGGTTCTCGGCGGTCCAGGTGCCCCAGCCGGCGGCGCCGTTCCCGCCGTCGCCGGAGACGGGCAGCAGCAGCTCCGAGCGGCCCAGGATCCGGAAGTAGAGCTCCTGGTCCCCCACGCGCAACGCGTCACGCAGCGCGATCTCGGTATCGGTGGCCGGCTCCCAACCCATCACGCGCTCACCTCCTGCCGGGAGAGTACTGAGACAACTTACCTTGCGCCCCGTATGCGTGTCGCAACCAGCAGTCTAGGTCGGCGCGGTCCAGTAGCATCTGCGCCGGGGATCGGCCACGCGGATGAACACCCTCCCGCGCGACCCGGTGGTCCTGCCATAAAGCCTGGGGAGGCGACATGCACCGCACCCGGCAGCCGGCCGTGTTGGCCGCGCTCACGGTCGTGCTGACCTTCGGCGGCGTCGGAATATCGACATCTCCCGCTGCCGCCGCCGCGCCGTGCACGAGCTCGAAGGCCGGTCAGCCGGTCGCCGAGAAGCCGTGGCCGCAGCAGCGCTGGGACCTGTCCGCGCTGCCCCGCGGCATCACCGGCGCCACCACCGTGGTCGCGGTGCTCGACTCGGGGGTCGACGCCGACCACCCGCAGCTGCGCGGAGCGGTGGACCCGGGCCTGGACGTGCTGCCCGGCGGCGGCACCGACGGCCGGCAGGACTGCGTCGGCCACGGCACCGGTGTGGCCAGCATCATCGCGGCCCGGCCCGTCTCGGGGGTCGAGTTCCGGGGCATCGCGCCGGGCGTGCGCATCCTGCCGATCCGGGTCAGCGAGCAGATCGGCGGCGCGGAGAGCACCGGCGGCAAGCCCGCCAGCGTCAAGGACATGGCCCGCGCCGTCCGCTTCGCGATCTCCGAGCGGGTCGACGTCATCAACCTGTCGCTGAGCTACGGCGAGTCCGGCAGCGGCGGGCTGGAGGAGTTCCGCGACGCGATCCGGGAGGCGATCGCCGCCGACATCGTGGTCGTCGCCGCCGTCGGCAACGCCAAGCAGCGCAGCAACCCGACGCCGTATCCGGCAGCGTGGGACGGCGTGCTCGGGGTGGCCGCGGTGGACCATGAAGGGCAGCGGCTGGACGCGTCGCAGACCGGCACCTATGTGGACCTGGCCGCTCCCGGCGGCGAGGTGCTGATGGCCCTGCCCACGCGGGGACACACCAAGGGCAGCGGCACGAGCTTCGCCACCCCGATGGTGGCGGCCACCGCGGCCCTGGTCCGGCAGGCCTACCCGGACCTCACCGAGGAGCAGGTGCGCAAGCGGCTCATGGCCACCGCCGACCCGGCCCCGGGCGGCCGCCGCAGCGACGGCTACGGCGTGGGCATCCTCAACCCCGTCCGGGCGGTGACCGAGCTGGTGGACGGCCAGCCGCGGGCCGTTATCCCGCCGCTGGCGCCGCGCGACGCCGATCCCGCTGCCGAGGCCGCCGCGGCCCGCGCCGCCGAGCAGCACTCGCGGGCGCTGTGGCTCGCCGTGCTCGGGCTGGTGCTGGCGGGCTTCGTGCTGGCCCTGGCCGTGGCGCTGCCGAACGGCAGCCGGCGCCGCTGGCGCCCGGCCGGCAGCTGACCGGCAGAAACACCGCCAGCTGCGAACACGAGGAAGGGCGCCCACCGGTCCCCCGCCGGGCGCCCCCTCAGTCGCGCAAGCTCAGTGGAACAGCTTGGTGTTGCGGTCCTCGGCGTCCTGGAACTGCACGGCCGCCTCGTCGACGGCGCCCTTGATGTCGCGCAGCATCGTGGACAGCTCGTCCGCCGCCTTGCGCCACTTGGCCTGACGGTCGTTGTACGCCGCCTGCGCGGAACCCGCCCAGGTGGACACCATCGGCCTGGCGTCGTCCTCGAGCTGGCTCAGCGTGGTCTCCAGCTGGCCCAGGGCCTTCTGGATGTGCTGGCTCGCGCCGTGCAGCGACTGGAAATTGACGACGAGCCGGTCACCGTTGCTCATGTAGGTCCTCCCCCTTCCGGTCTACGGTGCTCACAGGTTCAGCGAGATGCCGCCGGTGTTACGGGCGGACACCCGCCCGGCCTGCTCCTCGTCGGCCCGGGAGTATTCCTGGCCGGCGGTGCGGATGGCCGTCGCCGTCTCGGCGAGGGCGTTGTGCAGCGTCTTCTGGTCCTCCGCCCAGGCGATCTTGACCTGCTCGAAGGACGTGCCCGCGCGGCCGACCCAGCTCGTCTGCAGCACCTCGAGCTCGCTCAGCAGGCGGCTGAGCATGGTCTGCAGCTCGTCGTTGGATGAATCGAACTTCTGCGCGGTCGCGGCCATGATGGCAGCTTCGGACGCGGTCTCCGACATTGTCGAACGTCACCCCACTCCCTTTGTGCGTTAACGCGCCCACCGTCCTATGCGGAACTTAAATGGCGGTGCGCCTGTCTCGGTGACGGTATCGTCCTGCGCCAACTCGTGCCAGCCCGAGGCTCGCACCTGTGGATAACGGCACGCGGCGATCAGCCGAGAGCGAGTTGCGCCGATGCCGCCTGCGGGTCCAGCCCCGGCCCTGCCGGCAGCAGATCGACCAGCGCCGACGGCAGCCGCAGCGGCACCGGGTTGGCGTAGCCGAGCATCGGCAGCACGTCGGGACGGGCCGCGTCGTAGCGCACACCCTGATCGGTGACCAGGCTCAGCGTCGTGCCCGAGGCCACGATCGCGCCCCGGCCCCCGGGCACCAGCACGTAGTCGGCATAGGAGCCGCCCTCGGCACTGCGGCCCACCGTCGCGATGCGGGTGGACAGGTCCAGCACCACCTCGGCGCGGACCTCGACGGTGCCCTGGTCGTCGCGGATGACCGCGCACAGCGCGCCGGGGGCGTACGAGGCGATGGTGGGCATGTTGGCCGGGGGCTGCCGCGGGTCGTCGCGGTTGGGCACCAGGTTCGCGGGGGAGCCGTCGTACTCGGCGAGCTCGGTCTGGTTGATCTCGATCTCGCGGCCGGCGCGGTACCTGCCCAGCGCGAGGGCCGCCTGCACCTGCGTGACCATGGCCAGGCCGTCCGGCTGAACCACCGCGTACTGGCTGGTCTTGCCGTCCAGACCCTTGATCTTGATGACCTGCCCGTTGGTCAGGCCCCGGACCGACGAGACCTTGCCCGGGTCGTCGACCCGCGGCGGGTCCAGCGGCTGGCCCTTGGGCATGCCGTTGATGAAGCCGACCGGCACGGCCAGCGGCTGCGCCCCACCCGCCAGCGCGGCCAGCTCGTCCGGGTCGGCGTCGTAGAGCCGCCCGTGCCACAGCAGGTAGCGGCGGTCCGCCGCACGCACGAACAGGGCCTCCTCGCCGCCCATGGCGCGGCCCTTGTCCGTCATCGTGGTGTCGCCCACCACCAGCACGGAGGTCGGCTTGGCGGCGTCGCCCGCGGCGCAGACCGACCACGGCAGGCCCAGCAGCGTGCCCGGGTCCGGCAGCGAGTCGGGCAGGTCGGCGATGCCCACGGTCAGCCCGCGCGGCACGCCCGCAAGCGACTTGCGGGCCACGGTCATCACGGTCGGCGCGGGCACGCCGGAGGCCAGCAGGGCCGAGGTGAGGTTCAGCGCCGGGTAGAGCCTGCCCTCGCGGTAGACGAAGTGCGCGCCCGACTTCTCCTCGACGACGACCGTGCCGTCGGCCTTCCACTTGGTGTCGCCGCGGCCGCTGAACACGCCGTACACCCCGAACCCGGCCGCGATGACCACGGCCAGCAGCACGCTGGCGAGCGTCGCCCCGGCGGCGCGCTTGAACGGCGCCTGCGCCGGATCGGTGTCGCGCATCACCAGCGCCGAAACCACTCGCTGCACCGTGAACTGGTACGAGTGCAGCTGGTCCTGTCTCGACGGCATGGTCCCTCCCCACGGATCAGCCGACGGCTCTATACGATGAGCCGGGCGACGTGCGGGCACGCGCCTAGGGGAGGTTAGCGCGATGGCGGTCGACATGGTTACCGGGCCGACGGCGGGGGCCGCGACGGAGGACACCACACCGGCGGCGTCGCTTCCCAGACCGGCCCGCCGCTTCCTCGGCCTGGGCAGCGGGCAGATCGTGACCGTGCAGCTCGCGCTGGTGCTGCTGGTGGTCGCCGCGCAGGCGGGCCTGCCGCTGCTGGCCGCCGCCGTCCCCGTCGCCGCCGCGCTGGTGGTGCTGGCGTGGGGCCGCTGGCGGGGCCGCTGGCTGTCCGAATGGGTCGCCGTGTACGTGCGCTACCGCACCCGCCGCCACCGGATCGAGCCCGCCGACGGTGCGGCGGAGCTGCTCGCGCTCGCCGCGCCGGGCAGCCGTCTGTCCACGGTGGACGTCGAAGGCGTCGGCTGCGCCGTGGTGGTGGACGCCGAGGGCATGTGCGCGCTGCTGGAGCTGGGCGACCAGGCGGTGATGCCGGCCCGCGCCTGGCACCCGCTGCCGTCTCCGGCGACGCTGCTGCCCGCGCCCGCCGTGGACACCCCGCCGGTACGCGTACAGCTGCTGCTGCACGCCAACGCCGCGAACGGGTCCTCGCCCGCCACCTCGTCGTACCGCCAGCTCACCGGCGGGCGGCTGCTGGCCAACGAGCGCGCCGTGCTGTGCGTGCGGGTGCACCGGGCCGAGGGCTGGAGCGAGGCCGACCTGGAGCGGGCGCTCACCGGCGCGCTGCGCAAGGTGCGCGCGAAGCTGGGCGACGTGCCGCACCGGCCGCTCGGCGACGTGGCCGCGCTGCGCGCGCTGGCCGAGGCGGCCGGGCACGACGGCACCGCCGCCGCGCAGGAGGGCTGGTCGGCGCTGCACGTCGGCGGCCTCTACTCGGCCGCGTACGCGGTGGAGCGCTGGCCGATGCCGCATCCGGACCCGGCGCACGCGCTGCTGCCGCGCCTGCTGCGGCTGCCCGCCACCACGGTGTCCGTGGCGCTCACCGCGGGCCCCTGGACCGACGGCGGCACGCAGCTGCGGGCCGATCTGACCGTGCGGGTCACCGCCCCCGACCACACCTCGCTGGCCAACGCGGGCACCGCGCTGCGCCAGGTGCTCGCGACCGAGCACGCGCAGGCCCGCCGCCTGGACGGGCAGCAGTTCGACGGCCTGCTCGCCACGCTGCCGCTGGCCGGTCCCAGCCCCGCCGAGGCGGGCGCGGGCGGCCGTCCCGGCGCCTCCCGGCGGCTGGGCGCGGTCGCCGCGCTGACCGCGCCGTACGGCGGCAGCGGCGTCATGATCGGCGTCAACCGGCACAACGAGCCGGTGTCCTTCCGGCTGTTCCGCCCCGAGGCGACCCGGCTGGTGCTCATCGGCGGCGTCGCGGTGGCTCAGATCGTCGCCGTGCGCGCGATGGCGGTCGGGGCCTACGTCCTGGTGCAGACGACCCGCCCGTGGCTCTGGGAGGCGTTCAGCCGGGGTCTGGGCGCGGGCGCGCCGCTGCTGGTGATGGCGCCCGGCCCGGTCACCGTGCCGCCGGGTTCGCCGCTGCGCCCGCTGCTCACCATCGTCGACGCCGGTCCGGTCGCGGCCGACCGCACGCCGGGCACGCCGTGGCACAGCACGCTGGTGGTGCGCGACGACCTGTCCCCAGTGGACGTGGACGTGCTCGGCCGGGCGGACCTCGCGCTGCTGCAGCCGCTCCAGCCCGCCGAGGCGGCGGTGGCGGTCTCGGTGCTGGGGCTGAGCCGTGACCAGGAGGCATGGCTGTCCCGTGCCCAGCCCGGCATGATCGGCGTGGTGCACCGCCGCTCGGTGCGCTGGGCGGCCATCTCGCAGACGGCGTACGAGCAGCAGCTCATCGGCGCGGGCACGCCCGTGGCCTGACCCGGCGCCACCGGGGGGTGCGCACCGGGGCGAATCATGGCACGATGCCGCACCATGGGCATCCTCCTCCGTTTGGCCGCCAGCGCCGCCGCCGTATGGGTGGCGACGCTGCTCATCCCCGGCATCCGCGTGACGGCCGAGACGACGCTCGGCACCATCGGGACGTTCGTGGCCGTCGCGGTCATCTTCGGCCTGTGCAACGCGTTCATCCGCCCGATCGTCAAGATGGTCGGCTGCGGCCTGTACGTCTTCACCCTCGGCCTGATCGCGCTCGTGGTCAACGGCGCGCTGTTCCTGCTGACCAGCTTCATCGCCGGGCAGCTCGACATCCCGTTCCACGTCGACGACTTCTGGCCCGCCGCGATCCTCGGCGCGCTGGTGGTCGGCCTCACCAGCTGGGCGCTGAACTGGTTCATCGACGACTGAGCGAGTTCGCTCACATGTAAGAAGCCGAGGCGGCGCCGACCCTTACCATGGGCAGGTGAGTCAGCTTCGCCTCGGCTACCTGTACGGGCTCGGCGCCTACGTCATGTGGGGTTTCTTCCCGGCGTACTTCAAGCTGCTCAAGCCGTCCGGCCCGGTCGAGGTGCTGGCGCACCGGATCCTCTGGTCGGTGCTGTTCATGGTGGTCGCGCTGACCGCGATCCGCCGCTGGCGGAAGATCGCCGAGCTGCTGCGCAGACCCGCCACCCTGGGCGGCATCACGCTGGCCGCGATCTTCATCGGGATCAACTGGGGCACCTACATCTGGGCGGTGAACGTCGACCGGGTCGTGGAGACCTCTCTCGGCTACTTCATCAACCCGCTCGTCGTGATCGTGCTCGGCGTCCTCGTCCTGCACGAGCGGCTGCGCGCCGCGCAGTGGGCCGCTGTGGGCGTCGGCACCGTCGCCGTGCTGGTGCTGGCCGTCGACTACGGCCACCCGCCGTGGGTCGCGCTCGTGCTCGCCTTCACCTTCGCGATGTACGGCCTGGTCAAGAAGCGCCTCGCGCTGCCGCCGTCGGACGGCCTGTTCCTGGAGTCGGCCGTGCTCACCCTGCCCGCGCTCGCGGTGCTGGGCTGGCTCGCCTCCTCCGGCGACCTCACCTTCGGCCAGGCGGGCACCGGGCATGCCCTGCTGCTGGCCGCCGCGGGCGTGCTCACCGCCGTGCCGCTGCTCATGTTCGCGGGCGCCGCCAACCGGCTCCCGCTGGTCAGCATCGGCATGCTGCAGTACGTCGCGCCCACCCTGCAGCTCGCGCTCGGCGTGTTCGCCTTCCACGAGCCCATGCCGCCGGTGCGCCTGTTCGGCTTCTGCCTGGTCTGGCTCGCCCTGGCCGTCTTCACCTGGGACGGCCTGCGCACGGCCCGCCGCACCCGCCGCGCCGCCCTCCACCCCGACGAGGCCCCCGCCCTCGCCTAGCACGATCGCCCTACGGCCCAGCTAGATCGTCCGACTTGCCTGGCATATGGGCGTATCTTGGCCGCGCATACGCCCACTTGCCTGGCAAGTCGGACGATCTAGGCGCCGGGGCGACTGCCAGGCGGTGTTCATGGGGTGTTCATTGCGGGGCCGAAACTGGCTCACCTGCGCTCCTTACGTTGCGGGCGACGGCACGATCCGTCGACCCTTCACGTACGGAGGAAGCTCCCATGAACGAATCCCGCCGCCGGCTCCCCCTGCTCGGCGGGGACGGCCACAGCGGAGGCAGCCGGTCGTCCATGACCTGCCTCTACCGCTGCGGCAACGCGTGCGACCACCCGGCGCCGAACACCTCGGCCAACGCACACTTCAGCGACGTCGTGCAGGCCGAGGTGAGCCGTCGCGGGGTGCTGCGGGCCGGTTCGGCCGGTGCGCTGGCGCTCGGCTTCGCCGGTGCCGCCGCCGGAGCCGGTGTCGCCGCGGCGCCCGCCTTCGCCGAGGGCGGTGACGGCGGCGCGGCCGAGGGCTTCTCCACCGGGTCGCTGACCCGCACCGGCAGGCCCGCCGCGCTGACGTTCTCTCCGATCCCGCCGAACACGCTGGACAACCTGGTGGTGCCCAACGGGTACGACCACAACGTGATCATCCGCTGGGGTGACGAGGTGGTGCCGGGCGCGGCCGATTTCGACCCGGCCGAGCAGACGGGCGCGAGCCAGTCGAAGCAGTTCGGCTACAACAACGACTTCGTCGCGGTGCTGCCGCTGGGCCGGGGCGGCGACCGGGCCCTGCTGGTCTGCAACCACGAGTACACCAACGAGGAGCTGATGTTCCCGGGCTTCACCGGCCTGGACGCGCTCACCCCGGACCAGATCAAGGCCACCATCGCCGCGCACGGCATGTCGGTCGTCGAGCTGGAGCGGGTCGGGCGCACCGGGCAGTGGACGGTGGTCTCGCGCGGGCGGCGGGCGTACAACCGGCGTATCACCGGGCTGTCCACGGTCTTCGCGATGACCGGCCCGGCGGCGGGCTCGGCGTCGCTGCGGACCGCGGCCGACCCGACCGGCCGCAAGGTGATCGGCACGTTCAACAACTGCGCGGGCGGCGTCACCCCGTGGGGCACCGTGCTGTCCGGCGAGGAGAACTGGAACCAGTACTTCGTCGGCGGCGACGGCGCACCGGCGGACGCCAAGGCGTCGCTGGCCCGCTACGGCGTCTCCACCACGGCCCGCTACCCCAGCGGCTCGCGCAAGTGGGACCGGGTCGACGCGCGCTTCGACCTGACCGCGAACCCCAACGAGATCAACCGCCACGGCTGGATCGTGGAGGTCGACCCGTTCGACCCGGACTCGACCCCGCGCAAGCACACCGCGCTGGGCCGCTTCAAGCACGAGGGCGCCAACGTCATCGTCGCCAGGAGCGGGCACGTGGTGGCGTACATGGGTGACGACGAGCGGCACGACTACATCTACAAGTTCGTCTCCCGCAACCGGATCGCGCGCGGCGACTCGTGGTGGGCCCGCAAGCAGAACCTGACCCTGCTGGAGTCCGGCGACCTGTACGTGGCCCGCCTCGGCTACACCAGCGCCGCCGAGATCGACGGCACCGGCAAGCTGCCCAGCGACGGTGCGTTCAACGGCACCGGCGTCTGGATCCCGCTGGTCAAGGACGGCGTGTCGCACGTGGCCGGCTGGACCGTGGAGCAGGTGCTGGTGCACACCCGCCTGGCCGCCGACCTGGTCAACCCGACCAAGATGGACCGGCCCGAGGACGTCGAGCCGAACCCGGTCACCGGCAGGATCTACGCCGCGCTGACCAACAACACTGCCCGCGGCACCACCGGCGGGCGCAACGCGCCGGCCGACGAGGCCAACCCGCGCAACGGCAACAAGCACGGGCACATCTTCGAGATCACCGAGGACGGCGGCGACCACACCGGCACCACGTTCACCTGGGCGGTCCCGATCGTGTGCGGGGACCCGGCCGATCCGTCGACCTACTTCATGGGGTACGACAAGACCAAGGTCTCGCCGATCTCCTGCCCCGACAACCTCGCCTTCGACGCCGCCGGCAACCTGTGGATCTCCACCGACGGCAACGCGCTGGGCACCAACGACGGCCTCTTCGCGACCGCGCTGACCGGCCCCGAGGCCGGGCACCTGAAGCAGTTCCTGACCGTGCCCCGCGGCGCCGAGGCGTGCGGGCCGTTCATCAGCGTGGACAACCGGACCGTGTTCGTGGCCCCGCAGCACCCGGGCGAGGTCAGCGGCGCGTCCATGGACAAGCCCGCCAGCACCTGGCCCGACGGCGACTACGCCAAGCCCGGCATCGTCGGCGTCTGGCGTCTCGACGGCCGCCCGATCGGCGCTTGACCCACCCCGTCCCCACCCGAAGCCCCGCCCCGCCTCCCCCGGACCACTCCGGGCGCCGGGCGGGGCTTCGCCGCTCACGGGCTCACGCTCACGCCGCAGGGCGTCGTTCGCAGTTTCGGGGAAACTGCACGAATCAAGGCGGCGGGCACAGCAGTTTCCCCGAAACTGCACCAGCACACGCGGCGGGTCAGGCGGCGGCGGCGGTAGGGGTGGTGGTGGCCGGGGCGGTGAGGGCGGCCTTGAGGGCGCGGGCCGTGGTGTGGAGGCGCTCGCGGATGACGGGGGCCTGCTTCACCAGGTCGACGGCGGGCAGGGCACAGGCCACCACGAAGCGCTGGCTCAGCTCGCCTGCCGTCTGCACGGACACCGACACGCAGGCCACCCCGGGCCGGAACTGCCCGATCTCCACCTGCATGCCGCGGCGCATGCCCGCCGCGAGGTCGGCGTCGAGCGCCGCCGGGGAACGCAGCGTGGCCTGGGTGAAGGCCCGCATGCCGTGCTCCTTGAGGTATCGCTCGCGCTGGTTGGGGTCGAGGGTCGCCAGCAGGCTCTTGCCCAGGGCGGTCGCGTGCGCGCCCTCGTCGAAGCCGGGCACGAGGTCCTCGACGTGCGGCGACCGGGAGCCCTCGGCCACGGCGGTGATGGCGATCCGGCCGTCCACGAAGCTGCCCAGGTAGTGGCTGTAGCCGATCTCGGCGCTCGCCCGGCGCAGCACCGTGCCGACCTCGGCCGGGCCGCGCATCGCGGTCACCAGCTCCCGGAAGCGGTCGGCGACCGCCAGGCCGAGCGTGTACGCCCCGTCCGCGCGGCGCATCACGTAGCCCTGGTGGGCGAGGGTACGCAGCATCCGGTACGCGGCGGCGATGGTGATGTCGCAGCGCCGGGCGATCTGCTTGGGGGACAGCCCGGTGGGCGACTCGCCCACCACCTCCAGCACGCGCAGCGCCCGCGCGACGCTGCTGACCATGTCCGATGGCGGGACCGCTGAATCTCGCACCGTCACCTCCAGGCAGTCGCACCTACGATATGCAAATGCACGCCTGAGGTGAAGGGCCGAAACCCAACGAAATCCCTCGATCCTATGACGACGGTGTACGCCCTCGCGGGACCCTTCCCGCGCATCTCCGAACGACTTGGCACAAAACACTCGCCCCGTTGTCACGACTCCTGAGAGTCGCGCCAGCGGGGCGGGCGTGGCGAAGCAGGGCGACTAAGCGATCCTGTCGGCGAGGACGTCGCAGAGGGATTCGAGGGCGTCACGGGCCGGGATCTGGGGCAGGCCCTGGAGCTGGGCGCGGGCCTGGTCGGCGTACCCGCGCACGGTCTGCCGGGCGCGCTTGAGCGCCACGCTGTCGCGCAGCAGCTCCAGCGCCTCGGCATGCAGCGCGTCGTCGGTCACCGGCCCGTCGGCGAGGATCTGGCGCAGCCGCACCGCGGCCGGGTCGCTGTCCTGCGACGCCAGCGCGTACAGCACCGGCAGCGTGGGCACGCCCTCGCGCAGGTCGGTGCCGGGCGTCTTGCCCGAGTCCGAGCTGTCGCTGGAGATGTCCAGCAGGTCGTCGGAGAGCTGGAAGGCCAGCCCGAGGACCTCCGCGTACGTGGTGAGCGCCTTGGTGGTCGCCTCGGGCGCACCGGAGAACATGCCGCCGAAGGTGGCGCAGGTGGCCATCAGCGAGCCGGTCTTGCCCGCCAGCACCTTGAGGTGGTGCTCGATCGGGTCGGCGTCGCGCGGGCCGACCGTCTCGGCGATCTGGCCGTGCACGAGCTGGGCGAAGGTCTGCGCCTGGATGCGCACCGCGTCCGGGCCCAGCCCGGCGGCCAGCTCGGCGGCGCGGGAGAAGAGGAAGTCGCCGACGAGGATGGCCAGCGAGTTGCCCCAGCGGGCGTTGGCGCTGGGCGTGCCGCGGCGCATCAGCGCCTCGTCCATCACGTCGTCGTGGTAGAGCGTCGCGACATGCGTCAGCTCCAGCACCGCGGCGGCGTCCACCAGCTCCGGCGCGGTCGGGTCGCCGAAGTGCGCGCACACCGCGACGAGCATCGGCCGGAAGCGCTTGCCGCCCGCCTCCAGCAGGTGCTTGGCCGCCTCGGTGACGAAGGGGTCCGCGGATTCGACGCACTCGTGCAGGCGCCGCTCCACCAGCTCCAGGTTCGCCAGGACCGACGCCTCCAGGGCCGGGTCCTCGAAGCGGACACCGGTGCTTCGGGCGGTATGACCGTTCACGCTGCTCACCACGCTCTCACGATGCCACATGCCGTCGACATGATCGAAGCTCCCCCCATCGCCCTGACGGCAGCACGGGGGGAGCTTCGGAAATCGCCTGGACCTACCGGATGAAGTCGGACGCGCTGTTGGCCAGCTCGATGACCGGGCTCGGCCAGACGCCGAGCACCAGCGTCACCAGTACGCCGATCATCAATGCGGCCGAGGTGAGCGCGCCGGGGATGGACACGCTGGGCGTGGTCTCACCGGGCTCGCTCAGCCACATCATCACCACCACCCGCAGGTACGGGAAGGCCAGGATGATGCTGCTCAGCACGCCGAAGAGCACCAGCCAGGTCTGGTTGCCGCCCATGGCCGCCCCGAACACCGCGAACTTGGCGGTGAAGCCGCTGGTCAGCGGGATGCCCGCGAAGGCCAGCAGCAGGAACGTGAAGATGCCCGCGAACAGCGGCGAACGCTTGCCCAGCCCGGCCCACCGGGACAGGTGGGTGGCCTCGCCGTCGGCGTCGCGCACCAGGGTCAGCATCGCGAACGCGGCGATCACCAGGAAGCCGTACGCCACCAGGTAGAACATCATGCTGGACAGGCCCTCGCGGCCGCCGCCGAGCACACCGACCAGCAGGTAGCCGGCGTTGGCGATGGACGAGTAGGCCAGCAGGCGCTTGAGGTCGGTCTGGGTGACCGCCAGGATCGCGCCGAGCAGCATGGTCAGCACCGCGATGACGCCCAGCACCGGGGTGTAGTCCCAGGCCGTGCGGTCGAAGCCGACGTACAGCACGCGGGCCAGGCCGCCGAACGCGGCGACCTTGGTGCAGGCCGCCATGAAGGCGGTGACCGGCGTCGGCGCGCCCTGGTACACGTCCGGCGTCCACACGTGGAACGGCGCCGCGGCGGCCTTGAACAGCAGGCCGATGGCGAGCATGGCCAGGCCGATCAGCAGCAGCACGATGTTGCCGGTGCCGGCGCCGATCGCGGTGTGGATGGTGCGGAAGTCGACCGCGCCCGCGTAGCCGTACACCAGCGCCACGCCGAACAGGAAGAACGCCGAGGCGTACGCGCCGAGCAGGAAGTACTTGAGCGCGGCCTCCTGCGACAGCAGCCGCTTGCGGCGGGCCAGCGCGCAGAGCAGGTACAGCGGCAGGGAGAAGACCTCCAGCGCCACGAACATGACCAGCAGGTCGTTCGCGGTGACGAAGAGCATCATGCCGCCGACGGCGAACAGCACCAGCGGGTAGACCTCGGTCGCGCCCGGCTCACGGGCCGCCTGGCGGCGGTCCGGCTCCGAGCCGACGGTGATCGCCGCCTGGGCCACGAACGGGCCGCCGTTCTCCAGCGTGCGCTCGCCGAACAGCAGCATCGACACGATGCCCAGCACCAGGATGGCGCCCTGCAGGAACAGGCCCGCCTGGTCGATCGAGACCGCCGCCACGGCGGTCTGCGCGTTCTCGGCGGTCACGTCCGGGACCCGCAGCACGACCGCGACCAGCGCGGCGACCAGCGCCAGCAGGCTCCACACCAGCTGGATCGGGTTACGCCAGCCCCGCGGCGCGAACGCCTCGACGAGCACCCCGAGGCAGGCCGCGAAGAAGAGGATCAGCATCGGCGCCAGCGCTGCGTAGTCCAGCGCGGGCAGCTTGAGGACTGTTTCTCCCATGGTCACTTTCCTGCTTCCACAGTGGAGGTGGCGGGCGCCGGATCGGCCCGCTCCGGGGTGACCACGTCAGACAGCGTGGCCTGCACCGCCGGGTTGATCACGTCGAGCACCGGCTTGGGGTAGAAGCCGAGCACGATGAGCAGGACGATGAGCGGCGCGACGATGATGCCCTCGCGCAGGTTCAGGTCCTTCTTCATCGGGGCGACGTCGGCCAGCGCCGGGTTCAGGTTGCCCTGGGTGGTGCGCTGGATCATCCACAGCACGTATGCCGCGGCCAGGATGATGCCGACAGTCGCGATCACGGCCACCGTCTTGTTCACCGTGAACACGCCCAGCAGCACCAGGAACTCGCTGACGAACGGGGCCAGGCCCGGCAGCGCCAGCGACGCCATGCCGGCGATGAAGAAGATGCCCGCCAGCAGCGGCATGAGCTTGCCCGCGCCGCCGAAGTCGGTCACCAGGGTGCTGCCGCGGCGCGCCACGAACATGCCGACGACCAGGAACAGCAGGCCGGTGGCGAGACCGTGGTTGACCATGTACAGCACCGCGCCGGAGCCGGCCTGGAAGGTGAAGGCGAAGATGCCGATGCCGATGAAGCCGAAGTGCGCGATCGACGTGTAGCTGACCAGCCGCTTGAGGTCGTTCTGGCCGACCGCCAGCAGCGCGGCGTAGATGATGCCCACCAGCGACAGCGCGATCGCCCACGGCGCGAACCAGCGCGACGCCTCCGGGAACAGCGGGAGGCAGTAGCGCAGGATGCCGAAGGTGCCGATCTTGTCCATCACGCCGACCAGCAACGCGGCGGCGCCGGCCGGAGCCGCCCCGCCCGCGTCCGGCAGCCAGGTGTGGAACGGGAAGAACGGCGCCTTGATGGCGAACGCGATGAAGAAGCCGAGGAACAGCCAGCGCTGCGCGATGGTGGAGAACTCCGCGTTCGTCAGCGTCTGCCAGTCGAAGGTGTGGCCGCCCAGCACCCACATGCCGATGACCGCGGCCAGCATGAACAGACCGCCGACCAGCGAGTACAGGAAGAACTTCACCGCGGCGTACTGGCGCTGCTTGGCCGGCACGTCACTGCCGAACGAGCCGATGATGAAGTACATCGGCACCAGCATGACCTCGAAGAAGAGGTAGAAGAGCAGCACGTCGGAGACGGCGAAGGTGCCGATCATCGTGCCCTCGAGCGCCAGCAGCAGCGCGAAGTACGCCGGGACGCTGCGCTTGCTGCGCTCGGCGTCGTGCCAGCTGGCCAGGATCACCAGCGGGGTGAGCACCGCGGTCAGCGCCAGCATCACCAGCGCGATGCCGTCGATGCCGAACGAGAACTTCGCGCCCCACGCCGGGATCCAGGTGTAGGACTCCTGCAGCTGCAGCCGCTGGGCGGTGTCGCCGGAGTCGAACGCGAACCAGGCCGCGACCGCCACGCCGAGCACCACCAGCGAGACGAGCAGCGCCAGCTGCTTGGCCAGCTGCGGCTTGTTTCGCGGGACGAACGCGACCACCAGCGCGCCGACCAGCGGCGCCAGGGTCAGGATTGACAGGTATTTCATCGTTATCCCATCCAGCCGAGCTGCACCGCGGCGAAGGCGCCGAGCACCAGCACCGCGCCGAGAAGCATCGAGAGCGCGTAGGACCGCACGAAGCCGGTCTGCAGCCGCCGCAGCCGGCCCGAGCCCCCGCCGACCAGCGCGGCGAGTCCGTTGACCAGGCCGTCGACGCCCTTGTTGTCGACGAAGACCAGTGCGCGGGTGAGCCAGTTGCCCGGCTTCTCGAACACGGCCTCGTTGAAGGCGTCGGTGTAGAGGTTGTTGCGGGCGGCGGTGACCACCGGGCCAGCGGGCTGCGGGACCAGCGCGGTGCCGTTGCGGAACAGGGCGTACGCCAGGCCCGCACCGGCCAGGGTCAGCACGATGCTGAGCACCGTGAGCAGCGTGTGGCCGATCTTCGGGTGCTCCTCCGTGGCCGGGCCGAGCACGGGGGTGAGCCACTGCGCCACCGGCGAGGCCATCAGCCAGCCGGCCGCGATCGAGCCGAGCGCCAGCAGGATCAGCGGGATCGTCATGACCAGCGGCGACTCGTGCGGGTGCTGGTCGACCGAGCCCTCCTTGGCGGTGGTCCACCGCTTCGGGCCGTGGAAGGTCAGGATGAACAGGCGGGTCATGTAGAACGCGGTGAGACCCGCGCCGATCAGCGCCGCCAGGCCGTAGAGCCAGCCGGTCCAGCCGGGCCGCGCGAACGCGGCCACGATGATCGGCTCCTTGGTGAAGAAGCCGCTCAGCGGCGGGATGCCGATGATCGCCAGCCAGCCCATCATGAAGGTGAGCCAGGTGATGCGCATGTACTTCCACAGCCCGCCGAAGCGGCGGATGTCCACCTGGTCGTTCATGCCGTGCATGACCGAGCCGGCGCCGAGGAACATGTTGGCCTTGAAGAAGCCGTGCGCCAGCAGGTGGATGATGGCCAGCGCGTACGCGCCGCCGCCGAGCCCGACGCCCAGGAACATGTAGCCGATCTGCGACACGGTCGACCAGGCGAGCACCCGCTTGATGTCGTCCTTGGCCGAGCCGATGACGCAGCCCAGCAGCAGGGTCAGCGCGCCCACGCTGACCACGACCGTCTGCAGCGTCAGGTTCGCCGAGAAGATCGGGTTGGAGCGGGCGATCAGGTAGACACCGGCGGTCACCATCGTCGCGGCGTGGATCAGGGCCGAGACCGGGGTCGGGCCCTCCATCGCGTCGGGCAGCCACGCCTGCAGCGGGAACTGGCCGGACTTGCCGCACGCGCCGAGCAGCAGGAGCAGGCCCAGGATCAGCACCGTGGTGCCGGACAGCAGGCCGACCTCGCTGAACACGACGTCGTAGTTGACCGAGCCGAACTGGAAGAACATCAGGAAGATGGCGATCACCAGGCCCGCGTCGCCGACGCGGTTCATGATGAACGCCTTCTTGCCGGCGGTGGCCGCGGACGGCCGGCCGTACCAGAAGGAGATCAGCAGGTACGACGCCAGACCGACGCCCTCCCAGCCGAAGTACAGCATGACGAAGTTGTTGCCGAGGACCAGCAGCAGCATCGCCGCGATGAACAGGTTGAAGTACCCGAAGAAGCGGCGGCGGCCCTCGTCGTGAGCCATGTACCCGGTGGCGTAGATGTGGATCAGGAAGCCCACGCCCGTGATCAGCAGCACGAAGCACGCCGACAGCGGGTCGAACAGCAGGCCGAAGTCGACCTGCAGGTTGCCCACCGGGATGAAGCTGTAGAGATCCTGCTGCACGGCCCGGTTGGGCAGGTCGCGCAGCTGGAAGAACATGCTCAGGCCGAGCACGAACGAGCCGAGCACCGTCGCGCAGCCGAGCCAGTGGCCCCACTTGTCCGTCCAGCGGCCGAACAGCAGCAGGATCAGCGCGCCGATCGCCGGGAGGGCGATGAGCAGCCACATGTACGAGAGCAGGCCCGTGGCCGACGCATAGACGACGGGCGCCTGCACCGCTTCGGCAGGCATCAGGTTCACTTCCATGTCAGCCTCAGTACTTCAGCAGGTTCGCGTCGTCGACGCTCGCCGAGCGTCGCGTCCGGAAGATCGACATGATGATGGCCAGACCGACCACGACCTCGGCCGCGGCGACCACCATCGAGAAGAACGCCATCACCTGGCCGTCGAGCGTCCCGTTCATCCGGGCGAAGGTGACCAGCGCGAGGTTCGCGGCGTTGAGCATCAGCTCCACGCACATGAACAGCACGATGGCGTTACGCCGGATCAGGACGCCGACCGCGCCGATGCTGAACAGCACGGCGGCCAGCACGATGTAGTAGACGGGGGTCACGGGTCACTTCCCCTCGGTGTGCTTGTTGGCGATCTCGGCCGGGGTGAGCTCACGCGTCGGCAGGATCGGCGAGAGGCTCCGCTCGGCCGGGGACCCGTCCGGCAGCTTCGCCGGGGTGGCCACCGAGGTGGAGTTCGCGAAGACACCGGGGCCGGGCTTCGGGCCGGGGTAGTTGCCCGGCAGGAAGCGCTCGCGCATCTTGGCGGCCTGGCCGACCCGCTCGCCCTCGGCCCGCTCGCGGTGGGCCAGGATCATCGCGCCGACCGCCGCCGTGATGAGCAGCGCCGAGGTGACCTCGAAGATGTAGACGTACTTGGTGAACAACAGCGAGGCGATGCCCTGCACGTTGCCGTTGGCGTTGGCGCCCTCCAGCCCGGCCGGCGCCACACCCTGCAGGGCGCGGTAGAGGCCGGTGCCGAGCAGGCCCGCCAGGCCGACGCCGAGGATGATCGCGACGACCTTCTGGCCGCGCAGCGTCTCGATCACCGAGTCGGAGGCGTCCCGGCCGACGAGCATCAGCACGAACAGGAACAGCATCATGATGGCGCCGGTGTAGACGATGATCTGCACCATGCCGATGAACGGCCCCGCCTGCACGATGTAGAAGACGCCCAGGCTGAGCATGGTCAGCACCAGCCACAGCGCGGAGTGCACCGCGTTGCGGGCGATCACCATGCCCAGCGCGCCGATGACCGCGACCGGGGCCAGCAGGAAGAAGACCCACTTCTCCCCGGTCGTGACCTCACCGGCGGCGGCGAGCACCGTAGTTGCGAGTGTCATCGGGTCTCAGCTCCCGCCGACGTGCCCGGGTTCGTGACCGCACCCAGGTAGTAGTCCTTCTCCGTGTCGCCCAGCCGCATCGGGTGCGGAGGCTGCTCCATGCCCGGCAGCAGCGGCGCGAGCAGCTGCTCCTTCGTGAAGATCAGATCGGTGCGCTTGTCCCGGGCCAGCTCGTACTCGTTGCTCATGGTGAGCGAGCGGGTCGGGCAGGCCTCGATGCACAGGCCGCAGAAGATGCACCGCGCGTAGTTGATCTGGTAGTTGGCGGCGTACCGCTCACCGGGCGAGAAACGCTCCTCGTCGGTGTTGTCCGCGCCCTCCACGAAGATCGCGTCCGCCGGGCAGGCCCAGGCGCACAGCTCGCAGCCGATGCACTTCTCCAGCCCGTCCGGCCACCGGTTGAGGATGTGCCGGCCGTGGTAGCGCGGCGCGGTCGCGTCCGGCTTCTCCGGGTACTGCGTGGTGACGGTCTTCTTGAACATGTGCGAGAAGGTCACGCCGAAGCCCTTGACGGCGCCCGTGAACGTACCCACGTCACACCTCCTTCTCGGTCGCGGTGCCTACGGTCTCGCGCTCGGCGGTGAGCCGCTTGGCGCGGGGATTGACCGGCACCTGCAGGTCGAGCGGCGGCAGCGGGAAGCTGCCCTCGGGGCGCTTGGCCACCTGCTGCTCGACGGACAGCTCCGGCTCCTTGTCCTTCTGCGGCCAGAACAGCGCCAGCAGGATGATCACCGCCAGCGGCAGGCCGAAGAAGATCAGCCGGTCCACGGTGCCCAGGTTGGACTTGCGCAGCGTCAGCCAGCCGGCCACGGCCAGGATCCACACCAGGTTGGCCGGGATGAGGACCTTCCAGCCGAACCGCATGAACTGGTCGTAGCGCAGCCGGGGCAGCGTGCCCCGCAGCCAGACGAAGACGAACAGCAGCAGCAGCACCTTGATGGTGAACCACAGCAGGCCCCACCAGCCGGAGTTGATCCACGGCGCGAAGCTCTCGAACGAGGTCGGCATCCGCCAGCCGCCCAGGAAGAGCGTGGCGCACAGACCCGACACCGTCACCATGTTGATGTACTCGGCCAGGAAGAACAGCGCGAACTTCAGCGACGAGTACTCGGTGTGGAAGCCGCCGACCAGCTCCGACTCGGCCTCGGGGAGGTCGAACGGTGCGCGGTTGGTCTCACCCACCGCCGAGATGGCGTAGATGATGAAGCTCGGGAACAGCAGCAGGAAGAACCAGCCGCCGATCGGGATGTTGATGTTCCCGAAGGGCAGCTGCAGCGTGTGGCCGGTGGCCTGCGCGTTGACGATCTCCGAGGTGCTCATCGTGCCGGAGAGCATGAAGACGGCCACGAAGGACAGGCCCATGGCGACCTCGTACGAGATCAGCTGGGCGCTGGAGCGCAGACCGCCGAGCAGCGGGTAGGTCGAGCCGGAGGCCCAACCGCCCAGCACGATGCCGTAGATGCCCATGCCGGAGCAGGCCAGCACCAGCAGCACCGCCACCGAGATGTCGGTGAGCTGCAGCGGCGTCTTCGTGCCGAAGATCGACACGAACGGGCCGAACGGCATGATCGAGAACGCGGTGAACGCGCACACGGTCGAGATCACCGGCGCGATGAAGAAGACCACCTTGTCCGCCTTGAGCGGCATGATGTCTTCCTTGAACGCCAGCTTCAGGCCGTCGGCCAGCGACTGGAGCAGACCGAAGGGACCGTGCCGGTTCGGGCCGGGACGCACCTGCATCCGGGCCACCACGCGGCGCTCGTACCAGATGGTGAACAGGGTCATCACCACGAGGAAGACGAAGACGCCCAGCACCTTGATGAGCACCAGCCACCACGGGTCGTGCCCGAAGTCGACCAGGGTCGGGTCGCCGGTCTCCGGGTCCTCGGCCAGGAAACCGATAGGGGCGAGGATCATTTGCTCGTTCCTCCGCTCACGGTCACGACCGCGCCGGGGACCGCGCCGAGCGTGCGGCGCAGGGTCGAGCCCGGCGAGTTGGTCGGAACCCAGACGACGTCATCGGCGATCTCGGTGATCGCGGCCGGCAGGGTGATCGCACCCCGCGCGGTGCCGACGGTCACCGGGTCGCCGTCGGCGACACCCAGCGCCGTGGCGCGGGCCTTCGACAGGCGCACCACCGGCGGGCGGGCGGTGCCGGCCAGCACCTGGTCGCCGTCGGTGAGGCTGCCCAGGTCGATCAGCTGCGCCCAGCTGGCCAGGATCGCCTCGTTCGGCTTCAGCGCGGGCGCGGCCGCGCCCACCTCGGCCGGGGCGGACGGGCGCGGCGCACCGGTCGCGGGCAGGCTGCCCAGCTCCCGGCGGACCGCCAGCACGTCCGCGGTGCCCAGGGTGACGCCCAGCCGCGCGGCCAGGGCGTCCAGCACCCGGGCGTCGGTCAGCACGGCACCCGCGTTCGGGGTGTCCAGCGCCTGCTCGTAGGTGCGCAGGCGGCCCTCCCAGTTCACGTACGAACCGGCCTTCTCGGCCGCCGCGGCGACCGGGAACACCACGTTCGCGCGGCGGGAGACCGCGCTCATCCGCAGCTCCAGCGAGACCAGGAAGCCGACCTTGTCCAGCGCCTCCTCGGCGGCCTTCGGGTCGGCCAGGTCGGCCGGGTCCACACCCGCCACGACCAGCGCGCCCAGCTTGCCGGCGGCGGCCGCGGCCAGGATCGCGTCGGTGTCACGGCCGGCCGCGCTCGGGATCACGCCCGCGGTCACGCCCCAGGCCGCCGACAGCTCGGCCCGCGCCGCGGGCTCGCTCACCGCGCGGCCCCCGGGCAGCAGGTTGGGCAGGCAGCCCGCGTCGACCGCGCCGCGGTCACCCGCGCGCCGCGGCACCCAGGCCAGCTTGGCGCCGGTCCGCGTGGCCAGCGCCGCCGCGGCCGAGTAGCCGCCCCGCACCGTGGCCAGCCGCTCGCCCACCAGGACGACCGTGGACGGGTCCACGCCCTCCAGGTTGGACAGCACCGCCGGCTCCTGGCCGGGCACGCACTCGGCCAGCGTCGCGCCGGCCTTCTCCGCGCCGCGGGTCAGGAACGGGGCCACCGAGGTGACCTTGAGCTTGCCCTTGGCCGCCGCCTTGCGCAGGCGCAGCAGCACGATCGGGCTCTCCTCCTCCGGCTCGAAGCCGACCAGCACCACGTGCTTGGCCTGCTCCAGGTCGGTGTAGGTGACCTGCTGCTCGCCGACCACCGAGGACGCCAGGAACTCGGCCTCCTCCGCGGACAGCGGGCGCGCCCGGAAGTCGATGTCGTTGCTGCCCAGCACGATGCGGGTGAACTTGGCGTACGCGTACGCGTCCTCGACGGTCAGCCGGCCGCCGGTCAGCACACCCACGCCGTACGCGCCGTCGCGGGCGGCCCGCAGGCCCTCGGCCGCGACGCTCAGCGCCTCGGTCCAGGAGGCCTCGCGCAGCTCACCGGTCTTGCCGTCGCGCACCAGCGGGGTGGTGAGCCGGTCGAAGGCGGTCGCGTAGCGGAAGCCCCACCGGCCCTTGTCGCAGTTCCACTCCTCGTTGACCTGCGGGTCGTTGCCGGCCAGCCGGCGCAGCACCTTGCCGCGGCGGTGGTCGGTGCGCATGTCGCAGCCCGACGCGCAGTGCTCGCACTTGCTCGGCGAGGACACCAGGTCGAACGGGCGGGCGCGGAAGCGGTACTGCTCGCTGGTCAGCGCGCCGACCGGGCAGATCTGGATCGTGTTGCCCGAGTAGTACGAGTTGAACGGCACCTCGGGCGCGTTCTCCTCGTCGTCGCCGAAGAAGCTGTCGCTGTAGACGTTGATCTGCTCGGCGGACGAGCGCTCCATCAGGTCGATGAACTTGTCGCCCGCGATCTCCTCGGAGAACCGGGTGCAGCGCTGGCAGAGCACGCAGCGCTCGCGGTCCAGCAGCACCTGCGCGGAGATGTTGATCGGCTTCTCGTACTCGCGCTTGTGCTCGTGGAAGCGCGACTCCGGGCGGCCGACCTGCATCGCCTGGTTCTGCAGCGGGCACTCGCCGCCCTTGTCGCACATCGGGCAGTCCAGCGGGTGGTTGATGAGCAGCAGCTCCATCACACCCTCCTGGGCCTTGCGGGCCACCTCGGAGGTGAGCTGCGTGCGCACCACCATGCCGTCGGCCACCGTCTGGGTGCACGAGGCGACCGGCTTGCGCTGGCCCTCCACGTCCACCAGGCACTGGCGGCAGGCGCCGGCCGGGGCCAGCAGCGGGTGGTCGCAGAACCGCGGGATGTCGATGCCCAGCCGCTCGGCGGTACGGATGACCAGCTCGCCCTTGGGCGCGGTCACCTCGATGCCGTCGATGGTGAGCGTGACGGTGTCGGTGTGCTTCTGTACTTCCTGGCTCATTGTCAGTGCGCTCCTGCCAGGGCGGCGGCGCTGAGCTTCGGCGCCTTGCGACCCTCGATGTAGTCCAGGTAGTCCTGCTTGAAGTACTGCAGCGAGGAGGTCACCGGGCTGGTCGCGCCGTCACCGAGACCGCAGAACGAGCGGCCCAGGATGTTGCTCGCGGTGTCCAGCAGGGTGTCGAGGTCCTCGAGCGTGCCCTCGCCGGAGAGGATGCGCCGGTAGACCCGGACCATCCAGTAGTTGCCCTCCCGGCACGGGGTGCACTTGCCGCACGACTCGTGGTGGTAGAACTCCAGCCAGCGGTAGGTCGCGTAGACCGGGCAGTCCTGGTCGCTGAAGATCTGCGTGGCGGTGGTGCCGAGGATCGAGCCCGCCGCGGCGACCGACTCGAAGTCCATCGCGGTGTCGATGTGGTCGCCGGTCAGCAGCGGCGTCGACGAGCCGCCCGGGGTCCAGAACCGCAGCTGGTGGCCGTCCTGCATGCCGCCCGCCAGCTCGATCAGCTCGCGCAGCGTGATGCCCATCGAGCACTCGTACTGCCCCGGGTTCTTCACCCGGCCGGACAGCGAGTAGATCATCGGGCCGGACGACTTCTCGGTGCCCATCGACTTCCACCAGGCCGCGCCGCCCAGCACGATGTACGGCACGCTGGCGATGGTGCCCACGTTGTTGACGACGGTGGGGCTGGCGTAGAGGCCGTGCGTCGCCGGGAACGGCGGGCGCAGCCGCGGCTGGCCGCGGAAGCCCTCCAGCGAGTCCAGCAGCGCCGTCTCCTCGCCGCAGATGTACGCGCCGGCGCCCGAGTGCACCACCAGGTCCAGGTCGTACCCGCTGCCCAGGATGTTCTTGCCGAGGTAACCGGCCTTGTACGCCTCCTGCACCGCGTGGCGCAGCCGGCGCGCGGCGTGCACCGCCTCGCCGCGGATGTAGATGTAGGCGCGGTTGGCGCGGATCGCGTACGAGCCGATGATGACGCCCTCGACCAGCGAGTGCGGGTCGTGCGTCATCAGCGGCAGGTCCTTGCAGGTGCCCGGCTCGCCCTCGTCGGCGTTGACGACCAGGTAGTGCGGCTTGCCGTCGTTCTGCGGGATGAAGCCCCACTTGAGGCCGGTCGGGAAGCCCGCGCCGCCGCGGCCGCGCAGGCCGGAGTCCTTGATCAGGGCGATCAGGTCGTCCGGGTGCACGGCCAGCGCCTTGCGCAGGGCCGCGTAGCCGTCGAGGCGCTCGTACACGTCAAGGCGCCAGGCGTCGGGAGACAGCCAGCGCTTGGTCAGAACCGGCGTGAGCTTCTCGAGAACGGCCTTGCTAGGCGTGCTCACTTCGCCGCCTCCTTCGAGGGAGTCGGGATGGGCGTGTTGATGTCGAAGCCGGCCGGGCTGATCCCGTGCTGCTGCGCCAGGCGTACGCCGCGCAGCGTCGAGTCGCCCGCCGGGCCGTCCGCGACCGCGCCCTCGCGCTCGTCGGCGAAGCCCGCCAGCTGGACCGCCATCTCCTTCAGCGTGCACAGCCGGGCGCCGCGGGTCGGCATCGGCCGCTGCCCGGACTTGAGCTTGCCGACGACGTCGAGCGCGCTCTCCGGGGTCACGTTGTCGAAGAAGTCGTAGTTGACCGTGAGCACCGGGCCGTAGTCGCACGCGGCGAGGCACTCGGCGTGCTCCAGCGTGATCTTCCCGTCCTCGGTGGTCTCGTCGTGCCCGACGCCGAGGGCGTCGGACAGCGTGTCGTAGACCTCCTGGCCGCCGAGCACGTTGCACATGGTGTTGGTGCAGACGCTGACCAGGTACTCACCGGTCGGGCGGCGCTTGTACATGGTGTAGAAGGTGGCTACCGCGCCGACCTGCGCCTTGGTCAGCCCGAGCTGCTCGGCGCAGAACGCGACACCGGCCGGGGAGACGTACCCCTCGACCGACTGCACCAGGTGCAGCATCGGCAGCAGCGCCGAGCGCTCGCGGCCCTCCGGGTAACGCGCGACGATCTCGCGCGCCCGGTCCCGGGTCTCCTGGTCGAACACGTCCACTGCCTTCTCCGGCGCTGTCATCGGTCACACCCACCCATCACCGGGTCGAGGCTGGCCCCACCCGCGATCACATCGGCCAGCAGGCCGCCCTCGGCCATCGCGGGGATGGCCTGCAGGTTCACGAAGCTGGGTTCCCGCATGTGGACCCGGAACGGCCGGGTGCCACCGTCGGAGACCACGTGCGCGCCCAGCTCGCCGCGCGGCGCCTCGATCGGCACGTACACCTGGCCGGCCGGGACCCGGAAGCCCTCGGTGACCAGCTTGAAGTGGTGGATCAGCGACTCCATCGACTGACCCATGATGTGCGCGACATGCTCCAGCGAGTTGCCGAGGCCGTCGTTGCCGATCGCGAGCTGCGCCGGCCAGGCGATCTTCCGGTCCTCGACCATGATCGGGCCCGGCTTGAGCCGGTCCAGCGCCTGCTCGATCAGCTTCAGCGACTCGCGCATCTCGGCGAGGCGCACCTCGTAGCGGCCCCACACGTCGGCGGTCTGCGCCACCGGCACGTCGAACTCGTACGTCTCGTAGCCGCAGTACGGCATCGTCTTGCGCAGGTCCCAGGGCAGGCCGGCGCTGCGCAGCACCGGGCCGGTGACGCCGAGCGCCACGCAGCCGGTGACGTCGAGCACCGCGATGCCCTTGGTGCGCGCGGTCCAGATCGGCTGGCCGGACAGCAGGTCCTCGTACTCCTTGAGCCGCTTGGGCATGAAGCCCAGGAACTCGCGGATCTTCCGGACCGCCTCGTCCGGCACGTCCTGCGCCACGCCGCCGGGGCGCACGTAGGCCATGTTCATGCGCAGACCGGTGATCATCTCGAAGATGTCGAGGATGAACTCACGCTCGCGGAAGCCGTAGATCATCATCGACAGCGCGCCGAGCTCCATACCGGTCGTCGCCAGCCACACCAGGTGGGAGGAGATCCGGTTCAGCTCCATCATCAGCACGCGGATGGTGGTGGTCCGGTCGGTGATCTGGTCCTCGATGCCCAGCAGCTTCTCCACCGCGAGGCTGTACGCCGTCTCGTTGAAGATCGGGGCGAGGTAGTCCATCCGGGTCACGAACGTGGAGCCCTGCGTCCAGGTGCGGTACTCCATGTTCTTCTCGATGCCGGTGTGCAGGTAACCGACGACGGTGCGCGCCTCGGTGACCGTCTCGCCCTCCAGCTCCAGCACCAGCCGCAGCACGCCGTGCGTGGACGGGTGCTGGGGACCCATGTTGACGACGATGCGCTCGTCGTGGATCGGGTCCACGCCCGAGACCAGGCTGTCCCAGTCACCACCGGTGACCGTGAAGACCTTGCCCTCGGTCGTCTCGCGCTCCTGCGCGTATCCAGGGGTACTCATCGGTAAGCCCTCCGCGTGTCGGGCGGCGGGATCTCGGCGCCCTTGTACTCGACCGGAACCCCGCCCAGCGGGTAGTCCTTGCGCTGGGGGTGGCCGTCCCAGTCGTCCGGCATGAGGATCCGGGTCAGGTTCGGGTGGCCCTCGAAGACGACGCCGAACATGTCGTACGTCTCGCGCTCCTGCCAGTCCGCGGTCGGGTAGACCGAGGTCACGCTGGGCAGGCGCGGGTCCGCGACGGTCAGCGCGCACTCCAGCCGGATGCGGCGCCGGTAGGTCATGGAGGTGAGGTGGTACGCCACGTGCAGGCGGCGCTCCTCGGTGACGTAGTCGACGCCGGACACCGACGAGCACAGCTCGTACCGCAGCGACTCGTCGTCGCGCAGGACCTGGCACACCTCGGCGATCTTCGCCGGGACGATGTGCAGGGTCAGCTCCCCGCGGTCGATGACCACGCGCTCGATCGCGTCGGCGAAGCCGGGGTAGGCCTCCTCCAGCGCGTCCACGACCTCGTCGAACCAGCCGCCGAACGGCCGCTGCGCCTCCAGCTGGACCGGCCGCTTGCGGACCAGGCCGCCGAAGCCGGAGGTGTCACCACTGCCGGTGACCCCGAAAAGTCCCTCAGGCTGAGTCACCGGTGGTTCCCCTTCTCCATCCACTTCTGGATCCGCAGCTGCTCCTCGCGGCCCTCGGCGGCGGCCTGCTCCCACTCGGCGCGCAGCGCCTTGTTGTAGCGGTAGCTCGACGGCATCGCGCCGGCCGCGACCACGGGCTTGCCCTCGCGGGCCTCCTTGGCGGCCAGCATCTTGCGGCCGCCGGCGCCCAGCGGCTCGGCGAGGATCTTGTCGTGCAGCTTGAGGATCGCGTCGAGCAGCATCTCCGGCCTCGGCGGGCAGCCGGGCAGGTACATGTCGACGGGGACGATGTGGTCCACGCCCTGCACGATCGCGTAGTTGTTGAACATGCCGCCGGACGACGCGCAGACGCCCATGGACAGCACCCACCGGGGCTCGGGCATCTGGTCGTAGATCTGGCGCAGCACCGGGGCCATCTTCTGGCTCACCCGGCCGGCCACGATCATCAGGTCGGCCTGGCGGGGCGAGGCCCGGAAGACCTCCATGCCGAAGCGGCCCGTGTCGTACCGGGCCGCACCGGAGGCCATCATCTCGATGGCGCAGCAGGCCAGGCCGAAGGTGGCCGGCCAGAAGCTGGCCTTACGGGTCCAGTTGACGAGCCCCTGGACGGTGGTGAGCAGCACCCCGGAGGGGAGCTTCTCTTCGAGTCCCATGTCAGTCCCAATCCAGGCCGCCGCGACGCCATACGTAGGCGTACGCGACGAACACCGTGCCGATGAACAGAACCATCTCCACGAAGACGAACACACCTTCGAACTGGTCGAAGCTGACCGCCCACGGGTAGAGGAAGATGATCTCGATGTCGAAGACGATGAAGAGCATCGCGGTCAGGTAGAACTTGATCGGAAAGCGCCCGCCGCCGACCGGCTGAGGGGTCGGCTCGATGCCGCACTCGTAGGCGTCGAGCTTCGCCTTGTTGAAGCGGCGGGGTCCGATGATGGGTGCTGCCGCGACCGAGAAAAGCCCGAAGGCCGCGGCCAGCGCGAAGAGCCCAACGATGGGCACGTACGCGGAGAGCGACACCTGCCTGCGTCCTTTCTTCCCGGTGAACTGTTGTGTTTCGCCTGCTTGCAGTCCGTTAAGATCCTCGCCCCGCGGCCCGCTACACCGCGGGTGCCACGCGGGACATGGCATTGATGATGCGGTCCATGGCGTCCCCGTCACGCTGGTCGGTGAGGTTCGCCAGCAGCTTGAGCACGAACCGCATGAGCGTCGGGTGCGGCATGCCGTGCTTCGTCGCGACCTTCATCACCTGAGGATTCCCGATCAGCTTCACGAAGATGCCGCCAACGCGGTAGTAACCGCCCAGCCGCCGCTTCAGCTCGGTCGCGTACGCCTGCAGCGCGCGCTCCCGGGCCGGGCCCGCCGGGCGGGCCAGCGCCTGGATCAGCACGTCAGCGGCCAGCTGCCCGGATTCCATCGCGTACGCGATGCCCTCGCCGTTGAAGGGGTTGACCATGCCGCCCGAGTCGCCCACCAGCATCATGCCCCGCGTGTAGTGGGGCGTGCGGTTGAACCCCATCGGCAGGGCCGCGCCCAGCGTCTTGCCCTCGGCGTTGGCCTCGTCGTTCAGGCCCCACTCCTCGGGCGTCGCGCCGAGCCAGTCGGTGAGCATCTGCCGGTAGTTGGTCTGCTGGTACGCCTTCGACGAGTTGAGCACGCCGAGGCCCACGTTGACCCGGCCGTCGCCCAGCCCGAAGATCCAGCCGTAACCCGGCAGCTGCGCGCTGCCCGCCTCGCGGCTGCGCAGCTCGAGCCACGACTCCAGGTAGTCGTCGTTGGTCTTGGCCGGGCAGCGGTAGTAGCGGCGCACGGCCACGCCCATCGGGCGGTCCTCGCGCTTGGCCATGCCCATCGCCAGCGCGAACCGGCCGGAGACGCCGTCGGCGGCGACCACCAGGTGCGCGCGCAGCGTCTTGACGCCCTCGGCGGTCTTCACCTCGACGCCGACCACGCGGCCGTCGGTGTCCAGCACCGGGCCGGTCACGTTGTGGCCGGTCCGCAGGACGGCCCCGGCGGCGACGGCGCGCTGCGCGAGCATGTCGTCGAAGTCCAGGCGGGTGCGCACCAGGCCGAAGTCGGGGAAGCTGGCCAGGTCGGGCCAGTCCAGCTCCAGCCGGACGCCGCCACCGATCACGCGCAGGCCCTTGTTGTGCAGCCAGCCGGCCTCCGGGCGGACGTCCACGCCCATGTCGATCAGCTGCTTGACCGCGCGCGGGGTCAACCCGTCGCCGCAGACCTTCTCCCGCGGGAACTCGGTCTTCTCCAGCAGCAGCACCTTCGCACCGTGCTTGGCGAGGTGGTACGCGGTGGCGGAGCCACCCGGACCGGCACCAACGACGATCACGTCGGCATCGATATCGGTCGGTGTCATGCTCACCTCCACCTCTACCTGAACGTTCGTTCCGGGCTCGTGAAAGTCTTCACAAGCCAGTCCGGCGAGCAGTCTAGAACTGCGCCGTGACCCCGTAATGGTTAGGTGACCCTAACCATGAATCACCCCCCGAAAACGCTCCCAATCCACCGCCGTACGCGCTCGAGCCGCAACTCTCCAGGAGTTGCGGCGGGGCGGGGGCGGGCAGGGCGGGGCGGTCAGGGATCGGGCGTGGTGTCGGGCGCGGCGGGCGGCGCGAGGTCAGGGTCAGGAGTGTCCTCGGCGCGCGCGGCGCGGCGGGCGGCGGCGCGGCGGCGGGCCGCCTCCTCCAGGTCTGCCACGCGCACGGGCGGCTCGCCGTACCCGCCGCCGAGGAACCCGATCACCGCGCTCTCGTCGTACCCCATGCCCTGATCGTGCGGCGGCACGCCGCGCCGTGTCCGGCAAACGGCCGGATCAGGCCGGGCGGACCGCCTTGTGCAGCGCCACGATGCCGCCGGTCAGGTTGCGCCACTTCACCTGCGACCAGGTGTTCTCGCCGATGATCGTGGCGAACTCGCGCTGGTCGGGCCACGCCCGGATGGACTCGGCGAGGTAGACGTACGCCTCGGGGTTGCTCGACACCTTGCGCGCCACCGCGGGCAGCGAGCGCATCAGGTACTGCAGGTAGACGGTGCGGAACGCGCCGTTGGTCGGGTGCGAGAACTCACAGATGACCAGGCGGCCGCCCGGCTTGGTGACCCGGGACAGCTCGCGCAGCGCGGCGGGCGTGTTCGCCACGTTGCGGATGACGAACGAGGTGGTCACCGCGTCGAACGTCTCGTCCGGGAACGGCAGCGCCAGCGCGTCCCCCGCGACCAGCGGCACCTTCGGCCGGTCGCGCCGTCCCACGGCCAGCATGCCCAGGGACAGGTCGACGCCGACCACGTACGCGCCCGAGCGGGCCAGCTCCTCGGTCGAGACGCCGGTGCCCGCGCCCAGGTCGAGCACCTTCTCGCCGGCCTTGAGCGCCAGCGCGGCCCGGGTCGCCCGGCGCCAGCTCTTGTCCTGGCCGAACGACAGCACGGAGTTGGTCTTGTCGTACTTCTCCGCCACCCCGTCGAACATCGAAGCGATCTCGTGCGGCTCTTTGTCAAGGTCTGCGCGGCTCACAGCCGCCACTCTGCCAAACCCCGCGCGGCGGCGCTGCGGCGGCTGCCACACTGCGCTACTCCGTGTCGTCCTCTTCGCCGCCGGAGCGGTCCCGCCACAGGTACGCGGCACCGCCCAGGCCGACCAGCCCGAACAGCACCGCGCCGACCCCGATGAGCAGGAATCCGCTGCTGGAGGAGTCCTTCTCGGCCGCGGGCGGCGCGGCGACGACCGGCGCCTCGCTGCCGTAGTCCGGCTCGAAGGTCTCCTGCGGGCTGAGGCTCTGCTGCGGCGACGGGCTCTCGCTCGGCCGGGGCTTCGCCGACGGCTTCGGCGAGGCGGTGGGCTGCGGCTTGGCCGCGCCCTCGATGACGATCTCCGCCGAGTTGTTGGCCTTCTTCGCGTCGCACCCGCAGGTGACGGTGAACGAGCCCGTCCCGGTCACCCTGGATGTGATCTTGACCTGGATGGTCTGGAAGCCGCCCTCGGGCCGCGCGGCGATCCTGCTGCGCCACTCGGTGCCGAGCCCGCACCTGGCGGTCGTGCGCTCCTGGTTGAAGACACAGGCCGTGCCCGCCGCCTTGACGATCACCGTGCCCGCCGGGGCGCGGTAGTTGAGGACCACCTGCTGGATGGTCAGCGGATCACCGTGGTTGGCGATGCCCACCGACACGTCGACGGTCGCCCCGATCGCTCCGCGCGCACCTCTGGACAGCGCCGCGAGATCCGGCCCGGCCGCCCACGCCGGAGCGGCGGCGGCCCCCACCGCCGCGACGAGCGCCACGAACAGCGCTGCCATCCTGCTCACGATCCGCGTCATCGATGTCCCCCCGACGTCACAGTCAGGTGGACACTAATGTCCGCCGGCCACCCGCCCCCATAGTCCGATCAGGCACAGACCGGCCGGCGGCTCCCGCCACGTGAAGATCACTGCTTCGTGTCAGAACCTGCGGTCTGAGCGCACTTCTGGACACGAAACGGCGATCTAGCCCGCGCGAGCGAAGCTCAGCGCGCGTCGACCAGGGGGAGCTGCCTGCCCACGCCGCCGCCCTCGATGGCGATGGAGGAGAAGTGGGAGGTGACGCGCTCGTCCGTCGGGTCGTCGGCGGGGGTCCAGTGCACCTTGAGGTGGCGGTACAGCGTGTCGCGCTGGGCCGGGATGCGGCCCGCCGTGCGGATGAGCTGGACCAGGTCGTGCAGGTTGGACCGGTGCCGGGCGCCCGCCGAGGAGATCACGTTCTCCTCCAGCATGATCGAGCCCAGGTCGTCCACGCCCATGTGCAGCGCGAGCTGGCCCACGTCCTTGCCGGTGGTCAGCCAGGACGCCTGCAGGTGCGCCACGTTGTCGAAGAACAGCCGGGCCACCGCGATGAGCCGCAGGTACTCCAGCGACGTGGCCTGGGTGCGGCCCTTGAGGTGGTTGTTCTCCGGCTGGTACGTCCACGGGATGAACGCGCGGAAGCCGCCGGTGCGGTCCTGCACGTCGCGGATCATGCGCAGGTGCTCGATGCGCTCGGCGTTGGTCTCGCCGGTGCCCATCATCATGGTCGCGGTGGACTCGACGCCGTGCCGGTGCGCCACCTCCATGACCTCCAGCCAGCGCGCGCCCGACTCCTTGAGCGGGGCGATCGCCTTACGCGGCCGGTCGGGCAGCATCTCCGCGCCGGCGCCCGCGATCGAGTCCAGGCCGGCCGCCTTGATACGGGCCACGGCCTCGTCGATGGACACCTCGGAGACCTTGGCCATGTGCAGGATCTCGCTGGGCCCGATCGAGTGGATCATGAGCTGCGGGTACGCCTGCTTCACCGAGGCGAACAGGTTCTCGTAGTACTCCACGCCGAACTCGGGGTGGTGGCCGCCCTGCAGCATCACCTGCGTCGCGCCCAGCTCCACCGCCTCGCCGCAGCGGCGCAGGATCTCCGCGGTGTCGTGCACCCAGCCCTCGGCGTGCTTGGGCGCGCGGTAGAACGCGCAGAACTTGCACGCCGTCACGCAGACGTTGGTGTAGTTGATGTTGCGGTCGATCAGGTACGTCACGACGCCGTCCGGGTAGCGGCGGCGGCGCACCGCGTCAGCGGCCTCACCCAGCGCGTGGAACGGCGCGTCGGTGTAGAGCAGCAGCGCCTCCTCGGCGCTGATCCGGCCGCCGTCGGCGGCCCGCTGCACGATGCTGTCGATCTCCCTGTTCGCACTCACGCCACCGAGACTAACCCGTCCCCACCGCCCCGGGGCCGCCTGGTCCGTCACACCGTCCCGCCGCTCCCGCGTCCGCGTGCGCCACTCTGCAGTTTCGGGGAAACTGCACGAACCTGAGCCAGGGATCGTGCAGTTTCCCCGAAACTGCACCCCCACGACCGGCTCCCGGAGGCGGTCAGGCGTCGAAGTCGAGGGTGAGGGTGTCGGTGGTGGGGGTGGACTGGCAGGTGAGGACGTAGCCGGCGGCCAGCTCGTCGGGCTCCAGGGACCAGTTGGCGGCCATCTGCACAGAGCCTGAGACGACCTTGGCGCGGCAGGTCGAGCAGACCCCGCCCTTGCAGGCGTACGGCAGCTCGCCGCGGTGCCGCAGCGCCGCGTCCAGCACCCGCTCGGCGCGGTCCATGGTGAAGTCGGTGGAGCGTCCGTCCAGGACGATGGACACCTCGACCTCACCGCCCTCGGCCACGGCGGCCTGCGGCGCAGGCGGCTCCTCCGCGTGGAACAGCTCGACGTGCACCTTGCCCGACGCGCCCGCCGCGGCCAGCGCGTCCCGGGCCGCGCGGACCACGCCCAGCGGCCCGCACAGGAACCACTCGTCCACGGCCGCCAGCTCGAACTCCTTGAGCAGCGCGGTCACCCGGGGCCCGTCGAGCCGGCCGGACAGCAGCTCGCTGGGCTGCATCTCCCGCGACAGCACGTGGACCAGCTGCAGCCGGGAGCCGTAGCGGTCCTTCAGGTCGGCGAGCGCGTCGGCGAACATCACCTCGGCCGCGCTGCGGTTGCCGCAGATCACCGTGAACGTGCTGCCCGGCTCGACGGCCAGCGCCGTGGCGATCAGCGACAGCACCGGCGTGATCCCGGAGCCGGCCACGATCGCGCCGTAGCGGCGGGTGCGGGCCGGGTCCAGCTCGGTGGTGAAGCGGCCCAGCGGCGGCAGCACCGGCAGCGTCTCGCCGGGGGCCAGACCCTGGGCGCGGGTGGAGAAGACCCCGCCCGGCACCCGCTTCACCCCGATCGTCAGCATGCCTTGCTCACGCAGCTCGGCGGGGGTGGAGCAGATCGAGTACGAGCGGCGCAGCTCGCCGTCGAGGCGTACCGTCACATGCTGCCCGGGACGGAAGGTGAAGACCTGCCGCAGCTCGGCGGGGACGGCGAAGGTCAGCGCCACCGCGGACGGGGTCAGCGGCTCGACGGCGGCGACGGTCAGCTCGTGGAAGGTCGTGCTCACAGCGGCGGGCTCACAGTTTCTTGATCGCGTTGAAGGGTTCCAGGCAGGAGCGGCAGCTCCACAGGCTCTGGCACGGCGTCGAGGCGTACCGGCTGATCTGCAGCACCGGCGTGACCGGCTGGCCGCCGTGCGCGCAGCGCGGGCAGGCCGGGGTGCCTGACGCGCCCGGCGCGGCGATGCCGGTGCGCTCCAGCGCCGCCCAGCCCGACTCGGTGATCATGTCGGTAGACCAGGCCGGGCTGAGCACGGTCTTCACCTCGACGTCGGGGTGCCCGGCCGCGGCCAGCGCGGATCGGATGTCGTCGCGGATGGCGTCCATCGCCGGGCAGCCGGAGTAGGTCGGGGTGATGGTCACGGTGACGCGGCCGTCCTCGGCCAGCTCGGCGCCGCGCACGATGCCCAGCTCACCGATGGTCACCACGCGCAGCTCGGGATCCGGCACGGCCCCGGCGATCTCGGCGACCCGCGCCGGGTCGTCGAGCAGCACGGTCTCGGGGTGAGCCAGCTCCATGGTCATACCTCCTTCCCGTTAAGAAGGTGCCCTTCCTCTACGCATAGCGTGCTGCGCTGCTGCTCGGCTCGCTGACGCGAGCCGACGAAGGTGCCCTTCCTTTCGGGCGTCACCACTGGGCTCCGGGGTGGGCGCGGTGCAGGGACTGCATCTCGGCGAGCAGGTAGCCGAGGTGTTCGGTGTGGCGGCCGGTGCGGCCTCCCTCGGGCTGCCAGCGGTCGGCGGGGCGGGTCAGGCCGGCCTCGGCGAGGATCGGCTCGACCAGGGCCAGCCAGCGGTCCCGGATGCCCTCGGTGAGTTCGTGCGCGTACGGCCACAGGCTGTCCAGGGCCTCCTGGACGCGGCGGTGCGACTCGTCGGTGCCGCCGCCCAGGCGCAGCGTCCACTGGTGGGCGTGGTCGAGGTGGTAGGTCGACTCCTTGACGGTCTTCGCGCCGATGCCCGCGGCGAGTTCGTCGTCGCTCGCCGCGAGGTCGGTGTAGCGCAGCAGCTGGGCTGACGACAGCAGGAGCAGCCAAGCCATGGTCCAGGCGAAGTCCAGGTCGCCCCGGGCGGGGCCGAGCGGCAGCTCGGCCAGCAGGCAGTTGCGGAACTGGGGGCCGTCGCGCAGGTAGGCCAGCTCGTCCTCGTCACCGGCGGTGGACAGCAGCAGCCGGGCCGCGCCGAGCTGGTCGAGCGCGATGTTGGCCAGCGCCACGTCCTCCTCCAGGGTGGGCGCGCGGGAGACCCACTCGCTCAGCCTTTGGGCCGCGATCAGCGCGTCGTCGCCGAGCGCAAGCAGCTCGCTCACAGGTGTTCCACCCCCTCCGGCAGCTCGTAGAAGGTGGGGTGGCGATAGATCTTGTCGGCGGCCGGGTCGAAGAAGGAGTCCTTCTCGTCCGGGCTCGACGCGGTGATCTCGGCGGCGGGCACCACCCAGATGGAGACGCCCTCCTGGCGGCGGGTGTAGAGGTCACGCGCGTGCCGCAGGGCCATGCCCGCGTCCGGCGCGTGCAGGCTGCCGGCGTGCGTGTGCGCCAGCCCGCGCCGGGGCCGGACGAACACCTCCCACAGGGGCTCGTTGCTCACACCGTCACCTTTCCGTTCTGCTTCGCCGCGTACGCCGCGGCGGCCTCGCGCACCCAGGCGCCTTCCTCGTGGGCCCGCCTGCGGTGCGCCATGCGCTGGCGGTTGCAGGGCCCGTCGCCCTTCACCACCCGCATCAGCTCGTCGAAGTCGGGAGAGGTGTAGTCGTAGTGGCCCCGCTCCTCGTTCCACCGCAGGCCGGGGTCGGGCAGGGTGAGGCCGAGGATCTCGGCCTGCGGCACGCACATGTCGACGAAGCGCTGGCGCAGCTCGTCGTTCGAGAAGCGCTTGACCTTCCACGCCATGGACTGCGCGGAGTGGGTGGAGTCGGCGTCCGGCGGGCCGAACATGGCCAGCGACGGATACCACCAGCGGTCCACCGCGTCCTGCGCCATCGCCCGCTGCTCGGGGGTGCCCTGGGCCAGCACGTACAGGGACTGGTAGCCCTGGCGCTGGTGGAAGGACTCCTCCTTGCACACCCGGATCATGGCGCGGGCGTACGGGCCGTACGAGCAGCGGCACAGCGGCACCTGGTTGACGATCGCCGCCCCGTCCACCAGCCAGCCGATGGCGCCGACGTCCGCCCAGCTCAGCGTGGGGTAGTTGAAGATCGAGCTGTACTTCTGCTTCCCGGAGATCAGCGCGTCGGTCAGCTCCTCGCGGCTGATGCCCAGCGTCTCGGCGGCGGCGTAGAGGTAGAGCCCGTGCCCGGCCTCGTCCTGCACCTTGGCCAGCAGGATGGCCTTGCGGCGCAGGGTGGGAGCGCGGCTGATCCAGTTGCCCTCCGGCTGCATGCCGATGATCTCGGAGTGCGCGTGCTGGGCGATCTGGCGGATCAGGCCGGACCGGTACGCGTCGGGCATGGCGTCGCGCGGCTCGATCTTCTGGTCGGCGGCGATGACGGCGTCGAAGGACGCCTCGCCGTCCAGGGCCCGGTCGGCGGCCTCGCGCAGCGCGGCCTCGGCCTCCTCGACATCGCCGAGCAGGCTGTCGGCGCCCGCGACGGCAGGCTTGGGAGTCTCCATGCGGCCAGTGTTACAGCTCTGCTCCGATCGGCGCAAGAACTGTCACAACGAGCCCGCCCCGGCGTCCACGCACGTGACCTGCGTCACTTCTGGCCGGGGAGCTGAGCGCGAGCAAGACTCGGAAATGGCAGCTCGCAGCGGTACGACCTACCGTTGCGGCCAACCCGGACCACCCCATATCCGGGCGAACCCACGACAATGACGTCACCGGGAGCACCCCCTCCATGCAGCGCCGCCGTACCTTCAGCACCGCCGCGACGACCGCGCTCGGCGTTCTGGTCCTCGCCCTGCTGGCCCCTGCCGCCGTGGACCGGGTCGCGGGCGAGCGGACCGTCACCGACTCGCAGCAGAATGTCCAGGTGAACGCGAACGCGGGCGCCACGCCCGAACCGTCGGCCGCCGCCGTCACCCCCAGCCCGGCGAGCGTCCCGTCGCCCGCCGCCGCGAAGGCGCCCGCGAAGCAGGACGCGCGGGCCGAGGCCGCCCGCCAGCCCAGCCGTTCACTGGTCGCGGGCCGGGTCAACCTGAACTTCACCGGCGACTTCATCGGCTACGCCATGCTCGACCGGCACACCGGCGAGCTGATCGCGTCCCGCAACGCGACGCAGACCAGCAGCACCGAGTCGATGATCAAGGTATGGCTGGTCGCGGACTTCCTGCGGCGGGCCGCCGAGTCCGGGCAGACCGTCGGCCAGGAACGGCTCGAACAGGCGAGCGCGGCCATCCGGCACTCCGACGACCGCGCCGCCCAGGCCCTCTACCTGGCCGGCGGCGGCAACGACGTGGTCCAGCGCATGATCGACATGTGCGGGCTGACCGACACCAGCCTCTACGACCAGTGGTGGAGCCGCACCCAGATGTCCCCGCGGGACGCGGTCCGGCTCGCCCAGTGCGTCGCCGACGGCACCGCGGCGGGCCCGCGCTGGACCGACTGGGTCATGTCCGAGATGCGCCAGGTGTCCGGCTCGACCGCCGCCGAGGAACAGTTCCCCACCACAGGCGGCGGCAGATGGGGCATCATCGACGGCGTACCGGACCCCGTTTCCCGCACCCTCGCCATCAAGAACGGCTGGACCGCGATCGGCGCCGACAGCAACTGGCACCTGAACTGTCTGGCCATCAGCGATGACTGGATCATGACCGTGATGACCCGTTACCCCGTCGAGAACGGCCTGCAGTACGGGGCCGACGTCTGCGCCGGCGTGGCGCGGCAGTTGGTGACGCCACCTGGCGCCTGACCGACGACATACTCCGTGACCCCTCCTCCCCCCGGAGTCCCCCTCATGAAAGAGCTGCTCACCCGACGGCGCGCACTGCTGGCCGGCGGGGCCGGCCTCGCCGCCGCCATGACCACCGGAGGCATCTGGTTGGCCAACCGCGACAACGGCGTCCCCGTCCAGCACGCCTGGCGCGAGCCCAGCCCGGCGCCGAGCGCGACGCCCGCGCCCTCGACCTCGCCCGCCTCGCGGGCCATCCCCATCCAGCCGGGCCCGCCCGGCGTCGAGCACGCCGACCTGCTGGAGTCGGGCAACGCGGCCGAGCTGGTCAAGGTCAACACCAGCGCCTGGTACAGCTGGGCGCTGATGGACCGCAAGACCGGCACCATCGTCGGGTCCAAGAACTGGAACCAGACGAACATGACCGCCTCGATGATCAAGGCCTGGCTCGCCGCCGACTACCTGCGCCGCGCCGCCGACAACGGCCAGACGCCCAGCTCGACGCGGATGAACGAGATCCGCACGATGATCCGCGACAGCGCCAACGGGCCCGCCTCCACACTCTGGGCGGAGTTGGGCAAGTCGGCGACCATCTCCCGGATGATCTCGATCTGCAAGCTGACCGACTCCAGGGCCGGCGACGGCTGGAGCACCACCCGGCTGTCCGCTCGCGACACCTGCCGCATCGCGCACGCCATCGGCAGCGGCGCGGCGGCGGGCCCCCGCTGGACCGACTACCTCGTCGGCGAGATGCAGGCGGTACGCGGCACCGGCGACTTCGGCATCCGTAAGGCCTGGCCCAGCAACCAGCAGTCGAGCATCGCCATCAAGAACGGCTGGGTGGACCGGCAGGCCACCAGGGAGTGGAACGTCAACTGCCTGGCGCTGGGCGACACCTGGACCATGGCGGTGCTGACCCGCTGGAAGATCACCAGCCCGAGCTGGAGCCACGGCGCCGAGATCGCGAAGTCGGTGGCCACCCAGCTACGGTCGAAGACCCAGCTGATCTGACCTACAGCTCGGATCTACAACGACATGAACTCCGGCCCGCCCTCGGGCAGCGCCGGCGCCGCGCCGAGCAGTGCCGCCCGGCGGGCGAACTCACGCAGCCCGCTGATCTGGCGGCCGCCCAGCGAGAAGTCGAGCACGCGGAAGTACGAGGCGAGCGTGGCGGCGTCGAAGGGCTCCCAGCGGGCCGCCGCCGCGGCGACGTCGTCCAGCTCGGCGACGCACAGGTCGCGCGAGCGCAGGAACGCCTCGTGCACGTCCTTGACCAGGCCCGGGTGCGCGGCCGCGAAGTCACGCCGCACCGCCCACACGGCGAAGACCATCGGCAGGCCCGTCCACTCCCGCCACGCCTGGCCCAGGTCGGTGACGGCCAGGCCGCGCTTGGGCGCCTCGAACAGGGCGCGCAGCGCGGCGTCGCCGATGAGCACGCCCGCGTCGGCCTCCAGCAGCATCGCGGTCAGGTCCGGCGGGCTGGTGAAGTAGTCGGGGGTGACCCCGTAGCGATCCGCCAGCAGCATGCGCGCCAGCAGCACGCTGGTCCGGGAGGTGCTGCCCAGGGCGACCCTCGAGCCGTCCAGCTCCAGCAGCGGCCTGGTGGAGACCACGTTGACGGAGAGCACCGGGCCGTCCGAGCCGACCGCGAGGTCGGGCAGCAGCAGCAGCTCGTCGGCGTGGCGCAGGTACTCCACCAGCGAGATCGGGCCGATGTCGAGGTCACCGGCGACCAGGGCCTCGCTGAGCCGGTCGGGGGTGTCCTTGTGCAGGTCCACGTCGATCAGCGCGCCCGAGCGCATCAGTCCCCAGTAGATGGGGAGGCAGTTCAGGAACTGGATGTGCCCGACCCGGGGACGCCGCATCGCGTTCATGATCAGGGAGCCTACCCTCCGCGGGCGACCCGGCGGGCGGTGCCCGCCGGGGCTGTGACTTCCCGCGTCAGTCGACCGGCACGGCGCGGATCTGGCAGGTGACCCGCCGGGCCGCGGCCGGCACCTCCCCGCGCACGCTCACCTTGTACGGCTCCAGCAGCGCCGTCATCTTGTCGGTGAGCTCGGTCAGCTCGTCCGCGGTGATGACGATGCCGAACTCGCTCATCAGCGCGGCGTCGTACCACTGGTCGGTCTCCTCGTGCGAGCGCGACAGCCAGTGGCGCACCCGCTCGTCGCCGCGGGCCAGGAACACCCCGGCCACGGCGCTCTCCGCGGCGCGCGCGTCCGCGCCGCCGTTCGGCCCCACCTCGATGGAGAAGCCACGGGTCCGGGCGCGCCACACCCGCTCGCGGCCGTCGCCGCGGCTGGGCGCGTCCTCGATCAGGCCCGCCTTGGCCAGCGCGCGCAGGTGGTAACTGGTCGCGCTGGGGGACAGGCCCACCATCTCGGCGCACTCGGTCGCCGTGGCGTCCTCGCCCGTCGCGGACAGGTGATCCATGATCGCAATCCGGGCCGGATGTGCCAGCGCCCGCATCACCGACGGGTCGGTGATCTTCAGCAGTCCCTCAGAGCTCACGCGTAAAGAAAATCACGTGCCCCGCCCTTGATGACAGCTACCATGGTCGGTCGGTTTGACAGGCACAGCCGACAGCGCTTTACAGGGAGCGCAGAGCCGGGCGGCCCTCCTCTGAAAGGACGGCCGTGACCACCCACGCCCGTGTCACCCCCACCGACGACATATCCGCCGAACGAGACCACCTCACCACGTCCCGCGCCGCGCTGAAGGCGATGCGTGAACGCGCCGAGCACCTGTTCACCACCGGCGACCAGGTCGCCGGGGACGCGTACACCGCCGAGCAGCTCGGGCGGCAGATGGCCCAGCGCATCAAGGAGCTGTCCGACGACCCGGCGGTGCCGCTGTTCTTCGGCAAGCTGACGATGTCCGACCTGGACGAGCGCTGGCACATCGGCCGCCGTCACGTCACCGACGCCGTCGGCGAGCCGCTGGTGCTCGACTGGCGCGCACCCATGTCCCGCCGCTTCTACCAGGCCAGCGCCCGCGACCCGCAGGACGTCGCGGTGCGCCGCCGGTTCGGCTGGTCCCCGGCCGCGCCGGGCGGCACCACCGTGCTGACCAGCTTCGAGGACGAGCGCCTGGACGCCGGGGAGGAGCTGGGCACGGGCAGCGCCATCCTCACCGCCGAGATCGAGCGTCCCCGCGTCGGGCCGATGCGCGACATCGTCGCCACCATCCAGCCGGAGCAGGACGAACTGGTCCGGGCCGAGCTGGAGGACACCATCTGCGTACAGGGCGCCCCCGGCACCGGGAAGACCGCGGTCGGCCTGCACCGCGCGGCGTACCTGGTCTACCTGCACCGGGAGCGGCTGCGCCGGGCCGGCGTGATGATCATCGGGCCGAACCGCTCGTTCCTGCACTACATCTCGGCGGTGCTGCCCGCCCTCGGTGAGCTGGAGGTCGAGCAGACCACCGTCGCCGAGCTGCTGGACCAGCTGCCGGTGCGCGCCGAGGACGGTGCCGCCGCTGCGGCGGTCAAGCACGACCCGCGCATGGCGCAGGTGCTGCACCGCGCGCTGTGGTCCCGGATCGCCCGCCCGGCCGGGCCGATCACCGTGTCCGACGGCTCGTACCGCTGGCGCGTCGACGAGGGCGTGCTGCGCCGCGTCGTCGACGAGGTACGCCGCGAGCAGCCGCCGTACGCCCTCGGCCGCGAGCGGGTGCGGGCCCGCGTGGTCGGGCTGCTGCAACGGCAGTCCGAGGCCCGCCGCGGCGACTCCCCACCGGACTCGTGGCTGCGCAAGATGGGCAAGGTCAAGGCGGTCGTGGAGCTGCTCGACCACTGCTGGCCGGCGGTCACCCCGCAGCAGCTGCTGGCCGACCTCTACACCGACGCCGAGCGGCTGCGCGAAGCCGCCGACGGGCTGCTCGACGAGGCCGAGCGGGAGTCGCTGCGCTGGGTGAAGCCGCCGCGCAGCCTGCGTACCGCACCCTGGACCGCGGCCGACGCGGTGCTCGCCGACGAGATCGCCGGGCTGCTCGACCGCCAGCCCGGCTTCGGCCACATCGTGATCGACGAGGCGCAGGACCTGTCCCCGATGCAGGCGCGGGCGCTGGCCCGGCGCAGCGCGCACGGTTCGCTGACGGTGCTCGGCGACCTCGCCCAGGGCACCACCCCGTGGGCCGCGCGCGACTGGCGGGACATGCTCGGCCACCTCGGCCGTCCCGACGGCCGCATCGTGCCGCTGAGCACCGGCTTCCGGGTGCCCGAGGCGGTGGTGGCGCTGGCCAACCGGCTGCTGCCCGCCCTCGACGTCGCGGTGCCGCCGGCCCGCTCACTGCGCCGCGACGGCTCGCTGGAGGTCACCGAGTCGGCCGACGTGGTGACCGCGGCCCGCGCCGCGCTGGAGCGGGAGGGGTCGGTCGGCGTCATCGCCGCCGACGCCGCGGTGCCCGCGGTGCTGGCGGCGCTGCGCGAGGCCGGTCTCGATCCGTCCGAGCTGGACGGCGACGGCCGCCTCACCGTGGTGCCCGCCACGATGGTCAAGGGCCTGGAGTACGACCACGTGGTCGTGCTCGAACCCGCCGCCATCGTCGCCGCCGAGCCGCGCGGCCTGCACCGGCTCTACGTCGCCCTCACCCGCGCCGTGACCAGCCTCATCGTCCTGCACACCGACCCGCTCCCGGAGCCGCTGCGGAGCTGACACGGCACGGCATGCTCGTTCCGGGGACGGCTTCCGCCCCCGGAACGAGCACCGGATCAAACCGACCTACGCCGCAGCGTCATGCCGCGACTTTTCCGCCCACCGGATAGTCCCAGTCGAAACTGTTGTAGATCTGGATGGTGAACTTCGTGCCGTCGAGCACCTGCGTGGCCAGGATGACGTAGCCCGCGTTCGCCCGCACCAGCTGATACGGCTTGCACGTGCCGCCCCACCAGCACAGCCGCACGTCCCAGTAGACGTCGCCGTTGTTGGTCAGGTCGATCTGGATGTCAGAGCAGCGCGAACTGGTCGTGTAGTAACTGCTGGCGCTGGGCAGGTAGCGGATCGACCCCACCGTCAGGTTCTGGGTGGGGAACGAGACCGCGCCCTCGTAGCAGCCGGCCGCCGCGGCCGGCGACGCGGTGAGCACCGTCGTAAGCGTGCCGGCCAGCGCCGTCAGCACGGCCATGATCGCCAGTTGCCGAAGTTTCTTCCTCATGCGCATCCCTTCCGAGGACGTCCGCCCGGCGGCCGCCGGGAGAGGCCGAGTTCAGCGGTCCACACCGTCCGGGTCTTCCTCCGCTCGATCCGGTGCGACGCGGCCGTCTGTCCGAACACGACTGAGACAACCCTCTGGCATCGACGAATCTCCCACAATGAGTTTGCCTCTGCCCGAAAACTCGGAGCCTGCGACGCCTCGCGTGCGGGCTGGCGCTACGCGCCCAGAGGTGCTGCGATGTACCGATGGGTGAGATCTCGCGTCGCGGGCTGCTGGGCGGGCTGACCGCGACCGCCGCGCTCGGTGCACTGTCCGCGTGCGACGGCGCGGAGGTGACGCCGCCCCTGGTGAGCAGCGCGCCGCCACTGGACCCGAACAGCTGGGCGAGCGTACGCGCGCAGTTCGCCCTCGACACCGCCAAGGCGCAGTTCGCGGCGTTCGTGTTCGCGAGCCCGCCGGCCGTGGTGCGCGACGCGATCGCCCGGCACCGGGCCGGGCTGGACGCGGACACGTTCGGCTACCTGCACGAGAACGAAGAGGGCGCGCTCGAGCGCATCCACGTCGGCGCGAGCCGCTACCTGGGCGTGCCCGGCACCGACGTGTGCTTCACCGACTCCACCACGATGGGCCTGGGCCTGCTCTACGGCGGGATCAAGCTGCGCCCCGGCGACGAGGTGCTGACCACCGAGCACGACTTCTTCTCCACGCACGAGTCGCTGCGGCTGCGCGCCGAGCGCGACGGGGTGACCGTACGCCGGGTGCGGCTGTTCGCCCAGTCCGCGGCGGCGAGCACCGACGAGATCGTGTCCGCGCTGGTCAAGGCGCTCACCCCGGCGACCCGGGTGGTGGCGGTGACCTGGGTTCACTCCAGCACGGGGGTACGCCTGCCGATCCGGGCCATGGCCGACGCGCTGGCCGTACACAACAGGGACCGTGCTCCCGAGCAGCGGGCGCTGCTGTGCGTCGACGGGGTGCACGGGTTCGGCGCCGTCGACGCCGGGCCGGCGGAGCTGGGCTGCGACTTCCTGGTCTCGGGCTGCCACAAGTGGCTGTTCGGGCCGCGCGGCACCGGACTGGTCTGGGGCAAGCCGGAGGCGTGGGCCCGTTTCCAGCCGACCATCCCCGCCTTCGAGAACGCCGCGTTCGGCCGCTGGATGGGGCTGAGCCAGCTCCCGCCCAACCCGGCCGGGTCGCCCGGCGGCTATCACGCGTTCGAGCACCAGTGGTCGCTGGCGGAGGCGTTCGAGTTCCACCGCACGGTGGGCCGGGCCCGGATCGCCGAGCGCACCACGGCGCTGGCCACCCGGCTCAAGGATGGGCTGGCCGGGATCTCCGGGGTCACCCTGTTCACGCCGCGCTCGGCGGAGCTGTCCGCGGGCGTGGTGTGCTGCAACGTGGGCTCGCTGCATCCGGGCATGGCGGCCGCGCAGCTGCGCGACAAGGGCGTCATCACCAGCACCACGCCGTACGAGCCGTCGTACCTGCGGTTCGGCACCAGCATCCTGACCGGTGAGGACGATGTGGACCGGGCGCTGGCGGCGGTCCGCTCGCTCGGGTGACCGAGCGGGATCAGCCGGCGGCCAGCAGTGCCCGGCCCAGCGGGGTCAGGTCGTGGTGGACCGTGTTCCGGTCGCGGGTGCTGAGCACCAGCCCGCAGTTGCGCAGCACGGCCAGGTGCTTGCTCGCCGCCGGGACGGTGAGGCCCAGCCGCCTGGCCAGCACGGAGGTGGTGCCGCCGGTCGCGACCGCCTCCAGCACCAGCGCGCGGGTGCGCCCCATCAGGGCGGTGAGCGGCCCCGACGGCGCGTCGCGGTGGGCGTTCGCCGTGCCCCACACCGCGGCCTCGGCCGTGATGCGGGCGGTGGGGTCGACCGGGTAGACCAGCACCGGCGGCAGTTCCGCGTCGGCGAGCACCATCAGCTGGCGGGTCTCCTTGAAGTAGGAGGGGATCAGCAGCAGCCCGCGCCCCTCCAGGTGTACGTCCCGGTCGGTGCTGCGGCCGTACACGCCGACCTCCAGCACGCCGTCGGCGTATCGCACCTGCGGGTGGAGCCGGCCGAGCACGGCCGCCAGCCCGCCGTCGACGAGCTGCCGGGCGCGCAGTGCCCGGTCCCGCCGGATCGCCTCGGTGACCTGGTCCCACACCGGGGCGAGAGCGAGGTCGTGATAGCGGCGCAGGCTCGCGCCGAGCGCGTCGAGGTCCTCGGGACTGCCCCGGCCGATGCCCTCGATCAGCGGCCGGGTGTCGGCGGACGCGCCGGCGAGCTGGTCGATCTCGCGGCGCAGGCGGCGCTTCGGGGTGCCGAGCACCGCGTCCAGGCCGGCCTCGAAGCCGCCCACCGACTCGTACGGGGTGAGGAAGTCGGGGAAGTAGCCGCGTGGCGGGTTGAGCGCGAACGGCAGCGCGACCGCCCGGCGCTCGCGGCTGCCCGGATGCAGGCGCCGGGTGATCTCGTGCTTCCAGCCCGCGAGGAACGGGTTCGAGTCGCGCAGCCGCAGCTGGTGCATGCTCAGCGACAGCTCCCACAGCGGATCCGGCTCCGCGGCGATCCTGGTGGCGGCCAGATCCGCTCCGGTGAAATGGATCCGCAGCATCAGCGCATGATGACGGATCTAAGATCATCACACCAGGTGTTTGCCTCCTGCGGCAAACACCCTCAGCCCGCGCGCACCGGCACCACGATCGGGCCGAACTCGCCCGCGATCACGCGGACCCGCGCCCGGTAGTGCCGGGCCAGCAGCTCCTCGGTGAGCACCTGCGCCGGCGGGCCGTCGGCGGCGACCCGGCCCTCGGCCAGCAGCACCAGCCGGTCGGCGTACTCGCCGGCCACGGACAGGTCGTGCATGGTGGCCAGCACGGTGAGCGCCCGCTCCTTGCGCAGCGCGTCGACCAGCTCCAGCACCTCCTGCTGGTGGCCGATGTCCAGCGCCGAGGTTGGCTCGTCGAGCAGCAGCAGCGGCGCGCCCTGGGCCAGCGCGCGGGCCAGGAACACCCGCTGCCGCTCGCCGCCGGACAGCGTCTCCAGCTCCCGCCCGGCGAACCGGCGCAGCTCGAGGGAGTCCAGCACCTGCTCCACCAGGGACAGGTCCTCGGCCGACTCGCGGCCCAGCGGCGCGATGTACGGCGTACGCCCGAGCAGCACGTAGTCGAGCACCCGCATGGCGGACGGCACCACGGGCTGCTGGGCGACCGTCGCTACGAGCTGGGCCCGGCGCCGGCGCGGCAGCGCCGTGGTGGCGGTGCCGTCGATGGTGACCGTGCCGGTGTGCGGCACCGCGCCGCCGACCGCCCGCAGCAGCGTCGACTTGCCCGCGCCGTTCGGGCCGATCACGGTGACCCACTCGCCGGAGGCCACGGTCAGGTCCACCCCGTGCAGGATCTCGGCGTCGCCGAGCGTGACCCGGATTCCGGCGGCGGCCAGCATCAGACGCTCACCCGCCGGGTGGTGCGCAGCACCAGCACGAAGAACGGCGCGCCGAAGAACGCGGTGACCACGCCGATGGGCAGCTCGCCGGGCGCGATCAGGGTGCGCGCGGCCAGATCCGCCAGCGCCAGGAACGCCGCGCCGAACAGCAGCGACAGCGGCAGGATCGACCGGTATGAGCCGCCGGCCAGCAGGCGCACCACGTGCGGCACGATGATGCCGACGAAGCCGATCAGCCCCGACACGGCGACCGCCGCGGCCGTGCCCAGCGAGGCGGCGCCCAGCAGGATCAGCCGCGAGCGCTGCGGGTGCAGGCCCAGGCTCGCCGCCTCGGTGTCGCCGACGCTCAGCACGTCCAGCTCCCGGCGCAGCGCCAGCACCACCACGGTCGTGACCACCGCGTACGGCAGCAGCAGGGTCACCTCGTGCCAGCCGTTGGTGGCCAGCCGCCCGAGCAGCCAGGAGTACACCTCGCGGATGGTGTCCACGTTGCGCTGCAGCAGGTAGGTCTGGATCGCGGCGAGGAACGCCGACACGGCGACCCCGGCCAGGATCAGCGTGGCCGACGACCGGTCCCGGCCGCCCGCCACCCCGAGCAGGTACGTGGCCAGCACCGCCAGGCCCGCCCCGGCGAACGCGGCCGGGGCCAGCCAGGCGCTCTCCCGCAGCGCGATGGACAGGGTCGCGCCGAGCCCGGCGCCCGCGGCGACGCCGAGCAGGTACGGATCGGCCAGCGGGTTGCGGAAGACGCCCTGGTAGCAGCCGCCCGCCAGGGACAGCATCGCGCCGACCAGCAGCCCCAGCACCACCCGCGGCAGCCGCAGCTCGGTGATGATGGCGATCTCACGCTCGTTGAGGCCCGACGGCAGGTCCACGCCGGGGATCAGGTTCAGCAGCTCCGCCGCGACCGAGCCGGGCGGCAGCGTCACCGGGCCGAGGGCGACCCCGGCGATGAGCGCGACCAGCACGGCCCCGATGCCCGCGGCGAGCCACGGGAGTCGCAGCCGTGCCGGTCGCAGTGTCTTCACGACGATCAGGCCTGAACCTTGCCGGTGGCCTCGACGATCGAGCGGATCAGGTCGACGACGCGCGGGCCCCAGCGCGAGGCGATGTCGTCGTCGAGCGCGATGACCTGGCCCTTGCTCACGGCGGTGATCCCGGCCCAGCCGGCCCGCGCCTTCACGGTGTCCAGGCTCTGGCCGCAGCACTTGGTGTCGGCCAGGAAGATCAGGTCAGGGTTGGCCTTGACCAGCGACTCGGCGGTCAGCTGCGGGTAGCCGCTGCCCTTGGTGTCGGCGGCGTCCGCCACGTTCTTCAGGCCCGCCAGCTCGAACAGCGAGCCGATGAAGGTCTTCGAGGTCACCGAGTACAGCGTCGGGTCGAGCTCGTAGTAGTAGGTCAGCGGGGTGGCGCGCTGCGGCACGTCCTTGACCAGCTTGGCGATGTCGTCCTTCATGCGCTGGGTGAGTGCGGACGCCTCGTTCGCGTGGCCGGTCAGCGTGCCCAGCTCGCTGATCTGCCGGTACGAGTCCTCCAGCGTCACCGCCGCCGGGGCGACGTACACCGGGATCTTCAGGGCGGTCAGCTGAGCCACCACGTTGTTGCTGTCGGTGCTGAGCACGACCAGGTCGGGGCTCTTCGCAGCGACGGCCTCGGCGTTGGGCTGGAAGCCGGACAGGTCCGTCTTCGGCGCCTCGGCCGGGAAGTTCGAGTTGTCGTCGACGGCGGTGACCTGGCCGCCCGCGCCGATGGCGAACAGCATCTCGGTCGTGGTCGGCGACAGCGAGATGATCTTCACGGGCTGCGCGGCGAGGGTGACCGAGCCCACGGTCACCGGGTACGCCGCGGCGGCGCCGGACGGCGCGGGGGCGGCGGGGTCCTCGGTGGCGCAGGCCGCGAGCCCGGCCGCGAGGCCGAGGGCGGCCAGCGCGCCGAGCGCGCGCCGGGAGAGCGAAAGGGCAGACATGCAGATCCTCCTGTCGGTCGAGGCAAGGTCTTCGCCGACAGGGCCCGTTCAGGTGGGGCAGCCCGGTCCGCGAGACGCCTTTCCTCGAAGGCGTGGTTCGCGACCGCCGCAGGCGACCTGGCTCCCCGCTCGACGAGCGGGATCACAGTTGCGGGACAGCGCCGGGTTCGCACCGGCTTCGCTGCGGACGGTCAGGCGACACGGTAATACACACCCGTGCCGCCGGACGCGAGGCGGGATCAGGATGTGCCGCTGCTCATCACTTGGCGGAGGACGCCTCGGCGACCGGGGCCGCGTCGTCGGTCTCGTCGGCCGCCGCGGGGACGTCCTCGCCGGCCAGGGCGGCGCGCAGCCGCTCCTTGTCCGCCTTGCGGCGCTCCAGCGCGTCCTCGACCTGCGCCGTCATCTCGTCACGCAGGCCGCGCAGCAGGAACCAGCTGAGCGCGAACGACGCCAGCACCGCGATGCCGAGCTTGATGAACAGGTCGATGCCGGGGATGAACCAGGCGGCGGCGAAGCAGGCCAGGAAGAGGACCAGCCGGCCGAGGGTGTACTTGACAGCAGGACTCACCGGTCCAGGGTAGCGGTCAGTCTCGGCTAGCCACGGCAAGGCCGGTGTGCCAGAGCACGGCGTACGCGACGGTGGCCACCAGGGAGCCCAGGCCGCCGGTGACCAATGGGGCGAACCCGCCCGCCAGCCCGACGGCGACCAGCCCCAGCACCACCGCGACCAGCGCGGCGGCCGGGGCCACGGCGAGCCGTCCGCGATGGGGAGCCGCTGCCTTGAACTGCTCCACGAACACGATCACCGGGTAGATCAGGCCGAGCCAGCCGGTGACCTGCCCGAACTCGCCCAGCCCGAGCAGCGCGAACAGCCCGTCGAAGGCGAGCAGCCCGAGCATGCTGATGACCCAGCCGGCCAGCACGTACCCGAGCAGGTCGGAGAGGGAGACGATGCGCCCGGCGGCGTCACGGCGGGGACCGCGACGCCGCTCCTGCGGGGCGCCCTCGGCGCCGGCCATGCTCAGGCCCAGACCTGCTGCGGCTCGCTGCGCCGCTCGGCCAGGCTCTGCGGCGGGCCGTACTCCCGGACCACCTGGTAGCGGGTGTCCCGCTCGACCGGGGTGAAGCCCGCGTCCCAGATCAGGTGCAGCAGGTCGTCGCGGTGCATGGTGTTGGGCGTGCCGTACGAGTCGGCGTCATGGGTGATCTTGTACTCCACCACCGAGCCGTCCAGGTCGTCCACGCCGAAGTTCAGCGACAGCTGCGCCACCGACAGGCCGTGCATGACCCAGAAGCACTTCACGTGGTCGAAGTTGTCCAGCAGCAGCCGGGACACCGCGAACGTCTTCAGCGACTCGGCCGGCGAGGCCATCGTGGTGCGCGCCTGGATCCGGTTGCGCACCTTGCCGTCCGCGCTGTCGTGGAAGTCGTGCTGGTAGCGCAGCGGGATGAAGACGGTGAAGCCGCCGGTCTCGTCCTGCAGCTCACGCAGGCGCAGCACGTGGTCGACGCGGTGCCGCGGCTCCTCGATGTGGCCGTACAGCATCGTCGACGGGGTGCGCAGGCCCTTGCTGTGGGCCAGCCGGTGGATGCGCGACCAGTCCTCCCAGTGGCAGGCGTGGTCCACGATGTGCTGCCGGACCTCCCAGTCGAAGATCTCGGCGCCGCCGCCGGTCAGCGACTCCAGGCCCGCCTCCATCAGCTCGTCGAGGATCGCGTCGGCGGTCAGGCCGGAGATCTTCTCGAACCACTGCACCTCGGTCGCGGTGAACGCCTTCAGCTTGACGTTCGGCAGCGCCTGCTTCAGCTCCTTGAGCACGCGCGGGTAGTAGCGCCACGGCAGGGTCGGGTGCAGGCCGTTGACGATGTGCAGCTCGGTCAGCTGCTCGTCCTTCATCTCCAGCGCCTTGGCGACGGCCTGCTCGACCCGCATCGTGTAGGCGTCCTTCTCCCCCGGCTTGCGCTGGAAGGAGCAGTACGCGCAGCTCGCCGAGCACACGTTGGTGAGGTTGAGGTGCCGGTTGACGTTGAACATCACCCGGTCGCCGTTCTTCTGCGTGCGCACGTGGTGTGCGAGGCGGCCCAGCCAGGCCAGATCGTCACTCGCGTAGAGTGCCTCGCCGTCGGCGCGGCTGAGCCGCTCCCCGGCGTAGACCTTCTGCTCCAGCTCCCGCTTCAAACCCACGTCCATGACCGCCAGCCTACGACCCCGCCGCAGGTGACACTCGTGTGGGCCTTGACAGCTGATGTTCAGCTTGACGCCACCGGGACAGAAGGGTCGACATGAAACCTGATTTCCGGTAGGAAACTTGGTGGGACCAACGGGGAGGGCGGGGCCACTGATGTCCAAGCGTCGACGTGGGCAGACTCGACGTCCGCATCCGGCTGCTCTCGGCACGGCCGTGCTGAGTGCGCTGATCGTGGGCGGCGTGACGGTGCCCGCTGCCGCGGAGGCGCCGGTCGGGGCGAAGATCACCGCGATTCCCGACTCCGGCAGCCGCCCCGTCGCCGACGGCATCCCCACCCTGCCCTACGGCTCGCTCAGCACGCCCCGGTCGGTCGCGCTGACCCCGCAGGCCCAGCTCCTGGCGCAGTACACCGCCGCCGAGCTGGAGCTGTCGGTGCTCAGCGCCCGCCGCAGCGAGCTGCAGCAGGAGTACAGCAACGCGCTCATCGCCAAGGCGATGGCCGACTACGCCTGGCGCCAGACCGCCGACGCGCTGCGCGAGGCCCGCAAGGCCGCCGAGGCCGCCGCCATCGCCGCCTACCAGGGCTCGGTGAAGGGCCCGGCCGGCCTGGACGACTCGCTCGGCGAGCTGGGCCTGCTCATCCCGCGCGCGCACAGCACCCCGGAGACCGAGTCGGCGCTGGCCGACCTGTCCCGCGCGCAGGTGGAGGAGCGCACCGCGTACGTCGCGCTCACCGAGGCGATCACCGCCGAGCAGAAGACCTCCGCCGCGTACTCCGCCATCGAGAAGGAGTACAAGCGCAAGGAGACCGCGTTCCTGGAGCTGAAGCGGCGGGTCGCCGAGGCGCAGTCCGAAGCGGACCGGCAGCGCGAGCTCCAGGAGCAGAACCTCGGCGACTACGACGCCGGGCAGAGCAACGCGGGCCTCATCGCCGCTCCCAAGGCGCGTCAGGCCGTCATGCACGCGCTCAGCCAGCGCGGCAAACCGTACAAGTGGGGCGATGAGGGCCCGAACACCTACGACTGCTCCGGCCTCATGTACTGGTCGTACGGCAAGGCCGGCATCCGGCTCAACCGGGTCGCCAAGGACCAGTACTACGGCACCCGTGCCAAGCCGGTGGCCAAGAGCGCGCTGCTCCCCGGCGACCTGCTGTTCTTCGCCACCAATCCGAACGACTGGCGCACCATCCACCACGTCGGCATGTACCTCGGCAACGGCAAGATGGTGCACGCGCGCACCACCGGCGATGTGGTGAAGATCGCACCGGTGAGCATGAGCAGTGTCGACTTCGCGACCCGCGTGGTGGACGCGCTGCCCGCGCCGCAGAGCACCCCGACGGCCACCGCGTCCGCTTCGGCGACCCCTCGGCCCACCGCGTCGTCCTCGCCGTCGGCGAGCAGCTCACCGAGCAGCTCACCCAGCGCGAGCAGCTCTCCGACCCCGCAGGGCGGCGGTTCCCCGGAGCCGGAGCCGGCCGAGTCGGCGTCCCCGGTGGCGCAGGAGAGCACCAGCCCGAAGGCGAGCCCGCAGCCGTCCCCGAGCCCGAGTCCGGCGCCCGCCGCGGGGTGACTCCCGCTACACCGCCGTGTTATTGACGGGACGCCTGGCGCGGCGCCCCGTACACTTGACGGGTTGTGTTCTGGGCGCGCTCGGCGCGCCCTCGAGCGTTCCTGCGGGTGACTTGCAGCGGCACGAGGCCGCGCGGCGCGGGGATGCGCCACCCGAGAGGTTTCGCGTTGACTATGCATGACCCTGCCCTGTTCCCGTCGGTCTTCGAGATCGACATCGACGGCTCCGCCGCGCCCGAGGGCGCCGCTGCCGACCAGGGCGATTCCCACCTTCCCACCTTCGCCGAGCTCGGCCTGCCCCGCCCGATGGTGCGGGAGCTGGACCGCGCCGGCATCACCCAGCCCTTCGAGATCCAGGCGGCCACCCTGCCCGACGCGCTGGCCGGCCGGGACGTGCTCGGCCGCGGCCAGACCGGCTCGGGTAAGACCCTCGCGTTCGGACTGCCGCTGCTGGCCCGGCTCGCCGAGGGCAAGCCGGCCCGCCCGCACCACCCGAAGGCCCTGATCCTGGTGCCCACCCGTGAGCTGGCCATGCAGGTCGCGGACGCGCTGCGCCCGCTGGCCAAGGCGATGGACCTCTACACGGGCACCGCCGTCGGCGGCGTGCCGTACGACCGGCAGATCCTGGGCCTGCAGCGCGGCCTGGACGTGATGATCGCGACGCCGGGCCGCCTCGGCGACCTCATCGAGCGCGGCGCCTGCGCGCTCGACGACATCGAGGTCACCGTGCTCGACGAGGCCGACCAGATGGCGGACATGGGCTTCCTGCCCGACGTCACCGAGCTGATGTCGAAGACCCCCGCCGAGGGCCAGCGCCTGCTCTTCTCGGCCACTCTGGACGGTGACGTCGACACGCTGGTCAAGCGGTTCATGAAGGACCCGGTGACGCACTCGACCGCCCCGCCGGCGGCCGCGGTGACCACCATGGACCACATGATGCTGCTGATCCCGCCGCAGGAGAAGTTCAAGGTCACGGCGGCGATCGCGAACCGTCCGGGTCGGACGATCATGTTCGCGCGCACCCAGATGGGCGTGGACCGCCTGGTCGAGCAGCTGCGCGAGGTCGGCGTACGCGCCGGTGGCCTGCACGGCGGCAAGACCCAGCGGGTCCGCACCCGCACCCTGGCCGAGTTCAAGGAGGGCCGGATGGGCGTGCTGGTCGCGACCGACGTCGCGGCCCGCGGCATCCACGTGGACGGCGTCTCGCTCGTCGTGCACATCGACCCGCCGAAGGACCCCAAGGACTACCTGCACCGGGCGGGCCGCACCGCGCGGGCCGGCGAGTCCGGCGCGGTGGCCACCCTGGTGCTGCCCAAGCAGCGCCGCACCACGCTGGCCATGATGGAGAAGGCCGGCGTCGAGAAGCCCGCCGAGCACCGGCTGCGCTTCACCGACGAGAAGCTGGTCGAGCTGACCGGCGCCCGGGAGCCCTCCGGCACCCCCGTGGTGGACGAGCCGGAGCCGCGTTTCCAGCGCGGCCCGCGCCGCGACGGCGACCGCTCGTTCCGCGACCGCGGCCCGCGCCAGTACGGCGACCGGCCCTTCCGCGGCGACCGCCCGCAGGGTGACCGCCCGTTCCGCGACCGGGGCGACCGCCCGCAGGGCGACCGCCCGTTCCGTGGGGACCGGCCGCAGGGTGACCGCCCGTTCCGTGGCGACCGCCCGCAGGGCGACCGGCCCTTCCGCGGCGACCGCTTCCAGGGTGGTGACCGCCCGTTCCGCAGTGACCGGGGCGACCGCCCGTTCCGCGGTGACCGCCCCCAGGGCGACCGGCCCTTCCGCGGCGACCGTCCGCAGGGTGACCGGCCGTTCCGGGCCGAGCGTCCGCAGGGCGACCGCTGATCTGACGACATCGAGGGCCCCGCACTCCTGCCAGGGATTGCGGGGCCCTCGTCGTCCCCGGCACAGCTGCGGCCGGGCGCTGCAACACAGGGGTTGCCATGGCAACCAAAGGGTTTCCTGTCGCGGGTCACATCAGCTGGGTTGTAGCTACAACCCAGCTGATGTGACGTGGCGGCGGTCAGTCCTGCCAGGTGCCGGTCTGGAGGAACTGCCGGACCGTGGTGAGCGGGCCGGTGAGGTCCAGGTGCTGGTCGGCCAGCCAGGCGTCGTCGTAGTACGTGTGCACGTAGCGCTCGCCGCCGTCGCAGAGCAGGGTCACCACGGATCCGGTCTCGCCCCGTTCGCGCATACCGGCGATGAGGCCGAAGGCGCCCCAGAGGTTGGTGCCGGTGGAGCCGCCCACCCGGCGGCCCAGCACCTCGGAGGCGACCCGCATCGCGGCCAGCGAGCCCGCGTCGGGCACCCGCACCATGCGGTCCACGATGTCGGGCTGGAACGACGCCTCGACCCGGGGCCGCCCGATGCCCTCGATGCGCGAGCCCTTGCCGGTGGTCACCGACCAGTCGCCGGTCTCGTACGCCGGGTAGAAGGCGGAGTTCTCCGGGTCCACCACCAGGATCTTCGTGCAGTGCCGCTGGTAGCGGACGTAGCGGCCGATGGTGGCGGAGGTGCCGCCGGTGCCCGCGCCGGTCACGATCCATGCCGGCACCGGGTGCCGCTCCTGCGACATCTGCTGGAAGATCGACTCGGCGATGTTGTTGTTGCCGCGCCAGTCCGTGGCCCGCTCGGCGTAGGTGAACTGGTCCATGAAGTGCCCGCGGCGGTCCTCGGCCAGCCAGCGCGCCTCGACGACCACCTGCGCCGGATCGCTCACCAGGTGGCATTCGCCGCCCTGGAACTCGATCAGCTCGATCTTCTCCTTGCTGGTGGAGGCCGGCATCACCGCGATGAACGGCAGCCCCAGCATGCGCGCGAAGTACGCCTCGGAGACGGCCGTGGAGCCGGACGAGGCCTCCACGATGGTGGTGCCGGGGCGGATCCAGCCGTTGCACAGCGCGTACAGGAACAGCGAACGGGCCAGCCGGTGCTTCAGCGATCCGGTGGGGTGCACCGACTCGTCCTTCAGGTAGAGGTCGACGCCCCAGGCCTCCGGCAGCGGGAACGGCAGCAGGTGCGTGTCCGCGCTGCGGTTGGCGTCGGCGGCGACCTTGCCGATCGCCTCGGTCACCCATGCCCGGTCGTCGTCACAACACCTGTCCAGCTGCTCCATGAGCGGACCGTAACAGGTTCAGCCGAGCAGCGGCCTGGGCCTGCCTTCGAAGGTGGTGGACAGCGCGATCGCGGTGCGGGTGCGGGCCACCCCGCGGGTGCGCGACAACCGCACGATGAGCTGCTCCAGCTCCGCGATGGTGCCCACGCGGGCCTTCACCAGATACGACTCCTCGCCGGCCATGAAGTAGCAGGACTCGATCTCGTCCAGCTCGGTGAGCGCCGCGCTGACGTCCTCCATGTCCACGGCGGGATCGGCCACGATGCCGATCAGCGCGGTCACGCCGAGGTCGATGGAGCTGGGCTCCACATCCGCGTGGTAGCCCCGGATCACGCCCGACGCCTCCAGCTTGCCGACGCGGTCGTGCACCGCGGGCGCGGAGAGGCCGACCTGGCGCGCCAGCTCCGCGTAGGAGAGGCGGGCGTTGTTACGCAGCAGGTCAAGCAGGTTGCGGTCGATCGCGTCCACACAGAGCACCTTAGAGGCAGTTTCTTCCAGAGTGGGCACGGAGGGGCGCATCTTCGGGCAATATACGAATGAGGTTCGCGACGTACAGCCGCGAACCCCCCAAAAGGTGCATACGACCATTTTAGGGACATCTGTTCATGTAGGTGCTCTAATTGGGCGTACGTCCCAGCGGAGGCGGCAACCGGGTTCGTCCCAACCGACTCCGTCGACGCAAGGAGGTGGGCGTGGACACAGGAGATCGCCTGTTGACACCTGGCGAGGTGGCCGCGCTGTTCCGGGTCGACCCCAAGACGGTGACCAGGTGGGCAGCGGCCGGTCGCATCGGCAGCATCCGCACGCCCGGCGGCCACCGCCGGTTCCGGGAGTCGGAGGTGCGGGCGCTGCTGGAGGGTGAGGGCGAGTTCGACGAGGACAACCCGCCGGGCGGCCCCGCCCCCGCGGCCCAGCCGGGCCCGAGCGCGGCACCGCGGGCGGCCGGCAGCCGACCGGGAGGATACTGACGACCGTCCAAGCAGGACGATGCGGTGAGCGGTACGACACGACGGCCGCGTAGGTCGTACCCTCATCAGCGGCGCTGACCCGGCGCCCCGGAACACGGCACCCGCGAGACGCGCCGGGTTCCGCCCCACGGGCCACCGACCCGCGTGGCCCGTGCCGGACCCGAGGAACGAGTCGCCCGCATGCCAACCAACCGGCGCGCCGCCCAGCTGCTGGAAGCGACGTGCTCGGCGCTGACCGAGACGATCACGCGGCACATGCCCGCCGGCCCCTACCGCGACTTCACCGCCTGGGCCTACTCCCCGGAGAACCCCCGCCGCCACGAGTACCTGCAGAGCACCGGGGTCATCCAGCTCGTCACCATGAACACCCGGCTGCTCAGCGGGCTGGTGGACGAGGACGACTGGCCCACCATGCTCCGCTTCGCCGGGCACATGAACGCCTACCAGGTCTTCGAGGTGGTCTCCGACGACCTCGGCATCGGGCTCGGGCAGCCCGACCTCGACCCGTCCCGGCAGCGGCGGCGCGACCTCATCGGCGCGCTCAACCGGGCCATGCTCCAGGCGCTGCTGCCGGACCGGCGTACCCCCGCGGTTTTGCTGCTGTCCGGGCCCGCGCGGGAGGCCGCCCGGCACGCGTCCCGGTTCGAGCAGAGCCTGGTGGGCGGCAAGCTCGCCGGGATGGCCGAGGAGTACACCCGCCACGTCGGCGGGGCCGCCCCGCTGCTGCTGGACGTCGAGTACGGCCTGTGGGCGGCACTGGTCACCAATGTGGAGAGCTGCCGGGACCTGGTCGACACCGTCGCCGGGCTGCCCACCGGATCGCTGGTGCGCCAGGGGCTGGCCGACCGGTACGGCGCCGTCGAGCGCACCCTGCGCGCCGAACACGTGTCCCGGCTGGAACTCGCCGCGCTCGGCGGCCAGACGATCCTGGTCGTGCCGACCCTCGGCTACCTGGTGTGCGTGCTGAACGACGTGCTGGCGCCCGTGCCCGCGCACCGCGCCGTGCTGGCCGACGGCAGCCTCAGCGACCTGCTCGCCGACGCCGCGCTGCTGGTGCGGCTGCAGAACGACATCGGCACCCGGCTGCTGCGCCTGCCCCCGGTGCAGCAGGGCGCGCTGCTCAACCGGATCGCCCTGGCCTGCCAGCGCAGCGGCCGGGAGAGCACCGAGGACGCCATCGCGATGCTCGCCGCGGGCGACGACCCCGACCACACCTTCAACCGGCTGCAGAAGGACATCCTCAACGGCGAGGCCAACGTCGCCCTGTGGCACGCCCGCCGGGCCCCCGACGCGACCAGCGCCCTGGCCGCGCTGGCGGACAGCCTCGCCTACTACTCCGGCCTGTACGCGCTGCACAGCGCCCGGCTCGCGGCCGGCCTCGCCGCGCTCGACACCAGGCTGAAGGACCGCCGGGCGGGCGCCGTCGTCGAGCGCTTCGTCCGCTTCCACGAGCGTATGTACTCGCACGCGCACACCGACCCGCTCGGCGAGTACGCCGTCTGAGCCGGTCACTCCGGCAGCGAGGCCTCCAGGATCGCGGGGACCCGCCGGAAGTAGCGGCGGGCCAGCAGCGACAGCACCGGGCTGAGCAGCGGGCCGAACCAGCGCCAGGGCCGGGCCGCGACGATCTCGGCGACCAGGCGGAACCTGGTCCGCTCGGGCGTCTCCGGGGTCCACTCGTAGTAGGCCGTGTACGGCAGCGGACCGGTGCGCACCCGGATCGTCTGGCGCAGCGGCGGCTCCTGCGCGATCACCTCGATCGTGGTCTGGTGCCGCACCCGCAGCAGCGTCGCGTCCAGCTCGTAGACCGTGCCCACGCCACCGTCTCCGCTGATCCGGCGCGACGAGTGGATGCCGCCCCACCAGTGCGGGTCGTGCCGCAGATCGGACAGGTACGCGAACACCTGCTCCACCGGGCGGTTGACGACGATCTCGACCGCGATCCGGACGTCGGCGGGCTGGGCTCGCATGCGCCGAGGCTAGGCGCGGGCGCGGGGCCGGTCAATCAGCCGGATAGTGTTTCGGTGTGCCCGCCGCCGACGCCCCGCGTACTCCCTGGATATTGGGGGTGTCCGGCGCGTCGGGCACGCCGTACGCCGCCGCGGTGCTGCGGGCGCTGTGCGACGCGGGCCAGGCCGTCGACCTGGTCGTATCCCGGGCGGCGCGGCTGACCATCCTCGACGAGACCGGGCAGGCGTTCCGCGACGCGCACTGGCGCGAGGACCTGGCGGCCTGGCTGGGCGTCCCGGTCGACGGCGCCGACCTGCGCTACTGGCCCGCGGGCGACCTCGCGGCCGGGCCGAGCAGCGGGTCCTACCGGGCCAGGGGCATGATCGTCGTGCCCGCCTCGACGGCCGCCTGCGCGGGCATCGCCCTCGGCCTGTCCAAGGACCTGCTCCAGCGCGCCGCCGAGGTGAACCTGAAGGAGCGCCGGCCCGTGGTGATCGTGCCGCGGGAGACCCCGGTGACCCGCAGCCATCTGCTGCACCTGGTCGAGCTGATCGACTCCGGGGCGGTGGTCCTCCCGGCCAGCCCCGGCTTCTACGGCTCCGGCGCGGACGCCACCGCCCAGCAGCTGATCGACTTCGTCGCGGGCAAGGTCCTCGACGCGGCAGGCGTCCCGCACACGCTGCTCACCCGCTGGATCGGCCACCTCGGCCACCGCTGACCCGCCCGTTTTGCGCGGCTTGCCAGCCTGGCTGGTCCGGCTGCACGCGCGATGATCGCGAGTTCGTGTCAGAAAGTGCAGTCAGACCACAGGTTCTGACACGAAACAGCGATCAACCTTCCAGCACAACCACCCCTAGACCACCAGCGCGAGCACCGCGAAGACGAACAGCGCGATCCCCACGAACCCGTTGGCGGTGAAGAAGGCGCGGTTGACCTTGGAAAGGTCGGTCGGGGTCACGATGACGTGCTGGTAGGCGAACGCCCCCGCGGTCAGCGCCAGCCCGATCCACCACGGCCAGCCCAGACCCACCCAGATCCCGAACCACACGAACAGCGCGAACGTCACCACGTGGGTCAGCGTCGAGATCAGCAGCGCGGCGCGCACGCCGTACCGGGCGGGCACGCTGCGCACGCCGATCTGCCGGTCGACCTCGGCGTCCTGGCAGGCGTAGATCAGGTCGAAGCCGCCGATCCACAGCCCCACGGCCAGGCCCAGCAGCCAGGCCGGGCCGGACCCGGCGAAGGTGCCGGTGACCGCGAGCCACGCCCCGATCGGGCCGACCGCCTGGGCCAGCGCCAGGATCGCGTGCGGCCAGTCGGTGAAGCGCTTGCCGTACGGGTACAGCACCAGCGGCACCACCGCGAGCGGCGCCAGCAGCGCGCACAGCGGGTTGAGGGCCAGCGTGGCGCCCATGAAGACCACGAGCGCGACGGCCGCGCCGAGCCAGGCGGTGCGCACGCTCACCGCTCCGGTGACCAGCTCTCGCTGGGCGGTGCGCGGGTTGCGGGCGTCGATGTGCCGGTCGATGATCCGGTTAGCGGCCATGGCGAACGTGCGCGCGCCGACCATGGCGACCGTGATCAGCAGCAGCGTCAGCCAGTCGATGCGGCCCAGCTCCCGGTCCATCGCGACCAGCGCGGACAGGTATGCGAAGGGCAGCGCGAACACCGAGTGCTCGATCGCGACCAGCTTGAGGAACGACTTGACCTTCCCCGGCCGCTCCAGCTCGGGGACCGCGGTGGCGGTACTCACTTGAACCCGTACTCCTTCCACCGCTTGTCGACCTTCGCGACGACCTCGGGGGCCATCCGCATCTCCTCCGGCCAGCCGCGGGTGTAGCCCTCGGTGGGCAGCTTGCGGGTGGCGTCGACCCCGGCCTTGCCGCCCCAGAACTGCTGGTACGACGCGTGGTCGAGGTGGTCCACCGGCCCCTGCGTGAGCACCAGGTCGTGCGCGTAGTCGACGTTGCCGAACGCGCGGAACGCGACCTCCTGGAGATCGCGCGGGTCGCAGTCGTCGTCCACCACCACGATCAGCTTGGTGAGGCTGAGCAGGTGCGCGCCCCACACGGCACTCATCACCTTCTGCGCGTGCTTCGGGTACCGCTTGTTGATCGCGACGACCAGGCAGTTGTGGAACACGCCCGCCTCGGGCATGTGGTAGTCCACGATGTCCGGCACCAGGATCTTGATGAGCGGCAGGAAGATGCGCTCGGTGGCGCGGCCGATCGGCCCGTCCTCCTGCGGCGGCTTGCTCGTGATGATCGAGTGGTAGATCGGGTCCCGGCGCATCGTGATCGCCTCGACGTGCATCACCGGGAACGGCTCGACCGGCGTGTAGAAGCCGGTGTGGTCGCCGAACGGGCCCTCCGGCAGCCGCTCGCCCGGCTCGACCCACCCCTCCAGGATGATGTTGGCGTTGGCGGGCACCTGCAGCGGCACGGTCAGGCAGTCGACCAGCTCCACCCGCTCCCCGCGCAGGAACCCGGCGAACAGGTACTCGTCGATGTCACCGGGCAGCGGAGCGCTCGCCGAGTAGGACACCACCGGGTCGGCACCGAACGCGACCGCGACCGGCAGGCGCTCGCCGCGCCGCTCGGCCACCGCGTGGTGCGCCGTCGAGTCCTTGTGGATCTGCCAGTGCATGCCGATCGTGTTGTGCGAGTGCTGCTGCAGCCGGTAGAGACCCAGATTGCGCTTCCCGGTTTCCGGGTGCTTGGTATGGGTCAACCCGTAGTTGTGGTAGATCCCGCCGTCCCCCGGCCACATCTGCAGTCCGGGCAGCATGTTCAGGTCGACCTCGGCGCCCTTGAGCACGACCTCCTGGCAGGGCGCGCTCTTGACCCGCTTCGGGGGCAGCGACTTGAGCTGCATGATCTTGCCGAGGCCGTCCATCATGCCGCTGAAGCCCTGCGGCAGCTCCGGCTTGGCCAGCTCGCCGATGCGCGCACCGATCTCGTCGAAGTCGTCGACGCCCAGCGCCATCGCCATCCGGCGGTCGCTGCCGAAGATGTTGATCGCCAGCGGCATCATGCCGCGCGTCGGCTTCTCGAACAGCAGCGCGGGGCCCTTGGCCCGCACCGTACGGGTGACGATCTCGCTGATCTCCAGCGTGGGATCGACGGGGACCTTGACCCGGTGCAGCTCGCCGGCCCGCTCCAGCGCGCCGAGGAAGCCCTGCAGGTCGTCGAAGGGGAAACGCGGTGCCGCCATGCAGGCATCCTCGCATCCGTGCCGTCACCCCGCCGGGGAGGGGCGACGCGGTGCGGCGTACGGCATCGTCACCCGCGCCCGTCGCGGCCGGTTGACCGGGATGTGAACCCCCGCCTCGCCCGCCTCGCGGCGGTCGTGCTGCTCGCCCTCACCGCAGGCTGCGCCCCCGCCCACGCCGACGCCATGCCCGACTGCCCCGTTGGGCGTCCCGCCTCCGTCACCGCGCCCAGCGGCCCGCCCAGCCTGCACGCACCCGGCACGTGCCGCTCGCACGCGACCGTCGTGCAGCCCGTCACCGCGGCGGTGCCCAGCCCCGGCTACCACCACCTCGGCGCGACCACCCGCGGGCGCTGGTCCGGGGTGCTCGGGCGGATCGAGGTCGGCGACGTGGCGGTGCGGCCCGGCACGTACGACTTCGTCGCCGCGCGTTTCATGGCCAAGACCGGCGACGGCGCGGCCTGGCTGGAGGTCGGCTGGACCGAGACCGGCTGGTCGGGCACGGGGCGCCAGCGGGTCTACACGTACGACACGGCGACCCGCGCGTGGGCCTTCTACGACCAGTACGACGTCAGGCCGGGCGACCGGCTGTGGCTGCACCTGCAGACCGAGTCCACCGGCGCGAGCCCCGCCTGGCAGGCCTGGCTGTGGTGGGGCGACACCTGGCACCTGCTCACCAGCCGCCCGCTCCCGCTCACCGGCCAGGCCCAGATCGAGCAGTACGTCGAGGTCCACGCCGACCCCGTCCACCCCGGCGCCCTCACCATCCCACCCCTGACCGTCTCCGACGTCGCCCTCAAATCCGCCCCCGACGCCCCCCTGCGCCCCTGGAACGCCGACGTCCCCACCGACCCCGGCGCCGCCTTCGCCACGTACTGCCTCACCTGGCAGCACCCCTACACCACCTGGACCACCACCACCTGCTGAAAGGAAGGGCACCTTCTTAACTCCTGGGGAGGGCCGCGCCACGGCAGGCGCGGTCATGATCGCGGTTTCGTGTCCAGAAGTGCAGCCTGACCTCAGGTTTGGACACGAACTCGCGATCTTGCCAGCAGAACGCCGCTCGCCCGGCAGCGGGCACCGGGAGCGGCCCCGGCGGCGCCGTCGCATGTCCGACCGCGCCCGGCCGAGGGACAGGGCCCTGCCCAGGGACAGGGACCGGGGTTAAGCTGCTGCGCCATGCGGATCGTGACCTTCGCCGAGCGGGACACCCCCGCCGCGCTGCGCCGCCAAGCGCTCGCGCTGCAGGAGGAGGCCTGGCCGAGCGACGAGGTTGCCAGGCACGAGAGTGACGGGCACGAGCGTGACGGGCACGAGAGTGACGGGCACGGCGAGGATGACGACGCCGGCCAGTGGCACGACCCGGCGCTGGCGCCGATCGCCATGCTGCTCGTCGACGACAAGGGCACGGTAGTCGCGAGTCTCGACATCCTGACCAAGGAGATCACCCACGCGAGGCAGCGTTTCCAGGCTCGCGGCCTGAGCCGGGTGGTCACCGCGAGCAGGCTCCGCGGCCGGGGTCACGGCCGTCACCTGGTCGCCGCGGCACGCGAGGCGATCGAGCGGAGCGGCGCGGACCTCGGCATCTTCACCTGTGACAGCGGCCTGCGCACCTTCTACGAGAGCGCCGGCTGGCGACACCTGCCCGGCACGGTGCTGGTCGGCGGCACGCCTGAGGACCCGTTCCCGTCCGACCGCTTCGACAAGGTGACCGTGGCCGCGTTCTTCACCGCGACGGCCCGCGCCCACGCCCACACCTTCCCCAGCACCCGGGTCGCCCTGTACCCCGGCGTCATCGACCGCCTCTGGTGACCGGCTTCCCGCAGGCGTTAAGAAGGGCACCTTCCTCTACGCATAGCGTTAAGAAGGTGCCCTTCCTTTGCTCTAGACGCCGCCGTAGGAGTGGAGGCCGGTGAAGAAGATGTTGACGCCGAACAGGTTCATCAGCATCGTCAGGAAGCCGATGACGGCGATCCAGGCGGCGGTGGTGCGCTTGATGCTGGGCGTGGCGCGGGCGTGCAGGTAGCCGGCGTAGACGACCCAGGAGATGAAGGCCCAGACCTCCTTCGGGTCCCAGCCCCAGTAGCGGCCCCAGGCGACCTCGGCCCAGATGGCGCCCGCGGTGACGCCGAAGGTCCAGATCGGGAACGCGAACGCGTGCAGCCGGAAGCTGAGCCGCTCCACCGCCTCGGCGTTGGCCAGGCGGCCGCCGAAGGCGTACAGGAAGCCGCGCTTGCCCCGGTCGTAGCCGGCGCGCACCAGGAACATGATCGAGGCAGCGCCGCCGATCATGAACAGGCTGGACGAGGTGGCCACCGCGCCGATGTGGATGGCGAACCAGTACGAGTCCAGCGCCGGCACCAGCGGCCCGACCGGGGTGTACAGCACCATGCCGGCCACGCCGACCAGCAGCACCTCGAACAGCATCACGAACAGGCCGACGTGGCGCACCTGCTGCTGCAGGAGCACGGTGACCAGCCAGACCACCACGCCGAGCAGCGTGATCGCCATGACGAACTCGTACATGTTGCCGAACGGCAGCCGCTCGGCGGCCAGCCCGCGGGTCACCACGCTGCCCAAGTGCGCGAGGGCCCCGAGGACCGTCGCGACGACCGCGAGGAAGCCGAGCCGGCTCGCCCACGACGGCCGGTCGCCGCCGGACTCGATGACGTCCGGTGCCGCGTAGCCGCCGTGCGAGGACTTCGCGACGACCGGGGCACCGGCGCCGACCAGCTCCTTCTCGCGCTCGGCGGCGGGCGCCGTCGCCGCGGAGCCGATCCGGCCGCGGTCGCCGAAGGCGTACTCGGCGGCGTGCAGCAGCATCGCGACCAGGTACACCAGCACCGTGCAGACCATGAGGTTGTCGGAGAGTGCTGCCACTACCGTTGCCACCTTTCCACCAGGGAGCGGAACTCGTCTTCGAAGCCGGGGTACTCGGTGCGCGGCAGGCCGCCCGCCTCGGCGCGCCCGTCCGGGTGCAGCCGCAGCCAGACCCGGCGGCGGCGGCCGTACAGCGACAGGGGCAGGCCCGCCAGCAGCAGCACCGCGCCGGTCAGCACGATCGGCTCTCCCGGGTCGTGCCGGATGGACACCGTGATCCACTGCCGGGTGCCGAGGAACTGGAGCCGGCTGCCGTCCTCCAGGGTCCAGGTCTCGCCGGGCCGGAGCAGCTTGGCCTCGCCGTAGCGCTTGAGCCGGCCGGTCTCGATCTGCCGCTGGTCCAGCTCGTACACCGAGCTGGGGATGCCCGCGTCGAGCCCGAGGTCGCCGCGGTACGCGGTCAGCATGAGCGCCGGGTTGCGCTCCTCGGGGTGCTCGGAGGTGATGTACGGGGCCTGGTTCGCGGTCGGCAGGTAGAGGCCCTCGAAGGCCATCTGCTTCGCCTTGTCGCTGCCGTTGGCGTCCGGGAACGCGGCCACGCCGGAGCTGGTCAGCGTCGGATCCGTGAACGGGAACGGGACCACCGTCTCCTGGGTGACCCCGGCCGCGTCGGTGTAGCGCAGCACCGGGGCGTACCCGTGCCCGAGCAGGTACACGTTCGCGCCGTCCAGGCGCAGCGGGTGGTTCACCTGGAACGAGCGCCGCCCGAGGTCGCCGTGTGCGGCGTCGCTGACGGCCACGTCCGCCTCGAAGGAGATCGGCATGCCGTTGTCGTGGAACTCGGCGCGGAAGTCCGTCAGCTCCAGGCAGAAGCCGGGCAGGTCGCCCGCGTCGATGCGCGGGCCGAGCCCGAAGTCGTCGTACTGCTGCACGGTGTTGCAGAAGACCTGCTCCGGCCCGGCGACGATGAGCCGCCCGGCGTGCCAGCCCCACTGCGAGCCGAGCCCGACGCCGATCAGGATGACCAGCAGCGAGCTGTGGAACAGCAGGTTGCCGGTCTCCTTCAGGAAGCCCTTCTCGGCGGCCAGGGTGACCGTGCCGTCGGCCTGCTCGCGGCGCACGGTGCGCCAGCCGCGCAGCGCCGCCTTCGCCGCGGCCGCGTCGACCGCCGTGGCCAGCTCGGCGTGCTGCGGGAGGCGGTGCAGGTTCTTCGGCGCGTCCGGCGGCGGGGTGCGCATGGCCCGGACGTGGTCGGCCAGGCGCGGGGTGACGCAGCCGATCAGCGACGTGAACAGCAGCAGGTAGATCGCGGCGAACCAGGGCGAGGCGTACACGTCGAAGCCCCACAGCCGGTCCACGATCGGGGCCAGGCCGGGGTTGGCGGCGTAGTACCGCTGCACGTCCTCGACCTTGACCGAGCGCTGCGGCAGGATCGAGCCCGGGATCGCTGCCACGGCCAGCAGGAACAGCAGCACCAGCGCGGTGCGCATGCTGGTGAGCTGCCGCCATCCGTTGCGCGCCGCGGCCCACGCGGCGGAGAGGATCCCGGGGGTACGCCGTCCCGGCGGCTGCCCGCCCGCGGGCGGCTGCTCGACGGCGAGTTCGGACACGGTCATGGCTGCCTCCCGGCCGTCCCGCCCGGCGAGCTCGCGCGGGCCCGCCGGGTGCTCTCCGGACGGCTCATATCGCCACCGACCCGACGCCGAAGGTGACCTGGAGCCAGATCACGAAGTCGTTCCAGCCGCCGGTGATCAGGGCGAGGCCGACGACGATCAGCAGCGCGCCGCCGAACCGGGTGACCCAGCGCGAGTTGCGCCGGATGAAGCCGACCACCCCGCCGAGCTTGCGCATGCCGAGGCCGAGCGCGAGGAAGGGCAGCCCGATGCCGAGGCAGTAGGCCAGGCCGAGCACGACGGCGCGGCCGGTGTCGCCGTACACCAGGGCGAGCGAGCCGACCGCGCCCAGCGTCGGCGACAGGCACGGCATCCAGCTCAGCGCGAACACCGCGCCGAACACGGGCGCGCCCCACAGCCCGGCCTGGGGCAGCTTCTGGATCCGCCGCTCGCTGTCCAGCCCCGGCACCACGCCGAGGAACGCCAGCCCGAACAGCACGATCAGCCCGCCGACGACGGTCTGCAGCACCCGCTCGTGGGTGAGCAGCACCCGGCCGACCTGCGCGACCAGGATGGTCGTGGTGAGGAAGACGGCGGCGAACCCGGCGATGAACAGCAGCACCCCGGCCAGCACCCGGCCGCGCCGGGCCCGGCCCAGGCCGCTGCGGTCGTCGCCGAGGGTGGCGTCGAGGTCGGCGCCGACCAGGCCGGTGACGTACGACAGGTAGCCGGGCACCAGCGGCAGCACGCACGGCGACAGGAAGCTGACCAGCCCGGCGAGCGTCGCCACGGCCACGGCCAGCACCAGCGGGCCGCCGTTGACCACGGCGACGAAGTCGGTGCCCATCAGGCGTCCACCGGGCGCATCAGCCGGCCTGTTCCGCGGCGATCTCGCGCACGATCGGGCCGAGCTCGGCGATGTTGGTCGCCTTACGCACCACCGCGGCGACCCGGCCCTGCCGGTCGATGATCAGCGTGGCGGGGGTGGACACGGGGGGCATGTCGGTGAAGCCCAGGGCGACCCGGCCGCCCGGGTCGAAGATGCTCGGGTACGAGTTGCGGGCGGCTGTGAACGCCTTGGCCTTGTCCCGGTCGTCGCGGTTGTTGATGCCCAGGAAGGTCACGCCCAGGCCGGCCGTGTCCTTGGCGACCTGCTCCAGGTCGGCGGCCTCCAGCCGGCACGGCGCGCACCAGCTCGCCCAGAAGTTGACCACGACCACGGTGCCGCGCTGGGCGGCCAGGTCGTACGAGCCGCCGTCCAGCAGCTCGCCGGTGACGGCGGGGGCGGCCTTGCGCTGGGTGGGCTGGAAGCGCAGCACGTCACCGACGGCGGGCGGCTTCTCGTCCGCGCCGCACGCGGCGAGCGCGGTGGTGGCCAGCCCGGCCACGGCGAACGCCAGCACGGCGCGGCGGGCGTGGGGGCGGGGGCGCGATGTCACGCGCCCCATCATGCCCCGAGCCCGGTCCCGGGTCCCAGGTGGGCTGCCGGCTCGGAGTATGTGATCTGCGCCAACTGATCACCCTCGAAGACGAACGAGGTCAGGCTGGCCAGGCCGCACTGGCGGCGGCGCGGGTCGTGCCACAGCCGCCGGCCCTCCAGCGCGCAGCGCAGGGTCCAGATCGGAAGCTGGTGCGAGACCGCCACCGCCTCGTGGCCGCGCGCGTGCTCGCGGGCGGCGTGCAGGGCGAGGATCATCCGGGCGGCGATCAGCCGGTAGGGCTCACCCCAGCTCGGCTTGAGCGGGTTGCGCAGCACCCACCAGTGGCGCGGATCACGTAGCGCGTTGTCACCGGCGGTGACCCGCATGCCCTCGAAGTAGTTCCCGCTCTCGATCAGGTTCGGATCGAGGTGCACCGGCAGGCCGAGCTGCTCGGCGAACGGCTGGGCGGTCAGCTGCGCCCGCTCCAGCGGGCTGGACACCAGGTAGGTGATGTCCCGCTCGGCCAGCGCGGTGGCGGCCGCCTTCGCCATCTGCTGTCCCAGCCCGCTGAGCTGGAACCCCGGCAGCCGCCCGTACAGCACCTTGTCCGGGTTGTGCACCTCACCATGCCGGAGCAGGTGAACGACCGTCCTCATGACTCTTGCGCCGCCGCGCGGGCCGCGCCGGGCAGGGCTGCGGCGATGTGCTCCAGGGCCTCGTCGTCGATGGCGGCCGAGACGAACCACGACTCGTACGCGCTGGGCGGCAGGTAGACGCCCTGGGCCAGCATGCTGTGGAAGAACGCCTTGAAGGCGGCCACGTTCTGCTGCCGGGCGCCGTCGTAGTCGCGTACCTCGGCGTCGGTGAAGAAGATGGAGAACATGCTGCCCGCGGTGGCGAGCCGGTGCGGCACCCCCGCCTCGGCCAGCGCCTTCACGGCCAGGCCGCTGATCGTGGCCGCGGTGGCGTCGAGCCGCGCGTACACGGCGTCGTCGGCCAGCCGCAGCGTGGCCAGGCCCGCCGCACAGGCCAGCGGGTTACCGGACAGGGTGCCCGCCTGGTAGACCGGGCCGGCCGGAGCCAGCCGGGACATCACGTCGGCGCGGCCGCCGAACGCCGCAGCGGGCAGGCCGCCGCCCATCACCTTGCCGAAGGTCCACAGGTCGGCGTCCACCGGCTCCAGGCCCTGCCAGCCGCTGCGCGACACCCGGAACCCGGTCATCACCTCGTCCATGATGAGCAGCGCGCCGTCGCGGTGGGCCAGCTCGGCCAGGCCCGCGTTGAAGCCGGGCAGCGGGGCGACCACGCCCATGTTGCCCGCGGCGGCCTCGGTGATGATCGCGGCGATGTCCGCGCCGTGCGCGGCGAACGCCTGCTCGACCGCGGCCAGGTCGTTGTACGGCAGCACGATGGTCTCGGACGCGCCCGCGCCGGTGACGCCGGGCGAGTCGGGCAGGGCGAGCGTGGCCACGCCGGATCCGGCCGCCGCCAGCAGCGCGTCCACGTGCCCGTGGTAGCAGCCGGCGAACTTTACGATCTTCGAGCGCCCGGTGTACCCGCGTGCCAGCCGGATCGCCGACATGGTCGCCTCGGTGCCGGAGTTGACCAGCCGGATCTGCTCGGCGGCGGTGCGCGCGACCAGCTCCTCGGCCAGCTCGACCTCACCCGGCGTCGGGGTGCCGAAGCTGGTGCCCCGGCTCGCGGCGTCCTGGATGGCGGCGACGACCTCGGGGTGGGCGTGGCCGAGCAGCAGCGGGCCCCAGGAGCAGACGAGGTCCGCATACCGGCGGCCGTCCGCGTCGAAGAGCCAGGGGCCCTCGCCGCGGACCATGAAACGTGGGGTGCCGCCCACAGCGCGGAACGCCCGGACGGGCGAGTTCACGCCGCCGGGGACGATGGCCGCCGCCCGGTCGAAGAGGGCCTGGGAGGCGGGTGCTTCTGCCGGGTACCGCGCGGGGCGCTCAGCCGGCTCGTCAGTCTCGATCACAGCGTTACGAATTATGGCACGCGGTACGGCGCGAGCAGCTCACGCAGGTGCGGCGGGGCGGCCTGCACCACAGCGGAGCCGCTGCGCGCCAGCAGCACCTCCCGCAACGTCTCCAGCACGGCGATCAGGCGGCCGGGCGGCAGGTCGGCGGGCACCGCGGCCCACGCCTGGCCCACGCCGATGCTGCCGCGCACCGGCACCGGCGAGCCGACCGCGTCGACCAGCGCGTAGCAGACCGAGTGCAGGTCGCCCGAGGGCGCGTAGAGCCGCACCGCGACCTCGTCGGGGCGGAACGGGTAGCGCCCCCACCAGGCCGGGGCGTGGGAGGTCAGGTAGGCGTGGCCGCCCAGCCGGTGCACCAGCAGCCGGGCCCGGTCGGCGAGGCTGATCGTCGACCCCTCCAGCAGCACGGCCAGCACCCCGGTCGCGTCCCGCCGCCCGCCGGCCTGGGCGGTGCGGCGCACGCCCGGCATGTCCAGCTCGATCGCGGCGGGCGCCAGGTTGGCCGAGAGCACGTCGTCGCGCAGTGTGGCCACCTGCAGCGGCTGCAGCACCGGGCAGACCACCCACGCCGCGGCGGGTGGCTGCGGGTAGGTCCGCAGGGTGGCCTCGACCACCAGGCTGGCCTGGTGCGGCGCGCCGGGGTGGGTCCAGCGCAGATCGTAGATGCCGGAGCCGAGCAGCTTGGCCCGGTCGGCGACGGTGGTCACGGTGCCGTCGGGCAGCACCACGGTCGCGTCCACGACCTGGACCGCGGGCGGACCGTAGAGGTGGGTCAGCGGGCCGAACTCGGCCGCGGCCAGCACCCCGCCGAAGGTGGCCCGCGGCGACGGCGGGTCCAGCGCGAGCCGCCGGCCCGCGCGGGCGAGCACGTCCTGCGCCACGGCGACCCCGGCCCCGGCCCCGACGGTGAGCAGCTCGGTGCGCTCGTCGTAGCGGATCTCGGCCAGGTCGGCGAGGTCGACGAGCAGGTCGATGACGGCGGGCGGATCGAGCCAGGTGATCTTGGAGCCGCCGCCGCGCGGCAGCACCGTGAGGCCCAGCTCGTGCGCCCGCGCCATCAGCGAGGCGGCCTCGCCAAGGTCGCGCGGGGTGGCCACCCAGCGCACCCGAGCCCCGTCGACCCGGTCCCGCGGGCCGGAAGGACGCACCGGACAGCCGAGCCGCAGCTCGTCCAGCTCGGATTCCTCGCGCACCGGTGCCGTCATCCCCTGCTCCAACCCGAATGGAGGTGCCGCTCCTGACAACAGTTCACCTCGCATGCACGCGGGCTGGCGACCCGTGCGAGAGAAATCTTCACGCAGCGCACAAACGCGAGATCAGCGCCTGAACCGAACCGGCGGATTAGTACATGTGTTCGATCGTACCCCACCGATTTCGCTTGCGGCAATCATCGGTGCCCCGATACCCGCTCTTTCGGTAGCGTTACCGCCATGACTTCCGATCTTCCCAGCGGGCCGGCCACCGCTCCTGTCGCACAGCGGATCGCGAGCACACGCACCCACCACGGCGACTCTGTCCTCGACGAGTACGCCTGGCTGGAGCAGAAGGACGATCCGGCGGTCACCGCCTACCTGGAGGCCGAGAACGCCTGGACCGAGCGCGCCACGGCCCACCTGGCGGGCCTGCGCGAGACCCTGTTCGGCGAGATCAAGGGCCGCACGCAGGAGACCGACCTGTCGGTGCCCGTACGCAAGGGCGCCTACTGGTACTACGCCCGCACCGAGGCCGGCAAGCAGTACGGCATCCAGTGCCGCCGCGCCGTGGCGGCGGGCGAGACCGCCCCGCCCGCGCCCGGCGACGGCGCGCCGCTGCCCGGTGAGGAGATCCTGCTCGACGGCAACGAGCTGGCCGCCGGGCACGACTTCTTCTCGCTGGGCACGCTGGACGTGAGCCCCGACGGGCGGCTGCTCGCCTTCTCCACCGACTTCACCGGCGAGGAGCGCTTCACCCTCCAGATCAAGGACCTGGCCACCGGCGAGATCCTGCCCGACCGGATCGAGGGCGCGTTCTACGGCAGCGCCTGGTCGCTGGACGGGTCGCAGCTGTTCTACCTGACCGTGGACGAAGCCTGGCGGCCGCACAAGGTGTGGCGGCACGAGGTCGGCGCCACCGGCGAGGACGCGCTGGTGCTGGAGGAGGCCGACGAGCGCTTCTGGATGGGCGTCGAGCTGAGCCGCTCCCAGCGCTTCCTGCAGATCGACATCCACAGCAAGGTGACCAGCGAGGTCTGGCTGATCCCGGCCGACGACCCGACCGCCGCTCCGCGCGTGGTCGCGCCGCGCGAGCAGGGCCTGGAGTACGCCGTCGAGCCGCAGGGCGACCGGCTGCTGATCCTGCACAACCGCGACGCCGAGGACTTCACGCTGGCCGAGGCGTCCGTGGACGCCCCGGCCGACTGGCGCGAGCTGATCGGGCACACCCCCGGCGTACGCCTGGAAGGCGTGGACGCCTTCGCCGACCTGTTCGTGGTGTCGCTGCGCCGCGACGGCCTCACCGGCCTGCGCCTCTACCCGATCGTGGGGGAGCCGACCTCGAAGCCGCGCGACATCACCTTCCCCGAGCCGCTCTACACGGTGGGCCTGTCCGGCAACCCGGATTACCAGGCCGACCAGCTCCGGCTCACGTACACCTCGCTGGTCACGCCGGACTCGGTGTTCGACTACGTGGTCGCCACCGGCGAGCTGCTGCTGCGCAAGCGCAAGCCGGTGCTGCCCGGCCCGGACGGCGTCGCCTTCGACCCGGCGCGCTACGAGCAGCACCGGGTGTGGGCCACCGCCGACGACAACACCGGCGTGCCGATCTCGCTCGTGTGCAAGGCGGGCACGCCGCTGGACGGCTCGGCGCCGTGCGTGCTCTACGGCTACGGCTCGTACGAGTCGAGCATGGACCCGTGGTTCTCCATCCCGCGGCTGTCCCTGCTGGAGCGGGGCGTCATCTTCGCGGTGGCGCACGTGCGAGGCGGCGGCGAGCTGGGCCGGCGCTGGTACGACGAGGGCAAGCTGCTGCACAAGCGCAACACCTTCACCGACTTCGTGGCCTGCGCCCGGCACCTGGCCAAGAGCGGCTGGTCCAGCGCGGACCGGATCATCGCGCGCGGCGGCTCGGCGGGCGGGCTGCTGATGGGCGCGGTGGCCAACCTCGCCCCGGACGCGTTCGCCGGGATCGTGGCGCAGGTGCCGTTCGTGGACCCGCTCTCCTCGATCCTCGACCCGTCCCTGCCGCTGACGGTGACCGAGTGGGAGGAGTGGGGCAACCCGCTGGAGTCGCCCGAGGTGTACGCGTACATGAAGGGCTACTCGCCGTACGAGAACGTGGCGGCGCTGGAGTACCCGCCGATCCTCGCGGTGACCAGCCTCAACGACACCCGGGTGCGGTACAGCGAGCCGGCCAAGTGGGTCGCCGCGCTGCGGCACACCGCACCGGAGGGGCACTACCTGCTCAAGACCGAGATGGGGGCGGGGCACGGCGGCCCGTCCGGGCGCTACGACGCCTGGCGCGAGGAGGCGTTCATCAACGCCTGGGTGCTCGACCGGGTCGGCCTGGCCGGCTGAGACGAGGGAAGGGCGTTCCCCCTGCGGGGAACGCCCTTCTTCATGCCTTCAGCCGATCAGGACAGCGCCGGGTAGGCGTTGGCCATCAGCTGCTGGAACTGGGCCGAGAACCACTGGCCCGAGATCGGGGCGTTGCCCAGCGCACCGGACATGCTGTTGCCGTTGCGCTCGTTGCCGCCGTAGGTCGGGTCGCACATCCGGTCGAAGCCCTTGCCCTCGTCGTTCGGGATCAGCGAGCTGGACCCGTCGGACTCGCCCGGAGGCTTGATCCACACGTAGGCGTCGATGCCGGGCTGCGGCGCGGCGGTCGGGCGCTCGCCCATGCCGGCACCGGCCTGGTTGCACCAGTTGCCGAGGTGGATACGGCGGTCGATGCGCGACTGGTTGATGTAGGTGTCCAGCACGGTGGAGGTGCTGGCCGCGGTCGGGCGGGTGGTCTGGATCGACTGGCACGGGGTCTGCACGCAGTTGCCCCAGCCGTTGCGCGAGGTGTCGATCAACATGCCGATGTTGCT
>NZ_BONF01000019.1 GCF_016862575.1 Catellatospora bangladeshensis | reverse complement strand
CCAACGACACCGCCCGGCCCTACGAGCCGGGCACGATCGTCGCGGCCGTGCAGGAGCAGGCCGCCCGCACCCCGCACGCCGTCGCGGCCGTCTGCGGCGCGGAGTTCCTCTCCTACGCCGAGCTGAACTCCCGCGCCAACCGGCTCGCCCGGGTCCTGGCCGACCGCGGCGTGGGACCGGAGTCCTTCGTCGCGGTGATGATGCCCCGCAACGTCGACCTGATGGTCGCGCTGCTGGCCGTGCTCAAAGCCGGCGGCGCCTACGTGCCCGTCGACCCGTCCTACCCCAAGGACCGCATCGACTTCATGCTCACCGACGCCGCGCCCGTGCTGGTGCTGGAGAGCGCTGACCTGCCCGGCGTCGACGAAGCCGACGACACCGACCTCGACGTGGCGCTGCTGCCCGACCACCCGGCCTACATGATCTACACCTCCGGCTCCACCGGCCGCCCCAAGGGCGTGATCATCAGCCACGGCTCGGCCCGCCACTACCTGGCCTACTCCACCGACACCTACCCCGGCACCCACGGCGTCGCCGTACTGCACTCGCCCATCTCCTTCGACCTCACCGTCACCGGCCTGTTCGCCCCGCTCACCGTCGGCGGCACCGTGCTGCTGGCGCCGCTGGAGGAGGACCCGGCCGTCGAGGAGCTGCTGGACCGCACCCCCTGCACGTTCCTCAAGGCCACGCCGAGCCACCTCGCACTGCTGGACGCGCTGCCGTCGGCGTTCTCCCCGTCGGCCGATCTCGTCGTCGGCGGTGAGCAGCTCACCGGCACCATGCTGAGCACCTGGCGGCGGCGACACCCCGGCGCGGCGGTGGTCAACGAGTACGGCCCGACCGAGGTCACCGTCGGGTCCGTGGTCTACCGCGTCGCGCCGGGGGAGGAGATCGGGCCGGGCGCGGTGCCGATCGGCCGTCCCATCTGGAACACCCGCGTGTACGCGCTCGACGCCATGCTGCGGCCGGTGCCGCCGGGCGTGCCCGGCGAGCTGTACCTCGGCGGCGTGCAGCTGGCGCGCGGCTACCACGCCCGGCCGGGCCTGACCGCCGCCCGCTTCGTCGCCGACCCGTACGCCCCCGAGCCGGGCGCGCGCATGTACCGGACCGGCGACGTGGTCCGCTGGCGCGCCGACGGCGAGCTGGAGTACCTCGGCCGGGTCGACGACCAGGTGAAGATCCGCGGCTTCCGGATCGAGCTGGGGGAGGTCGAAACCGCCCTGGAGTCGGTGCCCGGCGTCTCCCGCGCAGTGGTCGTCGCCCGCGACAACCGGCTGGTCGGCTACGTGGTCGGCGATGCCGACCCGGCCGGCGTGCGCGCCGCGCTCGGCGACCTGCTGCCCGACTACATGATCCCCGCGGTGGTCGTGACGCTGGCCGAGCTGCCGCTCAACTCCAGCGGCAAAGTGGACCGCGCCGCGCTGCCCGCTCCTTCCGCCGCCCCGGCCGCCGCCGGCCGCGGCCCGCGCGACGAGAAGGAGCACCTGCTCAGCGCGCTGTTCGCCGAGGTCCTCGGGCTGAGCGAAGTCGGCGTCGACGACAGCTTCTTCGACCTCGGCGGCGACAGCATCGTCTCCATCCAGCTGGTCAGCCGGGCCCGCGCCGCGGGCCTGGTGTTCACCGCCCGCGACGTCTTCCGCCACCGCACGGTCGCCGGGCTCGCGGCGGTCACCGCCGAGATCGAGCGGCCGCTGAGCGAGCCGCCGGGCGCGGGCGTCGGCGAGGTCACGCCCACCCCGATCGTCGCCGGCTGGCTCGCGGCGGGCGGCCCGCCCGACGCCGTCTACCAGTCCGTGGTCGTGCGGGTGCCCGCCGGCATGCGCCTGGACGACCTGACCGGAGCGGTCCAGGTAGTGCTGGACACCCACCACGCGCTGCGGTCGCGTGTGGACACCGCCACCGGCCGGTGGGAGATCACCGAGCCCGGCTCGGTCGCCGCGGCGTCCTGCGTGCGGCGGGCCGACGCGAACACGACCACCGTGACCGAGGCCACCCTCGCCGCCCGGCAGCGCCTGTCGGTCGCCACCGGCCAGGTGTTCCAGGCGGTATGGCTGGACGCCGGGCAGTCCGACTCCGGCCTGCTGGTCATCGTCGCCCACCACGTCGCCGTCGACGGGGTGTCCTGGCGCATCCTCATCCCGGACCTGGCCCTCGCCTGGCGCGCCCTGGCCGCCGACGAGCCCGTGCTGCTCACCCCCGTGCCGACCTCGCTGCGCACGTGGGCCGCCAAGCTGACCGAGGCGGCCGCCGAGCGCACCGCCGAACTCGCGTACTGGCGCGAGGTCGTCACCGACGCGCCATCGGCCTGGGGCGAGCTCGACCCGGCCCGGGACGTGGGCGGCACCGCCGGCGACGTCACCGTCCGGCTGGCCGGCGACGGCGTGGAGACCCTGCTCACCCGGCTGCCCACGCTGTTCCACGGCGGCGTCAACGACATCCTGCTCACCGGGCTCGCCCTGGCCGTGTCGCAATGGCTGTCGCAGCGCCCCTGGGCGCCGCCGAGCACGTCGGTGTTCCTCGAACTGGAGGGCCACGGCCGCGAGGACGTCGTGGCCGGGGTCGACGTGTCCCGCACGGTCGGCTGGTTCACCAGCCAGTTCCCGGTCCGGCTCGACCCCGGGCCGGTCGACTGGGACGACGTCTGCGCGGGCGGGGGATCGGTCGGCCGGGCGGTCAAGGCGGTCAAGGAGCAGCTGCGGCAGGTCCCGGACAACGGCATCGGCTACGGCATGCTGCGCCACCTGAACCCTGCGGCCGCGCCGGAGCTGGCCGCCGCGGCGCGCCCGTCCATCGCGTTCAACTACCTCGGCCGCCTGGACACCGGCACCGCCGCCGGGGGCTGGCGGCTGGAGGCCGACCAGGACACCCTCGGCGGCGCCGCCGACGACCCGGCGCGCCCGCTCAGCCACCTGGTCAACGTCGACGTGTACGCCCGCACCAGCGGCGACACCCCGGTCCTGGTCGCCGAGTGGACCTGGGCGTCGCGCCTGCTGGGCGAGGACGAGGCGCAGGAGCTGGCCGCGCTGTGGCTGCAGGCGCTGCAGGGCCTCATCGCGCACGCCGGCCGCCCCGACGCCGGTGGCCTCACCCCGTCCGACCTGCCGCTGGTCCGCGTCGACCAGGCCGAGATCGAGCAGCTCGAACGGGACTTCGCCGGGCTCGCCGCGGTCTGGCCGCTGTCCCCGATGCAGGAGGGGCTGCTGTTCCACGCGCTGTTCGACGACAGCGGGCCCGACGTCTACACCGTGCAGATCTCCATCGACCTCGACGGCGACCTCGACCCGGCCCGGCTGCGCGCTGCCGCCGTCGCGCTGCTGCGCCGCCACCCGAACCTGCGCGCCGCCTTCCGGCAGCGGCCCGACGGCGAACCCGTGCAGGTGGTCCAGCGCGAGGTGGCCCTGCCATGGCGCGAGGTCGACCTGTCCGGCCTGCCCGTCGACGACCGCGACGCCGAGCTGGTCAGGGTCGTCACCAGGGACCGGGCGGTCCGCTTCGACGTCGCCCGGCCCCCGCTGGTGCGCTTCCTGGTGGTACGCCTGGCCCCCCGCCGCTGGCGGCTGGTCGTGTCCAACCACCACCTCCTGCTCGACGGCTGGTCGATGCCGCTGCTGATGCGCGAGCTGTTCGTGCTCTACCGCGCCGGCGGGGACGAGTCGGTGCTGCCGCCCGCCCCGCCCTACTCCGACTACCTGGCCTGGCTGGCCGGGCGCGACCGGGCGGCGGCCCGCTCGGCGTGGCAGGCCGCGCTGGCCGGCGTCGACGAGCCGACGCACGTCGTCGGGCCCGGTGCCGGCTCGGAACCCGTGCCGGTGCAGCGCCTCGACGTCAACCTGCCCGACGGCATCGGCGACCAGCTCGCCACGGTGGCCCGCGCCCACGGGCTGACCGTCAACACCGTCGTGCAGGGCGCCTGGGCGGCGCTGCTGTCCACGCTCACCGGCCGCGACGACGTCATCTTCGGCGCCGCGGTGTCCGGCCGCCCGCCGGAGCTGCCCGGCGTCGAGTCGATGGTCGGCCTGCTGATCAACACGGTGCCGGTGCGTGTCGTGTTCGACCCGGACCGGCCCCTGCTGGAGACCCTGCAGCGGGTGCAGGACGAGCAGTCGTCGCTCACCGAGCACCACCACCTCGGGCTGACCGACATCCACCGCCTCGTCGACACGCCCGACCTGTTCGACACGATCATGGCGTTCGAGAGCTACCCCCTCGACAAGGAGATGGCCAACCTGCCCGAGGGCCTGCGGCTGGTGGACATCCACGTCGCCGACGGCGCCCACTTCCCGCTGTCGCTGCTGGTCACCCCCGGCGAGGACCTCGACCTGCGGGTCGACTACCGGCCCGACATCTTCGACGCCGACGCCGTACGCGAACTCGTCCGCCGGCTGCTGCGCGTGCTCACCGCCCTCGTCGCCGACCCGTCGGTGCGCATCGCCGGCATCGACGTGCTCGGCGACGGCGAGCGCGAGCGGGTGCTGCACTGCTTCAACGACACCGCGCAGCCCGAGACCGGCCTGACCCTGCACGAGACCTTCGCGCGGCAGGCCGCCCGCACCCCTGAGGCGATCGCCCTCACCACGGGCGACGCCAGCCTGACCTACGCCGAGCTGGACACCCGCGCCAACCGGCTGGCCCACCTGCTCGCCGAGCGCGGCGTCGGGCCGGAGAAGTTCGTCGCGCTGGTGCTGCCCCGCTCCGCCGACATGATCGTGGCGCTGCTCGCGGTGCTCAAGGCAGGCGGCGCGTACGTGCCGCTCGACCCGTCCTATCCGCGCGACCGTTTCACCTACATGCTCGACGACGCGGCGCCCGTGCTCACCGTCAGCACCGCGGAGATCGCGTCCCGCCTGGACGGCGACGGCTGGCTGCTGCTCGACGGCGACCCGGCCGCGGCGTACCCGGACCACGCGCCGGCGGCCGACGTGTCACCCGCCCACGCCGCTTACATGATCTACACCTCCGGGTCGACCGGGCGGCCGAAGGGCAGCGTGATCACCCACCGGGGCATCGTCAACTACGCCGCCGTCGAGGCCGAGCGCTGCGACGCCCGCCCCGGCGACCGGATCGCCCAGCTCGCCTCCGTCAGCTTCGACGCCTCGCTGCTGGAGATGGTGATGGCGCTGCCCGTCGGCGCCACCCTGGTCATCGCGCCGCCCGGCCCGCTGGCCGACGCCCCGCTGGCGGAGTTCCTCGCCGAGCAGCGCATCACCCACGCGTTCATCTCCCCGGCCGCGATCGCCAGCATGCCGGACACTCCGCTGCCGCACCTGCGCGTCCTGCTGTCCGGTGGCGAGTCGGTCACCGGCGAGCTGGTCGCCCGGTGGGGCGGCGGCCGGCGGCTGATCCAGCTGTACGGGCCCACCGAGACCACCGTGGTCATCACCTTCAGCGACGCCCTCGAACCGGGCGAGGAGAGCACCCCGCCGATCGGCGCACCCGTGCGCAACACCCGCCTGTACGTCCTGGACCGCTGGCTGCGCCCGGTGCCCGTGGGCGTGCCCGGCGAGCTGTACGTCGCCGGTGCGCAGCTGGCCCGCGGCTACCACCGCCGTCCCACGCTGACCGCCGAACGGTTCGTCGCCGACCCGTTCTCGGCCGAGCCCGGCGGGCGGCTCTACCGCACCGGCGACCTCGTCCACTGGCGTCCCGACGGCGAGCTGCAGTTCGTCGGCCGCGCCGACCAGCAGGTCAAGCTGCGCGGCTTCCGGATCGAGCTGGGCGAGGTCGAGGCGGCGCTGGCCGCGGCCGCGGGCGTCCCGCACGCCACGGCCGTGGTCCGCGAGGACCGGCCCGGCGACCGGCGCCTGGTCGGGTACGTCACCGGCGACGCCGACTCCGCCGCGGTGCGGCAGGCGGTAGCCGCGGTGCTGCCCGAGTACATGGTCCCCTCCGCCGTCGTCGTGCTGGACGCGCTGCCGCTCGGGCCGACCGGCAAGGTCAACCGCAAGGCGCTGCCCGCGCCGGAGGCCACCGCGAGCACCGGCCGCGCGCCGCGCACCCCGCAGGAGGAGCTGCTCTGCGCGCTGTTCGCCGAGGTCCTCGGTGTCGAGAAGGTGGGCGTCGACGACGACTTCTTCGCGCTGGGCGGCCACTCGCTGCTGGCCACGCGGCTGATCCGGCGGGTGCGGTCGACGTTCGACAACAAGGTCGACATCAGGGTGGTGTTCGAGGCGCCGACCGTGGCCGGGTTCCTCAGCCGGATGAGCCAGGACCTCGCCGGGTCCGCGTTCGACGTGCTGCTGTCCCTGCGCGCCGAGGGCACCCGCCCGCCGCTGTTCTGCGTGCACCCGGCCGTCGGCATCAGCTGGGTCTACCAGGGCCTGACCCGCCACCTGGCCCCCGGCCAGCCGGTCTACGGCCTGCAGGCGCGCGGGATCACCGAACCGGCCGCCATGCCGCAGAGCATGAGCGCCATGGTCGCCGACTACGTCGAGACGATCACCAGGGTGCAGCCGTCCGGGCCGTACCACCTCATGGGCTGGTCCTTCGGCGGCGTCGCCGCCCACGCCATCGCCATCGAGCTGCAGCGGCGCGGCGAGGACGTGGCGCTGCTGGCCATGATGGACGCCTACCCGGGCGACCGGCTGCCCGACACCGACGACGAGGAGATCGAGCGCGACACCCTGCAGGCCCTGGTCGAAGGCCTCGGGTACGAGCCCGCCGACGCGTCGCCGTCGGGTGCCTTCGGCCGCGCCGAGGTGCTCGACTACCTGGCCCGGGACGTGGACAGCCGCCCCTACCAGGACCGGCGGACCCTGGAGGCGGTGCTGGAGGCCGCGATGAACAACGCCCGGATCATCCGCCGGCACCGGCCCGGCAGGTTCCGCGGCGACGTCGTGTTCTTCACCGCCGCGCACGACCAGCCGGCCGACGGCCCGATCGTCCAGGCGTGGCGGCCGCACGTCGACGGGGCCGTCAGCGACTACCCGGTCGCCTGCCGGCACATGGACATGACCCGGCCCGAGCCGCTGCGGGCGGTGGGCGAGGTGCTCGCCGCCCGCCTGCAGCGCGAGGAGCCGCGGTGAGCCTCGCGATCGACTGCACCGGGCTGACCAAACGCTACCGGGGCGTGCCCGCGCTGGACGGCCTCGACCTGCAGGTCCCCGAAGGGACCGTGCTGGGCCTGCTGGGGCCGAACGGCGCGGGCAAGACCACCGCCGTCCGGATCCTCAGCACCCTGCTGCCGCCCGACGGCGGCCGGGCCCGCGTCGCTGGGCTCGACGTCGTCACCCAGGCCAGGGCGGTGCGCCGGGTCATCGGGCTGTCCGGGCAGTACGCGGCGGTCGACGAGGACCTCACCGGGTTCGAGAACCTCGACATGATCGCCCGCCTGTACGGCCTCGGCCGCCGTAACAGCCGCGAGCGCGCCCGCGAGCTGCTGGCCCGCTTCGCCCTGGAGCACGCCGCCGACCGGGTGGTGAAAGGCTGGTCCGGCGGTATGCGCCGCCGCCTCGACCTCGCCGGTGCGCTGGTCGCCGACCCGAAGGTGCTGTTCCTCGACGAGCCCACCACCGGGCTCGACCCGCGCAGCCGCCTCGGCATGTGGGAGGTCCTGGAGGAGCTGGTCGCGGGCGGCGGCACGCTGCTGCTGACCACGCAGTACCTGGAGGAGGCGGACCGGCTCGCCGACGCCATCGTCGTCATCGACCACGGCAGGGTCATCGCCCGCGGCACCGCCGACGACCTCAAACGCCAGGTCGGCGGCGAACGCGTCGAGCTGACCGTCGCCCGGCCCGACGAGATCGGCGTCGCGTCCGGCCTGCTCGGCGGCATGGCCACGGGGGAGCTGGTCGTCGACGCGCGGGCGCGCACGGTCACGGTCCCGGTCGCCCACGGCACCGACTCGCTGCGCGACGCCCTGCACCGCCTGCAGAGCGGGCCGCTGACGGTGACCGACATCGGGCTGCGCCGCCCGACCCTCGACGACGTGTTCCTCGCCCTCACCGGGCACACCGCGCGGGAGGACAAGTGAGCCTGCCCCAGCCGCTGGGCGACGGCCTGGTCATCGCCAGGCGCAACCTGATCAAGATCCGGCGCGTGCCGGACCTGCTGGTGTCCGCCACGGTGGCGCCGGTGATGTTCGTGCTGCTGTTCGGATACGTGCTCGGCAGCGGCGTCGAGGTGCCCGGCGTCGACTACCGCGAGTACCTGATGGCCGGCATCTTCACCCAGACCATCGTGTTCGGCTCGGCCATCACCGGCACCGGCCTGGCCCAGGACCTGCAGCGCGGCATCGTCGACCGCTTCCGCTCGCTGCCGATGTCCCCGTCGGCGGTCCTGCTCGGCCGCACCGCCAGCGACCTGGTCACCAGCGTGATCGTCGTCATCGTCATGACGCTCACCGGCCTGCTCGCAGGCTGGCGCATCCGCTCCTCGCCGCTGGACGCCCTGGCCGCGTACGCGCTGCTGCTGCTGTTCGCCTACGCGCTGTCCTGGCTGATGGCGGTCATCGGGCTGTCGGTGCGCGACCCGGAGGTGTTCAGCAACGCCAGCTTCGTGGCGGTGTTCCCGCTGACGTTCGTGGCCAACACGTTCGTCGCCCCGGGCAACCTGCCTCACGTCCTGCGGGTCGCCGCCGAGTGGAACCCGGTCTCGGCGGTGGTGCAGGCCTGCCGCGTCCACTTCGGCAACGTCAGCGCGGCCATGCCCCCGCCGGAGGCGTGGCCGCTGCGCCACCCGGTGGCGGCCACCCTCGCCTGGGTCGCGGTGATCCTCGCGGTCTGCGTGCCGCTGGCCCGGTGGCGCTACCGCAAGGCCGTCGGCCGCTGACCGCCCCGAGCGGGCGAGGAGTGGACAATACGGTCGTACCTTCGGCCGTTCTGCCGCGCCCCGCCCGCTCGTACCATCGGGTCGTGCCCGGACTGTCCTTCTGGCGCGAGCCGCGCCCGGCGCCGGTCCCGCGCCCCGGCCGCCGGGACCTGCTGCTCATCGGCGCCCTGCTCGCCCTCACCGCCGCCGAGGGCCTGCTGCGCCCCCAGCTGCCCGCCGCGTCGCTGCTGGTCACCGCGGCACTGACCGCGACCCTGTGGTGGCGGCGCGCGCACCCGCTGCCCATGGTGCTCGTCTCCTTCGGCACCGGGGCGCTGATCCCGCTGCTCACCCAGGACACCGTGCCCGAGACGTACACCCTGGCCTACCTGCTCCTGCTGCCGTACTCGCTGTTCCGGTGGGGCGCCGGCCGCGACATCCTGCTCGGCGCCGCCGCCATGCTCACCGGCCTCGCCCTGACCGCCCTCACCGGCGACGACCCCACCCCCGACACGATCGGCGGCCTGGCGGTCGTGTCGGCGCTGGCCGCCGCCGGGCTGGCCCGCCGCTACCGGATCCGCGCCCGCACCCGCGAACTCGACCAGGTGCGCCTGGTCGAACGGGCGCAGCTCGCCCGGGACCTGCACGACACCGTCGCCCACCACGTGTCCGCGATCGCCATCCGCGCCCAGGCGGGCCTGGCCGCCGCACCGGCCAGACCCGAGGCCGCCACCGACGCGCTGAAACTGATCGAGGCCGAGGCCTCGCGCGCGCTGGCCGAGATGCGAGCCATGGTCCGCGTGCTGCGCGACGGCCCCGCCGCCTACGACCCCGGGCCCGTCGCCGCCGACGTGCACCGGCTGGCCCGCCCCGCCGGCTCCGGCCCGCCCGTAGACGTGCACGTCGACGGGGACCTCGACGCGGTGCGGGCGCCGCTGGGCGGCGCGCTCTACCGCATGGCGCAGGAGTCGGTGACCAACGCGCTGCGCCACGCCCGGCAGGCGACCCGGGTCGAGGTGCGGGTCAGCGTCGACGACCGGACGGTACGCCTGCGCGTCGGCGACGACGGCTCACCAGCCCGCGACACCGGCGCGGGCTACGGCCTGGCCGGGATGAGCGAGCGGGCGCAGCTGCTCGGCGGGGCCTTCCGGGCCGGGCCGGATCCCGTCGGCGGCTGGAGCGTGGCCGTGGAGCTGCCCCTGGCCGGACCGGCCCGATGAGCATCCGCGTGCTGGTCGCCGACGACCAGGAACTCATCCGCACCGGACTGGCGATGATCCTCGACGCGCAGCCCGACATCGACGTCGTGGCCACCGCCGCAGACGGCCTGGAGGCGGTCCGGCTCGCCGAGCGGCTGCGCCCCGACGTCTGCCTGCTCGACGTGCGGATGCCGGTGCTCGACGGGATCGCCGCCACCCGCCGCCTGGCCGGACCCGAGGCCGCCCAGCCGCTCGCGGTCGTCGTCATCACCACGTTCGACCTGGACGAGTACGTGTACGGGGCGCTGCGCGCCGGAGCGCGCGGGTTCCTGCTCAAGGACGCCGGGCCCGCGCTGCTCGGGCAGGCCGTCCGCGCGGCCGCGCAGGGCGACGCGCTGATCGCGCCCAGCGTGACCACCCGGCTGTTGAGCGTGTTCGCGGCGGGCGAGCCGGGCACCGTGCCCCGGCAGCCGTTCGAGCCGCTGACCGAACGGGAGGAGCAGGTGCTGCGCGCCGTGGCCGCCGGGCACACCAACACCGAGATCGCCGCCGGGCTGTTCATCAGCCTCAGCACCGTCAAGACCCACGTGGCCAGCGTCATGGCCAAGCTGGGCGTGCGCAACCGCGTCGAGATGGCGATCTGGGCGTACGAGACCGGCCGCAAGCCGTAGTACTTAAGGCCGACCGGGCCGCGCGAACGCGGGCCTCAAGGCCGATGGATGCGGCGCGCCGCGACCGCACCATCGATCCCGTGACCAGACGTGCCCGCCTCGTTCCGTACTCGCTCGTCGCCCTGAGCCTGGTCCCGGTGATCGCCGGGGCCTTCCGGGTGACCCAGCTCGCCGTCGGCGCCCCGGTCGACGACGGCAACGCCAGGTTCTTCGACTCGCCCGTGCCCGTGGTGCTGCACATCGTCGGCGCCACCGTCTACTGCCTGCTCGGTGCGTTCCAGTTCGACGCCGGGCTGCGGCGGCGCAGGCCCGGCTGGCACCGGATCGCCGGGCGGCTGCTCATCCCGTGCGGCCTGACCGCCGCGCTGTCCGGCATGTGGATGGCCGTCGCCTACGACGTGCCGGCCCCGGACGGCACCGGGGTGATGGTGCTGCGTCTGGTCGTGGGCAGCGTGATGGCGCTGTCCATCGTGCTCGGGTTCGCGGCCGTGCGGCGGCGCGACTTCACCGCCCACCGGGCGTGGATGATGCGCGGCTACGCGCTCGGGATCGCGGCGGGCACCCAGGCGTTCACCCACCTGCCGTGGGCGGTGGCGGGCACGGCGCCGGACGAGCTCGGCCGGTTCGCCGCCATGGCTGCAGGCTGGCTGATCAACCTGGCGGTGGCCGAGTGGTTCATCTGGCGCTCCCGCCGCCCGGTGCGCCCCGCCGTGGCGGCCGGGCTGACTTCCTGACCGTCCAAGGCCGCCGAACAGCGGCCGGGCACCTGATGCGGTCGCCTCGGCGGGACGGCTTTGACGCCCCGCCGAGGCGACGTATACGGTGTAGACATGAATGTATACGGCGTAGACAAGACCGCGCCGCCGACCCGGGACCGCATCGTGGCCATCGCGCGCGAGATGCTGACGGCCGACGGCGCCGAGGCCGTCTCGATGCGCCGCATCGCCCAGGCCGCAGGCCTCACCCCGATGGCGATCTACCGCCACTTCGACAACCGCGAAGCGCTGCTGCGCCACGTCGCCGACACCTGCTTCGCCGAGATCGCCGAGCGGTGGTCGGCGAACGTCCACCAGGGCACCCCCGTCGAGCGGCTGCGCGGCGGAGTCGACGACTACCTGGATTTCGCGCTGCGCGAGCCGAAGCTGTACGCGTTCCTGTTCGGCGAGCGGCGCGAGGACGCGCGCATGTTCCCCGAGGACTTCCGGGCCAGGCGGTCCCCGACGCTGAACCTGATGGCCGAGCAGCTCGCCGCCGGCATGGACGACGGTGTCTTCCGCCGCGACGACGTATGGGAGGTCGCGATCACCGTGGCCGCGCTGCTGCACGGCTTCGTCCAGCTCTACCTCGGCGGCCGGATCGGCATGGACGAGAACGGGTTCCGGCAGCTGTGCCATTCCGCCCTGGAGAGGATGTTCGATGGCATCAGCGCGTGAGCGGGCGGCCGCCGGTCTGGCCGCCGCCGCCTCCGGCACCGCCCTCTACTTCGGCACGGGCCTGCACCCGCTGCCCTGGCTGACCTGGATCGCGCTCATCCCGGTGCTCGTCGTCGCGGTCCGGCTGGGGTGGCTCGGCGCGGCCGCGGCGGCGTTCGCGGCGTGGCTGGCCGGCGAGCTCAACCAGTGGACGTACCTCACCGGCGACATCGGCATGCCGAAGGCGGCGGCCGCGGCGATCCTGCTCGCGGCGGCCGGGCTGTTCGCCGCCACGGTGCTCGTGTTCCGGGCGCTCGTCCGGCGCGGGCGGCCCGCCGCTGCGGTCCTCGCGCCGCCCGCGCTGTGGGTCGGTCTCGAGTACGCCTTCGCGACGGCGTCCCCCGACGGCGCGTTCTGGAGCCTGGCGTACACGCAGGCCGATGTGCTGCCGCTGATCCAGGTCGCCTCCCTGACGTCGTACCTCGGCGTCACCTTCCTGCTGCTGGCCGTGCCGGCGGCGGTCGTGGTGGCGGTGCGGGCCGGATCCGGCGGCCCGGCGCGGTGGCGGCCGGTGGTGGCCGTCGCGATCGGTTCGGCCGCTGTCGCCGCGTACGGGCTGATCCAGCTGGCTCGGCCCGTGGACGGGCCGGTCGAGCGGATCGCGGTGATCGCCCAGCCCGGCCGCGGCGATCACCTCGACGTCGCCACTGCCGCCGGGACCGCGCTGCTCGACGGCTACCTGGCGCAGATCCGCACCGCGGCCCGCGCCGGGGCGACGACCGTCGTGCTGCCCGAGGCGGTGCTGGTCGCCGACGCCGGGAAGCTGGACGGGGTGATCGAGGCGCTGGCCGCGGCGGCGCGTGAGGGCGGGACGACGATCGCGTTCGGCGTCGCCGTACGCCACGGGCACAACACCGCCCAGATCGTCACCCCGGACTCGGTCAGCGCGTACCACAAGCAGCACCTGCTCTTCACCGAGCCGTACCGGCAGGGGACTGGGCCGGCCTTCGTGCCCGGCCGGCCGTGGGGCGTGGCGATCTGCAAGGATCTCGACTTCCCGGAGCTGGCCCGCGCCTACCGTGCCGGGGGCGCGCAGCTGCTGCTGGTCCCGGCGTGGGACGTCGGCCGGGACGCGTGGCTGCACAGCAGGATGGCGGTCATGCGCGGCGTCGAGAACGGCATGCCGATCGTCCGCAGCGGCCGGACCGGAGCGCTCACCGTCAGCGACGCGGCGGGCCGGGTGCTCGCCGAGGCCCGCACCGGCGAATCGGGCTTCGCGACGGTCACCTACGACCTGCCGGTGGCGGCGCGGTCCACCGTCTACACCGGCGCCGGTTCGTGGTTCGCCTGGCTCTGCATCCTGGTCGGGCTCGGCTGCCTGGCCCGGCTGCACCGGCGCGCACAGCCTCGGGAAGACGGCCCGGCCGCCGTCCGGGCCGACCACGCCCGATCAGCCGCGCAGCCGCCGGCGCACGTCGAGGTCTGAGGAGGTCTGCCCACACATCCCGGTCAGGCCGTGCGCCGCGGCGGCCAGGGGATGATCGGCGAGGTGGTCGCCTGGTAGTCCGCGTACTCCGGGTAGCGGGAGCGGGTGATGCTTTCGGTGAACATCGTCGAGCCGACGAACAGCAGCGTGAGCAGCACCGGCCCGACGATGGTCCACTGCAGCACCGACCCGGCCGCGGCGGCGCCGAACCCGAACACCACCCACCACTGCGCCTGCTCGAAGAAGTAGTTGGGGTGCCGCGAGAACCGGAACAGCCCCGCGCGCATGAACCGCGACTGCGGCTCCTTGCCCGCCGCGAGCGCGGCGTGCTTGCCCCGGTGGAAGTCCCACTGCTGCTGGTCGGCCACGGTCTCCCCGGCCAGCAGCCCCAGGAACACCACCGCGAGCACCACCTCCACCACGCCGAACCCGCCCGGGTGGGTCAGTGCCGTGTACGCCGGCAGGCTGATCAGCAGCAGGATGAGGTTCTGGTACACCGTGATGAACAGCAGGTTGAACAGCTCGAACGCCCAGCGCGGCAGCCGCGCCCGCAGGATCGGCCACCGGTAGTCCTCGCCGCCCGGCCCGTACCCGCCCCGCCGCGCGAAGTTGAACGTCAGCCGCGCACCCCACAGCAGCACCAGCACCGCCAGCACGTTCAGGCGGGTGTCGGCGAAGTCCGCCGCGGCGGCGAACACGCCCACGTACACGACCGGCACGATCGACCAGATCCGGTCGACCCACGAGTGCTCCCCGCTGACCAGCGAGGCGATCCAGGTCAGCGCGCAGACGGCGGCGCAGATCCACAGGCAGACGATGAGGGCGTCCATGATCGGCACTGTAACGGCCGCGTCCCGCCCGCTCCATGGCCGTTCGGTCGGCGTTCGATCATCGATCTACATCGGACGCATGTGTTAGGTTGCGGAGGGAGTGGATTTGCGCCGTACTGGGGAGGCTGGCATGGTCCGCGACTTCGATGATCTGTTGTCTGGTACACGCGCCGAGCTGGACCGCCTCCGCTCGGCGCCGCCCCCGGCCGACGGCCCGCAACCCGCGACCGGTGTGGGCAAGGCGCTCGACGGCCGCATCGAGGCCGAGATGGGCGCCGACGGCAAGCTCACCCGCCTGGTCCTCGACCCCGCCGTGATGCGCATGGACGAGAAGATGCTCGCCCGCGAGATCATCACCGCCGTCAACACCGCCTGGGCCGCCCGCACCGGCGTCGACGACGCCACCGCCGCGGTCGCCGCCATCGACCAGCAGGCCCTCGGCGAGCGCCTGACCGAGCTGCAGGACCAGGGCCTGGCCGCGATGAAGCGCTACACCGACGGCATCCAGAACCTGCTGGACCGGCTCGAGCGGCGGGTGCCCTGATGCGCGACACCGACGTCGACGCCGAGGGCCTGCGCCAGGCGAAGCTGAACATCGGCCAGTCGGTCCAGGACACCGACGACGCGCTGTCGAAGTTCGTCGGCGAGCTGGAGCGCTTCGGCGAGCCGTGGGGCGACGACGACCTCGGCTCGCTGATCGCCATCAGCTATCAGGGCATCTACGCGGCCTTCATGGACTGTTTCGGCTCCAATCTGGAGCTGATCGACGAGCACGCCGAACGCATCGGCACCGCCGCCGACGACTACACCGCCACCGACACCTCCACCGCCGCCCGCACCGACCGGATCGCGGCGAACGTGCCGGACCTCGCGCTGTAGGAGGCGCTGACACATGGGTATGCAGCTGCCGGGGGAGCTCGTCTCCGTGCTCAGCGTCCTCGGCTTCGAGTGGCCGCGCGGCGACGAGGAAGAGCTCTTCCAGATGGGCCAGACGTGGCTGAACTTCGCCGGCACCATGCGCGGCGAGACGGCCCACGCCACCAGCCAGGCGCAGAGCGTCTGGGAGGTGAACATCTCCGAGACAACGGCCGCGTTCGAGCAGGCCTGGCAGGCCGCCAAGAGCCCGGTCAACAACATCAACGACGCGGCCACGGTCGCCGAGCTGATCGGCGGCGGCCTGATGGTGTGCGCGGGCATCATCCTCGCGCTGAAGATCGCCGTGATCGCGCAGCTGGTCATCCTCGCGGTGCAGATCGCGCAGGCCATCGCGACGGCCGCGGTGACCTTCGGCGCGTCGCTGCTGGAGATCCCGATCTTCCGGGAGATCACCCGGCGGATCCTCGACGCCCTGCTCGACAAGGCGATCGACCAGGTGCTCAGCGGGGCGATGTCCTGATGGCCGGGCGCAACAGGTTTCCCGGCGGGATGAGCGGCAAGGTCAGCGGGCTGTTCGGGCGCTTCGTGAAGGGCCTGCGCAAGGCGGACCCACCCGGCAGCGGGGCGCCGCACGTGCCGGCGCCCCGGCCGCGGCCCACGCCGCAGCCGCCGGTGGTGAACACCCCGTCGCTGCAGCGGCACGGTCACGGCCTGCCCGACCCGCGCACGCTGAACCTGCAGCGCGGCCCGGACGGCCTGGTCACGCACATCAACGGGCGCCCGGTCAACGACGTCGTCCAGGAGGTCGCCCAGCAGCGCAACGACCTCTACCGCCGGCTGCAGCGCGACCGCACCCGGCTGCCCGACGGCCGCCGGGTCAGCGAGGACTTCACCAAGGCGCAGACGGGCGCGATGCACTCGGTCATGTTCGACCGCCGCACCGGCCAGTTCTTCGAGGCCGACAACCGCACGCTGGGCACCACCCAGCCGACGAACCTGCACCCCACTCTGCAGGATCAGCTGAACCGGATGGACGCCTCAGCGCGGGCGAACCCCAACCAGTACGACTACGGCCACGGCAACACCGGCGGCTTCCCGCACCCGGACACCCCCGGCACCCACTCCGAGGTCGCCTCGGCCAACCAGGCGCTGTGGGCGCGCGAGCAGGCGGGCCTGCCGACCGGCCCCGACGCCCTGGCGGAGATGTCGGTCGACAACAAGCGGCTGTTCGGCGGCAGCGCGGGTTCTTCGGCGGCCTGCTGCGCCAACTGCACCAGTATCCTGGGCGGCGTCGACGCCATCCCCGGCAAGAAGACGACGTTCCCATGAGTTTGCAGGAGTACGCGATGCGGGTGCCGCTCGACGAGGCGGATTTCGACGACGACGACCGGCTCGTCTACGGGGGGCAGTTGTTCACGGGCGTCGCCGTGGAGGCCGACGAGGACGGCGTGCTGCTCGGCGAGACCAGCTACCGCGACGGCGTGCAGGACGGCCCGGAGCGCAACTTCCGCGACGACGGCTCGGTGAGCCTGGAGAACGTCTACCGCTTCGGCATCATCCGCGAGTCGCGCCGCTGGCACGCCAACGGGCGCCTGGCGTACGAGATGCACGCCGACGAGTTCGGCCGGATGGAGACCGCGCGGCACTGGGACGCCGACGGCAACCCCGAGTAGGGGGCGCCGCCGGCGTCAAGGCGTCACATCGGCGGCGGCGGGACCGGCGGGATCGGCGACGGGCTGGGCGTCGGCGACGGCGGCGCCGGAGGCACGGGCGGCTGCGGCGGTTCCGGGGCCGGTATGGGCTGCACGGGATCGTTCGGGTCGGTCATCTCTGCCTCCTGTTCGCGATGCCTGTGACGTACCCGGAGGAAGGCCGCCGCCAAACAGTGCGCCTCCGATCCGTGCCGAAACGGCGCAGCAGGCCCCACTGAGGCATAGAAGGGTGTAGGAGCGGGTAGGACGTCGCCACGGACACACGAATGAGGTGGGGACGATGCCGCTGCAGCCGGAGGAGCTTGCCCGTCTGGAGGTCCTGGCCGCGCAGACGCGGACGGCCGACCCGAGTTTCGTCTTCGGTCTGAGCACCGGCAACGCCTGCGCGCCGGTCGAGTACCGCAGGCGGGCCGCGTCCCGGCTCGGTTTCGCGCTGGCCGCCGCGTCCCTGCTGCTGGCCGTCGTCCTGCTGCTGGTGGGCTGGCTCGGCGGGGGCCTGGTCGCCCTGTTCGCCGCGGCCGGTGCGGCCACCGCCGCCCGGCGGGCCGCGCTGCAGCCGGGGATCGTCCCGGCCGGCCGCCGCGGCGCGCACGACATCCCGGCCTGAGCAGGCGCGCCTGTCGGCGGCGGCCGACATCGGTGTGCGCCGTCCGTGACAGCCGTGTCACGGAAGCCCGGCCCGGCGGTGGAGAGATCATCTAGCCGTCCTGTGTGAGGCTCCGCGGGGTGGAGCGATGCTGCTCTACTTCTTCCGCCCCGGGGAGGGACCAACACATGAGGAAGCTCACCGTCACCGCTGCCGCCGGTGCGGCAGGTGTGGCGCTGGTCGTCGCCGCCCTGCAGTGGCCGGCCGGCGCGACGCCCGCCGGTGACACCGGCGCGGGCCGCGCCGCGGTGGACACCGCCGCGCACCGGCCCCACAACCGGCCCGGCCCGCGCACCGAGCAGTGGATCGGCAAGCGCAAGGCGGCGCTGGACCTGCTCGCCCGCGGCAAGGCGCGGATGGACGCCGACGGCAACGTCACCGTCGACGCCGAGAGCAACAACGTCGTCGAGGTCGCGTTCGAGAAGACCGACAAGATCTTCACCATCCTGTCCGAGTTCGGCACGCAGAGCGTGGGCCGCTACGGCACCGCCCCCGGACCGCTGCACAACGAGATCCCGCAGCCGGACCGGACCACGGACAACTCGACGGTCTGGGCCGCCGACTTCGACTCCGCCCACTACGAGCAGCTGTTCAACGGCTCGGGCGAGTCGATGAAGAGCTACTACGAGGCGCTGTCGTCGGGTAAGTACTCGGTGACCAACACCGTCAGCGACTGGGTGCAGGTGCCCTACAACGCCTCCTACTACGGCGACAACGCCATCGAGGACAACGGCGGCTCGTGGGCGTTCATCCAGGACACCGGCAACGCCTGGTTCCAGCACGCGAGCTCGACCATGAGCACCGCGCAGATCAACGACTACCTGGCGCAGTTCGACGTCTGGGACCGCTACGACTTCGACGGCGACGGCAACTTCGACGAGCCGGACGGCTACATCGACCACTTCCAGGCCGTGCACGCCGGTGAGGGCGAGGACGCGGGCGGCGGCGCGCAGGGCGAGGACGCCATCTGGTCGCACCGCTGGTACGTCAACCCGACCGACTTCGGGCTGACCGGCCCGAGCGTCGGCGGCCAGGCGAACCTGTCCGGCGGCGCTCGCATCGGCGACTCGAACTACTGGCTGGGCGACTACACCACCGAGCCGGAGAACGGCGGCCTGGGCGTCTTCGCCCACGAGTTCGGCCACGACCTCGGTCTGCCGGACTACTACGACACCAACGGCGGCGAGAACACCACCGCGTTCTGGACCCTGATGAGCTCCGGCTCGTGGCTGGGCCACGGCGCGGCGGCGGGCGAGGGCATCGGCACCACCCCCGGCCTGATGGGCCCGGAGGAGAAGCTGTTCCTCGGCTGGCTGGACTACCGCGAGGTCGAGCTGGGCCAGAACGGCACGTTCCAGCTGGACCCGGCGCAGGACGGCACCGCCGCCAACGCGCAGGCGATCAAGGTGAACCTGCCTCCGGCGAGCACGTCGACCACGTACACGACGCCCGCTTCGGGCCAGTACGCCTGGTGGACCGGCAGTGCCGACCAGCTCAACGAGACGCTGACGCACCCCCTGCCGGCCGCGGCGAAGATCACCCTGACCGCGAAGGCGTGGTACGACATCGAGGCGGGCTACGACTACCTGTACGCCGAGTACTCGACCAACGGCGGCGCCACGTGGTCGCAGCTGGGTCAGCCGATCACCGGCTCGTCCAGCGGCAAGTGGACCACGCTGCGCTACTCGTACACGGCGGGCGGCGCGGCGACGCAGTTCCGGTTCCGCTACCAGACCGACGGCGGCGTGCACTTCGCCGGCGCGTTCATCGACGACGTCGTCGTCAAGGCGGGCAACACGACCGTGCTCACCGACGACGCCGAGCAGCCCGGCCAGTGGACCGCGACGGGCCGCTGGCAGCGTTCCACCGGCACCGTGACCACCACGGCCGACCGGTACTACCTGCTGGAGAACCGCCAGTACACCGGGTACGACAGCACCCTGCAGACCGGCCCGTACCAGTTCAGCTACACCTACAGCGCGCCGAACAAGGTCGAGTTCTTCTCGTTCCAGCCCGGCATGCTGGTGTGGTACGTCAACCACGCGATGGAGGACAACAACACCTCCGCGCACCCGGGCAGCGGCCTGTCGCTGCCGGTGGACGCCCGGCCCGTGCCGTTCGCGTACGCCGACGGCACCCGGCCCAGCAACCGCCGCCAGCCGTTCGACGCGACCTTCGGCATCCAGCCGGTGGCGCAGCTGTGCCTGCACAAGGAGGCGCTGGTCGGCAGCGGCAAGTCGCAGACGGTGCAGACGCTGGCGGCGTGCGCGCCGGGCGACGGCGGCATCGCGACGTTCGCCGACGCCAACCCGGACGCGTACTACAGCACCGCCAACCCGCAGGGCAGCGTCAAGGTCGCCGGCCACGGCGTGACCGCGACCGTGACCGCCCAGTCGGGCAACGTGCTGACCGTCAGCGTGGTGAACCCGGCTGCCGCCGGCTGATCCCGTAACCGCACACGGAACAGGCCGGAGGGCCGGGAGCATCCGCTCCCGGCCCTCCGCTCTTTCAGGACGCCGCGCAGGTCGCGGTCGGGGTGGTGGTGTTGCCGTTCTTGTAGAGGGTGATGCCGAAGTTGTTGCCCGAGCCGTTCGGGCGGGCGGTCAGCGTGCCGGTGCTGCCGGTGACCGAGGCGTTCCAGCTGCTCTGCAGGCTCTGGCTGCCGTTGAGCCGGATGGTGACGGTCCAGGTGCTGCTGCCGCTAACGGCCAGGTTCACGTTGAACCGGTCGGACCACTCATCGGCCCGGCTGACGCTGACGGTGCAGCTGCCGCCGCCGCCCCCACCGCCGCCACCAGAGCCGGACGGGGCGACCGCCCGGCCGGTGCTGGCGGAGATGTGGCCGGTGCAGAGGTTGCGCGCCTGCAGGTCCTGCAGGATGCCCGGCAGCGCCTGGACCGTGTTGGCCGGCCAGTCGTGCATCAGGATGATCTGCCCGTTGGTCAGCCGGCTCGCCGCCTGCCGGATCGAGCTGGCGCTGGCGTTGTTCCAGTCCTGCGAGTCGACGTCCCAGATGATCTCCCGCAGCCCGAGCTGGGACTCGATCGACTGCAGCGTCGAGTTCGTCTCCCCGTACGGCGGCCGGAACAGGTTCGGGGTGACCCCGGCCGTCTGCTGGATCGCCTGCTGGGTGCGGGTGAGCTGCGACTGGATGTCGGAGGCGCTCATGTTGACCAGGTGCGGGTGGTCCCAGCTGTGGTTGCCGATCTGCAGCCCGGCGCTGCGGTAGGCCTGCATCAGCGACGCGCTGGCCTGCGCGTTCGAGCCGGTCGGGAACATCGTCGCGGTCGCGTTGTACTGCCGCAGCGTGCTGATCAGCTGGTTGGACGTGCCCGTGTTGGGCCCGTCGTCGAACGTCAGCCCGACGTACCCGGCCGAGCAGCTCGAACCGCCGCCACCGCCGCCGGTCGGCGTGGGGGAGGGCGTCGGGTTGCCGCCGCCTCCGCCTGCCGCGGAGCAGCTCGCGGTCGGGGTGGTGTTGTTGCCGTTCTTGTAGAGGGTGATGCCGAAGTTGTTGCCCGAGCCGTTCGGGCGGGCGGTCAGCGTGCCGGTGCTGCCGGTGACGGAGGCGTTCCAGCTGCTCTGCAGGCTCTGGCCGCCGTTGAGGCCGATCGACACGGTCCAGTCGCTGCTGCCGCTGACGGCGAGGTTCACGTTGAACCGGTCGGACCACTCGTCGGCCCGGGAGACGCTGACGGTGCAGCCGCTGCTGCCGCCCCCTCCGCCTCCACCACCGCCGCCGGAGCCCTCGGCGAGGGTGATGTTCGAGTTGCCGCTGCTCTGGTAGCCCTCGGTCGCCAGGATCTGGTAGTCGTGGCTGCCCAGGTTCATGCCCTTGCTCGCCCACGCGTCGAAGTGGTTGCCGGCCGTGATGGTGCCGCCGGTCCGCTTCTGCTGCCGGACGCTCCAGTACTGGTAGAACGTCGCGGTGCCCTCGATGGAGGGCTGGTTGACCCGCTGCGTGCGGTAGATGTCGTAGGTGCCGCCGTCGCTGGTGACGGTGCCCATGAACGTGCCGGTGGGCCGGTAGGTGCCCCAGTTGTCGACGATGTAGTACTCGATCAGCGGGCCGCGGGTCCAGCCGTACAGCGTCAGGTATGCGTTGCCGGACGGGTTGAAGCTGCCGGAGTAGGTCACCGCCCGGCGGGTGCCGGGCTTCCAGCCCTTGCCGGCGACGAAGTTGTTGACGTTGCTCCACTGGGTGCTGTACTGGCCGCCCGCACCCATGGTCATGGAGACGTTGCCGCTGTCCTTCCAGAACGAGAAGTAGTAGCCGTTGTCGGTGCCGGTCTGGTTCGTGGTGACGGTCGTGTCGGCGTGGGCGGTGACCGCGGGCAGCACTCCGGTGAGGGCCAGCGCCGCGGCGCAGGCCGCGCCGAGGAGCAGCCTGCCGCGGCCGTGCCGGCCGCGTGGGCGGGCGGGTGCGTCGCGCATGTTGAATCTCCCTGTTCGTGGGCCTGGCGGGGACCAGGGGTGGGTACGCCGTCGGCGCGGCGCGGATCGCTGACGGGCGTCGCGATCCGGGCGCACGGCGGCGCAGGGGGCAGACCGGTCTTGGCGTCGACGCCCGGAGGGCCCTCGGGTTCGTCGATGAATGCATCGTCATAATTCGTTGCGTGTATGTCAACGACTTCCGGAAACTATCGGCGACCGCTGATGGCAAACAATCGCAGGTTCAGGGGATATGCCCGCGCCTGTCCTCACGAGACGGCAATCGTTCTGGGCGAACGGTGCTCCGAAAGTTTCGGAATACTTCCAATGTGCTCGGCGGGCTGATCCTCACCCCAGCGCGTGCCCGAAGCGGCGCGCCAGCACCGCCAGATCCGGCTCGCCGTACTGCGCCACCATGTCCGCGAACAGGGCCGCCTTGTCCTCGCCGAACCGGCGGACCTTGCCCGTGTAGGTGCTCGCCGAGACGAACGTCGGCGGGTCGCTCTTGCTGTGGAACTTGTCGGCGTACATCACCAGGCGCTCCTCGGCGGTGTCGGCCAGGTAGTCGCCCGGCGGCAGCGGCAGCCCCTGCCGCAGCACGTCGTCACCCGTGAGCCCGACCCCCGTGTGGTGCGTGCAGAACCGGCACAGCACCTCCGGCCGCCCGGCCTCGCGCAGCAGGTCGTACCCGAGCACGCCGTGCCGGATGTAGAAGCGGTGGTCGAGCTGGCCCGCCGCGTCGTACAGGCGGTAGACGCCGATGTCGTGCAGCAGGCAGCCGGCCCGCACCAGGTCGGCGTTCACCCCCGCGCCGTGCGCGTCGAGCAGCTGCTCGGCCACCGCACAGACGATCACGCAGTGCGTGTGGACGAGGTCGAACGCCTCCTGGCTCGGCGCGTGACGTTCGTGCAGCGCACGGATCTGCTCGTCGGTGGGGATCGCCTTCGGCACCCGATGATTGTGCCGGTCAGGTGCCCGGCTCGGCCCGCACGGCCTGCTCCAGCGGCCGGGCGCGGCGGGCCGCCACCCGCGCCAGCGCCGCGAACAGCGCCACCACGACCCGGTCGAAGACCCGGTCCGGCAGCAGCCACCGGGCGAACACCGCCGCCTTCGCGCCCCGCCCCGTCGCGTAGCGGATGCGCGGCCGCCGCACCGTCGCCGCGCGGGCGATCACGGCGGCCACCACCGAAGGCGGCGAGATGTGGTCCGCCTCGCCGGTCAGGGCTGCCGCATACTGCCGGGCGTACTCGCCGTAGGCGCCGGCGCCGGAGACGGCCAGCAGGCGCTCGCCCGCCACCTGCGGGAACTCCGTCTCGATGCCGCCGGGCTGGATCAGGACCACGTCGACACCGAGCGGCTTCACCTCCACCCGCAGGCAGTCGCTCAGCCCTTCCAGCGCGTACTTGGTCGCGTGGTACCAGCTGCCCAGCGGCTCGTACAGCCGCGCCCCGACCGAGGAGACGTTGATGATGCGGCCCGCACCCTGCGCCCGCATGTGCGGCAGCACCAGCTGACACAGCCGGGCCGCGCCGAACACGTTCACCTCGAACTGCCGCCGCGCCTCGTCGAGGGGCACGTCTTCGAGCGCCCCGAACGAGCCGTAGCCCGCGTTGTTGACCAGCACGTCGATGCGGCCCGACTCGGCGGCGACCCGCTCGACCAGGGCGGTCAGCGCGGCGTCGTCGGTGACGTCGACGCTCGCGGTGCGGATGCCCAGCTCGGCCAGCGGCGCCATCCGGTCCAGCCGGCGCGCCACCGCGTACACGGTGAAGCCCAGCTCGTGCAGGCGGCGCGCGGTGGCCGCGCCGATCCCCGCGGACGCGCCGGTCACGATGGCGACCTTGCTCATGGGCTTCACCTTCGGCAGTGGGACGGGCGATCATTCGACCGCGCCGCCCGTCGGCCGTCAATGGGACTGACGGCTACCCGCCTCCTTGCGATCTTGCTCAGGGGAGGCGGCGGGCGCGAGCCGGCCCGGCGCGACGGCCGGGCCAGCGCAAGCGCAGGTCAGTCCGTGCGGCGGGCGCGGGCCAGCGCGCGCCCGCCGAGCGCCACGCTGATCAGGCCCACGACCAGCGCCACGTACGCGCCGCCGCGGCCGTTGCCGGTGCCGATCCCGCTGTCGGAGGTGGCCACGACCAGCGCGCCGAGCGCCAGCGCGATCACCCCCGCCCCCAGGGACAGGATCGCCCCGAGCGGCCCGTTGCCGACGCCGAGGCGGCCGTGGGGCCGGGCCACCGCCAGCCAGCCGATGACCACTCCGGCCAGCCCGAGCAGGCCGCCCGCGCTGGCGCCGAGCCGCCCGGCGCTCAGGTAGGTGACCCCTGGCGCGGCCGAGGCGTACGCGGCGGCCGGTGCGGCGAACCCGAACACCCCGGCCAGCACGGCGCTGCCCAGGGCGAGCACGAGCCGGACCGGTCGCCGGGCTCCTGACGAGTCCATGTGCGTCTCCTTTCGACGTGTTGCGGTGCAACCGATCCTGTCGCCGGACGCGCCGCCGGTCGTCGTCCCGCCGCAGGCACTTCGCACTGCCGCGGGTGGCGCACCCGCCTGCCGCGGACGCGGTAGAAGCAGCTCGCATACCGCGCCTGCGGTATGCGCCACCTCGTCCGCGGGCAGGTGCCGCCGCGCGCCGGACCCGGTTAGGGTGCGCCCATGAGCACAGGACGGCCCCGTCTCCCCCGCGGCCTCACCGACGCGGCCGTCGCCGTCGGCGTCGCGGTGTCGCTGCTGGCCGCCGGGGTCTCCGAGACCCGTCCCGCGGCCGGCGCCGACCCGCTCGGCTTCGTGCTGCTCGTGGCCGCCGGCCTGGCGCTGATCGCGCGCCGCCGCACCCCGGTGGCCGTGCTGGCCGCCACCGGGCTGTGCACCGTCGGCTACCAGGCGCTCGGCTTCGACGTGCCCGCCGTCGCGTTCCTGTTCGCCGTGTACGCCGCCGTGCGCGCCGGACATCGCCTGGCCACGGCCGTGGCGGCGGTGCTGATGCTGACCGCGCTGCCGCTCGCGGCGCTCACCCTGCCGCAGGGCCTGTCGGTCGCCGAGGCGCTGTCCCGGTCCCGGGGCGCGCTGGAGATCGCCTGGCTGGTCGCCGCCGCCGCCGCGGGTGAGGCGCTGCGGCAGGCCGAGCGGCGCGCCGACGAGGCCGAGCGCACCCGGGAGGAGACGGCGCTGCGCCGCGCCCAGGAGGAGCGCCTGCACATCGCGCGCGAGCTGCACGACACGCTCACCCACCAGATCTCCGTCATCAAGGTGCAGGCCGGGGTCGCCGTACACCTGGCCCGCAGGCGCGGCGAGCAGGTGCCCCCGGCGCTGCTGGCCATCGAGGAGGCCGGGCGGGAGGCGGCCCGGGAGCTGCGGGCCACCCTGGAGGCGCTGCGCGACGACGGCCGGACCCCGCCGCACGGGCTGGCGCACGTTCCCGACCTGGTGGCCCGCGCCCGGTCGGCGGGCCTGGACGCGACCCTGACCATCGAGGGGCAGCGCCACGACGTGCCCGCCGCGGTGGACCGCACCGCCTACCGGATCGTGCAGGAGTCGCTGACCAATGTCGCCCGGCACGCCGCCGCGGCCACCGCCGCGGTCCGCATCGACTACGGGCCGGACGTGCTCGCCATCCACGTCGACGACGACGGGCGGGCCGTGCCCGGCGCCACCGCGACCCCGGGCGTCGGGCTGCTCGGGATGCGCGAGCGGGTCACCGCGCTGGGCGGGCGGCTGCGGGCCGAACCGCGCGACGGGGGCGGGTTCAGCGTGCGGGCCGAGCTGCCGGTGGAGCGTACGCCGTGATCCGGGTCCTGCTCGTCGACGACCAGCCGCTGATCCGCAGCGGGTTCCGGGCGCTGCTCGACGTCGAGGACGGCATCGAGGTGGTGGCCGAGGCCGCCGACGGCGCCGAGGGCGTGGCGCTGGCCCGGCGGCACCTGCCCGACGTCGCGCTGGTCGACATCCGGATGCCGGTCATGGACGGCATCGAGGCGACCCGGCGCATCGCCGCCGACCCGGCCCTGGCCGGGGTGCACGTGGTGATCCTGACCAACTACGGCCTCGACGAGCACGTGTTCCACGCGCTGCGTGCCGGGGCCGCCGGGTTCCTGGTCAAGGACATCGAGCCGGAGGACCTGCTGCACGCGATCCGGGTCGCCGCGCGCGGTGACGCGCTGCTCGCGCCCTCGATCACGCGCCGGCTGATCGACCGGTACGTCACCGAGCCGCCGCGCCCGGACGCCACGGCGGGGCTGGACGGCCTGACCAACCGCGAGCGGGAGGCGGTCGTGCTGGTCGCGCAGGGGCTGTCCAACGACGAGATCGCCGAGCGTCTGGTGATCAGCGTGCTGACGGCGAAGACCCACGTCAACCGCGCCATGGCCAAGCTGCATGCCCGCGACCGGGCGCAGCTGGTCGTGCTCGCCTACGAGTCGGGCCTGGTCGCGCCGCGCGGGCGGTGAACGGAGCCGGGCCGGGACGCGTACGGCGTCCCGGCCCGGCGGCGTGCTGAGCGGTGGGGTGCTCAGCTCACCGCCTTCTTCACCAGCTCGGCGAGCATCGCCTCGTCGGCGGGGGTCAGCTCGGTGATCGCGAACGTGGTCGGCCACACGGTGCCGTCGTCGAGCCCGGCCACGTCGTTGAAGCCGAACGTGGCGTAGCGCGCGCCGAACTTCTCCGCGGCCTGGTAGAAGCAGAGCACCTTGCCGTCGCGGGCGTAGGCGGGCATGCCGTACCACAGCTTCGGCGCCAGCTGCGGCGCGTTGGCCCGGACGATGGCGTGGATGCGCTCGGCGCGGACCCGGTCGGGCTCCTGCATCTCGGCGATCTTCGCCAGCACCGTGGGCTCCTCGTCCTTGGTGCCACGGCGCGCTGACTTGAGCTCCTTGGCGCGCTCCTTCATCGCGGCGCGCTCCTCCTCGGTGAAGCCGTCGTACTTCTCGGCGGCCTTGGCGCTCTTGGCGGCGGTGGTCTTGGCGGTCTTCGTGGCGGCCATGTCAGCTCTCCTGTGTTCGATGCCCGATGAGGTCCCGGATCATCCGCCGGGCCGGTGTCCCGCGGTGTTCCGTGCTTCCCAGTCTTCGCCACGGAGCCCGGCCGGACATCCGTGCTCACCACGGAACCGGCCACGGAACGGCGGCACGCACCGCCCCGGGACCGGGTTCAGGCCTTGTCGCCGTGCCAGGAGTGCCACAGCGCCGCGTACGCCCCACCGGCCCGGACCAGCTCGTCGTGGCTGCCCAGCTCGCTGATCCGGCCGTGCTCCAGCACCGCGACCCGGTCGGCGTCGTGCGCGGTGTAGAGCCGGTGCGCGATCGCGATCACCGTCCGCCCCTCCAGCACGGCTCCCAGCGAGCGCTCCGTACGCCGCGCGGTCGTCGGGTCCAGCGCCGCGGTCGCCTCGTCGAGGATCAGCGTGTGCGGGTCGGCCAGCACCAGCCGGGCCAGCGCCAGCTGCTGCGCGTCGGCCGGGTTGAGCTGCCGCGCCCCGTCGCCGAGTTCGGTGTCGAGACCGTCGGGCAGATCGCCGTACCAGCCCGCGCCCACGGCGGCGAGCGCGGCGAGCATGTCGTCCTCGGTGGCGTCCGGCGCGGCGAACGCGAGGTTGTCGCGCAGCGTGCCGATGAACACGTGGTGCTCCTGGGTGACCAGCGCGATGCGGCGGCGCCGCTCGGCCGGGTCCAGTTCGGTCACCGGCACACCGCCGAGGCTCACCACGCCCTCGCGCGGCGCGTCGATCCCGGCCAGCAGCCGGGCCAGCGTCGACTTGCCCGCCCCGGACGGGCCCACCACGGCCAGCCGCTCGCCGGGACGCACCTCCAGGTCGATGCCGTGCAGCACGTCGTGGCCGCCCGCGTAGGAGAACCGCGCCCCGCGTACGACCAGGGCCTGGCCGGGCGGCGCCGTGGCGACGCCGCGCGGCTCCGGCGGCACCAGCCCGATGCCGAGCACCCGGGACAGCGACGCACCGCCGCGCTGCGCCTGCTCCAGGAAGATGATGATGCGGTCGAGCGGCTCGATGGACTGCTGCGAGTACAGCGTCGCCGAGACCACCGCGCCGAGGCTCAGCCAGCCGTTGCCCAGGAAGAACCCGCCCGCCAGCAGCATCGCCGCCGCGGGCAGCGCGTAGCTGAACTCCACCACCGGGAAGAACACGCTGCGCAGCGCCAGGGTCGCCCGGCGGGTCGTCCACTGGTCGGTGATCCGCGCGGTGCCCTCCCGCTCGCGCTGCCGGGCCAGCCGCAGCGCCTCCACGGTCCGCGCGCCCTCGGCGGTCGCGGTCAGCGTCTCGGTCAGCCGCGACGTCGCATCGCCCTCGGCCAGGTACGCCTGGGGCGCGCGCCGCAGGTACCACCGGGCGACGGCGATCGTGCTGGGCGCACCGGCCAGCACCACGAAACCGAGCAGCGGATGCAGCAGGAACACCGCCGCGAGGATCGCCACCAGCTGGATCGCCGAGATCAGCACCGTCGGCACCACCTGGCGCAGCGCGTTGCCGACGGTCGCCACGTCGACCGAACTGCGCGTGGCGAGGTCACCGGTGCCGGCGCGCTCCACGACGGAGACCGGCAGGCGCAGCGTACGCGCGACGAAGTCCTCCCGCAGCCGCGCGTTGGCGCGTTCGGCGACGCGGTTGCCGAGGTTCTGCGCCGTGCGCGACAGCAGGATCTGCACGACCACGCAGCCGCCGATCGCCAGCGCGAGCACGTCGACCTCGCCCGCACCCGCACCGCCGATGACCCGGTCGATGATCCGCCCTATCAGCCACGGCGCGGCCAGCCCGACGACCGCGGCGGCCAGGTGCAGGACCAGCGTGACGCCCAGCGGGCCCTTCTCGTCGCGGGCCAGCTCGGCGACCGAGCCGCGTATGGTCGCCCGGTCGGCGACGGGCAGCATCTTCATCGGTCCTCCGGCAGCGGTCAACGCAGCGCACCGACTTGCGCGGCGGCATCGGTCTGCGGCTCCTCGGCGTCGCGGGCGACCAGCGCCCGGTAGCCGGGCTCGGTGTGCAGCAGCTCCTCGTGGGTCCCGACGGCGGCGACCCTGCCCTCGCGCAGGTACGCCACCAGGTCGGTCCGGTCCAGCAGCAGCGGGGACGTGGCGAACACGACGGTGGTGCGTCCCGCCCGGTGCGCGTGCAGCCGGTCGGCGATGCGGGCCTCGGTGTGCGAGTCCACGGCCGACGTGGGGTCGAGCAGAATCAGCACCTCGGGCTCGGCGAGCAGGTGCTGCGCCAGGCGCACCCGCTGCCGCTGGCCGCCGGACAGGTTGCGGCCCCGCTCCTCGACCGGCGCGTCCAGACCGCCCGGCAGCGACTCGACCACGTCGTCGGCAGACGCGGTGCGGATCGCGGCGCCGATCTGCGCCTCGGTCACCCCGTCATGGACCCGCAGCACGTCGCGCAGGGTGCCCGCGAACAAGTGCGAGTCGTGCTCGGCGACCAGGATCCGGGTTCGGACCTCGGCCAGGTCCAGCCCGGTGAGCGGCTGCCCGCCCCACGTCACGTCGCCGGGCACGTACCGGCCGAGCCGGTCGGCCAGCGCGATGGCGTCCGCGGGATTCTCGGCGGCCACCCCGAGCAGCAGGCCCGCCGGGACGGTCAGCCCCGAGTCCGGATCGTGCAGGTCGGCGCGGCCCTCCGGAGCCGGGCCGGTGCCCGTCGCGCCCGCGTCGTCGGGCCGCAGCCGCAGCACCGCGATGATCCGGCGGGCCGAGACCAGCCCGCGTACCGTCATGAACCCGCCCTCCAGCAGGAACCAGACCGGCATCGCCAGCACCGCGACGTACCCGTACACGGCCACCAGCTCGCCGACGGTGATCTGCCCCTCGGCCGCCATCCGCGCCGACAGCCACACGACCGCCGCCAGGAACAGCGCTGGGATGCCCACCGTCAGGGCCTGCACCCAGCTCATGATGTCGCCGACCCGGTAACCCTGCCGCAGCAGCAGCTGCGAGCGCTCGGCGTAGCGGCGCGCGAACAGGTCCCGGCCGCCGACCCCGGCCAGCACCCGCAGCCCGGACACGATGTCACCGGCCCGGGTGGTCAGCACGCCCAGCTCGGCCCGGTAGCGGGTGTCAACGCCCTGCAGCTTGTTGAGCAGCGGCCCCACCACCAGCGCCACCACCGGCACGCCCAGCAGCACGACCACGGCCAGCACCGGGTCGACCGCGTTCAGCACGAACCCCGCGGTGGTGTACGCGAGCACCGCGCCCACGCCCGGCCCGACCATGGTCAGCGCCCAGGAGGTCTGCGAGATGTCCGTGCCGCACACCGTGGCGATCTCGCCGCCGGGCACCCGACGCGGCAGCACCGCGCCGAGCGTCGCGACGTGCCGCAGCAGCACCTGCGACGAGCGGGCGGTCGCGTCCTCGCGCAGGAACGTCATCGTCCGGTGCCGCATGATCCCCAGGTACGCCAGCACGACGCCCGCACCGAGGATCGCGGCGACCCAGGTCAGCAGCGCCGGCCAGTCACCGGTGCGCAGGCCGTCGTCGATCGCCCGCGCGATCAGGTACGGCCGGAGCGCGAGCCCGATCATCCAGGTGGTGGCGACGACGCTGCCCCGCAGCGCGCGCGGCCACTGGCAGCGCACCAGCCACCACAGATACCGCGCGGGGCCTCTCGTATCGGGAATGCCGGGGTCAGAGTGGGGGAGACGTGGCGGCATGGGCTCAGGCTACCCAAGATCATCTTTTCTGGCATGCCCGTTTTGCGCCCACCCAGCGTCCTCACCAGCACGTGTGAACAATCGCACCGTAGGGAGGTACGTCCCGGCACTCCACCGCGCGCCAGACGCGCTCATGCCGACGGCACGGTCACCCGTGAGGGCTGGCTCGGCACCCCTGCGCCTCCGGCGCGCCGCGCGCACCAAGATCGGCGTTTCGTGTCGGAAAGTGCGGCCAGACCCCACATTTGGACACCGATCCGCGATCTCCACCAGCCCACCCACACCCGGCCACCACCAAAGATCGCCGTCTCGTGTCGAAACCTATGGCCAGGCCACACTTTCCGACACGAACCCGCGATCACTGGCATTGACAGGTGGCGCTCGAAGCCGAACGATGGTCGCGACCAGAGCCGGTGCTTCGGGGGAACGCTATGCCGTCGACTGACCCAGCCCATTCCGCGTTCCCGCCAGCACGGCCGACCGCGGGCCGGTTGGTAGGCCTGCTGCTCTGGTCGATCGCGGTGGAGCTGGCGGCCGCCGGGCTCATCGCCCTCAACGTGTCCAACATCCGCGGCGCAGGAGAACCCGGCCCGCTCGCGATCGCCGGTGCCATCGTGGATGGGACGATCGCCCTCATCGCGGCGATCCTCGGTATCGTCGCCTGGTTCACGGCGCTCTTCCTGCGAAGGCTGCCGCGTGCCCGGAAGCTGATGGTGTGGGCCGGTTGGCTGCTGGCGGGCGGCATCCTGCTGTTTCTCGCGCTGCGCCTGGTCGTGGGCCTGACGGCCGCCGGTTGAAAGTGAGGCGCTGCCTTGGCGCAGGTGAAGGTCTACGGGCACAGAGCACATCTCGACGCGGCTCGCGGCGCGATCTCGGACGTGATCCACGGTTGCGCCGTCGACGTGCTCGGCCTGCCTGGGGAGAAGCGGTTCCACCGCTTCCTCGCCCTCGAACCCGCCGACTTCATCCATCCGCCGGACCGCACGGACCGCTACACCGTCATCGAGATCTCGATGTTCGAAGGGCGCACGATCGAGACCCGGAAACGCCTGGTCCGGGAGCTGTTCGACCGGCTGGAGGCGGTGTGCGGAATCGCACCGCAGGACGTCGAGATCACCATCTTCGAGACGCCACGCCACAACTGGGGGATCCGGGGCCGCAGCGGTGACGAGCTGACACTGGGTTACCAGGTGGAGACCTGACGCCGCCGTGGGAACGCGATCCACTCCCAGTCGCCCACGCGCCCGGATCGTCACCGCTCACGTCGGCAGACCCGTCGCCGTCGTCGGCGACAGGAACTCCACCCGATGCGATACCAGCAACGGGTCCTTCGCCGCGTGGAACGCGATCACATGCCTGGCCGCCTCGTGCGCCTGAAACGCCTGGTCGTCGGCGTAGACCTCATAGAACACGCGCGCCAGCGGCTCACCGTCGACCTTGTGCGCCGCGTACACCAGCGTGCCCGGCTCCTTCGCCCGGATGTGCTCCACCGCCTGTTCCGTCAGCTCGTCGAACCTGACCGCCGACTGCGCGTCACGGATGTCAAACCGTACTACCAGGGCGAACATCGCCACCTCCGAACCTCATCGGTGAACGGCCGCACGGGCGTCGAGGCGCTGGGCTGCGGCCAGTCCCCGTCGACGGTAGGCGGCAAGGTGGGCGCGCATGGATGCGACCGCGTCGCGGGTGCGGGCGGAGCGGATCCCGATCATGCCGTCGAGGGCGGTGTTCCACGTCTGACAGGCGGCTTCGACGTTGCCCCGGGCGCATTGGATCTCGGCGAGGTCGGCCAGGGTGAGTGCGTGTATGCGGGGGTGGGTGTCGGGGTTCCAGCAGCGTGCTGAGCGCCTGAGCTGGTCCTCGGCGGCCTTGAGATCGCCCATCGCTTGTAGGGCCTTGCCGGACTGGTTGGCCAGCCGGGCTTCGGCGGGTCCGCCCAGCGACGCCCACTCCGGGGCCGCGTCGCCGCGACTACGGTCGAGCAACTGTTCTGCCTTGGTCAGCGCGGAGCGCGCCTGGTGGTTGTTGCCGCCGGTGGCGTAGGCGCGGGCGGCAGTGAGCCAGAAGAGGCTTTCGGTGTCGGGGTCGGTCCGGCCTTTGACCCGGTCGAGCGCGGCGTGGGCCAGGTCGACGCAGTGTTCCCGCCGTCCGAGGTCCATCGCCTGGTGGGCGAGGATGCGCAGCCCGTACGCAGCGTGTGCGTGAGGATCGGCCTCGGCTGCGAGCTGGTAGGAGTGGAGGTAGTAGCGCTGCGCCAGACCGGGCAGACCGAGGTCGTGGGCCTTCCACCCGGCCAGGTACGCCAGCTGGGCGGCTGCGGCGAACATCGAGCGGCGCAGCGTGTCCGTAGCGAAGGAACCGCGCAGGTACGCCGTGACGTCGGTGGTCAGGTACTCGACGACGGCAGTGCGGGCGTGGCCTCCGCCGAGGCGCTCGTCGGCGGCGTTGAACGCTGTGGTCATCTGCCGGACGGCGTCGATCTCACCTTGGCCGACGGCGCTCATGGGTCGGCTGCGCGCGGCGTGAGCGCGCGCGGCGATCTCCGGCTGCTGCAGAGGCAGCAGGAGCGCGGCGACCGAGTACGCGGCTCCGGAGATCAGGGTGCGGCGGTCCACGTCGGCCCGTCCCAGATGCGCGACGGCCGCCACGGGGTCCCGCGGCAGGGTCGCCGGGTCGTAGACGGAATCATCACCTGAGCCTAGCCCGAGTTCGGCAGGCGTGAGTGGACGCGCGAGCCGCCGGGACAGGGCCTCAGCGAGGTAGCCGGCCGTGCGCGGTTGAGGGCGGGTTCCGGCGATCCAATGCGCCACTGAAGACTTGTTCGCGCGCAGGGAGGTGTCGCCGTTCTCGGCGGCGATGTGGCACACCGACCGTGCCAGCGCCTCGTACGAGATTCCAGATTGAGCGATCAGCGCATACAGCCGATCGTTGCGTGGGGCATCGGCGCGCACGTATCCGCCCTTCGTGAGCGTGGTTCATCAACGTGGTTAAACCTGTGAAACGTTCGCACCTGCCCGCGAGCCTACAGCCCGGCGGTAGTCGCCGGTTGACTGTCAGTGGGGTGATTCGCACCCGCCCCGAACGGCGCGGCGGCCGGCCGCATCCCATGGCACCCGGCCGCCGCGCCCCATCGCCATGCCAGGGGAGGGGTACGGTCATGGGCAGAGCGCTGACAGCCGAGCAGTTCGAGGCGTACGCGCGGCGGCAGATCAATACAGCCCTGGATATTCTCGATCATCATCACGACGACCTGTTCGGTCTGTGCGCCTGCGGCAGGCCGCGTCCGTGCTCGGTCGTCGCCACCTGCCAGGCGGCCATCGCTCACTACCGGGCCAAGCTCGCTCTGGTCGGGGCGACGCAGCCGATGCGGACCGTCATGCGACAGCAGTCTTCGACGGTGCATCGAGCAGAGCGCTTCGGACTGCCGGCAATCGGAACCTGAGACCCGCTGGACGGCTGAACCGGGTCAACGCAGCTCGAACACGAACCGGTGCACGGAACGCCCGGCGGGCGCCAGCACCGGGCAGCGCAGCCGGTAGACGTGGTCGGGCCGGCCGTGGTGGTCGGTGGTCAGCAGCTCCTCCACCGACGCCTGCGGCAGGCTGCGCACGAGCCTGACCAGCCCGTCCCAGTCCGCCGAGGCCGCCGACAGCACCGGTCTGCGGCGGCTGATGAAGATCTCGTCGATCGGCAGCGCCCGCTCGGCGTCGATCTCGTCGGTGAGTTCCAGCCGCCCCTCCGGGAACCAGCGGAAGCGCCGCACCAGCGACCGCAGCCCCGCGACCCGGTACGCCGAGGTCAGGTCGAGGTCGAAGCAGAGCGTGCCGCCGTCGAGCCCGTGGTGCAGGACCTTCGCGGCCCGGTCCCGCCCCGGCAGCTGGGCCTGCCCGTCGACGACCGGGACGGAGTGCCCCAGCGCCGAGGGCTGGAGCGCGTCGTACCGTCCGGCCCGGAAGTACTCGGCGGTGTACTCGCCCGCGCCGAGGTCGTCGAGCACGCTCTCGCCGTGCGTGTGCAGCACGAAGTGGCCGAGGTCGTTGTGGTTGTGCGGCTCGTCGTTGTGCCCGCCCTTGGCCGCGAACGCGTACCGCCCGCGATGCACGGCCCAGCCCAGGTCGGGCAGGTAGCTGGACGTCTCCGCCTCGTCCGGAACCGGCAGCGGCCGGTGCCAGGACAGGGTCCGCGACAGGTGCCCCCAGCGGTAGCAGTGGTCGTCGTGCAGCGACGGGACCACCGACGGCGGCGGCGTGCCGAACCGCTCGGACAGCCGCGTGAGCAGCCCCGCGGGCAGCCACGGCCGCTCCGAGCCGTCCGAGAACGGCACGTACGCCCCGCCGCCCAGCGCGACCCGGTGCGGGAAGGCCGCGATCTCGCGCACCTTCGGCGCGGCGAGCAGGTCCTCTCCGGTGTACGCCCGCAGCGCCTCGGCGAAGTACACGAAGTACCCGAAGCCGTAGACCCAGTAGTCGACGCCTTCGGCGCATCCGCCGTCGTCGCCGAACCCGGCCAGGTAGGACGCCATGGCCCGGCGGCTGCGGTCCAGCATCGCGCCGAGCCGTTCCCGGTCGCCGGGGGAGCCGCCGAGCAGCGCGAGCGCGGCCATGCCGACCGCCCCGCCGCACACCGCCTCCCAGTTGTTGCCGAACCCCTCCCAGGCCAGCGGCCGCTCGTCGGCGTACGGCGCGAACACCCGCCGCTCGACCTCGTCGCGGACCCGCCCGGCGACGCGCGGGTCGAGGCGCTCGCCCAGCCCGGCCACGGTCTCGGCGAGGGTGTGCGCCGTCTCCGCGGCGAACAGGTCGACGCACTGCTCCGGCCGGGTGCCGTGGCGTTCGTGCGCGGGCAGCGCCCAGCTGTACTCGCCGCACACCGACCACAGCGTGTCCGCCAGCGGCCCGAGGTCGGCGCCCGGGTCGAGCAGCGCCTGGGCGGCGCGGGCGGCCAGCCGGGCGCGGCGGCGGAAGTAGCGGTCCTCGTAGCGCAGCCGGTTGCCGGTGTCGGCGAAGTCGCGGTACGCGGCGAAGGTCAGCTCCGGCATGGCGTCCTCGGCGGCCGCGGCGTGGATGTCGCGCACCAGCGAGGTGAGCGCGGCGGCGGGCCGGGGCAGGCCGGGGTCAGCCACGGGCGCCGCTGGAGTCGCGCACGATCAGCTGCGGGCTGACCAGCACCCGGTGCACCGGCCGGTCCGGGTCCAGCAGCCGCTGCGACAGCAGCTGCATCGCGGTCCGGCCGATGGGGTACTTGGCCGGCCGGATCGCGCTGAGCGCCGGGTTGGCCAGGCCGGCCACCTCGTCGTCGAACGCGACCACGGCCAGGTCCCCGGGCACCCGGATACCGCGCTCCTCGCACCGGGCGACCAGCGAGATCGCCTCCCGGTCGGAGTGGGCGAGCAGCGCGGTGGTGCCGGTGGCGGTCCACGCGTCGATGCCCCGGTCGATCTCGTCGCCCCAGCGCGGGTCGCGGTGGTCGGGGCTGATCAGCTCCGGTGTGCCCGCGAGGTCGAGCCCGATGTCCTCGGCGGTCTGCCGCCAGCCGCGGCGTACGGCGGGGGTGTGCGGGCTGCTGGCCGAGGCGAGGAAGCCGACCCGGCGGTGGCCCTGCGCGGCGAGGTGGCGCACGGCCAGGCTCGCGCCGAACGCGTGGTCGGTGGACACGGACTCGACGTGCTCCAGGTACGGCCCGACGGTGGCGGTGCGCTCGACGAACACCACGGGGATGTCCAGCCCGGCCAGCCAGGCGACCAGCGCCGCCGCCTCGTCGCCGACCGTGGGCGGGGCGATGAGCAGGCCCTGCACGCCCGCGTTCTCCATCAGCCAGGTCGTCTGGCGGCGTACGTCGGCGATGTCGTCGTAGGACGATCCGCGCAGCACGATGCGCACCCCTGCGTCGGGGGCGGCGTCGCGGGCCCCGCGCACGATCTCGGGCCAGTAGTAGTCCAGCGACGGGACGACCATGCCCACGGCGGGCCGGTCGGCCTCGTCGGCGGGGGCGGGTCTGCCCTGGTCCTCGGTGGTAGCCGGGGCGTCGGCGCCGCGGGGCAGCCGGATGCCGCCGTGCACGCGCTCGATGACGCCCTCGTCGGCGAGCTGGGCGATGTCGCGGCGCACGGTGACGGTGGTGACGCCGAGGGCGCGGGCGATCTCGCTGACCCGCAGCGTGCCGTGCGTGCGCAGGTCGGCCAGCAGCCGTTCGCGGCGCTGGTCGGGCAGCAGCGGGGACTCGGACAGGGTCACGCGTGGGCCTCCACGGTCGGGTAACGCGCGTAGGCGTCGATTGTGCACGGACGCCCGTGGCGGCAGCGCACGCGGCGGGTGGCCGTTCGGCCGGATGTGACCGGCCCGGACCGGCATGGTCGCACCGCACCCTCCCTTCCGCTGAAACGAACAAATTCGTTCACAAAGAAAAGTCCAGGTCAACGGGTTTCGTGTTACAGCTCGGTAACGGGCCCTTGTCGTGCAGTTCTCGCGCTGGTCTACTCATCGCACCTGTTCGAATGAACAGAAATGAACATATCAGCAAAGCCGTACCGTGACCGGAGGGGCCACCGCATGTACCGTCCGCAGGCACTGCTCGTGATGCGGCCTGAGACGTTCCGGCTCCAGTTCGGGCCGCAGGAGCTGTCCCGGCTGCGGTCACTGGCCGACCTCGGCGATCCGATCTGGTCCGACGACATCGACGACCCGCACACCCGGGCCCGGCTGGCCCAGACCGAGGTGCTGATCACGTCCTGGGGCGCGCCCACCCTCACCGCCGAGCGGCTGGACGCCGCGCCCCGGCTGCGGGCCGTGCTGCACTGCGCCGGCAGCGTGCGCCACCTGGTCTCCGACGGCGTATGGCAGCGCGGCATCCTGGTCACCAGCGCCGCCGAGGCCAACGCCACCCCCGTCGCCGAGTACACGCTCGCCGCGATCATCTTCGCGGGCAAGAAGGCGCACCTGCTCGCCGCGCAGTCGCGGCTGCACCCCGCCGACTGGGACGCCGTGCACCACCGCGAGGACCTGTCCAACTACGGCCGCACCGTCGGCATCGTCGGCTTCTCCCGCATCGGCCGCCGCGTCGTGGAGCGCCTGCGCACCATCGAGACCGGGCAGATCCTGGTCACCGACCCGTACGCGGACCCCGCCGCCGTCGCCGCCGCGGGCGGCCGGCTGGTCGAACTCGACGAGCTGATGGCCGCCTCGGAGATCGTCTCCCTGCACCTGCCCGAGCTGCCGCAGACCCGCCACGCCATCGGCGCCCGCGAGCTGGCCCTGCTGCCCGACGGCGCGACCATCGTCAACACCGCCCGCGGCGCCGTGCTCGACACCGCCGCGCTGGAGCGCGAGTGCGCCACCGGGCGGCTCAACGCCATCCTCGACGTCACCGACCCCGAGCCGCTGCCCGCCGGATCCCTGCTGGCCCAGCTGCCCAACGTCATGATCACCCCGCACATCGCCGGATCGCTCGGCTCGGAGACCCGCCGGCTCAGCGCGCAGGCCCTGGACGAGCTGACCCGCTTCGTGCGCGGCGAGCCCGCGCTGCACGCCGTCACCAGCGAGGCCCTGGAGGTGAGCGCGTGAAGGAGAACACCATGCGGCCCGAGGTGGACCTCTCGCCGTACACCGGCTGGACCCGCACCGAGTGGGCCGCGCTGGCCGACCGGATGCTCGACGCCGCCTGGCGGTACGCCTCGCCGACCGGGGCCCGGATCACCCCGCCCGGCGCGCCCGGCGGCTACGGCACCGCGGTCGACGGGCTGGAGGGCTTCGCCCGCACCTTCCTGCTCGCCGGGTTCCGCATCGCGGGCGAGCACGGCGCCGACCCCGGCAACCTGCTCGAACGGTACGCCGCGGGCATCGCGGCGGGCAGCGACCCGCACTCGCCGGAGCGCTGGGTCATGCCCCGCGAGCACGGCCAGGCCAAGGTCGAGGCGGCCTCGATCGCGCTGATCCTGGACCTGACCCGGCCGTGGCTGTGGGACCGGCTCGACCCGGCCGTGCAGGAGCGGGTCGTGGACTACCTCGCTCAGGTCGTCGGCGACCACACCTACCCGCAGAACAACTGGGTGTGGTTCCGCATCGTGGTCGAGCAGTTCCTCGCCTCCGTCGGCGGCCCGTGGTCGCTGGAGGACATGGAATCCGACCTGGCCCGGCACGAGTCGTTCGTCCGCGAGGGCGGCTGGTACAGCGACGGCGACGAGCGCAGCTACGACCACTACGTCGGCTGGGCGCTGCACCTGTACCCGATCCTGTGGAGCCGGATGGCCGGAGCGCAGCAGATGTCCGCGCCGCGGCTGCCCGCCTACCGGCAGCGGCTGGACCGGTTCCTGCTCGACGCCGTGCGGCTGGTCGGCGCGGACGGCTCGCCGCTGCTGCAGGGCCGCAGCCTGGTCTACCGGTTCGCGGCCGCCGCCCCCTACTGGGCGGGCGCCGTCGCGGGCAGCGAGGCGGTCAGCCCCGGGCTGCTGCGCCGGGCCGCCTCCGGCGTGGTCAAGCACTTCGCCGACCGGGGCGCCCCCGACGAGGACGGACTGCTCACCCTGGGCTGGTTCCACCCGTGGCGGCGCATGGCGCAGCGCTACTCCGGCACGGCTTCGCCGTACTGGGCCGCCAAGGGCATGCTCGGCCTCGCGCTGCCCGCCGACCATCCCGTGTGGACCGCCGTCGAGCAGCCGCTACCCGTCGAGCAGGGCGACCAGCTCGCCGTCATCGCCGCGCCCGGCTGGGCGGTGGCCGGGACCAGCGCCGACGGCGTCGTGCGGGTCTACAACCACGGCACCGACCACGCCCATCCCGGCGACCGCACCGGCGACTCGCCGATCTACGCGCGGCTGGGCTACTCGACCGCGACCGCGCCGGTCATGGACGACGACGGCTGGGACAGCCCGCTGGACCAGTCGGCGGTGCTGCTGGACACGCTCGGCCGGGCCACCCACCGCAGCGGCTTCACCACCCTCGACGTCCGGCTCGACGACGCCGGGCAGGCCGCGGTGCTGGCCTCACGCGCCTGTTGCCACTGGGTCGAGCCCGACCCCACCGCACCCGATCACGGCTCCGGCCGTCCAGGCGCGGCCCTCGACGCGGGCACCCTCACCACGGTGTCGGTGGTGCGCGGCGCGTGGGAGGTCCGCCTGGTCCACGTCGACCCGGCCGGTGCGCCCGGCTGGGAGCGGGTCACGGCGCTGCGGCTCGGCGGCTGGCCCGTCCCCGCCGCCGACCCGCCGACCGGCGAGCCCCATGACTCCACGGCCGGCTCCGGCACGGCTTCTGCCGAGGCCGCGTCACCGCAGGCGGGCGCCTGGCCCGTCGCACGCGCCGACGGCATGGGCCTCGTCTCGACCGCGGTCGGGCTGTCCGGCCTGACCGTCGCCGGGGTGGACCGGCTGCCCGACGCCACCCCGCTGGGGGAGTGGACCGCCGTCCCGTGGCTGAAGGCGGTCCCCCGCGCGGGCGCGTGGCACGTCGCGGCCCTGGCACTGAACGGCGGCGGCACCACGCCGCCGCACGCGGAGATCACCGGACCCGAGGACGCGCCGGTCGTCCGGGTCACCTGGCCGGACCAGGTCAACACCACGGCGGCGCTGCCCCTGCCGCCGACCGGCCCGCACCACCCAGCACAGAACGAATCCTCCGCCGCGTGAGCGGCTGTCCTGGCAGGAAGGAACGTTTCGTGATCAGAAGAAGGATGCTCGCAGCGGTGGGCCTGGCAATGGCCACCCTGCTGCCGCTGACCGCGTGCGGCGGCGGCGAGGACGAGGCCGAGGGCGGCCCCGTCGAGCTCACCGTCGCGGTATGGAGCCTGGCCTCCACGCCCGAGTTCCAGACCCTGTTCGACGCCTTCCACAAGGCGAACCCGGACATCACCATCAAGCCCGTCGACATCCTGGCCGCCGACTACCCGACCAAGGTGACGACGATGCTCGCCGGTGGCGACAGCACCGACGTCATCACCATGAAGACCCTCGCCGACTACGTGCGCTTCGCCGGCCGGGGCCAGCTCGCCGACGTCACCGACCTGGCGACCAAGCCGGAGTCGGCCAAGCTCGCCGGGCTCGACCAGTACAAGCAGGACGGCGACAAGTACTACGCGCTGCCGTACCGGCAGGACCATTGGGTCCTCTACTACAACAAGAAGATGTTCGACACGGCCAAGCTGCCCTACCCGGAGAACCTGACCTGGGACCAGTACGTCGAGGCCGCCAAGAAGCTGACCACCGGCACCGGTGACAAGAAGGTCTACGGCGCCTACCAGCACACGTGGCGCTCGGTGGTGCAGGCGATCTCGGCCGCGCAGAACGGCGGCGACCAGCTCGGCGGCGACTACAAGTTCTTCGCCGAGCAGTACCGCACCGCGCTGGCGCTGCAGGAGGCCGGGGCCACCCAGGACTTCGGCACCGCGGTCACCCAGAAGACCGGCTACGCCTCGATGTTCGAGTCGCAGAAGACCGCGATGCTGCCGATGGGCACCTGGTTCATCGCGAAGCTGCTGTCGGAGAAGAAGAAGGGCACCACCGACGTCGACTGGGGCATCGCCCCCATGCCGCAGCGCACCGGCGCCAGCGGGGTCACCACGTTCGGCGCGCCCACCGCGTTCGCGGTCAACAAGAAGGCCAAGCACGCCGCGGCGGCGAAGAAGTTCGTCGAGTTCGCCGCGTCGATCGAGGGCGCCAAGGCGATCGCGGGCATCGGCGTGGTGCCGGCGCTGAAGACCGACGAGGTCCTGCAGCAGTACTTCGCGCTGCAGGGCATGCCGACCGACGAGCTGTCCAAGAAGGCGTTCAGCCCGGACAAGATCAACCCGGAGATGCCGGTCAGCGACAAGACCGCCAAGGTCGACACGGTCCTCAACGAGGAACACCAGCTGATCATGACGAAGCAGAAGTCGATCGACGACGCGATCAAGGAGATGGAGACCCGCGTCAAGAACGAGATCGGCTGACCCACACGCAGGCCCGCGGGGACGGCATACCGGCCGTCCCCGCGGCCCCCGGGAGGACGAGATGGCAGACCTGCTCACCGCGCCGACGGCGGCCCCGGGCGCCGCGCCTTCGCCACCGCGGGCGCGCCCCCGCCGCGCCCGGCGCAACACCCTCATCGGCTGGAGCTTCATCCTGCCGAACTTCCTCGGCTTCGCCCTGCTCACGCTCGTACCCGTGGCCGGGGCGCTGGCCCTGTCGTTCATGGAGTGGGACTCCTACAACCCGCCGGAATGGGTCGGGCTGGACAACTTCGAGCGCCTGCTGCGCGACGAGTCCACCATGATCGCGCTGCGCAACACCGCCTACTACGCGCTCGGGCACGTGCCGCTGACCATGCTCGCCGCGCTCGGCCTGGCGCTGCTGCTCAACCGGCGGCTGCGCGGGGTCGGCTTCTTCCGGGCCGCGGCGTTCTTCCCGTACGTCACCTCGCTGGTGGCCGTGGCGATCGTCTGGAACATGCTGTTCAACCCCGAGTTCGGGCCGGTCAACCAGTTCCTGTCGTGGCTCGGCGTGGACTCCCCGCCCGGCTGGACCACCAGCGTCGACTGGGCCATGCCCGCCGTCATCCTGACCAGCGTGTGGCGCGACATGGGCTACTACATGGTGCTGTTCCTCGCCGGGCTGCAGGCCATCCCCACCGAGCACCACGAGGCCGCCCGCGTCGACGGCGCGAACGCCTGGCAGCGCTTCCGCGCCGTCACCCTGCCGGGCCTGCGGCCGGTCACCTTCCTGGTGCTGATCCTGCTGACCGTGCAGAGCTTCAAGGTCTTCGACCTGGTCGTCGTCATGACCGACGGCGGGCCGGGCCGCGCCACGCTCGTGCTGTCCCAGCAGATCTACCGCCGGGGCATCATCGAGGGCGAGTTCGGCTACGCCTCGGCGATCTCCCTGGTGCTGTTCCTGCTCGTACTCGTCCTGACGCTGACCCAGTTCTGGTTCAACAACCGCAGGGAGCGCTCGTGAGCACCGCCGACACCGCCGCGCCCCCGGCGGCCCGCCGACCCCGCCCCCTCGCCCAGGTCGTCCTCTACACCGTGCTCGGCCTGTGCGCGGTGGCGATCCTGGTGCCCTTCCTGTGGATGGTCAGCGCCTCGCTCAAGCGCAACAACGAGGTCCTGACCAGCCCGATCCGGTGGATCCCGGACGAGTTCCAGTGGGGCAACTTCACCCGCATCTGGGACCAGATCCCGCTGGGCACCTACCTCGGCAACACCGTGTTCCTGAGCCTGGTCATCACCCTGCTCCAGGTGCTGACCGGCAGCTTCGCCGCGTACGGGTTCGCCAAGGTGCGCTTCCGCGGGCGCGACGCGCTGTTCCTGGCCTACATCGCGACGATCGCGGTGCCGTGGCAGGCGTACATGATCCCGCAGTACATCATGATGCAGAAGGCCGGGCTGACCGACACGTTCCTGTCGCTGATCCTGCTGCAGGCCTTCGGTGCGTTCGGCGTGTTCCTGATGCGGCAGTACTACCTGACCATCCCGGACGAGCTGTGCGAGGCGGCCCGCGTCGACGGGCTCAGCGAGTACGGCATCTGGGCCCGCATCATGCTGCCGCTGTCCCGGCCCGCGCTGGCCAGCCTGGCGCTGCTCACGTTCGTCAACACCTGGAACGACTACATGGGCCCGTTCATCTACCTGACCAGCAACGACCTCTGGACGATCCAGCTCGGCCTGCGCTCGTTCGTCGGCCAGTACGACGCCGACTACGCCATGATGATGACCGGCTCGGTGCTGTCCGTGCTGCCCATCCTGGTCATCTTCCTGCTCGGCCAGCGCTACTTCATCCAGGGCGTCGCCACGTCCGGCATCAAGGGGTGAGCCGACCATGCGCCTGCTCGCCCGCCTGCCCTACGAGACCGTGTTCAACACGGTGTACGCCGGGCTGAAAGTCAACCTGTGCCTGGTCGCGGCGACCCTGCCGCTGCTGCTCGCGTTCGCGGCGTCCCCCGAGCCGCTGGCGGCGTGGCCGTTCTTCACCGCGCTGGCCGTGATCTGCGGACCGGCCGCGGCGGGCGCGTTCGGCGCGTTCGCCGCCTTCGGCGAGGGCGAGCACCGGATCGGCCGGGCGTTCTGGGCGGCGTACCGGGCGTCGTTCGGGCACGCCCTGGCCGCCGCCGCGGTCGCCGCCGCGCTGGTGATCGTGCTCGCGGTGGACTTCCGGCTGGCTCTCGGCGGGCCGTTCGCGGCGGCGACGCCGGTGCTCGCGCTGCTGATCGCCCTGGTGGTGGCGGCCACCACCGTGCTGCTCGCCACGGGAGCTCGGTGGCGGCCCCGTACCCTGCTGAGCTGCGCCTACCTGGCACTGCGCGGCTGGCACCTGAGCCTGGTGAATCTCGCGGTGCTCGGCACGCTCACCGCCGCCGTGGCCGTGAAGCCCGCGATCGGCCTGTTCCTACTGCCCGCCCCGGTCCTGTACGTGGTCTGGGCCAACGTCCGCCACCTGGCCGCACTCCGGCCGAGCACGGCGACCGGGCGGGCGGTCGCCTGACCCGGTGAGGCCGCCGGGAGCGGCTCCGCGAATCAGGCACGCGCCGAGGCGAGGCCGCCGTCCACGATGGCCACGGCGAGGGGCCGGACCGCCTCCGGCGTGACGAGTTCGGCGGGGCCGGTGGTCAGCGCGAACAGCGCGCCGCCGTACAGCACGAGCAGAGCGGGGACCGCCGCGGGCGGGATCGCCAGCCCGGCCTCGGCATGGTGCCCGCCCGTGAACGCGGCCATCGCCGCCATCAGCTCGTCGATCGCCGCCGCCAGGGCGGGGCGGCGCAGGCTTTCCAGGCGCAGCTCGAAGATCGCCAGGTATCTGCTGCGGTGCGGCCCGGCGGCCAGCAGCAGCGAGCCCGCGATCAGCTCGATCGCCCGTTCCCGGTCATCCATGCCCGGGGCCGGGGGCGGGCCGTGCGCGATCGCGGCGGCCATGTCTGCCTGGTGCTGCTCCACCACCCGCTGCGCGGTCGCCACCAGCAGCGCCTCCCGGCTGCGGAAGTAGTTGGAGGCGGTGCCGGCGGGCAGCCCGGCTCGCTGATCGACCGCCCGGTGGGTGACGCCGTGCACCCCGGACTCCACGAGCAGCTCGATGGCCGCGTCCGCGAGCAGGTCCCGCCGCTGCTGGTTGGGTGGTGGCACATTCCCATCGTATGGCACCATCCGTAGTACGACGATCGTAGTGAACCGGTCCGGCGAGATCTTGTGTACTTCGTGTCGTCCCAGCAGCACCAAACGCACAAGATCTGGAACAGCGGAGGCGGGTCGTGGAGATTCTGATCGCCGGAGGCGGCGTCGGCGGGCTCGCCCTGGCCCGTGGCCTGATGGGCTCGGGCCACCGGGTGCGTGTGCTGGAGGCGGCACCCGCGCTGCGCACCGGCGGCGCGGCGTTCACCGTCTTCAGCAACGGCGCCGCCGCGCTGGCCGGGCTCGGCGCGCCGCTCGGCGGCTTCGGCGGGCGGCTCGACCGCCTGCGCTTCGACACCGCCGACGGCCGCACCATGGTCGACGCGGACCTGGCCGACGTCGCCCGGCGCACCGGCTTCCCCGTGGTCAGCACGCCCCGCGCCCGGTTGATCGAGCACCTCGCCGAGGGCGTCGACGTGGTGTTCTCCCGCGAGGTCGCCGACGTCGAGGTCCGCCCGGACGGGGTGACCGCGATCGACGCCACCGGCGCGCGCCACGAAGCCGACGTGCTGGTCGGCGCCGACGGGCACCGCTCCGCGGTACGCCGTGCGGTCCTCGACCCGGCGCCCGCCGCCGAGAACGAGTGGACCACCTGGCAGGGCCTGACCCCGGTGCTGCCGGAGTTCGCCGCGGGCAGCACCGGCGTCTGTGTGGTCGGCCGCGCCGGGCTCGTCGGCATGCTGCCCTCCGGCGACGGACTGCTGCAGTGGTGGTTCGACGTGCGCGAGCCGCTGACCGGGTCGCCCGCCGCCGCGCTCGCCGAGCGGTTCACCGGCTACGGTCCGCAGGTCGACACGTTGCTGACCCAGATCCGCGATACGGACCTGGAGTCGTTCGTGCACGTCACCCACCGCATCCCCGATCAGTGGGGCCGGGGTGGGGTGACGCTGCTCGGCGACGCCGCGCACGCCTTCCCGCCCACCCAGGCCCAGGGCGCCAATCAGGCGCTGGAGGACGCGTGGGTGCTCAGCCGCATCCTGCGCGGCGGCCCGGCCGACGTGCCCGCCGCGCTGCGGCGCTACGAGCGGCTGCGCACGCCCCGGGTGCGCAAGGTGTCCCGCCGGGCGGCCGGCGAGCGGACCAACAAGCCGATGCCCGCGCCGGTCCGCCTGCTCACCGGCCTGATGCCGGCCAAGCTCATCGCCCGCGCGTACGCCGCGCAGCTCGTCGGCGTCAGCAGCGTCCTCAACGACGAGAGCTGACCCCCGTCACCGCCTCGGCCAGCGCCCGGCCCGCGGCGGGCGCGATCTGCACCCCGTACCCGCCGAGGCCGGCCAGCCAGAAGAAGCCGGGCGCGTCCGGGGCCTGCCCGATCACCGGCACGTCACCCGGGGCACCGGTGCGCAGGCCCGCCCAGGCGTGATGGACCCGCCTGACCTCCAGCGTGGTCGCCTCCTGGATGCGCTGCGCGCCGACGGCGACGTCGAGGTCGTCGGGCCGGGCGTCGCCGGGCGGGGCCGGGGTGGCGTCCGCCGGTGACACGAGCAGGCGGCCCGACTCCGGCTTGAAGTAGAAGGTCTCGGACACGTCGGCCACCATCGGCCAGCGCGCGGTGCTCATCCCCGCCGGGCCGTCGACCAGGAACGCCGTGCGCCGTCTCGGCACCAGGCCGCAGCCGCGCACCCCGGCGCTCGCGGCCACCTCGTCCGCCCAGGCCCCCGCCGCGTTGACCAGGTAGGGCGCGGCGAAACCGGCGGCATGCCACCGCCCGCCGCGCTGCGCGACCTCGGTCACCCTGGTGCGGGTGACCACCTGGCCGCCCGCGGCGGTGATCCCGCGCAGGAAGCCGCGATGCAGCACCTCGACGTCGATGTCGGCCGCGGCGGGTTTGTACATCGCGCGGGCGAACGACTCCGTGCGCACCACCGGGCAGCGCGCCCGCACCTCCGCCATGTCGATCTCGCGTACGGGAAACGGCGCGTCCTGCCCCTCGGCGAGGGCGCGCTCGAAGCGCTCCTGCTCGTCCGGAGTGCACAGGGCCACCACCCCGCGCGGGCTCAGCAGCGGGTGCTCGGCGAACCCGGGCGGCGGCGACTCGAAGAACGGGCGGCTGGCCGCGGTCAGGCCCCGCACGGTGGCGTTGCCGTAGTACTCCGAGAAGAGCGCGGCCGAGCGCCCGGTCGCGTGGTAACCGGGGCTGGGCTCCATCTCCAGCAGCGTGACCGTCCCGTACGCGGACAGGAAGTAGCCCGCACCGGCCCCGGCGATGCCGCCGCCCACCACGAGGAAGTCAGCCATCTCAGGACAGTTCGGTGAGCAGGGCGAGGGCCCGCTGCCGTCCCGCGGCGCGGATGGCGTCATACGCCGCGCGGTCGCCGGCACGCTGCTCGGCGAGGCGGGCCCGATGGGCGGCGTCGAGGCCCTCCGCGGTCTTGACGAAGCCGGTCTGGGCCGCGCACGTCGCCTCCTGGACCGCCGACGCCCGTTCCCGGTCGAATGCCGCTTCGTGGGACGGGGCGGTGCGGTACGCCTGCGAGGCCTCGTCCCGCAGGGCCCCCGGGTCGGCTGTCTCGTGCCCCGCGGCGCGCATGCAGCCGCGCCACCGCGTCAGCGCGCGCAGGTACTCGGGCATGGCCGTCACCGCCGGGACGACCTCGGCGTCGAGGTTGCGCCAGCCGGAGTCGAGCCGCAGCCATGCGGCGAGGTCGCCGAACAGTTCGGTGCGGGCGGCCGAGAGGCACCCGTCCCGGCCGGTCCGGACCACGGCGCCCCCGGCCAGCGACACGGACACGGTCTGCTTCGGATCGCCGTGATAGGCCAGGTCGTACGCCGCCCGCCGGTCGTCGGAGAGTTTCGCCAGGTAGGCGCGGTTCGGCTCCGGTGCCTGCGTCGCCGGGGCGCGCCGCTGCGCGCCGATGCCGAAGCCGTTTGCCGCCGCCCAGGCGACGTCGTCGCTGCCGTACCGGGGATGCGGCCCTTCCTCGGTGGGCGCGGGCCGCCACCGCACCCACACCCGGAAACCGCGGTCGGCCATGCAGCGTGCGGCCAGCGTCTGCTCCGCCCAGCCCAGCAGCTCCTCGTCCGGGGTCGCGACGCCGGGCACTCCGTCGACCTGCACCACCTCGCCTGCGGCGGCCGGCTGCCAGGCGCCGCGCAGCAGCACGGCCGCCGCGCCGACGGCGAGTCCGGCCGCCACGGCCCACAGGAGCCACCGGCGGGAGCGCCGGGCGTCGTCATCACGTGTCTCGGACATCTCTCACGCCTCCACCAGGGCCGTGCGCGCGTTGCCGAGCGCGCGGGTCAGGGCGTCGCGGTAGGCGACGAACTGCGGTTCGAGCTGGACGTACGCCGATGCGACGGCCTCGCGCCACACCTGCGGCTGGACCTGCCGCAGGCCGCTGCGGTCGGCGCATTCGGCGTCGGCCGTGGCCAGGGCGATCTCCCTGGGCCGGGCCTGCGCGAACGGCCAGGGGCCACCGGCCGGCACCGGATCCTCGGCGGAGTCGCCCGCCGGGTAGTGGAAGTGCTCGGCGTAGCGATAGGCCTGCGCGGGGTCGGTGAACCGGGGCTGGCCGTGCTGCTCCACGCAGGACGACCAAGCGGTCAGCGCCGCCGTGAGCCGCGGATGCTCGTGGTAGGCGTCCTGCGCCGCCGGGCTCAGCTCGGTGACGGGGTTGCGCGGCCCGTGGCGGGCGGCGCCGTGGAGGACCGCGTATGCCTCGCCGAGGCAGCCTGCGGGCAGCGGGCGCCCGTCGGGGCCGTCCCGCCAGGGTGCGCCGTCAGCCGTGCGCGACCAGGCCTGCTCGTAGCGTTCCTGATCGGCCCTGGCCAGCCGGCTGAACCCGTCGGCCGGTGGGCTGGGCTCGGCGGACGCGACCGTCTCGCCGATGCCGTACCCGCGGGTCCTGGCGTCGGGAAGGCCAGGGGAGAGCAGCGGGGGCGCGAGGGCGTCGGCGCGGGTGGTGACCGGCGGCCTGGCGGGGTGCACGGTGAAGCCCTGGCGGGTCATGCACCGCACGGCCAGCTGGACCTGGGCGGTGCGGACCTGGGCCTCGAGCTGGTTGGCCTCGGCGAGGGCCGCTTCGACGGCGGCGAAGGTGTCGGCGGACGTGCCGGTGGCGGGGGTTGCCGGCTGCGTCCCGGCGGGCGGCGTAGCGCCGCACGCCGAGACCAGGACCAGCACTAACCCGATGCCGACCGCCCCGTGTCTGGCTGGCATCACGACGCGTTCAGCAGGAGCTGCGCCAGACGTGCGCGGACGTCCGGTTGCGCATGTCGCCGGGGTTGCCGTTCCAGCTGTCGAGCTGCACGCCGTTCTGGATGCACAGCGACAGCCCGGAGCCGCCGGCGTACTGGTAGATCTGCACGTCGTTGTTGTTGCTCGGGGTCCCGTGGTTCCACCAGGACTCGGAGTTGTCGTTGATGCTCTGGCCGTTGGCCAGTTTCGGCACGTCGGACGCGGCCCAGTCCCACTTGGTGTTGTAGAAGCCGATGCCGTAGTCGTCGTATCCGTACTTGTCCCAGGCGCAGAAGTAGCCGACGTGGCAGCCGCCGGTGCCCTCGTCGTCGACGTCCCACGCGCCTTCGAGCCGGATGAAGTTGCCGATGTAGTGCGCTGAGGCGGGCTGGGCTCCGAGGATCACCCCGAGAGCCGTCATCGCCGCGACCACGGGTGCGAGGATTTTTGTCCTGTTCACGCTGGCGCTTCCCTCCGTGAGTGGGGCGCCCGGCATCGGTGGTCGCCGATCGCCCATGGCCCGACAGACTACGTCACTCGTCGATGTATTCGAGTGCCGAGAAAGGTAACGCTCCAATAACGTCTTGCCGAAACAGCGCTGCTACCTGTGGTAACAGGTGAGATACATCGATCAGTTTTTAGTCAGACCTCTAGATATCTCAATGGGTTCCACATTATGGTCTACCTCCACACGCCACTGTCGACGGGGCATCGGGATGGTTGGGGCAGATGGACGCGGTAACCCGGGAGCTGGTGCTGGGCGCATACGCTGGGAGCGCGTACGACGACGGGCCCTTCCAGGCGATCCCGTCGATGATCGAGGAACAGGCCGGCCGCCGTCCCGATCGGCCCGCGCTGACCTACCAGCGCCGCACCCTCAGCTACCGCGACGTCGACGAGCTGGCCAACGGCCTCGGCGGGCAGCTGCGTGACCTGGGGGTGACCCGGGGCGACGTGGTGCCGGTGCTGCTGGCCAACGGGCTGGAGATGCCGATCGCGTACCTCGCCCTGATGAAGCTCGCCGCCGCGTTCGTGCCGCTGGACCCTGCCTGGCCGGCCGACCGCCTGCGCGCCACCATCGGCGCGCTCCGGCCGCGCCTGGTGCTCTGCGCCGATCCCGCCGCCGTGCCCGAGGAGCTGCGCGGGCTGGCCCTGCCGCTCGACGTCGATCAGATCAGCCGCGCCCCGGAGGGGCTCGGCACGCCGGCCACGGCCGACGACCTCTGCTACGGCATCTTCACCTCGGGCACCACCGGCGAGCCCAAGTGCGCGCTCAACCTGCATGCCGGGCTGACCAACCGGTTCCGCTTCATGACGCGGTACTTCGCCGCCACCGGCGACGAGGTGGTGCTGCAGAACAGCAAGCACACCTTCGACTCCTCGGTGTGGCAGCTCTTCTGGCCGCTGACCACGGGCGCCCGCTGCGTCATCCCGGCCCAGGGCGAGTTCCTCGACCTGGAGCACACGATCGCGACCATCGCCGAGCACCGCATCACCATGACCGACTTCGTGCCGAGCATCTTCAACCTGCTCGTCACGATCGTCGACCGCGACCGCCGGTCGCTGGCGAAGATCTCCACGCTGCGGCAGCTGATCGTGGGCGGGGAGGAGATCAGCCCGAGGATGGCCCACCGGCTCGGCGCCCTGCTGCCGGACCTGCGCATCACCAACGGGTACGGCCCCACCGAGGCCTCGATCGGGATGATCTTCCATCCGGTCTCCGCGGACGACGGCGACGTGATCCCGCTCGGGCGGCCGATCGACAACTGCTACGCGGTCATCGTCGACGACGAGCTGCGGCCGCTGCCCCCGGGGACGCCGGGGGAGATCGTCATCGGCGGGGTCTGCCTCGGCCGGGGCTACCTGGACGACCCGGTCCGCACCGCCGAGGTCTTCGTCCGCAACCCCTTTCCCGAGCTGCCGGGCCCGCTGCTGTACCGCACCGGCGACCTCGGCCACGTGGACGACCGGGGCAGGTTCTTCTTCCACGGCCGCAAGGACTCCCAGGTGAAGATCGCGGGCGTGCGCATCGAGCTGGGCGAGATCGAGGCCGCGGCCGCAAGCTGCCCCGAACTGCGCGAATGCCGCGTGCTCGTGCACACGGCCGACGGCGGGAGATCCCTGGCGATCTTCGCGGCCGGCGACGAGCGGCTGACCGAGGCGTCCCTGCGCGCCCACCTGCGCGAGGTCCTGCCGCGCACCATGCTGCCCCGGCACTACGTCGTGCTGCCCGAGCTGCCGCTGACCGGCAACGGCAAGGTCGACCGCCGGGCGCTGTCCGGCATGCTGGCGCGGCGGCTGGCGCGCGAACTCCCCGAACCGGCCACGCTGGCCGACCGGGTGCTGCACGTGCTGCGCATCGCGCTCGGCCAGCCCGGACTCGGCGGCGAGGACGACTTCTTCCGCAGCGGCGGCGACTCCCTGCAGGCGCTGGCGGCCGTGACCGAGCTGGCCCGGGAGACGGGGACCGACATCGGCGTCCAGGACCTGATCGACGCGCCGACCGCCGCCGCGCTGACCGACCTCGTCTGGCGGCGCTCGGGCGACGCCGACCCCGGCGTACGCGACGGCACGCTGGCGCTCGCCGACGCGGCCGTGCCCGCCGACCTCCTGATCCGCGACGGCGGCCCGTTCGCCGAGCCGCGCGTGGTGCTGCTCACCGGGGCGACCGGCTTCGTCGGCGCCCGCCTGGCGTACGAGCTGCTCAGCGGCACCGAACTGGAGATCGTGTGCCTGTGCCGGGCCGCCGGCGACGCGGACGCGCTGGCGCGGGTGACGGCGGCGCTGGCCGGGCAGGGCCTGTGGGAGCCGCGGTTCGCGCCCCGGCTGTCGGCGTACGCGGGAGATCTGGCCCGTCCCCGGCTCGGCCTGCGGGACGAGGTCTGGGACCACCTGGCGGAAGCCTGCGACACGGTGCTCCACAACGGCGCGATGGTCAACTTCCTCTACGACTACCGGGCGCACCGCACCGCCAACGTGCTGGGCACGCAGGAGCTGCTGCGGCTGGCGATGACCGGCCGGGTCAAGCCGATCCACCACATCTCGACGCTGGGCGCGCTGGAGGCCGAGGCCGCCCTGCACACCCGCCCGCTGCCCGAGGACGTCGACGTGCCGGCCGTGCAGCCGCCGATCGGCGGGTACAGCCTCTCGAAGCTGGTCGCCGAGCGGCTGCTGGCCGAGGCGCGCCGCCGCGGCGCGCCGGTGACCGTGTACCGGCTCGGCGAGATCATGCCGGCCGCCGACAACGGGTGGCCGAACCGGCGGGCGCTGACCCACCTGCTGCTGTCGGCGTTCCACCGGCTGAAGATGAGCCCGGCGGTGCCGATGCGCTCGGACTACACGCCGGTGGACTACGCGGCGCGGCGCGTCGTGGCGGGGCTGCGGGATCCGCGGGCGGCAGGCGGCACGCTGCACGTCTTCCATCCCGAGAGCGTCAGCTACCCCGAGCTGCCCGCCCGTGGCGTGGCGACGTGGTCGACGGTCGACTGCCGGACCTTCGTGGCCGGCCTGCGCGAGGCCGCCGGTGACACGTCCGACTGGGAGCTGAGCACGCTGCTGGCGCTGCTGCGGCTGCCCGACGGCGCCGACGAGGCGACCCTGGCCCGCCGCTTCGGCGGCCTGCTCACGGACAACCCGGTGCTGTTCGGCAACGACGCCTGCCAGGCGCTGGCGCAGCGCTGGGGGCTGTCCGACGAGCCGCTGCACGGCTCGATGGCCGCGTACCACCGGTGGCTGAGCGGGCCCGGGGCGCTGCCCGCCCCGCGGGATCCGATGCCGCCCGGTGACGCCGTGCCGCTGCACCCGGCAGCTTTCTGATCGTCCCGATAGATGTCGCAGGAGAGGAAGACGAGTGGAGTACCGCACGATGGGCCGGCTGGGCTGGCAGGTCAGCGAGGTCGGCTACGGCATGTGGGGCATCGGCGGCGGGCCGGGCGGCTTCACCGGCTGGGACTACGACACCGCGCCGGGCTGCCTCGACGAGGCGGTCGAGCTGGGCTGCAACTTCTTCGACACGGCCTGGGTTTACGGGCGCGGGGTCAGCGAGCAGCTGCTCGGCGCGCTGCTGCGCCGCCACCCGGACCGGCGGCTGTACGTCGCCACCAAGATCCCGCCGCGCAACCGGGAGTGGCCGCCCGGCCCGCACGACACCCTCGACGACGTCTTCCCCGCCGCGCACATCCGCGAGTACACCGAGCACAGCCTCAAGAACCTGGGCGTGGACCGGATCGACCTGATGCAGTTCCACGTCTGGGAGGACCGCTGGGCCGCCGACGAACGCTGGCAGGAGGCGATCGCCGAGCTCAAGAGCGACGGGCTGATCGACGGCGTGGGCATCAGCGTCAACCGGTGGGAGCCGGCCAACTGCCTGCGGGCGCTGGACACCGGGCTGATCGACGTCATCCAGGTCATCTACAACATCTTCGACCAGGCGCCCGAGGACGAGCTGTTCGCCCGCGCGCAGCGCGACGGCATCGGGATCATCGCCCGGGTCCCGTTCGACGAGGGCGGCCTGACCGGCACCCTCACCGCCGACACGGTATGGCCCGAGGGCGACTGGCGCGGCACCTACTTCGGCCCGGAGAACCTCGGCCCGACGGTGGCGCGGGCCGAGCGGCTCAAAGAGCTGCTGCCGGAGGGTATGACCCTGCCCGAGCTGTCGCTGCGGTTCATCCTGGAGCACCCGGCCGTCAGCACGGTGATCCCGGGCATGCGGCGCTCGGCGCACGTCCGCGCCAACCTGGGCGTCAGCGACGCCCGGCCGCTGCCCGCCGGGCTCGTCGAGAGCCTGCGCGCGCACCGCTGGGACCGCACCCCGACCGCGTGGTCGCAGTGACCGTCATCGCGATGTGGGCCCACCCGCGGGCCGTGTCCACCGCGTTCCTGCGCATGATGCTCGAACGCGGTGACGTCACCGTGGTGCACGAGCCGCTGGTCACCCTCGCCGACTGGCACGAGCTGACGATGCCGGCGCTCGACGGGGACGGCACGGTCACCGTGCACGACGCCGACGCCGTGCTGGCCCACCTGGCCGCGCTGGGCCGGGACCGGACGGTGTTCTTCAAGGACACCCTGGAGTATCGCCACCAGCACCTCTTCGACCACCCGGAGCAGGTGGCCGACATGGTGCACACGTTCATCGTGCGCGACCCGGCCAAGGCCATCGCCTCGCACTACGCGATGAAACCGACGGTCACCTGCCCGGAGATCGGCTTCGAGCACCAGTGGGACCTGTTCGAGCTGGCGCGGCGGGTCACCGGGCGCACGCCGCTGGTGATCCGGTCCGAGGAGCTGACCACCGACCCGGCCGGCGCGGTCAGCCGCTACTGCGCGCGGGTCGGGCTGCCGTTCCTGCCGCACGCGCTGCGCTGGCGCCCCGAGGACCGGCCCGAATGGCACCGGACCCGGCAGTGGCACGTCGACGCGAGCGCCAGCTCCGGGTTCGCCCCGATCGCGCGCAGCTACGGCGCCACCGTCGACAACGACGCGCGGCTGCGCGCCTTCCACGACCACCACCTGCCCTTCTATCAGCGCCTGATCGCGCACGCCAGTTGAGGAGCATCCGATGTCGACGACAGCTGTAGCCACCGCCCTGTCGCCCGGTGAGGCGTTCGCGCGCGCGTACGCCGCCGACGGTGAGAAGGCCGAGGTCCACTTCGACTTCACCATCACCGACGCGTTCCAGCCGACCAAGGACCGCCCCCGCGTCACCGTGCGCAACCTGCTGAAGAAGCGGGCCGCCGACGGCGACGAGGTCCGGTTCTGGAGCGAGAGCCGCCCGCCGGCCGAGGAGGCGCAGACGGTGACCGAGTCCGGGCTGCGGCGCGAGGCGGCGTTCCGGTTCGGCATGTCCACCGCCCGGGTGCACCCGATCCAGGCCTGGGTGCAGATCCCCGCCGAGCTGGCCGACGACCTGGACGCGCTCGCCGTGTTCGTGGACTTCCGGCTGCTGGTGCGGCTGGCGACGGCGGAGAACCAGGCGCTGACCATCGGCGAGCACGGCCTGCTGCGGCACCCGGGCATCGCCGCGCTGCCGTACCACGGCGACTACGTGGCCGGGGTGATGGCGGCCTGCAACGAGATCGAGCAGACCGGCGCCACCGCGCACGCCATGATCATCAACCCGCACGACTACTACTTCCACCTGGTCGGCAAGGGCAGCCTGCTCGACGACCTGGCCCGCAACGGCACGCTGATCAGCCGTACCCGCATGGTCGACCCCGGCTGCGCGCTCGTCGGCGACTTCGCGATGGCGGCGCGGCTGCTCGACGGCGGCCGGTCGGTCATCAGGATCGCCGAGCCGCCGCCGGGCACCTTCGCCCAGCCCGGAATCGCGGTCTGCGCCGAGATCTACGAGGGCGTCGCGGTGCACCTGCCCACGCACTTCTTCCACGTACGCCCGGCCGCCATCCCGGCGCAGCGAGGCGGGCGGTGAGCCGCCTGGCCTTCTACCGGCCGTTCGTGCCCCTGTTCGGCGGCATCTTCTGCTGCCTGCTCGGGGTCGGCGCGTCGCTGGCCGTACTGCCGTTCTACGTGCTGGGCGAACTCGGCCTCGGCGACGTCATGGTCGGTGTCGTGGTCGCCGCGATCGCGGCCTCGGCCGTGCTCACCCGGCCCGTCGCGGGCCGGATCGCCGACCGGCGCGGCTACAAGCTCGTCATGCTCGCCGGAGCCGTGACGTGCACCCTCGCCGGGCTCGCCTACCTCGTCGCCGCCGACCCCGTCACGCTGATCGCCGTGCGCGTGCTGCACGGCGCGGGGGAGGGCATGGTCTACACCGCCGGGGCGGCCTGGCTGGTGCTGCTGTGCCCGCCCGAGCGCCGGGGCCGGGTCGTCGGCCTGTACGGCATCCACATGTGGGCGGGCATCACCCTCGGCGCGCTGTTCGGCACCCTGATCATGAAGTGGTCGGGCGGCTACCCGATGGTGTGGGTGTTCTGCGCGGTCGCGTCCGTGCTCGGCATGCTGCTGGTGCTCGGCAAGCCCCGACCCGAGCAGCCCGCATCGACGGCACGGCCCGCATGGCTGCCCGGCCCCGCGCTCGTGCCGGGCGTGGCGCTCGCGCTGGCCGCGCTCGGCTACGCGGCGCTGTCCGCGTTCGTCGTGCTGCACCTGGACGCCCGCCACATCGGCAACGGCATCGCCGCGTTCAACGCGTTCGGCGTCACCTACGTCGGCGTACGGCTGTTCCTCGGCGGCCTGCCCGACAAGCTCGGTGCCAACCGGGTCGCGCTGTGGTGCGTCGTCGTCGAGGCGGCCGGGCTGCTGATCGTCGCGCTCGCGCCCAACCTCGCCGTCGCCGTGGCCGGCGGCCTGGTCATCGGAGCCGGGCTGTCGCTGCTGTTCCCGGCGCTGGCGCTGATCGTGATCAACCGCAGCGCGGCGGCGCAGCAGGGCGCGGCGCTCGGCGCGTTCACCTCCTTCTGGGACATCGGCCTGGTCGCGGGCGGCCCGCTGGCCGGGCTGATCGCCGGGCTGTGGGGCTACCCGGCGATCTACTTCGTCATGGCGGCCTGCGCGGCGGGCTCGGCCGCACTGACGCTGAGTGTCCTGGGCCGCCGCGACCAGGTCGCGCTGTCACCGACCTGACCTCGTCCGCTTCCCCTGAAGCGAAGCTCCCCCATGCGGCGCCGACCGCTTGGCGGGAGCTTCGCTCTTTGGCGGGCGGCACCTGGCGCTCGTCGCCGGAGCGTAGGCTGCGCTGCCGCGCGAGGTCGTGACGTCCTGCGACGCCGAGGCCCGTCCGGCACAACCGGGTGGCGGGGTGCTCCGGTCAGCAGTACGACGAGAGGGGTCGCCTTGCGGGCCGACGACGAACGCGCGTTCACCGAATTCGCGCAGGGGCGGGTGCTGGAGCTGCGCCGCACGGCATACCGGCTGTGCGGCGACTGGGACCAGGCGCACGACCTCACCCAGACCGCCCTGGTCCGGCTCTACCGGCACTGGGCGAAGGTCGCGCGGGCCGACTCGCCCGACGCGTACGTGCGCCGGATCCTGGTCAACGCCTTCCTCGACCAGCGGCAGACGTGGTGGTCCCGCAAGGTCAGGCCGGTGCCCGAACCACCGGACACGCCCGCACCCGCCGACGGGCTCGTCGACCGGCTCGACCTGATGGCCGCGCTGGCCAGGCTCGCCCCCGGCCAGCGCGCCGTGATCGTGCTGCGCTACTGGGAGGGCCTGGACGTGGCCGAGACCGCGCGGGCGCTGGGCTGCTCGCCCGGCACGGTCAAGAGCCAGACGTCGTACGCCATCGCCGCGCTGCGGCGGCTGCTGCCGAACTACATCGGAGGCCGGGCATGACCGAGCAGCAGATCGCGGCCCTGCTGGGAGCCGCACCGCAGGACCCCGAGCCGCCGCTGCGGCCCGGCCTGCTGGAGGACCTGATCCCGGCCGCCCGGCGCGACCTGCGCCGCCGCCGGGTGACCACCGTGCTGTGCGCGGTGGCCGCGCTGCTGGCCGGCGCGGGCGTGGTCCTGCTGCCGTCCGCCGCGCGGCAGGCCACCCCGGCGCAGCGCCCGCCCGGCACGGCCACCCTGCCTGACCGGATCGCCGGCTACTCGCCGCTGACCGGCTCGATCGCCGACTCGCCGCCCGGCCGGGCGATCATGCTGTACGGCTACGGCAACAACGAGACGATCCGCACCTACCAGTCGCTCGTGCTCGGCGCCGACGGCGACGCCTACCGGCAGGTCGATGCGATGCCGGACCGCTCCGGGCCGTGGCTGCTCGCCCCGGACGGGAGCTTCGCCGTGCTGTCCGCGCCCGACCGCGGCATCACCGAGGTGCGGGTGGTCGACCTGGCGACCGGGCGGGCCCGGGGCGTGCCGCTGCCCAGGGCGGGCGGCGTCATCCCGCTGGCGCTCTCCCCGGACGGCGGCGTGCTGGCGTACTCCTTCGTCGACATCGGACCGATCGCGGGCGACCTGGCCATGGGCGTCGGCAACGCGATCGAGCAGCGTGCGTCCGAGCACAGCGAGCTGATCCTGCTCGACCTGCGCACCGGGCAGGCGGTGACGACCGGCGTCGGACCGGTGGCGGCGGCTGCGTTCGCGCCGAACGGGCAGCGCCTGGCCGTCCAGTCCCGGCTGGAGACCTGGCTGGTGGGCCGCGACGGCCGCCGCCTGGAGCAGGTCATGGTGCCGCAGGGGTACGGCCTCACCCTGCGCAACGCGTGGTCGCCGTCGGGACGGCTGCTGGCCGTGGTGCCGTGGGCGGTCGAGGACTGGGGGACCGGCCGCGCCTACACCCTCGACTACACGCGGTCGGGCGCGGTGCGCACGGTCAGCCTCGCCGAGCCGTCGGCGCTGCGGGAGGGCGCGGCCGACGTGGAGACGTTCCTGGGCTGGCTGTCCGACGACGCGGTGCTCGGCATGTCCCTGGACCCCTTCGACGTCGCGGCGCTGTGGTCGGTGCCCGTCGACGGCACCGCTGCGGTGGTGCTGAGCCGGTTCGACGACGCCTACCGGTGCGAGCTGGGCATGCAACGCTGCATTCCGTACGAGATCTCCGTCGCCGGCGGGCTGCTCCCGGAGCTGGCGGTGCGTCCGGCCGGATCGCCCGACCGCGGCCTGTGGCCGGCGTGGCTGCGGCTGACCGCGTTCGTGCTCCTCGCCGTCGGGGCCGTCGGCGGCTGGCGGCTGACCCGGCGTCTCCGGCGACGCTGACCCGCGCCATCGGCACGGCGACGACGACGGCCACGTCCGGCGGCTAGCGAAGATCGCCGTCTCGTGTCGAAAGCTGTGGCTGGAGCCCATCTTTCGACACGGGACGGCGATCTTGCCCGCGCGCGACGGGGCCGCGCTGCGGTAGACGGCGCGCGGCGGCGTTCACAGGCCGGTGGCGGCGGTGCGGACGGCTTCGACGGCGCGGTGCAGGAAGCCCGCGATGACCTGGAGTTCGTCCTCGGTACAGCCGGCGAACAGCTCGTCCATGGCGGCGTTCGCGGCGGTGAACAGGCCCGCGATCTCGCGGCCCCGGTCGGGTGGCACCCGGAGCACCACGCTGCGCCGGTCTGCCGGGTCGCGCTCGCGCACCAGCCAGCCGCCGCGTTCCAGCCGGTCCAGGATGCCGGTCATGGTGGCCGGGTGCAGGCCCGCCTGCCGGGCCAGCGCGCCGGGGCTGAGCGGGCCGTGCCTGCTGACCAGGTCGAGGCAGTCGAGGTCCACCTCGCGCAGCCCGAGCCGCGCGCCGACGTGCCGGTTGAGCATGCCCAGCTGCACCCGCAGGTCCCGCAGGTCGCCCTTGATGACGTCGCCGGGTTGCTGCCCGCGCGCCGAAGATGTTACGGGTTCCATATTGTTTGAACTCCGAAGGAGATATTACGATACTCGTATTATATGAGTGCTCCCGAGGGGACCGACATGAAGCTGACCGTATTCGGAGCCACCGGCGGCATCGGCCGCCAGCTGCTCGCACAGGCCGCCGCGGCCGGGCACGAGGTCACCGCGGTGGCCCGCGACCCCAGGCGCCTGCCGCCCGGGGTGCGCGCCGTCGCCGCCGACCTGGCCGCTCCGGACGCCGCCGTCCTGCGTGACGCGATCGCCGGCGCCGACGCCGTGCTGTCGGCGGTCGGACCCAGCAGCCGCGCCACCGCCGGCATCACCGAGCCCGCCACCCGCGCCATCGTGGGCGCGATGGCGGACGCCGGGGTGCGCCGCATCGTGGTGGTCAGCGCCGCCCCCGTCGGCACCGTGCCGTCGCCCGGCAACCCGCACCCGCCCAAGCACGATCCCGGCGACGGCCCGCTCATGCGGTACGTCGTCGGGCCGCTGATCAAGGCGGCGCTGCGGGACCACTACGCGGACCTGGCCAGGATGGAGGACGTGCTGCGGGGCAGCGGCCTGGACTGGACCGCGGTGCGCCCGCCGAAGCTGACCGACAAGCCGCTGACCGGGACCTACCGCACCGAGCTGGACCGCAACGTACGCGGCGGCGCCCTCGCCTCCAGGGCCAACGTCGCCGCCTGCATGCTCGCCTCGCTGGAGCGGCCCGAGACCGTCGGGCGGGCCGTCGGCGTGGCGGACTGAGCGGGCAGGTCGCACGACCGGGTGTGGCGGGCGCCCGTCAGGCGGGACACCATGGGCCGAGCAGCCGGTTCGGTCTGTCCATTCTGTAGAGTGGTCCGAGCTGAGTACGCAGAGGAGCTGACCCGTGCGGCGCTGCGCGGAGACCGGCACGAACGAATGATGCGCCCAACGTAATCGACTCGTAACTTTGGGTTGCTACAAGTTCGCGTGACTGGTCAATGCCGTGGAGCGCAGCAAACCGTCTCATATCCGCGAAGCTCGGAAGGGGGGCACCCCATGCGGGACGCCTCGTTAGTCGTGGTCGCCAGCCGTCTTCCCATCAACGACGCCGCCGCCTCCGAAGGGGTCTTCGAGTGGCGGCGCACCCCCGGCGGGCTGGGCGAGGCCCTGCATCCGGTGCTGATCAACAAGCCGGCCACCTGGATCGGCTGGGCGGGCACGCCCGGCCCGACCCCGCCGCTGATCGACGTGGACGGGGTGCACCTGGTCCCGGTCGAGCTGTCCGAGGAGGACTTCCAGGACCACTACGAGGGCTTCGCCAACTCGACGCTGTGGCCGCTCTACCACGACGCCGTCGAGCCGGCCGTGCACCACCGCCGCTGGTGGGAGGCATACCAGCGGGTCAACCAGCGCTACGCCGACCGCGCCGCCGAGGTCGCTGCGCCCGGCGCGGTGGTCTGGGTGCAGGACTACCACCTGCAGCTGGTGCCCGCGATGCTGCGCGAGCTGCGGCCCGACCTGCGCATCGGCTTCTTCCTGCACGTGCCGTTCCCGCCGCCAGAGCTGTTCATGCAGCTGCCGCGCCGCGCCGAGATCCTGTTCGGCATGCTGGGCGCCGACCTGATCGGATTCCAGCGCAGCCACGCGGTGCACAACTTCCACCTGCTGGTCACGAAGGTGCTCTGCGCGACCGCCGACGAGCACGGGATCAGCCTGGGCGGCCGCACCGTGCGCACCGGCGCGTTCCCCATCTCCATCGACACCGCCGAGATGGAGGCGCTGGCCAGCCGGGACGAGGTCGTCCGGAAAGCCGCCGAGCTGCGCGCAGACCTGGGCGACCCGCAGCGGGTGATCCTCAGCGTCGACCGGCTCGACTACACCAAGGGCATCGAGCACCGGCTCAAGGCCTACCGGGAGCTGCTGGCCGACGGCCGAGTCAAGGCGCCGGAGACGGTGCTGGTGCAGGTCGGCATCCCGGGCCGGGAGCGGGTCGAGCAGTTCCGGCAGCTGCGCGACCGGGTCGAGCGCGAGGTCGGCCGGATCAACGGCGACTTCGGCCGGCTCGGCGTGGCCGCCGTGCACTACCTGAGCCAGGTCTTCGACCGCACCGAGCTGGCCGCGCTGTACCGGGCCGCCGACGTCATGGCCGTGACCCCGCTGCGCGACGGCATGAACCTGGTCGCCAAGGAGTACGTCGCCGCCCGCGTCGACGGCTGCGGCGCGCTGGTGCTCAGCGAGTTCGCCGGGGCCGCCGCCGAGCTGACCCAGGCTTACCTGGTCAACCCGCACGACGTCGAGGGCGTCAAGGACACCCTGATCGAGGCGCTGCAGGCCGACCCGGCCGAGCCGAGCCCGCAGCTCGCCGCGATGCGGGCGCACATCCGCGAGCACGACATCCAGGCCTGGGCCCGGTCGTACCTGACCGCCCTCGAGGCGGCCTGCGCCGGACGGTGACCCGGGTTCGTCACCGGGGCACGTCGAGGTGCAGCACGGGCCCGACCCGGGCGGCGCCGCCCACGCGTACGGCACGTCCGGTCGCGTGGGCGGTGACCGTCGCGGGACGGCCGAGCGAGTCGCCCATGTCGGCGGCGATCCGGACCGGCCGCGCCGCCGCCTGCGCCAGGTGCGCGGCCAGGCACGCGGTGCTGTTGGCGTTGGCGATGTCCTCGGGCACGCCGATCGACGGCGCGAACATGCGCGCCGCCAGCCGGCCCTGCCGGTCCGGGGGCGTGTACACGTAGCAGCCGAGGAGCCCGAGCCGGTCGCACGCGGCGCGCAGCCGCCCCGCATCGGGCGCCAGCGCCGACAGCGCGGCCCGGTCGGCGACCGGCACCAGCAGGCGCCACCGGCCCAGCGAGGCGGCGCACACGGGCGCGGGCAGCGCGTCCGCGGCCAGGCCCAGCGCCGCCAGCACCTGCTCCGGCTCGGGGCCGGTGCTGGCGCGCAACGCGACCTCGCCCGGGTCGAACTCGGCATCCGCGAACGGGCCGCGGCGCACCCAGCGGGCGGCGAAGACCCGGTCCGGCGCGAGCAGGGCCGGCTCGGCCCCGGCCGTGGCGGCACGCTCGGCGAGCAGCGCCAGCGCGGCCACCGTGCCGTGGCCGCAGGCGGGCAGCTCCCCGCCGGAGGTGAAGAAGCGCAGCCGCACCGCCGGGCCGTCCTCGGCGACGAAGACCGCGTGCGACGTCCCGGCCAGCACCGGGACGGCCCGGCGTGCGGCGTCGCTCAGCGCGGTCTCGCCGACGACCGCGGTCGGGCTGCCCCCGGTGCCGTCGCGCAGGCACGCGTCCACGATCGTCACCGGCAGCCCGCTCACGAGCCGACCCTAGCCGCGCGCGGCCATGGTCATCGCCGGGAGTATCGCCTCCTGCAATTTGGGCCGGTATATTCTTATTTGTTGGCTATGGATATGGGAGGGACGGATAATGCTCGTTAATTCGGTCAGTCCCATTGACTGGGCGCTGGACATGCTGGACGAGGCCAAAACCGTCGAGGACGTCCAGACCGCCCTGCGCTGCAGCGCCCGCGCCGCCGTCCAGGCCCAGGGCATGACGGTGGTCCAGCTCGAAGACGGCGAATGCCACTACACCGACGAGGACGCGATGAGCCCGCTCTGGAAGGGGCAGCGCTTCCCGGCCACCTCCTGCATCAGCGGGTGGGCCATGCTGCACGACCGGACCGTCGTCATCGCCGACATCCGCACCGACGACCGCATCCCGCAGGCCGCGTACCGCCCGACGTTCGTACGCAGCCTGCTCATGGTTCCGATCCGGGTCGACAGGACCCCGGTCGGTGCCATCGGCGCCTACTGGGCCGACCGGCACCGGGCGTCCGCTGACGAGATCGCCGTCCTGGAGCGGCTCGCCGCGGCGGCCGGACGGGCCCTGACCAGGGTCACCGCCGGGCTGACCGCGGCCTAGCCGCGCCCGGGGCGGGGACGGGGCAGGCGGCGGCGAGGATGGCCGTCCACATGGCAGCAGGACCTTCCCAGCCGTACCCGGACGACGAGACCGTCCTGGCCCTGCGCGACGCCGCGGCCGAACTCGCCGCCGCGGCCGGCGCGGAGGACGTCGTCGAGGCCCTCGACCGCGCCGTCGCCCGGCTCACCGGCGGGTCGGCGCACGAGGTCCGCATCCGCCTGCCCGAGGACGACGCCCTGCCCGCCGCGCGCCGGGCAGGGCACGGCGACACGGCACTCGTGCCGATCGAGGCGCACACGCCCGGCACGGGACCCGTCGGCATCCTGCTCGTCGACCCGGCCACCGCCGCCCTGGCCCGCCTGCGCCCCGCGCTGGAAGGGCTGTCCGCCCAGGCCGCCGCGGCCATGGACCGGATCCGGCTGACCGCCGAGGTCAGCCGGATCCGCAGCTCCCGCGAGGTCGAGGCGCTGCTGGAACAGACCTGCGACGTGGTGCTGATCGTCGGCGAGGACGACCGCGTCCGCTACGCCAGCCCGCAGGCCCGCAACGTGTTCGGCACCTCGGCGCTGCGCGAGGTCAGCCTCCTCGACTTCATCGACGCCCGGCAGCGGGCCGCCGCGGAGTTCCTGCTGCGGCACGTGCGCTCCGGCGCCGTCGGCGCGGGAGACAGCCGCGCCGACTGGACCATCCGGTCGCTGGACGGCCGCGCGCCCGTCGTCGAGGTCTCCTGCCGCGAGCTGCACCCCGGCGACCCGGCCCGCGACGTGGCGCTCACCCTGCACGACGTGACCGCGCAGCGGCGGCTCGAACACGAGCTGACCGAGCGCATGTTCCACGACACCCTGACCGGCCTGCCCAACCGGGCCCTGTTCGCCGAGCGCACCGAGCACGCGGTGGCCGCCGGGGACGGGCTCGCCGCCGTGCTCCTCATCGACCTGAACGACTTCGGATCCGTCAACGACGGGTACGGCCACGCCGTCGGCGACGAGGTGCTCAGCACGGTCGGCCGCAGGGTGCGCCGCGCCGTCGGCGAGCACGGCTTCGCCGCCCGGTACGGCGGCGACCAGTTCGCCGCGCTGATCCGCGACGCCGCGAGCGCGGCCGACGTCGAACACCTCGCGGCGCGCATCTGCCGCGCCCTGTCCGAGCCGGTGCGCACCAGCGGCGGCACGGTCGTGGTCTGCAGCGCCAGCGTCGGCGTCGCCACCACGCTGCGCGCCGCCAACGCGCAGGAACTGCTCCGCAACGCCAACCTCGCGCTGCGGGCCGCGAAGTCCGCCGGGACCGGGCAGTGGCTGCGGTATGAGCCGTCGATGAGCGACCAGACCCACCAGGCGGAGCTGCGCACCTCCCTGGGCCGGGCCATCGCCGAGCAGGCCCTGTTCCTGGAGTACCAGCCGATCGTCGCCCTCGGCACCGGCCGCACCGTCGGCTTCGAAGCGCTCCTGCGCTGGCGGCACCCCGGCCGCGGCCGGCTGCTGCCCGGCGAGTTCATCGAGATCGCCGAGGAGTCCCGGCTGATCCTGCCCATCGGCGAGTGGGTGCTGGAGGCCGCGATGCGGGCCGCCCAGCGCTGGCGTGCCGCGGCGCAGGAGCGTGCCCCGTACGTGAGCGTCAACGTCTCGGCCCACCAGTTCCGCTCCGAGGGGTTCGCCGACAGCGTCGCCCGGCTGCTCGACCTGACCGGGCTGCCCGCGCACCGGCTCGTCCTGGAGATCACCGAGAGCTCGCTGCTGCGCGACGACGACAAGGTGTGGCACGCCCTCGAACGGCTGCGCGGCGGCGGCGTGCGCATCGCCATCGACGACTTCGGCACCGGCTACTCCGCGCTGGGCTACCTGCGGCAGGTGCCGCTCGACATCGTGAAGCTGGACCGCCTGTTCGTGCGCGGGCTGACCACGTCCCGGCGGCAGCGGGACCTGGTGGAGGGGATCGTCACGCTGACCCGGGCGCTGAGCCTCGACATCGTGGCCGAGGGCATCGAGACCGAGCACCAGCGGCGCACCGCCGACGCCGCCGGCTGCACCTACGGCCAGGGCTACCTGTTCGCCGCCCCGCTGCCGGAGGACCAGACCCTGCGCTGGCTGGACGGTGAGCAGCCTGCCCCGCCGGCCTGACGGGCGCCGGACGGCCCGCCGGATCCGATCCAGCGGGCCGTGCTCGTGGCCGTCAGCCGGTGGTGCCGGGCGGCCCCGCTCAGACCGTCAGCACGACCTTGCCCCGGGCCCGGCCGTGCTCCAGGTGCCGCAGCGCCTCGGCGGCCTCGGCCAGCGGGCGGGTGTGGTCGATGACCGGGGTGAAGATCCCGGCGGCCAGCAGCTCGCGCAGGACCTCCAGGTCGGCGGCCTTGGTGAGGGCCAGCACCATGCGCAGCCGCTGGCGGGCGAACGGCGCCCGCGCCATCATGCCGAGCGGGCGCTGCATCCCGCCGAGCACTCCGTCTTCGGTAACGCCGCCGACGATGGCCAGCGTGCCCCGGGGGGCCAGGATGCGGCGCAACCGCGCGACGGGCCGGTTGCCCGCCGTGTCGACGATCAGGTCATACCGCCCGCCGGTGGCCGTGATGTCGTCGCGTGTGTAGTCGACGACCTCGTCTGCGCCGAGCGAGCGCACCAGGTCGGTCTTGCCGGTGCTGCAGACGCCGGTGACGTGCGCGCCGAAGTGCTTGGCGAGCTGGACGGTGTAGGTGCCGACGCCGCCCGCGGCGCCGAGGACCAGCACGCGCTGCCCGGGCCGGACCCGCCCGACGTCGCGCAGCGTCTGCAGCGCGGTGACGGCGGAGACGGCGACGGCCGCGCCCTGGGTGAAGGTGACACCGTCGGGCAGCGCGGTGAACCGGTCCTGCCTGGCGCACGCGTACTCGGCGAAGGCGCCGGGGCAGTTGCCGAAGACGCGGTCGCCGGGCTGGAAGCGGGTCACGCCCAGCCCGACCGCGGCGACCTCACCGGCGAGGTCCCCGCCGGGCACCCGGTGGCGCGGGCGGCGCAGGCCGAACCCGAGCCGCACCAGGTAGGGCTGGCCGGTGGCGAGGTGCCAGATGCCGGGGTCGACACCGGCGGCGCGCACCCGCACCAGGACCTCTCCGGCGCCGGGGGCCGGCTGCTCGATCTCGCTCAGTTGCAGGACGTCGACGGTGCCGTACACGTCCTGGGTGATCGCCTTCACGGCTGGTCTCCTTCACGGTCGAGGTGCTTCACCAGGGCTGGAAGCCCCGACGATAAGAGATGATCTTCGCGGTGGACGTGAGCAGCGAGGACAGCACGAAGGCCAGGTAGATCACGTTGGCGATCCAGAAGTGCGCCACCTCGGCCAGTGCCATGAGCATCGCGGCGAGGCATCCGATCACGACGAAGGACTGCCCGGTCAGCTCACTGCTGCGGTGGATCGCCTGGTCCCGCTCGTCGGCGCCGCGCCCGGCGTCCTGGGGTGCCGCGATGGACGCGGCGATGGTCAGCACGATCGTCGCGGCGATGGCCGCGCCGATGCTCCACAGCAGCGGGGCGGCGTAGGGAGTGTCGGGCAGCGGGGTGTCCCCGGCCCGTCCGAGCACGACGGCGACGTAGGTGCCGTACGCGGCGACGGTGACCAGCACCATGATCCAGGTGCGCTTCTCCTCGAACGCCATGCCACCCTCCGATGTAAAGGATTCTTGACATCCTGAGGGTAGGAACTACGCGGCCCGGTGTCAAGAATTCTTTACATCGGCCCTGGGGTGCCCCGAGAACGTTGTCATCTGCTGCCGCCGCAGGTGGGCGCGCTGCCGCACGATCAGCGGGCCGGCCGGCGACCTGCCCGCGAGTGTGATGTACGCCCGATCAGTGGCCCGCTTCATTGACGGCCCCGTCCGGTGACCACACCATGTGTGAAATTCTCGATCGATCGTTCAGGACGTTGACGGGAGAAGCGGTGGGGCAGGAGCCTGGCGTGCAGCAAGCAATACCGGAATCCACAAGCGAGGGTCCGGGCACCGCGTCCCGCCTGGGCGTGGCGGCGGAGTCGGCGGCCGGGGAGACCCGGGTCGCGGCGACCCCGGCCGTGGTACGCCAGCTCGTGGCGCTCGGATACGAGGTGGAGGTCGAGTCCGGCGCGGGCGCGCGGGCCAGCTTCCCCGACGAGGACTACGAGGACGCCGGCGCGAAGATCTGCAGCCGCGAGGAGTGCTGGCAGGCCGACATCGTCCTGAAGATCAACCCGCCCACCGAGGCCGAGGCCGCCCAGCTGCGCCCCGGCGCGACCCTGATCAGCCTGATCGGGCCCGCCGTGCGGCCCGAGCTGGTCGACGCGCTCGCGCAGCGGCCGATCAGCGTGCTGGCCATGGACGCCGTGCCGCGCATCTCCCGCGCCCAGTCGATGGACGTGCTCAGCTCCATGGCCAACATCGCCGGCTACCGGGCCGTCGTCGAGGCCGCGCACACTTTCGGCCGCTTCTTCGCCGGCCAGGTCACCGCCGCGGGCAAGGTCCCCCCGGCGAAGGTGCTCATCGCGGGCGCGGGCGTGGCCGGGCTGGCCGCCATCGGCGCCGCCAAGAGCCTCGGCGCGATCGTGCGCGCCACCGACCCCCGCCCGGAGGTCGCCGAGCAGGTCCGCTCGCTCGGCGGCGAGTTCCTCTCGGTCGCCGCCGAGCAGACCGGCGGCGGCGACGGGTACGCCAAGCAGACCTCCGCCGACTACGACCGGCGCGCCGCCGAGCTGTACGCCCAGCAGGCCGCCGACGTCGACATCGTCATCACCACCGCGCTGATCCCCGGCCGCCCCGCGCCCCGGCTGCTCACCGCCGAGCACGTGGCCGCCATGCGCCCCGGCAGCGTCATCGTCGACATGGCAGCCGCCCAGGGCGGCAACGTCGAGGGCACCGTGCCCGGCGAGATCACCGTCACCGACAACGGCGTCTCGATCATCGGCTACACCGACCTGCCCGGCCGGCTGCCCACCCAGGCGTCCCAGCTCTACGCCACCAACCTGCTCAACCTGATGAAGCTGCTCACCCCGGGCCGCGACGGCCGGCTCGTGCTCGACTTCGACGACGTCGTGATCCGCGCGATGACCGTCGTGCGCGACGGCGCCAAGACCTGGCCCCCGCCGCCGGTCCAGGTGTCGGCCACCCCCGCCGCGGCCGCCGCGCCCGCCCCCGCCGTACCGGACAAGCCCAAGGCCTCACCCGCGCGGATCTACAGCTACGTCGGCCTCGCCGCGGCGGCGCTGTTCGCGCTGACCGCGTTCGCGCCCGGCCAGTTCGTCGGCAACTTCACCGTGTTCGCCCTCGCCGTCGTCATCGGCTACTACGTCGTCGGCAAGGTCCACCACGCGCTGCACACCCCGCTGATGTCGGTCACCAACGCCATCTCCGGGATCATCGTCGTCGGCGCCCTCCTGCAGATCGGCCGGGACAACCTCGTCGTCACGGGGCTCGCCGCCGCCGCGATCCTGCTGGTCACCATCAACATCTTCGGCGGATTCGCCGTCACCCGGCGCATGCTCGGCATGTTCACGAAGGGCTGATCGACATGACCGCCACCACCGCAGTGCAGGCCGCCTACATCGTCGCGGCGCTGCTGTTCGTGCTCAGCCTCGCCGGGCTGTCCAAGCACGAGACCGCCCGCTCCGGCGTCGTCTACGGCATCGCCGGCATGACCATCGCCCTGGTCGCCACCATCGCCCTGGCCGCGCGGGACATGACCGCCGCCGCCGTCGCGCTGCTCGTCATCGCCATGGTCATCGGCGGCGGCATCGGCCTGTGGCGCGCCCGCGTCGTGCAGATGACCGGCATGCCGGAACTCATCGCCATCCTGCACAGCTTCGTCGGGCTGGCCGCCGTGCTCGTCGGCTGGAACGGCTACCTGGAGGTCGCCGACCCGGCCCACGCCGCCCTCACCGGCACGCTGCTGCACATCCACCACGCCGAGGTGTTCGTCGGGGTGTTCATCGGCGCCGTCACCTTCACCGGCTCCATCGTCGCCTACCTGAAGCTCTCCGCCCGGATCGCCTCGCGGCCGCTCATGCTGCCCGGACGGCACGTGCTCAACCTCGGCGCGCTCGTCGCGTTCGTCGCGCTCACCGGCTGGTTCGTCGCCGACCCGCAGCGCGGGCTGCTAGTCGCGGTCACCGTGATCGCGCTGGCGCTCGGCTGGCACCTGGTGGCCTCCATCGGCGGCGGCGACATGCCGGTCGTGGTGTCCATGCTGAACAGCTACTCCGGCTGGGCCGCCGCCGCGTCGGGCTTCCTGCTCGACAACGACCTGCTGATCGTCACCGGCGCGCTGGTCGGCTCGTCCGGCGCGTACCTGTCCTACGTCATGTGCCAGGCGATGAACCGCTCGTTCATCTCGGTCATCGCGGGCGGCTTCGGCACCGAGCAGGCCGCCGGCGACGACACCGAGTACGGCGAGCACCGGGAGACCACCGCCGCCGACACCGCCGCCCTGCTGCGCGAGGCCACCTCGGTCATCATCACGCCCGGCTACGGCATGGCCGTCGCGCAGGCCCAGGGGCCGGTCGCCGAGCTGACCCGCAACCTGCGGGCGCGCGGCGTGCAGGTCCGGTTCGGCGTGCACCCGGTCGCCGGGCGGCTGCCGGGGCACATGAACGTGCTGCTGGCCGAGGCCGACGTGCCGTACGACATCGTGCTGGAGATGGACGAGATCAACGACGACTTCGCAGGCACCTCTGTGGTCCTGGTGATCGGCGCCAACGACACCGTCAACCCGGCCGCCGCCGACCCGGGCAGCCCCATCGCCGGCATGCCGGTGCTGCGGGTCTGGGAGGCCGAACACGTGATCGTGTTCAAGCGCTCCATGGCCGCGGGCTACGCCGGGGTGCAGAACCCGCTGTTCTTCCGCGACAACACCCAGATGCTGTTCGGCGACGCCAAGGCCCGGGTCGAGGACATCGTCGACGCGCTCGGCGCCGCGGAGGCCGCCACCGGCGGCCGGGCGCTGGCGCGGGCGGGCGCGTGACCGGGCGCCCAGGGCTCGACGGCACCGCCTGAGCACGACCACCACGCCGCCGGGCGCGTCTCGGGAGACCGGGCCGCCCGGCGGCGTGGCGTCCAGAGCGGGATCTGCTCAGGCGCCGTGGTAAGCGAAGGCGGCCCAGTAGCGCGGATCGGCGTAGGGGTGCTCACCCGCGCCGCCCGCGGGTTCGACACCGGGCAGCAGCGCCGTCAGGTCGGCGCGGGTGGCGGCGCGCAGCCACTGCTGGGCGCGGTTGAGCGCGACGGCCGGCTCCTCGCCGCCGTGGCACCACCGCTGGTAGAAGGCCGTCATCAGGTAGGTCGTGGCGAGATCGTCGACCGCCCACGCCGTGGCGAGCACGCCCGCGAACCCGATCTGGATCAGCACCGACGGCAGCCCGACCGCCTCGTTCGGCATGGCCGTGCCGGTGACGTTCGTCCGGCACGCCGACAGCACCGCCAGCCGCCGCTGCCCCGGCCGCAGCTCCTGCTGCAGCTCCGCCAGGGTGATGGTGCGGTCGGCGAAGTAGAGGCGGCTGTCCAGGATCGCGTCCGGGTCGGCCGCGCCGTGACACGCGAGATGCCACACCGTGTGCTGCTCGGCCGCCGCCTTGAACTCCGCCCACGTGCACCCGTGCACCGGCGCGGCGGCCCCGCCCGTCCAGCGCCGGGTGACCTCCGCGGTCTCGCGCCCGACGTGGTGCAGGTGATGACCGCCGGAGAGGCCGTGGCCGTCCGGCACGTCGACCGCCAGCAGGGTCTGCTCGCGCCCGGCCAGTCCGCGCGCCGTCTCACGGCAACGCCGCAGGCCGCGGGCGTTGGGCGCGTACCGGATCGCGGAGAAGTTACCGACGTGGCGGCCCTCGGTGAAGCGGTCCCCGGGCGCGCCCGGCTCCCCGATCGCGTGCAGCGGCAGCAGCCCGAGCAGACCCACCGGGATCAGGGTGACGACCCGGCCCCGTGCACTCTGCCAGACCAGGTTCCCGATGCCGGCGTGCCACAGCGTGCGCATGCCGTCGGCGAGCGGGCTGACCGGGGCGGCGTCCACCAGCTTGACGTCCCGCGGCGCGTCCCGCACCAGCCTGGGGATGCGGGTCTCCGGGTCCGCTCCGGGCAGCACCTTGGCGACGATCTCGGCGACCGCCGCGCGGCCGAGCCGGGGCAGGTCGACGTACTGCGGGTCGTGCGTCGCGGCGACGACGAGCGCATACCCGCCCGCCTTCGCGGCGGCGAGGTAGACCAGCGCGCCGTCGCCGGTCTCGGCGGTGACGTCGGCGTAGCTCACGTCCAGCGCCAGCGGATCGGCCCCAGTCGCCGCCGCGACCCGCCGGGCGACCTCCCGCAACGCCGTCCAGGACTGGCGCAGCTCCGCGGCCGGCCGGCGCTCCTTCGCCCGGAACGCCTCGATGGCCCGCTGGTACTCCTCGGCCAGCCCGGCCCGCCCGGACGCGCGCAGCCGTCCCAGGACCTCGGCATTGTCCCGCCCGAACACCTCCGACAGGCCCACGGCGCGGCCGGTCTCCAGGGCGAGCACCGCCTCCCGGAACCGCCCGGCGCGCGACAGCCAGTAGCCCGCGTCCTCGGCGTACTCCTGCGCCGCGGCGAGCACCCGCTGCTTGGCGCCAGCCCCGTACCGGGCGACGGCGTCCTGCGTGGTCAGGGCGACGAGCTGCGCGTACGCCTCGGCGGCGAACTCCGGGACGCCCGTGCCGGCGGCCCACTGCGCCCACGCGGCGGCGAGCCTGGCCCGCGCGGCGGTGCTCCAGGGCGCGTCCACCGCGTTCCGCCACGCCCGATGCCGCCGTGCGCTGTCGGGCCGTCCCCGCAGCGCGTCCCGCGCGGCGAGCGCCTCCTGCAGCAGTAACCGGTCGTCGGCGCCGTGGATGTGCCACAGCCGGCACCTGCGGCGGATCAGCCGCACCGCCTCCCGCACATCGTCGGCCTGCCGATCCGGCGGTGTGTCCGGCTCCAGTGCCCGCCACAGCAGCAGCCTCGCCAGCGCGGAGTCGGCGGGCGTGACCTGGCGCCACCAGCGCAGCCCCGCGCGGCGACCGTCCCGGCACAGCCCGATGGCCTGATCGATACTTCCGTGGCCCATCCGGGCCTGGAGCAGCCCTCGCGTGGCGAGGATCTGCGGCCGCAGCCGCCGGGCGATGAAGCCGGTCGCCCGGGAGCCGTGGTCCAGCTCGCGCAGGGCGGCTGCCAGATCACCCGTCACCACGTGCAGCCGCGCCCGCGCCAGGTGCACGATCCCGGGGTCGAAACCGGACTGGTCGAGGCGCTGGACCAGCGCTTCCAGCGGGCCGGTGTCGCCGTGCACCTCGGCGGTCTCGATCGCCGCGTCGGCGCGGGTGAGTGCGAGCCACGGATTCGGCCCGAAAGCGCCTACCAGGCCGCGAGGGTCCTCGGTGGCGGGCGGTCTCGGCTTCTCCCCGCGCACCGCCGCCCACGTCAGCGGCGGCAGCCCTTCGAAGACGGACGTGGCCGAGCGGCGGGCGCCCGCGATGGCCGCGCGGGAACGGTGCAGCGCGCGGATCTCGCTGATGCGCTGGAACCCCCGATGGTGGTGATCCATGAGGACACCCCGGATGCGATCAGCGACATCGTGCATTGCGGCGAGCAGCTTCGTCTCCCAGTGGCGGTCGATGGACCGCTCGCGCTCCAGAACCAAGACGCACATGGACACGAAGTTGCGGGAGAGGGTCCGGGTGGTGTTGTCGTCGTCGACGTCGCGCGTGTCCACGAACGGGTAGCACTCCAGCAGCTCGGCCGCGGCGCGGTCGAGATCGTCGAACTCGGCTGCCACCTGGACCATCCCGAACATGACGCTCGACGCGATCCACCAGTCGTCGGCGGTCTGCCAGCCCGCCGGTCTGGCCCGCTGGTAGGACCGCCAGGCCGCGTCGGCCGCCGCGTGGTCGGACCGCCGCCAGGCGTCCTCGTACGCCCATTCGTGCTGTTCGAGTTGAGCCATCTCCCGGCGGTACCGGTCCGGGCTGGTCAGCCGGTGGCGGATCTGGTGACCCCGGGCGGCGTGGGCCCACGGCTCGGGGAAGGCGGGATCGGCCGGCCGCCCGCACTGTGGGCAGGGGAACGGCCAGGACCGCGGTGCGGGCTCGTCACCGGTCCCGCACTCCTCGTTGTTGCACTCCCAGCCCTTCGCGCGTGCTTCGGGCGGGGCCTGGTAGCCGTACGAAGTGCGTGGCAGCCGTCGGCCAGCGGACATGAGCTACCTCCCTCGGTCCGCACCGGTTCTGACGGACGCCGGTCCGTCAGACAGCGGCCATGGGACTGTTCAACCGGGCACCCCGCCCGCGCCTGCCCGCCGACATGCCACACCTGCTGGAGACGTTCGGCCGGTACTGGCTGGACGAGCACCACAGCGGCATCGACGGCGGGGAGCTGTGGAGCCGCCTCGGAAAGCTGTACGAGTACGCCCGCAGCGATCGCACCGGCTTCCTGCGGGAGCTGGGGGCGATCACGGCGGCCGACCGGGGCGGCTTCGCGACGCTCGGCGCCGCCCGCCTCGTCTGGGAGTTCTTCGACAGCGACGCCCGGCGCGATCCCGCCACGCTGCCGTTCATCGACGCGGGCATCGAGTTCAAGCTCGCCCGCGGCCTGCCGAACGCCATGCTCACGGGCTACGAGAGACGGCGGCTCGCCGAGCTCCGCGAGCAGGCCGGCTGATCGGTCCGTCCCGTTCCCTCACCCGAGACAGGAGAACTCCGTTGGAAGGTTTCTGGTGCTTCGTCTTCGTCGCCGGCACCATCGGCGCGCTGGTGTGGCAGTTCATCGAGACGCGGGGCGCCGTCGCGACGACGACGGTCGTCACCCGGTACGCGCCGGAGGACGTCGCGCGGCTCGTGCAGGGCGCGTTCGGCGGTGCCCGTGGCGTCCTGTGGACGACGGCGGGCGGACCGGGTGACATCAACATGCGCCGCCGGGGCGTCCGCGGCGGCATCACCATGTCCATCGACATCAAGCCGCGGCCCGGCGGCGGCTCCGAGGTGGACATGTGGGCCTCGGAGACCGTGATCTACCTGGTCGTACTCGTCAACTTCGCCGGTGTGGTCAACCGGCGCAAGCGTGCGATCGCCCGCCTGCTCGACAGCTCGGCGTCACCCGCGGTGCGGTGACGGGGCTGGCCCGCCGGGGCGAGACGGGCCGCCGGCGGGCCGCTGTTGCGGGGCAAGACGGGCGAGGTGCGCCGAACGCCGCTGTTCCGGTTAACCGGGATCGATTACGCAGAGTCCACACCGGAGATTTCCAGATTGATTCGGCTCCGCTACGCTCCAGGGGACCGGTACGGGAGAGCGCTCTCTTCAACGCCTGCGGATCCAGGTCGCGCCCACCTCGCATGGGCGAGAGCGTTGTCACCGTCCGGCGTCAGCCCCCTAGAGAGGACTTGCACACAGTGATGAGCACGAGTCCCGGCGGCGCCGTCAAGGCGCCGTCCCCCCACCGCGGCGTACGCCGCAGGGTCACGCTCGGCCTGGCGACCGCCGTCGCCGTCGCCGTCGCGGGCCTGCCCGGCTCGGCCGCCGCCACACCGCTGCCGTCCGGCACGCCGAACTTCGGCGCGAACGTCACCGTGTTCGACCCGAGCATGCCGGTGGCCGACATCCAGGCCGCCCTGGACGCCACGCACACCGCCCAGGTCGGCAACGAGATGGGCACCAGCCGGTACGCGTACCTGTTCAAGCCCGGCACCTACGGCACCGCCGAGCAGCCGCTCCAGATCAAGGTGGGCTACTACACCGAGATCGCCGGTCTGGGCGCGCAGCCGACCGACGTCGTGATCAACGGCAAGATCGAGGTCTACAACCGGTGCCTGACCGAGGGCGGCACGGCCAACTGCCTCGCCCTGGTCAACTTCTGGCGCACCCTGTCCAACCTGACGCTCAACGTCAACGCGCTCGGCCAGGACGGCTGCCGCGCCTCGGCCAACTTCTGGGCCGTGTCGCAGGCCGTCTCGATGCGCCGGATGAACGTCACCGGCGCGAACCTGTCGCTGATGGACTACTGCACCGCCGGCCCGCAGTACGCCAGCGGCGGCTTCATCGCCGACTCGAAGCTGCCGTTCGTGATCAACGGCTCGCAGCAGCAGTGGCTGATCCGCAACAGCCAGGTCGACGGCTGGTCCAACGGTGTGTGGAACCAGGTGTTCGCCGGTGTGGTCGGCGCCCCCGACGACGCCGGGTTCCCGAACCCGCCGTACACCACGCTGGACACCACCCCGGTGAGCCGCGAGAAGCCGTACCTGTTCGTGGACGCGAACGGCAAGTACCAGGTCCGCGTGCCGGAGGCCCGGTTCGAGACCAGCGGCATCTCGTGGGCCGACGGCCTGACCCCGGGCCGCACCGTGCCGCTGAGCGACTTCTTCGTCGCCAAGCCGGGCGACTCCGTCACGAAGATCAACCTGGCCCTGGCGCTGGGCAAGCACCTCCTGCTCACCCCGGGCGTGTACGACATCGCCCGCAGCATCGAGGTCTGGCGCCCCGACACCGTGGTGCTCGGCCTGGGCCAGGCGACGCTGACCGCGGTCAACGGCTCGGTCCCGCTGGACGTCGCCGACGTGCCCGGCGTCATCATCGCGGGTGTCACCATCGACGCCGGCCTGAAGGAGTCCCCGGTCCTGCTGCGCGTCGGCCGCAAGGTCAACCCGCTGCGCTGGTCGTCGAAGACCAACCCGACCACGCTGTCCGACGTGTACTTCCGCGTCGGCGGCCCGCACGTGGGCAAGACCGACACCGCGCTGCAGGTCAACAGCGACAACGTGCTCATCGACCACACCTGGGTGTGGCGCGGCGACCACGGCGTGGAGGGCTTCACCGACACCGAGCGGTGGAACACCAACACCGGCCGGTACGGCGCGGTCATCAACGGTGACAACGTCAACGCCAACGGCCTGTTCGTCGAGCACTTCCAGAAGTACAACACCGTCTGGAACGGCGAGAACGGCCGGACCATCCTGTACCAGAACGAGCTGCCGTACGACCCGCCGACGCAGGCCGACTGGATGAACGGCGACGTGCAGGGCTACGCCGGCTACAAGGTGGGCGACAAGGTCCAGAAGCACACGCTGTACGGCGCGGGCGTGTACGTGTTCAACCAGAACAACCCGTCCATCCACACCGCGAACGGCTTCGAGGTGCCGGAGCGGCCGGGCGTGAAGCTGTACCACATCATGACCGTCAACCTGAGCGCCGGCATCATCGACCACGTGGTCAACGGCATCGGCGGCCAGGCGGACACCACCAACATCGGCTCTCCGCAGTTCATCGTGGAGTACCCGGCCCCGTAACACCTGTAGCACCGAAACGGCCGGCCGGAGCGGACTGCTCCGGCCGGCCGTCCCCCGTTCAGCGGGTGGTGCGCAGGTACGCCAGCACCGCCAGCACGCGCCGGTTGGTGTCGTCGGTCTGGGGCAGGCCGAGCTTGGCGAGGATGTTGCCGACGTGCTTGCCCACGGCCGCCTCGGTGACCGTGAGGCGCCTGGCGATCGCGGCGTTGGAGTGGCCCTCGGCGAGCAGCGCGAGCACCTCACGTTCCCGCGGGGACAGTTCCGACACGGGGTCGCGGCGGTGCTGCAGCAGACGGCGTACCACATCAGGGTCGACCACGGTGCCGCCGCCGACGACGGTGCGCAGCGCCGCGACGAACTCGGCGATGTCGACGACCCGGTCCTTGAGCAGGTAGCCGATCCGCCGGCCGTCACCGCTGTCGAGCAGCCGCGCCGCGTACTCCGGCTGCACGTACTGGCTGAGCACCACCACCGCCCGCGAGGGCGCGGCGGCCCGCAGCGCCAGCGCCGCCCGCAGGCCCTCGTCGGTGAAGCTCGGCGGCATCCGGATGTCGGTGATCACCAGCTCGGGGTCCTCGGCCGCGACCGCCGCGAGCAGTTCGTCGCCGTCGCCGACCGCCGCCGCCACGGTGAACCCGAAGCGTGCCAGCACCCCGGACAGGCCCTCGCGCAGCAGCACGCCGTCCTCGGCGAGCACGACCCTGGTCAGGTCAGACACGGCAGCTCCACCCGGACCAGGGTAGGGCCGCCGGCCGGGCTGGACAGCAGCAGCCGCCCGCCCACGGCCGCGACCCGGTCGGCCAGGCCGGTCAGTCCCGTCCCGCGCGCCGGATCGGCCCCGCCGCGTCCGGCGTCGTGGACCTCGACGATGAGCGTGTCGCGCTGGTGCGCGAGCCGGACCGAGGCCGCGGTGGCGCCGGAGTGCTTCGCGACGTTGGCGAGTGCCTCGGAGGCGGCGAAGTACGCGGTGTTCTCCAGCCGCGCAGGGTAGCGGTCGGCGACGCCCGGGTCCACGGTGACCGTGATGTCTAGCGGGCTGCGGTCGGCCAGATCGTGCAGGGCGGCGGGCAGGCCGAGGTCGGCCAGCGTCTGCGGGCTGATGCCGTGCACCAGGTCGCGCAGCAGCACCATCAGGTCCTTCGCCTCGGTGTGGGCGCGGTCGAGGGCCTGCGCGGCCGGGGTGTCCTCGGGCAGGTCCAGGCGGGCGACACCGAGCTGCAGGGTGAGGCTGGTGAGCCGGTGCTGGGCGCCGTCGTGCAGGTCGCGCTCGATCCGGCGGCGTTCGGCGTCGAACGCGTCGACCAGCCGGGTGCGCGAGCGCGCCACCTCGCGCAGTGCCGCGTCGTCGCCGCGGCCGAGCAGCCTGCGGGCGATGGCGGCATGTCCGGCGGCCAGCAGGCCGGTGAGGTACGCCAGCACGGGCAGCAGGGCCAGGCCGAGCAGCAGGTACGGGATCGCCTGGGTCGGGGTCGTGACCTGCCACGGGCCCAGCACGATCGTGTCGGCGACGCCGTCGAGGTCCGTGCCGTCCTTGAACACCAGCAGCGGGCTGACGATGAAGACCGCGACGACGAAGGCGGCGAAGGCCAGCAGCGAGTACACGATCGGCGCGACCGTCCCGAGCAGCAGCAGGTAGAGCAGCTCCCGCCACGCGCCCGGCTCGCCGTAGCGGGCGGCCAGCCAGGGCAGCCCGGCGGCGGCGCGGTGGCCGGGCTCGACCGGGCGGGGGTCCGCGAGGCGGAGCCGGCGGCGTTCCAGCGCGGCGAACGGCGCGGCGAGCACCGTGCCCACCCCGCCCAGCGCCAGCGTCAGGAACGCGGTAATCACCAGCACCGGGAGATGGAAGCGGCCGTCGGCGGCGAAGCTGACCGTCGCCGCCCAGGCGAGGATGAGCGGCGACAGCAGCAGCGCGGCGACGCCGAGGACGGGCAGTGCGGTGAGGGCGTACGCGGCGGCTCGCCACGGCCAGGCGGAGATGAGGAAGCGCCGGGACGTCAACGCGGCGAGGAGGTGAGATGGCTGCTCAGCGGGCATGAGCACACGCTAGCCAGCGGGACGGGGCGGTCCCAGCCGTCCAGGGGGCGGATCAGGGGTAGTGCCAGCCCTACCTCGGCTGCCCGGGTGCGGTTGAGGCCGCCGGGCACACTGTGTGCACCGGCAGACCATCGGTGGGTCGGTCTGCGTTCACGCGGATGTGGAGCCGACATGCTCGATGCGTACATGCACCGCCTGCACGTGGACGAGGCCTGGCGGACGTTGACGGCGCAGCGGGAGAAGTTCGACTACTTCCTGGCCGACACCCACTTCCGGGAGAGCTGGCAGCTCGCGGTCGACGTGCTCGGCGCCGACGCGGGCTGGCTGATGCAGCGGATCGCCCTGCTCACCGTCCGGCCCGAGGGGATCCTGGGCCGTAAGGCGCGCGACTGCGTCCAGGCGCTGGCGGAGCTGGACTTCGAGCCGGTGTACGCCTACCGCTTCCGCTACGACCGGTTGATGATCCGGGAGCTGTGGCGCTACCAGTGGAACGTGGCGTCCCTGGACCGGCTCGCGGTGGGGGAGCGGATCCACTACCGCTCCGATGCGCTGTGCCTGGTGCTGCTGGACACCGGCCTGCCGCTGCGGATACCGGCCAGCTCCCGGCTCAGCCGCCACAAGGGTTCGGCCTCACCGGCCGACCGCGGCCCGGAGCACCTGCGATCCCGGCTGGGCGCGCCGAACCGCATCCTCGTCGTCGTGCACTGCCCGGACGAGCCGATGGACGTGGTACGCGAGCTGGGCGTCATCTTCGACCCGGAGGCCCTGCGCGGCGTCTACACACGGCTCGCCGAACGGGTCGCCGCCGGGCTGCGCGCCGACCCCGAGCCCGTGATCAGCGAGCTGTACGCCGAGTTCCCGGCCCGGGACCTGTCGGTGGACGCGGCGCTGCGGACGGTGCTCGCCGCGCTCGCCGACACGGCCCGGGGCGGCGGCGGGCCGGGTGCCGCGGCGGCCCGCGCCGGTGAGGCGGTCCGGTCGGCGCAGCACGGACGGCCCCTGGACTGGCAGCGCTGGTGCGGGGAGCTGCGCGACGCCGGGCTGGACCCGGACAGCTGGGCGCCGACGCTGGTCGCGAGCCAGTTAGTCGAGCACGACGTGCCGGGTGCGCGATGCCTGCTCGGCCGCACCGGGCGCGCGCTGTGGCAGGCCGGCCAGGGCCGGATGCTCGACCGTCCCGCGGTGCGGGCCGCCGGATGACACCCCGGCTGGTGGCGACCGACGCCGACGGCACACTGCTCGACCACGCCAACCTGGTCAGCCCGCGCACCTTCGCGGCCGTCGGCCGGGTGCTCGCCGCGCGCGTGCCTTTCGTGCTGGTCAGCGGCCGTCCGGCGCGAACGCTCAAGAAGATCGCGTCGAGGGCGGGCGTCGCGGGCCCGGCCGTCTGCTCCAACGGCGCGGTGGTCTACGACATGCGGTCCGACCGCCCGCTGCGGGTGGTCGCGCTGGCACCGCCGGAGCTGAACCGCGTGGTGGCGGTGCTCGACGCGGAACTGCCCGGGTGCGCGTACGCGGTGGAGAGCCTCGACGGCCGGCCGGCGTTGCGGGCCGAGGCGGCGTTCCGGGCCGCCCTTCCGGCGGTCAAGAGCGAGGACGCGGAACGGGCGGAGATCCTGGGCAGGCCCGGCGTGAAGCTGGCGGTGAGCCACCCCGGCATGAGCAGCCCCGCCCTGGCCGCCGCCGTGACAGCGCTGCTCGGTGACACGGTGAGCGTGACGTACTCCCAGGCCGGAGGGCTGATCGAGGTCAGCGCGCGGGGCGTGGACAAGGGCACGGGACTGGCGTGGCTGGCCGGGCGGCTCGGGGTCGCCGCAGGGGCGGTCGCGTTCGGGGACATGCCCAACGACATCCCCATGCTGAGGTGGGCCGAGCACGCCGTGGCCGTCGCCAACGCCCACCCCGACGTGATCGCGGTGGCCGCCGAGGTCACCGCGGCCAACACCGACGACGGGGTGGCGCTCGTGCTGGAACGGTGGTTCCGGCTGGGAACCGGTCAGCCCAGATAGCCGCTGAGCAGGGACCGCACCTCGGCCGGGTCCACCGGCCTGTCGTCGCCCCAGACATGCCTGGCCAGCGACAGCTTGTCGGTGAAGGTCTCCGTGCACTGGTCCAGCTCGCCGGGCTCGGCCACGACCAGCTTGGCGTACCGGACCGAGTCCACGATCACCGACTTGACCCGCTCGTGCGCCAGGTAGCGGGCGACGTCGGACTCCCAGCCCGGCCACTGCTCCGCCGCGCACGCCCGCGCCCACGCGGCCCGCATCGCGCGGTCCTCCTCGGGCAGGTAGCCCATCTTGTGCAGGTGCACGGCCAGCTCGTAGACGGGGTCGCCGGCCAGCGCCAGCTCCCAGTCGAGGATCACCACCGCACCGTCGCCGTCGCGCAGGAGCACGTTCTTGCGGTGCACGTCGGCGTGGACCAGCCGGAAGGGTCTGGTCGCGAGCTGATTCAGCGTCAGGGCGGCGAACGGGTCGGCGGGGATGCCGAGCCGCTCCCACAGAGCGCCGAAGCCCGCGGCGAAGCTCGCGTGCACGCCTCGCGTCGTGTCGAGCAGCCGGTCGGCGAACGCCGCCGAGTCGCCGTCGTGCGGCCACCCGTCCGGCACGGGCGGCAGCGTGTCCAGCGGGACCGTGCCGAGCCGGGCGAAGAACGCCGCGAGCTGGTCGATGACGCCCGGCGGGACGGGCACGCCGCGGGGCGCGACGTCGTTGAGCGTCGGCCTGTCGACCCACTCGTGGATCTGGTACGCCGGCTCCCGGCTGACGGTGTACAGCGCCGGGACGTCGGCCAGCCGCCGCCCGGCCGCCGCCAGCACCGCCTCCTCGGGCCAGATGTGCAGGTCCATGCGGTCGGCCCCGGCGATCGGCACCCGCACCAGCCGGTCGCCGACGCGCACGTTGTGGTTGTAGAAGCCGGAGCTGCCCTCGACCTGCGCCTGCGCCTGGTCGTACACCTCGTCCCAGTCGTCGGCCACCAGCTGCGACACCAGGGCGCGGACCGAGGCGGCCAGGCGCGGCAGGCCGTTGAGCGGCTGGAGCGCGGCGATCGCGCGCTCCACCGCGGCCGTCACCGCCGGATCCGGGGCGCCGATCCGGTCGAGCAGCGCCCCGGCCACCATGATGAGCGTCGGGTATACCTGCACCGCCTCCAGTTCGGACACCGCCCACACGGTGCTGGCGACCGCCTCGTCGCGCCGCCGCGCGCGGGCGTGGCACAGCGCCCGGACCAGCTCGGCGCGGGCGCGGCCGGAGCGGTAGGCCGACTGCTCGAGCGCCACCACCGCCTCGTCGAGCGCCGCGTCGGCCTTCTCCAGCTCGCCGAGCCCGAGCCGGCCCAGCGCCAGGGCGGACAGGGACTTGCCCACCTCCAGCGTCGCGCCGATCCTGCGCTGGGCGGCGACGGCGGCTTCGGCGGCGGTGACCGCGCGGGCCGGGTCGCTCAACGCCAGCACCTCGGCCTCGTTGGTCATGATGTTGGCAAGCCCGACCTCGTGGCCCGCCGCCTCGTAGAACTCGCGGGCCTGCCGCAGCTCGGGATGGGCCAGCTCGGGCTCGAACGCGAAGCGGTAGGCCAGCGCGCGCAGCCGCGCCAGGTCGCCCAGCAGCGCCACCCGGTCCGGGGACGAGGCGGCCGCGACAGCCTCGGCCGTGGCGATGGCGTCGACGAACCTGCCCTGCGCCATGTCGAGATCGGCGTGCCAGAGTCCGGCATCGAGTCTCACCGGTCCACTGTAGTCAGGCCAGATCTGCGCGTACCGGTGCAACGCCTGGCCCGTCTCCCCGATGATGCGCAGCGCGTTGGCCGCGGCCAGGGCGAGCCGGGCGTCCACCTCGTCGGCCGCCGGGGGCAGGTGCGCACCGAGCGAGCGCAGGCCCTCGTGCGCCGCGTCGCCGTCCCCGACCAGCAGCTCGGCCTCCGCGTGCAGCAGCCGCACCAGCCGCTGTCCGTCGGCTCCCGCGGCGCCGGCCCACATCTCCTCCAGGTCGGTGCGCATGGCGTCCAGCCCCGGCTTGCCCGTGGCCGCCAGGCGGTCGGCGAAGGGCAGCAGCGCGGCGAGGTCGCCCGGGTTCGCGTACGCGGCATGCCGTGCCGCCTCCCGCCACGCGTCGGCCGAACGCGTGGCCAGTCCCCGCTGCTGCCACAGGTCGCCGAGCAGCTCGTGCAGCTCGCGCAGCACACCGGGACTCAGCCGGGACTGGATCGACCGCGCCATCAGCTGGTGCAGCTGCAGGCTGTCGCGGCCCACCGTGGCGATGAACGAGTACGAGATCAGCCGCTCCCACATCTGTGTGTCCGCGCGCAGCTCGTAGTGGCGGGCGACGCGCCGGAAGATCTCGCGGTCGAACACGCGCGCGACGCTGAGCAGCTCGAAGATGCGCACCATGTCCGGCTCGACGTGATGGAGGAAGCGCTCCTCGATGTGCGCGTAGCGGCCGGCCGCAGGGCCGGACTCGTGCGCCAGGTGGATGTAGAACGGCAGCCCTTCGCAGTCGCGGGCGATGGCCTCGCGGGTGCGCTGATCCGCCACGCCGAGCGCGGCGGCGAGTTCATGGCGCGCCTCGTAGGGCAGCGCGGCAACGGGCAGCGGCTGGATCCGGCCGGCCCAGCCGGGATCGTGGCGGACCCAGCCCAGCGGCTCCCGGGAGGCCACCGCCACCAGCCCGCGGTCGAGCTGGCCGAGCAGGTCGCGCAGCCACACGTCGGCCAGCGCGGCGGTGCCCGCGCGGGCCACGCCGCCGACCAGCGCCTCGTACGCGTCGACGCACAGCAGGTAGCGGCCGTGCTTCTCCAGGTCCTGCGCGAAGAGGTACACCACGGCGTCGCCGAGCTGGTCGAGGGTCAGCTCGTCCAGTTCGAGCAGCGTCGGGTCGTGGCGGATGACGTTCCAGCGTTTGAACCTGCGGGCCGCGATGCCGAGCACCTTGACGGCGACGCCGAACACCGGCACCCCCGAGGCGTCGTTGAGCACGCTCGTGATCAGGTCGCTCTCGGCCGCCCAGCTCAACTGGTCGGCGGACAGCGCCACGTGGGGATTGAGGCGCTGCCACCACACCCCGTACGCCAGATCGAACCGGTCGAACCGCACCCCGGCCCGCCCGAACTGAGCCCGCAGCGAGCCCAGGCCCGCCGGTGCGGGGCGCTGGGACGGCTCCTGCAGGTTGAGCGTGGCCTGCGGGAGGTCCTTCGGGGCGCGCCTGACCAGCTCGTGCATCAGCCGTGACTTGCCGATCCCGCCGACGCCGGTCAGCTCCAGCAGCCGGGGTGTCGCACCCATGGCGGCGATCTCCGCGTCGAAGGCGGCGAGCAGCTCCTCCCGGTCGACGAACGGGATACGCACCGCGCCGGGCTGATACCGCGCTGTGACCGTCATGCAGGCTCCGTCTTGGGGCTCGACCGGCTGGTGTGCTCACGTCGGGTGAACAGGACGATCACTGTGCGCCGACAGTCTATCCCGGACAGTCACGGGAACCGCGTCGGTGGAGCCCGTGTCGGCGGTTCGGCGCCCTGCCGGGCGGCGAGGGCGGCCGGCAGGGTGACGGGCACCGGCCTGGGCTTGCCGTCGTCTGCCATCATCTGGGGCGATGACCGTCTACCACGCCACCAGGGGCCGCCGCCGGACCCGTCGAGTCCGTGTCCTGCTCGGGCTCGGCGTCGTGTTCGCCGTGCTCGCGGGCACGGCGGTAGTGATGTGGTTCTGGCCCGCCGGGCCGCGGCCGCCGTTCCAGCTGCCGGTCGCCTGCGGCGAGAAGTGGCAGCTCGGCACGTATCCGGGGCACGGTACCTACGACGTCGACCTGTTCCCGATGGAGGGGAAGACCGCGTGGGGGCGGCCGGTGTACGCCTCCTACGAGGGAACGGTCACCGCCGCCGGGGTCAACGGCGAGCTGGGCGGGCGCACCCCGCAGAACCCGGACGGGCCGCGCGGCAGCGGCGGCGGTTACTGGGTGAAGATCGATCACGGCGGGCGCTGGGAGACGGCGTACATGCACCTGCTGGAGCCGCCGATGGTCGAGGTGGGCCAGGAGGTGAAGACCGGCCAGCAGCTCGGCAAGGTGGGCAGCACCGGCGACTCGGGCGCGCCGCACCTGCACTACGAGCAGCGCCGCGGCTTCCAGAAGGTCGAAGCCTACTTCGACGGGAAGGCGTCCGAGATCACCCACGACGACCGCGAGTACGCGGTCTTCCGTACCAGCAACAACTGCGCCGGCCGGTAGCGGGCACCTGCCTAACGGGCAGGCGGCGGGGCGGTGCTGGCGCGGATGACGAGGCGGGTGGGGACGAGGGTCGTGCCGGGGGCGGTCTCGCCGCTGTCTAGCTGACGCAGGATGCCCTGGACGCAGCGGCGCCCGACCTCGGCGAAGTCCTGGTGCACCGTGGTCAGCGGCGGGATGAACGACGTCGCGTCAGCGATGTCGTCGAAGCCGACGACGCTGACCTCGCCTGGCACCGCGCGGCCGCGTTCGTGCAGGGCGCGCAGCACGCCCAGCGCCATCTGGTCGTTGGCCGCGAATACGGCGGTGCAGTCGGGGCGGTCGGCGAGCACCAGCCCGGCCTGGTAGCCGGACTCGGCCGACCAGTCGCCGCGCAGCGGCTCGGGCACCTGGCGCCCGGCGCCGGTGAGGGTGTCGCGCCAGGCCTGGGCGCGGCGCTCGGCGGCGAAGGACTCCGCGGGACCGGCGACGTGCCAGACGGTGCGGTGGCCGAGGCCGAGCAGGTGGTCGACGGCCTGGCGGGCGCCGTCGGCCTGGTCGGTGTCGACGACGGCGTAGCGGTCGCCCGCGTCGGAGTCGACGACCACGACCTGCACGTGCGGGGGCAGGGTGACGGTGGCCGAGTCGAGCAGGTGCACTTCCATGATCACGATTACGCCGTCCACGGCCAGCTCGCCGAGGCGGGTGAACGCGCCGACCACGCTGTCCTGGGTCGGCACGGCGACCGGGATCAGGGTGATGGCGTACCCCTCCTGCGCGGCGTGGGTGGCGATCGCCTCCAGGGTGCGGCTGTTGCCGGTGCTGGAGAAGCTGAACAGGATGACGCCGATGGTGCGGAACTGGCCGCTCTTGAGCGCGCGGGCGGCGCTGTTGGGGCGGTAGCCGAGCTGCTTCATCGCGGCGAGGACCTGCTGGCGGGTGCTGCCGACGACGCCGGGGTGGCCGGTGGACACGCGCGAGACGGTCTGCGAGGAGACACCGGCGAGCCGGGCCACGTCGGCCATCGACACGCGGGCCTTCGGCCGGCTCATGGCGCGCTCCTTCGGCGGTGTCCGGGGCCGCGGTCGGGGCGGCGTGGGTAACGAATCCGAAACCGGCGCTTGACGCCTGTCGGCGCCGGTGACACTATCACTCGGCGATGTTTACGTAAACATCTCGCTCCGTCACCGCTATGTTGCCCTGCGTTGTGCCACGCGGGCGATCGCGGCAGGTGCGCTATGTTTGCGTAAACATCGCCCGGACCAGCAACGATGCGATGTCGGAAGGAGTAGACGTGACGGCACTCGCCCCTCCGACGATCGGCCGCGGCAGGCCCGTGCGGGCACGCCGCGGCAGGTCCTGGACCGGCTGGGCGTTCGTCGGCCCGTTCATGGCCGTGTTCGCCTTCGTGTTCCTGGCGCCCATCGCGTACGCGATCTGGCTGAGCCTGTTCCGCACCCGGCTGATCGGCGGCACCAGCTTCGTCGGCCTGGAGAACTACCGGCAGGTGTTCACCGACCCGAAGTTCTGGGAGGCCACCGGCCGGGTCAGCCTGTTCCTCGCCGTGCAGGTGCCGGTGATGCTGTTCCTTGCGCTGCTGGTCGCGCTCGCCATCGACAGCGGGCGGCTCTACGGCAGGGCGTTCTTCCGGGTCACCGTGTTCATGCCGTACGCCGTGCCGGCCGTGGTCGCCACGCTCATGTGGGGCTTCATGTACGGCAACCGGTTCGGGCTGGTCGGCAACCTCAACGAGGCGTTCGGGCTGTCGCTGCCCGACCCGCTCTCCCCGGACCTGATGCTCGCCTCCATCGGCAACATCGTGACCTGGGAGTTCGTCGGGTACAACATGCTGATCTTCTACAGCGCGCTGCAGACCATCCCGCGCTCGCTGTACGAGGCCGCCGAGATCGACGGGGCCGGGCAGCTGCACGTGATCCGCTCGATCAAGCTGCCCGCGATCCGCGGCGCGCTGCTCATCGCCACCATCTTCTCCATCATCGGCAGCTTCCAGCTGTTCAACGAGCCCAACATCCTGCAGAGCCTGGCGCCCAACGTCATCACCACGTACTACACCCCCAACATGTACGCCTACTCGCTGTCCTTCTCCGGCCAGCAGTACGACTACTCGGCGACCGTCGCGATCGTCATGGGCGTGCTCACCATGATCGTCGCCTACGCCGTCCAGCTGCGCGCCAACCGGAAGGAGCGCCGGTCGTGACGACCACCCCCGCCCGCCGGGACCGCGCCCGGCGCAGCCCCCTGCTGACCGCCCTCACCGCGCTCATGCTGATCTACAGCCTGGTGCCGCTGGTGTGGCTGTTCGTCAACAGCACCAAGACCCAGGCCAGCCTGCTCGACTCGTTCGGGCTGTGGTTCTCCGGCGACTTCTCGCTGCTCACCAACATCCGCGACACGCTCACCTACGACGACGGGGTGTTCGTGCGCTGGCTGGGCAACACGCTGCTCTACGTCGTCATCGGCGCGGGCGGCGCCACCGCCCTGGCCACCCTCGGCGGGTACGCCCTGGCGAAGTTCGACTTCCCGGGCAAGCGCGGCGTGTTCGCCACCGTCATCGGCGCGGTCGCCGTGCCCGGCACCGCGCTGGCCGTGCCGACGTTCCTGATGTTCGCCAAGCTCGGGCTCACCAACACGCCCTGGGCGGTGATCATCCCGTCGCTCATCTCGCCGTTCGGGCTGTACCTGATGTGGACCTACGCCGCGCAGGCCATCCCCGGCGAGCTGATGGAGGCCGCCCGCGTCGACGGCGCGGGCGAGCTGCGCACCTTCCTGCGCGTCTGCGTGCCGCTGCTCGCCCCGGGCATCGTCACCGTCGCCCTGTTCACCATGGTCGCGACCTGGAACAACTACTTCCTGCCGCTGATCATGCTGAAGGACCCGGACTGGTATCCGCTGACCCTCGGCCTCAACGCCTGGAACGACCAGGCCGCCACCGCCGGCGGGGAGCCCATCTTCCACTTGGTCATCACCGGCTCGCTGCTGACCATCCTGCCGCTGCTCGCGGCGTTCCTGTTCCTGCAGCGCTACTGGCAGTCCGGCCTGACCGCCGGCGGCGTCAAGGACTGACCCCGACTCGCTCTCGCCCCCACCCCTGTATGAGAGGACGACGATGTTCACCAACCGACGCGCGTTCCTGCGCGCCGCGGCGGCCCTGACCGCCGTGGTCACCACCGCGGCGCTGGCCGCCTGCGGCTCCGGCGACGACGGCGAGACCGGCACCCCGGTCTCCGCCGACCAGGTCCAGGCCGCGCTCGACGCGGGCGGCTCCATCACCGTCTGGGCCTGGGAGCCGACCCTCAAGCAGGTCGTCACCGCGTTCGAGGCGAAGTACCCCAAGGTCAAGGTGAACCTGGTCAACGCCGGCACCGGCAACGACCAGTACACCGCGCTGCAGAACGCGGTCGCGGCGGGCTCGGGTGTGCCCGACGTCGCGCAGATCGAGTACTACGCGCTGCCGCAGTTCGCCCTCGGCAAGTCGCTGACCGACCTGACCGCGTTCGGCACCGGCGAGCTGGACGGCACGTTCACCCCCGGCCCGTGGTCGTCGGTCAAGTCCGGCGGCGGCGTGTACGGCCTGCCCATGGACTCCGGCCCGATGGCGCTGTTCTACAACAAGGACGTCTTCGACAAGCACCAGATCGCCGTCCCCACCACCTGGGACGAGTACGTCGCCGCCGCGAAGAAGCTGCACGCGGCCGACCCGAAGGCGTACATCACCAACGACACCGGCGACGCGGGCTTCACCACCAGCCTCATCTGGCAGGCCGGCGGCAAGCCGTTCAGCGTCGACGGCACCAACGTGAAGATCAACCTCGGCGACGAGGGCTCGTCGAAGTTCGCGAGCACGTGGCAGCAGCTGCTCGACGGCAAGCTGGTCGCGCCGGTCGGCTCGTGGAGCGACGGCTGGTACAAGGGCCTGGGCGACGGCACCATCGCCACCCTGGTCATCGGCGCGTGGATGCCCGCGAACCTGGAGTCGGGCGTGCCCGCCGCCAAGGGCAAGTGGCGCGTCGCGCCGATGCCGCAGTGGACCGCGGGCGCCAACGCCGCGGCCGAGAACGGCGGCAGCTCGCTGGCCATCCCGAAGGCGGGTGCCAACAACGCGCTGGCCTACGGGTTCCTCAAGTACGCCACCGCCGGTGACGGCGTGAAGATCCGCATCGACAACGGCGCGTTCCCGGCCACCAACGCCGAACTGAAGTCCGACGCGTTCCTCAACAAGGAGTTCCCGTACTTCGGCGGCCAGAAGGCCAACGAGATCTTCGCCAAGTCCGCCGCCGCCGTCGTGCCCGGCTGGTCCTACCTGCCCTTCCAGGTGTACGCGAACAGCATCTTCAATGACACCGTCGGTCAGGCGTACGTGTCGGACAAGAAGCTCGCCGACACCCTCAAGTCCTGGCAGGACGCCTCCGCCAAGTACGGCAAGGAACAGGGCTTCACGGTCGGCTGACCACGAACGTGCCGCGGGCGGGCCACGAACCCGTCCCGCGGCCGCACCCCGCGCCGCGGGCGGCGAACCCCCACCCACCCGCCCGCGGCGCGGACCCCGGCCCACCGCGACACCCGCAAGGAGCACCTCCGTGACCCCTCCCGCCCGCCACCGCTGGCTGCGCCTGCCCGCGAACAACGCCGGGGGCATCGCCTACGGCGCCGACTACAACCCCGAGCAGTGGCCCCGCGAGGTCTGGCGCGAGGACGCCCGCCTCATGCGGGAGGCCGGCGTCGGCATCGTGTCGCTCGGCATCTTCTCCTGGGCGAAACTCCAGCCCAGCGCCGACACGTGGCGCTTCGGCTGGCTCGACGAGGTCATGGACCTGCTGCACGAGCACGGCGTGGCCGTCGACCTGGCCACCGCCACCGCCTCCCCGCCGCCGTGGCTCACCACCGCGCACCCGGAGATCCTGCCGGTCAACGCGCGCGGCGAGACGGTCTGGCCCGGCGGGCGCCAGCACTGGCGGCCCACCTCGCCGGTCTTCCGCGAGCACGCGCTGCGCCTGACCGAGCAGCTCGCCGCCCGCTACGCGCAGCATCCGGCGCTCGCCGCCTGGCACGTCTCCAACGAGCTGGGCTGCCACAACGTCTACGACTACTCCGACGACGCCGCCCGCGCCTTCCGTGACTGGCTGCGCGCCCGGTACGGCACGCTGGACGCGCTCAACCACGCCTGGGGCACCGCGTTCTGGTCGCAGGAGTACAGCGACTGGGCGCAGCCGCTGCCGCCCCGGCTCGCCGCGACCCACCCCAACCCGACCCAGCAGCTGGACTTCAAGCGCTTCTCCTCCGACGCGCTGCGCGAGCACCTGCGGGCCGAGGCGGACATCCTGCGGCGATACACCCCGGACGTGCCCGTCACGACGAACTTCATGGTCATGGGCGGCACCAAGGGGATGGACTACGCCGCCTGGGCCGCCGACGTCGACTTCGTGTCCAACGACCACTACCGCGAGCCCGGCCCGCAGTCGCTCGACGAGCTGTCGTTCTCGGCCAACCTCACCGGCAACATCGCGGGCGGGCGGCCGTGGTTCCTGATGGAGCACTCCACCAGTGCCGTCAACTGGCAGCCGGTGAACCTCGCCAAGAAGCAGGGCGAGCTGGCCCGCGACTCGCTCGTGCACGTCGCGCACGGCGCCGACGCGGTGTGCTTCTTCCAGTGGCGGCAGTCGGCGGCGGGCGCCGAGAAGTACCACTCGGCGATGGTCCCGCACGCCGGGGCCGACAGCGAGGTGTTCCGTTCCGTGACGCGGCTCGGCGCGACCCTGCGCGACCTCGCCCCGGTCGCGGGCGCGGCACGCGAGCAGGCTCCCGCCGCGATCGTCTTCCACTGGGACTCCTGGTGGGCCGCCGAGGCCGACTCCCACCCCACGGACCGGCTGCGCTACCGCCAGGAGGCCCTGGACTGGTACACCGCGTTCCTGAACCTCGGCATCCGCGCCGACGTCGTGCCGCTGGGCACCCCGCTCGACGGCTACCGGCTCGTCGTCGCCCCGATCCTGCACGTGGTCGCCGCCGAGACCGCCAAGGAGCTGACGGCGTACGCCGAGTCCGGCGGGCACCTCGTCACGACGTACTTCTCCGGCATCGTCGACGAGCACGACCACGTCTGGCTCGGCGGCCACCCCGGCGCGCTGCGCGAGCTGCTCGGCATCCGGGTCGAGGAGTTCGCGCCGCTGCTCGACGGCGAGACCGAGACGCTGGACACCGGCCTGCGCGGCACCCTCTGGTCCGAGCGCGTCCAGGTCACCGGCCCGGACGTGACCGTGCTGGCCCGCTACGCCACCGGCGAGCACACCGGGCATCCGGCGGTGACCCGGCGCGCCGCCGGCGACGGCACCGCTGCGTACGTGTCGACCCGGCTCGGCCCGGCTGGCCTGACGCGCCTGCTGAGCGAACTCGCAGGCCCCGCCGGGCTCACGCCGGAGCTGCCCCCGGCCGCGCGGAGCGATGTCGAGGCGGCCGTGCGCCGCGACGCCGACGCACGCTACCTGTTCCTGGTCAACCGCACCGAGCAACCGGTCACCGTGCCGGGCCTGCCCGGCGAGCTGCTGGCCGGCAGCCGGGACGCGGCAGGGGCCGTCGCGCTGGCACCCAGGGCGGTGGCGGTGCTGCGCCAGGCGTTCGACTCTGAACGAATCTGAGCCTTCCCGAACGGACAGTGGCGCGGGGAATCGGCGGGGGTCAACGTGTAACGCACCTGAAACCGTCCCTGCCCCGGAGGGAAGTCGATCAGCGTGGACCTCCGCCCCCGCTCCACCACGCCCCGGCCGTGGCTCGCCCTGGCCGCCGCCGTCCTGTTCACCGCCGCCGCCGCCGTCGGCTTCGTGGTGTCGCCCGCCCAGGCGGCACCGGTCACCGTCACCAACGGCACCCAGTTCCGTGACACCAGCGGCAACGTGCTGCACGCGCACGGCGGCGGCGTGCTGCAGGTCGGCGGCTACTACTACTGGTTCGGCGAGAACCGCAACGCGGACAACACCTTCCGCGCGGTGTCGGTGTACCGCTCCACCGACCTGCGCAACTGGGAGTTCCGCAACAACGTGCTCACCCAGAGCTCGGCCGCGGAGCTGAACGTCGCCAACATCGAGCGCCCCAAGGTGATCTACAACAGCGCCACCGGCCGCTTCGTGATGTGGATGCACAAGGAGAACGGCCGCGACTACGGCGAGGCCCGCGCCGCCGTCGCGTCCTCGGCGACCGTGGACGGCAACTACACCTACCACGGCAGCTTCCGGCCGCTGGGCCAGCACATGTCGCGCGACATCACGCTCTACAACGACGGCGGCACCGCGTACATGATCTCGGCCGCCGACGAGAACTACGACCTGCACATCTACCGGCTGACGTCAGACTTCCTCAACGTCGCCAGCCTGGTCGGCAACTTCTGGAACGACGCCCACCGCGAGGCCCCGGCCATGTTCAAGCGCGGCAGCGTGTACTTCCTGCTGACCTCGGCCGCGACCGGCTGGAGCCCGAACCAGGCCAAGTACGCCACCGCGTCCAGCATCTCCGGGCCGTGGACGGGCTGGACCAACGTCGGCGACGGGACCACGTTCAACTCGCAGCCGGCGTACGTGCTGCCGATCCAGGGCTCGTCCACCACCAGCTACCTCTACATGGGGGACCGGTGGGCCGGGGCCTGGGGCGGGCCGGTCGGCGACTCGCAGTACGTGTGGCTGCCCATCGGCTTCCCGTCCAGCACCAGCATGAGCCTGACCTGGTATCCCGAGGTGGTCATCGACACCGCCACCGGCACGGTCACCGGCACCGGCGCTGTCCCCGCATACCGGGTGACCGCCCGGCACAGCGGCAAGGTGATGGACGTGATCTCCGCGTCCACCGCGAACAACGCCGAGATCAAGCAGTGGACCTGGAACGGCGGCGGCAACCAGAGGTGGCAGTTCCAGGACGCGGGCGGCGGCTACTACCGCGTCGTCAACGTGAACAGCGGCAAGTGCCTGGACGTGGTCAGCGCGTCGACCGCCGACGGGGCCAACGTCATCCAGTACACCTGCGGCTCCGGCAGCAACCAGCAGTGGCAGTGGCGCGCCGCGGGCAGCTACTTCCAGCTGGTCGCGCGGCACAGCGGCAAGTGCCTCGACGTCGTCGGCTCCGGCACCGGCGACGGCACCGACATCCAGCAGTACACCTGCGGCAGCGGCACCAACCAGCAGTGGTCCCGCACCACCGCCTGACCCGCCTGAGGAGGCACGCGTGACATCACGTCCAGCAAGATCGCTCACCCGGCTCGGGCGGTGGGCGGCCCGGTCGGCCGCCGTGCTGCTCGTCGCCGCCGGGAGCCTCGTCGCCGTCGCCGCACCGGCGTCGGCCGCCGGCGGCTACCTCTACACGACGTTCAAGGGGGACGGGGCGGCCGACCAGGAGCTGTGGGTCTACCAGTCCACCGACGGCAGCAACTTCACCACCTACGCCGACACCAACTACCAGGGGCCGTCCGGCGTGCTGCGCGACCCGAGCATCATCCAGCTCAACGGCGTGTACTTCATCGCGTACACGGTCCAGTCGTGGACGACCAACTCCACCTACTTCAACGTCGCCTCCAGCACCAACCTCACCAGCTGGACGCACGTGGCGAGCGTCAACTCCGGCATCGCGGACACGAAGTTCACCTGGGCGCCCGAGTTCTACGTCGAGGGCGGCACGGTCCGGATCATCGCGAGCATCGCGCAGACGACCTGCTCCAACTGCTTCCGGCCGTACGTCTACACCGCCCAGAACAGCGCGCTCACCTCGTGGAGCGGGCCTGCGCAGATGGGCGGGCTGGGCTTCAACCACATCGACACGTACGTCGTGAAGTCCGGCAGCACCTACCACGCGTTCGCCAAGAACGAGACCAGCAAGTACATCGAGCACTGGACCAGCGCCAGCCTGAGCAGCGGCTGGACCCTCGCGGCCACGCTGTGGACGTCCGGGTACGAGGGACCGGCCGTGGTGCAGCAGGCCAACGGGGTCTGGCGCATCTACGTCGACAAGTACACCAACGGCGGCATCTGGTCGGCGACCAGCTCCGACCTCAACAACTGGACCGGCCTGAGCAGCGTCGCCTGCCCGGGCTGCCGCCACGGCACCGTGCTGCCGGTCGCCTCGCTGCCCCAGGCGGCGCCGGCCTACCGGATCACCAACCGCAACAGCGGCAGAGTGATGGACGTGGTCAGCGCGTCCACGGCCAACAGCGCCGAGATCAAGCAGTGGACCTGGAACGGCGGCGCCAACCAGAAGTGGCAGTTCCAGGACGCGGGCGGCGGCTACTACCGCGTGGTCAGCCAGGTCAGCGGCAAGTGCCTCGACGTGGCGAGCGCCTCGACAGCCGACGGGGCCAACATCATCCAGTACACCTGCGGCAGCGGCACCAACCAGCAGTGGCAGTGGGTCGCCACCGGCAGCTACTTCCAGCTCCGGGCCCGCCACAGCGGCAAGTGCCTGGACGTGGTCGGCTCGTCCACCGCCGACGGCGCCGACATCCAGCAGTACACCTGCGGTTCGGGTACCAACCAGCAGTGGACCCGTACCCAATCCTGACCGCGCGCCCCGTGGCCAGGGCTGCCGAAGCCCTGGCCACAGGGCACTACCGGACGGGGACGTGGGCCACCGACGAGTGGCGCACGATCAGCTCCGGGGACAGCAGCACCCGCTGCGACGGGCGGCGCTCGCCGTCGAGCAGGCGGGACACCATCATCTCCACCGCCACCCGGCCGACGTGCGCCTTCGGCGGGCGCACCGCCGTCAGCGACGGCTCGGCCAGGTGCGCCACCTCGTCGTCGTAGGACACCAGCGCCAGATCCCCGGGGATGGACAGCCCGTGCTCGGCGCAGAACTGCGCCACGGACATCGCGTCGGGGTCGCTGTGCACGATCAGCGCCGTGATCCGCGAGCGCTCGCACTCCGCCAGCACCCCGCGGATGATCTCCCGATGGCCGGGGGTGTCCAGCGCCACCGACTCCCGGATCACCATCGCGTCGCAGATCCCCACGTCCGCGCAGGCCACCCGCCAGCCCTGGGCCAGGTACGCCGAGGTCGGGCTGCCCTTGGACAGCAGCAGCGCGATCCGCCGGTGGCCCTGCCGGTGCAGGTGGTGCACGGCCATCTCCATGCCCAGCGCGTGATCGCTGCGTACGCACTCCAGCTGCCGCGCCGTCGCGGTCCACCGCTCCGGCTGGCGCTCCACCAGGATCGTTGGCACCGGCAGCCGCCCGATCCAGTCGATCATCTCGGGCGCTCGGCCGCCCTCCAGGCTCGGCGCCAGCAGCAGGCCCTGCACCTGGCCCGCCTCGATGAGCCGGCCGATCTGCCGCCGGTCCTCGTCCGGGTCGTAGCTGGAGCCGCGCAGCTGCAGGTTCACCCCGAGCGCGGCGGCGGCCGCCCGCGCCCCGCCGACGATCGGCGGCCAGTAGAAGTCCAGCGACGGCACCACCATGCCCACCGTGAACCGCTGCGGCGCCTGCCGCGGCCGGGCCGTGCGGTCCACCGGGCCGGGCAGCGTCGCGCCGCCGTGCACCTTCGTCACCAGGTTGCGCCGGGCCAGGGCGTCGATGTCGCGGCGGATGGTCAGCTCGCTGACGTCCAGCTCCCGGGCGAAGGCGCTGACCCGCACCGCGCCGTGCCTGCGCAGCTCGCCGAGCAGCAGCTCCTGCCGCTGCACACGGAACATCCGCTCTGCCGCCATACGACCTCCGCCGACGGCGTCCCGGCCCGGGCAGGCCACGACGCGCTGAACCGACTGGTGAAACGCGGCGGTGAGTGCGATTCGGAGCGTTCCAGACATTATCAGACGTATGCCGGGACGTCGATCGCCTCGTGGGGGGCCGAGCCGCCGCAGTTTCGGGGAAAGTGCAGCTTTGCGTGCTAGCGAACGTGCACTTTCCCCGAAACCGCAGTCGCGTGCGGACCCGGCTGGCGGGCGTGCCCTACCGTGCCTGTTGTCGAAGGCCGGTGGAAGGGGAGTCATGGCCGAGCCGGACAAGGAGCGCGGCTTCATCCCCATCCTGGTGGTCGTCGCGCTGCTGATCTGCGTCGGCACCCCGGCGTATGTGGCGTACCGGAACTGGGCCGATCCGCGGACGAAGGCAGGCATGACCGAGGCCGCCACCGCGTACCTCGACGCCTGGCGCGACGCCGACTACGCCGCCGCCTACCGCTGGGTCTGCGCCGAAGAGCAGCGCAAGCACCCCCAGGACGAGTGGGCGCGCTACCACGCCTCGCCCGACATCGAGAGCTACCGCATCGTCGACGTGGTCATCGAGGACCGAAGCGAGGCGCCGACCGGCTACTACGTCGAGGCCGACCTCACTGACGCCGCGGGCAAGGTGCACCTGTGGCACTTCGAGCTGTACGACGAGAGCGACGGCTGGCGCATCTGCTACGAGACCGCCGTCAGCAGGCCTTCGTAGTGCACGCGCGTGACCGGGCCGGCGGGAATCCTGTTGTCCGCTCGGCAGCCGGCCGCGACCGCAGCCGCACGTCAGTGGCATGACCGTCAGCCGGTGTGGCAGGGCAATCCACCCTTCGGTTGAGTCCATTGTAGACGGTGTCACAGAGGGTGATAGATCGGCTCTTCTCCGTGTCAGCAACTCGATAGAGCCATTGTCGTCGATGGGTTGGCTCCGATCTTCTTGCTCCGTCTCGCTGCCTGCCCGGCGGCGGTAACGGGTCAGGGGGGATCGGCTGTGCGACGCTGGATTTCGACGGCGCTCGCGGCGGTGCTGGCACTGCCGCTGGCGGCGGTGTACGCGACACCGGCGCACGCCGACGAAGCATGGGAGACGGCGCTCAAGGGGCTGGCCACGCAGGCCGGCGACTGGGCGGAACAGGGGCTCGGCCAGGTCGGCCGGCTCGCCCAGCCGATACCGCTGCTCGGCGTGAGCCCCGGCAGCCTCGCCGATGCCGACCAGCTGATCGCCAGGGCCGCCGACGCCCTGCAGGACGACCTCACCAACGACGGCACCCCGGTGCCCGGCGGCGGCACGCTCGACAGCTCGCTGACCACCGAGCCGAACGGCGACCATACCCTCGACCTGACGCTGCGCCACCACAAGCAGCTCACCAAGCAGCAGTTCGCCGCCGCGGGGGTCACCCTCGCCGACGCGGTCAGCGTCGAGGGCTGGGCGACGCTGCGCCTGAAGCTGCGGGTCGACGCGTCCGGCACCGGCGCCCACCTGGTCCGCGACTCCGCCGCGCCGCGCCTGGACATCGACGCCGTCGCGCACCTGGGCGACACCGGCCAGGCCAAGGCCGCGCTCGGCATCCTCGGCGTGGCCGTCGACCAGACCTCCACCCTGGACCTCAGCGCCCACTTCGTGGTCAAGGTCAACGACCCGGACGGCGACGGCAGGCTGGCCTTCGGCAGCGGTGAACTCGGCGCGCCCGGGTCGCTGGCCGGCCTCGTGCAGGTCGGGTTCGACCACGCGGGCGGCGTCATCGGCACTGGACCCGACGGCGACCTCACCGAGACCACCACGCCCGGCAAGGCGCACGCCGAGATCAAGCTCAAGGCCGCACCGACGCAGGACCCCGGCGGCGGCGCGCCGGTGCTGAACGTCGCGGCCAGCGTGAACGCCGGCATCACGCTGGACTGGCCCGACATCACCACGGGCACGCCGTCGGTCACCACCACCGGGCTCGACGAGACGCTGGCGAAGTTCCAGAACATGAGCCTGCTCGACCTCGGCGCGGGCCTGGCCCAGGTCGCCGAGCTGATCGGTGGCGTCCAGGCCAGCGAGCACGCGGGCAACCGCAAGCTGCCGTTCCTCAAGGGCACCCTGGCCGACGCCGTGAAGATCAACGAGCAGCTGGTGGCGTTCCTGGGCAAGTTCATCCGCCCCAAGCCGGGCGACGCGAACTTCCAGGAGGGCGTCGACGATCCGGCGCTGGCCGGGCAGCCGCGCTTCACCAGCCTGCAGGACCTGTTCACCAAGCTCGCCCAGGAGGGCCTGCTCGACGCCGCGGCGCTGCCCGAAGGCGGCGCGATCCTGGCCGACGACAAGATCGCCTTCCCGCTGAAGTTCGGCCGGACCTCCGACTGGATCCCGCTGGACACGGGCGCGGCCAAGGTCACCGGCAAGGGCGCGGTGTTCAGCCCGACCGGCTTCACCCTGAGCGCCGACAAGTTCACCGAGGGTGCGCTGGTCGGCCAGCGGGTCGTCGCCGGCACCTCGGGCGGCACCATCACCGCCAACACCAAGAACTCGATCACGCTGGACGCCGCCGGCTGGGTCGGCGGCCAGCCCGTCGACACCAGCGCCTGGGTGATCAGCAGCGGCGAGGCCCACATCGGCGCCGTCGAACTCGGCGGCGCGCTGACCAAGCCGGGCAGCAACGGCAAGACCGGCCTGCGCGGCGCCAACGCCCAGTCCAGCTTCGCCGAGGTCAAGCCCTCCTACCAGGCCCGGGTCACCATCGTGCTCGACCTGCGCCCCTCGACCGACCCGCAGGTCAACGCCGACCGCGTCATGCTGCGCACCGACCCGGCCGTACCGCTGTTCACGGCCGCGTTCCCGATCCGCACCGGCATCGACTTCTACGCCACCGCAGGCTTCCTCAAGGTGAAGCTCGGCGGCAACCTCGAGGTCGGCCCGGCCACCGGCACCGACATGATCAGCGTCCGGTTCCAGCAGGCCGCGGACGTCAGCCTCGCCACCCTGTTCGCCAGGCTGCTCACCCAGCACGTGCCCGCCCGGCCGGCCGACCTGCTCGCCCCGTCCGTCTCGGTGAAGGCGACCGGCCAGGTCAAGATCTCCGTGCCCGGCGCCTCCGGCAGCCTCGGCACCGGCGTGGGCGTCGACGTCGCGTGGACCCTGCCCGACGCCGCCCCCACCGTCGACACGTCAAGCCTGTCGGACCTGTTCGCCACCGACTTCAACCCCGACGACCCGCAGGCGCTGATGGCACTCGTGATCTCCGCGCTGCGGCAGGTCAACGACGCCTTCCTCGACCCGTCTGCCGGCAGCGGGCCGCTGTCGGCCAAGCTGCCGATCATCGGCCGCTCCGCCAAGCAGCTGCTCGGCTCCGACGAGAGCGGCGTCGGCAAGCCCGTCACCTACACCGACGGAGCCGACGGTGCCACGGGTCTGTTCCACCTCGTCGACGCCGGTCGCGCCGCCGCTCCGTTCGGTGCACGCCTGACCGGGCGCACCATCGTGGTGGGCAGCCACGCCTACCAGATCAGCAAGGTCGTCGACGGATCCACCCTGGAACTCGACGGCGGTACGCAGACCAGGCCGTCCGACGGCACCGCCTACGCCGTACGCCCGGAACTGGCCGACGCCGTCGACAAGCTGCTCGCCGACCCGCCGACGACGCTGCAGGACGCCGTCGACCGGCTCAACACGGTGCTCGGCACGGGCTCCGGGTTCGGCTTCGAGCTGGACACCGCCAAGCCGAACGGCCCGCACCTGAAGCTGTCGTGGACCTGGAAGCGGCAGTTCCACACCGGCGGCCCGCTCTCGATGAGCTGGGACGGCACCCGCAACCTCGTCAGCGTCGACGCGCAGGGCACCTTCGGCGTCACCGTCAAGGGCGACGCCTCGATCGGGCTGCTGCTGCCGCTGCGCGCGGACGGCGTACCGCTGATCGACAAGAGCTCGCACGCCGCCGTGAGCGTCGCCGCCGACGCGACGAACGTGGCGCTGACCGCGAAGGTCGGCCCCCTGGAACTGGCCGTGGGCAAGCTGCCTTCGGACCCGGCCACGGTCAAGGCCGACCTGGGCTTCAGCCTCGGCGGCCTCGATGCCGACGCCCCGTTCAAGGACCTGCTCGGCGCCGACCTGACCCGCACCACCGCGGGCGTCGACTGCGGCGCGGGCACCAGCGGCACCGCGATCTGCGTCAACGCGCCCGTGTCCTCCACGATCTGCACCCCGGACGGCGGCACCGGCAACGTGCTCGCCGTGCAGCTCGACAAGGACCTGAACACGCTGGGCTCCAGCGTCCCGGACTTCACCGGCTGCTTCGCGACCTTCAAGCTCGACCCGCTCGACTTCACCGGCGGGATCGACGGCTACCTGTCGAAGATGGAGGAGGCGCTACGCCTGGCCAGCTTCGACGGCAAGCTGCCGCTGGTCGGCGACGACCTGCAGCAGGGCCAGCGCTTCATCGCCGACGTGCGCGAGAAGGTCAAGGAGAAGATCGGACCGGCCCTGGCCACCGCGGGCGACAACGTCGCGGTCGGCGAGGCGATCACCAACGCGCTCAAGGCCGAGACCGGCTTCTCCGGCGTGAAGGTCACCGTCGACTGCACCACCGCCTCGCCCTGCGCGGCGGAGGAGTTCAAGTCGATCCGCATCCAGCTCGACGCCGCCCGCGGCACCGTCGACCCGGAAAACGGCTGCACCGGCGACTGCCTCAAGAAGCAGGTCCCGCTGAACATCGGCATCCCGGGCCTGGCGCTCAAGGCGGGCAAGGGCGAGGACGGCGGCATCACGGCCAGCCTCGGCTGGCGCGTGCACCTCGACGTGGTCCTCGACCGCGAGCTGGGCTTCTACGTCGCCACCCACGGCCGGGACACCGGCGACGACACCAAGCCGGAGCTGGCCATCGGCGCCGCCTTCGACCTCGGCGACGGCAGCGACGAGACGCTCAACGCGCAGCTGGCGTTCATCCAGGTCACCGCGCAGAAGCGCGACCCCGCCTCGACCAAGCCGCTGGTGAGCGCCTACTTCGGCATCGACCTGCACAACGGCGAGGCGAGCTGCTGGGACGGCGGCTGCGCGGCCGACGCCACGCGGCGGCTCGCCCCGGCGGACCTCGCCGACATCGGCGCGCACGTCAACGTGCAGCTCGACGCCGACGTGGACATCGACTGGCTGCTCAAGGCGAAGGTCGCCGGCGACGGCGTCGGCTCGGCGCTGCCGGGCATCCAGGCGGTCTTCAAGCTCAAGTGGGGGATCGGCAACCACAGCGGCCCGCTGTCGGCGACCACGGCCGAGCCGCTGACCATCGGCTTCTCCGACATCAAGCTCGACGTCGGCGCCTTCTTCAGCAAGATCCTCAAGCCGGTGCTGGAGAAGGTCAAGCAGGTCACCGGGCCGCTGCAGCCGATCATCGACACGCTGTACGCGCCGATCCCGGTGCTGTCCGACCTCTCCCACGCCGTCGACGGCCCGGACATCACCCTGGTGTACCTGGCCAACAAGTTCTCCACCCTGACCGGCGGGCCCGACCTGACGTTCATCGACCGCATCCGCGACGTCATCGCGTTCGTGAACAAGATCCCGAACTGCAGCTCCAGCGGCGACGGCTGCCTGATCCCGCTCGGCGACTTCCTCGTCAACCCGGGCAAGGCGCTGTCCACGGCCGTGTCCCCGGCGTCGGCCGAGGGCCTCATCGACAAGAGCAACGGCTACCACCCCGTCGGCACGCAGGCGGTCAAGGACAAGGTCGACGAGCTGAGCGACGGCGAGAAGCTGTACGCGAAGCCGCCGTCGCTGGCCGAGGGCAAGAGCAACGCCGAGAAGCTCGGCTTCGCCTTCCCGATCTTCGACAACCCGGCGTCCGCGTTCGGCCTGCTGCTCGGGCAGGACATCGAGCTGGTGTCGTTCGACTCCGGCCCGCTGTCGCTCGGCTTCACCTGGCGGCAGAGCTTCGGCCCGGTGTACGCGCCGCCGCCGGTCATGATCACGCTGGCGGGCAGCGCCTCCGTCTCGGCCCGCATCCGGATGGGCCTGGACACCAAGGGCATCCGCTCGGCCATCGAGGCCGCCCAGGACGGCGAGGCCGTGGACGCGATCGGGATCCTCGACGGCATCTACTTCAAGACCACCGACGAGAAGGGCAACGCGGCCCCGGTGATCACGCTCAAGGGCGAGATCGCGGCGGGCGCCCAGGTCACCGTCCTGATCGTGTCCGCGGGCGTGGAGGGCGGCGTACGCCTGACCATCGGCTTCCTGTGGAACGACCCGGACAACGACGGCAAGTTCCGCACCAGCGAGTTCCTGCAACGGCTGCAGGTCAACCCGATCTGCCTGTTCACTGTGAGCGGCCAGCTGTCGGTGTTCCTCAAGGTCTACATCACCATCAACCTGTTCCTGTTCTCCAAGACCTTCGACTTCACCCTGGTCAACGCCGTGCTGCTCGACTTCAAGGCACAGCCGGACTGTGACCCGCCGCCGCCGGAGCTGGGCGCGGTGCACGGTGACACGCTGATCGTCTTCGCGGGCCGCTTCGGCAAGCCCGCCCAGCGCGGCCACGCCGTGTGGGACAACAAGAACAAGGGCGACGTGGTCAAGGTCTACGAGCTGCACTACGCGGACGAGGAACTGGGCCAGGAGGCCGACGACGACTTCGACGGCGTGGCCGTGGAGTCGCTGGGCCGCCGCCAGGTGTTCCCGAACGCCGGCATCAAGCGGGTCGTCGTCGACGGCCGCCTCACCGGCGACTTCGACGCGGCCGAGTCCGGCATGGCGCTGACGTTCCTCGGCGACGGTGACAAGAGCAAGACCGCCCAGAACAACGCGGGCACGGTGACCTCGCAGTTCGAGCTGGACGCGGTGGTCGTCGGCACGCCCGGCCCCGACCGCATCAAGACCGGCGCCGGCAACGCGTGGGTGCAGGGCGGCGACGGCGACGACATCATCACCACCGGCGACGTCGCACCCAGGGACGGCAGGCCGATGACCGTCTCCTGGGTCGCGGGCGGCCCCGGCAAGGACGTCATCACCACCGGCGAGGGCGACGACATCGTCTCCGGCGACGGCGACCTGGCCATCAGCGCCCGGCCCGGCGAGGTCAAGGTGACCACGCCGCAGGGCGAGGTCGACCTCAGCGGCGTCGTCGACTGGGACCCGGCGAAGCTGCACCAGCCGCCGACCTCGGCCACCCTGGGCGAGGCGGGCGACGGCGACCACATCGCCGTCGGCCACGGCGCCAACAAGGTGTACGGCAACGACGGCGACGACGTCATCGGCGTCAACGTCGACGACAAGCACGGCAACGGGATCAACACCCTCGTCGGCGGCCAGGGCTCGGACACGATCAGCGGCGGCAAGGGCGACGACAAGATCTACACGTACAGCACCGCCGTGCCCGACACCGTCGACGACGACGGCTACGGCCCCGGCACCGACGTCGACAAGGTCGACACCGGCGGCGGCACCGACACGGTCACCGGCTCGCAGGGCGTCGACCTGGTCACCTCGCACTCGCCGAACGGCACCACCGCGAAGATCAGCGGGTACGGCAACGCCGACGTGCTCATCGGCGGCTACGGCACCGACGAGATCTACGGCGGCCCGGGCGACGACTGGGTCATCGCCGAACCGTCCCGGGTGGAGACCGCGGCCAGCCCCGTGGACGACGGCTTCGGCACGGCCCGCACGGTCACCCACGAGCCGCTGCCCAGCGGCGTGACCAGCCAGACCAAGCTGCTCGTCGGCGGCCTCGGCCGCGACCACGTCATCGGCGGCGACGGCGGCTCGACGATCTTCGGCGACAAGCACCTGCCGGACGAGCTGTGCGTGGACTCGTACAGCTCCGGCGCCCAGCCTCCGGCCGAGGACCAGGGCAGCAGGGACCTGATCCTGGGCGGCAGCGGGATCGAGGTGGTCAGCGCCGGCGGCGGCGACGACCGCACCGACCTCGGCGGCGGCGACGACCGGGCCTGCGGCCAGCGCGGCGACGACGTGCTGCACCTCGGCGACGGCGCCGACCGCGCCTGGGGCGGCCTCGGCAAGGACCAGGTCTTCGGCGACGCCGCCGACGACACCATCTTCGGCAACGACGGCGACGACGCCGCGTACGGCGGCGACGGCCTCGACACGATCGAGGGCGACAACGGCTTCGACAGGATCTTCGGCGGCGAGCACGACGACGTGCTCTACGGCGGCGGCCGCACGGCCACCGACGCCGACACCGGCGACCAGCTGTTCGGCGAGGGCGGCGACGACCGGATCATCGGTGACAACGGCACCGCGAAGATCGGCGACATGGGGCCGTTCCCGTACGACCTGGACGGCAGCGTGCCGGCGGCCGGCGGCCCGGACGTCATCGATGCGGGCACCGGCGACGACATCGCCTACGGCGGCCTGGCGGCCGACACCGTGCTCGGCGGCGACGGCGACGACCACCTCGAAGGCAACAACGCCGGGGACACCGTCCGCGGCGGCGGCGACTTCGACACGATCATCGGCGGCTCCTCGCAGGAGGCGTCGGCGGGCACCGGCCGCCCGGACACGGGCGACCTCCTCTACGGCGACGGCGGCGCGGACCTGATCCTCGGCGACAACGCCCAGGTCTTCGCCGACGGCACCCCGACCCGGGTCACCCAGGGCCGGGACTTCCCGGCGCGGCGGGTCGTCCTGCTCGACCTCGGCTTCACCCCGGTGGCCGGGACCAGCGGAAACGACTACATCGACGGCGGCCTCGACGGTGACGTCGCCTACGGCCAGGCCGGTGCCGACCGGGTGCTGGGCGGGTCCGGCCAGGACTACGCCGAGGGCGGCCCCGGCACCGACTGGATCGAGGGCGACGGCGGCGACGACGACCTGGTCGGCGGCTCGTCCACCGAGGACACCACCGGCAAGGGTCAGCCCGACCAGGCCGACGCGATCTGGGGCGGCCCCGGCTCCGACGTGGCCCTCGGCGACAACGGCGTCGTGCTGCGGCCGCTCGGCGGCGAGCAGCCCACCGCGGCGACCGTGCGCCTGGGCACCGGCGGGCAGCCGATCGCGGCGCGCACCGTCACGATGTACGACCTCACCGCCCCGGCCGACGCCACCCGCAGCGGCGGGGACCGCGTCAGCGGCGGGCACGGCGTCGACGCGGCCTACGGCCAGGACGGCGACGACGCCCTCACCGGCGACGGCGACGGCGACTACCTGGAGGGCAACGGCGGCACCGACACCCTGCGCGGCGACCTGCCGCTGGCCGCGGCCGGGCACGCGCCGGTCACCGCGCTCGCCGATCCCGGCTGGCCCGGCAGCGCCTCGGCCGCGGCCGACCTGATCGGCACGGTCACCCCGGATGGGCAGGACGACCTGATCGGCGGCTCGTCACGGCAGGGCTTCCGCGACGGCACCGACCTGATCCAGGGCGACGGCGGCGCGGACGTGATCCTCGGCGACGACGGCTCGCTGCTGCGTACGCTGATCAACGGCGGCACGGCCGAGCGTGTCTACACCGAGCGCTACCCGGCCGGGGCCGTCCCGGCGGACGCGACGGTCGCGCGTACCCACGACCCGGCCCTGCCCGGCCCGTCGACCAGGTTCTGCACCACGGCCCAGGCCACCTGCGAGCCGGCCGGCTCGTTCGGGGCCGACCAGCTGTGGGGCGACGCCGGTCAGGACGGCCTCTGGGGCCAGGACGGCGACGACACGATCCGGGGCGGCGACGGCGACGACGACGTGTTCGGTGAGCTGGGCGCCGACACCCTGTACGGCGAGGCGGGCGACGACGCCATCCTCGGCGACCGGGGCGGCGTGGTGAACCAGCACCTCAACCCGGACGACGTCGCGGCGCTCGGCTTCACCGTCACCGTCAGCGGCACGCCGCAGGAGACCTACACCGGGTTCCGGGCGGGCTACTACGACCGGCGGGCCGACCTGCTGCACGACACCGACGGCGACACCTGGATCGGCGGCTCCACCAGCGCGCCGATGCCGCGGGACGGCTACCACAACGGTGGTGACGACCGCATCCGCGGCGGCACAGGTGCCGACGACATCCACGCCGGGTTCGGCGACGACCTGGTCAACGGCGACAGCGGCGGCGACGAGATCTTCGGCGGCGGCGGCGCCGACGTGCTGTGGGGCGGCAAGGGCTGCGACCCGGTCTTCGACGCGGCCACCGTGGACTGCCTCAAGGCCGGCGTGTTCGACCCGTCCGCGCGCGGCGACCGGGACCGGTTCGTCGACCACGTGTTCGGCGGCGCGGGCGCCGTCAGCGGCCCGGCCGTCGCCGGCAACCTGGGCTCGGACATGCTGGACTTCAAGCCGCGCGGCACGTACCCGTCCTGCACCACGAACCCGTGGCCGCAGACGACCGGCAGCGTGACCGTGGACCCGTGCGCCTGGTTCGAGATGACCGACATGACCGACGGCAGCCCCGCCGACAACCAGCACCACCAGGGCACCGACTGGCTCTACGGCGGCTGGGACCGCGACGTCCTGCAGGGCAACGTGGCCCAGAACGGCCCGAACCCGGGCGATCGGCTGCTGGACTGGAACGGCGCCTACAACCTCTACACCCACTGCAACGCGGCCTACGGCGGCTACAACGACGTCCGCCAGCACAGCCCGAGCATGCAGAACTTCCTGCAGAAACTGGCCTGGGGTGCGGGCGCGGGCAGGTCGGCCACCGACGCGACCACGTCCGGCACCTCCGCGTACCTCGAACTGGCACTGACCTACCCGGGCGAGAACTCGCACGGCTCGGGCAGCGCCTACCCGGCCACCCCCGGCCACTTCGACGACCCGACCAGCTGCACCGACTGATTCACCCGCCTGGATGATCGCGAGTTCGTGTCGAAACCTATGGTCAGACCACACGTTTCGACACGAACTCGCGATCATCCCCACCGGCCGGCGGGTCAGTGCCGGTACTCGTCCAGCCGCCAGAACATCGCGGCCAGCATCGCCGGGAACATGATCACGTGGCCGCCCATCATCAGCCCGTGGGCGGACAGCACACCCAGCCAGTACGGCACCAGCAGCACCAGGAACGGCAGGTACATCGCCGCCGACATCTCGGCGATCTGCGGCCACGAGTGGCGCCGCACCCGCATCCACGCCGCCATGCCGACCGTCATGTTCGTCGCCATGACCACCGCGTCCACCGCGGGCAGCGCGTCCAGTCCCGGCCATGCCCACGACCACAGCGGCCCGAGCGCGAACATGCCGACGAACATGGCCACGACCATCTCGAGGTAGTGCAGCGCGAAGCGGAGGTTCTTGCGGGCCGCCGAGCGCGGCGCGTGGGCGGGGTCCTTGTCGCATGTGGAGGTCGTCATGCCGTCCATCGTCGGCCGTGCCGGCGCGGCGGTCAGGTGCCGAACGTCATGCCCCGGGGTCACCCCGTGCCGTGACCCGAGCAGCTCACCGCCGCGCGACTGCGCGACCGGTCACAGCAGGCCGAGGTCGCGGGCGCGCAGGGCCGCCTGGGTGCGGTCGCGGGCGTCGAGCTTGCCCAGCACGCTGGTCACGTGGTTCTTGACGGTGCCCTCGGCCAGGAACAGCGCGGCGGCGATCTCCCGGTTGGACCGGCCGCCCGCGAGCAGCCGCAGCACCTCCAGCTCCCGCTCGGACAGCGGCACCACCAGCGGCTGCGGCCGTGGCGCGGCGGGCTCGGGCGTGAGCCGGGCGAACTGGGCCACCACCTTCGCCGCCACCGACGGCTGCAGCACGGCCTCGCCGCGCGCGGCGGCGTGCACCGCGTCCACCAGCTGCGCCGACGAGGCGTCCTTGAGCAGGTAGCCCGCCGCACCGGCGCGCAGCGCCGCGAACACCTCCTCGTCGTCGTCGAACGTGGTCAGCACGATGACCCGCACCCCGGGCTGCTCGGCCCGCATCCGGCGGGTGGCGGCGACCCCGTCCAGCACCGGCATGCGCAGATCCATCAGGACCACGTCGGGGCGCAGCTCGGCCGCGCGGTCCAGCGCCTGCGCGCCGTCGCCCGCCTCGCCCACCACCTCGATGTCGTCGCGTACGCCGAGCAGCATCGCCAGTGCCTCGCGGAACAGCGCCTGGTCGTCGGCGAGCAGCACCCGCACCGGTCCGGCGCTCATCCCGGCACCGCCACCCGCAGCGCCGCGCCGCCGCCGGGCACGGGCTCGAAGCTCATCCGCCCCCCGGCGAACGCGGCGCGCTCGCGTACCCCCACCAGGCCGAACCCGCCGTCGTGCGGGTCGCCGGCGGGACCGGCGCCGTCGTCGCGGACCTCCAGCCGCACCTCCGCCTCGCCCGTGTAATCGAGCACCAGCGCGGCCCGGCTGGCGTGGGCGTGCTTGCGCACGTTGGTCAGCCCCTCCTGCGCGGCGCGGTAGAGCGACTCCTCCGCGGCGGGCTCCAGCGGGCGGGCCTGCCCGGTCACGTCCAGGCTGGTCGGCACGCCCGCGGCCGAGGCCAGCGCGACCAGCTCGCGCAGCGCCTCGGGCAGCGGCACGGCCGTGCGGGGCTCGCGCAGCGCGCCGACCGAGCGGCGTACCTCGGCCAGCGCCTGCTCGGCCTGGTCCTGCGCCTTGGCCAGGACCGCGTCGGCCCGGCCTGGGTCCGTGGCGAGCACCGCGCGGGCCGCCTTGACCTGCATCTGGACCACGGTCAGCGAGTGCCCGAGGCCGTCGTGGATGTCGCGGGCGACCCGGTTGCGCTCCTGCACCGCCGCGAGCCGCTCGGCCTGCAGCGCGTACGCCCGCAGCTGCTCGTGCGTGGCGGCCAGTTCGGTGCGGGCCCGCTGCTCGCGCACCATCAGATGGGTCAGCACGGCGGCGAACGCGGCCGCGGCCAGCATGCCCAGACCCTCGCGCAACGCGTCGCGCCACGCCATGCCGGTGTGCGCGAACGGCACCAGCACGACCAGGGCCAGCGTCCACGGTGGGGACAGCAGCAGCACGCTGTGGCTGACCAGCACCAGGAGCAGCAGCACCGCGCCGACCGCCGCCCAGGAGGCGACGAACACGGCGTACCCGAGCAGGAGCTGCGTGATCACGTACGCGATGCTGGTCCCGCGCCGTGCGCGCCGCAGCACCCAGGCGAAGCCGACCGTGGCGCCGGCGACGTAGACGGCGCCCAGGACCAGCGCCGCGACCGCGTCGTGCGCCTTGCCGGTCCCGGCGAGCAGCGTCAGGTACGCGGCCACGGTCAGCAGATCGAGGGCACGCTTCACACCGTCCACTGTCGCCGGTGCGGCCGGGGCGGGTCAAACGATCAGCGGCGGACCGCCCGCAGCACCGCGTCGTGCACGACCACCGGCCGCCCGTCGGGGTCGGTGACCTCGCGCGAGGGGGTCGTCGTGTGGATCTCCCACGCCGCCGGGTCGAGCGCGGCGGCGGCCTGCTCGGCGGTGAACATCAGCTCCGGCATGTGCGGGCGGCCGACCGTGGTCTCCAGGTCGGAGAAGTGGTGGCCGACGATGAGCAGCGTGCCGCCGGGCCGCACGGCGGCGGCCAGCCTGCGGTGCAGGGCGGTGCGCAGCGGCTCCGGCGTCTGCATGAACTGCGCCGACACCAGGTCGAACCCGGCCGGCTCAGGCGCCCAGGCCAGCAGGTCCTCGCGCAGCCAGGTGGTCCGGTCGGCGACGCCCGCCGCCTCGGCCGCGATCGCCGCCCGGCCCAGCGCCACCGCCGACACGTCCACGCCGGTGACCCGCCAGCCCCGGTCCGCCAGCCACACCGCGTCGGCGCCCTCGCCGCAGCCCACGTCGAGCGCCGTCCCCGGGGCCAGCTCGGCGGCGGTCGTGACCAGGTGCGGGTTCGGGTTGCCGCTCCAGATCCGCTCCTTGGAGCCGTACCGCTCGTCCCAGAACTCGGCGGTGAAGAAGACGTCGAGGTCGGGTGCCTCGTGCGCGTCGTGCGCGTGGGTCATGGTTGACCACCTCCAGCTCCCAGCCTGCGCTTCCGCGCCGCCGGAGCGCAAAGTTCGTTGCCGTTCCGGCAACAACCCGGTCAGAACAGGGTGAGGGGCTCGTCGTCGCGTGCGGGCTCCACCGGGTCGGGCAGGGTGGCCAGCTCCGGTACGCGGGCCCGCACCTCCCCGTGGAAACGGCGGGCCAGCTCGGGCGCCTCGGCGTTGTCGGGCGTGTGCACGAACACCGTCGGCGAGCGGCCCTCCCGCAGCCAGCCCGCGACCACGTCCACCCAGTGCGCCCAGCCCGCCACGGTCCGGGCGGAGTCGTCACGGCCCAGGTAGCGCACGATCGGCTGGTCGGTCAGCGCGGCCGAGCGGCGCGGCATGCGCGGCTTCTTCAGCCACGCGTCGCGCTCGGCGTCGCTGGTCGGCGGCGTGTCGAAGAACGCGACCGTGTCGAACGGCACCCACTCCGCCCCGGCCGCCGCGAGCACCTGTTCGAGCTGCCGCACCTCGCGCGGATCCTCGAAGAACGCCCGGTGGCGCACCTCCACGGCATACCGGAAGGTGCCCGGCAGCCGCCGCAGGAACGCGGCCAGGTCGCCCACGTCGTTCGGCCCGAACGAGCCCGGCAGCTGCAGCCACAGCGCGTGGTTGCGCGGCCCGAGCGGCTCGACCGCGTCCAGGAAGACGCGCAGCTCCTCCTCGGCACCGGACAGCCGCCGCTCGTGGGTGATCGGCTTGGGCAGCTTCACCACGAACCGGAAGTCCGGCCCGGTCTGCTCGGCCCACGTCTGCACGGTCCGGCGCGCCGGGGTCGCGTAGAAGGTGGTGTTGCCCTCGACCGCGTTGCAGCAGCTCGCATACCAGCGCAGGCGCTCGCCGGGCGGCAGGGCGTGCCCCGGCCACGCCTTGTGCGTCCACATGGCACAGCCCACGTGCAGGCGTTTCTCCTGAGCACCGCTCATGTGTCGGTCGGGGCCGGGGCCTGCGGCAGCTTCGCGCCCTTCCGGGTGCGCGGGGCCGACGGCGGGGGCACGACCGGGCCGATGTCGCCGTCGGGCGCCTCGTCCAGGTCGACGACCACCGGCGCGTGGTCGCTGGGGCCGGTGCCCTTGCGGGCCAGCCGGTCCACCCAGGCGGCCTTCGCCCGCGCCGCCACCGGGGCCGAGGCCAGGATCAGGTCGATGCGCATGCCCAGGTCCTGGTGGAACATGCCGGCCCGGTAGTCCCAGTAGGAGAAGACGCGCTCGTGCGGCCAGCGGTCGCGGACCACGTCGTGCAGCCCCAGCGCCTGCAGCTCGGCCAGCGCCGCCCGCTCCGGCGCGGTCACGTGGGTGCTGCCCGTGAACGCCGCCGGGTCGAACACGTCGGCGTCGGCGGGCGCGATGTTCACGTCACCGGCCACGATCGCCGCCTCCGGGCCCGCCGCCACGGTGTCGCGCAGCGCCGCCAGCCAGGTCAGCTTGTACCGGTAGTGGTCGGAGTCCGGCTCCCGGCCGTTCGGCACGTACACCGAGTGCACGCGGATGCCGCCACAGGTCGCGGTCACCGCCCGCGCCTCCTGGTGCGGGAAGCCCGGCCCGTTCGGCAGCCCCTGCACGATGTCGTCGAGGCCCACCTTCGACAGGATCGCCACGCCGTTCCAGCGCGCCTCACCGTGCACGGCGAACGCGTACCCCCGCGCGGCCAGCTCGTGGCCGAGCAGCTCGGCGAAGGCGCCGTCGCCGAGCTTCAGCTCCTGGAGACACACCACGTCAGGCTTGCGCTGGTCCAGCCAGGGCAGGAGCCGGGGCAGCCGCTGCTTCACCGAGTTCACGTTCCAGGTCGTCACCCGCACCGGACCCACGATATAGGGCAGCGGACCGGCAGGCCCGGCGGTGCACGCCGAATGCACGCGGCCCCGGTTACGTTGCCGCCGCCGCACCGGCGCCTCCCCGATCGACAAGGAACCGCGATGACCACCCCCTCCGAACCACCCGCCGACGTCGACGTCGTGATCATCGGCTGCGGGCCCGTCGGCGCGCTGACCGCCAACCTGCTCGGCGTACGCGGCGTCAGCACGCTGGTCGTCGAGCGCAGCGCGCTGCCGCACGGCCAGCCGCGCGCGTTCTCCTGCGACGACGAGGCGCTGCGCGTCTACCAGCAGGCGGGGCTGCTCGGGCAGGTCGGCCCGTACATGCACCGGCCGGTGCTGGCGAACTACGTCAACCGGGCCGGGCGGATCTTCGCCCGGGTGCGCCTGTCCGAGGTCGACTTCGGGTTCGGGCACCCGCCGCTGAACTTCTTCGACCAGCCCCGGCTGGAGGCGGCGCTGCGTACGGGGCTCGACCGCTTCGGCCACGTCACGCTGCGGCTCGGCACCGAGCTGGTGAGCCTGGCCCAGGACGCGCACGGCGTGGACGTCACCCTGCGCGACGTCGCCACCGGGCAGAGCCGCCTGGTGCGGGCCGGATACGTGCTGGGCTGCGACGGCGCGCGCAGCACCACCCGGGCCGAGGCGGGCATCGCGCTGAGCGGGCGCAGCTACGGCGAGCCCTGGCTGGCGATCTCCGGGGACGTGCCGCCGGACGCGGTGCGCGTCCCGCACACCACGTTCGTGTGCGACTGGCGGCGGCCCGCGTTCGTGTCACCGGGCACCGGTGGCAGCTACCGGCTGGAGTTCATGCTGCGGCCCGGCGAGACCGCCGCGGAGATGACCCGGCCTGAGGTGGTCGCCGAGCTGGCCGCGCCGTACGTCGACCCGGCGCGGTTCACCGTCACACGGGCCGTCGGGTACACCTTCCACGACCTGGTCGCCGCGCGGTGGCGGGAGGGCAGGGTGTTCCTGCTCGGCGACGCCGCGCACCAGATGCCCCCGTTCCTCGGGCAGGGCCTGGTCAGCGGGCTGCGCGACGCGGCGAACCTGACCTGGAAGCTGGCCCTGGTGCTGGCCGGGCGAGCGGGGGAGGAGCTGCTGGAGACGTACGAGGCCGAGCGCCGCCCGCACACCGTGGCGATGGCGCGGATGAGCGTCAACCTGGGGCGGGTGTTCCTGGCGCGCAGCCGGGCCGGGGCCTGGGCCCGGGACACGCTGCTGACGGCGGCGCAGCTGGTGCCGCGGGTGCGGCGGGCGGTCGAGCACTTCGAGTTCAAGCCCGTGCCGGCGTACGAGCGCGGCCTGATGCGCGGCGGGCGGCGCAAGGGGCCGGTCGGCTGCCTGTTCCCGCAGCCCACGGTGACGGTGCCGGGCTCGTCCGCGCCGGTGCCGCTGGACGAGGTGCTCGGCGACGGGTTCGCCGTGGTCGGCCTCGCGGCGGCCGTCGCGGCGCTGGGGGAGGCGGGCAGTCCCTCGGGCGAGCCGGGCGGAGCGACGCCGCCGCTGCGGCGGGTGGCGGTGTACCCGGCCGGCGGCACCATCCCGCCCTCCCGGGGCACGGACGACGGCTCGCGGGTCGACGTCGTCGACACCGGCGGTGTGCTGGCTGGGTGGCTGCGCGAGCACGGCGCCGACCTCGTGGTGCTGCGGCCCGACCGGTTCGTGTACGCCGTCGCGCCGGCAGCAGCTGCCCACGATGTGCTCCGCGAACTCACCGCGTCCCTCGCCGCCCCACGCCCCTCCCACACCGCCCGCCCGTAGCCGCCGCGCCGCCCGCCGGTCGTGCCCGTCGGTGCCGGTCGGCAGTTTCGGGGAAAGTGCACGAATACGGCGTCGGGAGCCTGCACTTTCCCCGAAACTGCCTGCCGCGAAGGGAGGCGGCGGAGGGCTGGGCGGTTACCAGGGGCAGCAGGTCGACGGGACGGTGACGTACACGACCGCCAGGACCAGCGCGGCCAGTGCCGTGAAGGTCAGCACGGTGCCGGTGGCCAGCAGGCCGGTGGCCCGCAGCGTCCCCCGCACGGCCCGCCAGATGAGGTAGGCCACGACCACCGCGAGAACCCACGACAGCAGCGGGTAGAGGTCGTGGATCAGGGATCCGACGGATCCGGGGTCGGAGGTGTGGAACAGTTGCCACAGCAGGAGCACCACGGGCCCGCCGAGCAGGGCGGCCACCGTCGCGACCATGGCCGCGGCCGACCAGGCGTGCTCCGCCGCCGCCCCTCCGCCGCGCCGGAACAGTCCGGTCGCGACGATGCCGAGGCCCAGCACCACGGCGGACACGGCGATCAGCTGCGGCCGCCAGTAACCCAGATCGTCCACGAAGCCGATCCGCTCGGCCCGCGCCGCCAGGATCAGTCCGGCTACCGCGACCTGGGCGGCCATGCCGAGCACCGCGAGCGCGGCGAAGGCCGTCCGGACCGCACGAACCGCGGGAGCGAGGCCCGCCCCGGCCTGCCTGCCGCCCGGCGCAGGCGCCCTCGACTCACCGTCCATCGTGTCTCCTCCCCGTGATGATCGGCGTCTCAGAAGCGCCGTGAGCGCAACCGCCACGGCCCGCCGGGATGCTACGACAACTCCCGGGGGCGCGTGGGCCCGCCGACCGGCCGGTGAGCACAGGTGGGTGGGAGAGGGCGCGCGCCACAACGCAGGAGTTTTACTCACAACTCCTGCGTTGTGGCCCGTGGCGGAATGTGGGTCGGCTCGGCAGAAGCGCGGTTCGGTCTTGCCGTGCCGGCTGAGTAGCCCGGCGACGGGGTCAGGTCAGGACCGGCGGGGCGGCCGGTGGGCCGGGCGGGCGTCGTCGGGCAGCTGCTCGCGCATCCAGGCGCCGCAGCTGGCCGCGTCGGGGTGGGCGCATTCGGCGACGTGGCGCAGCACCGTGGCCGCCACCCGCAGGATCTCGATCTTCTCCAGCACCTCGGGCAGCTTCTCCGCCGCGTAACGCGCCCGAGCCGCCGGGTCCGGGGTGTCCAGGATCAGGCGGATCTCGTCGGCCGTGCAGCCCAGCGCCTGGCACATCTGGATCATCTGGAGCCGGGCCGTGTGCCCGTACGTGTACCGGCGGTGCCCGTTGACCAGCCGGTCGGCCACCAGCAGGCCCTCGTCGTCCCAGTACCGCAGCGTGGTCGCGGGGATCCCCGACTGCTCGGCGAACTGCGCCACCGTCCACTGCGGATGCTGCGGTGGCACGGTGTGCATCGGCTGCTCCCCGGCGGGCTTGACTTCGAGTCGGCTCGAAGGTGTGCCATGACTCTAGCCCGCCCCGCCCGGGGCGGTCGTGATCGGAAGGAGCTTCATGGACACCCACGTCGCCGTGCTCGGCGCCACCGGCCGGGTCGGCACGCTCGTGGTCCGACAGGCGCTGGACCGCGACTGGTCCGTCACCGCGCTGGTACGCGACCCCGCCCGCCTGTCCGCCGACGTGAGGTGCCGCAGCGGCCTGCGGATCGTCACCGGCTCGATCGATGATCCGGCCGCGATGGGCGAGGTGATGAGCCCGGCACCGGCCGCCGTGATCGTCGCGCTCGGTGTGCGCTACCGGCGCGGGCACCCGTGGAGCGGCATCGAGGGCCGTCCCGACGTGGCCCCCGCGGCCGTGCGCGCCGCGCTGGCGGCCGCTCCGGCGGGCACCCGGTTCGTGCTGCTCAGCGCGTTCGGCGTCGGGGACTCTTGGCGGCAGCTGCCCGCTCCGGTACGGGCGCTGCTCGCGACGAGTTCGCTGCGGGTGGCGTACCGCGAGCTGGCCGTGGCCGAGCGGCTGGTGGCTGCTGCGACGCCGCCCGGTGTGGTGGTGCGGGCGGTGACGCTCACCGACGGCCCCACCACCGGCCGCGCCGACGCGACCGGGCGGCCGCTGCGGGGCAACCCGAAGGTGAGCCGCGCTGACGTGGCGGGCCTGCTGCTGGAGGGTGCCGCCGGCCGCGGTGTACCGGCCGGGCGGGTCCTCGTCGCCGCGGGCTGACCGCGTTAGGAAGGGCACCTTCTCCATCGGAAACCGATAAGAAGGTGCCCTTCCTTGCTCGTCAGCGGCTCGGCGAGGCCGCGGACCGGGCCAGCCCGGCCAGGATCGTGTCGAGCCCGCTGCGGAACTGGGTGTCGGTGACGTAGGTCGCCATCACCGACGCTGCCGCGTGCGTGTGCGGGTAGTCGGCGGCCGGCACGGCCTCGAAGGCCGTCCGGCGCTGCGCGACCCGGGTGTCCATGTCGGCGGGGGCGCCCGGGGTGAGTTCGGCGGCGTCCATGGCGGCGAAGCCCAGCGTGTACGCCAGCACCGTGTACAGCGCCCGCGCCGCCGCGGTCGGCGTGAACCCCGCCCCGGCGAGCAGCGCGAGCGCCCGCTCGCCGGTGTGCAGGCCGTGCGGGCCGAACATCGGGCCGGCGACGAACAGGGGGACCGCGCCGGGATGGCGGGCGAGCAGGGCGCGCAACGCCCCGGCTAGGTGCCGCAGCGCCGTGGGCCAGTCCGCGGGCAGCTTGACGCCGTCGAGTTCGCCGAGCAGGTGCTCGACGAGGGCGGCACGCAGCGCGTCGCGATTCGGGAAGTACGTGTAGAGCGCGTTGGGCGCCACGTCGAGCGCGGCTGCCACGCCACGGACGGTCAGGGCGTCGGTGCCGCGCTCGTCGACCAGCGCCAGCGCGGTGTCCAGGATCTGGTGTGCGGCCAGCACGCGGTGCTTTCCAGGACGTCCTGCGGATCGGCTTGACACGACGGGAATTGTACGCCGTATAGTTTCTGTACACCGTACAAATAAGGGGGAGCCGTGACCGTCCGCGCCGCCGGGCTGTTCATGATCGTCGCCGCTGTGGCGACCAACCTGCTGTTTCTCGGCCTGGGCGCCGTGTTCGACTACCCCGAGGTGCTCCGGCGCGAGCCGGCCGAGATCCTCGGCGCGTTCCGTGCCGACCAGGGCGCCGTGACGGCCCTGTTCGCGGGCCTCGCCGCCACCGCCGCGCTGCTGGTCCCGATCAGCGTCACGATCGGCGGCCTCGGCCGCGGGGAGCGCGCCCGGCTGTCCGTCGCGGTCGGTGTGCTCGCCGGACTGGTGCAGGTGCTCGGCCTGCTGCGCTGGGTCTACGAGGTGCCGGTGCTGGCCGCCGAGCCGGTGGGCGAGGCCGCCGTCACCACGTTCCGCGCGCTGCACGCATACCTCGGCGTGGGCGTCGGGGAGGCCCTCGGTTACCTGGGCACCGCCGCCTGGACCGTGCTGGTGGTGACCGGTCCGCTGCGGCAGCGGGGCCTGCTGCGCCTGCTCGGCGTGGCCGCCGCGGCCGCTGTCGCCGTCGGTGTCGCCGAGCCGTTCGGCCTGGCCGCCGCGGGGACGGTCAACTTCGCGGGCTACCTCGCGTGGAGCGTCTGGCTGGCGGTGACCGGGGCGAGCCTCGCGCGTCGCCCGGCCACGGCTTCCGGGCCGGCCGTGACGCCGCCCGGTCCGGTCCGCGTGGCCGCGGGCTGACGACGTTAAGAAGGGCACCTTCTACAACGCATAGCGTTAAGAAGGTGCCCTTCCTTGCTTCGGTCAGCAGTTGTTGCTGCGGAAGTCCGAGATCGAGAGGCCGCTGTAGCCGCAGGTGAACGGGGTGAAGCGGGCGTCGTTGTTCAGGTAGCGCTTGAACCAGGAGACCAGGGCGCGCGACAGGGTCGAGTTGCTGGTCTGCGGGAAGAAGTGGCTGGCGCCGTTGAGCTCGACGTAGCTCTTGGGGCCGCCGAGGGTGCTGTAGAACGGGATCGAGTGCGAGGAGACCGGTGCGATGGTGTCGCTCTCGCCGCCGACGATCTGCACGGCCTCGTTCAGGCCGCCCCAGGTGGTGTCGGTGTTCCACGGCGCGATCGGCACCCCCGCCTTGACCAGGCCGGTGGTGTCGGCCGCGAGGGCCTCCAGGGTGCCGCCGCCGCCCATCGAGTGGCCGGCGACGCCGCGGCGGCTGCCGTCGACGCGGTCCCGCACGGAGCTGGGCGCCGAGTTCACGGCCCAGTTGAGCGCCGCCAGCAGCTGGCTGCCCCGGCTGCCGGGCTGGTCGTAGATGCTGTTGGTCTCGATGCCGACGACCACGAAGCCCCAGGACGCCAGGCGCGGGCCGATCCAGCTGATGCTGGACCAGCGGGCGGTGAAGCCGGGGGAGACCGCGATCACCGGGTAGCGGCCCGAGGTGGTCGGGTAGTAGGCCACGCCGCCGCCGAAGCCGCTGACGAGGCTGGAGATGTTGTACGTGGCGACGGAGAAGCTGCCGTTGCCGGTGATGTTGGAGGACGTCGGCGCCTGGCCGATCTCGTCGGCGTACGCGGGCGCCGCGGCGCCCAGGGCGGTCCCGCCGGCGAGGGCGGTGGCGACGAAGGCGGTGGCGACCAGGCGGGTGAGCCGCCTGCGGACGGATACTTGCGGCACTGTTGCACTCCTGACGGTGAGGAACCGGCTCCGTTGCGGCGGTGCCACGGGGGACGGGGAGGCCGGTTGTCGGGCAGTGCAGCCAGTCTCATCAGCCCACATGATTGGACGCATCGGCAGAATCGCCGGTCACGCGGCCTGCCTGCGGTGCGGGCACACCCACCGGCGATGGGCCGGATCACCGGCCGCGGCCCCGCCCGCTTTCACCGAGACATGGAAACATGTGCGGATTAGTATCTACAGGTACTTCCGATCAATGATCCTTTGCCGACTGGAGGACCATGAACCTGGAGGTACGCCATCTGCGAGTGGTCTGCGCGATCGCCGACACCGGCAGCGTCACCAAGGCCGCCTCGCTGCTCGGGCTCGCCCAGCCCGCCGTCACGGCGCAGCTGCAGCGCATCGAGCGGGCGCTGGGCGGCCCGCTGTTCGAGCGCGGCCGCCGGGGCGTCACCCCGACCGCCCTCGGCGAGCTGGTGCTCACCCGCGCCCGGGTGGTGCTGCCCGCGATGAAGGGCCTGCAGGAGGACGCCGCCCGCCTGGCCGGGCAGGTGGTCCGGCCCAACCAGTGGCGCATCGGCGCGGTGAACGGCCCGATCCTCGGCGGGCTCATGTCGCGGCTGGCCGAGAGCGACGGCACGCAGGTGCTCACCCACCCGTCGCACTGGGCGGACAAGCTGGCCGAGCTGACCGCGGCGGGCAAGCTCGACTTCTGCGTCGTCGGCGTCTGCGGCGACACCGTGCCCGGCGCGCCCGACGACGGCCTGGTCTGGCGGGAAATCGCCATCGACGCCATCTTCGTGATGCTCCCTGAGAGCCACCCGCTGGCCGACAGCTGGGAGGTCGACCTGGCCGACCTGGCCGAGGCGCAGTGGGCGAGCATGCCGGGGGACGGCTGCTTCGGCGACTGCTTCGCCGCCGCGTGCGCGCGGGCCGGGTTCGCCCCGCGCACCATGCACGAGATGGACTTCGGCAACGCCCTCGACGCGGTGCAGGCCGGTCACGCGGTCGGGCTGTGCAAGGCGACGTTCCGCCGGGTGGACGGGATCGTCACGCTGCCCATCGCGGGCGGGCCGCTGCGCTGGCGGCACCTGCTCGGCTGGCACCCGCGCGGCGAGGCCGCGGCGTACGGCGACGCGGTGCTGGCCCACGCCCGCGCGGCGTACGCGGAGTCGGCCGCCCGCAACCCGCACTATCTGAAGTGGTGCGAGGCCAATCCCCGGTTCGGGCCGCCGCTGCCCATCGCATGACGCTATGACCCATCAAATATCTGCCGCCATCGATGTGGAGTTGCGAAGCTTCGGCGCATGAATCGCAAACTCCTCCACATCTCCGCGGTGGCGGCCCTCACCCTGGGCGTCACCGCCGCGCTGACCTATCCGGCGTCGGCCGACCCCCGCCCCGAATCCGCCGCCGACGCGGCCGCGACCGCGGGCGTCTCGCTCGAGGTCTTCCAGGCCATGGCCCGCGACCTCAAGCTCGACGTCGCCGGCGTCAAGGACCGCCTCGCCAACGAGAACCGGGCGGCCAAGGCCGACCTGTCGCTGCGCAAGTCGCTCGCCGGCACCTACGGCGGCGCTTGGCTGTCGGCCGACGCCAAGTCGTTCACCGTCGGCGTGACCAGCCAGGCCGAGGCCGCCAAGGTGACCGCCGCCGGCGCCACGCCGAAGCTGGTCAAGCACAGCCTGGCCAAGCTCGACGCGGTCAAGGAGCAGCTCGACGCGGTCGCCGCCAAGGCGCCCAAGGCCATCCCCGGCTGGTATGTCGACGTCGCCGCGAACACCGTCGTCGTGCTCTCGCGCGGCGCCGACGCGGCCGCATTCGTCAAGGCCGCCGGGGTGGACGCGAGCGCGGTGCGCATCCAGGCGACCACCGAGAACCCGGTGCCCTACATCGACGTCATCGGCGGCAACGCGTACTACATCGGCAGCGGCAGCCGCTGCTCGGTCGGCTTCTCGGTGAGCGGCGGCTTCGTCACCGCCGGCCACTGCGGCAGCAACGGCTCGACCACCACCCAGCCCAGCGGCACGTTCCGCGGCTCCAGCTTCCCCGGCAACGACTACGCCTGGGTGCAGGTTGCCTCCGGCAACACCCCGCGCGGCCTGGTCAACAACTACGCCGGCGGCACCGTCAGCGTGAACGGCTCCACCGACGCCGCGATCGGCGCCTCGGTCTGCCGCTCCGGCTCGACCACCGGCTGGCACTGCGGCACCATCCAGGCCCGCAACGCGTCGGTGACCTACTCCCAGGGCACCGTGTCCGGCCTCATCCGCACCAACGTGTGCGCCGAGCCGGGCGACTCCGGCGGTTCGCTGATCGCGGGCAACCAGGCCCAGGGCGTCACCTCCGGCGGCTCGGGCAACTGCTCGTCGGGCGGCACCACCTACTTCCAGCCGGTCAACGAGATCCTGCAGGCGTACGGCCTGACCCTGCTGACCGGCGGCACCACCCCGCCGTCGTCGCCGCCGCCGGGCGGCGGGGGCTGCACGGGCTACGAGTTCACCCGGACCGGCTCGCTGTCCAGCGGCGGCAGCGTCTACCAGCCCGACAACAGCTACTACCAGTCGACCGTCTCGGGCACCCACCGCGGCTGCCTGGCCGGCCCGTCCGGCACCGACTTCGACCTGTACCTGCAGAAGTGGAACGGCTCGGCGTGGGCGAACGTGGCCTCCGGCACGACGTCGGCCAGCTCGGAGTCGATCACGTACTCCGGCACCGCCGGCTACTACCGCTACCGCGTCTACGCGTACAGCGGCTCGGGCAGCTACACGCTCGGCTTCAGCAACCCGTGACCTGACCCGCAAAGAACGGTGGCCCGCCCGGTTCCCACGCCGGGCGGGCCACCGCCTTCCGGGACCCCGTTCAGGCGGCTCAGCCGCCGCAGAGCGTGGGCCCGGCGACGTTGACCGCGGTCCAGGCCGCCTGCACGGTCTTCTGCTCGACCGAGCAGGTGCCGTACAGGTCTGCGGCGGCCGCCAGGGTGTACGTCCGCATGTTCGCGTAGGTGGCGGTGGACACGGCGTACACGTTCAACGCCCGGTACCAGATCTTCTCGGCCTTGGCCCGGCCGATGCCGACCACGTCGGCCACGTCGCCGCAGAGCGGGCTGTACCCGTAGGCCGTGGCGCCGGTGCCCTCGGCCAGGTTGAAGAAGAAGTGCTTGCCCACCCCGGCCGACACGTGCGGCGGAGCGGGCGGGGTGGCCACCGACCAGCAGCTGTGTGAGGAGCCGTCCAGCGACGGGTCGAACAGGTTGCCGAACGGCTCGCCGGTGCCGAAGATGTCGGCCTCCTCGCCGATCAGGTAGTCGCCCGGATCGCCGGGCGCGGCGGCGTAGAACTCCACCATCGCGCCCCAGATGTCGCTGCTGGCCTCGTCGATGCCGCCGGACTCGCTGCTGTAGACCAGGTTGACGAGCCCGTCGGTGTAGCCGTGGCCCAGCTCGTGGGCCAGGATGTCGATCGAGGTCAGCGGATGGACGTTGCCGAGGCCGTCGCCGAAGGTCAGCTGCGTGCCGTCGTAGAAGGCGTTGACGTAGTTGCTGCCGTAGTGCACCCGCGAGGTGATCCCCGCGCCGGTGCCGGTGCGCCCGGACCGCCCGTGCACGAACTTGAAGTAGTCGTAGGTCTTGGCCGAGGCGAAGTGCGCGTCGGCGGCCGCGCTGGCCCGGTCGGCGGTGGTGTAGTTGCCCCACAGGTTGTCGGCGTCCACGAACAGGACGCACGGTCCCGTGGTGGTGTTGCGCATGTCGCAGGTGCGGTTCCCGCCGTGCGAAGGGTCGATCATCTGGTACGCCGTGCCGGACGGCGTCGTGTCGATGCGCACCGGCCCGGCGTAGATCGCCCGCCCGGTCCCGAGCACGGTCCGCACCTCGTCGAATGTGGCGTAGACGGCACCGGTGCCCGCGTCGGACAGCACGTGCAGCCGCGACGGCGTCTGCCCGTCCGGCGCGAACCCGCGCACCACGGTCTCCCAGGCCAGCCTGTTGCCGGCCGACGCGTCGACGACCAGGCGCGGCGCGCCGACCCCGCTGACGGTCCCGCTGAACGCGCCGGTCGAGGCGCGCGCGGCGGCGTCGGCGGCCACCCGGGGCGTGGTGCTGCCGGGTGCCACCCGGACGGCGCCGTCGGTGCCGGTGACGCGGCCCGTGCGGTCGAGGTGCACGATCACCTCGCCGCCGTGCACGGGCAGCCCGTGCACGGTCCGGCTCAGGCGCACGTGCGAACTGCCGTCGGCGTCGGTCGCGGTGCGCAGCGCGGTGTAGCGTTCGCCGCTCGCGGCCGCGCCGTCCGGCCCGGCGCCGAGCGCGGCCAGCGCGGTCGCGGCTGGTCCGGTGGCACGGACCGGGTCGCTGACAGCGCCAGCCGAGCCGGTGGCCAGCGCGGTCGCGGCGGTCGCCACCAACGTGACCACCGTGACGGTGAGGGTTCGTCTCATGGATTACCTCCCCAGAGGGCATGGCAGTGCCGATGAGGCACTGGTGTCCATGTATATCCAAAGGGGATCGACGAGAATAGATAGATGTCGGGCTGTTGGCTGAGTGAAGTCAGGCCCCGTGAACGCTGGGGGCCGGGCACCGGCGGTGCGTGGTACCCGGCCCCGTGCAAGCTCAGCGGGTGGTGCAGAGCATGCCGTTGACGGTGAAGCGCGGCGGCTCCGGGTTCGGGCCCTGGTAATTGCCCACGAAGCCGACGTTCACGCTGGCGCCGGGCGCGATCAGGCGGTTCCAGTCCACGTTGGTCACCTTCACCGTGCCGCCGGTCTGCGACCAGTTCGCGTTCCAGCCGCTGCCGAACTGCTGCCAGGTGGTCGGCCAGTCGAAGGTCAGCGTCCAGCCGTCCATCGGCGCGGTGCCGGTGTTGACGACGTCGACGCCGGCCACGAACCCGTTGCCCCAGTCGTTGTCGTCGTTGTACGCCACCGCGCAGGTCGACGTCGTCGGCGTGACCGTCGAGAACAGCACCGGCGGCGAGGCCCAGGAGACCCTGCCGGAGCCGTCCCGCGCGATCACGTTGGCCGTGTACGTGGTGCCCGGCGTGAGGTTGCCGACGGTGAACGTGGTGCCCGTGGTCTCGCCCCACTGCTCGGTGACGGTGCCGTGCTGCCGGTGGATCTCGTACTTCAGCCCGCTGCCGGCCGCCGCGGGCCAGGTCAGCGTGGCCGACCGGTCGGTGATCGCCGACGCGGCGGGGCGGCCGGGCGCGGCCGGGCCGGACAGCGCCGCCGACGGGCGCAGCACCAGCGTGGTGATCGAGTACGGCGGCAGGGTGACCGACGACGCCGTGCCGGTGCCGGTGCTGATCGCGGTGTCGCCGTTGCCGTAACGCAGCACCTGCGCCGACGCCGCGGGCGTGTACCCGGCGTAGGAGAGGCTGACCTGCTTGGCCGCGGCCGGGTCCTCGTTGAGCAGCATGACGGCCAGTCCGCCGTCGGCCCGCCGCGCGGCGTGCGCCTTGACCGCCGGGTCGCTGGCGCCCGCCCGGACGAACTGGTCGCCGGGCCGGGCGAAGCGGGAGACCATGCCGAGCGCGTAGTACGGCGCGAACGGGGTGTTGAGGGCGGGCTGGCAGGTCGCGCCGTCGGCGGTGCAGTTGCCGGAGGACAGCAGGCCCCAGTCGCCGTAGTCGGTCTGCCCGGCGTACTCGCCGATGGTGCCGATGCCGTTGCGCACGTTCCACCAGTCGACGGTGAACACGCCGCGGGCGATCAGGGCGGCGTACACGTCGGCGGCGAACAGTGCGCCGGGCTGCGTGTTCATGCCCTGCGTCATGTTGATCTCGGTTACCGCGACGCCGAGGTCGCGGCCCACCTGCTCGCGGACCTGGCGGTGCAGCAGGTCGATGGCGACCGGCATGCGGTCGACCCGGGCCAGGGCCTCGGCCGCGCTGCCGCCGCCGGCGTAGAAGTGCAGGATCACGAAGTCGATGTCGTCGCCCGCGATGTCCAGCACGACCTGGTTCCACGGCCCGGCGTCCCCGGCGGCCGTGATGCCGTCGGGCCACTCGCCGGGCGTGGTCAGCACCGCACCGATCTTGATGCTCGGGTCGACCGCCTTCATCGCGCGCGAGTACTCCACGACGTGCCGGGCGTACTCGGCCGGGCTCTTGTCGGCGTGGTCGTCGGCCTCCCACGGCGAGCCGTAGTGGCCGTTGCCGTAGTTCTCGTTGCCGATCTCCCACAGCTTGACCGCGTAGTCCTGCTCGACGTTGGCGTGGCGCACCCAGTCGGCGGCCTCCTGCGCGGTGCCGGTGCCGTAGTTGGCGGTGACGATGGCCTGCGCCCCGGCCCGGCGTACCCCGGCCATGAAGGTGGCGAAGTCGGTGTTCGGGGCGACGTAGCCGCCGGGGGCGGTGTGGTCGCGCCAGTGGTAGATGTCGGAGTACGAGCCGCCGGGGTAGCGCATGAGCCGCGCCCCGGCGTCCTTGAGCAGGTCGGCCGTCTGGTTGCTGCCCAGTTCGGTGTCCCAGATCGCGTGGTTGACGCCTACCGCGGTGTCGCTGACGGTCTCCCAGCCGCCCCGCACGTTGACCGTGACGCGCACGGGTGCGTCCTCGGCGGCGGCGGGGGAGGCCGCGGCCAGGCCGGACGCGGCGAGCAGGGCGGACAGGGCGAGCGCGGCCCGGCGGGTGGCGGGGCGGCGCGAGCGGAGCGGGTCGGGCGGGCCGGCCGAGGCGGGGGCTCCGGCGGGGGTCGGTGACACAGGGTCTCCTCAGGGATGAGGCTGTGCACGCGGCGCGCGGCGACGGCAGCCCGGACCCTGCCCGCCGGGCGCGGACGCGCGCGCAGCAAGCGTGGTGGTACGGCGGGAGGCTGCCCTTCCTCGACCGCGTTGATCCGGCTCCCAGGCCGGTGAGCAACGTACCACTCCAGCCATAATCTTGAATACATCGAGGGGGATGGGTGGTGACTGTGCTGCCCGAGCCGGTCGGGCCGGCTACTGCTGGCCGCAGTTATTCCCGACGTGCAGTGCATCATCCGGTACGCGTGATTTGCTCGCTTTCCCCGGTTCGTCGGTTAGGCTGGCAGCTCATTTGCCCGCAGCCGTGAACCCGGAGGAGGGCTTCGTGACACCGCTGTCAGTGGTCGGGGTGCCTGCGTGGCGCCGCGTGGCCGCCGTGCCGACGGCACTTTCCATGATCGCGCTCACACTCTTCGTGCTGACGATGGGCCAGATGCCGCTCGCCGCGCAGAAGACCCCCTTCTGGGTCATGTCCGCGCTCGCGCTGGCCGCCGCCGCGGTCACCTACGTGCCCGTGGGCAGGCCGCTGCGCGGCGTCGTGGTCAGCCCGTCGCTCGTCTTCACCTTCGCGATCCTGCTCTGCTGGGACCTCGGCCCCGCCATCGCCGTCCAGGCGCTCGCCGTCACCGTGATCGCGGTCCGCGCCCGCCAGCGGATCCGGCACGCCGTGCTCAGCGGCGCCCGCTACGCCGTCGCGTTCGGCGCCGCCTACCTCGTGCTGCTGATCGGCGAGCCGGACCCGTTCCAGGGCGGCTCGCTGGCCGACCTGGCGAGCGACACCATCGCCGTCGCGCTCGCGGCCCTCGCCTTCACCGTCGTGTACGGCCTGGCCGTGCTGCTCACCGCACCAGACGCGCTCCCGTCGTCCGGCAGCCTGCGCTACCGCCTGGCCGCGCTGCGCGACCCCGCCGCGCACGTCACCGCGCTGACCATGCTCAGCCCCGTGCTCGCCGTCACCGGCCACGTCAGCCTCGGCTTCGTGCCACTGGTGATCATGCCGCTCTACGCCGTGCAGCGGATGGCCCGCCTGTCCCAGGAGCGCCGCCGCGCCGCCCACGCCGACGACCTCACCGGGCTGGGCAACCGCACCGGCCTGCAGGCCGCGTACGCCCGCCGCCAGGCCGTCCCGGCCGCCCGCCGCCGCGGCCCGGCGCTGCTCGTCATGGATCTGGACGGCTTCAAGTACGTCAACGACGCCCTCGGCCACGACACCGGCGACCGGCTGCTCACCGCCTTCGCCGAGCGCCTGCGCGCCGCGCTGCCCGAGGGCGCCTACGCCGCGCGGCTGGGCGGCGACGAGTTCGCCGTGCTGCTCGACGAGCGCGACAGCGGCTGCGCCCTGCGTGCCGCCGAGCACATCAGCGCGGCCGTGAACGGCCCCGTCAGCCTCAGCGGCCTGGAGGTCGAGGTGGCCGCCGCCGTCGGCGTCGCGGTCAGCCCGCAGCACGGCGACGACTTCGTCACCCTGCTCCGCCACGCCGACATCGCCATGTACGACGCCAAGCGCGACAACACCGGGGTCGCCCTCTACCAGCCCGGCACCGACCGCCACGCGCAGCGCCTAGAGCTGCTCGACCAGGTGCGCCACGCGCTCGTCACCGACGACCGCGAGGCGATCACCCTGCACTACCAGCCGCAGGCCGACCTGATCACCGGCCGCGTCGTCGGCGTCGAGGCGCTGCTGCGCTACCGCGGCCCCGACGGCGAGCCGGTGTCCCCGGCCACGCTGATCCCCATGGTCGAGCACACCCCGGTCATGCACCAGCTCACCGACCGCATCGTCGACGACGCCGTGGCCCAGGCGGGCCGCTGGCAGGCGGCCGGGCTGAACCTGCGCACCTCCGTGAACGTCAGCATCCGCGACCTGCTGCGCGACGATCTCGTCGAGCGGCTGCGCAGCCGCCTGGCCGAGCACCGCGTGCCGCCGCACCTGCTCCAGCTGGAGATCACCGAGAGCGCCCTGATGGCCGACCCGACCCGCGCCCTGCCCACCATCAAGGCGCTGCGCGAACTCGGCGTCGGCCTGGCCCTGGACGACTTCGGCACCGGCTTCTCCTCGCTGCAGCACCTGCGCGAGATCCCGCTCGACGAGATCAAGATCGACCGCTCGTTCGTGTCCGGCATGACCACCAACCGCCACGACAGCGCCATCGTCTCCTCCGTCGTCACGCTGGCCCGCACCCTGGGCCTGCGCACCGTCGCCGAGGGCATCGAGGACGCGCCCACCCGCCACCGCCTGCGCGCCGCCGGCTGCTCCCTCATGCAGGGCTACCTGCTCGCGCCCGCCCTCCCGGCAGAAGCCATCCCACAGCTCGTCGCCGACGCCGCCGCCTCCCGCATCCCCGCCCCCACCCCCTAAAGGAAGGGCACCTTCTTATCGTTTTCCGTAGAGGAAGGGCACCTTCTTAACTTGGTCACGGTCGCCGTCATCCGGCGGCCTGGCAGTCAGCGGCTTCAGGCTCCACTGGGCGCCGCTCACCGATTGGCCTTGAGGATCTCCTTCGCCTCCTTGCTGGTGAGGCCGAGTTCGTCCAGCAGGCGGCGCTGCGGGATGAGCAGCAGCCAGCCGATGCCGACCCCGAGCAGTGGTCCGAACAGCGGGAAGCTGATGCCCGCCATGATGATCGCCACGGTCAGCACCGCGATCACGGGCAGCGACAGCGCCAGTGAGATCATGAGGTTCCGGTGCGACCGGCGCAGCCGATCGATGTCCGCCTGGCCGAGGGTGCGCATGCTCCCGCCTTTCCTGCCGGACACTCCGGCGATCCGCCTCCGCCGGGTGCGGCGCGGCCGGCGCCTACACCGGCCGCTGCCTCCCCACCCGCTGATGCGCCGACGTTAGGCACGCACCACCTCGCCCGGCCGCCGCCGCCCGGCCCTCCCCGACTGTCCAAGCAGGTCAGAGCGCGGAGACCGGGCGCCGCGAAGTCCCCCGTTCCGGGCCGCTGCGGGGACCGGAGGGCGTCCGCCCGGTCGCCTAGAATCGCTTTCGGACGGTGGCCGGGGGGAGGGAGTCGTACGCCATGGCACAGCCCCCGCAGGGCCAGGATCCCGCCGACCCCCGGGCCGAGTTCGTGGCCGCGCTGATCAGGCTGCGTGGCAGGCTGCCCGACGTGTCCGACGAGGTGCTCGCCCGGCGGGCCAGCGCCACCGCGCTGCCGTCGGGCCGCCGTGTCTCCGTGAACGCGCGCCGGATCGGCGAGTGGCTGAGCGGCCGTTCCGTGCCGCGGGACTTCGAGCAGGTCTTCGCGCTGGTGCGCGCGGTCGAGACGGCGGGCGGGGCGGCGGCGGGCGGTGCCCCGGGCCCGTCGGTGGAGGGCTGGCGCCGGTTGTGGCGGGCCGCGCACGAGCACCGGGCCCCGGCGCGTACCCCCACCGCGACCGCACCCGCCGCGGAGCTGGTCGTCGGCCGGCCGCCCAGCGACGCCGCGTCGCTGCGGCCGCGCCCCGACCTGGCCGACGCGATCGACGAGGCGCTGCGCGACCCGGCCGTGGGCCAGGTCGTCCTCACCGGTCCCGGTGGCTCCGGCAAGTCGCAGCTGGCCGCCGCGGCGTTCCACCGGGCACGCGGCGGCGGCGGCCTGTTCGCCTGGATCGGCGCATCGTCGCGCCAGTCCGTGCTCACCGGGTACGCCCGCACCTGGCGCGCGCTTGCCGCCGGGCTCCACGACCGCCCCGCCGGATCGCCCGACGGCTACGGTCACGACGAGGAGACCCAGGCCGACCTGCTCATCGCCTGGCTGCGCACGGCCTCGCAGCCGTGGCTGCTGGTGCTCGACGACGTCGACGACCCGGCCGAGCTGGACGGCATGTGGCCGCTCGGCGACGCCGGCCGCTGCGTGGTGACCACCCGCCGCCGCGACGCGGTCCTGCTCCGGCCGGAGTCCCGGCTGATCCAGGTCGGCATGTTCACCCCGGCCGAATCGGCCGCCTACCTCCGCAGCCGCCTGGCTGCGGACCAAGTAGCGGGCGGGGACGGTCCCGGCATCGTGTCGGCCGCATCCGGCGCCGAGCTGCGCCGCGACCCCGATGGCGACCCGGTCGGCGACCCTGACGCCGCACCGACCGGACCCGACGCCGAGCTGGCCGGACTCGCCGCCGCCCTGGGTCACTTCCCGCTCGCCCTGTCGCAGGCGGCGGCGTATCTCATCGACACGGGCACCTCACTCGCGGACTACCGGCGGCTGCTGGCCGACCGGCGGGAACGGCTGGCCGACCTGTTCCCGGCGTCGTCACCGGCCGACGGCCACGCCCGCACCGTCGCCGGGACCTGGCAGCTGGCCGCGCAGCGGGCGGCGGCGCTGGCCAAACCGGGCACCGCGCAGCGTCTGCTCGAACTGGCCGCGCTGCTAGCCCCCGCGGGCGTGCCCGAGCAGGTGCTGCTCGGTGAGGCGGCCTGCGCCTGGCTCGGCGGCACCCGCCGCGAGGCGTCCGCCGCGCTGCGCGCCCTGCACCGGCTCAGCCTGCTCACCCACGCCGACGCCGCCATCGCCATGCACGCGCTGGTGCAGCGGGCCGTCCGCGAGGCCGTGCCCGAGCCGGAGCTGCCCCGCCTGGCCCGCGCCGCCGCGGACGCGCTGGAGCAGGCCTGGATCGCCGGGGTGGACCCGGCGGCGCTGTACGACAGCATCGAGACGGTGCGCCGCGAGGCCGGGGAGCACCTGTGGCACGGCGGCCTGCACCCCGTGCTGCGCCGCATCGGCGAGCACCTCAACCGGGTCGGCCGCGCCACCGCCGCCCTCGGCGCGGTCCAGGACCTGCTCCGCGAGGCCCGCGCCCGGCTCGGCGAGGAACACCGCGACGTGCTGGTGCTGCGCACCCAGGTCGCCGAGACGCAGGGCGATCTCGGTGACGCGGCCGGCGCCCGCGCCGAGCTGCGGGCGCTGCTCGCCGACGCCCGGCTTCTGCTCGGCGACGACGACGCCGACACACTCCAGATCCGCCTGCACCTCGCCAGGCAGCGCCTCGACCTGGGCGACCCGCCCGGCGCCCGGGAGGAGCTGAGCGTGCTGTCCCGCGATGCCGCCCGGCTGCTCGGTGACGTGCATCCGCTCACCCTGGCCACCCGGCGCTACGTCGCGCTCACCTTCGGGCTGGGCGGCGACCCGGCGGCCGCGCGCGACGCGTTCGCCCAGCTCGCCGCCGAGTCGGAGGCCAGGCTCGGCCCGGACCACCTGGAGACCCTCAACCTGCTCGACTTCGTGGGCCGCTGGATCGGCGAGAGCGGCGACGCCGAGCAGGCCGTGGTCACCTACCAGCGGGCGGTGACGGGGCTCGCGGCCGCGGTCGGGCCGCTGCACCATGACACGCTGATGGCGCGGCACAACCTCGCCTACTGGCGCGGCCTCACCGGGCGGCACGACCTCGCCGTGGCGGAGTTCACGATCGCCGCCGAGGACGCCGTGCGGGCGATCGGGCCCCGGCACCCGACGACGCTGACCGTTCAGGCCAACCTCGCCTACTGGCGCGGCCTGGCCGGCGACCCGGAGCGCGGCATGTCCGAGCTCGGTGCGCTGCACGCGGTCATCGCCGAGGTGATGAGCCCGGTCCACCCGCGCGCCCTGCGCACCCGCCAGCAGCTCGCCGAGCTGCGCCACCGCGCGGGCGATCCGGCCGGGGCGTACGCGGAGCTGACCGTGCTCCTGCGGGACATGCGGGAGGCCGTCGGCGACACCCATCCCCGCACCCGCGAGGTCGCGGCGCAGCTCGACAGCTGGCGCGGCGAGGCCTGACGCGGGCTCCGGCCGGATGTCGGGGGCCGCGCCTAGGGTCGGCCTCATGGCATCCGCACCGATCATCCTCGTGCCCGGCTTCTGGCTCGGCGCCTGGGCCTGGGACGACGTCGCCGCCCGGCTGCGTGCCGACGGGCACGACGTCACCGCGCTCACGCTGCCCGGTCTGGAGTCGGCACACGCCGACCGGGCCGGGGTCGGCCTCGCCGACCACATCGACGCGATCTGCGACGCCGTGCAGGCTGCGGGCGAGCCGGTGCTGCTCGCGGTGCACTCCGGCGCCGGGGTCCCCGGCTACGCCGTGACCGACCGGCTGCCCGGCCTGATCGCGGCGATGGTCTACGTCGACTCCGGTCCGGCGACCGCCGCGCTCGACGCGGGCTTCGACGGCGTCGAGCAGCCGCTGCCCGCCGACGACTTCGCCGGGCTCAGCCCGGAGCAGCTGGCGGTGTTCCGTGAGCGCGCGGTGCCCGAGCCCGGCGCGGCGCTGCGCGAAGCACCGCCCCGGGCTGTGAACGACGCCCGGCTGGACGTCCCGAGCACGGTGATCTGCACGTCGATGACGGCCGCCGAGATCAAGGCCGGGGTCGCCGACGGTGTGCCCTGGCTGGCCGGCCTCGCCGACCTGCGCGACGTCACCTACCTGGACCTGCCGACGAGCCACTGGCCGATGTGGACGCGCCCGGCCGACCTGGCCGAGATCCTCAGCGACATCGCCGACCGCGCGGCCACCCGCTGACCCCGTACCCCACCGAGATCCGCACCCACCGGGAACCCGCACGTCCCCCCCGCCGGACGGGCTGCAGTTTCGGGGAAACCGCAGTCAACGCAGCCGGGTGGGCTGCGGTTTCCCTGAAACTGCAGCCCACCCGGCCGGGCGGCGGGGCGTTCAGACCGCGTCGGCGAGGGCCTGGAACTCCTCGTCGGTGAGGCGGATCTCGGCGGCGGCGACGTTCTCCTCCAGGTGGGACACCCTGGAGGTGCCGGGGATCGGCAGCATCACCGGCGAGCGGCGCAGCAGCCACGCCAGCGCCAGCTGGGCCGGGGACGCGCCGTGCTGCTCGGCGGCCGTGGCCAGCGGGCCGCCGGGCCGGGCCAGCTCACCGGTCGCGATCGGGAACCACGGGATGAAGCCCAGGTTCTCCTTCTCGCAGTGGCTGAGCACGTCCTCGGCGCTGCGGTTGGCGATGTTGTACAGGTTCTGCACGCTCACGATGGTGGCGAGCCTGCGGCACTGCTCGATCTGCTCGACGGACACCTCGGACAGCCCGATGTGCCGGATCTTGCCCTCCTGCTGGAGCAGCACCAGCTCGCCGACCTGGTCCTCCAGCGGCACCTTCGCGTCGATGCGGTGCAGCTGGTAGAGGTCGATCCGCTCCAGCCCCAGGTGGCGCAGGCTCAGCTCGCACTGCTGACGGAGGTACTCCGGGCGGGCCAGGGGCCGCCAGTCGTCCGGCCCGGCGCGGGTGAGCCCGGCCTTGGTCGCGATGACCAGCCCGTCCGGGTACGGGTGCAGCGCCTTCTTGATCAGCAGCTCGCTGACGAAGGGGCCGTACGAGTCGGCGGTGTCGATGAGGTCGACGCCCAGCTCGACGGCGCGGCGCAGGACGCGCACCGCCTCGTCCGGGTCGGCCGGGTCGCCCCAGATGCCGGGGCCGGTCAGCTGCATCGCGCCGTACCCGAGCCGGGCGACGTCCAGGTCGCCGCCGATGGTGAAGCGGCCGGCGGCGGCCGCGGGAAGGGTCTGCGTGGTCATCCTCGCTCCTCGCCTCGTCCGGGGGAGTCTGGCCCGCAGTTCAGCGTATCGGCCGGGATGGCCGCCCGCGGCGGTTCCGGAAGGCGAGGGGGCCGTCCCACCCGGGCAGGGGCGGGACGGCCCGTGGCCGCGCGAGCTGGATCAGGGCTGCGCGACCAGGCGGAACGATTGCGCGCCCGTGCCGTTGCAGGTGTACTGCACGAGCTGGACGCTGTCGGCGGTCGAGGCGGCGGGCACGTCGACGCACTTGCCGCTGTGCCGCGCCGTGAAGTGGTAGTACCCGCTGCCTTCGGAGACGGGCAGCCACTGCTGGTTGTTGCCGCCGCCGTACGCCCACAGGTGCAGCACCGCGTTGTCGGCGGTCGACACCCCGCTGACGTCGATGACCTGCGCCGGGTTGTTGCGGTTCTCGATCCGTACGTAGCCGTTGCTGGTCGGGGTGAACCGGAACTGCTGGGCGTAGCTGTTGTTGCAGGTGTACTGCTGGATCGCGGTGCCGTTGGCGGTGCCCGACGAGCGCGCGTCCACGCACTTGTTGCTGGTCTTGTTGACCACGCTGTACCAGGTGGTCGACGAGATGGGACCGCCGGGCGTGCCGCCCGACCCGAACGGGCTCAGGATGATGCTCGCCGAGCGCGGGTCGCCGTCGTGCACCAGCGACTCGAACGCGCCGACGTCGTCGAACGCGAACGCGTACGCCTTGCCGTCGGCCATGTTCGCGTGGATGATCTTGGCGTACTGGTTGGTCGGGCTGTTCTGGTAGAACTGCGCCGCGTTGGTGCTCGGCTGGGTGTCGATCGTGCCGAGCGTGCCGCGGTTGAGCGCGGCGCACAGCGTACGCGCGATCGGGCCGACGACCAGGTCGTTGGGCGCCTGCAGGTTGCCGTCGCAGCCCCACACGTGGGCGCTGGTCGGCTTGTTGAACGAGGCGACCTGCTGGCCCGCGCTGTTGGTGAAGTTCATGACGTTGCCGCTGGTGCGCCCGAAGTAGCGGGTGTTGGGCTGGTCGGTGAACGGCACCACGGTCAGCGTCTTGCTCGTGTACGCGTTCCACGCCGAGGTGATGTAGCCGTCCAGGTACGTGGTGCTGAACAGCCCGGCCCCGGCGGCCTTGCCCGGTGCCAGCACCCGCAGCACGGTGCCGTCGGAGCGGGTGTAGACGGTGTTCGCCCAGCCGGACTGCGCCTTGATCTGGTTGATCACGTTGTTGCGGCCGTTGGAGACGACGTCGCCGGTGCGCTTGGTGGCGCCGGACGCTCCGGTCACGGTGACCGCGTGCGGGATGGCGAACATGTCCACCTGCGAGCTGTTGAGCCACAGGCCCGCGTCGTTGTAGGTGAACTCGCTCCAGTCGAACAGGATGTTGTAGTTCGGGTCGCCGGACGCCCACGGCGCGGGCTGCACCAGGCCGTCGGGGGTGAGGAAGAACTTGAGCTTCTCACCCATGGAGAAGTACGCCCGGCCGGAGAAGCCGCGCGGGAACCGGACCGTGGTGCTGCCGCCGTTGCCCGGACCGGCGATCGCCACGTCGGGCGCGGGAGAGGGCGGGAGCTGCCCGCCGGTCCACGGCGTGAACGCGCCGGCCGCGTTGACGTAGCCGAGCCGGCCGCTGCTGAGCTGGATGCCGATGACGTAGACCCAGACGGCCTCGCTGCGGCCGGTGTTGTTGGTGATGGTGACGGGGAGCGGATCGGGTCCGATCGCCGCGGCGGGCGCCGCGGACGCGGCGACGGCCGCGGGCACGGCCAGCGCCAGTGCGGCTATCGCGCCGCAGACCCTCTTTCGGGTACGCATGAAGAGCCCTCGCTTCCGGGAGTGGGACGGGGTTCAGGGCGCCGCCCGGTGGGCTTGCCGGGCGGGTGTTCGCTGCTCGCAGCGGGCCCGGCTGCGAGAGCGCTCTCGTCCAGAGAGCGCTCTCACGTTACGGCCACGAAACGCCCACCGTCAATGGACGTGGGCGTCCCGCTGTGCCACTGCTGGTCAGAAGCTGCTGAGCAGCTTCACGAACGTCTCGTCGAGCATGGTCGGGTCCTGCGCGTTGAAGGTCTTGCCGGCGCTCGCCTTCGCGATGGCCTGCAGCGTCTTCAGGTCGGAGGCCTTGTCGAACGCGATGCAGAACACCTTCACCGGCTTGTCCGGGTCCAGCGCGATGTCCTTCAGCAGCTTGTTGAGGTCGTTGTCGGCCGGGTACTCGTTCTCGCCGTCGGTCAGCACGACCACCGCGTTGACCCGGGTGCGGTCGTAGTTGGCGAGCATGTAGTCGTGCGCGGCGCGCACCGTGGCGTAGAGCGCGGTCTGCCCGCCCGGCTTCATGGCCCGCAGCTTGGCCGTGTACGCGGCCGTGTCCAGCTTCGACAGCGGATGCTGCACCCGGTAGGGCAGCCGGTCACCGCCCTGCCGGGACGAGAACGCCCACAGCCCCACCCGGTCCTCGCTGTTGAGCAGCGCGATGCCGTCCGAGGCCGCCTCGACGGCCACCTCCAGCCGGGTGCGCCCGTTGACCTGATTGGCCGTCATCGAACCGGAGACGTCCACCGCCATCAGGATGTTGGCCTTCTTGCGCAGCGTCGCCCAGTTCGCCTTGATCGCCTGCACCACCCCCGGTGCGGGCGGCTCGAAGTACTTCTGCGCCGCCTCCTGGCCGCCGACCGTCGCGATGAGGTCCTTCGAAGCCACCATCTCGTGGTTGCGGAAGCCGATCGCCTCGAACTCCGCCTGCTGCGCGGGCTCCTGCAGGAACGCCAGGAAGTCCGCGGCGCCGCGCTTCTGCTCGGCGCTCGCCCGGGGCAGCACCACGTACGGGTGGTCCAGGTTGAACGTGCCCTCCTTCGGGTAGAGCGCGACGAGCGGCTCGTTCGGCTTCTTACCCGGGGTGGGGCTCAGCTCGCCCTGGTTGTAGAGGTAGACCAGCTCCTCCTGGGTCACGATCGCGCTCAGGTCGGACGCGGCGGCGCCCTCCACCGTGGACAGGTCGACGGCCGCCAGCGAGCGCAGCAGATCGACCACGTCGTCGCTGTAGTGCGACACGTTGGCCTCGATCCGCCGCACGAACCGGGTCACGTCGGAGTTGCGGATGTCGGCCTCGGTCAGGTCGCTGGAGCTGTTCGACGCCGCGTAGTACGCCGCGATCGTGGCCGCCAGGCCCGAGGTGGACAGGTTCGGGTTGTCCTTGCCGAAGGTGAACCGGCCCCACTCCGGCTTCCCGAACGACGCCCAGCCCTGCTCGCCCGACATGCCCAGGATGTCGCCCCAGCCCAGCGGGCCGCGCTGCTTCACCTGCGCCGCCTTCGCCGCGGGCATCGCGATGACCAGCGGGCTGTTGGCGATCGACGGGAACTCGGCGCCGCCCGGCGTCTGCGGGGCGCGCTTGTTCGCCCGGTCCAGCAGCTCCAGCTGCCCGGTCCACAGCGTCGAGGTCGGCAGCCAGACCTGCGGCTCGGGGATGCGGTTGCCCGCGACCTCGGCCCAGTTTCCGGCGAGCGCCTCCATCGCCTGGCCGGAGGTCAGGCCGTGCACGCTGATCTGCGCGCACTCGCCGCCGTAGGACCGGCCGCTGTCGTTGTAGCGCCGGGCCAGCTTCTCGACCTGCACGTTCTTCTCCGTGGAGGAGACCACGTCCAGGCGTACGCAGTCCGTCGGGCCGAAGCCGCCGCCGTAGCGCCCGTACAGGTAACCGCCCGCGGCCAACGCCACGGTGAGCAGCGCGGCGACCGCGACCGGCCAGCGGCGACGGCGGCGCGGCGGCTGCGGGCCGACCGGCTCGGGACCGCGCGGCGCGGGCACCGTCGGGCCGGCCGTGGTGCCCGGACCGGCCACGTCCTGGCGGGTCGGCGGCACCGGCGGGGTGACGGCGCCGAAGTCGGGCGCGGTCCGGCGCGGGTCGGCCGCCGTGGCGGCAGCGGTGCGCGGGTCCACCGGCAGTCGCGGCGCGGTCTGCGTCGGCGGGGCGGGGGAGACCGGCTGTGCGGTGATCGTGGGCGGGCTCGCCGGAAGGGTCGGCGGCGGCGCGGGCACGGCCACGGCGGTCGCGGCGTCGCTGCCCTCGCGCAGCGCGGCGTTCAGCGGCACCGCCCCGTGGCCCAGCAGCCGCAGCAGCACCTGCTCGGCGGTCGGGCGGGCGTGCTGGTCCTTGGCCAGGCACTCCTGCACCAGGCCCAGCAGCGGCCCCGACAGGTTGCTCAGGTCCGGCTCCTCGTGCAGCACCCGCGCCATCACGGTCGCCATCGAGTCGTGCCCGAACGGGCCCCGGCCCGAGGATGCGAACGCCATGGTCGCCGCCCAGCCGAACACGTCGCAGCTCGGGCCGACGTCGACGTTGCTGAAGCGCTCCGGCGCCATGTACGGCACGGTGCCCATCACGTTGCCGGTCATCGTCTCCGAGCCGAGCGCGCGGGCGATGCCGAAGTCGATGACGCGCGGGCCGTCCCCGCCGAGGATCACGTTGTCCGGCTTGAAGTCGCAGTGCACCACCCCGGCCTGGTGGATCGCGGCCAGCGCGGTCGCGGTGCCCACGGCCAGGCGGTAGAGCGCGTTGCCGGACAGCGGCCCGTTGCCGCGCACGTGCCTGTGCAGCGTCATGCCCTCGATGTACTCGCTGACCACGTACGGCGGCTCGGCGTCGAGCTCGGCCTCCAGCACCTGCGCGGTGCAGAACGTCGCCACGCGCTGCGCGGCGGCGATCTCCTTGGCGAAGCGGGCCCGCGCGCGAGCGTCCTGGCGCAGGTCGATGCTGAGCATCTTGACCGCCACCCGCCGCTCGTCGCCGTCCACGCCGAGGTAGACGACGCCCTGCCCGCCCTGGCCCAGCCGGCCGAGCAGCCGGTACGGCCCGGCGGCCCGGGGATCGTGGGCCGTCAGGGGCGCGACGTTCGGCGTCGGAGCATCGGCCGAACCGGACATCCGCCCTCCTGAAAGTGAAGATCGTTGACTACGAGCCGTAAGGATAGCGACGCGGCTCCACCGCCGTACCCCTGGAGCCGCATACGCGTCATAGTCTGGAACACCGGTCCGACATCGGCCCGTCCGTCCTTTTCAGCCGGTCAGCGGGCGGGCGCGGACGGAGTCGCGCTCCACCAGCCGGGCCGGGAGGATGATCGGGCAGGGCCGCTCCCCGGCCAGCAGCGCGACCAGCATCCGCGCCATCTCCCGGCCCAGCGCCTCGATCGGCTGATGGATCGTGGTGAGCTGCGGGTCGGTGTGCAGTGCGGCGGGCAGGTCGTCGAACCCGATCACGCCGACGTCGCCCGGCACGTCGCGGCCGTGCGCCCGCAGCACCCGCAGCGCGCCCGCGGCCATGTCGTCGTTGGCCGCGAACACCGCGTCCAGATCCGGGAACGCGTCCAGCAGCCGGGTCATCGCTGCCGCCCCGCCGGTCTCGGTGAAGTCGCCGGCCGCGACGCGGTCGGCGGGCAGCCCCGCCTCGGCCATCGCATCACGGAAGCCGTGGTGGCGCGCGGTCGCCACGTCGGTGTCCAGCGGGCCGGTGATCGTCGCGATGCGGCGGTGGCCGGTGCGCAGCAGGTGCTCGACGGCGAGGCGGGCGCTGGCCCGGTTGTCGACGTCGACGTACCAGCGGGGCTGCACGTGCAGCGGGCGGCCGCCGAAGACCACCGGGATGCCGGTCTCCTCGGGCAGGTGGGCGAGCGGGTCGTCGCCGCTGAGGGCCATCAGCATCACGCCGTCGGCGCGGCGCGCCCGCACCAGGCGGCGCAGCCGGTCCCGGCCGTGCGGGGACGGGGCCGCGACCAGCATCAGCTCCAGGTCGGTCTTGGCCAGCTCGGCGCTGACCCCGCGTACCACCTGGGCGAAGAACGGGTCGCCGAAGGCGGCCGGGTCGTCGTTGGGCATCGCGAACACGACCGAGCCGACCTGGCTGGTGGCCAGGGCCCGCGCGGTCGGGTTGGGCACGTAGCCCAGCTCGGCGATGGCGCGCTCGACGGCCTCGCGCTTGGCCCGGCTCACGTGCGGGGCATTGTTGATCACCCGGGACGCGGCGGACCGGGAGACCCCGGCCAGGGCTGCTACCTCGTCCAATGTGGGTTGCCGTGACGGTTGGGGGGTCCCCATGGGGTGGTCGTGTCTCCTCTTGGGCGCGGTGGGCACAGGTTGACCCGCGGTGCGGGGACCCGCGGCCCGTACGCGGATCAATTTGGAAGCGCTCCCGGGGGGTCACGGGCGGCATCGCCGGATCCGTGCACCGCATTCCCCGCGTCGATCGCCGCTGGAGGCGTGCGCGTGCCACCCGGACCTCTGGCCGGCGACTGCCCTCTGTCGCCGGACTCCCGGGAGCGCTTCCAGTCCAGTGTAACGCCGCCGTCCACATTGGTGAATGTCGGATCGGGTGATGTTCATCCAGGGTTCGGCCAGGGGGCGGACGGCGGCGCGATTGCGGAGGCGCCATGACTGGAAGCGCTTCCGGACCCACGCCCGCTCAGGAAAGGACGTCCACGTCGTCGGCGTGGATGACCACGCCGATGCCGAGGTCGGCAGGCATGGTCGTGGCGAGCAGCACCTCGCGCCGGTTGGCCGTGACCACCGCCTGGGCGGCTCCCCAGCCACCGGCGATGAGCGAGGCCACCCGGTGGACCTCCAGCACGTCGTCGGCGGTGAGGGGGAGTACGGCGATCGTGTGGCTGTCGCCGCCGACCAGCCGCTCCAGCCGGGCACGGTCGTCCTGCTTGAGCTGCGCCAGGGCGTCCAGCACGGCGAGCACGGGTACGCCCACGAGGTCGCCGTTCTCGGCGACCTCGCCGATGAGTTCGCCCGCCGAGAGCCGTTCCGGGCGGACGTGGGCGAGCAGCGCGCTGGTGTCGAAGACGAGCCCGACGTTCACGCGGCCTGCCGGCCGGACCGGGCCGCCTTGCTCGCGGCGTGCCGGTCGAGGCGCCGGCGGGCGCGGGCGCGGCCTTCGTCGGTGATCGCCAGGTCGCCGGTGTACCCGAACTCGGCGAGCTCCTGGCGGACGAGGTCCCGGTGCCGGTCGGCCGCGATCAGGTTGCTGATGTAGGCCGAGGCGCCCCGGCGGCCGGCCTTGCGCTCAACGTATTCGGCCAGCTCGGTGGGCAGGCTGTAGGACTTGACCCGCCGTTCAGTGGTCTCCGGAGGGTCCACGGGCTCGCTATTCATAAAAGCAGCGTACTCATTTATTAAACGAGCGGGAAGCCGGCCATTAGGTGAACCGTCTTGCCTATTGGTCCATCGTCAGTTAAGAATGTTTACCGGACGGTTTCTTCCAGGTCTCGCCTGGTGGGGCAGGACCCGTCTTGCCACGTCATGACGAAACGGAGGACACGTCGTGTCTCGATCCATCCTGCCCGCCGTGCGCTGGTGGCTGGCCGCCGCCGTCGCGCTGCTCGCCGTGCTGGCCACCGGCCTGGTCGCCGGACAGCGCCCGGCGCAGGCCGCGCCCGCCTTCAAGGTGCTCGCCTTCTACAACGGCACCTGGGACGCCGCCCACATCGACTTCGACAAGGAGGCGCTGACCTGGTTCCCGCAGGCTGCGGCGCAGAACAACTTCACCTGGGAGGCGACCACCGACTGGAGCCGGCTCAACGCCACGCACCTGGCCCAGTACAAGGTGATCATGTTCCTGGACGACGCCCCGCCCGCGGACCGGCGCGCGGCGTTCCAGCAGTACATGAGCAACGGCGGCGCGTGGATGGGCTTCCACGTCACCGCGTTCAACACCGACCCGAACACGTGGAGCTGGTACTACAACACGTTCCTGGGCACCGGCGCGTTCGTGTCGAACACCTGGGGGCCGACCGCGGTCACCCTGCGCACCGAGAACCGCACCCACCCGTCCACGGTCCGGCTGCCCGCGACGTTCGGCTCCGCGGTCAGCGAGTGGTACTCCTGGCGCAACGACCTGCGGCAGAACCCCAGGATCGACATCCTGGCGTCGATCGACCCGGCGTCCTACCCGGTCGGCACCGACCCGAACCAGACCTGGTACAGCGGCTACCACCCGATCATCTGGACCAACCGCGACTACCGGATGCTGTACGCCAACTTCGGCCACAACGCGATGAACTACAACACCAACACCCGGCTGTCCTCGACGTTCGCCAGCGAGACGCAGAACCGCTGGCTGATCGACGGCCTGCTGTGGCTGGGCGGCGCGACGGCCAACCCCAGCCCGAGCGTGCCCGCCTCGCCCTCGCCGTCGGCGCCCACCGGGCCGATCTCGCCCACCGCCTGGTACAGCGTCGTCAACAAGACCAGCGGCAAGTGCGTCGACGCGCGCGCCGCCGGGTCCGCCAACGGCACCGCCATCCAGCAGTACACCTGCAACAACTCGCAGGCGCAGCAGTACCAGTTCCAGCCCACCAGCGGCGGGTACACCCGGGTGAACATCCGGCTCAACGCGACCCGGTCGCTGGACGTGACCAACGTGTCCACCGCCGACAACGCGCCGATCCAGCTGTGGACCTACAGCGCCGGCAACAACCAGCAGTGGCTCCCGGTCGCCGAGGGCAGCGGCTGGTATCACCTGGTCAACCGCAACAGCGGCAAGTGCCTGGACGTGCCCGCCGCGTCCACCGCCGACAGCGTCCAGCTCGTGCAGTACACCTGCAACGGCACCGGCGCCCAGTCGTTCCGCCTGGTCCAGCAGCCCTGACCCGGCAAAAGCCGGGCTCCCGCCACGACGCGGTGGGAGCCCGGCACCCGACCCACTACCCCGAGATCGTGGCCGGGGACGGCTTGATCGTCCAACTTGCCTGGCAGGTGGGCGAATCATGAGTGCGGGTACGCCCAGGTGCCAGGCAAGTCGGATGATCAAGCGGCGGCGGGCTCCTGGGGCTGCGGCAGGGGAGTGGTGGCGTCGGCGGTGACGTCGGTGATCTGGTCGACGACGGCGGGGCCGTACGCGTCGGTGTCCACCACCCGCAGCATCAGGCTGAACGGGCGGTCGCCGTAGGTCTTGCCGAGCTGCGCGTACTCCGCCCGCAGGTGCCGTGCCCCGGCCTGGTTCGACAGCGCGGTCTGCCCGCACAGCACGAACACCGGCCGCCCGCCGTTCGGCCCGAACACCCGAGCCACCAGCACGTACTCGACGCGCCCCGGCTTGCACTCGTACACCTGGCCGCCGATGGTGAACGTGAGCGGTCTCGGGCTGGTCCCGCTGACGTCCACGCCCGGCAGCATCCGCCGCAGGTGGCTCTCGGTGCGCGGGTTGAACGTCGGCCCGCCCACGCTGAACTCGGTCAGCTCGCCCAGGCCCAGCGGCCGGTCCTCGAACGACGCGATCTGCGGGCGGCTGCCGCAGTCACGCGCGATGACCGCCAGCTCCAGCAGCGCACCCATGTCCGCCCGGTGCACGCTGTTCGGGTGCGGCGACGACGCGTGCCGCGACACGAAGAACACGCACGGCGCCTCCGCGGCCAGCCCGAAGAACGTGCGCATCCGGTGCAGCCGCCGCCGGCGCAGCGCGTACTGGGTCAGCCACACCGCCGCGCCGGCGATGGCGCTCGCCAGCAGATTGATCGTCAGGTCCCACACGGGCCCCATCCTCGCCGATCACAGCCCGGCCGCGCCAGACCGTCGCACCTGGACGGTCGCGGTCAGGAACGGTTCCAGCGCAGCGACAACCCGACCGCGCCGATCAGCAGCAGCGCCCCGGCCAGCACGAACCAGACGGTCACCTCGACGTCGCGCTCCTGCGTGACGATCGTGCTCGGCAGGTCGGTCAGCACCTCGTTGAGCTGGTCGGCGTCCTCGGCCCGGAAGTACTCCCCGCCGGTCAGCTCGGCCACCGCGGCCAGCGTGTCCTCGTCGATCAGCTGGGCGCGCCGCCCGCCGCCGAACCGGCCCTGCCACTCCGGCCGGGTGCCCATGCCCCCGCTGCCGATCTGGTCGGGGCTGCACACCATCGGCGCGGGCTCGGTCGTGCCGAACCCGATGGTGTACACCCGCAGCCCGCGCCCCGCCGCCTGCTCGGCCGCGGTCACCGGGTCCACGCCCTGGGTGTTCGCGCCGTCGGTGAGCACCACGATGGTGTCCGGGACGAATCCGTCGCCCTCCGGCCGGGTCGTCTCGCCCAGGTCGACGCCGATCGGCACGACCTCGGGGTTGATCTCGGCGACCGCGTCGATCGCGGTCAGGATCGCCTGCCCGATCGCGGTGCCCCGCGCGGTGCTCAGGCCGTCGATCGCGGCCAGCAGCGCGTCGCGGTCCGTGGTCGGCGCGACCAGCAGGCCCGAGATGCCGGAGAAGGCGACCAGCCCGATCTTCGTCCCGCCGTCCTGCGCCCGGACGAACTCGCGGGCCGCCTCCTGCGCCGCGGTCAGCCGGTTCGGCGGCACGTCGGTCGAGCACATCGACTGCGACACGTCCAGCGCCAGCACGATCGAGCTGCTGCTCGTCGGCACCCGCAGCGACGCCTGCGGCCGGGCCACGGCCGTGCCCAGCGCCAGCAGCGCGAGCACGAACAGGGCCACCGGCAGGTGCCGCTGCCAGCGCTTCGGTCCGGGCAGCGCGGCCCGGATCAGCGCCAGGCTCGACACCCGCACCGCGAGTTTGCGCCGCCGCTTCAGCATCCACCAGCGCAGGAGCAGCAGGAGGGGGGCCGCCACCAGGGCGGCCAGCGCCCACGGCCAGGTGAGCGACATCAGACGATCCTTCCGTACCAGCGGATCATCAGCAGTCCGCCGAGGGTCAGCAGGAGGAGCGCGATCCCGGCGAGCGGGCCGGTCAGCTCGACCAGCTCGGGCTGGGTGGTGATGCGCAGGTCGATCGCGTCGCCGATGTCGTGCAGGGCCGCGGCGTCGCGCGCCGGGTGGTACTCGCCGCCGGTCGCCGCGGCCAGCCCGGTCAGCAGCTGCTCGTCAAGCGCCGTGGCGACCTGGTAGCCGTCGACCTCGACGGTGGTGCCCTCGACCGTGCCGACGCCGACCGTCTCGATCCTCACCCCGGCCCCGGCGGCGAGCATCGCCGCCGCCTCGGCGTCGGCGGGCGCGTCGTCCTGCCCGTCGGAGAACACCACGATCGTGGCCGAACCCCAGTAGCCCAGGTCGGGCAGCTCGGTCGCGTCCTCGGCGGGCAGGTCCACCGGCTCGCCGACGATCGCGCCCAGCGCGGTCAGGATCGCCTGCCGCAGCGACGTGCCGCCGCTGGGCGTCAGGCGGGAGATCGCCGCCTGCACCGAGCGCCGGTCGTCGGTCGGGGCCTGGGTGAGCAGCCCGCCCTGCCCGAACATCACCACGCCGATGTCGACGGTGTCCGGCTGGGCCTCCACGAACGCGTTCGCCGCGGTCTGCGCGGCGGCCAGCCGGTTCGGTGCCACGTCCTCGGCGGCCATGCTGTTGGACACGTCGAAGACCAGCACCACCGTGCCGGACACCCGGGGCACCGGCAGCTCCGCCTGCGGCCGGGACAGCCCCGCGAGCAGCAGCGGCAGCGCCGCCAGCATCAGCGCGTACGGCAGGTGCCGGCGCAGCCCCGACCGGCCCGTCGCCGTCGCCCGGGGCGCGTTCGCGCGCGAGCGGCGCAGCAGCACGTACCCGGCGATCAGGCCGGCGCTGAGCAGCAGGCCGAAGACCAGCAGGGGCGGATACATCACCGTCATCGGGGCCTCCGCCGGGACCGGTGCACCATGCCCACCAGGGCGTCGACCAGGTCGGTGTCGGTGGTGACCCGGTGCGCCACCGCGCCCGCCCGGGTCACCGCGCCGTCCAGCGCCGCCTCCCGCTCCCGCGCCTGCGCCCGGAAGCGCCTGCGCAGCAGCGGATCGCCGGTGTCGACGAGCAGCTGCTCACCCGTCTCCGCGTCCTCGATGATCACCAGGCCCAGGTCGGGCAGGCGCAGCTCGGCCGGGTCGACGATGCGCACCGCCACGACCTCGTGCCGGTGGGCGAGCAACGTCAGCGCCCGCTCCCAGCCCGGCTCGCCGATGAAGTCCGACAGCACCAGGAACAGCGACCGCCGCCGCGACGTGGTCGCCGCCAGCCGCAGCATCGCCGCCAGGTCGGTCGTGGCGCCGTGCCCGTCGGCGGGGACCGGCCGGTCCAGCTCGTGCGCCAGCCGCAGGATCTGGTTGCGCCCGGCCCGGGGCGGGATCACCTTCTGGTGCCGGTTGTCGTACAGGATCGCGCCCACCCGGTTGCCGTGCTGCGACAGCAGCCGGGCCAGGCAGATCGCCAGTTCCGTCAGCACAGACTCCTTGCCCGGCGCGTCGCCGCCGCCGACCCGCATCGAGGCCGAGCGGTCCAGCACCAGCCACGCGGTCAGCTCACGGTCCTCGGTGTACTGCCGCACGAACGGCTCGTCCATGCGCGCCGTGACGTTCCAGTCGATGTGCCGTACGTCGTCCTCGGGCGTGTACGCGCGCAGGTCCGCGAAGTCGATGCCGACCCCGCGCCACACCGTGCGGTGCCCGCCCTGCAGGCGCCCGTCGAGACGCCGCAGCACCTGCCACTCCAGGCGCCGCAGCAGCCGGTCGGAGGCCGCCGTCATGCTCAGCGGCCCTGCAGCGCGAGCTCGGGCACCGGCAGCGACGCCAGCACCCGGTCCAGGATCGCGTCCGCGCTCACCTCGTCGGCCAGCGCCTCGTACGACAGCACCAGCCGGTGCCGCAGGATGTCCGGGGCGAGGTCGATCAGGTCCTGCGGCAGCGCGTAGTCACGCCCGCGCAGGAACGCCAGCGCCCGCCCCGCCAGCACCAGGTTGATCGACGCACGCGGGCTCGCCCCGAACGTCACGTAGCGGGCCAGGTCACCCAGGCCGACCAGGGCCGGTTCCCGGGTGGCGTTGGTCAGGCGCACCGAGTACTCGATCAGCGACGGGTCCACGTACACCCGGTCGGCCTGCGCCTGCAGCGCGATGAGCTGCTCCGGGTCGATGACCTTCTGGATCGCCGCGGTCGCCTGCACGGCCCGCTCGACGATCACGAACTCCTCGGTCGGGCTCGGGTAGCCGACCAGGACCTTCATCATGAACCGGTCCACCTGCGCCTCGGGCAGCGCGTACGTGCCCTCGTTCTCGATCGGGTTCTGCGTGGCCAGCACCAGGAACGGCTCCGGCACCTTGTACGTCTCCCGCCCGATGGTGACCTGGTGCTCCTGCATCACCTCCAGCAGCGCGCTCTGCACCTTCGCCGGAGCCCGGTTGATCTCGTCGGCCAGCAGCAGGTTCGTGAACACCGGCCCGAGCGACACCTGGAACTCGCCGCTGTGCTGGTGATACACCCGGGTGCCCACGATGTCGGCGGGGACCAGGTCCGGCGTGAACTGCACCCGGTGGAACTGCCCGCCCACCGCCTCGGCCAGCGACCGCACCGCCAGGGTCTTCGCCAGGCCCGGCACACCCTCGACCAGGATGTGCCCGCGCGCCAGCAGCGCCACCATCAGCCGCTCCAGCAGCGCGTCCTGGCCGACGATGACCTTCTTGACCTCGTACAGCACCTGCTCGACGGTGCCGGGGCCGGGGGTGGCGGGGTTGCTCATCTGTCCGTCCTCAGTGGTTACGCGGATGGGGGATCACAGCTGCGGGCGCGGGCCGTCGGCGCCCAGCGCGGTGCCGATCGGCACGGCGAAGCCGACACCGATGAAGGTGCCCGCCTCCGTCGGGTTGGCCAGGGCGACCACGATGCCGACGGTCTGCCCCCGGTCGTTGACCAGCGGCCCGCCCGAGCTGCCCGGGTTGACCGCGGCGTCGAACTGGATCAGCCCGTCCAGTTCGCCCGCCTCCTTGGCCACGATGGACCGGTCCAGGCCGGAGACGACCCCCGAGGTGGTCGACTGGACCAGGCCGAGCGGGTTGCCGATGGCGACCACCGCGTCGCCGATCGCCGGGCCGCCGCCCATCACCGCCGGGACCAGCACCGACGGCAGCTGCGCCGGGGTCAGCACGGCGATGTCGTGCGCCGGGTCCTGCGCGGCGATGGCGGCCTTCGCGGTGGTGCCGTCCGCGAAGGCCAGCTCGATGGCGGTCGCGCCGCGCACCACGTGCAGCGCGGTCAGCACCGACCCGTCCGCGTTGGCGACCACGCCGCTGCCGGTCGCGGTGCCCGCCTTGCCCGCCGCCTTGATGAACACCACGGACGGGGCAAGGGTCTGGTAGATCTCGCCGACGGTCAGCGGCGCGTCCGCCGACGGCGACGGGGCCGGCGCCACGGTGGCCGTCTCCGGGGACGAGGAGGAGCCCCACTGGTAGGCGACCACCGCGGTCAGCGCCAGCACCGCCGCGGCCAGCGCCGCGATCAGGACCCGATGGCGTACGCGCGCAGGCGGACCCGCTGGACTGCCCTCGGCCGCCGGGGGAGCGGGCGGCGCGGCGGGCTCGGTCGGCACGACCCTGAAGCGACCCGGCATCACCTGAGCCTAGGGGTGTTACCGAACCGAGACCAGAGCCGTTCGCTGAACGTTCAACGAGAATCACCTCGGAACACCCTCGGAGATCGCCCCCGCCGGGCAATCGCGCGCTGGCCCGGCAGCCTGCGGCCGCCCGACGCCTGAAGATCGCTGTCTCGTGTCAGAACCTGTGGTCTCACCACACATAACGACACGAAACGGTGATCTTCCCAGCGGGAGTCAGGGGAGGTGGCCGTGCGGCGCGCCATGACCGAAGCTCCGGCAGCGTGGCGAGAGCTTCGGTCATGGCACAGGCGTGCCGGCGGCTACTCCGCGCGCAGGGCCGTGGCGACGCGGGTGCGGGCCGCCCAGCCCGCCGGGAGCAGCGCGCCGAGCACCGCGAGCACGATGCCCGCGCCGCCGAGCAGCACCAGCTCGCCGATCCCGTACACCTCCATGGCGGACTGCGGCAGGGCGGTGGACGCGCCCTCACCCATCACCGGGATGACCGCGTGGTGCAGCGCGACTCCCAGCGGCACGGCGATCACGCCCGCCAGCAGTCCCAGGCCCACCATCGACGTGACCACCATGATCCGGGTCTGCCGCGGCGTCATGCCCAGCGCCTTCAGCACGCCGATCTCGTGGATCCGCTCCCGGGTGGTCAGCACCACCGTGTTGAGCACCCCCAGCGCCGCGACGACGCTGAGCAGCAAGGTGAGCATCACGATCAGCGCCTGGATGATCACGAACGTCTCGCTCTCCTCGCTGACGGCCCGGTCCTCGACGTACACCCCGGACGTCTCCTCCGGATACTTCGCCTGCAAGGCCTTCGTGTACGCGGCGGAGTCGGCGCCCGCCGTGAGGCCGACCTCGACCCGCGCGGAGAACGCCTGTTCCACCAGCGACTCGTCGCCGATCATCGTGTACTGGTCGCTGCCGTTGATGACCTCGCCGACGACGGTGACCACGCGCCCGCCGGGCAGGGTGACCCGGTCGCCGAGCACGAGCCCGGTCTGCCGCAGCGTGTACGACGAGAGCACGACCTCGCCCGCACCCGAGTACCAGCGCCCGGCGGCGAGGCGGTGCCCGGCCCAGCTCGCGTCTCCGGCGTACCCGAAGAGGCGGACCTCCCCGCTGATGCCCGCGACGCGGATCTCGGCGTCCTCGCGCAGCACCGAGTGCGCGGTGCCGGGCATGGCGGCCACGGCCGCGGCGACGTCTGCGGGGTCGGGCGGGTCGATCGGGGCACGGGGAGCCCCGCCCGGTCCCGGTGGCGGCAGCGGAGCGTTGCCGAACGCGTCGGGCACTATGACGTTCACCTCGACCGCGACCGCGTCGAGGCGGCTGAACGCGGTGTTGACCTCGATCATCGACGCGGATAGGCCGCTGGAGAAGACCAGGGTGATCGCGCCGAGCAGCAGCGCGACCACGGTCGCCAGGGCCCGTGACGGCCGGGCCAGCGGCATGCCGAGGCCGAGGGCGACCGGGCGGGGCAGCGCCGATGCGGTCAGTGCGCGGCGGGCCCGGAAGCCCCGGCCGGTACGCGGCGCGCGGCCCACGCTGATCGCCTGGTTGGCGGCCAGCCGCCCGGCCCGCAGCGCCGGCCCGAGCGCGGCGAGCGCGACCAGCAGCGGAGCGGCGGCCAGCACCAGCCCGATCACCCAGAGCGGCACGCCCGCGCCGTCGCCGGGGATGCCGTACGCGTCGTCGGTCTGCGCGAGCATCGGCACCGCCAGCAGCGCGCCGAGCACCACGCCGAGGGCCGCGCCGGCCAGCGCCGGGACGAGCACCTGCGCGACGTACACGGCGACGACCTGCCCGGGGGTGAAGCCGAGGGTCTTGAGGATGCCGATGGTGCGGAAGCCGGAGACGACCGCGCCGTTGACGACGTTGACCGTGATCAGCACGGACAGCACGATGCCGAGGATCGCGAACGCCACCACGAACGGCGCGATCGCCGCGATGGACCGGTTGAGCGCCAGCCGGATGGTCACGTACGTGGTCGCGCCGGTGACCGCGCCCCGGGGCAGGGCGCTGGTGGCGGTGGTGAGGGCGGCGCGCAGCGCGGCGTCGTCGGCGCCGGGGCTCGTGAAGCGGTAGAGCATCTGCCGGGCGGTGTTCTCGCCGGTGAGCACGTCGGTCTGGGTGGGGTGGACCCACCCGTCGGCGGTGCCGGTGACCGACGCGGCGACGCCGACCACCCGCAGCGACACCCCGTTGATGGTGAGCGTGGTGCCGACTCTGGTGCGCGGCCCGGAGATGCGCCGGGTCACCACGATCTGCCCGGGGCCGGTGAGCCAGGTGCCGTCGGTGAGCGTGAGCCGGTCCACGGGGCCGTGCTGCTCGCCGCGTCCCACGATGACGAACTCCAGGCCGGGCGGCCCGAACATGCCCGTGATGGGCGCCGTGACCTGGTCGAACGGGCCTGCCGCGGCAGCGACGCCGGTGGCCGTGGCGGTCGCCGCGAGTTGCCCGGCGGGCACCTCGGCGCTGACGGTGGCGGCGACGTGGGCGCCCTGTGCCTCGGCGAACGCGTCGTCGAACGGCCCGTGCGAGGCGACGAGCAGGCCGACACCGAGCACGGAGGTGGCGGCCGACAGCAGCACGACGATCCCGACGATCACCGTCTGCAGCCGCCGCCGGGCCACCGCCGCGCGGGCGGCCGCGAGCACGGCGCCCGTGCCCCGGCCGCGGCGCGGCTCCGGCGGCCGGGCGCGCTCCTGCCGCTCAGCGGCGGGGGAGACCCCGGTCAGGGCGCTCATGCGGGCACCGCCTCGGTGGCCCGGCCGTCGCGCATGGTGATCAGCCGCCGCCCGGCGGCGGTGGCCAGCTGCGGGTCGTGCGTGACGAGCAGCAGCGTGAGGCCGCCCTCGGACAGCTCGTGCAGCAGGTCGCGGACCCCGGCGGCGGCCTCCTGGTCCACGGCGCCGGTCGGTTCGTCGGCGAGCAGCAGCTGGGGGCGGTTCATCAGGGCGCGGGCGATGGCCACCCGCTGGCGCTGCCCGCCGGACAGGCGGGCCGGGTACTGGTCGGACTTGCCCGCGATGCCGAGCCGGTCCAGCAGCTCGTCGGCGCGGCCACGGGCCTGGGCGGCGCGCATGCCGGCCAGGCGGGCGGGCAGCAGCACGTTGTCGCGCACGGTCATCTCGTCGAGCAGGTGGAAGAACTGGAAGATGATGCCGATGTGCGCGCTGCGGAAGCGGGCCAGCGCGGTCTCGGACAGCTTGTCGACGCGTACGCCGGCCACCTCGACGGTGCCGCCGGTCGGCCGGTCCAGCCCGGCGATGACGTTGAGCAGGGTCGACTTGCCGCTGCCGGACGGGCCCATGACGGCGACGGCCTCCCCGGCGTGCACGGTCAGGTCGACGCCGGCCAGGGCGGGCGGCCCCGCGGCCTCGTACGCCTTCGCCACGTCGCGCAGGCGGATCAGTTCGGTCATGGTCGGTTGCCCCCTCCAGGTCGGATACCGGTCCTGGCGACCGTAGGAAGCGGGGGTACGCGGGCGCGTCCGGCGCGGGAGCGAACCTGGCGGGGTGCCGTCCGCCACGATGATGACGCGGGTAGTCATCACGGTGGACGCCATAGCGGAGTGACCTGGGCACAATGGTCGGCGTGCCGACCGTCCTGCGCCGCCTGGCCGCCCGCCTCGGAGTGCCCGCCGCCGATCTCGCCCTCGCGGTGGTGCTGGTGCTGGCCGGGTTCGGGTGGGCGATCGCGGTCAGCGGCGACAGGGGTGACGCCCCGGCGCCCGTGCGGCTGGACATCCCCGGCGTGTCCCGGATGGAGGAGCGGCCGGCGATTCCCGACATCCCGGCCCCGCCCGACAGGTTCGGCACGGGTGAGGAACCGCGGGCGCCCATCGGGCCGCCGCTGCTGCCCGAGGGAGACGACAGCGGCGGGCTCGACGACGGCATGCTGCTGGTCAACCTGATCGCCGGGGCGGCGGTGGCGGTGCGGCGGCGATGGCCGATGAGCGCGTTCGCCGTCGCCGCCGGCGGGGTGTTCGTGCTCCAGGACGGCCTGCTGTGGCCGGGCTTCCTGGCGGTGCTGATCTGCGCGTACTCGGCCGTGGCGTACGGGCGCAGCGTCCGCTGGGCAGGGGCGCTGCTGACGGTCGCGGCGGTGATCTCGGCCTCGCTGTTCTCCCAGTCGATCCCGCAGATGCCGGGCTGGGCCAGCCCGTTCGCGGTGCTGCTACCCGCCGGGCTGTTCGCCGCCGCGCTGCGCAGCGCCCGCGAGCGCGCCGCCGCCGCCGCCCGCCGGGCCGCCGCGCTGGAGCAGGAGCAGGCCGCCACCGCCCGCGCCGCGATGGCCGAGGAGCGGGCCCGGATCGCCCGCGAGCTGCACGACGTGGTCAGCCACCACGTCAGCGTCATGGTGGTGCAGGCCGGGGCGGCCGGGAAGGTCATCGACCAGCGGCCGGACCTCGCCGCCGGGGCGCTGAGCGCGATCGAGGACAGCGGCCGGGCCGCCATGGCCGAGCTGCGCCACCTGCTGGGGTTGATGGCCCCCGCCGACGACCGCCTGCATCCACAGCCCGGCCTGCGCGAGCTGGACACCCTGGTCGACGCGGTACGCGCCGCGGGCCAGCCGGTGACGCTGCGCCGCGACGGCGCCGACGTGCCCGAGGGCGTGGACCTGACGGCGTACCGGGTGGTGCAGGAAGGGCTGACCAACGCGCTGCGCCACGCGCCGGGGGCCGTGACCGCGGTGCACATCCGCCGCGACGGCGCCGACCTGCTGGTCGAGGTCAGCAACGAGGCCGCCGCGGGTGAGCCGGGCGGGCCCGGCGCCGGACGCGGGCTGCTCGGCCTGCGCGAACGCCTGCGCCTGCACGACGGCACGCTCCAGGCGGGAGCCGCGCCCGGCGGCGGCTTCCTGCTCGCCGCGCGCATCCCGGCCGCGTCGTGAGCGCGGCGCGAGGCAGGTTGAGGGCATGAGCGACGCGGTGGGCGGGTCAGGGGCCGATGGCACTCGTGCCGGAGCCGAGCGAAGCGGGGGAAGGCATGAGTGAGCCGCTGCGCGTCGTCGTCGCCGACGACCAGGCACTGGTCCGCAGCGGGTTCACCATGATCCTGGCCGCGGCCGGGGTCGACGTGGTGGGGGAGGCGGGCGACGGCGAGGCCGCGCTCGCGGCGGTGCGGCGGCTGCGGCCGGACGTGGTGCTGATGGACATCCGCATGCCGGGCATGGACGGCCTGGAGGCGACCAGGCGGCTGCTGGCCTCCGGCGCGACGACCACGGCCGGGGAACCCACCCGTGTGATCATCCTGACCACGTTCGACCTGGACGAGTACGTCTACGCCGCGCTGCGCACCGGGGCCAGCGGCTTCCTGCTCAAGGACGTGACCCCGGACCATCTGGTGCACGCGGTGCGGCTGGTCCGGGACGGGGACGCGCTGCTCGCGCCGTCGATCACCCGGCGGCTGGTGGACCGCTTCACCTCGGGGCGCGGCGTGGTCGAGGACCACGGCGCGCTGCCCACGCTGACCGCCCGCGAGCGGGAGGTGCTGGTGCTGCTCGCCCGCGGCCTGTCCAACGCCGAGCTGGCGGCCGAGCTGCAGCTGGGCGAGGCCACGGTGAAGACGCACGTGGCCCGCATCCTGGCCAAACTCCAGCTGCGCGACCGGGTGCAGGCGGTCATCTTCGCGTACGAGAGCGGCCTGGTCAGCCCCGGCTCCTGAGGGCAGAAAAGTTGACGCCGTCTGTGGTTGAAATCTGCTTTGGGTGTTATAGAATTTGTGTCGGGCAAGCGAGATGTCTTGCTCGGAGGCAATCACCTGGGAGGTGTGTTGATCATGATGCGTTTCGACCCGTTCCGCGACTTCGACCGGCTCGCCGGCGAGGTGTTCGGCACGGCGCGCACCCCGTCGCCGATGCCGATGGACTGCCTGCGCACGGGCGACACGTTCGTGGTCCGGTTCGACATGCCGGGCATCGACGTCGAGAGCCTCGACGTCGCGGCCGAGAACGGCACCCTGACCGTGCGCGGCGAGCGGCGCCGCAACGACCCCGAGGACGCGTCCTACCTGGTCTCGGAGCGGCCCGCCGGGCGTTACAGCCGCCAGCTCGTGCTGGGCGACGGCCTGGACGTCGAGGCGATCACCGCCGACTACCGCGACGGCGTGCTGACGCTGACGATCCCGGTCGCCGAGCGCGCCAAGCCGCGCCGGATCGAGGTCACCCGCGGGCGCGACGCCGCGCTGGAGTCCCACGAGGGGCACCGGATGATCAACGGTCAGACGAGCGAGGACCGCGTGCCGGCCACCGCCGGTGCCGCGAGCTGACCGCGCGGGACACGACCGGCGCCGGGCGGCGGAGCACCCGCCGACCGGCGCCGGTCCCATAGGAACGGATCGGGCGATGAAGGAACCCACACAGGGCACGGGCCACAGGCCGGTGCTGGGCGACGCGGACTTCCCTGGCTACTCCATGGGCACCGCGGCGCAGGCCATCGGGGTGACCCCGGCCTTCCTGCGCGCCGTGGAGACCGCGGGGCTGTTCGAGTCGCACCGGTCCGGCGGCGGGCACCGCCGCTACAGCCAGGACGACCTGCAGCGGGCCGACCGCGCCCGCGGCCTGGTCGACGACGGCATGCGGCTGGACGCCGCGGTGCGCATCGTCGACCTGGAGTACCAGCTTGCCGCGGCCAACGCGATGATCGAGATCCTGCGCCGCCGCCTGGGCGATCCACCCGGCCGCGCGTGACGTCGCCCGCTCAGGCGGCGACCACGGCCACGCCGGTCCGGCCGCCGTCCACGTCGAGCACTGTGCCGTGCACGAACGCCGCCTCGTCGGAAGCGAGGTAGACGGCCGCGTACGCGATCGACTCCGGCCGCCCGCTGGCGCCGGCCGGAGTGCCGCGCATCATCGCCTCGGCCATGTCGTCGGCGGACTCCGGGCGGACCACGCCGGGGGAGACGGCGTTGACGCGTACCCCCCGCGGCCCGAACTCCGCGGCCCAGGCGCGGGTCAGCGTCTCCATCGCGCCCTTGGTGGAGCTGTAGAGGGCGCTGACCGGGACGCCGAGCCGGGCGATCCAGGAGCCGAGGTTCACGATCACACCGGAGCCGCGCTCGGCCATGCGCGGCGCGATCGCGGCGGTCAGGAAGAACGGCGCCTTGACGTTGACGCCGTACACCTCGTCGAACATCTCGCTGGTGACGGTCGGCGTCGTCGACGGCGGGTAGATGCCGGCGTTGTTGACGAGCACGTCGATGTGCCCGCCGAGCACACGCACCGCCTCGTCGGCCAGCGCCTGCGAGGTAGCGGGGGAGCCGTCGAGCGAGGCGGCGACGAAGTCGGCCCGCCCGCCCGCCGCGCGGATCTGCGCGACCACCTCGTCCCCGCGCTGCTTGTCCCGGCCGGAGACGGCGACGTGCGCGCCCTCGGCGGCGAAGGCCAGCGCCGTCGCGCGGCCGATGTTGCTGGTGGAACCGGTTATGAGGGCCGTCTTTCCGGCCAGGCGAGTGCCCACGGTGCGAACCTTTCTCGATGTCGCGGCCAAGATTGGACCGCTCAGTCCAGACCGTAGCACGGATAATGGACCGGCTGGTCCATTTCCGGTAGTCTGGCTGCCGTGACCACTGCTTTCCCCGCCACGCGGCTGACCGGCAAGGGCGTCGCCACCCGTACGCGCATCGTCGCGGCTGCGGCCGATCTGGTGCTGGCGCGCGGGGTCGGCGGCACCAGCCTCGACGACGTACGTGCGGGCACGCTGACCAGCAAGAGCCAGCTCTTCCACTACTTTCCCGGTGGCAAGCGCGAACTCGTGCTCGCCATCGCCGCCCTGCAGACCGAGCGCGTCCTCCAGGCGCAGCGGCCGTACCTGGACGGCCTGGACACCTGGGAGTCCTGGGACGGCTGGCGGACCGCGCTGCTCGCGCACTACGCGGCCCAGCCGCACTGGGGCTGCCCGATCGGCACGCTGGTCAGCGAGCTGACCGGCACCGATGCCGCGGCCGCCGAGGAAGTCGCCGCCCACCTGGACCGCTGGCGGGCGTACCTGAGCGCGGGCCTGCGCCGGATGAGTGAGCGCGGGCTGCTGCGCCCGGACGCCGAACCCGACCGCCTCGCACTGGCCGTGTTCGCCTCCGTGCAGGGCGGCCTCCTGCTTAACCAGGCCACCCGCTCCAACGAGCCCTTGGCCGCCGCCCTCGACGGCGCCCTCGCCGCCCTCCACGCCGCCGCCCCCGCGGACTCCCGGGAGTAGACCGATCGGTGGACGGTGATGCGCCGGGCGGGTAGGGGGCGCGACGGGAGTTATGTACCATCGGAGAGCGCTCTCCGATCGACGCCGCCCGGAGCGCGTGCGTGCACTCTAGCCCCAGGATGCCGCCGCGTCCGCCGAAAGGACAGCTGCCGTGACTTCCCGCCTGCCGTACCTCGACCCCGCGCTGCCCACCGAGCAACGGGTCGCCGACCTCATCGGACGGATGACGCTGCCGGAGAAGGTCGGGCAGATGCTCCAGCTCGACGCCCGCGACGGCGTCCGCGCCCTGGTCGAGGACATGCACGTCGGCTCGATCCTGCACACCTCCCCGGAGCGGGTGCTCGAGGCGGCCGCGCTCACCGAGCAGTCCCGGCTGCGCATCCCGCTGCTGGTCGCCGAGGACTGCATCCACGGCCACTCGTTCTGGGTCGGCGCCACCATCTTCCCGACCCAGCTCGGCATGGCCGCGACCTGGGACCCGGCCCTGATCGAGCGGGCCGCCCGGGCGACCGCCGTCGAGGTCGCCGCCACCGGCATCCACTGGACCTTCTCCCCGGTGCTGTGCATCGGCCGGGACCTGCGCTGGGGCCGGATCAGCGAGACGTTCGGCGAGGACCCGTTCCTCATCGGCGAGTTCGCCTCGGCCATGGTCCGCGGTTACCAGGGCGACGGGCTGGACGACCCGACCGCGATCCTGGCCTGCGCCAAGCACTTCGCCGGCTACTCCGAGACGCAGGGCGGGCGCGACGCCAGCGAGGCCGACATCTCCCGGCGCAAGCTGCGCTCCTGGTTCCTGCCGCCGTTCGAGCGGGTCGCCCGGGAGGGGTGCCGCGTCTTCATGCTCGGCTACCAGTCGATGGACGGCGTGCCGATCACCGTCAACGACTGGCTGCTCAACGACGTGCTGCGCGGCGAGTGGGAATACCGGGGCACCCTGGTGACCGATTGGGACAACGTCGGGCGCATGGTGTGGGAGCAGCACATCTACGCCGACTACGCGCAGGCGTCGGCCGCGGCCGTGAAGGCCGGCAACGACATGGTGATGACCACGCCCGACTTCTTCCAGGGCGCGCAGGACGCGATCGCCAAGGGCCTGCTCGACGAGTCCGACCTGGACGCCGCCGTGGCCCGCGTCCTCACCCTCAAGTTCGAGCTGGGCCTGTTCGAGAACCCGCGCCGCCCCGACCCGGCCCGGCAGGCCGAGGTCATCGCCTGCGCCCCGCACACCGACCTCAACCTGGAGGTCGCCCGGCGCTCGCTGGTGCTGCTGCGCAACGACGGCACGCTGCCGCTGACCGGCGGGCTCACGGCCGGGTCCGACGGCCGGGCGATCGCGCCCGCCGACGCCCCGGCGCGCCGGATCGCCGTCGTCGGGCCGAACGCCGACGACCCGCACACCATGCTCGGCGACTGGGCCGGGGCCTCCGGCCAGTGCGACTGGCTGCCCGACGGGCACCCGCGCGAGATGATCACGACGGTGCTCGACGGCCTGCGGGCGCACGTCCCGGCGGGCTGGACCGTCAGCCACGCCCGGGGCGCGGACATCCTCACCGCCGGGCCCGACCCCGAGGGCGACACCTTCCCCGACGGCCAGCCCCGGCCGCACGTGGTCCTCCCGTGCGAGCCGGACGAGGCGATGATCGCCGAGGCGGTGGCCGCCGCGCGCGACGCCGACCACGTGGTCGCAGTAGTCGGCGACCGGATCGAGCTGGTCGGCGAGGGCAAGTCCACGGCGACGCTGGAGCTGGTCGGCGCGCAGATCGCGCTGCTGGACGCGCTCGCCGCCACCGGCACCCCGATGACGGTGGTGCTGGTCAGCTCCAAGCCGCTGGTGCTGCCGCCGTCGGCGCTGAACGCCGCCGCGATCGTGTACGCCGCCAACCCGGGCATGCAGGGCGGCCGGGCCCTGGCCGAGCTGCTGCTCGGGCTCATCGAGCCCACCGGGCGGCTGCCGATCTCGTTCGCCCGCCACGCCGGACAGCAGCCGACCTACTACAACCAGGTGCGCGGCCAGCACGGCACCCGCTACGCCGACCTCACCCAGAGCCCGGCGTTCGCGTTCGGGCAGGGCCTCAGCTACACCACCGTCGAGTACGCCGAGCTGCGCGTGCTCACCCCCACCGTGACCGCTGCGGACACCGTGCGCGCGCAGGTGCGGCTGGCCAACACCGGCGCCCGCCCGGTGCGCGAGACCGTCCAGGTCTACGTCAGCGACACCGTCACCTCGGCGACCTGGGCGGACCGGGAGCTGAAGGCGTACACCCAGGTGGATCTCGCGCCGGGGGAGAGCCGCACCGTCGAGCTGACCCTGCCCGTCGCGGACTGCACCATCGTCGACGCCCGCGGCGTGCGCGTCGTCGAGGCGGGCGCGTTCGAGCTGCTCGTCGGCTGCTCCTCACGCCCGGAGGACCTGCTGCGCGCAGGGTTCACCGTCGTCAGCTGAGCACGGCGGTCGCGGACCGCAGGCCGCCACGACCCGGATCCGGTGTCGCGGCGGCCCTTCCGCACGTCACAGTCCATGACGGAGCCCCGCGACACGGCGTGTCGCGCCGCCACTAAAGTGAGCCCGCACCTGGATCGATCGCCCCCTCCCCGCGTTCGAAGGACAGCGAGCCCATGGCCCGTCGAGTCGGCTACCGCGCCAAGTTCCGCTACTGGTTCGACAACACGCTGTCGCGCGGCACGACCGGGCTGATCGGCTGGCTGGGCATCGCGTCCGTCGCCATGATCCTCGTGATCACCGTCGCGCTGGAGCTGGTCGACACCGAGGGCAGGCATCCCGAGCCGCTGCGGCTGCTGTGGGAGACGTTCGTGACCACGTTCAGCCTCTCGGCGCCGACCACAGAGAGTCTGATCCCCACGCTGCTGTGGTTCGTGCTGGCGCTGGGCGGCATCTTCGTCGTCGGCGCGCTGATCGGTCTGCTCACCAGCGGCGTCAACCGGCGGCTGGAGCAGCTGCGCAAGGGCCGCTCGCAGGTGCTGGAGACCGACCACACCGTCGTGCTGGGCTGGTCCGACCAGATCTACACGGTGCTCGGCGAGCTGGTCGAGGCCAACGCCAGCCGCCGCCGCGCCGCCGTGGTCGTGCTCGCCGAGCAGGACAAGGTGACCATGGAGGACCGGGTCCGGCACCGGCTGCCCGACACCGGCCGCACCCGGCTGGTGTTCCGCACCGGCAGCCCGCTGGACCTGCGCGACCTGGAGCTGGTCAACCTCAACGAGGCCCGCTCGATCATCGTGCTGGCCCCGGACGGGGTGCCCGCCGAGGACGCCGACGCGTTCGTGCTGAAGATCCTGCTCGCCATCAACAAGGGCCCGGCGTTCCGGGGCCGCCCGCACCACGTGGTCGCGGCGGTGCGCGACAGCCGCAACCTCGCCGTCGCCGAGCTGGCCGGGGGAGACGCGGTGGTGCTCGACGGCGACGACATCGGCGCGCGGCTCATCGTGCAGACCGCCCGGCAGTCCAAACTGTCCGTCGTCTACCACGACCTGTTCGACTTCGGCGGCGACGAGATCTACATGACCGCCGAGCCGGCGCTGGTGGGGCGGCCGTTCGCCGAGGCGCTGCGCGCGTACCAGGTGTGCTGCCCGCTGGGGCTGCTGCTGGCCGACGGCAAGACCGTGCTCAACCCGCCGCCCGGCACCGTGATCAGCCCCGGCGACCGGATCGTGCTGCTCGCCCGCGACGACTCGATGATCAAGCTGGCGACCCGGCGGTTCCCCGTCGACGAGACCGCGATCGTGCACGCCGTACGCGGCCCGGCCGCCCCCGAGAGCACCCTCATCCTCGGCTGGAACCGGCGCGCCACCCGCATCATCGAGCAGCTCGACGCGTACGTCGCCGCCGGCTCGTCGGTCGACGTCGTCGTCGACCGGCCCGACGCCGGCCCGGCCGTCAACCGGCTCGCGACCCGGCTGCGCAACCTGACCCTGCGCGCCCGCACCGGCGACACCCGCGACCGCGGGCTGCTGGAGACGCTCGACATCGTGGCGTACCACAACGTGATCGTGCTCGCCGACGACGACCTGGACGCGCTCACCGCCGACTCCCGGGTGCTGGTCACGCTGCTGCACGTACGCGACATCCTGGCCGGGCGCGGGCCGGGCTCGATCGTCAGCGAGATGCGCGACGAGCGCGACCGCGCCCTGGCGCAGCTGACCAAGGCCGACGACTTCGTGGTGAGCGAGCAGCTGGTCAGCCTGCTGATGACGCAGATCTCGGAGGACAAGCACCTGGAGTCGGTGTTCGCCGACCTGTTCGACGCCGACGGCGCTGAGATCTACATCCGGCCCGCCAGCTACTACCTGCGCCCGAACGCGCAGGTCACCTTCGCCACCGTGGTCGAGGCGGCCTACCGGCGCGGCGAGGTCGCCATCGGCTACCGGGTCGCCGAACCCGGCGACGGCCACGGCGTCGTCCTCAACCCCGACAAGGACCAGCCCATGCCCGCCGTCGACCGCGTGATCGTCCTCGCCTCCAGCTGACCGCGCTCGCCGCACGCCCCGCGGGCCCGGACCTGCCCTGCAGTTTCGGGGAAACTGCAGCGATCGCGCCCCCGGTGCCTGCAGTTTCCCCGAAACTGCCGACGGCCTGGTGGGGCGGGCCGCGCGGCGGGCTCAGCGGGCCGGGTGCCCAGAACTTTTGCTGGCGCGATCAGAAGTTGTGTCAATCTCGCCTTAACATCTAGACATTCAAAAAGAAGAATCATAAGGTTCCACTCGCCAGGCAACGGCGTGCCGGGCTGATCACCGGACGTAGCGCGACGAAGTCCGTCCAGGTCCAGGCACGCCGCTCCGCGGGCTGCCGCGCCGACGACGGGTCTCGTCGTCCCCCGCTCCCGCTGGAGGAACCGTGTCCAAACCGTCCCGACGAGCGCGCCTGTCCCTCGTGGGCGCCCTCGCCACCCTGCTCACGGCCGCGAGCCTGGCGGGGCTGCCCGCCGCCGCCGCGGCCGCCCCGCCGCCCCAGGAGCCCGGCGTCACGCTGCGCGTCTTCGACATGCCGACCGGTATGACCAAGCTGTGCACGCTGAAGGCGGGCCAGACGCCCAACATCGACAAGCTCATGCCGATCGTCAACTGGACCACCACCACCGACTTCGGGCTGGCGGACAACTTCCTGGTCCACGTCCTCGGCAACGTCAACATCAGCACCGCCGGCAGCTACACCTTCCGCCTGATCAGTGACGACGGCTCCCGGCTGCTCATCGACGACAACCTTGTCATCGATCACGACGGTCTGCACGGGGCGAGCGCCAAGGACGGCGCCATCACCCTGAGCACCGGCTACCACTCGCTGAAGATCGAGTACTTCGAGGCGACCGTCGACAACCAGCTCACGCTGCAGTGGCAGACGCCGGGCTCGACCACGTTCGTCAACGTGCCCAACTCCGTGCTGAGCACCGACGCGGGCGTCGTGCGGGTCACCGCGCCGGGCAAGAAGGAGTGCGAGGCCAGCGGCGACACGCCGGGCGACGGCCTGCCGCTGACCGGCGTGCACCCCAACTACACCCTGATGAACCTGCGCCCGAGCGGCTTCGAGCCGCAGGTCACCGGGTTCGACTGGTTCCCGGACGGCCGCCTGGCCCTGCTCACCTGGGGTGGCTCGGAGACCGTCGCGGGTGAGGTCTGGATCCTCAACGGCGTCACCGGCAACACCAGCCCGAGCCAGGTCACCAGGACCAGGGTGGCCAGCGGGCTGCGCGAGCCGATGGGCATCAAGATCGTCGACGGCAAGATGTACGTCTCCGAGAAGCAGCGGCTCACCGAGCTGAACGACACCAACGGCGACGGGATCATCGACAACTACCGCACCGTGGCGACCTGGCCGTTCGACGGCAACTTCCACGAGTTCGGGTTCGGCCTGCTCTACGAGGCCGGCTTCTTCTACCTGAACCTCTCGGTGTCGATCAACTACGGCGGCGCCACCACCGACCCCCAGGGCTCGCCCAACCGCGGCACGACCATCAAGGTCGACCGCAACACCGGCGCGGTCACCTACGTCGCGGGCGGCCTGCGTACGCCGCACGGCATCGGCTGGGGCCCGGAGAACGGCATCTTCGTCACCGACAACCAGGGCGGCTGGCTGCCCTCGTCGAAGCTGCTGCACGTCAAGCAGGGCCGCTTCTTCAACCACTACATGAACCCGGCCGGCCCGTTCGACAACGCCGCGCCCACCCCGCCGGTGCTGTGGATGCCGCAGAACGAGATCGCGAACTCGCCGAGCACCCCGGTGCTGATGAACAGCGGCCCGTTCGCCGGTCAGCTCGCCATCGGCGACGTCACCTACGGCGGCCTGCAGCGGGCGTACCTGGAGAAGGTCAACGGCGAGTACCAGGGCGCGCTCTACCGCATGACCCAGGGCCTGGAGATGGGCGTCACCGAGGTCAGCATCGGCCCGGACGGCGCGTTCTACCTCGGCGGCCTGCACGGCGGCGGCAACTGGGGCCAGGAGGGCAAGCTCGCCTACGGCTTCCAGAAGCTGATGCCCAACGGCGGCAACGCCTTCGACATCCTGGCCACCCGGGCGCTGCCCAACGGCTTCGAGATGGAGTACACCCAGCCGATCTCGGCGGCCACCGCCACCAGCCTGGCCACCAAGTACAAGGTCAAGCAGTGGCGCTACGTGCCCACCGCGGCGTACGGCGGCCCGAAGGTCGACGAGGAGACCCTGACCGTCTCGTCGGCGACCCTGTCCGCCGACAGCAAGAAGGTCACCCTGGTCATCAACGGCCTCAAGCCGGGCCGGGTGGTGCACATCCGCTCGCCCAAGCCGTTCGCCGCGGCCAACGGCCAGTCGCTGTGGAGCACCGAGGTCTGGTACACCCTCAACGCCATCCCCGGCCAGCAGACCGCCAACAACCTGGCGCTCGGCAAGCCCGCCACCGCGGACAGCTCCTGCGCCACGGCCGAGGGCCCAGCGAAGGCGGTCAACGGCAGCGTCACCGGCGGCACCCTGGACAAGTGGTGCTCGCTGGGCGCGACCAAGTGGATGCAGGTCGACCTCGGCTCGGCGCAGTCGGTGAACAAGTTCGTGGTGCAGCACGCGGGTGCGGGCGGCGAGGACGTCGGCTGGAACACCCGTGACTTCAACATCCAGGTGAGCACCAACGGCACCTCCTGGACGACGGTCTCCACCACGACCGCGAACACGGCCAGCACCACCACGCACAACATCACCGCCGTGTCGGCACGCTACGTCCGGCTCAACATCACCACGCCGACCAACAACGGCAACGGCGCCGCCCGCATCTACGAGTTCGAGGTGTACGGCGGAACCGCACCACCGTCGAACAACCTGGCCCTGGGCAAGACCGCCACGGCCGACAGCTCCTGCGGCACCACCGAGGGCCCGGCCAAGGCCGTCAACGGCTCGGTGTCCGGCGGCAACAGCGACAAGTGGTGCTCCTCGGGCGCGACCAAGTGGCTCCAGGTCGACCTGGGCGCCAGCGCGTCGCTGAGCCGGTTCGTGGTCAAGCACGCGGGTGCGGGCGGGGAGAACACCGCCTGGAACACGCGTGACTTCAACATCCAGGTCAGCGCCAACGGGACCTCCTGGACGACGGTCACCACCGTGACCGCGAACACGGCCAACACCACCACGCACGACATCGCGGCCACGTCGGCGCGCTACGTGCGGCTCAACGTCACGACGCCGACCAGCGACGGCAACGCCGCGGCCCGCATCTACGAGTTCGAGGTGTACGGCACCGGCGGCACCAACCGCATCCAGCTGTTCGACGGCACCAACCTGAACAACTTCGAGAAGACCGACGGCACGGCCGCGACCTGGCCCGTGTCCGGCGGCTCCGCGGAGGTGCTGGGCGGCGACATCCGCAGCAAGCAGGCGTTCGGCGACTTCAAGCTGCACATCGAGTTCTGGCTGCCGAACCTGCCGATCGACGTCACCGGGCAGGCCCGCGCCAACAGCGGGATCTACCTGCAGGACCGGTACGAGCTGCAGGTGCTGGACTCGTGGGGCGACACCACCCCGGCCAACAACGAGTGCGGCTCGATCTACCTGAAGCTCGCGCCGTCGTCGAACGCGGCGACCGCACCGGAGACGTGGCAGACCTACGAGGTCACGTTCCGGGCGGCCCGCTACAACTCCTCCGGCGTCAAGACGGAGAACGCCCGGGTCACGGTCGTCTGGAACGGCGTGACCATCCACAACAACGCGCAGATCGACGGGCCGACCGGGGCCGGCGCGCCGGAGGGGCCGTCCGTCGGCCCGATCCGGCTGCAGGACCACGGCGACGCGGGCGCGAACGTGCGCTACCGCAACATCTGGGTCGAGCCGCTGAGCCTCTGACCCCGTGAACCGGCGGGAGGCGGCCTTCCTGGGGCCGCCTCCCGCTCCTCTGTCCCGCATCGGGACCCGATCTCGCCACCCAACCCACCGCCGGCCCCCCAAGTGCGCCGATCTTGCGCGAACTGTGGGTGCGACACGCTCGAATCAGGCTCAATCGCCCTCGTCACCTGCAAGATCGACCTGATCTTGCCGGGGGCAGGGGTTGATGATCGCTATCTCGTGTCGAAAGGTGCGGTAGAACCGCAGATCATGACACGAAGGCGCGATCTCGGCCCCCAGTCGCGCGACGTACCCCACTGAGTACGGCGGTTCCAGCAATATGCGACCGGGCCGGACGGGAAGATGCATAGGTGACCGGCGAGTGCGATGCCCCGGATCTGCCCGCGGGCGCCGACCTGCTCGCGCTCGTGCGCCGGTTCGAGCCCGTGCTGCGCTACACCGCCGGTGAACTGTTCTTCCCCATGCCCGTCGAGCAGTACCTGGCCGGCGCGGCGCTGTGGTCGTCGCGCCGGGACAGCCGGGGCACGCCCACCCTGCTCGTCGACCACGGCAGCCTCGACCCGGACAAGCTCGCCGAGCAGGCACGGGCGAACCCGGACGCGCCGCTGTTCCTGCGCTACGCGCCGACCTCGTTGCAGCGCCGCGAGCTGCGTGAATGGCGCCGCCGCCCGGACCGGCCCACGTTCACCGGGGTGTCCCGGCTGGCGGCCGTCGGCCTGCTCGGCCGGGTGATCGACTCGCTGATGCGGTTCTCGCTGACGATGCGCGGCCGGGTGCCGGGTGGGCTCACCGCGGCGGTGCAGCGGCAGTACGCCGCCGTCGCCGACCCGTACGACGCCTACCACGCCCATGTCAGCACCGACGGCGGCTACGTGGTGATCCAGTACTGGTTCCTGTACGCGATGAACGACTGGCGGACCAGCTTCGCCGGGGTCAACGACCACGAGTCGGACTGGGAGCAGCTCACCCTCTTCCTCGTGCCCTCCGGCCCGGAGCCGGGCCCGCACAGCGGCGACGGGTACACCGTGGCGTGGGTGGCGCTGTCGTCGCACGACGAGGTAGGCGCGGACCTGCGCCGCCGCGCCGACGACCCGGATCTGACCTGGTCGGGCGGCACGCACATCGTCGGCAACGCCGGGGCGGGCTCGCACTCGGGGGCGTACCTGCCCGGCGACTACCTGGTCCGGGTCCAGCCGCCGGCGCTGGCCAAGCCGTTCGCGGTGGTCAACGCGATCCGCTGGGCGCTGCTGCCGTGGACCCGAAACCAGCCCCGGGCGGGCCTGGGCATCCCGTACGTCGACTACCGCCGCGGCGACGGCGTGCAGATCGGGCCGGGCACCGGCCGCCCCTGGACCCCGATCCTGATCGACTCGGCGACCCCGTGGGTACGCGACTACCGCGGCCTGTGGGGCCTGGACACCGATGACCCGTTCGGCGGGGAGCGAGCTCCGGCCGGGCCGCGCTACGAGCGCAGCGGCGCGATCCGGGCCTCCTGGGCCGACCCGGTGGGCTGGGCGGGCCTGGACCGGGTGCCGCCGTACGCGGTCGCGCCCGGTGCCCGCCGGGACCGCATCGCCGAGCTGGACGAGCTGGTCGCCGACCTCGACGGGCAGATCAGCACCGGGCAGGACGAGCTGCGCCGGGCCGCGTCGGGGCTGGAGGTGCTGCCGTCGACGGTCACCGACTCGCGGCGTGGCGGCGACGGCGCGGCCGCCCAGGTGACCGAGCGGGAGCAGGCGCTGGCCGGGCTGCGGACCCGCCGCCGTGCCGCCGTCAACGAGCGCGACCAGCTGCGCGAGGTCGGCACGGTGGTGCCCGAGCCGCCGCCGCACGCGCACCTGCGGCACCGGGCGGTGCCCGACGTGACGACCCCGGCGGGCGCCCTGCTGCGGTTCTGGACCGGGGCGTCGCTGTCGATCCTGCTGATCCTGCTAGGCCTCGGGCTGCTGTTCGACGTGGGCGGCGGGCTGTGGGTGTTCGTCGCGGCGGTGCTGCTGGTGATGGGCGTCGAAGCACTGCTGCGCGGGCGGCTGCTGCTGTTCCTGCTGAGCCTGGCCATCATCGGCGGCTCGGTGTATCTGATCTGGCTGCTCGCCACCAACCTGCGCATCGCCCTGGGCGTGCTCGCCCTGACCGCCGCCGTCGCCATCGGCGTCGCCAACCTGCGTACCCTGATCGAACGCCGCTGAACTGCCTCAGGGCCGCGGGGCGGCGGCCGGGGGAGGGGTGCGGGGCAGGCGGCTGGCGGCGACGAGGCCGGCTACGGCCACCACGGCGAGCACGGCCATGGCGAGCGCGTACGAGCGCTGCGGGGTCACCGTGATGCCCGCGACGATGATGGTGCCCGCGATCGCGGTGCCCAGGGACGAGCCGAGGTTGGACACGCTGCGGGACAGGCCGGAGATCTCGCCCTGCTGGCTCTCGCCGAAGCTGGACTGCACGACGTTGACCGACGGGGTCAGCATCAGGCCCAGCCCGAGGCCGATGAACAGCAGGCCGGGTGCGAACGCCCACACGTTCGGCGACCACGCGACCATCGCCAGCAGGGCGGCGACGCCGATCGCGGTGAGCACGAACCCGGCCTGGATCAGGGTGCGCTGCGGGCGGCGCTTGGCCAGACGCTCGGCGGCCAGGGAGGAGACGAGCAGGCCCACGGTCGCGGCGGTGAAGATGACGCCGGTCTCGATGGCGTCGTAGCCGCGTACCACCTGCAGGTAGGCCGCGACCGTGAACGAGGTGCCCATCAGGATCAGCCACTGCGCGTTCTGGGTGACCAGGCCCAGGTTCGAGGTGCGGTTGCGGAACAGGGCCGTGGACAGCAGCGGCTCCTGCCCGGCGCGCTCCTTGGCCCGCACCGAGCGGAAGAACAGCACCAGGAACAGCGCGCCGGCGGCGATCAGCGCGAGCATGAGCCAGGCGTTGTCGTCGGCGGCGAGAATGCCCGCGACGAGCAGGACCAGGCCGGTCGCCGACAGCACGGCGCCGCCGGTGTCGAAGGGCCGGGTCGGGTCGGGCGGCAGCGGATCGGGGACCCGGCGGCTGAGCACGACGATCGCCGCGATGACGGCGGCCTGGAACACGAACGCCCAGCGCCAGCTCGCCGCCGAGGTGATCAGGCCGCCGATGAGCGGGCCGGCGGCGGCGCCGATGCCGCCCGCCGCGCTGATCGCGCCGAACGCGCGGGCGCGGGCGGCGAGGCCGCTGAACAGCAGCGTGGTCAGGATGTAGACGGGCGGGATGAGCAGCGCCGTGCCCACGCCTTCGAAGATCGAGTTGCCCAGGATGAGCACGCCCAGGCTGGGCGAGACCGCGCTGAGCAGCGCGCCGACGCCGTACAGGATGAGCCCGGCGGTGAAGCAGCGCTTGCGGCCGTAGCGGTCGGTCAGCTTGCCGCCGGGGATCATCAGCGCCGCCATCACCAGCAGGAAGATCGTGATCGCGATCTGGACGCCCTGGACAGTGGTGTTCAGGTCCTGGCTGATGTCGTTGATCATCACGTTCATGTTCGAGCCGGCGAAGCTGCAGATGAACTGCGCCAGCGCCAGCGGCACCAGCGCCCGGCGCAGCTCGGCCGGGGGCCGTCCGGTCACGTCCACGGCCCCCACCGGCGTGCTCACCGCTGGCCTGCGAGCGAGGGACGCAGGCGGCTCGGCGCCTCGACCCGCACCCGGCCCCGGCCGAACGCGTCCACCCGGCCCCAGCGGCCCGGAATGCCGAGCAGCTCGATCCGGCCCATGCCGGCCGGCAGCGCCGCGTCGACGACCAGGCTGTCGCCCAGCGGCTGCAGGCCGAGCATGGTACGCAGCAGCAGCAGCGGCGCGCCCGTGGACCAGGCCTGCGGGCTGCACGCCGTCGGGTACTGCACCGGGTAGCGGGTCGCCTCGCGCGGGTAGCCGCCGAACGCCTCCGGCAGCCGGCCGTCGAAGTACTCGGCCGCGTCGAGGATGCCCGCGGCGATCTGCGCCGCCTCCTTCTTGAAGCCGTAGCGGCGCAGGCCCCAGGCGATGAACGAGCAGTCGAACGGCCACACCGTGCCCACGTGGTAGCCGATCGGGTTGTAGCGGCCCTCGCCCACGGCCAGCGTGCGCACGCCCCAGCCGGAGAACAGCCGCGGCCCCATCAGGTGCCGGGCCACCGCCCGCGCCTTGGACCGGTCCACGATGCCGCTCCACAGCAGGTGCCCGATGTTCGACGAGAGCGCGTCGACCTGCTTGCCCTCGGTGTCGCGGGCCAGTGCGAAGTACTCCCCGTCGGTGACCCAGTAGTCGCGGTTGAAGCGCCGCTTCAGGTCGGCGGCCTTGCGCTCCAGCTCGGCGGCGTACTCCGGGTCGCGCCAGATCTCGCGGGCCATCCGGGCGCCGCGCACCCGCGCGTCGTAGGCGTAGCCCTGCAGCTCGCAGGTGGCCCGGGGGAAGCCGGGCAGGCGGCCGTCACGGTAGGAGATGGAGTCCCAGGAGTCCTTCCAGCACTGGTTCTCCAGGCCGGTCTCCTCGTTGCGGCGCTGATACCAGAGGTAGCCGTCGCCCATCAGGTCGGCGTACGCGTCGATCCAGTGCAGCGCGGCGCGCGCCTCCAGCTCCAGGTCCTTCACCAGGGCCTTGTCGCCGGTCCAGCGCTCGTACTCGTCCAGCAGCACCACGAACAGCGGGGTGGCGTCGGCGTTGCCGTAGTAGGGCGTGTGCGGCTGGTCCTTGAACGCCGCCGACTCGCCGTAGCGCATCTCGTGCAGGATGCGGCCCGGGTCCTCGTCGCGGAAGTCGTCGATCCGGGTGCCCTGGCGTGCGGCCAGCTCGCGCAGCGTGGTGGCGGCCAGCTCGGGCACGAACGGCAGCGCCTGCAGGCTGGTGAAGATGCTGTCCCGGCCGAACATGGTCATGAACCAGGGCAGCCCGGCGGCGGGCAGGCTGCGACCGCCCGAGGACAGCGGGGCGAAGCGCAGCGCCGCCAGGTCGATCAGGCTGCGCCGGTACGTGTTGTGCAGCGGCTCCCAGTCGCTCTCCAGGTGGGGTGCGTCGGCCAGCCACTTGTCCAGCTCGCCGCCCAGATTCACGGCCGGGGGAGCGAGCAGGATCGGCTTGTCGTCGTAGCCGCGCACGCCCGGCACCACGCGCAGGTCCGCGGTCCAGCCCTGCTGCGGCGCGATGCGCACCTTCCACGTCATACCCTGCTCGTCGTAGTCCGGACGCGGCTGGGCGGTGACCGTCGTGTGCCGGTGGAAGGTCTCGCGCCGGTAGCCGAACGTCAGCTGGTCGCGCTCGGCCTTGGCGTAGAGTTCGCCCTTCTTCTGCTGGGCGTTCTTCACGTCGAACAGGTCGGCGAAGTCGCTGCCCGCGTCCAGCCGGACGGTCAGCTCGACCGGCTCCTCGCCGTGGTTGAGGATCTCCACCCGCTCACGGAAGCCGTCGCTCACCTCGCGCAGCCGCATCACCGACAGCTTCGCGTCGATGTAGACGGTGCCGGTGCCGGGCACGAGGAAGAACTGGGTCTGGTAGTACTGCAGGTCGTCGACGCTGAGCATGGCCAGCCGCTGCCCGTCGACGGTCAGCACCCAGCCGGACAGGAAGCGGGTGTCCCAGGCGAAAAGGCCGGTCGGGTCGGTCGGCGACGCCTCGATGTCGCCCCGGTCGTCGCTGACCACGAACGTGTTGCCGTGCAGGATGCGCACCTGGTCAGCCATGGTCGTACCCAGTGCGTTCCGGGCCGGCGAACAGGCGCTGGCTGAGCATGAGCAGCTCCGGGTCGCCCTCGGCGCCGATGGCGCCGCGTAGGTAGGCGGCCATGGTGTTGTCGGAGCCCTGCAGGATGCTGTCGAAGGTGGCGGTGTCGGTCCGCACGGTGCAGTCGCCGCCGCGGGCGCGCTTGGACACGGCGACGTCGCCGTGGTCGATGTCCACCAGCCAGCGCTGCACGGCCCGGCCTTCGCCGATGTCGAACCTGATGCTGCCGGTGACCCGGCGCAGCAGCGGCTCATGGCCGCGTCTGCCGAGTTCGGCAAAGAACGTCTCGGTCGCCGTGGACATGGCGATCAACTCCTCCGAGAGGGGCGGGTTGTCCTGAGCGTAATACTGGCAGCCGTTTGATGGGCTTTGAATGCGATTCGCGGCAGTGCTGGCAACTTCGCCACATAAGCCCGGTCAAGAGCGCATCGTGTACGCATGAGCAGCGTCTCCGGCAACGGCCGGTCCGGCCCGGCCCGCATGCCCTCACCAGTGGCCGACCTGGCCGGCAACCCGCTCGCCCCGCGCGGCAAGGTCGCCGGGCTGACCTGGGTGCCGTGGTGGGTCTTCCTGATCACCGGCTGCTTCTGGCTGGTCATCGCCTGGGTGGTGCTCGCCTTCAACACCAGCAGCCTGAAGACCGTCGCCGTGCTCGCCGGGATCGTGATCCTGGTGGCCGCGGTCGCCGAGCTGTTCGACATGTTCTTCGCGCCCGGCTGGCGCTGGCTGCACGGCATCCTCGGCATCGTCTTCCTGCTCACCGGGTTCTTCGCGTTCATCAACCCGGGCAGGACGGTGTTCTGGCTGGCCGCGATCCTCGGCTGGTACCTGCTGTTCAAGGGCGCGGCCGACATCGTGCTGGCGTTCCTGAGCAAGCGCGAGCACGACCTGTGGTGGGTCGGGCTGCTCGTGGGCATGCTGGAGCTGCTGCTGGGCCTGTGGGCCGCCGGGCGGTTCTTCCGCTCGGTCGCCCTGCTGGTCGTGGTCATCGGGGTGATCGCGCTGATGCGGGCCATCACCGACTTCGTGATGGCCTTCCGGGTACGCGACATGGTCCGCGCCGCCCGCGCGGAGTGACCTCAGCCGAACTCGGTGCCGAACCACTCGCCCGTGCCGGGACCCGCCAGGCAGTGGAAGATCCACCGGTCCCGGCCGATCTGCACCGGCCACGGCTCCAGCTCCCAGCCGGTGGTGCGGCGCGGGTCACGGCTGCACGCCGCCAGCACCCGCGGGTTGCACACCGCGGCCACCGCCGGATGCTCGATCAGCTCCTCCTGCCGCAGGTAGACGGCATCCTCGGGCAGCTCGCCGGCCGCGAACGTCTCCCAGTAGTGCTCCTCGTCCGGGCGGTAGCGCTTCGGCGTCCGCCCGAGGCCGCCGGGGATGACCAGGCCGCCCCAGCACATCGGCGACGTGGGCACGTAGTAGCCGTCCCGCGCGGCGAACCCGGCGGGCACGGGCAGGCTGCCCGCCGGGCCGCCGCCGGAGGTCTCCTGCCCCGGCGGCGGCGTGGCCGAGCCGACGGTCACCGGGCCGGGGTAGGGGGCCGTCAGGCCGTCGCGCGGCCCCTGCCCGGCGAAGGACGACGGGGTCGGGGTGGGGGTGACCACGACGGTCGCGGCGTTGCCGGGCTCGATCAGAGTGGGCGGCATGGCCCGCTGCTGCTGCGCCACGGTCGGCTCGGCCCCGGGCGGGGGTGCGACCGCGCCGCGCAGGGCCGCCGCGACCTGCGCGATCGCCGCGCCGAACGCGGCCGCGCTCGCCCAGCGCGCCTCCGGGTCGGCCGCCAGCGCCCGCTCGATCAGCGCCGTCACCGGCGCGGGCACCTCCGGCCCCAGCGGCGGGGGCGGCTGGCTGAGCCGCATCATCGCCGCCGCGAACGGGTTCTCGGCGAGGAACGGCCGCCGCCCGGTCAGGCACTCGTACGCGACCACGCCGAGCGCGTACACGTCGCTGCGCGGGGTCGCCGGGTGGCCCAGCACCTGCTCCGGGGCCAGATAGGACAGCGTGCCGATGACCGCGCCGGTCGCGGTCAGCGCCGTCGCGCCGTCGCGCCGGGCGATGCCGAAGTCGGTGAGCAGCAGCGTCCCGTCCGGACGGACCAGCAGGTTGCCCGGCTTCACGTCACGGTGCACGATGCCCCGGCCGTGCACCGCGTGCAGCGCGTTCGTCGCCTGCCCGACCAGGTGCAGCGTGGCCGGCGCGGACAGCCTGCCGTACCGGGTGAGCACCTTGGACAGCGGCTCGCCGTCGACGTACTCCATCACCAGGTAGGCGCCGTCGGGCCCGTGCTGGAAGTCGTGGATGGCGACCACGCCCGGATGGCGTACCCCCGCCATGGCCCGCGCCTCGGCGAGGAAGCGGCGGGTGAAGTCCTCGTCGTCGGCGAGCGCGGCCAGCACCGTCTTCACCGCGACCGGGCGGCCCAGCACCACGTCGGTGGCCCGCCACACCTCGCCCATGCCGCCCGCGCCGATGCGCTCGTCCATGCGGTAGCGGCCGTTGAGCAGTCCGGGGTGGGTCGCCGTCATGCCCGTCACAGTAGGCTGCGCCGGTGACGCTGGCTCTGCCGCCCGGGGAGTTCCGGGCCTACCTGTTCGACTGCGACGGCACCATCGCCGACAACATGCCGCTGCACTTCCGCGCCTGGCAGCAGGCGCTCGGCGAGCACGGCTGCGAGCTGTCCGAGGAGCTGTTCTACGCCTGGGGCGGCCGGTCGGTGCTCGACATCATCGTCGACCTCAACGCGGCGCAGGGCCTGGACATGCCGGTGCCGGAGGTCGACCGCCGCCGCGAGGAGCTCTACCAGGAGCTGCTGCCGGAGCTGACCGCCGTGCCCGAGGTGGTGTGGCACGTCGAGGACGGGCACGGCCGGGTGCCGATGGCCGTGGTGTCCGGCGGCACCCGCGAGCCGGTCTCCCTGTCGCTGTGCACCCTCGGCCTGCTGGACCGCTTCGACGTGCTGGTCTGCGCCGGTGAGTACACCCGGGGCAAGCCCGACCCGGAGTGCTTCCTGCTGGCCGCCGCGCACCTGGGCGTCGCACCCGAGCACTGCCTCGTCTTCGAGGACACCGACCTGGGCATGCAGGCCGCGGCCGCCGCCGGCATGGCCGCTGTTAGGGTGCCGCCGCCGTGGGAGCGGACACCGTCCGCGGCGCTGGGCAACCACTGAGTTGCCGAGGCAACTTCCGGGTTGCCTCCGCCGGGACGGTGTGTGCTCCCCGGGGCCACAACTTCTGGGTTGTGGGTACAACCCTGAAGTTGTGGCCGTAGCGCCGGCCTATACCCGGCTTGGCTCGCGCTTGGGGAACAGCGTGTACCAGACGGGCCAGCCCGCCAGCCAGATCAGCAGCACCACGGTCAGCCGCTGGATCCAGCCCGCCAGCTCGGCGGTGCGCGCGGCGTCGCCGACGTACCAGATGGCCGCGGCCAGCAGCACCACCGCGATGAGCCAGGCCACGAACGCCTTGCCCCACTCGCGCCACTCGTGCCGGGTGCGGGCCGCGCCGTAGCGCGGCGGCGGGACCGGGGCCGGGCCGCCCGCGAAGCGGTGCGCGAACCGCACGTCGGCCCAGCGCACCATCGAGTGCCCGAACGCCACCGAGAAGCCCAGATACGCCGCGGCCAGGCCGTGCGCGAACGTCGCGGTGGCCCCGCGGTGCAGGTCGACGGCCGTCGCCGCGAGCAGCACCAGGTCCACCACGGGCACCCCGACCAGCAGCACCGCCGAGACGGCCGGCCAGCGCAGCAGGTAGCGGGCAGCCAGCCCGGCGCCGAGGATGACCCAGAACCCGATCTCGCACGCGGCGATGACGAACAGCAGCATGTCCCGATCGTCGCCGCCGTTCGGTCCCCGCGCCTCGGAGCGCGGCACGAGAACGGCGTACACCGAAGGATGTAGGCGGCCTCCGTCCCGGGCCGGTCGCCGGACCCCGCGCGATGTGTTGTGATCAAGTCATGACCGCGCGCTGGCCCTCGTGGCGGACCGACCTGGCGATCAGCCTGGTCTCGTTCGCGGGCGGCCTGCTGCTGTACGCCGCGGGCGGCTGGCGCATGTTCCTCGGCGACGGGCCCTGGTCCGGGGCGCCGGACTGGCTGCTGCTCGTGCCGATGACCGTGATGGCGGGCTGCTGCCTGCTGCGCCGCCTCGCCCCGGGCACGGCGGAGGGCATCGGCCTGGTCGCGCTGGCCGCCGACACGATGCTCGGCGGCTCGCTGGGCACCGCGCTGATCTTCACGCAGGTGGTGTACGACGCCTGCGTCTACGGCCGCGCCTGGCTGTGGCGGGCCAACCTGATCGGCGGGGTGGCCGGCTCGGTGCTGGCCGCCGTCGCGGGGGTGCTCCTCTCCGGCGACTGGCGCGGCATCGTGCTGGGCCTGGTCGTCGCGCTGGTCGTGGTGCTGCCCACGGTGACCGGCATCAGCGTGCGGCAGTACCGCGAGCAGGCCCGGATCCAGCGGCAGCGGGCCGAGGAGACGGCGCGGCTGGCCGCCTGGGAACGCCGGCAGGCCGTCGCCGACGAGCGCGCCCGGATGGCCCGCGAGCTGCACGACGTGGTCGCCAACCAGCTCAGCGCGATCGCCATCCACGCCACCGCGGTGCTGTCCGCACCCGACCCCAGCCCGCAGCTGGTCCGCCGCGCCGTCGAGCAGATCCGGGAGAGCAGCGTGTCCGGCCTGGCCGAGATGCGGCAGATGATCGGCCTGCTCCGCGACACCGGCGACGGCGAAGGCGCCGATCCGGCGGCCCGGCCCGGCCTGGCGTCGCTGCCGCAGCTGCTCGCACAGGCCCAGGCCACCGGGCTGGCCGTCGAGGCGCATACGGCCGGCACGGACCGGGCGCTGCCGGTGAGCGTCGACTTCGCCGCGCACCGGATCGTGGGGGAGAGCCTCACCAACGCCTGGAAGCACGGCACCGGCACGGCCGTCCTGCGCGTCGACGCCGACGCCGACCGCGTGCTGATAGAGATGGACAACCCGGTGCGGCCGGGGCCCGCTGCCACCGGCAGTGGGCATGGCCTGATCGGCATGCGGGAGCGGGCCGCCCTGCTCGGCGGCACGCTGACCGCGGCAGCCGTCGACGGCCGCTGGCGGCTGCGGGCGGAGCTGCCGCTGCGGCACGACCCGGCGGCGAGCCGATGAGCATCCGGGTGGTGGTCGCCGACGACCAGCCCGCCGTGCGCTCGGGCATCGTGCTGATCCTGGGCACGCAGCCGGACATCGAGGTGGTGGGAGAGGCCGCCGACGGGGCGCGGGCGGTCGAGCTGTGCCGCCGCGAGCGGCCCGACGTGGCGCTGCTCGACGTGCGCATGCCGGTGCTCGACGGCATCGCCGCCACCCGGGAGATCGTGGCGGAGCAGCTCGCGCAGGTGCTCATCCTGACCACGTTCGACCTCGACGAGTACGTGTTCGGCGGGCTGCGGGCCGGGGCGGCGGGTTTCCTGCTCAAGGACATCGAGGCGGCGGCGCTGGCCGAGGCGGTGCGCACGGTGGCCCGCGGCGACGCGATCATCGCCCCGGCGGCGACGCGGCGGCTGCTGGACCGATTCCTGGCCGCGCCGGGCTGGACCGACCCGGCCGCCGTGCCGGACCTGGACACGCTGACCGGCCGGGAACGGGACGTGCTCGGCTGCCTCGGAGCCGGGCTGTCCAACGCGGACGCGGCGCTGGCCCTGCACATGGCGGAGGCGACGGTGAAGACGCACGTCAGCCGGATCCTGGCGAAACTGGGCCTGCGCAGCCGGGTGCAGGCGGCGATCCTGGCCCGGGAACACGGTCTGCGGCCGCCGTCGTGACCGCCGTGCGGCGCGTAGGGTGGCCGGGTGACCGTTGCACTCTCCGAACTCGCCAAGCGGCTCATCGACGCCGACACCTTCGCCACGCTGGCCACGGTGAACCCGAACGGGTCGCCGCAGAGCAGCGTCGTCTGGGTCAAACGCGACGGCGACGACGTCGTCTTCTCGACCATCCTCGGCCGCCGCAAGACGCGCAACATGCAGCGCGAGCCGCGGGTGTCGCTGACCCTGTTCGACCCGGCGAACCCGTACCAGTACGTCGAGGTCCGGGGCGAGGTGACGATGACCGAGCAGGGCGGCCCGGAGCTGATCCAGGAGCTGTCCCAGCGCTACACGGGCGGCCCGTTCACCGAGCACGATCCGGCCAGCGTGCGGGTCGTGTGCCGGGTGACCCCGGTCAAGGTGTTCTCCCGCTGAGACGCGTTAAGAAGGGCACCTTCCTCTACGCATAGCGTTAAGAAGGTGCCCTTCCTTGTTTCGGTCAGCGGCCCTGGAGGGCCTTGACGTTGTCGCCGAAGGTCCAGTTCTTGGAGCCGTCCCAGTTGATGGACCAGGTCATCAGGCCCTTGAGCTGGCCGTTGTACGTGTTCCAGGCCTGGGACACCAGGGACGGCGACATGTAGCCGCCACCGGCGCCGACCTGCGCGGGCAGGCCGGGGACCTGCTTGTCGAACGGCACCCGGATCGTCACGCCCTGGATGACCAGGCCGGTGTTGAGGCAGTTGGTCTGCGCGACGAAGCCCTGCACGGTGCCCGCCGAGTAGGAGTCACCGGCGCAGCCGTACATGCTGCCGTTGTAGTACTGCATGTTCAGCCACCACAGGCGGCCGTTGTCGGCGTACTTCTTGATGATCGGCAGGTACGAGCCCCAGATCGAGCCGTAGGTGACGCTGCCGCCGGTGACGTACGCGGTCTCCGGCGCCATGGTGAGGCCGAAGTTGGACGGCATCTGCGCGAGCACGCCGTCGATGATGCGGATCAGGTTGGCCTGCGAGGTGGACAGCGTGTTGATGTTGCCGCTGCCGGACAGGCCGGTCTCGATGTCGATGTCGATGCCGTCGAAGTTGTACTTCTTCAGGATCGGCACGACGGTGGCGACGAACCGGTCGGCCACGGCTGAGGAGCTGAGGTCGATGCCGGCGGTGGCGCCGCCGATGGACAGCAGGATGGTCAGGCCGGCCGCCTTGGCCTCGCACATCTCGGCCGGGGTGGCGACCTTGACGCCCGCGTCCATGCCGTCCTCCCACTTCACGGTGCCGTCGGAGAGGATCACCGGGAAGGCGGCGTTGATGACGTTGTAGCCGTGCTGGCGGATGGCTGCGTTGGTGATCGGGGTCCAGCCGAACGGCGGGTGCACGCCGTTGGACGAGCCGTCCCAGTTCTCCCAGTAGCCGTGCAGCACCTTGCCGGTGGGCCGGGACTTGACCGGGCAGGTGGTGCCGCCGGGCGAGGTGGACGGCGACGGCGGGGCCGACACCGACGGGGAGGGCGACGGCGGCCGCGAGGGCGACGCGGACGGCGACGGCGACGGCGACGGCGGCCGGGACGGGGAGGCCGAGGCGGACGGCGACGGCGGGGTGCCGTCGCAGGCGCCGAGGTCCTTCCACAGCGACGGGGTGGCCGCGGGGTTCCAGCCGGCGCCCACGTGCGCGGTGTGGGTGACCAGGGCCTGGTACAGGCGGCCGTTGTAGGTGACCTGGGTGCCGGCGGTGTAGGTGTTGCCCTCGGCCCAGGCCGGGGCGGAGCAGGCGACGAGCGCGGCCACCGGGGTGGGGGCGGCCTGGCCGTTCGGGGCGGAGACCATGGCCACGGCCAGGGTCGCCGTCACGCTGGCGGCGACGGCGATCGCCCAGCGCGCCGAGCGGCGGATCGAGCGGGTGGGAGTGTTCGGCATGGCGTCATTATTAGGAAAGCTTACTGTCAATGTCCATGGGTGCACGGGTGCCAATGTGGTGTTTAAGCATTAGTTAAGAAAGGCCCGCCACCAGCGCGGTGACGGGCCCTCCGATCAGGATCTCCGCGGGCTCAGCGGCGGCGCACCGGCTGCTGCCGGGTGGCCTGCGGCGGCACGTCGGCGACCATGTGCTGCTCCACCTCGGCCAGCGACGGCTCGTCGGCGTCCAGCGCCTCCAGCTGCCCGCTCATGAACTTGCGCAGGCGCGCCCGGTACTCCCGGTCGAACTGCTGCAGGCCCTCGATGCGCTGCTGCAGCGCCGCCCGCTTGCCCTCCAGGCTGCCGACCACGTCCTCGTACTGCTGCAGCGCGTCGCCCTCCAGCCGGTCGGCCTTGGCCTGGGCGTCGTCGAGGATGTCCTCGGCGCGGTGCCGCGCGTCGGTCAGCACCTTCTCGCTCTCGCGCCGGGTCGTCTCCGCGTGCGCCTGCGCCTCGCGGGAGACCTCCACCGCCTTGGCCTGCGCGGCGGCCTGGATCCGGGCGGCCTCCTCGCGCGCCGTCTCGACCATCGCGCGCGCCTCGCGGGCGATCTCCTCGGACTTGGCGCGCGCCTCGGCGTGGATGCGGCTCGCCTCCTGCTGCGCGGTCGCGATGTGCTCGTCGGCGGTCCGCCGGGCCAGCACCAGCACCTGCAGCGCCTGGCGCTCGGCCTCCGGATCGGCGAGCACCGGCTCGGCGTGCTCCAGCACCTCGGCGTCCGCGGCGGCGCCGCCGAACAGGCCCTTGACGCGGCCCTTCAGCCGGTTGTCGGTCATGTGGCGATCTCCTCACCGTAGCGTTCGGACGCCGCGACCGACCTCGGCCGGGCACGTCCCCCAGGCGCGGTACACCACCGGTGAGGGCAGGCAGAATCGTAGCCAACCAGCCGTTTCGGGGGAAGGCTGTTCACCCGGCCCGCCGACCCCGTGCGGGTGCCCCCGCGGACGGGTCCGGTACGTCTGACCTGCCCCGACGCCACGGAAGGCGGAGCAGGCGCCGCCACCGGCCGGCTCCGCCGCGACGATTGTCGCCATTCTGCTCCTTTTCAGGGCGCTCGGCGCGTTCCGGCTGTGACGCCGCCGCGCCGAAGAAGTCGCCGCCCTTGCGGCGTACGTCGTCGGTGCCCCAGGCGCGCTCCCGCGGCGCCTTGACCATGCGCGGGATGTGCTTGGCGCAGTGGATGTACGCCTCCATCACGTCCACCACCACCCAGCGCTCGGCCCGCCGTCCCGGCACCGGGTCCACCGGCAGCTCCGGGCACTCGGCGCGGGCCTGCGCGTCCTCCATGACCGTGGCGCGGCCGTTGACGTGCAGCCCGATGACGTCCTTGACGAAGTCCATGAACAGCAGCCCGACGTGCGCGTTCTCGCTGATGTTGCCCAGGCTGGCCAGCACGCCGTTGCCTCGGTACTCCGGCCACATCAGCCGGGTCGGCCCCACCACGTGCACGAACCCGGCCGGCCCGGCGCGGAACGTGGCGTCGCACTCGCCGTGCGCGTCGGCGGTGGCCACGAAGACCATCTCCTGCGCCCGTACGAAGGTGATCATGCGCTCGTTGAGGTGGTCGAGGACCTGCTGGTCGTAGAAGCGCTGTGCCCGCTCGGCCGTGCCGTGCGCGGCCTGCAGCGCCCGCTCCCCGGCCGATCCCTGGACCACGGCGATGCTCGTCACTGCCGCCTCCCTCCGCCCGGCGTGCGCCGGCGCACGCGATCGAGATTCGCGGATGGGAGGGCGCCCGCGTCGCACATCAGGTGCGACACGGGCCCCGTCAGCGGGTGTTACGCCGCTGGTGCTGCAGCACGCCGACCCCGGCCAGCACCGCGATCAGCGCCCCGAGCACCCAGTACGGCCAGGTCGTGGAGGTGGGGGCGAGGGGCGCGTCCGGCGAGGTGGCGCTGAGGGTCGCCACCGATCCGGCCGTCGGCCCGTGCTCGTCCAGCGCCGGGTCGGGCTGGTTGGTCGGCGCCTGCCAGTCGGCCGGGGCCTGGGTGAGCCTGCCCTGGTAGTCGAAGCGGATCTCACCGGCCACCCGGTCGCCGTCGCTGGCCACCGACTTGTAGGTGATGGTGTAGACGCCGGTCTGCGGCCAGTACCCCACCGGGATCACCGTGGGGAACCCTATGTTGTAGACCTTGGGCTCCCAGTTGCCGTTGACCAGGTTCAGCTCCTGCACCGGCGTGGGCAGCGGCTTCGGCTCGCCACCGGACCAGCCGCGGTCCACCCGGGTGCCGTCCGGCGCGGTGATGCTGAAGAACGCGTTCGAGGCGGGCTTCTCGGTGAAGTAGAGCCGCACGTCCACCAGCGGCTCGGTCACCGTGCTCTTGTCGGCCGGGTCGGAGAACGCGAGCTGCCCGTGCGCCTGCGCGGGCGCGGGCACCAGCGCGACGGCGGCGACGACGGCGAGCACGACCGCGATCTTTCGAAGCATGGCGATGAACCTAAGGGATCGAAGCCCACCGCACCAGCCTGTCCCAGGTGGAGGTCACCACCAGGACAGGCTGTCCTGCCAGCCGCCGAGAGCACGGCCTGGATCGTCCTGCAGGACGCGGTCCAGGACGGTGGCGTACACGTCCCGGAAGTCCGTGGTGAACTTCAGGTCGCCGTCGTCGAGGTCGGTCAGGCTGGGCTGCTCGCCGTACAGGCCGCCGGGCACCGACTCGCCCAGCAGGAACACGTTGGACGCGGTGCCGTGGTCGGTGCCGTCGGAGGCGTTGGCCCGCACCCGCCGCCCGAACTCGGAGTAGATCAGCACCACCACGTCCCTGCCCGCCGGGTGCGCGTTGATCCGCTGGTAGAACGCGGTCACGCCCCGGTCCAGGTAGGACAGCAGCGTCTCCTGCAGGTTGCGCTCGTCGGCGTGGGTGTCGAAGCCGCCCAGCGACACGGAGAAGACCCGGGTGGCCACGCCCGCCTCGATGCACTGCGCCACCAGGCCGAGCTGCGCCTGCAGCCCGGCCAGGCCGCCGGTGCCGGTCGCGGCGGGGGTGTCGTCGCCCCCGTCGGTGCCGTCCTCCTCGTCGGCGGCGTCCTTCACCTGCTGCGCCATCTCGCGTACGCGGGCCAGGTCGCCGAAGCACGCCGCGGCGCGGGCCTGCAGCGGCGGCTCACCGGCGGCGGGCGCGGCGAGCCCGGCGAGCACGTCGGCGGTGACCGCCTTGGGCAGCTTCGCGTCGGCCGCGCCGATGACCGCCCCGGCACAGTTCTGCCCGGCCAGCAGCGGCGGCAGCACCTTCTCGAACGACACGGCCAGCCGCGGGTCGGCGCCCGCGCCGTCGAGCCAGCGGCCGATCCAGCCGGTGTTGCCGGGCCGCTCGGGGGAGGCGGTCTGCCAGATGTCCATGGAGCGGAAGTGGCTGCGGTCGGGCTTGGGGTAGCCGACGCCGCGCACGATCGCCAGCCGCTTCGTGCCGAACAGCCCGTGCAGGCCCTTCAGCCCCGGGTTCAGGCCGGTGCCGTCGTCGAGGCGGAGCACCTCGCCGCCGTCGTACGCCAGCTCCGGCCGCGCGTCCTGGTACGCCTTGTCGGCGTGCGGGACCACGGTGTTGAGGCCGTCGTTGCCGCCGTACAGCGTGATCACGACCAGGGTCTTCGCGCCCTCGGGCCGCTCGCCTGCGGTGTCGAACAGATCGGTGAGGCTCAGCGTGGCGGCGCCGGCCGCCAGCGCGCCGCCGCCGACCACCCCGCTGGCGATCAGGAACCTGCGCCGGGTCGTCTTGTCCATGGCCGTTCCTCCCCGGGTCTCAGTGGACGGTGTACTCGGGGCTGATCAGCCCCAGCACGGTCAGCCTGCGTACGTCCTCGGCGGCCTCGGCCAGCACCGCGCGGGTGCGGTCGGTCCACGCGTCCACCACCAGCAGGCGGGCCAGCGCCTCCGGCCGCCCGGCGGCGGGCGCGGCGGACAGCCGCTCGGTGAACGCGGGGCTCGCCGCGGCGGCCAGCGCCTGCGCCAGCTGCACCTTCGTCTGCGTGCTGAACGTGTTGAGCCACGCGGTGCCCGACGGCCACCCGCCGACGCTCGGCGGCCGGAACGGCACCTGGTCGAGCCGGCTGAGCCCCTGGTAGACCTGCTTGCGCTGCTTCATCCCGGCCGCGGTGCCGGCCGCGCCGAGCTGGCGCACCGCGCCCACCAGCCACTCCACCGGCTGCTTGACCAGCTGCCCGCCGGTGCCGCCGAACGCCTCGTCGGTGAGCAGCGCCCGCAGCAGCGCGGACACGTCGCGCCCGGCGAACGCGGCGGACAGCCGGTCGCGCACCGCGTCGGGCATGGGCTCGCCGGAGGCGAACCGGAACCACAGCCGCGCGGGCAGGAACGTGGCCGCCGCGGGCTGGTCCAGCAGGATCGCGGCCAGGCCGTCGGCGTCCAGGGGGCCGGTGCGCCCGAGCACCGTCTTGTCCGTCCTGTCGTGCCGCGCGGGCTGGAACACGGCCTTGCCGGTGTCCCGGTTGACGGTCCAGCCGGTCAGCGCCCGCGCCGCGGCCTTCACGTCGGCCTCGGTGTACGCGCCGATGCCCAGCGTGAACAGCTCCATCAGCTCGCGGGCCAGGTTCTCGTTGGGCGCCTTGCGGGTGTTGCGCTGCCCGTCCAGCCAGTGGATCAGCGCCGCGTCACGCAGCATGGCCCGCACCAGGCCGCCGAAGTCCCCGCGCCCTTCGCGCCGGAACACCTGCTGCTGGGCCAGCATCAGGTGCGCCGAGTTGACCTTCTGCACGCTGGTCGCCCAGTGCCCGTGCCAGAAGAACACCAGCTTCTCGCCGAACTGGTGCTCGGCCGCGATCATGCGGTCCACCCACCAGTGCGTCAGCTCCTGCACCTGCGCCTTACGCGCCTGCCGCGCCTTCTGCCGCTGCTCCCGCGAGGCGCCCTTGACCAGGCTCTGATACGGATCCGCCCCCAGCTCCGGCACCGGCGTACGCGCCGCCCCGGCGTCGTCTCCGCCGGGTTTCAGCAGCCGCTCGACGGTCGCCGCGTACCCGTCGCGCTCGGCCCGGTCCACCTCATCGGCGGTCGGCCCGAACGTCGCCCGCCGCAGCAGGTGCGCGACCCTCTCACGCTCACCCATACCCCGATCCTAAAAGCACAAAGATCAGCCCCACCCCCGCGCGATGTTCGAGCAACGTAAAGTCCCGCCCCGCCCGCCCAACACCACGACGATCTTGCGTGAACTGTGGGTGCGACACGCCCCTTTCGGACATATCCCTAACAGTTCACGCAAGATCGTCGCGATCTTGGGCGGTGCGGTCAGTGGGCCGCCTCGCGGTTGTAGCGGGAGCGGGCCCAGAAGAAGCAGAGGACGGTGAGGGCTGTGCACCAGGCGGTGGCGAGCCAGGCGCTGTTGCCGATGCCGGTGCCGAGCAGGAGGCCGCGGATGGTCTCCATGACGGGGGTGAAGGGCTGGTATTCGGCGGCCAAGCTCACTCCGGTGGGCATCGAGTCGGTGGGGACGAAGCCGCTGCCCAGGAAGGGGAGCAGGATCAGCGGCATGGGCAGGTTGCTGGCCGACTCGACGGTGCGCGCGGTCAGGCCGCAGGCCACGCCGAACCAGATCACGGCCAGCGAGACCAGGGTCAGCATGCCGGTGGCGGCGAGCCACTCGACCGGTGTGGCGTTCGGGCGGAAGCCGACGAGCAGCGCTACGCCGATCACGACGGCCAGGGCGAGCAGCATCTGCGCCAGGTTGCCGATGACGTGGCCGGTCAGCACCGAGGGCCGGAAGATGGCCATGGTGCGGAACCGGTTGATGATGCCCTCGGTCATGTCCTGCGCCACCCCGATCGCGGTGAGCTGTGCGATGCTCGCGATGGCCAGCAGCAGGATGCCGGGCGTGACGTAGTTGGCGTACGCGGCCCGGCCGCCGCCCGCCGCGATGCCGTCGCCCAGCGTGCCGCCGAAGACGTACACGAACAGCAGCAGCATGATCACGGGGATGCCGACCAGGAAGCCGATCAGCGGGTAGCGGCGGGCGCGCAGCAGGTAGCGCCGCAGCATGGTGGTGGAGTCGCGCAGGGCGTAGGTGGTCATCGGGGGTTTGCTCCTTCCAGGGCGGCGGCGTCGGGGCGGCCGGTGAGGGTGAGGAAGACGTCGTCCAGGTCGGGGGTGTGCACGGTCAGCTCGGCGACCTCGACGGCCGCGCCGTCGAGCCGGTCCAGCACCTCGCGCAGCGAGCGCACCCCGCCGTCGCTGGGCACCTGCAGGGTGAGCGCGTCGTCGTCGCGGGTGACCGGGCCCAGCGCGCGGGCGGCGGACTCCAGCTCGGCCAGGGCGGCGAAGCGCAGCCGGATGTGCCCGCCGGGGATGAGCCGCTTCAGCTCGGCGGGGGTGCCCTCGGCGACGATGCGGCCGTGGTCGAGCACCGCCACCCGGTCGGCGAGCTGGTCGGCCTCCTCCAGGTACTGCGTGGTGAGCAGGATGGTGACGCCTCCGGCGACCAGCTCGCGGATGCTGTCCCACATGGTGCGGCGGCTGCGCGGGTCCAGGCCGGTGGTCGGCTCGTCGAGGAACACCACGCGCGGGTCGCCGACCAGGGTCATCGCCAGGTCGAGCCGCCGGCGCATGCCGCCGGAGTAGGTCACCACCGGCTTGTCGGCCGCCTCGGTGAGGTCGAACCGGGCCAGCAGTTCGGTGACGCGGCGGCGGCCCTCCCGCCGGTCCAGGTGGTTCAGGTCGGCCATGAGGGCCAGGTTCTCCCGGGCGGTGAGGTAGCCGTCCACGGCGGAGAACTGGCCGGTGAGGCCGATCGCGGCGCGCACCGCGTCGGGGTCGGCCGCCGGGTCGTGCCCGGCCACCCGCAGCTGGCCCGCGTCGGCGCGCAGCAGGGTGGACAGGATGTGCACGGTGGTGGTCTTGCCGGCGCCGTTCGGGCCGAGCAGGGCGTAGACGGTGCCCGCGGGCACGGTCAGGTCGAGGCCGGCCAGCACGGTCTTGGCGCCGTACGCCTTACGCAGGCCGCGTACCTCGATGGCGGGGGTGGGCATGGCGGTGTCCTCTCAGGATCGGTGGATGGTGATGTCGCCCCAGTGGGTGCGGGCCCGCACCTCGACGCGCTCGTCGGTTTCGGCGGGACCGGCCGCGCTGTCCAGGGAGTTGCGGACCGCGCCGGAGGTGCGCAGGTCGAGCCAGGCGGCGGTGCCGTGCGGGATGCCGATCTCCAGGCGGCCCGCGGCGGTCACCAGCGACACCGAGCCGCGTACGGCGGACCCGACGCGGATGTCCCCGTGGGCGGTCTGCGCGGTGACCCCGCCCAGCGCCCGCTCCACGGTGATGGAGCCGCTCGCGCCGTTGATCCGGGCCAGGCCGGTGACCTCGCCGAGCACGCTCTCCCCGTTGGAGCTCTTGACCACGGCGTCGCCGTCGACCCGGCCGAGCCGGATCCGCCCGGTGCCGGTGGACACCGTGGCGTCGCCGAGCACGTGCTCGGCGCTGATGTCGCCCGCGCCGGTCTCCGCGCGCAGCGGGCCGGTCTCGTCGAACCGGATCCGGCCGTACCCGCTCTGGTAGCGGCACGACCCGAGCGGGCCCTCGGCGGTCAGCTCGCCGATCCCGGCGTCGCCGTCCACCGACGAACCGGCGGGCAGCGCGATGTCCACCTCGATGGAGCCGGGGCGGCCCCACATGGAGTTGAGGTGCTTGGGGGTGCGGATCAGCAGCCGGCCGTCGGCGTACTCGACGCGGGTCTCCTCGGCGGCCTTGGCGGCCTTGGTGCTGTTGTTGGCCGGGCGCACCTCGACCACGGTGTCGGTGCGCTCGCCCGCGGTGATGCGCACGTCGGCGGCGAGCAGGCTCAGCGTCACGGCGACGGGCTGCGGGGTGTCGAAAACGGGCATGGTGGAGCCCTCCCTCGGGTCTGGTCGATCAGGTGGGGCCGCCGGACGGCGGGTACGTCTGCGCGCCGGAGCGCGTGTCGGGGCGGCGGGCTAGCGCACCCAGCCCGTGAAGCGCTGGCCGAGGTCGGGGCCGCGTTCGGCCGTGCCGCGCCGTTCGGCGGGTCCGTCCAGGGCGCCCGCGGCGGCCCGCACCAGCCAGGTGTTGACCGACAGGCGTTCGCGCCCGGCGGCCTCCTCGATGCGGGTCTTCAGGTCGTCGGGCAGGCGCAGGTTGATCCGCGAGGTGGCGGCGCCGCCGGCGGCCTCGTCCCAGGCGGGGGCCGGGGCGGCCGGCGCGGTCTCGGGCTCGGCCTGCGGCAGGTGCACCACGAAGCCGGGGTTCACCCCGCGCAGCCGTACGTCGACGGAGCCGGGAGCCAGGTCCCGGGTGATCTCGTCGGCCGCGGCGGACAGGGCCTCCAGCAGGGTGAGCCGGATGGCCGACTCCAGCGGGGCGGTGAGGCGCTCGGCCAGCGCGCGGGCCTCCGCGCCACCGGCCTCGGCGGCGACGGCCAGCTCGGCGCGCAGCTTCTCGACATACGGCGTCAGGTCCATGGCATCACTATGGCATCATCATGGCACCACGTGCAACCATTATGGCGCGCCATGGTGTCATCGGTGGCGTCGTCGCAGGTTCAGCTGATCGTCGGAGGTTGAGGTACCCGGGGCAGGGTGACGAGCCACGGGGGTCGCCGATACCCTCTCCGGATGTGCAGGCGGGCGGTGGGTCCGTCGGCCATGCCGCGTACCCCCGCGTGGCATGGCTCATCCGCCGGCATCGCTTTCGCGATCTATGGAGGATGACGTATGTCTCTGGGCGAGCAGCACGGCCAGCGTGACGACCTGGCCGCACGGCCGAACTTCGAGGTCACCCTGCGCGGGTACGACAAGCGCCAGGTCGACCACTACCTCGCGCAGCTCGACAGCGAGATGTCGACGCTGTCGGCCGAGCGCGAGCGCGCCGTAGTGCAGGTCCGCGAGCTGACCGAGCGGCTCAAGCGGCAGCACACCGACCTGGCCGAGCTGGCCGAGCTGCGCCAGCGCCCGCCGCAGGTGGAGCGGGCCTCGTTCCGCCACCTGGGCCCGATGGTGGACCAGATCCTCGACCTGGCCGAGAAGCAGGCCGAGCAGATCACCACCACCACGGCGCAGCAGATGCAGCACCACAAGGCCGAGGCGGAGAAGATCCTCGCCGAGGCACAGGAGCGGGCCGACCGGATGCGGGCCGACAGCGAGGCCGCCATGGAGCGCGCCGAGCACGAGCTGAAGCGGGTGCAGGAGGCAAACGCCCAGCAGGCCGAGCACGCCCAGGCCGAGGCCGAGGCGATGGTCGAGGCGGCCCGGGTGCGCATGCAGCAGGAGATCGAGGCGGCGCGGGCGCAGACCCAGCAGGAGATCTCGCAGTGGAAGGCCAATGTCGAGCGCGAGCTCGGCGAGCTGCGGTCCAGCGCCGAGCGGGAGATCGCCGGGCAGCGCACCGCCACCAACCAGAAGAACGCCGCGCTGCAGGCCGAGGCCCAGCAGTACGCCACCGACCTGCGCCGCCGCGCCGACGACCAGAACGCCGCGCACCAGCAGCAGCTGACCGTGGTGCAGCAGGAGATCCGGGCCCGCCGCCAGGCGCTGGCCCAGTTGCAGGCCGAGCTGGACATCGCGCAGCAGCGCCTGGTGCAGTCGCGCCAGGAGGGCGCCGTCGCCGAGCGTGAGGTGGCCCAGCTCCAGCAGCGCCTGTCCGAGATCAACAAGGACCTGCACACCGAGATGCAGCGCCTGGACGAGGCGCGCCGCGCGGCCGAGTCGGCCGAGCGCCACGCCGTCGCGGTGCGCGCCCGGGTGCAGCGTGAGGCCGAGCGGGTGGCCAACCTGGCCGCCGCCGCCGTGATGGCCGCCGCCGTCGGTGGCGTGGAGACGGGGGAGTACCCGCGGGTGCAGGTGCGCCAGCAGGGCTCCGCGCGGCACTCCGCGGCGGAGGTCGACGTCGAGGACGTGGCCGCGGCCGTGGTGCCGGACATCGCCGAGCACGTCGCCGCCGAGATCGTCGCCGAGGCGCTCGACGCCGCCCACGAGGAGCAGGACGAGCCGGAGGCGCACCAGCCGCACGACGGCCACCCGCTGCACGACGAGCGCGAGGAGCCCGCCGCCGAGCAGCACGAGGAGTACGAGCAGGGTCAGGGCGCCGAGCACGAGGAGCAGCGGCACGCCGAGCACAACGGCCGCCACAACGGCCACCCGATCCCCGTGCAGCGCGCGGCGGAGGAGCGGGTCGGCGCCGAGTAGCAGCAGCTCACGAAGGCCCGTTCGCTTCCTGCGAGCGGGCCTTCGGCATACCCCCGATTCTCGGTATGTGGGAATTAATAGTAAGGCTTATTGACTGTTAATTATCGAGCGGCGACGATCCAGGAACCCTCCATGCTCCCCGTCCTCAGAACGGAGCAGCTCGATATGAACAGATTGCGCGCCGCCGCCGCGGCCGCCGCGACCGCCCTGGTCGCCGCCCTTGCCGTCACCGCCCTGCAGACCCCCGCCAGCGCCGCCGAGGTGCTCGTCAACGGTGGTCTGGAGTCGGGTTCGCTCTCCCCGTGGAGCTGCACCGGCGGGCTCGGCAGCGTGGTGTCGACCCCGGTCCGCACCGGCACCAAGGCGCTGCAGGGCGCCGCCAGCGCCGCCGACAACGCCAAGTGCACGCAGACCGTGTCCGTGGTGTCCGGCACCCAGTACACGCTGTCGGCGTGGGTGCGGGGCAACTACGTCTACCTCGGCGTGAACGGCGGCACTGCCACCTGGACCCCGAGCGCGGCCAACTGGACCCAGCTCACCCTGACCTTCACCGCCGCCAGCAGCTCGATCCAGGTGTACCTGCACGGCTGGTACGGCCAGGGCACCTATTTCGCCGACGACATCTCGCTGCAGGGGCAGGGCGGCACCGGGCCGCAGGTCCCGGGCGCGCCCGGCAACCCGTCGGCCGGCTCGATCACCAACACCTCGGTCGCCCTGTCCTGGGGCGCCTCCTCCGGCACCGTGAGCGGCTACCGGGTGTACGAGGGCAGCACCGTCGTCTCCTCGCCCACCGGCACCTCGGCCACCATCAGCGGCCTGGGCGCATGCACCACGCACACGTACTCGGTCGCCGCGTACAACAGCGCGGGCGAGTCGGCCCGCTCCGGCTCCGTCACGGTGACCACCACCGGCTGCGGCACCGGCGTGCCCGGCGTGCCCGGCGACTTCCGGGTCACCGGCGCCACCGACACCTCGCTGTCGCTGGCCTGGAACGCCTCTTCCGGCACCGTCACCGGCTACCGCGTGTACGAGGGCAGCACCCTGCGCACCACCGTCACCGGCCTGGCCGCCACGCTGTCCGGCCTGGGCACCTGCTCCAGCCACACGTACACGGTGCGCGCCTACAACGGCACCGGCGAGTCGGCCGCGGCGACCGTGTCCGGCACCACCACCGGCTGCACCACCGGCACCCTGCCCAAGCACCTGCTCACCGGGTACTGGCAGAACTTCGTCAACGGGGCCACCCCGCTGCGCCTGTCGTCGGTGCCGACCACGTACGACATCGTCGCGGTCGCCTTCGCCGACGCGGTCGCCGGCACGCCCGGCGCGGTGAGCTTCCACGTGGACGCGGGGCTCTCCTCCGCGCTGGGCGGCTACACCGCCGCGCAGTTCAAGGCGGACGTGGCCACGCTGAAGTCGCGCAACCAGAAGGTGATCCTGTCCGTCGGCGGCGAGCTGGGCAGCGTCTCGGTCAGCAGCTCGGCGGCCGCGACCAACTTCGCCAACACCCTCTACAACCTGATCACCGAGTACGGCTTCAACGGCGTCGACATCGACCTGGAGAACGGCCTCAACGCCACGTACATGGAGCAGGCGCTGCGCAACCTGCGCTCGCGCGTGGGCAGCGGCCTGATCATCACGATGGCGCCGCAGACGATCGACATGCAGTCGACCGGGGCGGGCTACTTCAGCCTGGCGCTGGCCATCAAGGACATCCTGACCATCGTGCACACCCAGTTCTACAACTCGGGCAGCATGCTGGGCTGTGACCAGCAGTTCGCGTACTCGCAGGCCACGATCAACTTCCTCACCGCGCTCGCCTGCATCCAGCTGCAGAGCGCGCTGCGGCCGGACCAGATCGCGCTCGGCCTGCCCGCCACCACCCAGGCGGCAGGCGGCGGCTACGTCAGCCCGACCGTCGTCAACAACGCGCTCAACTGCCTGGCGGCCGGCACCAACTGCGGCAGCTTCGTCCCGCCCGCGCGCTGGCCCTCCATCCGCGGCGCCATGACGTGGTCGATCAACTGGGACGCGTCCAACGGCTACAACTTCGCCAACACCGTCCACAACCACCTCGTCACCATGCCGTGACGAAAGGAAGGGCACCTTCTTATCGCTATATGTATAAGAAGGTGCCCTTCCTAACCTTCTGTCGTCGGCTAGTTGTCAGTGCTGGATCTTGATTTGGTGGCGGGTGGTCGGCAGCATTTCGGCCATGACGCTCCGGGCACCCCTCGCCGCACTGGTCCTCGCGACCGCGCTCGCCACCGCCGCCTGCACGGGCGAGACCCCCTCCGCCACCTCCCCGGCGCCCAGCGGCACCACGGGCGCGACCATCGCCGCCGCCGACCCGCCCGCCGCCGGCGACCGCGACGCCTGCCTGGCCGGCAAGTGGTCGGCCGACGTCGACGCCATGGCCAAGAACGTGTCCAAGATGGGCGGCATGACGAACGCGACCGGCTCCGGCACCGGCAACCTCACGCTGGAGTTCGGCGACCAGATGACCATCACGTACGACGACGTGGTCTTCTCGCTCACCATGGAGATCTCCGGCTCGAAGGCCGTCGGCAAGAACACCGTGAACGGCTCCGCGACCAGCACCGAGTACCACGCCAAGGACGGGAAGATCACGGGTGTGATGCCCGGCGGGAAGATCTCCACGAAGACCGTCGTGGTCCTCAACGGCGTCGAGACGCCGACGACCACGGGCGGCTACGACGGCAACCTCGACCTGTCCAAGGGCACCCTGGCCTACACCTGCTCGGGTGGCACGGCGACGCTGAACAACGGCTTCTTCGCCATGCCGCTGAAGAAGATCTCCTGATCCGTCGCGCTCCGGCACCGGCCCGTCCGTCATCCAGGCGGGCCGGTGCCGTCGGCGGACCTCAGCCGATCTCGGCGACCACGTTGCCGTCCGCGTCGCGGATCTGCGAGCGCACGATCCGCACCACCAGCCCCGGCGCCCCGGGCACGGTGTACGTGCCCGCGACCGGGCGCAGCGTCTCGGCCAGCGCCACGGCCGCGCCGGCGGGCAGCACCACCTCGATCGCGCCGTCGCCCACCTCCGCGACGCCGTACGCGTCCCCGGTCCGGAACAGCACGGCCCCGTCGGGCCCGTCGACGACCAGCCCCCGGTCGTAGGCCAGCCGCGCGCCCAGCACCCCGGCGAGCCGCGTCGCCGCGTTGGCGCCGAACCGGACGGTGGTGACCCCGCCTTCGGACTGCCAGCCGACGTCCGACACGAACAGCGCGCCGGTCGACGAGCCGTCGCGGCGCACCCCCTCCTCGATCGCGGCCGCGATGCCCGGTTCGCCGGTGAGGTCGCCCCGGTCGAGGTCGGTGACGAGCAGCGGCAGCCGGGGCAGCAGCACGTCGAGCAGCCGGGCGGTGTCCCAGCGCTCGATGACGGCGTACTCCTCCAGCGTCAGGCCCACGACCTGCAGGAACACGACCCGCCCGTGCGGGGTGTCGATGGCGCCGAGTTCGGGGTCCTCGGCGAAGGCCGCCGCCTGGATCGCCGTGTCCGGCCGGGCGAGCGAGATCGGGCCGTTCAGGTTCAGGTGGTGCCCGGGGCCGAAGACGTTGCCCGAGTTGAACACGTACCGCCCGAGGTTCTGCAGCAGGCTGACGGCCCAGAGCGGCGGGTCCTCGTCACCGGGCGCGCGGGCCACCCGGAAGGTGAACTCGAAGCCCCAGCCCGACTGGTCGGGATCCTCCCACTCCTTGGTGTAAAGCTCGGACATGCCGAAGCTGACCAGGTGCCAGTGGTCGTCGCGGCGGTAGACGCTGACGCCGTCCAGCGGATCCGGCCCGCCTATCCGCCACTTGATCATCGTGCCGTAGTGCAGCGGCTCGACGCCGGGGTAGAGCGGGGCGAGCGCGGCGTCGATGGCGTCCCAACCGGGGTAGGTCTCGTCGTCGGTCATGGGCGGTCAATCTACGGGTGGTTCCCGACATCGGGGGTATGGGTTGCATGCGTACCCCGCGACGTGCATACTCAACTTGTCGGTTGATTAACCGAACGGTTGAATAGAGAGGCGGTCATGGACCGACTGAGCCTGGTCTTCGCGGCGCTGGCCGACCCGACCCGCAGGGCGATCCTCGCCCGGCTGGCCGACGGCGAGGCCACCGTGAACCAGCTCGCCGAGCCGTTCCCGATCAGCCTCCAGGCGGTCTCCAAGCACCTCAAGGTGCTGGAGCAGGCGGGCCTGATCACCCGCGGCCGGGACGCGCAGTGGCGCCCCTGCCGGCTGGAGGCGGCCCCGCTGCGCGACATCGCGGACTGGGCTGACCAATACCGGCGCTTCTGGGATGAGCGCTACGACAGGCTGGACGAGTACCTGCGGACCCTGCAGGAACAGGGTCCCGACACCGAGGAGAAGTGAGATGGGCGAGGCCAAGACCCTGGACGTCAAGCTGCAGGGCGACCTGGAGATCGTGATGACGCGCAGCTTCGACGCGCCGCTGGAGCTGGTCTGGGAGGTGCACACCAAGCCCGAGCACCTGAAGAAGTGGTGGGCGCGCGGGCACGAGGCCGACATCACCGAGCACGACTTCCGGCCCGGCGGCAAGTGGCGCATCGTCGAGCACGGCGACAACGGCGAGGAGTGGGCCTTCCGCGGCGAGATCCGCGAGATCGTCCCGCTGGAGCTGATCGTGCAGACCTTCGAGTTCGAGGGCATGCCCGGCCACATCTCGGTCGAGCGGCTCGTCTTCGAGTACAAGGACGGCAAGACCGTGCTGACCGGCACGTCCACCTTCGCCAACAGGGAGGACCGCGACGGCATGGTCGCCTCCGGCATGGAGGGCGGCGCCAACGAGTCCTACCAGGCCCTGGACGCGTACCTGAAGACGCTGGCCTGAGCCCGGCGCGGCGGCCCCGCCGACGGCACCCGCCGCCGGCGGGGCCGCGCCGTATCAGGTGGCGGCGCGGTCAGTTGCGCGCGCCGCCGAAGCCGAGCAGGGCGGCCAGGCCCAGGGCGCTGCGCGGGGCGTACGGCATCGTCCACAGCCCGCCGTGCGCGGCGCCCGCCGCCTCCTCCTGCCACACGTGCTCGCGCACCGGCGGGGGATTGCGCAGGTCGTGCACGAGCAGCGCGGCCATCAGCGTGTTGCTGGCAGCCGGGTCGAACACCTCCACCCCGAACGCCGGGGCTCCCGCGTAGGCCGCGGCCAGCACCCGGTTCTTCACCACCGATCGGGTACGCGTCGGCGGCGCCACCGTGAAGCTCACCGTCGCGCCCTGCTCCCGCGCCGTCGCGGCCCGCCACCGCTGCAGGCGCTTGGCCAGCGCGTAGTTCGGCCCCTGCTGCGCCACGAGGCTGTCGCACACGCCCGGATCGGCGTCCGGCGGGTAGTTGCGCCGCAGCAGCCGCCCCGCCGACACCATCCGCAGCGGGCCGCGCAGCGTCCGCAGCACGCCGCCCGCCTCCCGGTACTTCGCGTCCGCGTGCGCCACCGCCTCGGCCGGCACGGCGAACACGTCCGTCGGCGTGGCCAGGAACGCCAGCGCCGTGTCCGGCCGGCTCGCGCGCAGGTGCTCGGTCAGCGCGTCCACCGCGGTGCACACCCGGAGATTGGTCGCGCCGTCGGCGTAGACGTAGTTGCCGACGGCGAGCCTGCCCTCGACCCCGAGCAGCCACTCGGCCACGACGGGCAGGTCGTGCAGGAGATCCGCTCCCGCCACCTCGGCCAGGTCGGCACGGTTCTGCTTCGCCGCCGCGACCGGCACGTGCAGCCGCCCGCCGTAGCGCGACGCGGTCTGCAGCAGGTTGCGCCACAGCCCCGGCCGGGGCAGGTCCACCGCGACCACGTCGCCGCCCCAGCGCAGCAGCGAATGGGTCGGGCCCATCTCCGCGCCCGCGCCCAGCGCCACCACGCGCACATCGGACAGGTCCAGCCAGTCCGGGTTCGCCAGCACCGCGCGCACCGCCTCGGCGCAGCCCGGCTCGATCACCCCGGCCGTCACCCAGGCGTCGAGCCGGCGGGCCAGCGCGTCGCCGCGCAGCCGCTCGCCGCGGTACGGCACGGACAGCTCGCGCTCCACCTCGCCGTCGCCGGTCACCGTCACCGTGTCCAGCCGCTCGCCGGGCTCCGGCGCGCGGGCGAAGGCGTCGCGCAGGCCCACCTCGCCGTCGGCGTACACCACCCGCATCCGGTCGTGCAGGGACGCCAGGCCCGCGGCCGCGCTGCGCCGCGCGGCCCCGCCGTCGGCCAGGCCCGCCTCCACCAGCCGCCGGAAGTGCACCAGGTAGTCGGCGCGCCAGTTGGTCTCGTGCTCGGCCGCCCGCGCGCCGATCGGGTCGATCTCGCGCAGGGCGTCGGCGACCACCGCCCGCCCCAGCGCGGACGTGCTGCGGCCGGTGCCGCTGCTGACGGGGAAAACCACCCCGGACGATGCCATGCTGCTGCGCCTCCTTCGCCGGCCGGTGCGGCCGCCGTGCGCCGCGGACACTAGCCGGTGACCCACCGGTCGGCAACGACCGGCCGCGCGGTGCACGCCGTGCCGCAGCGGCCGCCTAGAACGGCCAGCAGTCGCTGTCACCCGCCTCGACCAGCGGGATCATCCGGAAGGCGGCGTCGCTCAGCCCGCCGAACGTGTGCCGGTGCGCGCCCGACGGCGCGTGGCCGAGGCGGTAACCGGCCAGGTTCCACGTGTACACGGGCACCCGGCCCGGCACCGAGGCCGCCACGTTGCGGTCGCCGTGCCAGGACGCCTGCTCGTCGGTCAGGATGACCACCCGGTCGTGCCCGTCGTAGTGCCGCTGGACCGCCGCCCGGGTCTCGGTGCCCTGCCCGAGGAAGTAGCCGTCCTTGAACCGGTCCAGCCCGGACAGTAGCGACTCGCCCGCCACCTCCGGGAAGGCCCGGCTGCCCGTGGAGAACGACACCACCGTCGGCTCGGCCGCCCGCGCGGCCACGGCCAGGCCGAACACCGCCGCGGCGTCCCAGAACAGCAGCGAGCCGTCCTTGCTGAACGGCATCGACATGGAGCCCGAGGTGTCGATGAGGATCAGCACCCGCCCGTCCAGCGCGGGCACGTTGACCAGAGCATGCTGCAACGCGGACGCGAGCGGCTCCGCCCAGCGCGGGCTCGGCGCCGCCCGGTACGCCGACAGGAAGCGCATCGGCAGCACCCGGGCGCGGGCCACCTCGGCCGGGTCCGACAGACGCGCGGCGACCACCGCGGCCGTGTCGTCGCCGACCCCGGCCTCGTCGAAGTTGCGCAGGTTGCGCAGCAGCGCGAAGTAGCCCATGTTCGGGATCATCGACGTCCAGGCCGCCGCGTCCATCGTGGACTGCCGCCAGCCCGCCAGCGCCTCCCAGGTCATGCCGGCACGGGCCAGCACCGCCGGGTCGGTGACCGCACGCCGCTGCTCGACCGGCGTGGCCATCAGCTCGGCCCGCGCCCGGACCACCGGCAGCGTGTCGGGCACACCGCGGTCACGGCCCAGGCACCGGTCGACGGCGTGGCGGAACAGGTCACCCTGCCACGGCGCGACCGCGACCGGGTGGGTCAGCCGGACCACGTCCCCGAAACGCACCGCGGCCCCCGCGCTGTCGTACTTGAGCAGGTTCTTCTCCGTGTAGAGGCGGCGCACGGCGTCGGCGACGCCCCGCTTCACCGGCTTCGGGATGGTCCGGCCGTGCCGGGACAGCCAGTACGCCAGCGCCTCGCCGGGCTCGTCGGCCCGCTGCAGCGCGGCGTCCACCAGCGCACGCGAACCCGGGATGCCCGCCTGCACCTGCGCGTACGCGCCCTCCAGCGCCGCCACGACCGACGCCGAGCGCAGCATCGCGCCGAGCCGCAGCCACGGCACGAACCGGGCGAACCATTCGGCGTCGGTGACCGCGACGGTGCGCACCAGCTCGCGGAAGCGCTCGTGACGGCCGCCCGCCCGCTCGTAGAAGGCGTCCTCGCCCACCATGTACGACACCGCGAGCAGGTACAGCTCCAGGCGGGGCGTGCGGACGAAGCCCGGCGCGCCCTCCTCGGTCACCCACTGCGGGACGATCCGCCGTGCGCCGCCCGCCGCCGTCCGCAGCGGCACCACGGTGACCTCTTCGAGCTCGTGACGGTTCTCGCGCACCTTGAAGTTGAACCGGGCCAAAAGGACGTCCCCCATCCGGCGCCGGAACGGTCACGGCGCACCACACACCCGAAATCACGATCGACGGCGACACTGTGCTGCTCTGTCGCCTGAGCGGCGCGGACCGGCGGTCTACGGACCCCGGCCCCTGGCCCGGTGGACGGCTCGCCCACGGACGGGATTGCGGCGTGACGGCACCTCCCGAGACAAGGTGGGCGACGGCGTCTTTGTTCGAGGAAGTAGCCGTCACCAGCGCACCGGGAGGTGTGCGGGAGAAGCTATCGGCGTACCGGTTCGTGGCGCAATCGATTTATCTTTTCCTGGTCGCGCGGTGCGGCGTCCGGGTATGCCTGCCAGGTCCGCCGGACGCGGCGGCACTGCTCGTCGTCCATGGAAGGAGGGTGTGAGGTGCTGCGACGACGGCCGGCCGTGTCGGGGGTGCCGATCTGGCTGCTGGACATCGACGGTGTCATCAACGCGGTGACCGACGAGCCGGACCGGCGGGTGTGGCCCGAGCAGGAGTGGATCCGGACCACCGCACCCAGCAACCACGACCTCGAGTGGCCCATCCTGGCCGCGACCCCGGTCCTGGACTTCCTGCGCCGGGTCCACGAGCAGGGCCGGGCCGAGATCTGGTGGCACAGCACGTGGCAGCACAACTCGGTCAACGTGGGCACCGCGCTCGGCCTGCCGGTGTGGCCGGTGCGGGAAAGCCCCGAGTTCGGCACCCAGGAGACCGAGCTGGCCACCCCGCTGGCCCGGACCCGGCAGACCTGGTGGAAGCTGCCCGCCGCACAGCGGGTGCTCGCGCAGGGACGGCCGCTGCTGTGGACCGACGACGACGCACGCCGCCAGCTGCGGGCGGCGGACACCCGCCCGTGGGGCGCCAGCGCACTGGTGGTCGCCCCGCCGGTGGAAGCCGGCCTGACGCCGCGCCAGCTGCGCCGCATCGACCGCTGGCTCACCAACTGGTCCTGACCCGGCTCCCCGACCGTCACGGCGGGCGCCGGGACGTATCGCTTCGGCCGGCGTCCGGCTGCCACCATGCCCGGACGGCCCGCTGGCTACGATGACGTCTGCTGCTCAGCAGGGCAAAGGCCGACACGGGGGAGGGGCGCGCGGTGGGTTCGTTCGCGGTCGACACCGGGGTGCTCGACGACCCCGCCGGAGCGGCGCTGGCCGGGCCGCACGCGGGCTTCGTCCGCAGGCGGGGCCGGGCCGCCTGCTACGACCCGGAGGTGACGCCGTTCGCCGCGCTGCCCCAGGGCGCGCAAGCGCAGGACTGGGCTGATCTGGCGGCGCTGATCGGCGCCGACGGCCGGGCCGTGGTCATCGGCGACCACCCGGTGCCGGACGGCTGGCAGGTCGGCTGGCAGGACGAGGTCGTGCAGCTCGTCGACGCCGGGGTCGAGGTCGTCGGTGAGCCCGAGGCGGTGCGGCTCGGCCCCGCCGACGTGCCGGAGATGCTGGACCTGGTCTCCCGCACCCGGCCCGGACCCTTCCTGCCCCGCACCATCGAGATGGGCACCTACCTGGGCGTACGCCGCGACGGCAGGCTCGTGGCGATGGCGGGCGAGCGCATGCACCCGCCGGGGTTCACCGAGCTGAGCGCGGTCTGCACCGATCCGGAGTACCGCGGCCAGGGCCTGGCGACCCGGCTGATCCGGGCCGTCGCGGCCGGGGTGCGCGAGCGCGGCGAGACGCCGTACCTGCACGCGGCCAGCGACAACACCGGCGCGATCCGGCTCTACGAGGCGATGGGCTTCGCGGTGCGGCGCAGCCTCACCTTCGCCGTGGTCCAGCCTCCGGCGAGCTGACCGGCAGCCCGGCGACCCACGCGTCCAGCTCCTCGGGCGTGCTGAACAGCAGCACCCGGGGGCCAGGCGAGGCGGCCGCCCACTGCCGCATCCGGCGGCGCTTGCGGCCGAACGAGCCGAGATGCCACAGGATGATCGACTCGGAGGACAGCACGCTGCTCAGCGTCTCGCGGTTGCCGTTGCAGATCGTCTCGCCGGTGGACACCAGGCGCGCGGTCCGGCGCAGCAGCCGCCGCAGCGTCAGCCAGCGCCCGAAGTCCAGCCCGACGATCAGGTCGGCCGAGGCCATCGGGATGTCGAGCCAGTCGCGGTACGCCCCGTCGAGGATCCAGGACTTCCGGCGGCACAGCTCGGCGATGCGCTCGCGCTGGACCCGCATCGGCACCTCGCGCCAGCCCGGCTCCCAGGTCAGGTCGTCGACGGGCCGCCAGGCGATGCCGAGCAGCCGGGACAGGCGCGCGGCCAGGGTGGTCTTGCCGGAGCCGTACACCCCGTAGATCAGGATCCGCGAGGGCAGCGGTTCAGCGGGAGTCACGCGCCGAGCGTAGTAGCCGGGCGCACCTGCTCACCCGGCGCGCAGGTGGCCGGCCAGGTCGTCGATGCCGGTGTAGAGGTAGGCGGTCTGGTAGGCGGGGTTGCCGAACAGGCGGGCCTCGCCGCGATGGACCGCGAGCAGCGTGCGATCGCCGTGCCACCACTCGTCGGCCAGGCCGTCCACCTCGCGTACGCGCCGCAGGCCGTACCGCTCCGGCAGCTCGTCGACGCGGGGGCCGGTGGCCAGGCCGACGTCGGCGGGCAGGGCGGCGGCGAGGTGGCCCAGGGCGGCGGCCTCGACCCAGCCGTCCACCGAGCCGTGCAGCGGCACCCAGGCGTCCCCGCCGTGGATGCCGAAGCGGCCCTGGCCGTCGACCCGGAACGTGTACGCGTTCGCCCCGCGCGCCGGTCCGGCGGCGAAGCCGTCGTGCTCGGTGAGCGCGGCCGCGTCGAGCAGCCGCGGGCCGCCGTCGTACTCGGCGGTGGGCGGCAGGGCCAGGCCGCCCCAGCGCATCTGGAACTCGGCCAGCGGCTCGATCGCGGCGTCCGGGCGGCCCTGCCGGTGCCAGTGGCGGCGGTGCTGGTCGGCGGTCCACACCTGGTGGCGTACGCCGTGGGCGGCCAGGTAGGCGCGGGCCCGCGGGCTGAGCCTGCCCGGGGCGTCCAGGATGTGCCGCACCCTGCGCACCACCGGGACAGGCTACCGCTCGCCGCCGACGGTCAGGCCGTGGCGCGAACCGTGAAGGAGCACCACGGCGCCCACGCCGACACCTGCGTGCCGTCCTCGGCGCGCACCCGCCAGCGGTATTCGCCGTCGGCGAGCACGCCCGGCGCGACGGTGTAGGCCAGCACGTAGTCGCTGAAGCGCGGCGCGAGCACGCTGAGGAACGCCTCCCCGGCTGTCGTAAGGGGACGTCAAGAAACGGTGCGCCCCGTGCCGCGAGGGCACGGGGCGCACCGGGTTGAGGAGGTGCTCAGCCCTTGCGCCACTTCTGGGCGCCGGTGCCGTTGCAGGTGTAAAGCTGCAGCTTGGTGCCGTTGGCGGTGCCGTTGGCGGTCACGTCCACGCACTTGTTGGCCTGGATGTTGACCAGGTCACCGGCGCCGCTGAGGACGAACTTCTGCGCCCCGGTGCCGTTGCAGTCGTAGAGCTGGATGGCCGCGCCGTCGGCGGTGGAGCCGGCCGCCACGTCCATGCACTTGCCCAGCGCCCGCAGGCTGCCGTCGGCCTCGAAGCTCCACTTCTGCGCGCCGGTGCCGTTGCAGTCCCAGATCTGCAGCCGGGTGCCGTTGGCGGTGTTGGAGCTGGGGATGTCGATGCAGCGGTTGCTGCTCTGGCCGATGAGCGAGGTCGCGCCGGACGGCGGGGTGGTGCCGCCGTCGTACGCGAACACGCGCACGTAGTCGACCAGCATCTGCTGCGGGAAGATGGTGCTGCCGTCGGGCGAGCCGGGCCAGTTGCCGCCCACGGCGACGTTCAGCAGCATGAAGAACGGGTGGTCGAAAACCCAGCGGTTGCTGCCGGCGTCGGCGCGGGTCTTGCGCAGGTACTGGATGCCGTCGATGTACCAGGTCACCGAGTCCGGCGCCCAGTCGACGGCGTACGTGTGGAACGCGTCGGCCAGCCGCGCCCCGCCGGGCAGGGTGTACTGGCCGGTGAGCGCGCAGCAGCCCGAGTAGCCGGGGCCGTGCAGGCTGCCGTGGACGGTGCCGGGCTCGCGGCCGATGTTCTCCATGATGTCGATCTCGCCGGAGTTCGGCCACGGGTTGGTGGCGATGTCGCTGCCGAGCATCCAGAACGCGGGCCAGATGCCGTTGCCGCGCGGGATCTTGATGCGCGCCTCGAACCGGCCGTAGGTCTGGGTGAACCGGTCCGCGGTGAGCAGCCGCGCCGAGGTGTACTGGCAGCTGCCGTACCAGCAGCCGTAGCCGGCCGGGTTCTCCCGGCGGGCGGTGATGACCAGGTTGCCGGCGCCGTCGTGCACGGCGTTGCTGGTGCTGTTGGTGTAGTACTGCAGCTCGTTGTTGCCCCAGCCGCCGCCGCCGATGTCGAACTTCCACTTGCTGCCGTTGACGGGCGTGCCGGCGGCGGCGTTGAACTCGTCGGACCAGGTCTGCGGGCCGACGGCGAGGGCGGGGCTGGCGGTCATGACGGTGGCGGGCACGGTGAGCGTGGCGGCGGCGAGCGCGGCCACGGTGACGCGGGCCATGAGCCGTGTTGCTCTGCGCATGGGACCTACCTCCAGGGAGCGGGCGGAGCGTGCTACCAGGCGGTCGAGCGGGACACCTTTTCGGTAAGCACTCTTAATAAATCGATACGCGTCACGTTAAATCGGTGTGACGGCGGCGTCAAGAGAGCGCTCTCTACGTGCACGGCCGGGGACAGCGCGTGAGCGTCCACAGTGGATCATCCTCTACCAGGTCGATGGGGTGCTGTCGTCATCGCTTACGGCGAGCCCGGCGGCCGATCGACGAGCGGTGCGCCGCGTGAGGACATGCGCCGGACGAGTGGTGGTCGCCGTTGCGGCGCTCCCGATGGCCGGAGAGCCGCCGTACCCCGTCGTCACGGACGGTATCGACGCGCCTGGCCGGAGCCGTAACGTCGCGGGATCCACCATGGACAGACAGTGAGGAGAGAGGATGCGCGCGGTCATCAGCGCGGAACTCGGGGGAGCGGCGCGGCTGGCGGAGCTGGAGACGCCGTCCGCCGGGCCGGACGAGGTGCGGGTCAAGGTCGCCTCGTCGTCACTGAACGGATTCGACACCGCTGTGGTCAGCGGCTACATGGCCTCATTCATGGAGCACCGGTTCCCGGTGGTGCTCGGCCGCGACTTCGCGGGCACGATCGACCAGGTCGGCCCCGGGGTCGGCGGGTACGCCGAGGGTGAGCGCGTCTTCGGCGTGGTGCTGGGCCACCCGCTGCAGGCCGGCGCCTTCGGCGAGTACGTGGTGGTCCCGGCGGCGAGCCTGGCCCGGGTGCCCGACGGGCTCGACCTCACCACGGCGGGCGTGCTGGGCCTGGCCGGGGCCGCCGCGGAGACCGCGGTCAACGCGATCGACCCGCGGCCCGGCGACACCGTGCTGGTCGCGGGTGCGACCGGCGGCGTGGGCAGCATCGTGGTGCAGCTGGCCGCCGCGCGCGGCGCGGTCGTGCTGGCCACCGCCTCGTCGCCGCAGGGCGCCGAGCTGGTGCGCCGCCTCGGCGCCGCGCACGTGATCGACTACCGGCACGAGTTCATCCCGCAGGTCGCCGCCGTGGCGCCGGGCGGGGTGCGGGCCGTGGTGCACCTGGCCGGGGACCCGTTCGAGCTGGCCGATCTGCTCGCGCCCGGCGGCCGGTTCACCAGCCTGCTCGGCGTCGGGGCGGACCAGCTGGTCGGCCGTGACCTGGTCGCCGTGCCGGTGAACGCCGATCTGGCGCCCGCCGCGATGGAACGGCTGGCGGGCGAGGTGCGCGCGGGCCGGGTGTCCGTGCCGGTGCAGCGTGTGTACGAACTCGACGAGGTGCCGCAGGCGTTCGCCGACTTCGCCGGGGGCACCATCGGCAAGCTCGCCGTGCGCGTCGGCTGACCGCACGGCGCACATCGCCCGGCCGGGGCCCGTCCGCACCGCGGGCCCCGGCCGGGTTCAGCTCAGCAGAACGGCGTGCCGCTCGGCCGTACGCACAGGTCGCCGCCTGGTCCGCCGTCGTAGACGTCCGTGCCGGGCGCGCCGATGAGCAGGTCCGCACCCGCCCCGCCGCGCAGGGTGTCGTCGCCTGCGCCGCCGATCAGCAGGTCGTTGCCGTCGCCGCCGCGCAGCTCGTCGTCACCGCCCAGGCCGAGCAGCGTGTCCGCGCCGCCGAGCCCGCACAGCACGTCCGCGCCCGGGGTGCCGATCAGCACATCAGGGCCGGGCGTGCCGGTCTTCGTGCAGACGGGCGCGGGCGGGACCTCGCTGACCTCGACCGCGCCGGTCTCACACGCGGCTCCCTGCGGCCGGGCGGTGCCCCGCTGGTCGGTGGTGAGCACGGTGCACGCCCCGGCGGGCACCCGGCCGTTGACCGGGCTGGCCGCGGTGGGCAGCAGCGTCTGCGTCGGCCCGCCGTTGGTGGCCAGGCTCAGCAGGCCCGCGTCGGGCGTGGTGTTGAGGTCGCCCGGCCCGGCCACGAACGCGCACGAGCCGTCACCGCCGACGTTGTACCCGGTGGACGTGGTGGTGCCCGCGATCGCGCACTCGTCGGCGCCGCCGGTGCCCAGCGCCACCACCGAGGCGAAGGCGTGCAGGTCCGCGCCGGTGGCCACGTTGGACGCGGCGGGGCCGAAGTTGCCGTACACGGTGGCGTGCCGCAGGAACACGTCGCCGCCGGCCCCGAACAGCGCGCCGCCGGAGACGTTGGCGTTGTTGCCGGTCAGCGTGGAGTTGTCGACCCGGGTCTCGCCGGTCTCGGCGTACACGCCGCCGCCGCGGCCGTTCGCCCCGAGCGCCCCGTTGGCGCTGAACGTGGAGCCGGTCAGCACGATCTGCGCGGGCGGCGGCCCGTCGGTGTTCTCCAGGATGAACACGCCCAGCCCGCCCCCGGCGCCCTCGCGCGTGTTGCCGCTGACCGTGCTGTTCGTGACGTACACGTGCAGCTCGTCGGTGGGGGTGTCCTGGTCGGCGTTGACCACGATGCCGCCGCCCGGCGACGACGGACCGGGGCTGTTGCCGCTGATGGTGGAGCCGGTGACCTCCAGGTGGCCGCAGGCCGAGCAGGTCACGCCGGTGCCGTCGTTGTCGGAGACGGTCGAGTCGGTCAGCGCGAACAGGCCCGAGCCCTGTCCGGTGGTGCTCAGGCCGCCGGTGCCGTTCTGGGTGACCGTGGAGCCGGTGACGGTCAGCGCGCCGTCGATCAGCCCGACGCCGCGCAGCGTGTGCTGCCAGATCACCGAGTCGGTGACGTGCACGGTGCCGAACGAGACGCGGATGCCGGTGCCGGTGTTCGGCCCGAGCGTCGAGCCGGTCAGGTCCAGGCTCGCCCCGGAGATGCCGTCCTCGCTGTTGAGCACCGCGCCCCCGCCCGCGTCGTTGCCGGACACGGTGCTGTCCACCACGTCCAGGTCGCCGGCGTACTGCGCGGCCGCGCCGGGGCCCTCGCCGCCGGTGAGGGTCACGTCCTGCACGATGACCGTGCCGGCGGTGTCGAGCGTGTGCAGCAGGCGCTCGTTCGCGCAGGTCTGGGTCACCGTCGCGCCGCCGCCGTCGACGGTCACCGGCTGCGCGGTGGTGACGTCGAGGTCGCCGCCCGCGTTGGTGTCGTCGTCGGCGCACAGGCTCAGGGTGTACGCCCCGGCGGCCAGTTCGATGGTGGTCGGCCCGGCCGCGGCGTTGGCCGCGTCGACGGCCTCGCGCAGCGAGACCAGGCCGTCCCCGCCGTTCACCACGTCGGCGGTGGTGGTCACGGTGACGGTGGCGGCCAAGGCCGGTGCCGCGGGCAGCACCACCAGGGCCGGGATTACGAGGAGCAGGGCGAAGGTGCGCCGCATCAGGAGTCCTCTCACGACAGTGCGCATCGATGCGCTTGCCTGCGAGCCTGCTCGGTGCGGACCGGCGGGCACCAGCCGCCGGTCGGCCACGAGCACTGTCGGCATGCGGTCACGCTGAGATGCTGGGGAGGGTGGACGTGCCCCGGCGGGAAGGCAACCCAGAAGTTGCCACGGCAACACCCGAGTTGCCTCGCCGGGACGAGTTGTGCCTGGGAGCGCCCGCCGCAATGTCTTGGTGGCGGCGCCACAACTTCTGGGTTGTAGCTACAACCCAGAAGTTGTGGCCTCGCCGGGTGGCCTGTGCTGCCGGTGGTCGGCAGGCGGGTGCCGGACGCCGGGCCCGTGGTTGGCCGGGTCCGGTCGGGTCGTCCGGACCCGTCCGCCAGGCTCGTCCACCAGGCTCGGCGACCGGGCTCGGGCACCTGGGCCGGTGGGCGCGCCACGGAGCCGTCGCGGCGGTCAGGCGGAGAGGATTTCCACGTCCAGGTCGGCCAGCGCGGCGCGGTCGGCGGTGAGGTCGATGGCGGTGATCCGGCCGTCCACGACGGTGAAGGAGAGCGCGACGCGGACCTTGCCGCCCGGTGCCCACACCGCGCCGACGACGCTGTCGAGCAGCGCGGCGCGCGCCTCGGCGGCCTTGCCGGACCAGTAGCCGGCCACCGTCCGGGAGCCGTGGGCCTCGGCGGCCGAACCCATCTTCACCGCCAGCGCGTCGGAGCGCATCACCACGTCCGGGTCCAGCACGGCCAGCAGGGCCTCGAAGCGGCCCTCGCGGGCGGCGGACAGGAACGCCTCGACCACCTCGCGGCGGCGGGCCTGGTCGGCCTCGGCCGCGTCGGGCGCCAGGCCCTGCACCCGGCGGCGGGCGCGGCTGGCCAGCTGCCGCGCGGCGTCCGGCGACTTCCCGATGACGGGGGCCACCTCGTCGAACGGCACCGCGAACATGTCGTGCAGCACGAAGGCCAGCCGCTCGGCGGGGGCGAGCGTGTCCAGCACCACCAGCAGGGCCAGCCCGACGGAGTCGGCCAGCAGCGCCTCCTGCTCCGGGTCGGGCGTGGCGCCCTCCGCGGGGACGAGGCCGGTCTCGGCGGCGTCGTCCAGCGAGTCCTCCCGGCGGGTGGTACGCGAGCGGAGCATGTCCAGGCAGATGCGGCCGACGACGGTGGTCAGCCAGCCGCTGAGGTTGCCCACCTCGCTGACGTCGGTGCGGGACAGCCGCAGCCAGGCCTCCTGCACCGCGTCGTCGGCCTCGGCGGTGGAGCCCAGCATCCGCAACGCGACGCCGCGCAGCCGTCCCCGGTCCTGCTCGAAGCGTTCCGCCAGCCGGTCCTGATCCCGCATCTCCTGCATACCTCCATGAATCGCCATCAAATGTGATCCAGGCCATATCTGTCACATCTTCGTCGAGCGGCCCGTCATACCGATGACGAACGAGAACGGGCCGATGTGACAGCCCGGACGACCAAGATCCTATGGAGGAACCCATGCAGGCACGGATGACCAACCCCGCCACGCTGCTGCCGGAGGCTGTGAAGGGCATCAACGCCCTCTACAAGGCCGCCCACTCGGCCGGGGTGCCCACCTCGACGCTGGAGCTGGTGCACCTGCGCAGCAGCCAGATCAACGGCTGCGGCGCCTGCGCCGACTCCGGCGCCCGCGCCATGCGCAAGGCGGGGGAGACCGACGACCGGCTGTTCTCGGTCGCCACCTGGCGCGAGACGCCGTACTTCACCGACGCCGAGCGGGCCGCGCTGGAGCTGGCCGAGTACGCGACCCGGCTGGCCGACCGGCCCGACCCGGTGCCGGACCACGTCTGGGAGGCGGCGGCCAAGCACTTCGGCGAGAACGAGCTGGCCGCGATCGTGCTGTGGATCGCGACCACGAACCTGTTCAACCGGATGAACGTGACCACCCGCCAGCCGGCCCCGCAGCACTGGGGCTGACGGTCAACCGGGGCTGCGCCCATGCCGACGGCGGGCGGAGCCCCGGTGACCCGGTGGCGTCAGTGCACGTCCGTGCGGCGGGCCGGCTCCGGTCCGGCGGCGGGCCGGGGCGCGGCCCGCTCCGGCAGCGCGGGCCGGGTGTGGCCGGGCATGGTCGGCTGCCGCCGGGGCCGGGGGACCGGTCCGGCGGCGGCGCGGGCACGCACCGCGGTGAGCACGTGCTCGGCCCAGGTGTCGAGTGCGGGCTGGTCCGGCCGGACACCGGCCAGCGGCGCCGGGCCGTGGCAGCCCGCCGCGAGGGCGATCGCCTCGGCGTACCCGGCCGTGTCGTGCGGGTTCACCGTGATCGCGCCCGGTAGCTCGGCGGCGCCGCTGGTCAGCTCGCTGACCACGACCGTGGCCCCGCGCGCGCCGCGGGCCGCGGCGAACTCGTGCGCGGCGTGCAGCGTGCCGTGGTGCACCGGGGTGGCCAGCAGGCCGTCGCAGGCCAGGTACAGCGCGGCCAGCTCGCGCCGGTCCGGGCTGGTGCGCACGTAGTGCACCACGGCCTGGCCGACGCTGGCGTGTGTGCCGTTGAGTTTCGCGATCAGGCGGTCGACCAGCTCACGCTGCTCCTGCTCCTCAGGGGTGCGCGGCTCGCCGCAGGCGACGTGCAGCAGCGCCACCGTGCCCGGCTCCGGCCGGTGCTCGGCGAGGAAGCGGTCGAAGGCGTGCAGCCGCTGCTCGACCGCGTCGGCCGGGTCCCAGCCGGCGATGGACAGCAGCACCGGCCCGTCCACTCGCAACGCGGCCCGGATCTCGGCCGCCCGCGCCCGGACCTGCGGCAGCCGGGACAGCCGCCGCATGCCGCCGGTGTCGGCGGGCAGCGCGCAGGCCAGCACCCGGACCCGCCGGTTGCCGACGGCGATCTGGCCGTCGCGCACCGGCAGCCCGTGCACCCGCCCGGCCAGGTCGAGCAGGTTGTCCACGGCGCGGCGGTGCGGCAGCGCCACCACGTCGGCACCGAGCAGCCCGGACAGCAGCTCGCGGTGCTCGGGCAGCCGCCCGAACGCCTCGGCGGGCGGGAACGCGCTGTGCAGGTGCACCGCGGAGGCCAGGTCGGGCCGCATCCGGCGCAGCATCCGGGGCAGCAGCTGCAGCTGGTGCCCGTGCAGCCAGACGATGCCGCCAGAGCCCGCGGAACTGGCGACGGAGTGCGCGAGCGCATGGTTGGCCTGCTCGTACGGCTCGAACCAGCCGTCCGGGAACTCGGCCCGCTGGTGGTGGTAGAGCGAGCGCAGCAGGCCCGAGCCGAGCCGGGCCGCGGCGCCGTCCGGCACCGCCGTCCAGGTCCCGCGGCGCGCGGCGACGAACGGGCGCAGCGAGGCCAGCGCGACGTCGACGTGGTCGCTGCTGTCGTCGGGATCGGCGGCGGGCACCCGGTCACCCGCCACGATCAGGTCGTAGGCGCGCTCGTCCCGCGCCGAGGCAGGCTGCTCGCCCCTGCTCACGCGACCACCCGGCCCTGCTGGTACGGCAGGATCTGCAACATGCGGTCGAGCCGGGCCAGCCGCAGGCTGCGGCGGGTGCTCGCGTTGGGCGAGCGCAGGGCGACGGTCCCGCCGTCGCGCACGGCACGCCGGTGCGCGTCGAGCAGCAGCAGGATGCCCGCCGCGTCGATCGTCTCGCACTCGGCCAGGTCGATCACGATCTGCTGCGGGCGCAGCTCCAGCGCCTCCTCCAGGAGACGGTTCACCCCGGGCGCCGCTTGCGCGTCGAATACGCCCTTGACCTGCACCTCCACCAGCGGCACCGCCTGTGCCGTGGCCGTCGCGACCGTTTCGTTCACCTGGCTACCTCCTTACCGGCGGAGGTCCCTATGCCCGGTCCGGTGCGGAGCTAACCCTCGAAAGCATGACAGTTTTGTGACAACCCACCCACGAGGTATGGGCCGGCCGGTGGCGCCCTGTCGCCACCGGCCGGCCTGCTCGGTGCCCGTTACGAGGTGACCAGGTCGAACTGCTCCCACGGGCCGATGGAGGTGCGGTTGGCGATCAGCGGGGCGGCGCCGCCGTTCTCCGCGACGACATACCGGCCGTTGGCCTGGGCGCGCAGGCTGATGCTGCCGTTGCTGTTGCGGATCAGCGCGAACGTCTCCCAGCCGCCGATCGCGGTGCGGTTGGCGATGAGCGGGTTGGCCCCGGCGTTGTCGGCGCAGACGTACCGCGAGTTCACCAGCGCGCGGATGGCGACGTTGCCGCTGCCGCGGTCGATGATCTCGAAGCGCTCGGCGGTGCCGATGGTGGTCGCGCTGGCGATCAGCGCCGACGCCCCGCCGTTGGGGGCGGTGACGAACCTGCCGTTGGCGCGGGCGCGCAGGCTGGTCCCGGCCGGGCCGGGGGTGGGCTTGCTGCAGTCGGCGGCGACCGCCCCGGCCGCGATCTGGATGCCGCCGAGCAGCATCCGGGTGAAGTTGGTGTCGGTGTAGCTGGCCTCGGTGTGGCCGAGGCCGGTGTACCAGGCCCGGCCGCCGCCGTACGCCTGGCACCAGGTGATCGGGTGGTCGCCCATGTTGCCGCCGGTGTAGCTGGCCTCGTTGAGGTTCATCAGCACGCGGACGTTGGCACGCGGGTTGGTGCGGTAGTTGTACCACTCGTCGCTGCGGGTCCAGGTGGACGGCAGGTGCGCGGTCGAGGCGTTGACCGGCGCCTCCACCCGCAGCTGGGCGTTCTGGATCGCGGGGTGGGAGTGGAAGTACGCCCCGACCAGCCCGCCGTACCAGGACCAGTCGTACTCGGTGTCGGCTGCGGCGTGGATGCCGACGTAGCCGCCGCCGGAGGCGATGTAGCTCTGGAACGCGGTCTGCTGAGTCGCGTCCAGCACGTCGCCGGTGGTGGAGAGCCAGATGACGGCCTGGTACTGGGCCAGGTTGGCGGTGGTGAACTGGGCGGCGTCCTCGGTGGCGGTGACGGTGAAGCCGTTGGCGGTGCCGAGTGCCTGGATGGCGGCGATGCCGTTGGGGATGGACGAGTGGCGGAAGCCGGCCGTCTTGGAGAAGACCAGCACCTTCGTCAGCGGCGCCGCGGAGGCCGGGGCCGGGGCCAGCAGGGTCGTGGCCAGCACCGTGATGAGGCCGGCGACCAGGGACAGTACGCGTTTTCGCATGTGGCTCGCTCCTTGCCTGAGGTTAGCGCGGTGAGCGGGCGGCGACCGGCGTACGCCGCGGCACGCCGGGCCGGTCGGCCGCGGGCGCGAGCGGGGAAGCGGGGCGCGGGCGGCGACCGGGACAGCGCCCCCGGGGCGCGGGCACGCCCCTGGACGGCGTTCGCGGAGGTCACCCGCGAACCGGAGCCGGTCGCCGAACACGGATCCGATATCTATCGGCATCGAATCCTATAGGAATCGTCCGGCCGGGGGAAGTCCCTTCCGTCCGATCCAGCCCTCCGATTTGTCAACAGCAGCCGAACTTTTGCTAGATCAGAAAAAAGTATGCATCTCTATCTAGAAACTTTTGCTGGCGTGGATTTAATATGGCCGCCACGAACGCGTTACAGGAGGTCCTGTGCGTACTGGTATATGGCTCGTCGGCGCCCGCGGATCGGTCGCGGTGACCAGCATGGTGGGTGCGCTGGCGATCCGGGCCTCCCTCGCCGAGCCCGTCGGCTGCGTCACCGAGCTGCCCGCGCTGCGCCACCCGGCGCTGCCGGCGCTGTCCGAACTGGTCTTCGGCGGACACGACGTGTCCTGCGTCGGCCTGGTCAAGAAGGCACAGGCGCTCGTGGCCGCGGGCGTGCTGCCCGCCGCGGTGGTCGCCGCCGTCGCCGACGAGCTGTCCGCGATGGAACCCGAGGTCCGAGCGGCCCCCGAGGGCCGCACGCAGCACGACACCGTCGCCCGGATCACCGCCGATCTGGCCGACTTCCGGGCCCGGCACCGTCTGGAGCGGGTCGTCGTGGTCAACGTGTCCTCGACCGAGCCGCTCGCCGCCCCGCACCCCGCGCACGCCGACGCCGCCGCGCTGGCCGCCGCCCTGCACACCGAGCAGGTGCTGCCGCCCAGCTCGCGGTATGCGTACGCGGCGTTCACCACGGGCTGCGCGTACGTCGACTTCACCCCGTCGACCGGAGCACGGCTGCCCGCGCTGGACCAGCTCGCCGCCCACCACCGGGTGCCCTACGCCGGGCACGACGGCAAGACCGGCGAGACGCTGCTCAAGTCGGTGCTCGCGCCCATGTTCGCGATGCGCAACCTGCGGGTGCGCTCCTGGTCGGGCACCAACCTGCTCGGCGGCGGCGACGGCGCGACCCTGGCCCGGCCGGACGCCAACGCGGCCAAGGTCGCCAGCAAGCAGCGGGTGCTCAAGGAGACGCTGGGCTACGAGCCGGAGGGCCACACCCGCATCGACTACGTGCCCGACATCGGCGACCTGAAGACCGCCTGGGACCTGATCACCTTCAGCGGCTTCCTGGGCAGCCGGATGCGGCTGGAGTTCACCTGGCACGGCTGCGACTCCGCGCTGGCCGCCCCGCTGGTGCTGGATCTGGCCCGGCTCACCGCCGCCGCCCACGCACAGGGGGAGCACGGGGCGCTGCCGCAGCTCGCCTACTTCTTCAAAGACCCGCTCGGCGACGTCCCGCACGGCCTGGCCGAGCAGTGGGAGCTGCTCTGCCGCTGGGTGCACGGGTGGCCGCTCGCGGCAGCGGACTCGGGCTCCGGCGGGCCCGGCGGTGCGGCGGACGAGCACGCGGACCGGGTCGCGGACCAGGACGGGGCGCAGCCGCGATGAGACTCCGCGACCTCGCCCAGCTCGTGCGCGCTCCCGCCGCGCTGTCGGTGCCGGGTGACGCCGTGGCGGGCGCGGTCGCGGCGGGCAGCCTCAGCGCCCGCACCGCCGGGGTCGCCGCCGCCTCGGTCTGCCTCTACTGGGGCGGCATGGCCGCCAACGACTGGGCCGACCGCGAGCTGGACGCGAAGGAGCGCCCCGAGCGCCCCATCCCGTCCGGCCGGATCAGCCCGAACACGGCGCTGGCCGTGGCGGGCGGCCTGACCGCGGCGGGCCTGGTGCTGGCCGGGGCCAGCGGCGGGCGGCGCACCCTGGCCACCGCCGCGCTGCTCGCGGGCGCCATCTGGACCTACGACGTGAAGTGGAAGAACAGCCCGGCGGGTCCGGCGGGCATGGCGCTGTGCCGGGGGCTGGACGTGCTCATGGGCGGCAGCGGCGGCGACCTGCGCCGCGCCGCCCGGCCCGCGCTGGCCGTCGCCGCGCACACGTACGCCGTCACCGCACTGTCGCGGCGGGAGGTGTCCGGCGCCGACCGCACGCTGCCCGCGCTGACGCTGGGCGCGACCGCCGCGGTGGCCACGCAGGCCGCGGGCCGGTCCGGCGGGCCGCTGCCGGTGCTGCTGGCGGCGTGGTATGCGGTGCGCTTCGGCCGGGCCCAGCGCGAGGTGCTGCGCCAGCCCGACGCGCCGCGGGTGCGCGCCGCGGTCGGGGCCGGGATCACCTCGCTGCCCGCGCTGCAGGGCGCGCTCATCGCCAGGGACGGCCGGCCGCTGCTCGGGGCCGCGATCGCCACCGCCGCCCCCGCCGGGGCGAAGCTCGCGAGAAAGGTGTCCCCGACATGAGCCTGCGCTTCGGCTACGGCACCAACGGATTCGCCAACCACCGGCTCGCCGACGCCCTCGACGTGATCGCCGAACTCGGCTACACCGGCGTCGCGCTGACGCTGGACCACGCGCACGTGGATCCGTACGCCATCGATGTGAAAGACCAGGTGGCACGGACCGCACGGCTGCTCGCGGAGCGGGAGCTGGCGGTGGTCGTGGAGACCGGCGCGCGTTACCTGCTCGACCCCCGGCGCAAGCACGCGCCCACCTTCCTGCACGAGGACGCGCCCCGCCGCGTCGACTTCCTCAAACGGGCCGTCGACATCGCCGCCGAGCTGAACGCCGAAGCCGTGTCGTTCTGGGCCGGGGTCCGTCCCGCGCACGTATCCGCCGACGTGGCCTGGCAGCTGCTGGCCGAAGGCTGCGCCGAGGTCGTCGCCTACGCGGCCGAGCGCGGTGTCGCGCCCGGCTTCGAGCCCGAGCCCGGCATGCTCGTCGAGACCCTCGCCGACTGGCAGCGGCTGCGCGACCTCGTCGGCGAGCAGCTCAAGCTCACCCTCGACATCGGCCACTGCTGCGCCAACGAGCCCGTCGGCGTCGAGGAGTGCGTCCGGATCGCCGGGCCGCACCTGGTCAACGTGCAGATCGACGACATGCGCCGCGGCGTGCACGAGCACCTGGAGTTCGGCACGGGCGAGATCGACTTCCCGCCGGTGCTGCGCGCGCTGGCCGACACCGGATACACCGGCCTGGTCGCCGTCGAGCTGCCCCGGCACTCGCACGCCGCACCCGAGGTCGCGGCCCGCTCGCTGACCTTCCTGCGCGCCGCGCAGTGGCTCGGCGACGCCCTCGACAAGATCGCCCGCGACCCGGCCGCGATCGCCACGCTGCTGCCCGCCGCACGCCGGGGCGTGGGCCGCGCCGCCGCCGAGGACGCCCGGGTGCGCCTGCTGCACGCCGCCGCGCCCGGCGCGGACGCCGCCGCCGAGCTGTACCGCTACGGCGACAACGACGAGAAGCGTGCCGTGCTGCTGGCCTGCCCCGCTCCGGACCTGGTCCGCGACGCGCTGCGCAGCAACGACACCCGCCTGGTCGCCGCCGCGCTCGGCCCCGGCGCGCGGGACCTGCCCGCCGCCGAGTGGCGCCAGGGCGTGCTCAAGAGCGTGTTCATGGGCCTGCCGCTGTCCGGGGTGGACGGGCTGGCCGAACGCGCCGACACCGAGCTGGGCCGCATGCTCGCGGCCCTGCGCCACGAGCGGGAAGCGGCCGGCCGCACCATGCCCGCCGACGCCGTCGAACTCCTGGAGAGGCTGCATTGATGCGCATCTTCGACCCGCACATCCACATGACCTCGCGCACCACCGACGACTATGAGCGGATGGCGGCGGCGGGTGTGCGAGCGCTGGTCGAGCCGGCTTTCTGGCTCGGCCAGCCCCGCACCAACCCGGGTTCGTTCACCGACTACTTCGACGCGCTGATCGGGTGGGAGCCGTTCCGGGCGAGCCAGTACGGCATCCGGCACCACTGCACCATCGCGCTGAACCCGAAGGAGGCCAACGACCCGCGCTGCCGGGAGGTGCTGCCGCTGCTGCCGCGCTACCTGGCCAAGGACCGGGTCGTCGCGGTCGGCGAGACCGGCTACGACTCGATGACCGCCGAGGAGGACGAGGTCTTCGCGGTCCAGTTGCAGCTCGCCCGCGAGCACGGGCTGCCCGCGCTGGTGCACACCCCGCACCGGGACAAGGTCACCGGCACCCGGCGCAGCCTCGATGTGGTCAAGGAGTCCGGCATCGACCCGGGCATGGTGGTGCTGGACCACCTCAACGAGCCGACCGTCGGCGAGGTCGCCGGGACGGGCTGCTGGATGGGCTTCTCCATCTACCCCGACACCAAGATGTCGCCCGAGCGCATGGTCGCCATCCTGCGCGAGTACGGCCTGGAGCGCATGCTCGTCAACTCCGCCGCCGACTGGGGCAAGTCCGATCCGCTGCTCACCCTGCGCACCGGCGAGGCGATGCTCGCGGCCGGGTTCAGCGCCGACGACGTGGACCGCGTGCTCTGGCGCAACCCCGTCGAGTTCTACGGGCAGTCCGGCCGGCTCGACCTCGACGAGGACGCCGCCGCCGAGGCGACGTTCGCCGGGAACTCGATCCTGCGCGGGGGTTCGTGATGCGGCTGCGCGACGCCGACGGCACCACCGTCCACCTGGCGTACTGCACGAACGTGCATGCGGCCGAGGACTTCGACGGGGTGCTGTCGCAGCTGGACCGGTTCGCGGTGCCGGTGCGCGAGCGCCTGGGCGCCGACGTGCTGGGGCTGGGCCTGTGGCTGGCCGCCCCGGTCGCCCGCGCCCTGGCCGAGCAGCCCGAGCTGCGCCGGCGGCTGCGGACCGAGCTGTCGGCGCGCGGCCTGGAGACGGTCACCCTCAACGGCTTCCCCTACCAGGCGTTCCAGGCCCCGGTGGTCAAGCACGACGTCTACCTGCCGGACTGGACCGACCCGCGGCGGCTGCGGTACACCCTCGACCTGGCCCTGGTGCTGGCCGAGCTGCTGCCCGACGACGCCGCCCGCGGCTCGATCTCGACGCTGCCGCTGGCCTGGCGCGAGCCCTGGGACAAGCGGCGCTTCGGCGCCGCCCGCGCCCAGTTCGGCGAGCTGGCGGCCGGACTCGCCCGCCTGGACCGGACGGTCCGGGTCGCGCTGGAGCCCGAGCCGGGCTGCGTGGTCGAGTCCACCGACCAGGCCGTCGCGGCGCTGTCCGCCGTCGCCGACGAGCATCTGGGGGTATGCGTCGACCTCGCGCACCTGGCCTGCGGCTGGGAGGACCCGGCCGACGCGGTCGCCAAGCTCAAGTCGGCCGGGGTGCCCGTGGTCAAGGTGCAGGTGTCCCAGGCGCTGGAGGTCGAGGACCCGCAGGCGGCCCGGGAGGTGCTCGCGGCATACGCCGAGCCGCGTTTCCTGCACCAGACCCGCAGCTCGGCGGGGGAGCGCTTCGACGACCTGCCGCTCGCGCTGGCCTCGGAGGCGCCCGGCCCGTGGCGCATCCACTTCCACGCGCCGCTGCACGCCGCCGCCCTCGAACCGCTGCGCACCAGCACCCAGGTGCTGCAGGAGGGCCTGGCCGCGCTGCTCACCAACTCCGACTGCGACCACTTCGAGGTCGAGACCTACACCTGGGACGTGCTGCCGTCGGCGGCCCGCCCCGCCGACGACGCGGGGCTGGCCGCGGGCATCGCCGCCGAGCTTGCCTTCGCCCGGGAACAGTTCGCCGCGTTGGGAGTGTCGTGATGGACCGGATCAATCCGCTGGTGGTGCTGGACGTCGTCGGGCTGACGCCACGGCTGCTCGCGCGCATGCCCCGGCTGCGCGCCGCGTGCGCGGACGGCTTCACTGCGCGCCTCGACCCGGTCGTGCCGGCCGTGACCTGCTCGGTGCAGGCGACGTTCCTGACCGGGAGCACCCCGGCGCAGCACGGCATCGTCGGCAACGGGTGGTACTTCCGCGACCTCGGCGAGGTGCTGCTGTGGCGGCAGAGCCACGCGCTCATCGAGGGCGAGCGGGTCTGGGACGCGATCCGCAGGGACCGCCCCGGCTACACCGTGGCGAACATCTGCTGGTGGTACGCCATGGGCGCGGACGTCGACTGGACGATCACGCCGCGCCCGATCTACCGCGCCGACGGCCGCAAGGAGCCGGACTGCTACACGATCCCGGCCGAGCTGCACGACGAGCTGCCCGAGTTCCCGCTGTTCACGTACTGGGGTCCGGGCGCGGGCCTGCCTTCGTCGAAGTGGATCGCCGAGGCGGCGGTGCACGTCATGCAGACCCGCGACCCGGACCTGACCCTGGTGTACGTGCCGCATCTCGACTACGACCTGCAGCGCTTCGGCCCGGCCGACCCGCGCTCGGCCCAGGCCGCCGCCGCGCTGGACGAGGTCCTCGGCCCGCTGCTCGACGCCGCCGCCGCGCGCGGGGCGACGCTGGTCGCGCTCTCGGAGTACGGCATCACCGACGTGTCCCGCCCCGTGCACGTCAACCGGGCGCTGCGCGCCGCCGGGCTGCTGCACGTGCACACCCAGGACGGAATGGAGTACCTGGACCCGTTCACCTCGCGCGCGTTCGCCGTCGCCGATCATCAAATCGCGCATGTGTACGTACGCGACCCCGCCGACCTGGCCGCCGTCGCGAAGATCTGCGCGGAGCTGCCCGGCGTCGGGCAGGTGCTCGACGAGTCCGGCAAGGCCGAGCAGGGGCTGGACCACGCCCGCAGCGGCGAGCTGGTGCTGCTCGCCGAGCCCGACGCCTGGTTCACGTACTACTACTGGCTCGACGACAAGCGCGCCCCCGACTTCGCCACCCACGTCGAGATCCACCGCAAGCCCGGCTACGACCCCGCCGAGCTGTTCTTCGACCCGGCGAGCCCCGGCGCCGCCAAGGCCCGTGCCGCGAAGGCGCTGGTCCGCAAGAAGCTCGGCATGCGCTACCGCATGAACGTGATCGGCCTGGACGCGGGCGCGTCGGCGATCCGGGGCTCCCACGGCCTGCTCCCACCCGGTCCCGACGACGCACCCCTGCTCCTGTGCTCCGACCCCGGCCCCGCCGTCGACCGCATCGCCGCCACCGACGTCAAGGCCCTCCTCCTCCGCCTCGCCGGGAGCACGCCATGACGCCGGGGTGTGGCAGTTTCCGGGAAACTGCAGGGTGGGTCGCTGGGATTCGTGCAGTTTCCCCGAAACTGCAGGGCGGCCGCGCGGGCACGCCCGTGGGGTGGGCGCTCGCTACGCGGGTGGGGGCCCACGCCGGTGGGCGCGTCAGTTTCGGGGAAAGTACAGGGTCTGGGGTGAGGATTCGTGCAGTTTCCCCGAAACTGCACTCCGGACCCGCGGGTGTGGGGAGCGCGCCGTGACGCTCGCGCCCGCGCCGACGCCGCTGGCCGCGCGGATCGACGCGGTGCTGGCCGGGTTCGTGGACGGGCAGCGGCTGCTGTGGCCCGACGAGGACCTGCGGCCGATGCTGGATTCGCTGCGGCGGTTCATCCTGAGCGGGGGGAAGCGGCTGCGGCCGGCGTTCTGCTACTGGGCCTGGCGCGGCACGGCGGCCCCGGCGGAGCAGGCCGACGACCAGCGCGCGGTGACCGCGGGCGCGGCGCTGGAGCTGTTCCACTGCTTCGCGCTGATCCACGACGACCTGATCGACGACGGCACCCGCCGCCGGGGCGCGCCGTCGCTGCACGAGGAGTTCGCGGCGGCGCACGCGCGCGCGGGCTGGCGCGGGGACGCGCGGGCGTTCGGGCGCAACACCGCGCTGCTCTGCGGCGACCTGTGCGCGATGTGGGCCGAGGAGCTGCTGGCCGGGTGCCCGGTGGAGCCGGTGCGGCTGGCGCAGGCGCGGCGCCTGTTCGCGGTGATGCGCACCGAGGCGGTGGCGGGGGAGTATCTGGAGGTCGTCGCGCAGGCGATGGCCGACTTCGGGCCGGGCGCGCCGGCCCGCGCGGCGCGGGTGGTGCAGCTGAAGACGGGGCGCTACTCGGTGGTGCGGCCGCTGCAGATCGGGGCGACGCTGGCCGGGGCGCCGGACGCGGTGCTGGACGGGCTGGCCGCGTACGGCGAGCCGCTGGGCGAGGCGTTCCAGCTGCGCGACGACGTGCTGGGGGTGTTCGGCGACCCGGCGCGCACGGGCAAGTCCACCCTGGACGACCTGCGCCAGGGCAAGCCGACGCAGCTGCTGGCGGAGGCGTACGCGCGCGCCGACGTGCGATCGCGTGCGGTGCTGTCGGCGCACGTGGGGGATCCGCAGCTGGACGAGCCGGGGGCACGGCTGGTGCGGGAGGCGGTGGCCGGCAGTGGGGCGCTGGCGGCGGTGGAGGAGCGGATCGCGGCGGCGCGGGCGGAGTCGCTGCGTGCGCTGGACTTCCTGGATCTCGCGCCGGACGCGCGGCAGGCGCTGGCGGGGCTGGCGGAATTCGTGGCGAGCAGATCGGCCTGAGGCAACAGGATCGCTCAGGAATCCACTGAGCCCACCAATTTCCATATAAACAGCGACATGTCTTAACCTGATCTTCCTCTATCCTATAGGATATTTCATACACGGTCCGGTAACAGGCCGGAAACTCTGCCCCCATCTCGCGGAGGTCATACCCCCATGAACCTCAGCAAGTCGCTACGACTGGCCGTCGCGGCGCTCGTCGCCGCCGGCCTGGGCGCGGCCGCCCCCGCCGCTCCCGCCCTGGCGTCGCCGACCGACGCCGCGTTCAACAGCTCCACCGGCGCGCTCAACGTCAACTACGCCGGATACCTGTCCAAGCACGACGTCGTCTACAACCGCCAGAACACCAACCCGCTGCACGGCCTCACCGTCGGCAACGGCAAGACCGGCGCCATGGTCTGGTCCGCCAACGGGATCACCGCCCAGGTGTCCGGCGTGGACCTGTCGCAGCAGTCGGCGTTCGCGGCCGGCATGCTCAACTTCAACACCAGCCCGGCCCTGGACTCCGGTTCCAGCACCTTCCAGCAGCGCCTGTCGCTGTACGACGGCACGCTGACCACGAAGTACGACAGCAACCGCACTGTCACCATGATGGGCTCGCCCGGCTCCGAGGTGATGGGCATCCACGTCGACGACGCCCGTGGCGGGGTGTCGAGCGCGACGCTGGAGCTGAGCCTGTGGGACCCGAACGGGGTCTCCAACAGCGCCGACGTGCCCAACCTGACCACCTGGCGCACCGTGTCCACCGGCAGCGACTCCTCGGCCGCGTGGTTCAGCCGGGGCCAGGCCGACCCGAACAACTTCGGCTACACCTTCGCCGCCACGGTCGAGGGTGCGTCGTACACGGCGTCGGTGGTCAACGGGACCCGGGTGCGGCTGAGCATCACGCCGACGTCGAGCTACACCATCTGGTTCACCGCGGCCAGCCGGATCAACTCCCCGAACCTCGACTCGGTCGCCCAGGCCAAGAACCAGCTGAACTCGGCGAAGTCCACTGGTTACAGCACGACGTTCACCAACTACAAGAACTGGTGGCACAACTTCTGGGGCAAGTCGTTCGTGCAGTACTCGAACTCCAACGGCGAGGCCGACTACCTGGAGAACGTGTACTACCTGTCCACGTACATGATCGCGGCGGGCGGGTTCGGCAACTACCCGGTGCACTTCATCAACGGCGTGTTCCGGGCGACCGGCGACCAGACCAAGTGGAGCAACGGGTACTGGTACTGGAACCAGCGCGACGTCTACAACTCGTTCCTGGCCAGCAACCACGCCGACATGATGGCGGTGTTCAACCGGCTCTACAGCCGCAACTACGCCGCGCTCAAGGCGTACACGCAGACCAGGTACGGCACGGACTCGCTGTGGGTGCCGGAGACGATGGGCTGGGACGGCAACGCCCGCGGCACCATCAACAGCGACTACGTCAACGACATCTACTCCACCGGCACCGAGGCCGCGTACAACATGTACCTGCAGTACCGGTACACCAACGACACCGCGTACCTGCAGAACACGGTGTACCCGTACCTGAAGGACGCGCTGCGCTTCTACCAGAACCGGTTCCAGCTGATCAACGGCAAGTACCAGATGGTCAACAGCAACGCGCACGAGACCTACTGGGACGTGCGCAACGCGATCACGGACCTGGCCGCGGTGCGGCTGCTGGCCCCGCTGACCATCCAGGTCAGCACGCAGCTCGGCCTCGACAGCGGGCTGCGCGCCGGCTGGCAGAACCTGGTCGACAACCTGTGGCCGTACCAGATCTCCAACAACGCCTGGCTGCCGCACGACCCGCCGACGTCGCCCACGCGCAACGGTGAGAACGTGTCGGCCGAGCTGATCTGGCCCTACGACCGCACCGGCATCGGCTACGCCGACTACGGCACCGCGCTGAACACCTGGAACGTGCGGCCCAACCCGTACAGCAACGTGTGGGCGAACGACCACGCGCAGGCGGCCCGGCTGGGCCTGGGCGACCAGGCGTTCAACGGCATGAAGCTGATGCTGCAGCGCTACCAGAACTACCCCAACGGCATGACCAACAACACCAACGGGGTGTTCGAGTACCTGGGCATCCACCTGGTCGCCATGAACGAGTCGCTGATGCAGAGCTACAACGACAAGATCAGGGTGTTCCCGGCGGTGCCGACCGACTCGTCCTTCGTCGGCAAGTTCACGCTGCTGGCCAAGGACGGCTTCCTGGTCAGCTCGGAGCGCGAGGCCGGCGAGATCAAGTACGTGGGCCTGCGCAGCCAGTTCGGCAAGAACGCCACGGTGGTCAACCCGTGGGGCACCCAGCAGGTCCGGGTGCGCCGCACCAGCGACAACGCGATCATCACGACGTCCAGCGCGGCGGAGATCAGCTTCGCCACCGCCGCGAACACGGTGTACGTGGTCGAGCGCACCGCCAAGCCGCTGGCCAACTACACCACGGCCACGCTGACCGGCACGCAGAACAACGACGCCAAGTCGCTGCGCAACACCGCCTCGACGCTGGGCCTGGGCACCGGCGGCGGAGGCGGGCTGGTCAACAACACCGAGCTGACCTACGACGCCGGGTGGTACCACACCACCGGCCGGGGCTACGGCGACTACAACGACGACACCCACCACACCAACACCGTCAACGCCGCGGCCAGCTACACCTTCACCGGCACCGGCATCGAGTACCTGTCTGAGCGGTTCAGCGACATGGGCAACGTCGACGTGTACCTCGACGGCGTGTTCCAGGCCAACGTCAACCTGAACGTGTCCGGCGCGCGGCAGGCGCAGGTGGTGGTCTGGTCGAAGACCGGCCTGGCCAACGCGCAGCACACGATCCGCATCGTCAACAAGACCACCTCGGTGGCGATCGTGGACGCGCTGCGCGTCACCACCGGCGGCGGCAACCCGCAGCCCACGGGTTATGTCGCGCTGCGCGCCCTGGCCAACGGCCAGTACGTCACCGCGGCCAACGCCACCACGGCGCTGATCGCCAACTCCACGACCACCGGCACCGCCCAGCAGTTCGAGGTGGTCGACCTCGGCGGCGGAAACGTCGCGCTCAAGGCTCGCAGCAACGGCCAGTTCGTCTGCGCCGAGAACGCGGGCGCCAACCCGCTGCTGGCCAACCGCGCCTCGGCCGGCTCCTGGGAGACGTTCGCGCTGGTCCGCAACTCCGACAACACGGTGAGCCTGCGGGCCACGGTCAACAACCTCTACGTGGTGGCCGAGAACGCCGGTGCGGGCTCGCTCATCGCCAATCGCACGGCCATCGGGCCGTGGGAGAAGTTCGACATGATCACACTCTGATTCGTGCGGGGGGCCGCGTCCGTCCGGCCCCCCGCACCGCCATCTCGGAGCCGGTCATTCGGCGACCCGGCTCCGGACCGACGTCCGGGTCCTCGCGGCACCACCGCGGCGGCCCGGTGGCCCGGCCGCTCTCCGCGCACCGCCTCCACGGGCGGCACGGGGCACCGTCCGGGTCCCGACCCGAGGGAACGCGTCATGGCCGCACCCGTCGCCGAAGCACCACCTCCTGCGCCGCAGTCGCGGTGGCAGGTCGGCCGATGGGCCGTGCGCACCCCCGAGGTCGCCCGCCCGATCCCCGCCGACCCCCACCGGAGCGTCGCCATGCCACGAAGTACCCGACCCCGCCTCGCCGCGGGCCTGGCCATGCTGCTGCTGGCCAGCCTCACGGCCAGCGCCGTCAGCGTCACCGCCGCACCCGCCCCGGCGGCCGCCGCACCGCCCCCGACCAGCAGCTTCGAGAAGGTGAAGCTGGACGGCGGGCTGTCCATGGGCGAGCCGATCGAGCTGTCCGTGCTGCCCGACGGCAAGGTCCTCTACATCAACCGGGGCACCAGCTCCGGCGGTGGCCAGGTGCGCCTGTTCAACCCGGCCACCAACTCGACCACCGTGGCGCTGACCCTGCAGCTCGACGCCCGGTTCGAGGACGGCCTGATCGGCATCACGCTGCACCCGCAGTTCGCCACGAACCGCTGGGTGTACCTGTTCTACTCGCCGGTGGCCACGCCGCTGGTCAACCGGATCAGCCGGTTCACCTTCAACACCGGCACGCTGGTGCTGGACGCGGCCAGCGAGACCAAGCTCATCGAGTGGCCCACCGAGCGGCGGCTGTGCTGCCACTCCGCGGGCTCGATGACCTGGGACTCGGCCGGCAACCTCTACTTCGCGGTGGGCGACAACACCAACTCCGGCGGCGACTCGGCGGGCATGGCCCCGATCGACGAGCGGACCAGCCGGGACGCGCAGTACGACGCGCAGCGCACCTCGGGCAACACCAACGACCTGCGCGGCAAGATCAACCGGATCCACCCGGAGAGCAACGGGACCTACACCATCCCGCCGGGCAACCTGTTCGCCCAGGGCACGGCCGGCACCCGGCCCGAGATCTACATCATGGGCGTACGCAACCCGTACCGCATCTGGGTCGACAAGCAGGCCAACAACACCCTCTACTGGGGCGAGGTCGGCCCGGACGCGGGCGCCACCATCCCCAACCGGGGCCCGGCCGCCTACGACGAGTACAACCGCGCGAGCGGGCCCGGCAACTACGGCTGGCCGTACTGCGGCGGCCCGAACGTCGCCTACAACGACTGGGACTTCGCCACCAACAGCCCGCGCGGCTGGTTCCCGTGCGGCGGCAGCACCGGCCCGGTCAACAACTCGCCCCGCAACACCGGCCTGCAGCAGCTCCCGGCGACCAAGGGCGCGCTGGTGTGGGAGCAGCACGGCGGCAGCGTCGACTGGCCCGCCCTGGACAACCCCGGCGGCTGCGGCTCGCCCAACCACGCCGAGGTCTACCACTACAACCCGAACCTGGTCTCGGACGTGAAGTGGCCGCAGTACTACGACAACAAGCTGATCATCACCGAGTACTGCCGTAACTGGATCAAGGAGGTCCAGTTCAGCAACGGCAACGCGGCGACCGGCAACCCGACGGTCATCGAGCCGGTCGTGGCCGGGATGCAGCTGGTGCACCCGATCGACATGGAGTTCGGGCCGGACGGCTCGCTCTACCTGCTCGAGTACGGCAACGGATACTTCTCCGGCGACGTCGCGGCGGGCCTGTACAAAATCAACTATGTGGCGGGCGGGCGCTCGCCGATCGCCGTGGCCACGGCCAACCGGGACAACGGCCTCGCGCCGCTCGCGGTGACCTTCTCCAGCGCGGGCAGCAGCGACCCCGACGGCGACCCGCTGACCTACGCCTGGGACTTCGACAACAACGGGACCACGGACTCCACCGCGGCGAACCCGTCGTACACGTACACCACCGTGGGCGACAAGCGCGCCCGGCTGACCGTCAACGACGGCACCGGCCGCTCCGGCACCACCGTGCTGCCGATCGTGGTCGGCAACAACCGGCCGGTCACCACCGTCGGGTCCATCCCGAACGGCGGCGTCTACGGCTGGGGCGACAACATCACCGCCACGGCCTCCTCCACCGACGCGCAGGACGGCACCATCGCCTGCGGCAACGTGGTGGTCCGGGTGGCCCTGGGCCACCAGGAGCACGCGCACGAGGAGGGCCAGGGCACCGGCTGCGGCTTCACCTTCAACACCGGCCCGATCCACGCCGGGCTCGACGCGGTGCAGTTCTTCGTGGTCCGCGGCAGCTACACCGACCGCGGCGCCACCGGCACCGTGCCGCTGACCGGCGAGCAGCAGCTCACCCTGTGGCCCAAGCAGTGGCAGGCCGAGCACTACGTGACCCTGAACGGGCCGCGCGTGGTCGCCCAGGCCGCCGCCGAGGGCGGCCAGCGGCTCGGCGACATCCAGAACGGCGAGTCGGTCCGGCACCACGCGGTCAGCCTGAAGGGCATCACCAGCGTCAAGGCCCGGGTCTCCTCGGCCAACGCGGGCGGCGTGCTGTCCTTCCGGTACGACTCGACGACCGGCCCCGAGGTGGCCCGGATCACCGTGCCGAGCACCGGCGGCTGGGACAACTACACCGAGCTGACCGCCCCGGTGACGAAGCCCGACGACGGCACGCACGACCTGTACCTGGTGTTCACCGGCTCGGGCACCGGCGCGCTGTACGACGTGGACAGCTACACGTTCATCGGCAGCGGCGTGGGCACCACCCCGCCGGGCGGCGGCAGCGACCTGGCGCAGGGCCGCCCGGTGACCGCGTCCAGCACCGAGGCCGGGGCCAACGTCGCCGCCAACGCGGTCGACGGCAACTCCGCCACCCGCTGGAGCAGCCTCTACGCCGACCCGCAGTGGATCACCGTGGACCTGGGCCAGCAGTACACGCTCAACCGGGTCCGGATCAACTGGGAGGCCGCCTTCGGGCGCGCCTACCGGGTCGAGGTGTCCAGTGACAACAGCGCCTGGACGTCGGTCTTCTCCACCGCCACCGGCGACGGCGGCGTGGACGACCTCAACGTCACCGGCACCGGCCGCTACGTGCGCGTCTACGGCACCCAGCGCGGCCTGACCCAGTACGGCTACTCGATCTGGGACCTGAACGTCTACGGGTCCCCGGTCAGCGGCACGACCCTGCTGTCGCGCGGCCGCCCGGTCACCGTGTCCAGCACCGAGGCCGGTACGAACGTCGCGGCCAACGCGGTGGACGGCAACACGGCCACCCGCTGGAGCAGCCTCTACAGCGACCCGCAGTGGATCACCGTGGACCTCGGCCAGAACCGGTCGATCAGCCGCGTGGTCCTGAACTGGGAGGCCGCGTACGCCACCGCCTACCAGGTGCAGGTCTCGAACGACAACAGCAGCTGGACCACGGTCTCGTCGACCACCACCGGCAACGGCGGCACCGACGACCTCACGGTCTCCGGCTCCGGCCGCTATGTCCGGATCAACGGCACGGCGCGCGCCACCCAGTGGGGCTACTCGCTGTGGGAGTTCGACGTCTACGGGTCCTGACCCGACGCGGGGAGGCGGCGTGTGCGACCGCCTCCCCGCCCCGCACAGGCACCTCCCCGACCTGGACCACCCGATCCAAGGAGCACTGATGCGCAGAAGGTTTCTGTCCGTGGTCGCCGGCCTCGCGCTGGCGGCCGGCACGGCGCTGGCGGCGCCGCTGCCCGCGTCCGCCGCACCGCTGACGAAGGTGCTGGTCTTCTCCAAGACGGCCGGCTTCCGCCACTCGTCCATCCCCAACGGCATTGCCGCCATCCAGGCACTCGGCACCGCCAACGGCTTCACGGTCACCGCGACCGAGGACGCCGCCCAGTTCACCACCGCCAACCTGGCCCAGTACCAGGCCGTCATCTGGCTCTCCACCACCGGCGACGTGCTCAACACGACGCAGGAGGCCGCGTTCCAGAGCTACATCGCCTCCGGCGGCGGCTACGTCGGCATCCACGCCGCCGCCGACACCGAGTACGACTGGTCCTGGTACGGCGGCCTGGTCGGGGCGTACTTCGCCTCGCACCCGGCCACGCAGCAGGCCACCATCCGGGTCGAGGACCGCGCGAACATCTCCACCGCGCACCTGCCGCCGACCTGGACCCGCACCGACGAGTGGTACAACTACCGCGCCAACCCGCGCGGCAACGTGAAGGTGCTGTCCAGCCTGGTCGAGTCGTCGTACTCGGGCGGGACCATGGGCGACCACCCGATCACCTGGTGCCAGAACTACGGCGGCGGCCGATCCTGGTACACCGGCCTCGGGCACACCGAGGAGACCTACGCCGACGCGAACTTCCGCACCATGCTGCTCGGCGGCATCCAGATCGCGGCCGGGGCCAAGCCCGCCGACTGCCGCCCGGAGACCGGCTACACCGCGATCTTCGACGGCACCCAGGCGAGCCTGAACCAGTGGCGCATGGCCGGACCTGGCGGGTTCACGCTGGCCAACGAGACGCTGACCTCGTTCGGCGGCATGGGTCTGCTGTGGTTCCCGGTGCGCACCTACGCCAACTACTCGCTCAAGGTCGACTGGATGATGCCGGGCGACGACAACGGCGGCGTGTTCATCGGCTTCCCCGACCCGGGCAACGACCCGTGGGGGCCGGTCAACGCCGGGCACGAGATCCAGATCGACGCCACCGACGCCGACCCGAGCCGCACCACGGGCAGCGTGTACAGCTTCCAGGCGCCGAACACCACCGCCCGCGCCGCCGCGCTCAACCCGCCCGGCCAGTGGAACACCTACGAGATCGGGCTGCACGGCCAGCGGGTCGAGATCTGGCTCAACGGCGTGAAGATCAACGACTACACCAGCTCGCGGGCGATCGCCAACGGGTACATCGGCGTGCAGAACGACGGCACCGGCGCGGACATCAACTACCGCAACATCCGCATCAAGACCGACGGCGGCACGCCGCCCGCCACGGACATCGCCCAGGGCAAGACCGCCACGGCGTCCAGCGTGGAGCCCGGCAGCGCGCACGTCGCCGCGAACGCCGTGGACGGGAACGCGGCGACCCGCTGGGGGAGCGCGTACGCCGACCCGCAGTGGATCACCGTGGACCTCGGCGGCTCGTACACCATCAACCGGGTCCGGCTGAACTGGGAGGCCGCTTTCGCGCGGGCGTACCAGGTGCAGACCTCGCCCGACAACGCCACCTGGACGAACGTCTACACCACGACCACCGGCGACGGCGGCGTGGACGACCTGACGGTGTCCGGCACCGGCCGGTACGTGCGGGTCAACGGCACCCAGCGCGGCCTCACCCAGTACGGCTACTCGCTGTGGGACCTGAACGTCTACGGCACCCCGGCCAGCGGCCCCCAGTTGCTGTCGCGCAACCGCCCGGTGACGGTCTCCAGCGTGGAGCCCGGCAGCGCGCACAACGGCGCCAACGCCGTGGACGGCAACACCGGCACCCGCTGGGGCAGCGCCTACAGCGACCCGCAGTGGATCACCGTCGACCTCGGCGCGGCGAAGGTGATCAGCCGGGTCCGGCTCAGCTGGGAGACGGCCTACGGCCGGGCGTACCAGGTGCAGGTCTCCAACGACAACAGCACCTGGACCTCGATCTACTCCACCACCACCGGTGACGGCGGCGTCGACGACCTGACCGTCTCCGGCAACGGCCGCTACGTGCGGATCAACGGCACCCAGCGCGCCACCCAGTGGGGCTACTCCCTCTGGGAGCTCGACATCTACGGCAGCTGAGCTGAGCTGCTGGCACACGCTCCGCGCGTGCGGCGTTCGGCCTCTGCAGTCGGCGTCACCCGCCGGTCGTCGGCTTCGCTTCGCTTACCTCCTTGGTGGCGGGTGACGCCGACGGCCGAACGCAACTGACCTTCCCCGTCCCGCCCCGGCGCGTGCCCCGCGCGCCGGGTTCTCACCCCCGGAAGGAAACCCCTCGATGAGACACGTCCCCCGGTGGCGGCTGTGGTCCACAGCCGTCGCCACCCTGGCCGCGAGCTTCGCGGTCTCCGTCGCGGCGGGAGCGCCCGCCGCGACGGCGGCACCGATCCCGGCCGCCGACTACCAGCAGGTGTCGCTGGCCACCGGCTCGGCCGAGCTGGGCGAGCCGATGTCACTGGCCGTGCTGCCGAACCGGTCGGTGCTGCACACCGCCCGGGACGGCACGATCCGGGTCACCGACGTCAACGGCAACACCCGGCAGGCGGCCAAGCTGTCGGTATACACCCATGACGAGGAGGGCCTGCAGGGCATCGCGGTCGACCCGGGCTTCGCCACCAACCGCTTCATCTGGGTCTACTACTCGCCGCCGCTGAGCACCCCGGCCGGCGACGCCCCGGTCACCGGCACCACCGCGACCTGGAACACCTGGAAGGGCCACCTGCGCCTGTCCCGGTTCACGCTCAACTCCGACGACACCGTCAACCTGGCCAGCGAGCGGATCACCCTCCAGGTCGACAACGACCGCGGCCAGTGCTGCCACGTCGGCGGCGACATCGACTTCGATGCGGCGGGCAACCTCTACCTGACCACCGGCGACGACACGAACCCGTTCGAGTCCAGCGGCTACACCCCGATCGACGAACGCACCGACCGCAACCCGCAGTTCGACGCGCAGCGCACCTCGGGCAACACCAACGACCTGCGCGGCAAGGTGCTGCGCATCAAGCCGCAGGCCGACGGCAGCTACACCATCCCGGCGGGCAACCTGTTCGCGCCCGGGACGGCGAACACCCGGCCCGAGATCTACGCGATGGGCTTCCGCAACCCGTTCCGGATGAGCGTGGACAAGGCCACCGGCATCGTCTACCTCGGCGACTACGGCCCGGACGCGGGCACCACCAGCTCCACCCGCGGCCCGCAGGGGCAGGTCGAGTTCAACCGGATCACCGCGCCGGGCAACTACGGCTGGCCGTACTGCACCGGCACCAACACCAGCACCGAGACCTACAACGAGTACACGTTCCCGTCCGGCCCGTCGCAGGCCAAGTACAACTGCGCGGGCGGCCCGGCCAACAACTCTTTCCGCAACACCGGTCAGGCCACGCTGCCCGCCGCCAAGCCGGCCTGGATCCGCTACGCCGGTGACGCGGGCACCCCGCCCGAGTTCGGCACCGGCTCGGAGTCGCCGATGGGCGGCCCGGTCTACCGGTACAACGCCTCGTCCACCTCGGCGATCAAGTTCCCGCAGTCGATGGACGGGCGCTACTTCGCCGGTGAGTACGGCCGCCGCTGGATCAAGGCGATCGCGCTCAACGCCGACGGCACGCCCGGCGAGATCTCGGCGTTCCCGTGGACCGGCACCCAGGTCATGGACATGGCCTTCGGCCCGGACGGCGCGCTGTACGTGCTCGACTACGGCACCGGCTCCAACAACCAGGGCCTGTGGCGCATCGAGTACATCGGCGGCGGCAACCGCAGCCCGGTCGCGCGGGCCACCGCCGACCGTACGTCCGGCCCGAACCCGCTGACCGTGAACTTCTCCTCGGCGGGCAGCTCCGACCCGGAGGGCGGGGCGCTGAGCTACCTGTGGACCTTCGGCGACGGCACCACGTCGACGGCCGCGAACCCGACGAAGACGTACACCACCAACGGCACCTACACCCCGACCCTGCGGGTGACCGACCCCGGCGGCCTGACCGGCACGGCGAGCCTGGTGATCACGGTCGGCAACGCGGCGCCGACGATCAACCTGACCACGCCCGGCAACGGGCAGCTGTTCAACTTCGGCGACACGGTGCCGTTCACGGTCACCGTCAGCGACCCGGAGGACGGCACCATCGACTGCTCGCGGGTGACCGTGACGTACTCGCTGGGCCACGACAGCCACGCCCACCAGATCACCTCGAAGACCGGCTGCTCCGGCACCATCACCATCCCGGTCGACGGTGAGCACGACGCGGCGGCGAACATCTTCGGCGTCTTCGACGCCGGCTACACCGACAACGGCGGGCTCACCTCGCGCAGCACCCGCACCCTGCAGCCGAAGAAGCGGCAGGGCGAGCACTTCAGCTCGCAGTCGGGCGTGCAGCTGGCCGACCACGCGGCGGCCGAGGGCGGGCGCACCGCCGGCTTCATCGAGAACAACGACTGGATCGCGTACACGCCGTACAACGTGTCCAACGCGACCCAGATCAGCGTGCGGGCCGCTTCGGCGGGCGCGGGCGGCACCATCGAGGTGCGCACCGGCTCGGCGACCGGCACCCTGCACGGTACGGTGACCGTGCCGGTGACCGGCAGCTGGGAGACGTTCACCAGCGTCAGCGCCAACCTGACCGCGCTGCCGGCCGGGGCGACCACGCTGTACCTGGTGTTCAAGGGCGGCGCGGGCAACCTGTTCGACGTCGACTCGTTCACCCTCACCACGGGCAGCGCGCCGACCACCCCGGTGGTCGCGTGGCGGGCGCGGGTCAACAACCAGTACGTCACCGCGGCCAACGCCACCACGGCGCTGATCGCCAACTCCACCACGATCGGCGCGACCCAGCGCTACGACCTGGTCAGCCTGGGCGGCGGCAACTACGCGCTGCGCTCGAAGGCCAACAACATGTTCGTCTGCGCCGAGAACGCGGGCGCGGGCAACCTGATCGCCAACCGGGCCACCGCCGGCTCCTGGGAGACGTTCACGCTGGTCAACAACTCCGACGGCAGCGTCAGCCTGCGCGCCACGGTCAACGGCATGTACGTCGCCGCGGAGAACTCCGGCGCCAACCCGCTCATCGCCAACCGCACGGCCATCGGCCCGTGGGAGAAGTTCGACCTCATCACCCAGTAGGAGGCTGACCATGAACCGACTACGGCGGACCTGGTCCGCCCTGCTCCTGGCGGTGGGGCTGCTGGCGCTCGCGGGGACTCCCGCGCGGGCGTCGGCGCCCCCGCCGGCGGCGGCTCCTCTCGCGGCACAGGCCGCGGCCGCCGCACCACTCGCGTCCAACGTGCACATCTTCTACTACTCGTGGTACGGCAGCCCGGCCGTGAACGGGTCGTACCGGCACTGGCAGCAGGGCGGGCACACCCCGCCCACCGGCATCGGGGCGAACCTGTACCCGAAGCTCGGCGCCTACGACTCCGGCGACGTCAACGCGATCAACCAGCACCTGGCCTGGATCGCCCAGGCCGGGGTCGGCGTGATCGTGTACAGCTGGTGGGGGCAGAACTCCTACGAGGACCGGCTGGTCCCGCGGGTGCTCGACGCCGCCGCGGCAGCGGGGATCAAGGTCGCCTGGCACCTGGAGCCCTACAGCGGGCGCACCGCCGCGTCCACCGTCGCCGACGTCAACTACCTCAACAGCCGGTACGGGTCGCACGCGGCGTACTACCGCGACACCGCGCACGGCAACCGGCCCGCGTTCTACGTGTTCGAGAGCCTGCGCATCACCGACTGGGCACCCATCGGGCCGCTGCGGGCGAACAACATCATCCTGGCGCAGACCACGGACACCTCGAAGGTGGCCCACTTCGGCGGGATGTACACGTACGACGCGATCGCCGGGAACACCGCGCCCGGCTGGGCGAACGCGCACGCGTACTGCAAGGCGAACGGCCTGGTCTGGGCGCCGTCGATCGGCCCCGGCTACATCGACGACCGGGCGGTGCCGGGCAACACGACGCCGACCCTGTCCCGCGAGAACGGGGCGACCTACGACCACCAGTGGGGCAACGTCCTCGCGGCGGCCAATGGCGGCCCGCCGAGCTGGGTGTCGATCACCTCGTTCAACGAGTGGCACGAGGGCTCGGTCATCGAACCGGCGAGCGCGTCCCCGCCGGGCGGGTTCGGGTATCAGACCTTCTCCGGCGCGTACGGCCTGACCGGCACCGCGTCCGAGACGGCGTACCTGACCCGCACGAAGTACTGGGTGGACCGGCTGAACCCGCCGGCCCCGACCCCCACGGTGGTGAGCCTGCGCGCCCGGGTCAACGGCCGGTACGTGGCGGCGGAGAGCGCGGGCGCGTCCCCGCTCATCGCCAACCGCACCTCCGTCGGCCCGTGGGAGCAGTTCGACCGCGTCGACCTGGGCGGCGGCCTCATCGCCCTGCGCGCCCGGATCAACAGCCGCTTCGTCCACGCGGACAACACCGCCCCGCTCATCGCCAACGCGGCGTCGTCGGGCACCTGGGAGACCTTCCGCGTCGTCAGCAACACCGACGGCAGCGTCAGCCTCCTGGCCACCGCCAACAACCGCTACGTAGCCGCCGAGAACGCGGGCGCCGCCCCGCTGATCGCCAACCGCACCGCCATCGGCGGCTGGGAGCGATTCGACATCATCCCTAACTGAACATCCGTTCCGTCCACTTCGCCGTGATCGCGCACGCCGAGCGCGATCACGGCGAAGCCTTGCAAGGAAAGCGTTTCCAGGTTTCAGTATTCGATCGTGTTCGTTACCAACGGGGGTTGACTACGGTCGTCGAGCCGAGTAAACAACATCTAGGAAATATCCTATAGGATTTCGACAACCGAAAGTGCCTGACTAGGGAAGGGACTCGGTCATGCGACCGCTTGTTCGACTGGGCTCGGCCGTCGGCGTGCTCGCGCTGATGATCACGGCGTCGGCCTGCACCAAGAAGGAAGAGGAGCCCGAGGGCGCGGCCGGTGCGCTCACCGCGGCTCAGGTCAAGGTGGCGCTGGTGCCCGGCGGGGCGCACCCGTACTTCCAGCCGTGGAAGGACGCCGGCACCAAGGCCAAGGCCGACTTCGCCTTCGGCGACGTCACCTTCAACGAGACCGCCGGCTGGGACCAGACCAAGCAGAACGACGTGCTCACCTCGCTGGCCGCGCAGGGCTACAACGCCTTCGGCATCTTCGGCGTCGCGCCGGAGAGCATCAACTCGACCTTCGAGAACCTCAAGAAGCAGGGCTTCAAGGTCGGCTCGCTGGCCTCCTGCCCGGCCGGCGACAAGAACCTCGCCGACTTCTGCCTCTCCACCGACGTGCAGGAGGCGGCGTACAAGGCGGCCAAGGCGGCGGTCGAGGCCATGGGCGGCCAGGGCAACCTGGTCCACCTCACCGGCAACAAGGTCGACTCCAACACCCAGCGCCGCATCGCGGGCGTGCAGAAGGCCGTCGACGAGACCGGCGGCAAGGTGAAGCTGCTCGACACCATCACCGACATCGACAAGGACCTGCAGACCGCGCAGAAGGCCGTCGCCGACCTGCTCGCCGCCAAGGGCAGCCAGGTCAACGCGATCGTCACCACCGCCTACAACCCGGCCGTGGCCGCGGCGGGCGGCGTCAAGCAGGCCAAGCTGCCGATCAAGGTGATCGCGATCGACGACGACCCGACCATCATCCAGGGCATCAAGAACGGCGAGGTCGCCGCGACCGTGCTGCAGAACCCGGTCGGCCAGGCCTACGTCGGCTCGTACGCGCTGCTGAAGCTCGCCGAGGGCTGCACCATGGCCACGCCCGGTGTCATCATCGACTCCGGCTCCTTCGTGGTCAACGCCGCCAACGCCACCACGTACGAGAACGACCGCCAGGCCAAGACGGACTTCCTCAAGAAGGACTTCGACGAAAAGTACCTGACCTGCGCCAAGTGATCCGCTGACGGCCGGGGTGCGCCGCACCCGCTCCGGCCGCCGGCGACGCGCCCCGGCCTCACCCCCAACGCGGCCGGGGCGCGTTTGCGCATCGCGACGCGTCACACCCCCGGAGAGTGCAGTGAAGCAAGACGACAATCCCTCCCCACCGGAGGCGGCGCGCCAGGCGGCGCGGCTGCCGCTGTGGGCCAATCCCCGCATCGGCCTCGTGGTGCTGCTGATCGCGCTCATCGCGCTGTTCACCACGCTGCGCCCCGCGTTCCTCAACACGCAGCTCACCCTCGTCCCCATGCAGTCCGACATCAGCGTGTACGCCGTGGTCGGGCTCTCCCAGCTGGCCGTGCTGTCGCTGGGCCACATGAACATGGCCGTGGGCCGGATGGCCGCGATGAGCGCCTTCGCCGCCGGCCTGCTGCACGACCGGCTGGACGCGCCCCTCATCGTCTGCCTGCTCGGCGGCCTGGCCACCGGCGCGCTGCTCGGCGCGCTCGCCGGGCTCATCATCGCCCGCACCGGCGTCAACTCGTTCGTGGTCACCCTCGCCCTCGACTTCGCCCTGATCGGCCTGGTGTCGCTGCTCTACGCCACGTTCACCGACGGGGTCGCGTTCGGCGGGCTGCCCGCGGGCATGTCCGCGCTGCGCACCGACACGTTCGCCGACTACTGCGCCGGGGACGTGTGCGGCCCGGAGATCCCGCTGCTGGCCCCGATCGCGCTGGTCGCGGCGCTCGGCGTAGGGCTGCTGTTCCGCTGGTCGCGGATCGGCCGGGAAGTGCTGATGACCGGCGCCAACGCCAAGGCCGCGCTGCTGTCCGGCATCCCGGTGAACCTGCGGGTCGTCCAGGCGCACGCGCTGTCCGGGCTGCTGGCCGGGCTGGCCGGGTTCCTGCTGTCGGCCAACAACGGCTCGTTCTCCGCCGGGGTCGGCGACGGCTTCCTGCTGCCGTCCTTCCTCGCGCCGGTGCTCGGCGGCACGCTGCTGGTCGGCGGCGCGGTGAGCGTGCTCGGCACGGTGCTCGGCACCGGCATCACCCAGGTCATCTACAAGGGGCTGAACCTGCTGCAGTTCCAGGTCGACGAGCTGAAGCTCTACATCGGGCTGGTGCTGCTGGCCGCGCTGTCGCTGGACCGGCTGCGCCACGTCCTCGCCGAACGCAGGGGAGTACCGGCATGACCAGCACCATCGAGACCCCCACCGAGCGGCCCACCGCGACCGCTGCGAGCGCTCCGGGCGTGCGGCTGCGGCGCACCGTGCGCTCCTCGGAGTTCACGCTGGTCGCGATCGCCGTCATCGGCTTCGTCGCGCTCACCCTGACCACCGACGGCAACATGCTGTCCTCAGGCACGCTGGCCGCGTTCTTCCGGTTCCTGGCCGTACCCATGATCATCGGGTTGGCGCAGATGGTGGTGCTGGCCATCGGGCAGATGAACCTGTCCGTCGGCGTGCTCACCGGCTTCTGCGCCATGGTCGCCGCCTGGGCCATGCTGGAGGCCGGACTGCCCGCGCCGCTCGCCGTGCCCGGCGCGATGCTGCTCGGCGCGGCCGTCGGCCTCGGCAACGGGCTGCTGGTCGTGTTCACCAGGATCAACGCGTTCATCGTCACCCTGGCCACGATGACCATCATCGACGGCCTGCGTTACGGCGTGAACGGGCCGGGCACCTACCAGGACTACTCGGCCGGGCTGCAGGAGCTGGGCCAGGCCTCCCTGCTCGGCTTCCCCGTGGTGTTCCTGCTGGCCTGTGTGGTCGCCGCGGGGGTGTGGTTCTTCTTCGCCCGCACCGTGCCCGGCCGGCACCTGCTGGCCAGCGGCGGCAGCCCGTTCGCGGCGCGGCTGTCCGGCGTGTCCAACGACCGGTCCATCCTGCTCGCGCACACCCTCTCCGGCCTGCTGGCCGGGGTCGCCGCGGTGCTCACCCTGGCCCAGTCCGGCTCGGTGAACGCCAGCATCGGCGACGACCTGCTGCTGCCCAGCTTCGCCGCGCCCATCATCGGCGGCGTCGCGCTGGCGGGCGGCGTGGTCAGCGTGCTGGGCACCTGCCTGGCCGCGTTCATCGTTCGGCTGGTCGACGTCACCCAGGCCCAGTTCGCCATCAACCGGCGCTGGGTCGACCTGATCGTCGGCGCGGTCGTGCTCGGCGTGGTGCTGTCCGGCGCGATCCGGCAGAAGCTGTCCCGGAGGTCGTCGTGATGCTGCTGGCCGAGGGCCTGATCAAGAGCTTCCCGGGCGTACGCGCTTTGGACGGCGCGACCCTGAAACTGGCCGCGGGCAGCGTGCACGCCCTGCTCGGCGAGAACGGCGCGGGCAAGAGCACCCTGGTGAAGATCCTGACCGGGGTGTACCGGCCCGACGGCGGCCGGGTGCTGCTCGACGGCGCCGAGGTCCACTTCGGCAGCCCGCTGGAGGCGCTGCGGGCCGGCATCGGCGTGGTGCACCAGGAACGCAACCTGGTGCCGGAGTTCTCCATCGCGGAGAACATCGCCCTGCAGCACCTGCCGCACCGGGGCGGCGTGGTCGACCGGACGCGTATGCGGGCCGAGGCCCGCCGCTGCCTCGGCCTGCTCGACCTGGACCTGGACCCGGACACCCGGGTCGCCGAGCTGTCGGTGGCCCAGGCGCAGCTCGTCGAGATCGCCAAGGCGCTGTCGGTGGACACCCGGGTGCTGCTGCTCGACGAGCCCACCGCCTCGCTCACCGGCGAGGAGGCCGACCGGCTCTACGCCATCGTGCGCAAGCTGACCGCCGCCGGGCACGCCGTGGTGCTGGTCAGCCACAAGCTGGAAGAGGTGTTCGCGGTCGCCGACACGGTCACCGTGCTGCGCGACGGGCACAGCGTCGCGCAGGCGCAGCCGCTGTCCGGGTACACCCGCGACGGCATCGTGGACCTGATGGTCGGCCGGGCGTACGCCTCCGTGCGGCTCGCGGACCGCACCGTCGACCGGGCCGCGGTGCCCGCGCTGGAGCTGACCGGGGTCAGCACCGGGCACGGCCACCGCGACGTGTCGCTGTCCGTGGCCCGCGGCGAGATCCTCGGCCTCTACGGCCTGGTCGGCGCGGGCCGCACCGAGCTGGCCAAGGCGCTGCTCGGCCTCGGCGAGATCACCGGCGGCGAGGTACGCGTGCACGGCACGCCGGTGCGCATCCGCGACGTCGGGCAGGCGCTGCGCCAGTACCGCATCGGCTACGTGCCCGAGGACCGCAAGGGCGAGGGGCTGTTCCTGGAGCAGCCGATCGCCCGCAACGTCGGGGTGACCGTGTGGCGGCGGCTGGCCAGGCTCGGCCTCATCCCCGACCGGGGCGAGCGGCGCGTGGTCGACGAGTACACCGAGCTGCTCGGCATCCGGCTGGCCTCACCGCAGCAGCTGGCCGGTCAGCTGTCCGGCGGCAACCAGCAGAAGGTCAGCCTCGCCAAGTGGCTGGCCGCCGAGTGCGACATCCTCATCGTGGACGAGCCGACCGTCGGCATCGACGTGCGCACCAAGGCGGCGTTCCACGAGCTGATCGCGCGGCTGGCCGGGCAGGGCATGGCGATCCTGCTCATCTCCTCGGACCTGCCCGAGGTGGTGACCCTGGCCGACCGCATCGTGGTGCTGGGCGAGGGCGCGGTGCGCGGCGAGCTGGCCAACGACCACGACTACGACGCCGTCAGCCAGCGCGTCATCCGCCTCATCCACGCCGCGCCCGCCGCCGCGTGACCGATGCTCGAAAGCTCCCGTCCTGCTGCCGGAGCGGCGTGACGGGAGCCTTCGGGCATGGGGGAGAGGTGTTCAGCGCCAGCGCTCGGCGGCGGCCTGGCACTTCACGCAGTGGGTGACCCAGGGCATGATCTCCATGCGGGCGGGCGGGATCGGCAGGCCGCAGCCGTTGCAGGTGCCCAGGGTGCCGGCCTCCAGGCGGGTCAGCGCCTCGCCCAGCTTGCGCATGTGGTCGTCGAGCGCGGCCGTCAGCAGGTCCTGCTGCTCGGTGTCCGACACCATCGTGCCCGCGTCCGCGACGTCGCCGGGACCCTGGTCCCCGGACCGGCGCAGCTGCGCGACGGCCTCGGTCTGCACACGCACCTGCTCGGCGGCCTCCTCGTAGCGGGCCCGCAGCAGCACGCCCAGCTGTGCCATGTCGAGCGTGCCTTCCAGCGTTGTCATCATGCCTCCACTGTCTCGGTGCAACGGTGCTTCCCGATGCCACCGGCGGCGAAACCTCCATCGCCTCAAGCGAGACAACGGATCGCGCGCCGGGCGGTTTCGGGTCGGGCGCAGCCATGGTGCGCCGGATGTCTGAGCTTTCGCTGAACGTGTGGCGGAGCACTGGCGCGGGGGCGTTATCCTGCCCGCCGCCGGTCGCACGGGCGCTGGACAACCGCGCCGGGTGGGGCGAATTGCCCGATCAATCCGGAAGGTGGCCGAGGGCCGGAGCATCCTCCGGCGGCGGTGCACCGGGCTGCCGCGTGACGCTCCCCACTGAGCGCCCGGCCGCCGCGTGACCGTCCACTTAGGTATGACCGGGAACGTGAAACGTGAACATGATTTCGAGCCTTTTGGCCAATTTTTGTCATACCAAGTGGCTTGTATCCAATGCCTGATTTGTTAGGTTGTCCAGCAGTGCCATCCCGGGCGAGGGCGACTCGCCGCAACGGGGCCCCGGACGGACCGGGGTCCGACATGACGGAGGGTGTGGTCGTGCGCTATCGGCCGGAGCTGGTCAGGGAGGCCGACCGCTACTGCGGCCGGCGCCGTGCGGGCGTGCCCTCGCGGAGCAGGTACGCCACCGTGGTCGCCACGGCGGCCGCGGGAGCCGGGATCGTGGCCTTCGGCGCCGGTGCGATGGTGCCGGACGCCAAGGGATACGGGCACATGACGTCGTTCTCCGACAGCGCCCGCGCCGAGATCGCCGAGCGGGCCGACCGCGGCGAGCGGCCGCTGAGCACCTCCATCAACCAGGGCGCCCCCGACGCGTGGGTGCTGCCCCTGCACGACTACACGCTGAGCTCCCGCTTCGGCATGCGCTGGGGCAGCCCGCACCGCGGGCTCGACCTGGCCGGGCTGCCGGAGGGCACGCCTTACATGGCGGTGCGAGGTGGGACCGTGGTGCAGGCCGGCTGGAACGGCGGCTACGGCAACTCGATCATCATCGACCACGGCGACGGCCTGCAGACGCTGTACGGGCACTCCAGCCGGGTGCTGGTCCGGGTCGGCGACCGGATCCAGGCCGGGGACGTCATCGGCCTGGTCGGCAACACCGGCTACTCGTTCGGCAACCACCTGCACCTGGAGATCCACGTCGACGGCGTCGCGCACGACCCCCTGACCTGGTTCAAGAAGCACGGCGTCGACTTCGAGCTGGAAGTCGAAGAGGTATACGGCGCCTGAGTCCGTGCCGCCCGGGGCATGATCGCGGTTTCGTGTCGATTGGCGTGGTCCTGCCGCAGGTTCTGACACGAGACGGCGATCTTCGCCTTTAGGCGACCAGCGGGCTTCGGGATTGGACGATCCGGCATTCTTCGTGACCTGAAAACGTTGTCATGGAACGTTTGTCGGGTTGCCGTCTACCCAGTGCAGCGACAGAATCACCAGGAGTCGCAGCTGGGGAGAGCCTAGGGATGACAGCAGGTTGGACGCCGCCGTCGGCAGGCCGGGTCGCCCGGCTGCGGGGTGCGTCCACCGAGGCCGTCGAGGCGGCCCCGAGCCCGCTGCCTGCGTCCGCGCTCGCTTTCCTCACCCTCCCTTCGGCGCCCGCCTGCACCGCCGCGCCGCTCGTCGCCTGCGCGCTCGACGAGCTGGAGCGCGCCGTGCTGCGCCTGTTCCCGGCCTGGCTGCCCGCCACCGGTTCGAGCACGATCGCCGCCGGGACGAGCTGTGGTGGCTCGACGGCTTCGCCGTGCTGCGCTTCACCGACGACCAGGTCCTCACCGAGCCCCGGCGAGGTGCCGACACACCTGGAGCAGTACCTCCGACCCCGCCGCATCGATGCGCACAAGGAGTGAAGATGGTCAACCTCAAGCCCTCGCAGAAGGCGTTCCTGATGCTGCTGATGGCCGAGGCCCGCGAGGTCTCCAACAGCGAGCTGCTGGCGCGCTACGGCGTCGCGATCGCCGGCGCGGACAGCCGCGCACTGGTCGAGGCCAAGCTTGTCACCAGGCGCAAGGGCGCCAACGGTGCGCTGGTGCACGAGCTGACCGACGAGGGCTGGGCACAGTGCAAGCGGGAGCTGGGGGCCGAGTACGTGCGGGGCGCCGGCCCGGCGTTCCCGGCGCTGCACGCGCTGCTGGGCGCGGTGGACCGGCACCTGAGCCGCAGCGGGGTCGCCCTGGCGGACATGTTCACCGCCAGCACCGCGCCGCCCGCCCCGCGGCCGGCCGTCAAGGTGAAGCCGGTGGTCAAGCGCGGGCTGGAGAAACGCCTGCTGGCCGCGTACGACAGGCTCTCGGACATGCCCAACGCGTGGGTCAGCCTGACCGACCTGCGTGCCGAGCTGGCCGGGGACAGCTTCGAGGACGTCAACCACGTGCTGATGAAGATGGCCGTGGCGCGCACCATCGTGCTGGTGCCGGAGGAGGACCAGCGGACGCTCACCGCCGCGGACCATGCGGCCGCCATTCACATCGGCGGGGAGGACAAGCACCTGCTCTCCATCGAGGCGGTCGCCTGAATCCGGCGAACGCGGGCCGCCGATGCCCGACCCGGCCGAGGGGCCGTCGCGCCGAAAGTGGCGCGGCGGCCCCTCGGCATGTCAGTATGGGCAACAGTTCTAGAACAGTTGGAGGAACTGTGGGTGCCATCACTGCTCAGGGCCTGCCCGCGCTGCTGCCCGCCGCCGGGCTGATGCGCGAACCCGGCGCGAACGGCCGCTTCGGCGAGTTCGGCGGGCGCTTCGTGCCCGAGTCGCTCATCCCGGCCTGCGCCGAGGTCGAGGAGGCCTTCCGCGACGCCTGGGCCGACGCCGGCTTCCGCCGCGACCTGGACCGCCTGCTCACCGTGTACGCCGGTCGGCCCACCCCGGTCACCCCGGCCTGGCGGCTGTCCGCCGAGCTGGGCGTGGACGTGCTCCTCAAGCGGGAGGACCTGGCGCACACGGGCTCCCACAAGATCAATAACGTGCTGGGGCAGGCGCTGCTCGCCGTGCGCATGGGCCGTACCCGTCTCATCGCCGAGACCGGTGCGGGCCAGCACGGCGTCGCCACCGCCACCGCCGCCGCGCTGCTCGGCCTGTCCGCCACCGTCTTCATGGGCAGCAAGGACATGGCCCGCCAGGCGCTCAACGTGCACCGCATGCGGCTGCTCGGCGCCGAGGTCGTCGAGGTCACCAGCGGCAGCCGCACCCTCAAGGACGCCACCAGCGAGGCCATGCGCCACTGGGTGACCTGCGTCGACGAGGCGTACTACTGCATCGGCTCGGTGATGGGCCCGCACCCCTACCCGTGGATGGTGCGCGAGTTCCAGCGGGTCATCGGCGCCGAGGCGCGCGCCCAGTGCGCCGCCGAGCTGCCCAGGGCCGTGCCCGACTACGTGGTCGCCTGCGTCGGCGGCGGCTCCAACGCCGCGGGCACCTTCGCGGGCTTCGCCGACACGGGCGCGCAGCTCGTCGGCGTCGAGGCGGCGGGCGGCGCGGCGATCTCGAACGGCGCGGTCGCGGTCATGCACGGCCACCGCTCGTACGCCATCCAGGACGGCGACGGGCAGATCCTGGAGGCCGAGTCGATCGCCGCGGGCCTGGACTACCCCGGCATCGGCCCCGAGCACGCGCACCTGCACGAACTCGGCCGGGCCCGGTACGTCACCGTCACCGACGCCGAGGTGGTCGACGCGGTCAAGCGGCTGGCCCGCAGCGAGGGCATCCTGCCCGCACTCGAATCCGCCCACGCGGTGGCCTGGGTGCTGCGCGCCGCGGGCACCGCCGAGCTGCCCGCCGGCAGCACCGTGCTGATCACCCTGTCCGGGCGCGGTGACAAGGACTCGAACAGCCTGATGGAGATACAGTGACGACGCCGACCGTGACGGGCGTGCCCGTCGAGACCCACCTGCGCGCTCGCCGCGACGCCGGCCGCAAGCTGCTCGTGCCGTACGTCACCGCGGGCGTGTGCGACGACTGGACCGCCCACCTGCGCGCCTGCGCCGAGGCGGGCGCGGACGCCATCGAGATCGGGCTGCCGTTCTCCGAGCCGACCGTCGACGGCCCCACGGTGCAGGAGGCGTCCGACCGGGCGCTGCACCGGGGCACCAGCCTGCGCATCCTGCTCGCCGATCTGCGTACGGTCCGCGTGGACGTGCCGCTGATCGTGATGACGTACTACCACCTCGTCGCGCGGGAGGGCCTCGCCGCGGTCTGCGCCGCGCTGGCCGAGGCCGGCGTACGCGGCCTCATCGTGCCCGACCTGCCGCTGGACGAGTCGGCCGGGCTGGAGCAGGCCGCCGCCGGGGCCGGGATCGACCTGATCCTGGTCGCCGCACCCAGCAGCAGCCCCGCCCGGCTCCGCGAGATCGCGCAGCGCAGCCGGGGCTTCGTCTACGCGGTCACCGCCATGGCCACCACCGGCGAGCGCACCGCCCTGCCCGCCACGGCCGGCGCCTACGCCGCGACCCTCAAACAGCACACCGACCTGCCCGTACTCCTCGGCTTCGGCATCTCCACCCCGGACCACGCCGCCGCCGGGGCCCGCTCCGCCGACGGCGTCGTGGTCGGCTCGGCCCTCATGCGCCGCATCCTCGACGGCGCCACCCCCGCCGACACCGCCGCCTTCGTCACCTCCCTCCGCACCACCCTGGATACCTGAAAGGAAGGGCACCTTCTTAACGCTTTGCGTAGAAGAAGGTGCCCTTCTTAACGCGGCGGGAAGGCGTGGTCTTGACGCGGCGGGCAGACGCGGGCGGCGGCGTCGATCGGCGCGCGGGATGCCGGGGATACTTGCTGGCATCCTCGCCGTCCGACGACAGGAGCGCCGCCATGCCCAGCCCTCGGTATCGGGCCATCGCCGCGGACCTCGCCGAGCGCATCCGGCGCGGGGAGTACCCGCCCGGCACCGCGCTGCCCGCCCAGCGGGAGCTGAGCGTCCACTACGAGGTGGCGCTGGCGACGGCACGGCAGGCGCTGCAGGCCCTGATCGACGACGGGCTGATCGTGGTCGAGGCAGGACGTGGCACCTTCGTCGCCCCGGCGCGCCCGGCGTACCGGCTGGACACCCTGCGCAGCTTCGTCGACGACCTGCGCGAGCAGGGCCACCGGGTCAGCACCGAGGTGGTGTCGCACTCGCTGCGCACCATGCCCGCCTGGGCCGCCGCGCTGTGGGGCGAACGGGACACGGCCGCCCGCGCGCTGCGGCTGGAGCGGCTGCGCCTGGTCGACGGCGTACCGGCCATCCACCAGGTGTCCTGGGTGGACGAACCGTACGCGAGCCGCCTGCGCGGCACCGACTTCACCGCCGTCGCCCTCTACGCCGCGCTCGCCGACGCGGGCATGGACATCGTCTCGGCGACCGAGCGCATCACCGCCGCCGCGCTCACCGCCGCGAGCGCGGGCCTGCTGCACCGGCCCGAGGGCAGCCCGGTGCTGGTCAGCGAGCGGGTCACCCGCACCCGCGACGGCGCGGCCGGGGTGGTGGACCGCGCCGTCATCGCGGGCGAGCTGATGCAGGTGCGCGCCGAGCGCACCGTGCACCAGGTGTCCGTGCAGTGGGGCGGCCCCGGTCAGCGCTGACCGGACAGCTCCCGCTCGTAGTAGCGGATCTTGTCGCGCAGGTGGCCGTACTGCTTCTCCAGCAGCGCCATCTGCTCCTCGACCGCCTCGGCGTGGGCGCGCAGCAGCTCGACCCGGTCGGCGATGGTCTGGTCGCCGCTGCGCGACAGCTCCGCGAAGCGGCACATCTGGTTGATGGGCATGCCGGTATCGCGCAGGCAGCGCAGCATGCCGAGCCAGCCCAGGTCGTCGTCGGTGAAGACGCGCTGCCCGCCCGGCGTGCGGTCCACCTCGCTGAGCAGGCCGATGCGCTCGTAGTACCGCAGCGTGTCGATGCTGAAGCCGCTGCGCCGGGACGTTTCGGAGGGGGTGTACGCGGTCATGGCCCGACGATAGCTTGACCTGGAGCGCGCTCCAGGTGCCAGGCTCGTTGGCATGACGACACGGACACTGGGCCGCAGCGGCATCGAGGTCAGCGCGCTGGGCATGGGCTGCTGGGCCATCGGCGGCCCGTTCTGGGGCGAGGACGGCCAGCCCTACGGCTGGGGCGAGGTCGACGACGACGAGTCGATCCGCACCGTGCACCGCGCCCTCGACCTCGGCATCACCCTGTTCGACACCTCCAGCAACTACGGCGCCGGGCACAGCGAGCGGGTGCTCGGCCGGGCCCTGGCCGGGCGGCGGGACGACGTGGTCCTCGCCAGCAAGTTCGGCTACACGACCGTCGAGGAGACGCGCCTGGCCACCGGCGAGGACGCGACGCCCGAGTACGCGGTCAGCTGCCTGGACGGCATCCTGCGCCGGCTCGGCACCGACTACCTCGACCTGTACCAGCTGCACCTCGGCGGGCTGCCGATCAGCCAGGCCCTGGACCTGGTCGCGACGCTGGAGGACCTGGTCGCGCAGGGCCGCATCCGGGCGTACGGGTGGAGCACCGACGACGCCGAGCGGGCCGCCGCGTTCGCCAAGGCCGGTGCGCACTGCGCGACGGTGCAGTACGACTCCTCGGTGCTCAACGACAACGCGGCGATGGTCGAGGTGCTGGCCGCCTGCGACCTGGGCGGGCTCAACCGGGGGCCGCTCGCGATGGGGCTGCTCACCGGCAAGTACCACGGCACCGCCGGGCTCATCGGCGGCGACGACGTGCGCGGGCGCAGCCCCGAGTGGCTGCAGTGGTTCGACGACGGGGTGCCCACTCCGGCGTGGGCGGCGCGGGTGGACCGGGTGCGCGAGGCGCTGACCAGCGACGGCCGCACCCTCGCGCAGGGCGCGCTGGGCTGGCTGCTCGCCCGCAGCCCGCACAACCTGCCCATCCCCGGGTGCCGCACGGTCGCGCAGGCGGAGGAGAACTTCGCCCCGCTCGCCCTCACCCCGCTGCCCGCCGACGCCTTCACCGAGGTCGAGTCCCTCCTGGCCGACCTCCGCGCCTGACCCGGCGGCCTCCCGGGCGGCAGCCGGCTGCCTTCACCGGCCGGTCCGCCGGGCGGCTTCCGCGGCTTGCGGGCTTCCACGGTTGATCGCGGTCTCGTGTCGAAATGTGCGGTGTGGCCCCACCTTCCGACACGAGACCGCGATCTCCGTGGGGCGGTCGGGGTGCGGGCTGTGGGTTGATCGCGGTCTCGTGTCGAGAAGTGTGGTGTGGCTGCACTTTTCGACACGAGATGGCGATCTTGGGGAGGGGGTGGCTGCGGGGGTGGGGGTGGTGCAAAGCGGTTGCCGGGGGTGGGCTGGACTGCCTACCTTGCGGGCGTGGAAAGTGACGTGAGGGGGCGGCGGTGAGCGGCCGGTTGCGCGAGATCGCGCGGCAGACGGTGGCGATCGCCGAGGCGGGCGGCTACCGCGACGCCGCGGGCAGGACCGTCGAGATCGGAGCGGCGGTACGCGCCGCGGTAGAGGGAACCCGGCACTACCAGCCGGAGGACCCGCTGGACCCGCCGGGTGAGCGTGCGGCGCACCCCGTGATCGAGGTGACCCGCGAGTCCACCCTGGTCGCCGCGCGCCGGGCCGGACCGGAAGCGGCGTCCCTGGTGTTCGCCTCGGCGAAGAACCCGGGCGGCGGCTTCCTCGGCGGCGCCCAGGCGCAGGAGGAGAGCCTCGCCCGCGCCTCGGCGCTCTACCCCGCGCTGCTCACCGCACCGGACTTCTACGCGTACCACCGCGCACAGCGCGACCTGCGCTACAGCGACCGGGTCGTCTACTCACCCGCCGTCCCGGTGTTCCGTGACGACAAGGGCAACCTGCTCGCCGAGCCCTACCTGACCTCGTTCCTGACCGCCGCCGCCCCCAACCTGGGCGCGATCGTCCGCAACCAGCCCGAGCACACCGCCGACGTGCCCGCCGTGCTGCTGCGCCGGGCGACGCGCGTGCTGGCGATCGCGGCCGCGCACGGCCACCGCACGCTGGTGCTCGGCGCCTGGGGCTGCGGCGTGTTCCGCAACGACCCGGCGGTCGTCGCGGGCGCGTTCGCCGAGGCGCTGCGCACCGTGGACCGCTTCGACCACGTCATCTTCGCCGTGTACGACCGCGTGTCCGGCACCCCCGTGCACGCGGCCTTCGCCAAGGTCTTCGGCGCCTGACGGCTCGGCCGCCGGACCACCCACGCGGCGGCGCGTGACAGCGGGCGGTCGAGGGGGTGCCGGTCAGAGGGCCGCGGCGGCGCGCAAACCGAGGCGCGGGGAGGCGAGCACCGGGATCGCGGTCGCGCCGCGCTCGGCGGCCGGGGCCATCGACGCCTGTGCCAGCACGATCACGTCCGCATCGGTCACCGCGGCCAGCGCGGCGGTGACCCGGTCGAGGTACCCGTCGAGGTCACCGGCCTCGAAGCGGTCCCACGCCCCGCAGATCACCTGCGCGCGCACCTCGACGGCGCGGCCCGCGCGGGCGGCTTCCTGCTCGATCAGCGAGCTGGTGGGCGCGAGGGTGGTGGCGAGCGCGGCCAGCACCGTGATCCGCGTCCCGGCCTCGACCGCGGCGGCGGCCATGGGCCGGTCCACGCGCAGCACCGGGATGCCCGCCGCGGCGGCGGCGCTCTCGGCGAGCGCGCCGATGGTGGAGCAGGTGCACAGCACGGCGCGCGCCCCGGCTTCGGCGGCCAGCTGGACCTGCTGCGTGACCTGGTCGGCGACGGCCGGTACGCCGCGCCGGCGGGCTTCGTCGAGCAGGTGCTCGGCGACGATGTGGTAGAGCGTGAGCGTCGGGGCGACCTCGCCGCGGAGGCGGTCGAAGGTCAGCACGTGAGCCTGCGAGGTGTGCAGCAGCGCCAGCATCGTTCGTTTCCGGGCACGTATCGGTCATCAGGGGCGGGTCACGCTAACACCACCCGGAGCGCCGGACCGGCCCGGCGAGATCGTGATCACACCGCTTTACAAACCGTACGTACGTACTGTTAAGTGAAAGCCGTGCTGAAGCGACTGCTGCCCGATTCCGGACCCCTGCGCGCGCTCGCCGCCGTCACCCTCGTCAACACCGTCGGACAGGGACTGTGGGTGACGTCGAGCGCCCTCTACCTCACCCAGGTGGTCGGGCTGTCCCCGGCGCAGTACGGCCTCGGCCTCACCGCCGCGTCCCTGGTCTGCGTGGTGGCGAGCACGCCGATGGGTTACCTGGCCGACCGCCGCGGCCCGCGGGGCGTCCAGCTGTTCGCGTACGCGCTGCAGGCTGTGCTCGCCGCGGCGATGCTGCTGGTGGCGTCCTTCCCGGCCTTCGTCGCACTGTCGGCGGTGACCGCGCTGGCCGACGCGGCGGCCCGAGGTGCGCGCGGCGCGCTGATCGCCGGGGCGCTGCCCGCCGAGCGCCGGGTGCGCGGGCGCGCCTACCTGCGCGCCACCACCAACGTCGGCATCTCGCTCGGCGCCGCGCTGGCCGGCCTCGCCATCGCCGCGGACACTCCCACGGCGTACCGGCTGATGATCGTCGGGAACGCGGTCAGCTTCCTCGGCGCGGCGCTGCTCGGCCTCCGGCTGCCCGCGGTCGCGCCGGTGCCCGCGACCGGCGGTCCGCGCCTGGTGGCCCTGCGCGACCGGCCGTACCTGGCCTTCGTGGCGCTGGACGGGCTGCTGGCGATGCACTTCGACATCCTCAACGTGGTGCTGCCGCTGTGGATCGCCACCCGCACGGACGCGCCGCACTGGCTGATCGCCGTACTGCTGCTGGTCAACACCAGCATGGTGGTGCTGCTGCAGGTGCGGGCTGCCCGGGGCACCGAAGGGCTGGACGGCGCCGCCCGCGCCGCCCGCACCGCGGGGCTGTTCGTCGCCGCGGCCTGCCTGCTGTTCGCGGCGAGCGCCGGGGTGCCCGGCTGGGCCGCGGTCGCGGTGCTCGTCCTCGGCGCCCTGGTGCACGTGATCGGCGAGCTGCGCCAGTCGGCGGCCGGGTGGGGCATCTCGTTCGGGCTCGCCCCGGACGGCGCGCAGGGCCAGTACCAGGCCACGTACTCGATGGGGGCGCAGTTCGGCCGGATGCTCGCCCCGGTCCTGCTGACCTGGCTCGCGCTGAGCCACGGGGTGCTCGGCTGGGCGGTGATGGCGGTCCTGTTCGCACTGATCGGAGCGGCGATCCCGTACACCGTCGCCTGGGCCCGCCGCAGCCCGCGCCCCGCGGCCGCACCGGCGGCCCTCTGACCTGGTCTTCCGTCGGTCGCGGAACCACTGTCGCTTATTGCACTCGACAGCTCTTGCGGGCACCTGCTAGCTTTCTCTTGCAGGTGAAAGAAGGAGCTGGGAGGCACCGAGTGGAGACCTCGCACAGCGGCGACGAGCTGGCGCGGATGCTGGCCACGCTGGCCAACCCGCACCGCATGCGGGTGATCGCGGCGCTGGCGAGCGGGCGCAACTACGTCAGCGCGCTCGCCCGCGAGCTGGGCATCAGCCGGCCGCTGCTGCAGCTGCACCTGGCCCGGCTGGAGGCGGCCGGGCTGGTCACCGCCACGTTCGAGCTGTCGGCCGACGGCAAGGCGATGAAGTTCTACGACACGGTGCCGTTCACCGTGACGCTCACCCCGCAGAGCATCGCGCTCGCCGCGCGCACGCTCACCCTCGAGGACGGAGAGAAGACGTCATGAGTTCGTACACGATGAGCATGGGCGCCATCTGGACGGGCGGCATGCTGGTGCTGGCCATCGCCGGGATGTTCCTGTGGCACCGCCGCGAGGAGACCAAGGCCAGGTCCGGCCTGTCCGGCGAGCGCGAGCAGCTGGCCGCGATCAGCGCGCAGCTCACCGAGCTGCAGACCCGCGTCGCCAAGATCGAGAAGGTGCTGGCCTCGGTGGACTGACACCGTGCGCCACCGTCCCACCTGCCTCGGGACGCGCGGCTCGGCTCGCGCCGGGCACCGCCGCCACGGGGAGGTGGGACGGTTTCGATCAGCGGTCGGCCTAGGCTGAACGTCATGACGTTCCAGCTCCCTGACGCGGTCGCCGCGCTGAGCCGCACGCCCGACACCCTCGACGCACTGCTCGGCGAGCTCGACGACGGCTGGACCCGGCACCGCCCCGCCGCGGGCGAGTGGAGCGCGCACGAGGTGCTGGCCCACTTCATCCACGGCGAGCAGACCGACTGGATCCCGCGCGCCCGGATCATCCTGGAGCACGGCACCGAGCGCCCGTTCACGCCGTTCGACCGGGAGGGCCATGCCCCGATCGCGGCCGGGCGCACCACCGCCGAGCTGCTGGACCTGTTCCGCACCCTGCGCGCGGAGAACCTGGCCGCGCTGCGCGGTTTCGGCCTGACCCCCGACGACCTGGCCCGCGAGGGCACCCACCCCGCCTTCGGCCCGGTCACCCTCGGCCAGCTGCTCGCCACCTGGACCACCCACGACCACGTGCACCTCGGCCAGGTCACCCAGGCCCTGGGCAGCCGCTACACCACCGAGGTCGGCCCCTGGCAGGCCTACCTCTGGGAGTGATCCCGCTTCACGCATACGTCGGCCCGCCTGGACTGTTTCGTTCCAGGCGGGCCGACGTCGTGGTTGGGGCGCGTGCCGCGAGCCGGTCAGGCCTTGGCAGGGGTGCCGTCGGGGTCGGGTGCGCCCAGCTGGCCGGGCAGGTGCACGGTTTCCGGGGCGGTGGATGCACCGGTGCCGAGGCGGCGTCGGCTGATGCGGTTGATGAGTGGTTCGACGCCGCGGGCGAACAGTGGGCCGAGTACGGCGAGCATGAGTACGTAGGCGGCGGCC
>NZ_BONF01000018.1 GCF_016862575.1 Catellatospora bangladeshensis | reverse complement strand
GGTCGTCAACGTTCGCCCGTTCCCACACCCTGTAGCTGTACGGCGGACGAAGCACCTCTCCGGGATAGATGCCCACGTGCGTCGTCGCGTAGCACCAGCGGCACACCCATTCGGTCTTACGGGAAGACTGGTACATCGCTTGCATCTGACGGCCGCATACGTCACAGGACATGAGCGATCATCCCACGGACGCCGGGGCACCTGCGGGGCACAAGCCGTCGTCAAATGTCGCCATCAGCTGCCGACGCCTGCGAGGTTCCAACGCGCCCCATGTGCTGGCAGGAAGCGTTCACCTCTAGCCCGAAATCGGGCATCGGTAGTACCGCTTCAACTCGTGGGTCGCAGGCACGACCCAGGAGTTGAAGGAACGCATCAGCGGTGGCTAATCGCGGCTCAGAACTCGCCGAAGTCGCCGCCGCCGCCGCCGTCGTCGAAGCCGAAGCCGCCGTCGTCGTATCCGGCGAAGTCTTCCGCGGCGGCAGCCGGGTCCTCGATCGCCTCGGCGATGTCCGGCTCGAACGCGTCGCTGATCATGTCGCCGATGACCATGCCACCGAGGAAGCCCAGTGCCGCGCCGCCCACGCCCGCCGCGACCGCCCCGGCCATGCTCGGCTTGCCGTGGTAGCCGCCGTACTTGTACCCGGAGTACCCGTGGTGGCCGTGCCCGCCGTAGGCGTAACCCTTGGCGGCGTGCCCGTAGCCGGGCTGGCCGTAGCCGGGCGTGTGGCCGTACGGCTGCGCGGGCGCGGGCTGCATGAACGAGCCCGGCGCGGCGGCCGGAGCCTGGCCGAGCTTGTCGAGCACCGTGGTGACCCAACGGTCGACCTCGGCGATCCAGCCGCCCTCGGCGGACAGCCCCGCGACGTCGGCCGGTGACAGCTCGTGCCGGTCGGCGCTGCCGGGCCGCGAGGTCAGCTCGGCGAGCACGACCAGCGTCTCCCCGGCTGCGGTGAAGGTGAAGGTCAGCTGCGGGATGTGCGGGCCGGGCTGCTGCCCCTCCGGGATCGGCGCGTAGAACGTGACCGCCTGCGCCACTGGCACGGGCAGCCCTGCGCTCGCGCCGGGCCGCAGCTCGTTGCGCACGAACCGGCAGCCGATGGTGCCCAGCGCGTCGATGATCTGCTGGTGCGCGGGGGAGGCGTCCAGCCGGGCCGGGTCCCAGTCGCCCTTGGCGCTGCCCGGCGCGACCTGCACCTCGGTGCGCACGCCGACGCCGCCGCCCGGCAGGCCCTTGCCGTACAGCGCCGTGAACGGCACGAAGGCGGGCACGGCGAGCGCGAACGGCACCGACGGCGTCTGCCCGCCGGCGACCCGCATCCCGGCGGCGACCTGCTGGCGGCCCAGCTCCACCTCGCCGAACGGGGTGTTGGCGACGAGCAGGAGCCAGATCGCGGTGATGTCGGTGTCGGACTTGGCGCGGAGGTTGACCTGCCCGTGCAGCTGCCCGCCCGGGACCGCCGGTTGCGGGGACAGGACAGTGTCGACCTCGACGCCGCCCAGGCCGAGCCCGGCGAGCAGTTTCTTGAAGACCATCAGGGTCCTTCCGTTGGTTGACGCACCCGCTAGCGGCGAGTGTGCTGGGTGGACAGGTGGGTGGCGATGATGGGGTCGGTCTCGTCGTCGAACTGGCCGATGACCTGTTCCAGCAGATCTTCCAGCGCGACCAGCCCGACCGTGTTCGCGCCGTCGGTGACCAGGGCGACCTGGGCGCGGTGTTCGCGCATGCCGCGGATCGCCGACATGACGCTCTGTCCGGGCCGCAGCCGGTGCGGCGGGGTGGCCAGCTCGCCGGCGGTCAGGTCGAGCCCGGCGGTGGTGGCCTTCAGCGCGTCGCGTACGTGCACGATGCCGGTGATCGCCCCGGCGGGGCCGGTCACGGCCAGCCGCGAGCGGCCGCGTTCGCGGGCGGTGTGCTCGACCAGGGCGGCGCTGGCGTGGCGGTCGACGGTGACGATCCGGGCGGGCGGGATCATCACCGAGTCGACGGTGGTGTTGTTGAGGGTGAGCATCGCCGACAGCAGCCGCTCGTCGGCGGGGGGCAGCGTGCCGTGCTCGGCGGACGCCGACAGCAGCATCTGCAGCTCGGCGGGGCCGTGCGCCTGTGCCAGCTCGTCGACCGGCTTGACCTTGAACAGCCGCAGGCTGGCGTTGGCGAACGCGTTGAGCGCGGCCAGCGCCGGGCGGGCCAGCCGGGCGAAGGCCCGGAACGGCAGCGCCAGCACCAGCGCGGACCGTTCGGGGTGTGAGATCGCCCAGGACTTGGGCGCCATCTCGCCGACGACCATGTGCAGGAACACGACCAGGGCCAGGGCCAGCAGGAACGCGATGACGTAGCTGGCCTGCTCGGGCAGCCCGGCGGCGGCCAGCAGCGGGTCGAGCACGTCGGCCAGTGCCGGTTTTGCCAGCGCCCCCAGGCCCAGTGAGCACAGCGTGATGCCGAGCTGCGCTCCGGCGAGCATCAGCGACAGTTCGCGGGTGCCGGCGATGGCGGCCCGCGCGGCGCGCGATCCGGTGTCGGCGTACTGCTGCAGGCGGTGCCGTTTGGAGGCGACCAGGGCGAACTCCGCGGCGACGAAGAAGCCGTTGAGCGCGAGCAGCAGCGCCGACACGGTCAGGGCGGTCGTGGTGTTCACGGCTGCCGCCTGAGCGGCTCGACCCGGACGCTGACCGGGACGTGGCGGTGTACCTCGAGCACGGTGAGCCGGACGCCGCCTTCGGGCGCGGCGGTGTCGACGTCGACGGCGTCGCCGCGGGTGGTGACCCGGCCGAGCCGGTGCAGGATCAGGCCGGAGACGGTGTCGTAGACGTCGTCGCCGGGCAGTTCGATGCCGGTGGCGTCGGCGATCTGGTCGATGCGCCAGCGGCCGGGCACCAGCCACGATCCGTCGGGCTGGGCGTGCGGCCGGGCCTCGGGCAGGTCGTCCTCGTCGCGGATGGGGCCGACCAGCTCCTCGGCGACGTCCTCGAGGCTGATGACCCCGGCGAAGCCGCCGTATTCGTCGGCGACGATGGCGAGCTGGCGATGTTCGGCGCGTAGCCGTTCCAGCACCGTGGGAAGGGTGACCGCGGCGGGCACGACGACGGGCGCCACGGCGATCGAGGCGACGGGGGTTACCGCGCGGGCGTGCGCGGGCACCGCGAGCACTTCGGAGATCGACACCACGCCGAGTACGTCGTCGAGGCCCGCGCCGATCACGGGGAAGCGGGAGTGGCCGGTGCCGAGCAGCTCCACGAGGCGGGAGGCGGGGTCGGCGGCGGACATGACGACGACGTCGACGCGCGGCACCATCGCCTCGCCCGCGGTGAGCAGGCGGAAGTCCAGGCCGGAGTCGAGCAGCGCGGCGGTGTCGGCGTCGAGGTGCCCGCCGTCGCGCGCCTCGGCGACGATCTGCTCCAGGTCTTCGCGGGTGGCGCCCTGCGGCAGCTCCTCGATCGGCTCGATGCCGATGGAGCGCAGCAGCCGGTTGGCGGCGGCGTCGAACACCCGGATCAGCGGCCCGGCCACGGCAAGGTAGATCAGTGTGGACCGGGACAGCCACCGGGCGAGCGCCTCGGGGCGGGTGATGGCGAGGTTCTTGGGGGCCAGCTCGCCGAGGACCATCTGCACGACGGTGGCGACCAGCAGTGCGAGCAGTACCGAGACGGACAGGCTGGCGCTTTCGGGCAGGCCGACGGCCTGCAGCAGCGGTGCGAGCCCGGCGCCGAGGTACGGCTCGGCGACGTAGCCGGCCAGCAGTGCGGTGACGGTGATGCCGAGCTGCGCGCCGGACAGCATGAACGACAGCCGGCCGGTGACTTTGAGGGCGCGCTGTGCGGCGGGATCGCCGCCGTCGGCCTCCTTGCGCAGGACGCCGCGGTCGGCGGCGACGTAGGCGAACTCCTGCGCGACGAAGTAGGCGGTGGCGGCGGTCAGCGCGACGATCAGCGCCAAGCCGGTGACGATCAGCACGGCTGCGCCAGCACCCCAGACGTGGTGTGCGGCCGGGCGGCCGGTTTGGACAGGTGCCGGGCCAGTGGGCCCGGGCTATGCTCATCCACGGCGCGACACTAACACGTGAAACTGTATGGTTGCTGAAAAGAGGCTGGTCATGGCGTTGATGCGGATCGGTGAACTCGCGACCGCGGCAGGCGTCAGCAACCGCACCGTCGACTTCTACACCAACCTGGGCTTGATCAGCCCGGCGTCGCGTACCTCCGGCGGGTTCCGGCTCTACGACCCGGCGGCCGCCGAGCAGATCGCCACCATCCAGCGGCTGGAAGCGTCCGGCATGGGCCTGGAGGAGATCGCCACCCAGCTGCGTGCCGGGGGAGCGGACCTGGCCGCCGCGCTGGCCCGGCTGGACGCCGACCTGGCGGCGCTGCGCCAGCTCGCCGAGTCGGCCGCCGGCTCCGCGCACGGCCTGGCCACGACGCTCGCCGTGCGCGCGAATCAGCTCATCACCGTGGCGACCGAGCTGCTCACCGCGATGCCCGAAGGGTGACCTCCCGGGCATGATAGTTGCTAACTTTAGCAACTTCCTAAGTTGTGTATTCTGGGGCGGTGTCGCGGACACTCAGCGCGATGACCCGCCGGACCGCCCGCCCGCATACCCCCCGCGCGGACGGGTACGGTTTGCTGCGGAGAAGGGGGTGGACCGGTGACAAGGCCGCTGTATCAGGTCAAGGCAGAGTTCTTCAAGGTGCTCGGGCACCCCGCCCGCATCCGCGTGCTGGAGCTGCTCTCCGAGCGCGAGCACTCGGTCGGCGAGATGCTGCCGGAGGTCGGCCTGGAGTCGGCACACCTGTCCCAGCAGCTGGCCGTCCTGCGCAAGATGAACCTCGTCGTGACCCGCAAGGAAGGCTCGACGGTCTACTACTCCCTGGTCAGCCCGCAGGTCGCGGAGCTGCTCGCGGTCGCCCGGCGCATCCTCACCGAGGTGCTGTCCAGCCAGGTCGGGCTGCTCGACGACCTGCGCGCCGCGCAGACCGGCGGCCGCTCCTAGCCGTCACTCCCGGCCGTGCCCTTTCCGGGCGGCCGCGATGAGCCACTCCGGCGACGCGGGCACCGGCCGGCCCGCCCCTTACGGCGAGGACGTCGCGCAGATCGTCCACCTGTTCGCATGCCTGGCTTACGAGAACACCGCGCCGCCCGAGGCCGAAAGCGAGGCAGGCCCCGAGTACCGGGCGGGCCTGACGCACGGCCGTCTCGTGGAGCAGGAGCTGGTGGCCCGGATCGCGGCGATGGCCGCCGGGCGGAGCCGGGAGCCGGTGCACATCCCGTACGACGGGGCCCGGGCCGCCGACAGCGAGTTCCGGCGGGGCACGGCCGCCGGGCGCCGGCTCGTGCACGAGGCCCTGCTCGTCTCGCACCGCATGATCATGGGCGAGAGCTGCCCGAGCTGCGGGCAAAGCGGACCCGGCGGCCACGCGGCACACTGCCGGCATTCCTGATCCTCCGGCCGGGAATGTCCCGGTCTGGGTTTCCGCAGGTCGATCGCCGGGCATGCGCTTATCGAGGACGTCAGCGAGCGATCGCCGCGCCCGCGTGCGCGCCGACCGCCGGACCCGAGGAGGCGCACGAACATGTCCGAGCCCCAGCAGCAGCCGCCCGGCACGCTCCAGGAGATGGAGCACAAGCCGGATCACGGCGAGGACAGCTACCAGGGCCACGGCCGCCTGTCGGGCAAGCGCGCCGTGATCACCGGCGGCGACAGCGGCATCGGCCGCGCCACCGCCATCGCGTTCGCGCGCGAAGGCGCCGACGTGGTCATCGGCTACCTGAACGAGCACGAGGACGCCCAGGAGACCGGCAAGCTGGTCGAGGACGCCGGCCGCAGGGCCGTGCTGGTGCCCGGCGACCTGTCCGGGCGTGAGCAGTGCGAGGCACTGATCGACACCGCGGTACGCGAACTCGGCGGCATCGACGTGCTGGTCAACAACGCGGCGTACCAGATGACCCACGAAAGCGTCGAGGAGATCCCCGACGAAGAGTGGCAGCACACCTTCGACCTCAACATCACCGCGATGTTCCGACTGGTCAAAGCCGCCCTGCCGCACCTGGGCGAGGGCGCCTCGATCATCAACACCGCTTCGGTGAACTCCGACATGCCCCGGCCCACACTGCTGCCGTACGCGACGACCAAGGGCGCGATCGCGAACTTCACCGCCGGTCTGGCGCAGCTGCTCGGCGACCGCGGCATCCGCGTCAACAGCGTGGCGCCCGGCCCGATCTGGACGCCGCTGATCCCCTCGACGATGCCGCCCGAGCACGTCAAGGAGTTCGGCAAGAACACCCCGCTGGGCCGCCCGGGTCAGCCCAAGGAGGTCGCGCCGGTGTTCGTGCTGCTCGCCTCGGACGAGGCCAGCTACATCTCCGGTGCGATGGTCCCGGTCACCGGCGGCAAGCCGATCCTCTGACGGAACTCTCGGAAGGAGACAGCACGATGAGTGAGGAACGTCTTCCGGACCAGGACGAGCGTGCGCCGAAGGAGGCCGAGGAGCGGGTGTCCGCGGCCGAACTGCGCCGCCGCCAGCAGCTCGGCCAGACACCGGGCATGTTCGTCGACCCTCCCTCGGGCGGGGCGCAGGAGCCGGACGCCGACGCGGCAGGCGAGCCCCACGGCACCTGATCGAACGACGCGTCAGCCCTCGGACCGGCGGGAGCGGAGAAGATCCTGCGCCGAGGCGATGACCGCGGCCGAGCGGGGGTTGGCGCCGAGTTCGTCTTCGAGCGCCTGAAACGCGCCACGGGCCAGCACGGCTCCGGCTATCCAGGCCAGCACGATCGCCGCGATCAGCGGGTAGGTCCACACCCGCACGCCGGCCGCGGCGATGAGGCAGGCAGTCAGCAGGAAACCGGCCATCGCGGCGGCGTACACCCGTGCCGCGGTCAGCATCCGCGGATACGACGGGGCTTGGCGAACCTCGTCGGGGCTGAGGTGGGAGGGGCTCTGCGAAGTCACCGGCGCGTCCAGTCTTCGATGGCAGTGATCGTCTGCGGTAGTGGCGGGTTGCAGTCGACCCGGCAGGGGGCACGTGAGTGGGCGACAGGTTATGGCACGGCGGCAGGCGAGATCTCTACCGTCGAATTCGGCGTGATGACGAACCGTGCCACCTTCCAGCCCGAGCCGGCACGTTCCAGGGTGACCAGGACCCGGCAATAGGCGATCTCGACCCCGGCCAGGCGGTTCGAGCGCCGTCGCTGCGTCACGAAGGCCGTCACCTCAGACCGGTGTCGCCCGCGCTCGTTGATGACCAAAGTAGGGTCGTCGACGGTGACCACGGCCTGCTCCACGAATGCGGTCGTGCGCAATGACGCCATGGCGGCCGGGTACTCGGCGGCGAACGGGCCGGTAAGGAAGGCCTGTCCACGCGCTACCGCGCCGTCGAAGTCGCGGTAGTCGTATGCCAACAGGGCACGAACCGCCGGACGCACCACTGCCTCGTATTCCTGAAGGGCTGCCGCGTTCGTTTCCGCTTCTTGCCTGCTTCGGTACTGCTCCCAGTACGGCCAGCCGAGGTGGAGGGCAAGTGGAGTCACGAGCGCCAGCACCATCGCGATCCGGCCCCACGTCCGTCGCCGGCGCCGCCGACGCAGGACCTCCTCGATCCAGGACATGTTCCCCGTCTCCCCGCCCACGGCGCCTGGCCGCGCGGTCATCCTAGTTCGGCAGAGCCAGACAAAACCGACGGCGCCATTCATCCGCTGGCCGCACCGGTCAGGACCAGACCGACGCGATGATGGCCGAAGTACGGCTCCGAGCGCTCGCTGCTGCCACCAGGTTCAGGTCGCTCACTCCCGCCGAATTCGGGCATACAGCAGTTCGCCGGGCAGCGTGGGGTGCGGGACCTGCCGCCAGTTGGCGGCGTCTTCCTCGCGGGGCAGCCAGTCCGCGAAGGGCAGGTAAGCGATCCGCCAGACGATCCGGCAGGCCAGGAAGAAGCTGTAGAACGGGATGAGCAGCAGCATGGCATCCCGTTTGCGGTAGCCGACTCGGGCCGCGGGCAGGCACAGCACGAGGGCGAGCAGTCCGAGCGCGCCCCAGTCGCGCAGTACGCCGTGGCTCGGCAACGACAGCGCGGCAAGTCCCCACTGGGCGGCACGGTTGGCGAGGATCGTCAGCGATCCGAGGATCACGGCGCTGATCAGAATCCGGGCGATGCTGGACCGGGGTGTCCCGGAGGCTACTTGCGCCGAGGGATTCGGTGGCGGTAGCGCCCGGCCGGCTGGGGCGGTGTGGTCCGACCAGCGTTCGCCGGTCCAGTAGCGCAGGTAGTCGTCGGCGCCGGGGTACCACCCGGCTGGTGGCGACTCCGTCATGTGCTCTCCTGGTCCTCGCGTGGAGCAGGAGCCTAGCGGTATCCGTCCGATCCATGTCGCCCGCCCGGTCCCCACAATCCGTGGCTTCCGGGTGCGGTAGAACTGCACGATGATCTCCAGTCGGTACCCGCGACCGCAGGCTCTGACCGACCTGTGGGAGCAACAGTGGCCGGAGTGCCCGCCGATGGCGTACCTGCTGCGCTCGCACTACCCGGATCGGTGGGTCAGGTTCCACAGCTTGCCCGGTTCCAAGCGTTATCCCGAGAACGAAGACGAGTACGGCACGGTGCTCGAACGGCATTACACCGTTCTCGACCAGCTGGGAGCCGGGCCGCTGGTCCTCGTCATCACCACCGAGTGGACCGACACGGAAGAACTCACACCTCAGCGGTGGCCGCGGCGTGCGGAGGTCGCACCTCGGGCACACCACTGGCGAACGTTCGTGGAAGACCCCGAAGATCCGGAGTACCGGACCTGCCATCAGCTCTACGTCGAGGCGTTGCAGTGGACACCCCATTGCGTCGACGGACTGCTACGAGCCGTCGCCGACGACGAACTCGCGAACGTCATGGTCGCGCCCCTGGACCTGCGCTGGCTCTACCACCCGTACGACGGTGGGGCCGACGTCGTCCTGCCGACGCGCGAGCAGCGCGATGAGCTGAAGCACCGCTACCGCGACTGGCTGTCCGACCACCCGTCAGGGCTCTGATCCGTTTGCCATCCGTGGCCAGACCGGGCTTGCCGAACGGTATGGGGTAGCCGGGCGTCTGCCCTTGATCACCACCGTTCACTTGGCGACCAGCAGCGCCTGGGGTGCGGCGGCCTTGAGCTGGGTGGTGAGCCAGCCCTGCTGGACCTTGGTCTCGGCCTGGCAGGCGGCGACCACGGCGATCAGCTCATGGTCGTGCAGGGCCTGCGCGGCCTGGCACACGGCGGTCCAGCTGCAGTCCACCAGCGTGGCAAGCAGCAGCAGGTCCTGCAGGTCCCGCAGCATACGCACGCTGCCGGTGGGACTCCGGCAAGGGCGCGATCGCGAACTTCACCGCCGGTCTGGCACAGCTGCCCGGCGACCGCAGCATCCGCGTCAGCCCACAAGCACATGTTCACCCTGGCCGACGGCACCGGCGTCACCGGCCTGGATCAGTGGGACGGCGACGCCCCGACGGCAGAATCGACAGCCCCACCACGAAGCTGAACCGGCTGGCGCCGGGCGAGCAGTTCGCCTACGTCTTCGACTTCGGCAGGAACTGGGCCTGTGGTAGGCGGGTTGGCCCAGGCCGCCAGCGGCAGCATGCGCATCAATCAACATCATCCGACCCATCGACTAACGTCACTGTCCACAAAAGGATGCCGATCGCACGCTCAGCGTAGGCCGCCGCAACGAGGGGGCGGCTGAGTCCGGCTGAGTCCGGCCCTCTACGACTGTTCACGGGAACATGACGGGACGGCTTCGGACACCGGTTGGTAACTCTGATCGCAGTGTCACCCGTTGACCTCGGCATCACACTCGTCAAGCACATTCAGTAGGTCTAAGGCTGCTTGCCGCGTCCCTCGATCTGGGGCGTTGAGTAACCGCAGGTAGTCACCTCGACCGGCTCGGATGGCCCGCTGCGTCCGTTCGTGCACTCCGGAGTTGCCGTGGGTGATCTCGGGGTGAAACGGCTCAGTGGTTAGGTCGATGAGTAGAAGGAGCGACTGGCGGACTACTGCCGGCCGGTCTGATGAACACAAGCCGACCAGGAACGGAGCCACATACTCGGCGCTCTGGACGATGCAGGCTGAGTGTTCGTGCACGACGAGCTGGTGCAACCTGTCGGCCCATTGCTCGGGAACGCCGTCGACCTCCTCGGCGAGTCGGCGCAACTGCAGCGGCACTTCGAGCGAGTTGTTCAGGCTGCTCGACCGGATGTGAGCCCAGGGGACGAGGTCAAGGCCGATCAGCGTGTCTGTCACAACAGGTCAGCGTAATGCTGGATCTTGACGTGTTGCGGGATGGGTGGATCGCTACGACGACGAGTGAACGCCTAACTCCGCTTCCACGACTTCCTACTGCCGACCCTGGACCTACGGATTACTGGCGACAAGGTCGGCAGCGGCTGTAGACGATGTTCTCGGCAGGCTCGGGGTCGAACACGGCTGGGTGCGGGCGTCAGGGTTGCTGTACATCGCTGCTGTACTAAAATCGGGCGTTAGATGATCATGAACGTAGATGGGTGAGGCGATGGCGCTATCGTCGGGTACAGCACGTTCTCTGCGGTTGGTGATCATCGGCAGTCTGTTCTTGGCCTTCGCCGTCGGCCTGTACTTCTACCTGGACGATGTGATCGAGGACCGGCGCGACGGTGGAATTCAAACCGTCGGCACGGTTGTCGACCGCGATGATCTGCGCATGAGCAGGGCAGCGAAGGAGTTGCGGTTAACAATCCGGTACCTGGCTGACGTTCGCACGGTGGAGGTTAAGGCAATGGCGCTGAACTTTGGTGCGCCAGAGATCGCCGTCGGTGAGGCCATACCTCTGTCGTACGACCGTGACGCTCCCGAGCGCATGGCAACCGAGAGTGGTTACGCGAGCGAGGACGTTGTGCTCATCTTGCCCAGGCTTATGGGTGTTATTGGTCTCTGTTTGCTTATGGTCGCGATGGTCAACTACCTCGTTTCCACTCGTTGATCGGTACGGCCGTAACACGATCTTGTGCGCCTGCTGGCAGAGAGCTGATCCCCTCGGACTGGCGGGCTCTGCCTAAGCGCAGGGTGGGGTCCGGAGTACCTATCGAGGCTTCAAGATTCTTTCTGCCGTAGGCGTTCAGAAAGAATCTTGGAGTGGCAGGTACGGAGTGGCCCCAGCCTGTGCTTACCTGTGGCGACTGGCCGAGGGGATCTTGCCGATCCCCGAGCGTCGGGCCGGGGTTTGGGGCGGAGCCCCAAGGTCTTCGCCTTGAAGGCGGCAGGCCGCACGAGTGTCAGCGGCGGGAGCTACGGGGATGTAGTCCGGCTTGAGTACGACAAATTGATTATAAAAATCATCATCAAACGATCTTCACAATCGTGATCATCTTGACGACAAAGGATCAAATCATCTCGCCGAGCGGTCCCCCAAGCCTGATCATCTCCGGCGCGCTCTGCCGCTTCACGTCGCTGACTAGCATCGCGGCGACAGCCGCTCCGATCATCAGCAGCACTGATCAGACGCTGACCTGCGGCTACCCGTTTCGCCTGGTCGCGGTCGGTCTTCCCTGTCGTGGTGTGGCGTCTGCATCTGGCTGCCGGGGTCCGGGGTCAGGGACGGCGCGCGCCGAAGGCTGGCGTGTCGGCCCGGTGCCCCTGGGGCCCCGGCGCGGCCGCTTGCGGCCGCCTTGACCCTCGTGAGGAAAGTTTCGACAGCGCCGTCGATGCTCGGCATATGAGCTTTGAAGGCCCACGTGTCACTTGGCGTTGAACTGATGGGCCAGCCCGGCAGCCTGCCGCGAGGTGAGGCGTCGGGCTTTCTGCCAGCGCGAACGCTGGCAACGTTGGTCGTCATTGGTGGTCACCCATTGACCTCCGACGGCCTGGCGACGGCCTGGCGCTCATCAACCCGCGGAAGGGGTTCGTCAATCGTGGGCACCAGCCCGCCGGACTTGGCGCTTTTGCTCGACGAACCTGGATCGCGCTCTAGATCATTTTGTGTATGTTCCGCGCGATGGCGACCCAGTTCCCAAGGAACGCGCGTCCTGCGCTAGCTCAAGAAGACGGATGGGAATGGTCGCTGGAGCCGAACTCAGCCGCCATAGCCGCGCGGCAGCGGGCCACTTGGTCGGAGGCTTCCTCCATGAACCAGCGCATGATCTCGAACGGGACAACCCGCTCGTCCTGAGCGCGGATGTGGATGGTCGGCTCCAGGTCCGGATCTTCGTCGGGCACCATGGCGACTATGAACGCGGGTCCATGCACGTGCGTAAGCGCACCCGGGACGTCAACCCGCGGCTTCGCAACTGGCCTCGCCTCGCTCAGTTCCACACACCAGGCATCGTCACTTAGGGCGTAGTGGAACACCAGGGCATAGTGACGACCGGCATGTTCTCGCAGTTCAGGCACGCTCGATGGTCCCACAAGCAGCGAACCTTGGGGGTAGAGAATCTCGGTCTGGCGTGCTTGAAGAGTCCGTGCTTCACCTGGCGACCAGTAGCGCCTGGGGTGCGGCGGCCTTGAGCTGGGTGGTGAGCCAGCCCTGCTGGACCTTGGTCTCGCCCTGGCAGGCGGCGACCACGGCGATCAGCTCATGGTCGTGCAGCGCCTGCGCGGCCTGGCACACGGCGGTCCAGCTGCAGTCCACGAGCGTGGCGAGCAGCAGCAGGTCCTGCAGGTCGCGCAGCAGACCCACGCCGCCGGTACGGGCCTCCGGCAGCGCTTCGGCGTGCAGCCGGTCCGGCTCGTCCTCGCGGTGCTCGCCGTAGCGCTCGACGATCGGCGCCAGCGCGTTCACATGCGCGCGGCACTGCGCGGCGAGCAGCCGACAGGTGTGGGCGATCCCGGCCTCGTCGGCGTGGCCGGTGCGCACCACGTCGTAGGTGTCGGCGAGCGCGTTCTCCCCGCCGTGCAGCAGTCCGAGGTAGGTGGCGATGTGCACGGTTCAGCCCTCCCTGCCGGCGGCCGCCGAGGCGGTCTGCGCGGGTGCCGGGGCGGTGCCGTCGTCGGGTCCGGCGCGGCTGAGGCGTACCGCCGCGAGTTTGAACTGCGGCTGTTTGGAGACCGGGTCCCAGGCGGTCTCGGTGAGTTCGTTGGCGGCCCGGTGCGGGTCGGCGGGGTCGTCCCACCAGCCGTAGTGGAACGGGATGAACACCACGCCGGGGCGGCCCCGCGCGATGCGCACGGGCAGCCGCACCGCGCCGCGGGCCGACTCGACCAGGGCGAGGTCGCCTTCGGCAAGGCCGAGTTCGGCGGCGTCGGCGGTGCTGACCTCCACCCAGGGCGCGGGTGCGGCCGCGTTCAGGTGCGGGGCCCGCGCGGTCTTGGTGCGGGTATGGAAGTGGTACGCAGTCCGGCCGGTCGTCAGCAGCAGCGGGAAGTCGCCGGCGCCGAGGTCGGGCCGCAGGTAGTGGGCCGCCTTGAGCACGGCCCGGCCGTCGGGGCGCAGCAGCGCGTACTGCTCGGGTGTGACGGCCGCGCCGGTGAGCAGGTCGTGGCCGTAGGTCTCGCACTGCTCGGCGCGGGTCGGGAAGAAGCCGTCGGTGTAGAGGCGCTCGGTGCCGCCGGGCCGGGCGTCGTCGCACGGCCACTGGACGGGGCCTTCGCGCAGCCGGGCGTAGCTGAGCCCGGTGTAGTCGCAGGGGCGGCCGCGGCTGCACTCCTGCCAGGCCGTGAACGCGCCCTCGGGGTCGGTCCAGCGGATCAGCGGCCCGCCGTCGCGGTCGCGCAGGTCCATGCGGTGCGCGTAGTCGAGGAAGATGTCGAGGTCGGCGCGGGCCTCACCGGGCGGGTCGACGGCTTTGCCGCTGTGGTGCACGGTCCGGTCGGTGTTGGTGAACGTGCCCTCCTTCTCGCCCCACATGGCGGCGGGCAGCACCAGGTCGGCCAGCTCGGTGGTCTCGGTGGGGAAGCAGTCCTGCGCGATGACGAACAGCTGCTCGGCGGCGAGCAGCCGCCGGATGCGGGCGACGTCGGGCAGGGTCACCACCGGGTTGGTGCCGACGATCCACAGCAGCCGGATGGAGCCCTGCTCGGCGTACCGGATGATCTGCATGGCGTGGGTGGGTTCGGCCCAGTGCGGGATCACCATCGGGTCGACCCGCCACAGCTTGGCCAGTTCGCCGATGTGGGTCTGGTTGGCCCAGTTGCGGAAGCCGGGCAGGTCGCCGTCGGCGCCGCATTCGCGGGTGTTCTCGGAGGTGGGCTGGCCGTTCATCTGGAGCAGGCCGCAGCCGGGGCGGCCCAGCATGCCGCGCAGCAGGTGCAGGTTGTTGACCTGGCACGAGGCGGCGGTGGCCTGGTGGGACTGGTAGACGCCCTGCAGCACGGTGGACAGCACGCGTGGGGCGTGGCAGAAGATCTCCGCGGCGCGGCGGATGTCGGCGGCGGGCACGTCGCAGATCCGGGCGGCCTCCTCCGGCGGGTACGCGGCCGCGGTGCGGGCCAGTTCGTCGAAGCCGACCGTGTGCGCGGCGACGTAGCCGGACTCGACCGCGCCGGTGCGGATGACCTCGTGGATGAGCGCATTGAGCAGCGCCACGTTGGTGCCGGGCCGGATCGGCAGGTGCACCTCGGCGGCGTCGGCGACGTTGGTGCGGCGCGGGTCCACGCAGACCAGCGCGGGCCGGTCGGGTCCGGCCAGCCGGTCGAGGATGCGCGCCCAGAGCACGGTCTGCGTCTCGGCGACGTTGTGGCCATACAGGAAGATCGCGTCGGCGCTGTCCACGTCGGCGTAGGAGCCGGGCTGGCCGTCGCAGCCGAAGGTCTCCTTCAGCGCCGCGGCGGCGGTGGCGGTGCACAGCCGGGTGTTGCCGTCCATGTGCGGGGTGCCGAGCCCGGCCTTGCCGATGACGCCGAGTGTGTAGTACTCCTCCAGGAACAGCTGGCCGGTGGTGTAGAAGCCGTGGGTGAGCGGGCCGCCCTCGTCGAGCAGCCGCCGCGAGGTGGCCGTGAGCAGGCCCATCGCCTCGTCCCAGCTGGTCTCCACGAGCCGGCCGCCGCGCCGGACCTGGGGGCGGCGCAGCCGGTCGGGCGCGGAGGCCGCCTGCCAGCCGGCGAACAGGCCCTTGGGGCCGAGCCGGCCGTGGCTGATCCGGTCGGCGGCGTGGCCGCGTACGCCGACCATCCGCCCGTCCTGGACCGCGATGTCGCAGCCGCAGCCGTTGCTGCACAGCACGCAGGCCGACGGCACCCAGCGCACCCGGCCGGGGTCGGCGTCCGGTGCGAGCTGCTCGTCGACCCGGACGGGCCACTCCTGCCCGGCGGCGTACGGCGTACGGGCGCCCCAGATGTCGCTGATGCGGTCGGCCATGGCGACCACCTCCGGCCTGTACCTTGCCCCCGGCACCTTTCCGGCAAACAAGGCGTACAGGTTTCATGGGGCGAAGTGGGGGAATGTTGTACCGCATGACGCACACACCGTATGGCAGCAGGCAGCTCGGCGACCCGATCGAGGACGACCTCGACCGGCGGTCCTGGGACACTCCCGGCCGCGACGGCGTCGTGACCGGCGACGAGACCGACCCGGACCGGCGCGAGCTGCGCGCCCGCATCGGCGAGCACGTCTCGCTGGCGACGTTCCCGGCGACGACCGAGGACCTCACCGAGACGGCGGTGCGCAGCGACGCTCCGGACGAGGTGATGGAGTCCCTCGGGCTGCTGGAGCGCGGGCGCACCTTCGCCAACACGCGGGAACTGTGGCAGGCGCTCGGCCTGGAGGTCGAGCAGCGCTTCTGAGGGGGCACAGGCGCGGCCGGGCGCGAGTGACAGCGCGCCCGGCCGCGCCGCGTACCGGGACGACGACAGGGGATTGGGCTCATGAAGGCAGTGGTGTGGCACGGCAAGCGTGACGTTCGCGTGGACACGGTCGACGACCCGGTGATCCAGGAACCGACGGACGCGGTCATCAGGGTCACCTCGAGTGGCATCTGCGGCTCCGACCTGCACCTGTACGAGGTGCTGGGCCCGTTCATGACGGAGGGCGACATCCTCGGCCACGAGCCGATGGGCATCGTGGAGGAGGTCGGCCCGCAGGTCACCCGGCTCAAGCCCGGCGACCGGGTGGTGGTGCCGTTCCAGATCGCCTGCGGCGGCTGCTGGATGTGCGCGCAGGGGCTGCAGACCCAGTGCGAGACGACCCAGGTGCGCGAGGAGGGCATGGGCGCGGCGCTGTTCGGCTACACCCGCCTCTACGGGCGCGTCCCCGGCGGCCAGGCCGAGTACCTGCGGGTCCCGCAGGCGCAGTACGGCCCGATCACGGTCCCGGTCGGCCCGCCCGACGACCGGTTCGTGTACCTGTCCGACGTGCTGCCGACGGCCTGGCAGGCGGTCGAGTACGCCGCGATCCCCGACGGCGGCACGCTGCTCGTGCTCGGCCTCGGCCCGATCGGCGACATGTGCGCCCGGATCGCGCTGCACCGCGGCGCGGGCCGGGTCATCGGAGTGGACCCGGTGGCCGAACGCCGTGACCGGGCCCTGGCCCGCGGCGTCGAGGCGCTGGACCTGCACGACCGTGACGAGGTGCTGACCGCGATCCGGGAGCTGACCGGCGGCCGCGGCCCGGACTCGGTGATCGACGCCGTCGGCATGGAGGCCCACGGGTCGCCGACGACCAAGGCGGTGCAGCAGATGGTAGGCATCCTGCCGGACGCGTGGGCGGCCAAGATCATGGAGACCGCCGGGGTGGACCGGCTGGCCGCGCTGGACCTGGCCATCGAGGCGGTCCGCCGCGGCGGCACCATCTCGATCATCGGCGTGTACGGGGGCATGGCCGACCCGCTGCCGATGCTGACGCTGTTCGACAAGCAGATCCAGCTCCGGATGGGCCAGGCGAACGTGCGCCGCTGGGTGGACGACATCCTGCCGCTGCTCACCGACGCCGACCCGCTGGGCGTGGAGAGCTTCGCGAGCCACCGCGTGCCGCTGTCCGCGGCGCCGATCGCCTACCAGCAGTTCCAGGAGAAGAAGGACGGCGTCGTCAAGGTCCTGCTGCAGCCCTGATCGGGTCGGCGTCATGCGGGTCGGCACAGGGGTATCCAACTGCTGGTGGTTGAGTGAGCTTTGGTGTGCTCCAGCGTGCGCTGGCGTGCTCGGCCCGGTCGATGTCTGCGTGCGATGGCGGTCTTGTCGTACGGGTCGCCTAGCCTGCTCGCGTGTCCGATGTGGCTGGTGGTGTGGTGGTGCAGGCGTACCGGTTCGCCCTGGACCCGACCCCGGCCCAGGACCGTGACCTGCACCGCCATGCCGGTGCGGACCGGTTCGCGTTCAACTGGGCCCTGGCGGCGGTGCGCGCCAACCTCGGCCAGCGCGCCGCCGAACGCACCTACGGCCTGGACGGTGAGCAGCTGCCTGCAGGCGGGCACGGCCCGGATCATGTCGGCCACCGTCCGGCACACGGGTGGGCGCTGGCATGTGTCGTTCACCGTGCAGGTCACCCGCACCATCCGCACCCCCGCGTATCCGCCGCGCACGGTCGGTGTCGACGTCGGTATCAGCAACCTGGCGGTGCTGTCGACCGGGCAGGTCGTGCCCAACCCCCGCCATCTGGCCGCCGCTGCTGGGCGGCTGCGCGCCGCGGCCCGGACCATGTCCCGCCGGCAAGGTCCCGACCGGCGCACCGGCCGGCAGCCGTCCCGGCGCTGGCAGCAGGCCAAAGCCCGCCTGGCCCGCGCACACGCCCGGGTCGCGAACCTGCGCGCCGACGGCCTGCACAAACTCACCTCGTCCCTGGCCGGCACCTACGGCACGATCGTGGTCGAGGACCTCAACGTCGCCGGGATGATCCGCAACCGGCGCCTGGCCCGGCACATCGCCGACGCCGGGTGGGCCACCCTGCGCCGGCACCTCGAATACAAGACCACCTGGAACGGCGGCCGCCTGATCACCGCCGACCGCTGGTTCGCCTCCTCGAAGACCTGTTCGTCCTGCGGCGCAGTGAAACCCAAACTGCGCCTGCGGGAACGGACCTACACCTGCGAGCACTGCGGCCTGCGCTTGGACCGTGATCTGAACGCCGCGATCAACCTGCAGCAGTACGTCGCCCGGAGTGGCTGGGAGACGTTAAACGGCCGTGGAGCCGACCTTAAGTCCACCCTCGTGGTGGCAGGTGGCTGTGAAACGACCACCCCGCACCACCCGCCCGGTGGGTCAGACGGGGACCGTCGGCCGACTGCAACACGAGTGCTCACTAGAGCTCACTCCACTGCAACGGCATGACACTATGGGACTGTGTCCGGCACTCCCGCATTCGAGGTCCGCTGCCGACCAGGCCCGGACGGTGTCGATGTCGCCGTCCGCGGCGAGATCGACCTCGCCGTGTGCGACCTGCTCGTCGCTGAGCTGCGAGATGCGGTGAAGCTGGGGGACCCGGTCGTGGTGGACCTCGCGGAGGTGACCTTCATCGACTCGACGGGCGTGCGTGCGCTCTTCGAGGGGTACCGGGCGGCCGAGCAGATAGGGCACCGCCTGCGGGTGAAGAACGCCCACGACTGGGTGGCGCGGGTGCTGAGCATCACCGGTGTGCTGGACGTGCTCGGTGCGCCGGAGGAGGCCGATGAGGCACCCGGTATCCGGGGCGGGCTCGCCGAGCCTCCGGGTGGGGCGGAGCCGCCCCGGCGGTAGGGACGCGTTTCACCGGCTCGCCGTCGGGTACTTCTACCGAAGACCATGACGCGCCACCGGTGGCTTCCACGTTGCGCCCCTCTGCAGAGGCGAACCGGGCTCAGTGGAAGGCAAGGGCCATGGGAACGAAACTTACGAATCCCGACATTGCATCCGCCGTGCCGGGTCCTGTGCTCACGGTCCGGGCGGAGGGTCGGCTGGATCTGGCCGGGTACACGCGCATGAGGACGATGCTGCTGAAAGCACTCGCCGAAGGCCCGGGCGCACTGCTGGTCGATTTGTCCGGGTTACAGGTGATTGACGAGGTTCATCTCGCGGTGTTCCCCGCGGTGCTCAGGCAGGCAGATGCGTGGCCGGGCTGCCGCGTGGTGTTGTTCGGCGCCGCGCCGGAGGTGGCCGGTGCGTTGCGCGTGCTCCGCATCGGCGAGCACCTGACCGTCTGCTCCACCGAGAGCCAAGCCCGCGTGGCCGCCGAGCAGCCGGCCGGAGTCGGCGCCCAGGTCGCGCACTTCGCGAGCGAGCCGCAGGCGGTGGCGCAGGCGCGAAGGCTCGTGGAGACGTGCTGCGCGCAGTGGGCAGTGCCCGAGCCGGTGACCGCCACCGCGCGGCAGATCTGCAGCGAGCTGGTCGCCAACGCCGTACGGCACGCCCATACGCCGTTCGAGCTGCACCTGCGCTGCCGCACGCGTTACCTGCACGTCGCCGTCCGCGACTTCGGCACCGGCGACCTGGCCGAGGTCGTCGCCCGGACCGGTCCACCGGCCAGCGGGCTCGCGGTGGTGGCCGTGCTGGCCGGCGGCTGGGGCGTCACCCGCACGGTGGACGGAAAGGTCGTCTGGGCGACCCTGAGCCGATCCGAACCCGGCAGGCAGAGCGCCGTCCGTTAGGTCACGAACGGGTCCGCGGGGAGCAGGCAGGCGCAGAATGGCAAGTGAGGAGCGCGGAGCCGTCGCCTCGGTGAGGAGGTTCGCCGTGGCAGGAAAGGCAGGGGCCACGGGCGCGCTCGACAGCGTGCGCGACGAGGCGTTCATGTCGGCCAGCGTGGCGCAGATCGTGGTCACCCCCGACGGCCTCGTGGCGATGGCCAACCGCCGCGCGGAGGCGCTGTTCGGCGTGCCGGCGCGGGACACGGGCCAGCCCTTCGGGGAGCTGGACGTCGTCTGCCGCCCGCTGGAGCTGCGCCTGCCGATCGCGGCGGTGGAGCTGGACCGCCGTGTCGTGTGGATGAACGAGGTCGAGTACGAACGCGCCGGTGCCGCCGCCGTGCGCCTCGACATCCGGCTCGCGCCGCTCATCGACGTCGACCTGAGGCTGCTCGGGGTGGCGCTGTCGTTCACGACGTGACCGCGGCGCGGCGGCTCCAGGACGAGCTCGGGCGCGCCGACGTGCGGCTCGACGTCGCCTACGAGCAGCTACGGTCGATGAACGAGCGCCGGGAGACCGCCGACGAGGAACTGACCTGCACGGTCGAGGAGCTGGAGGTCGTCAGCGAGGAGCTCCAGTCCACCAACGAGGAGCTGGAGACCCTGAACAGCGAACTCCAGTCCGCCGGCGACGAGCTGCGCCTGGTCAGCGACCGGCTGCGCGACAGCTCGGCCGAGCTGGGCGAGGCGAACGCGTTCCTCGACGCGCTGCTGGCCGGGCTGCGGGCCGGGGTCGCGGTGCTGGACAGGGAGCTGGTGGTCCGGGTCTGGAACCGGCGGGCCGAGCATTTGTGGGGGCTGCGGCGGGAGGAGGCCGTGGGCCGAGGGCTACACAACCTCGATGCCGGGCTGCCCGCCGGGCGGCTGGCCTCCATGATCGGCGAGGTGCTCCGGCTGCCGGTCGTGAGCGGGGTGATCGGCCCCAGCCGGACGGCGCACATGGCCGCCGGCGACCGGCACGGCCACCGCATCGACGTCCGGGTGACGTGTGTCGCGCTGGCTCCCGACGGCGTGACCTCCGGTGTCATGCTGATCATGGAGCCGGTCGGCACCGCAGCCTGACCTGCACCGTTTCGCGATGTCCAGCCTGGGTACTTCTCCGTCCTGCCTTCGTCGAGGGGGTGCGGGATGAGGAAGCTGCGCGCCGCGCTGATCTCCGAACACGCCAGTCCGCTCGCCGCCCTGGGCGGCGTCGATGCCGGCGGCCAGAACGTCCACGTGGCCCGGCTCGCGGGGGCGCTGGTGCGGGGCGGTCACGAGGTGCGGGTGTACACCCGCCGCGACCGCCCCGACGCCGAGCCCGTCGTGCGTGTGGCCGACGGCTACACCGTGGAGCATGTGCCGGTCGGGCCTCCGGAGGAGATCCCCAAGGACGACCTGCTGCCCTACATGGGCGCCTTCGCGGACTGGCTGGTGCGCTCCTGGCACCGCTCCGGGTTCGATCCCGACGTGGTGCACGCCCACTTCTGGATGAGCGGCCTGGCCGCCATGGACGCCGCCCACCGCCACGACCGGCCGTACGTGGTCACGTACCACGCGCTGGGGTCGGTCAAGCGGCGGATGCAGGGCGCCGCCGACACCAGCCCGCCCCGGCGCATCGAGCTGGAGCGGGCCGTCGGCAACGCCGCGGCCAGGATCATCGCCCAGTGCTCCGACGAGATCACCGAGCTGCTCGGGTACGGCTTCCATCGTGGCAAGATCGAGACGGTGCCGTCGGGCGTCGACACCGTCACGTTCTCGCCTGCTGACGGCTGGTCGGCGCACGGCGCGCGGCCCCGCCGGGTGCTCAGCGTCGGCCGGCTCGTGCCGCGCAAAGGCTTCGCCGACCTGATCGAGGCCATGGTGCGGGTACCGGACGCCGAGCTGGTCATCGCGGGCGGCCCGCCTGCCGACCGGCTGGCCGCGGACCCGGAGGCGCAGCGCCTGACCGCGCTGATCGCACGGCTCGGCCTCGGCGACCGGGTGCGCCTGCTCGGCGGCGTGCCCCAGGCGGGGATGCCGGACCTGTACCGCTCGGCCGACGTGGTGGCCTGCACGCCGGACTACGAGCCGTTCGGCATCACCCCGCTGGAGGCCATGGCCTGCCAGATCCCCGTCGTGGCGTACGCCGTCGGCGGCCTGACCGACTCGGTCCGCGCCGGGTTGACGGGTGAGCTGGTGGTGCCGCACGACCTCGACGGGCTCGCCGGGGCGCTGCGCGGGCTGCTCGGCGATCCGCTGCGGCGGCTGCGCTACGGCCAGGCGGCCGGGTCGATCGTGCGGGCCGGATACACCTGGGCGCACACGGCCGAACGGATCGCCGAGGTGTACCAGCGCGCGATCGCCACGGAACGCGTACGGGCGCTGACCGCTGCCTCCCGCTACTTGTGACGCACGAACCACGTTGACTGGTAGTCCGCCGAACCGGCGCATCAGCTCGGGGGCTTCACGTTGCCGCCGATCGCCACGATCAACTATCGTGCGGCGGTGCTATCCGTCTTGTCCGGACGGTGCGCCGGGGTGCGCCGTCCAGGAGCCTCCCGTATGCGCCGTACCGCCTTCTTCATGCTGCTCGCCGTCGTCGTGGCGGGTGCCGCAGCCTGCGGTGACCAGGCACAGCCACAGGCCGTGGCCTCCGCCGACGCCCCCGCCCCCACGGCCCCCGCCGGCAGCGCCGCGGCGGACGCCGTCGCCAGTATCGCTTTCGCCTGCGAGGCGGCCGACGGCCTGTACGCCACCCTGAACAAGCAGACGCAGGCGCACATCCAGCGCGGCTTCGAAGCCGAGCAGCGCGGCGACACGGCGGCGGTGGCCAAGGAGCTGCAGGCGCTGGAGCCGATGTTCCGCACCGTGTCCGCGAAGTTCGGCGAAGCCGCCGACAGGGTGGCCGACCCCGAGGTCAAGGTGGCCCTGAGCGACCTCGCCGAGGCGGCGTCCACAGCGTCGTCGTTCACCAAGTTCAGTGATTTCGGCGCCATGCAGCAGCTGACTGTCTCCGCCGAGCTGGTCCTCATCCGCAAGTGCCGTTACTCGGGGTACAAGATGGTCAACCTGGTCTGATCGCCAGGTCCGCTGAACCGCCGGTGGCCGCTGACCGGCCGGCTGCCGACCGCGGTTGTAGTGTCATGTCAGCCCAGGTGCGTGCCGCGGCATGCCGAAGGAGGGCGGGACGGCCCGCCCTCGCGCGCCCCCAAGCCCGTGAGCCGAGGAGTCGATGCTGCGATGACGGCTGACCGACCGATGCCCACACAGGACGACGTGCTCGGGTACTTCAACACGCTGTCGAACTGGGGGCGGTGGGGTGACGACGACGAGTGCGGCACCCTGAACCACATCACCGACGACGTGCGGGCGGCGGCGGCGCGGGCCGTGCGCCACGGCAGGAGCGTGTCGTGCGCGTGGGAGATCACCGTGCCGCAGGAGATGGAACGGTCGACGACGGCCTGCCCGTGCGCCGCCGACATGCCCGGGGCCGAGAACATGCCGGTGGCCGCCTTCCACGCCGACCGGCGGTGGGGCTTCTCATCCGAGCAGCTCCAAATCTCGTTCCACGGCAACACGATCACCCACCTCGACTCGCCGTGCCACATCTTCTGGGACGGGATGATGTACAACGGGCGGTCGCACTCGCTGGTCGACGGCGCGACGGGATCGGCGTGGGCGGCCGTCACGGCGGCGGCGAACGGGATCGTCACGCGGGGTGTCCTGCTGGACGTCGCGGCGGTCCGGGATGTGCCGTGGCTGGAGCCGGGGCAGGGCGTGCATCCCGATGACCTTGAGGAGGCCGAGCGCCGCCAGGGTGTGCGGGTGCGGCCCGGCGACGCGGTGCTCCTGCGGACCGGCTTCGGCCGCTTCCGGCACGAGGGCGGTGTGGTCGACGGGTTCGCGCAGGCCGGCTGGCACGCGTCCTGCCTGCCGTGGCTGCACGAACGGGGGGTCGCGCTGATCGGCGCGGACACTCCCCAGGACGTTCAGCCGTCGGGCTACGCAGACGTGCTGATGCCGGTTCACGCCGTGAGCCTCGTCGCCATGGGTCTGTGGATGCTCGACAACTGCGACCTGGAGGCGTGCGCGGCGACGGCCGCCGAACTCGGCCAGTGGGACTTCCAGCTCGCGGTCGCGCCGGTCCGCTTCGCCGGAACCTCTGGCAGTCCGGTCAACCCGATCGCCACCTTCTGACCGCGGTGACAGCCCGGCCGTCGAGGTCCGGCGCCCATCGACCTGCTTGAGGAGCAGCTCCCGAGCCGGTTCGGAACAAGGCCCGCGCGGCCGGTGGCGTCTTCGGTCCAATCACGAGACACTCGCCGTCATGCGGCCGATGCGCGGCTGGTGGCGAAGCGTACGCAACTGGTGGGCACTGGCCGCGGTCGCAGGGATGGCGGCGCTGCTCGCGGCAGTCGGCCAGGTTTACACCGGTGCCGGCGCCGGGGCGGCGATCCTGACCCTGTCCGCGCGTTTCGAGGAGGCGGTCTGGCGGCCTCGGGTGGACGGCCCGGCGGAGGGGGTGCGGTGCTGGTCCGAGCTGCTGGAGTTCGCCCAGGCGGAGCAGGCGGAGACCGGCTGGAGCTTCGTCGTCTACGGGCTGGGCAACATGGGCGAATGGCAGATCAAGGCCGGTGACACCGCGGCCGGCCTGGACTCCATGCGCAGGGCGGTCGAGACCGCCTACACCGGCTACGGGCCCGGCCACTTCCACGTGCTCATGACGGAGTACGCCTACGCGCACGCGCTGCACAACGCCGGTGAGCGCGAGCAGGCGTACGAGCTGATGAACCGGCTCGCCGAGGAGGCCGGCCAGCTGCTCGGCGAGGCTCACCAGCTCACCACCGACGCGCGTGAGGCGCTGCGGAGCTGGTCTGCCTCCGGGTAGCTACGGCCGAAAGAGGTGATCTCCATGGGTGGTCTTCCGCGGCCGGTGTGCCCCTGGGGATAGATCACCGCATCCCACTCGCCTGACCGGGCCGACACCGCCACTGGGCACCGCTATGACGCACCATGGCCGGTCCCGCGTGCTCCGGCGACGCTCCGGCCCGGACCCCGCATCGGGCGTTCCGGGCCGCACGGCCATGGTGCGTCAGCTGGTGGGGCTCGGGGTGGCGCCGAGCAACTGCCGCATCTGCTCGATCTGTGCGGTCTGGCTGGTCTCGATCTTCTGGGCCAGTTCCTTGGCGGCCGGGTTCGCGCCGTTGGCGATCTCGGCTTTGGCCATCTCGACGGCGCCCTGGTGGTGGGCGATCATCATCTGCAGGAACATGTTGTCGAACTGCTCGCCGGTCATGTCGTTCATCTGTCCCATGTCAGGCATCGCCGGCATCGACGGCATCGCCCCCGGGCCCATCGGCGGCATCGACGGCATGGTCATTCCGGGGCCCATCGACGGCACCGGCTTGCCCCATTGGGTCAGCCAGGCGCTCATCTGTTCGATCTCGGGTGCCTGTTCCTGGCCGATCTGCGCCGCGAGCTGCTTGACCTGGGCACTGGCCGCCCTGCCCGCGGCCATCTGCGCCATCATCAGCGCCTGCTGGTGATGGGCGATCATCTGCTGGGCGAACTGGACGTCGGTGTCGTTGAACTGCTGCGTCGGGCTCGGCTGCACGACCGCCGGGGGTGGCTGCTGGGCTTGGGTGCCGGCGCATCCGGCCACTGTCGTCCCGATCAGCGCAGCCGCGGCCAGTGTCAGCAGCCCACGGGCGGTCGAACGTGCCATCGCGACCCTCCTTGCAGCGTTTCCCCGACTACCTAATCAGCAAAATGTCGGCCTGCGCGGGGTTTTCGACATCTACCGATGTGTCGGCGGGACTGCGTGCGGTGGGCGATGCGATCGCAGGGTCACGAACCTCTGCGCGGCGACGGCAACGCCGCGCCGCGCGACACCGGCGGCAGAACAGCGAAGCCGCCTGCGACGTCGCGGCCGATGCGCACGGCTGACATCAGGTGTGTGAACAGGATGAGGGCCCCGGTGTCGGCGTAGCGTTCGAGGACACGCCGGCGGCTTGCCGACGAGGCGGCGGGGTCGTGGCACAGCGCGGTGGAGATCTCGGGGCGGATCAGCTGAAGCGGGTGGTGGATGAGGTCCGCGGCAAGCAGCGCGGTCTGTCCCTGGCTGCTGATCTCCACTGCGACGTGGCCCGGGGTGTGGCCGGGCGCGGGCACCAGACGCACGTCGTCGTCGATGCGCGTGTCGAGGTCCACCAGGTCCAGTTGCCCGGCGGCCTGCACAGGCAGGACGCCGTCGGCGATGTGCCGCCGGGGGCTGCCTGCCGTGGCGTGCGCGTACTCCGCACCGGTGATCAGATACCTCGCCGCAGTGAACGTCGGCCGCAAGCGGCCGCCCGTCAGGACGGTGTTCCAGCCGATGTGGTCGTGATGAAGGTGGGTGTTGACGACCGTGTCGACGTCGGCGGGCTTCACGCCTGCGGCTGCCAGAGCCGCCAGCCACTGGGAGTCGAACCCGGGCCGTGGCTGCGCTAGGGCGGGTTTGGGCCCGCCGAGGCAGGTGTCGACGATGATGACCCGGCCGGCGCCGAGGATCGCGAAACCCTGCGACGCCATCCGCAGATGCGTGCGGGTGTCGTCGCAGTAGTCGTCGCCACAGGAGTCCAGTAAGGCGCGAAGGTCGGCTGCCGGCAGGTGCGGGAACGTGGCCCGTGCGGGCAGCGCGGGCCCGACCGCCTCGACCAGTGGCACCACGGTGCGCCGACCGACAGCGATGGCCGCGGGTTGGCTGTCTGGGACGGTGAGCGTGGACAAGGCGCCTCCTCGGACGGTGTCAGGTACGGACCGGAACCTGGACGGTGTGGCTGTTTCTGAACAGCGTGTCCATAATCGGTAGCCAATACGGTGACGGGCCGACGGGCAAGAATCAGCTTCGGCCAGAGCATGCGGAACTGGACACCGGCTGCCGCACTGTCCACGATCGGAGCGAGAAGATGGTCACCACACCTGACCGGCGAGTGCGGCGCACGCGCAGAGCCCTCCTTGACGCCCTGCTGGCCCTGATGGCTGACAAACCGTTCGACGCGATCACCGTGGCCGACGTCATCGACCGCGCCGACGTCGGCCGCTCCACCTTCTACAACCACTACACCGACAAAGCCGGCCTGCTCGCCGACGGGTTGGCTGCCTTTCGCGCCGCCGTCGAACAGCCCGCCTGCGGGCCGGCCGCCGGTCGGCTACTGCCGCACAGCCTCAACGTGTTCAGCCACGTCCACGCACACCAGCCCCTGGCGCGGGCGCTGTTCGCCGGACCTGCGGGCGCACCGGTGCTGCACCAGGCGCAGGCCGTCCTGGCCGACGTCGTACGCGCCGACCTGCCCTCAGACCCACACGAGATGCTCGCGGTGCCCACCGAGGCGCTGGTCGGGTTCGTGACCGGGGCGTACCTGTCGCTGCTGCGGTGGTGGCTCGACAGCGACACTGGCAACACCCCGCAGGAGGTCGACCGGATGTTCCGCGCGCTGGTGGTGCCGGGCGTGCGCGCCGCCGCCCGCCCGGCGGTCGCGCCGCATGCCGGTGCCGCCCGAACGGCGTCGGGCGGCACCGGTGCCGCGACGGCACGTGCCTAGGCAGTCGGCTCCAGCACCGCCGGGTGTCCGGCTGCGGTGATCGCGTCCGCATCGCCGCCCTTGGCCAGGTGCCGGCCGGGTGGCTGCACATGCGGGCGCAGCAGCACCGGAAGCTCGGCCAGTCCGGGGCCGCCGCCGGCGGCCCAGTCGGCCACGGCCTGGGTCAGGGCCGGGTCGAGGATTCGCCCGAACCATGTCACGGTCCCGCCTGCGGCACGACCGGCAGCCGAGGGCAGCACCACGAGGGTATTGCTCCGCTCGCAGTTGCCAAGGCATTCGGTCACCAGCAGTGCCACGCCTTCGGCGTCGGCGAGCTGGTCGGCTTGCTGCTGGTGGTCGGTGTCGGGGTGTTTGCCGGTGGTGCCGCAGCAGCAGCCGCGGCACAGCACGACCCGGCACCTCGCGGCGGCGGAGGTGGTCATCGATGTGCCCTCTCGAAAGACGTGGGCCGGTGGCGCCGCCCGGCTCGGGCGACGCCACCGGGAGGGGCCGTCAGTGGGTGGTGACAGCCTTGAAGCCGCGCAGCCGCAGGCTGTTGGAGACGACGAACACCGACGACAGCGCCATCGCCGCACCGGCGATCATCGGGTTGAGCAGGCCCAGCGCCGCCAGCGGCAGGGCGGCCACGTTGTAGGCGAAAGCCCAGAACAGGTTCGTCTTGATCGTGGACAGGGTCCGGCGGGACAGCCGGATCGCGTCGACCGCCGCCAGCAGGTCGCCGCGCACCAGGGTGAGGTCGGCTGCCTCGATGGCCGCGTCGGTGCCGGTGCCCATGGCCAGGCCCAGGTCGGCCTGGGCGAGTGCGGCGGCGTCGTTGACGCCGTCGCCCACCATCGCCACGACCTTGCCCTGCTCCTGCAGGCGCTTGACGACGTCGACCTTGCCCGACGGCAGGACCTCGGCGACGACCTCGGTGATGCCGACCTCGGCCGCGATGGCGTGGGCGACGGTGGTGTTGTCGCCGGTCAGCAGCACCGGGGTGAGCCCCAGCGCGCGCAGGCCTTCGATCGCCGCGGCGCTGGTCGGCTTGACCACGTCGGCGACGGCGAACAGCGCCCTGGCCCGGCCGTCCCAGCCGGCGAGCACCGCGGTGCGTCCGGCCTGCTCGGCGGCCTGCCGGGCGGTGTCGAGCTCGGCGGGCACGGGCAGGCCGTGCTGGGCCAGCAGCGCAGCCCGGCCCACCACGACGGCCGTGCCGTCGACGGTGCCGGTCACGCCCAGCCCTTGCGTGTTGGCGAATCCGGTGACAGCGGGCACGTCGCCGGCTTCGGCGGCGGCCGCGGCGATCGCCTGCGCGATCGGGTGCTCCGAGGCGGCCTCGGCCGCTCCGGCCAGCCGTAGCGCCTGCTGCCTGCTGACGTCCCCGGCGGTGACCACGTCGACCAGCGTCATGCGGCCCGTGGTGACGGTGCCGGTCTTGTCCAGTACGACGGTGTCCACCTTGCGTGTCGACTCCAGCACCTCCGGGCCCTTGATCAGGATGCCCAGCTGGGCGCCTCGGCCGGTGCCTACCAGCAGTGCCGTCGGCGTGGCCAGGCCCAGCGCGCACGGGCACGCGATGATCAGCACGGCGACCGCGGCGGTGAACGCCGCCGCGGCCCCGTTGCCGGTGCCCAGCCAGAAGCCCAGCGTCGCCACCGCGAGGGCGATGACGATCGGCACGAACACCGCCGAGATCCGGTCGGCCAGCCGCTGTACGGCGGCCTTGCCGGTCTGGGCCTGCTCGACCAGCCGCGCCATCTGCGCGAGCTGCGTGTCCGCGCCGATCCGGGTCGCTCGCACGATCAGGCGGCCGCCGACGTTGACCGTCGCACCCACGACCGTGTCCCCGGTGGCGACCTCGACGGGCACGGACTCCCCGGTCAGCATCGACGCGTCCACCGCCGACGCGCCGTCGTCGACGACGCCATCGGTGGCGATCTTCTCGCCGGGCCGGACGACGAACAGGTCGCCCACCGCCAGCTGCCCGGTCGGGATGCGCTGCTCGCGGCCGTCGCGCAGCACCGTGACGTCCTTGGCGCCCAGCTCCAGCAGCGCCCGCAGGGCGGCACCCGCGCGGCGCTTGGACCGGGCCTCGAAGAACCGGCCCGCCAGGATGAACACCGTGACCGCGGCGGCGACCTCGAGGTAGATGTTGCCCGCGCCGTCGCTGCGGGAGATCGACAGCGTGAACGGATGGGTCATGCCGGGCTGTCCGGCGGTGCCGAAGAACAGTGCCCACAGCGACCACCCGAACGCCGCCAGGGTGCCGACGGAGATGAGGGTGTCCATCGTCGCGGCGCCGTGGCGCAGGTTCACCCAGGCGGCGCGGTGGAACGGCGCACCGCCGTAGACGACGACCGGGGCGGCCAGCATCAGCGACAGCCACTGCCAGTTGGTGAACTGCCACGCGGGGACCATGGCGAGGACGACGACGGGTACCGCGAGCACCAGCGACGTCCACAGCCTGCGGCGCAGGCCCGCGAGCTCGTCGGCGGGCTCGGCCTCAGCCGTGCCGGCCTGCGGCTCGGTGACCGGTACGACCGCGGTGTAGCCGGTGGCCTCGACGGTGGCGATCAGGTCGTCGGTGGATACGGTGTCCGGGAAGCTGACCGACGCCTTCTCGGTGGCGTAGTTGACGGTCGCGGTGACGCCGTCCATGCGGTTGAGTTTCTTCTCGATCCGGGCGGCGCAGGAGGCGCAGGTCATGCCGCCGATGGCGAGTTCGATCTGCTGGGTCGCCAGGACCAGGGGTTTGCTGTCGGTGCTCATCAGTGCCCTCCGTGGCCGTGGGTGGGGCTTGGCGCAGGCGTGGGACTGGGCGGTGCCGGCGCGGCAGGGGCCGCCGTTCCGGCTGCGGCGGTGAAGGCCGCGGTGCGCACGACGCCGTTGTGCTGGAAGTCCAGGAACAGCCGGTAGGCGCCGGCTGAGGGGACCTCGGCGTGGAAGACGATCTGCGGTCCGGCGGTGGTGCGGCCGTCGCCGGGTTCGCCGTCGGGGTGCACGTGCAGGTAGGCCAGGTCGCCGTCGCGCAGCGCGACCAGGTGGCCGTAGGCGGCCAGGTAAGGCTGCAGGTCGGTGACCGGCTTGCCGTCCTTGGTCACGGTCAGCGTCAGCTTCGACGAGGTGCCCGGGACCAGGTCGCCGTCGAGGGTGACCGTGTAGCCGTCGATTGTCGCGGTGCGGGCGGCGGCCGGCAGCGGCGCCGGTTGGTACGCCCCCGGTGCGGGCAGGTCGACGCCGAGCGTCAGGCCCTGGCTGCGGGCGGTGGGCTGGAAGTCGGCGAACAGCCGGTACTGCCCGGGGCCTGCACCGGCGTGCAGCGGGATCTCCCAGACGCCGCCGGCGCCCAGGGTGGGGTGCACGTGCTGGAAGCCGGCCAGGTCCCGGCGGACCACGATCAGGTGCAGGTCCTTGTCGTGGGTCGGGGTGTAGGCGGTGACCGGGGCGCCGTCGGGTCCGAGGATCCGGAACCGCAGCGGCTGCGGCTGCGCGGTCGACAGCTGCGTCGACAGCGGCTGCAGGCGGTAGCCGTCCTGGGCGACCTGAAGCCCGCCGGGCACCTCAGCCGTGCTGTTCTGCGGGCCGGCGGTGTCGTGGGTTGCGTGTGAGGTGCTCTGGTGGCCGGCGGGTGCCGTAGCGGGGGAGGGGCCGGCCAGGTAGCCGGCCCCGTACGACGCTGCGAACACCGCGGCCAGCCCGAGCCCGAACAGGCTCAGCTTGAGCGGGGTGTTCATGACCGTGCTCCGACCAGTTCGTAGCCTGCCTCGTCGACCGCCGCGGCGACCGCGGCCTCGTCGAGGGCGCCGGCGCTGGACACGGTGACCGCGCCGCCGGCCAGGTCGACCTGCACACCGGTCACGCCGTCGAGCTTGCTGATCTCGGCGCTGACCGAGTTGACGCAGTGCCCGCAGGTCATGCCCTTGACGGTGTATACGGTCTCCATCGCGATCCCTCCTCGCCACTATACCCCTGTGGGGTATCTCAAGGCCGACCGTAGCATACCCCCCAGGGGTTTGTGTAGGGGAAGTGGATGGTTCACGTCACACCCAGCCGAGGTGCGCGCGCTGCCTGCCGCGCAGTGGCCGGTGCCGAGAGGCGGACATGCAGTTCAGAAGGCCGCAACACCCCCACGGTACCCCCGGCGGGTATGGGGGCCGGCGGGCGTGGCAGTCTGCTCGGGGTCGCTGGCCGGCCCTGCGAGTCACCGACGTGTCGATACGGTGGGGGAGTGATGACCGGTGTGCGCCGCGCCGTCCCGCGGGCACTGCTGCTGGCAGTGCTGTTCGGGCTCGCGATCATGCACACCTTCGGTCACGGCGCACACAGCCGCCACGCCACCGGCCCCCATCACGCACAGCCTGTCCCCGCGATACACGCGCCGGCCGGCCAGGGGCTCATCGCGGTGACGCCCATCGCCGACGATGGCGACTGCCACGGCTGCCGGCACACGGGATGGCATGTGTTCAGCGTCTGCCTGGCGGTGCTGTCCGTGCTTGTCCTCGTGGCGTTCGTCGCGCTGCGGATACGGCTGCGCCTGGCTGGCCTGCTCGCCCTGGCCGGGCTGCGGGTCGCCAGGGCGGTGTCGCGTGGTCCGCCGGACCCGCCGCCGCTTCGCCTGCGCCTTGCCCGGCTGTCGGTATCTCGGACATAGCGGCCACGGGCGGTCCCACTCGGGCCGCGCCGTCTGCTGCTCATGCACTCCATCCGAGACACCGATGAAAGGCTTCAACATGTCCGTAAATACGCTGCTGCGAAACTTCGCACTGGCCGGTCTTGCCGCCGCCGTGCTGACCGCGGCCGGCTGCGGCTCCAGCACCCCGCACAACCCGGGCGGTGGCCACGACATGCCGATGGCGTCCGTGCCCGCCGGCGCGAACTTCAACACCGCCGACGTGTCGTTCGCACAGATGATGATCCCGCACCACGAGCAGGCCGTCCGCATGGCCGAGTTCGCCGGGACCCGCGCCAGCGACCCGCAGGTCCAGCAGCTGGCCATGCAGATCAAGACCGCGCAGGGTCCGGAGATCGAGACGATGAAAGGCTGGCTGAGCGCCTGGGGCCAGCCGACCGCCGCACCGATGGGCGGCATGCGCGACGGCATGCCCGGCATGATGACCGAGGAGCAGATGGGCTCCCTGGAGAACCTGACCGGCACCGCGTTCGACCGCGAGTTCGTCCGCATGATGATCGCCCACCACCAGGGCGCGGTCCAGATGGCCAGGACCGAGCAGGCCCAGGGCGCCGACGCCGACGCCAAGGCCCTGGCGGCCACGATCGAGAAGACCCAGACCGCGGAGATCGCCACGCTGCAGCAGGTCCTCGACCGGCTGAAGTGACACGGAGGGGCGGGCGCCGGTCTGTCGGCGCCCGCCCGGTCAGCCTCGCTTCATCAACCGGCCGACCGCGGCCATCAGCTCGGTGGCCATCTCGTCGCCGCGGCCTTCCTCGGCACCGTGCTGCATGCAATGGCGGGCGTGGCCGTCGAGCAGGCCCAGGCCGACCTTGTCCAGCGCCGCTTGGATGGCCGAGATCTGGGTGAGCACGTCGATGCAGTACCGGTCGTCCTCGACCATCTTCTCGATGCCGCGCACCTGGCCCTCGATACGGCGGATGCGCGTCAGCAGCTGGTCCTTGCTCGCGGTGTAACCGCGTGTCGTGGCCGCCTGGGGAGTGTGCGCTTGCGTCGTCATGAAACCAGTGTAGCCAAACCCCTGGGGGGTATGCTAGCGTTCCGCCGAGCCGATACCCATAGGGGGTATGGGTATATGAGGAGGGATCTCTCATGGGCTGCTGCGACAGCGGTACCTGCACCACCACCCCTGCCGCCACCGACGGCGTGATCACCGGCCGTGCATTCGCCGTCTCCGGCATGACCTGCGGCTCGTGCGCCGCCCGCGTGGCCACCGCGGTGCGCGCCGTGCCCGGGGTCACCGACGCCACCGTCGACCTGGCCACCGCCACCCTGACCGTCACCGGCCCCGCATCGGCCGCCGCGATCACCGCGGCCGTCACCGCCGCCGGCTACACCGCACACCCCTAGACCCCGGCCGGCCAACCACGCCGGCACGTGAGAGGACACGGAAATGTCAACGCCAACGCGGCGCTGGTGGGCCCTCGGCCTCATCGCCACCGCACAGTTCATGGTCATCATGGACACGTCGATCATCGGCGTGGCCCTGCCCCACATCCAGGCCGACCTGGACTTCACCCAGCAGAACCTGTCCTGGGTGTTCAACGCCTATGTCGTGGCCTTCGGCGGCCTGCTGCTGCTCGGCGGCCGCCTGTCCGACCTGTTCGGCGCCCGCCGCATGTTCGTCACCGGCTGGGCGATCCTGCTGGCCGGCTCCGCGGCAGCCGGCGCCGCGGGCACCGTCGGCGTCGAACTGGCCGCCCGCGCCGTCCAGGGCGCCGGCGCGGCACTGATCGCCCCGTCGTCGCTGACCCTGCTGATGATGCTGTTCGGCGCCGACCCCCGCGAACTGACCCGCGCACTGGCCCTGTACGGCGCGGCCGCGCCGGCAGGCGGCACCGCCGGAGTGTTCCTCGGCGGCGCCATCACCCAGTACCTGTCCTGGCCCTGGATCTACTACCTCAACATCCCCGTCGCCATCGCCGCGATCATCGCCGCCCCCGCGCTCATGCCCGCCGGCGCCCGTACCCGCGGCCGCATCGACTGGGCAGGCGCGATCACCGTCACCACCGGCCTGGCCGCCCTCGTCTACGGCATCGTCGCCGCACCCGAACACGGCTGGACCTCACCGATCACCTGGGCCGTGCTCGGCACCGCGACCGCCCTGCTGGCCACCTTCGTGATCATCCAGGGCGTGCGCAAGGCGCCGCTGCTGCGCCTGTCGCTGCTGCGCGCACCGAACCTCGCACCGGCCAACCTCGCCCAGGCCCTGCTGGGCGCCGCATGGATCCCGATGTGGTTCTTCCTCAACCTCTACCTGCAGCAGGTCCTCGGCTACGCCGCACTTCCCGCCGGAGCCGCGCTGCTGCCCATGACGGTGCTCATCATGGCCGCCATGATCGTGCTCGCCCCGCGGGTCATCGCCCGTTTCGGCCCGAAGGCCACCACGGTCACCGGACTGGCGATCCTGGCCGCAGGCATCGGCTGGCTGGCCTCGGCCCGCCCCGGCGGCACCTACACCGCCGACGTCCTGCCCGCCACGCTCGTCGCCGCGATCGGCATGGCGCTGGCGTTCATCCCGTCACTGGGCACCGCCATCTCGGCCGCCCCGCCGACGGAGGGCGGACTGGCCTCCGGCCTGGTCAACACCAGCTACCAGGTCGGATCGGCGCTCGGCCTGGCCGCGATGACCGCCGTGGCCGCCTCCTATGGGGCCGGCGCCCTCGGCGACCCGCACGCGCTGACCGAAGGATTCACCGCCGCGTTCACCGGCGCCGCCGCCCTGGCCGCACTCGCGGCAGTCCTGGCAGCGACGACCCTTCGCACCGCCCGGTCGGCGGCACCGCAGCCGCCCACCGACACCCAGCACGTCCCCGAGGCCGAAGCAGCCCTCCGCGGCTGACCCAGGTGGTGGGACGCCGCACAGAGGCGTCCCACCACCCACCCGCATGGGTGCCATGCAGAAAACACGACCGTGAAAGGTACCCCCTCGGGGTATGTTTGAAGTTGATCGAGAAACACAGACTGGGGAGCCTGCGATGAAACACGACCACGACACCGGCCGCCACGGCCACCACCACGACACCGGTGGCCGCGTCGCCGAGGTCGCCCTCGACTTCTGCTTCTGCGCCACCGAACTGGCCGCCATCGAACGCTTCCTCATCCGGCAACCGGCCATCACCGCAGCCCACGCCGACCGCACCCGCGCCGTCATCCACGTCGCCTACGACCCCGAACGCACCGACCCGGACGGCATCCGGCAGCTGCTGGCCGGGCACGGCTACCGGTGCGACTGCGCCGACTGCCCGGCGTCGTGCTGCCAGCCCGACCACCCGGCGGCAGGGCTGCCCGACCAGACCGACACGCACAGCCACCACCCCAGCCACACCGCCGCAGACAAGCACACCACCTCCGACCACGCCCACGGCGGCCACAGCACCGCAACAGCCCACAGCACCGCAACAGCCCACGGCACAGAGGCACCTCACAGCGACCACACCGGCACAGCGGCCATGGACCACACCGGACACGCCAGCGCCACCGCCGCCGGCCATGCGGTGCACGACGAGCACGCAGGCCACGCAGAGCACGACGAGCACGCGGGCCACGGCGAGCACATGGTCGCCTCGATGCTGCGCCGGTTCGCCGCCAGCGCCCTGCTGACCATCCCGATCGTCGTGTTCTCACCCATCGGCGCCGCGATCGGCCTGCCCGAGCAGCCGCCGTTCGGGCTGTCCATGGGCTGGTTCGGGCTGATCCTCGCCACCCCGGTCGTGTGGTGGGGCGGCTGGCCGTTCATCTCCTCGGCCGCCCGCTCGCTGCGTATCGGCGAGGTCACCATGATGACGCTGATCGCCGTCGGCATCCTGGTCGCCTACTTCTACTCGGTGGCGTCGACGCTGCTCGGCGGACACGAGGTGTTCTTCGAAGCCGCCGCCATGCTGACCACGCTCAGCCTCCTCGGGCACTGGCTGGAGATGCGCTCGCGCTTCGCGACCGGCCGCGCCGTGGAGGCACTGTTGTCCCTGGCGCCGCCGACGGCGATCGTGCGCCGGGACGGCCACGACTCCGAGATCCCGCTCGAGCAGGTCCTCACCGGCGACGTCATCGTCGTCAAGCCCGGAGCGAAGGTCCCCGTCGACGGCACCGTCGCCGACGGGCAGTCCTATGTCGACGAGTCGATGATCACCGGTGAGCCCGTTCCCGTCAGCAAGAAGACCGGTGACGCGGTCGTCGGCGGCACCATCAACACCACCGGCGCTTTCACGTTCACCGCCACCGCCGTCGGCGCCGACACCGCACTGGCCCGCATCGTCGCCATGGTCCAGAACGCCCAGGCGTCGAAGGCCCCGGCCCAGCGCCTGGCCGACACCGCCGGAAAGTACCTCGTCTATGTGGCGCTGGCCGCCGGTGCGCTCACCTTCACCGCCTGGATGCTGTGGGGCGGGCACGGCGCCGCGTTCGCCGTCACGGCCGCGGTCTCGGCGATCGTCATCGCCTGCCCCGACGCCCTGGCCCTGGCCACCCCGACCGCGATCACCGTCGGCGTCGGGCAGGGCGCCCGCGGCGGCGTCCTGTTCAAGAACGCCACCGCCCTGGAAGCCACCGCCGGCGTCGACACCGTCGTGTTCGACAAGACCGGCACCCTGACCGCCGGCAAGCCGGCCGTCACCGACCTCGTCCCCGTGGACGGCACGACCGACGACGAGCTGCTCCACGCCGCGGCACGGGCCGACCAGCCCTCCCAGCACCCCCTCGCGGCCGCGATAGTCGACGCCGCCCGGCAGCGGGGCATGGACGTGGCGCCGCCGCTGCGGTTCGACTCCATTCCCGGCCACGGCGTGCGGGCCACCGTCGACGGCAGGCAGATCCTCATCGGCAACCTGCGGCTCATGCAGCGCGAACACGTCGCCGTCGACGGGCTGACCTCCTCGGCCGCGGCGCTGGCCGCCGACGGCAAGACCGCGATGTACGTCGCCCGCGACGGTGCCGCGCTCGGCGTGGTCGCGGTCGCGGACCCCGTACGTGAATCGGCCGCAGCCGCGATCAGCGTCTTGCACCACGCAGGCGTCCGTACTGTCATGCTCACCGGCGACCAGCGCACGACAGCCGAAGCCGTCGCCCGCGGGCTCGGCATCGGCACCGTCATCGCGGAGGTGCTGCCCGAGGACAAGGCCGGCCACATCACCGCGCTGCAGCGAGGCGGAGCCAGGGTTGCGATGGTCGGCGACGGCGTCAACGACGCGCCGGCGCTGGCCCAGGCCGACATCGGCATCGCCATCGGTGCGGGTACCGACGTCGCGGTCGAGACCGCCGACGTGGTACTCATCCGCGACAACCCCGCCGACGTCGGCTACGCCCTGTCCATCGCCCGCGCCGTCCGCACCAAGATCAAACAGAACCTGTTCTGGGCCGCGATCTACAACCTGCTGGCGATTCCGGTCGCCGCCGGTGTGCTGTATCCGAGCCTGGGCATCCTGCTGCAGCCGCAGTGGGCGGCACTGCTGATGAGCGCCTCGACGATCATCGTCACCTTCAACGCACTGCTCCTGCGCCGCCACACCCCACCGGCGCCGCAGCCGACAAGCACGCCTGCCACTGCCGTCGCAGCGAGCTGAGCCGGCTCAGGCCGCGAGCAACTGCCCATACCGAGAGGCGGCTGACGGGAATCTCTCCGTCAGCAGCCTCTCGGCCCTGGTGAGGCGCGTGCGAGCGCTGGTCAGCTCGGGCGTACGTAGCCGGCCAGGGGCATGACGTCGATGTACTGCATGCGCACGACGTCGCCGGTGTGCGGCGCGTGGACCATCACCTTTCTGCCGTTGACCTTCCCGACGTACATGCCCATGTGGTGCAGGTTGTCGTTCGGGTAGAAGAAGACCAGATCGCCGACGATGGGGGTGCTCACCCGCTTGCCCTCGGTCCACTGGGCCTTGGTGTAGTGGGTCAGCTCCACGCCCGCCTTCGCCCACGCCCACTGGGTCAGGCCCGAGCAGTCGAAGGTGTCCGGGCCGTTGGATCCGAACACGTACTTCTTGGAGATCTGCTTGCACGCGGCGAGCGCCGCGGTGTTGCCCTTGCTGGACGTGTTGTCCTGCGTGCCGAGCGCGGGCACGGGGCACAGGTTGCCGATCTTCAGCGAACCGCCCGGGCCGCCGCTGCCATATGCCTTCTGCCGCAGGTCCGCGAGCCGCTGCAGGTCGGCTTCGATGGCCTTCTTCTTCGCCGCCATGTCGGCGTCCTTCTTCGCCTGGTCGGCGATGATCTGGTCCAGCTCGGCCTTCTGGCGGTCGAACTCGGCCTTTACCTCGGTAGTCTTGGCGATCTCCTGCTGCTTGGAGTGCGCCAGCTGCGTCAGGATCGACAGCTGCTGGGCGAACTGCGCAGGTGACCCCGTGGACAGCAGCGAGTTGATTTCCTGGGTGCGGCTGCCTTTGTAGTACTCGGCCGCGATGGCGCCGACCCGGGCGCGGCTGACCTGGACCGTGAGCCGCAGCGGCGCGAGCTTCGCGTCCAGGGTCGCGGCCTTATTCTTCAGTTTGTTGAGCTCGGAGTGGACGTGGTTGTACTCCTCGATCACCGGTTCGAGCTTGTTCCACGCTTCGGTGAGCTGGGCTTCGATCTCAGCGGGGGTCGGTTCGGCGTGCGCGGGGACTGCTGCGAGCAGTCCGGCCGTCAAAGCTGCCACCACGAGCAGCACCCGCGCGAGCGGGCGCGACGCGGTATGGAGGGGGGACACCGGATCTCCTTTGCCGCCGACCGCAGCCAGGCGGTCGGAGGGTGGGCCCGGCGGCGGTGACCGCCGCGGGGTCGCAAGGGGTGCAACCAGGCGTACGCGGCAGTTGGCCACCAACCCTAGGAAATAAGGCGAGCCGGTTTCAACCTGAGGCCAGGAAAACTTCGCTGAGCTGCGGCGATGTTACGCACCGTCAGGCTGCGGTTGAGCCGCGACGGCGATCGACGCATCGACTGACTTTGCGATATCGGAGGTGGGCTGGTTGTGGCGGCGGCCGCTGCGGTCGTGTCGGATCAGGCAGGTGGGCGCAGGCCGGCGAGGGTGACGGCGACGAGCCGGCTGAGCGCCGCTTTCGAAGTCAGGCTGGCGGCTGCGCGCAGGGCGTTGAGGCAGAACCCGGCCAGCTCCGGCGCGGGTACGTCGTCGCGTACGTCGCCAGTGCGCACGCCGTCGGCGAGCAGCTGTGCGACCAGCGTCTGCAGGTGCTGGTGGGCGTGGGCCATGTGCGGGCCCTGATGCAGCATCGCAGCCACGTCGCCGCCGTGCTGCGCCTGGCAGATGCGGGCGTACGTCTCCAGCACCGTGACCAGTGCCCGGCCTGGGTCGCCGGCCTGCTCGCGCACTGCCTGAAGCTGGTGCAGGTGCGCGCCGACCTGCCGTTCGTGCCAGGCCCGCAGAATCGACTCGACGTCCGGGAAGTACTTGTACAGCGTCGCCCGGCCGATGCCGGCCGCCTCGGCGATCTGCGACATCGTCACCGAAGCCACCCCGTGCGCGGCTGCCAGGCCGGCGGTGGCGTCCAGCACCGCCTCGCGCACCGCGTTGCGGTGCGCGTCGATCGTGGCGTCCCACAGCTTCGGCACCTGACGATTGTACGAGGCGTAGAGAGGCGATACACAACGTCTTGTCTAAGACACTGTGTATCGTTAAAGTCTGCGCTGAGACGGCAACCTCGCCCGTCCGACTGCCACGACCGGAGGGAACCAGCCATGACCGAGCCGCGCGCCGTCGATGACCGAGCGCCCAGGACGCCCCGCTGGGTCAAGATCTCAGCGCTGGTCGTCCTGATCCTGGCCGCAGCGTTCATCGCCATCCATCTGACCGGCAACAGCCCGTCCCACGGCGGCAACTGATGCCCATGCCGCCACGGCTGCGCAAGACCGCCCTCACCGTGCACGTCACCACCTCACTGGGCTGGCTCGGCGCCGTGACCGCCTTCCTCGCCGTCGCCGTGGCCGGCCTGAACAGCACCGACCCGGCTCGCGCCCACGCCCTCTACCTGGCCGCCGACGTGATCACCTGGGCCGTCATCGTTCCCCTGGCCCTGGCCTCGTTCACGACCGGCGTCATCCAGTCCCTCGGCACCACCTGGGGATTGATCCGCCACTGGTGGGTCATCGCCAAGCTCGTCCTCACCATCCCCGCCACCGGCCTGCTACTGCTGCACACCCAGCCCATCGGCCGCCTGGCCGACCCCACGGCCACCACCATGATCGCCGCAGGCGGCCTCCACGGGATGCAGGTCCAACTCGTCGCCGACGCCGCCGCCGCCATCGTCGTCCTGCTGGCAGCGACCGCGCTGGCGGTGTTCAAACCACGCGGCCTGACCACCCACGGCTACCGCAGAACCCGGCCCGCGCCCGCATAGCCGCCACAGCAGGCCGTTTCCCCGGCCATGGCCCCGAAACGCGCTCGCCGCCGACCCTCGCCTGGTCCCAGGCGGCCGTCGGCTGACTGTGCCACGTCGCTGACGGCGGCTTCCGGCAGGCCCGAGGCTCGGGCGCGTCGGCGGGAGAGTCGTGCGGCGACTTCACGCGTAGTGCGAGTCACAGGACCATGTGAGCGAGGCCGATGGCGGCCCCGCCGGCGATGTACCAGGCCGTGTTGCTCTTGGCGCGCCACTGCAGGATCAGGGTGACGGCCGCGACGGCGACGGTGAGCGGGTCGATGAGCGCGGTGCGGCCGAGCTGGACGGTGACGCCTGCCATCAGCGCCAGTGCGGTGGCGTTGACGCCGTCGAGGAACCCGGCTGACCAGGCCCGGTTGCGAATCTTCACGACGATGCGGGTGAGCAGCGCGACGAACAGGAACGACGGCAGGAAGACCCCCAAGGTGGCGGCGATCGCGCCGGGCAGGCCGGCGATCTGGTAGCCGATGAACGTGGCGGTGGTGAACACGGGACCGGGCGTGACCTGGCCGATGGAGATGGCGTCGAGCAGCTGGCTTTCGGTGAGCCAGCCCAGACGCTGCACGAAGTCGCCGCGCAGGAACGCCAGCAGGACGTAGCCGCTGCCGTACAGCACCGACCCGATCTTGAGGAAGGCGAGGAACAACCGCGCCAGCTGTCCTGTGGTGGGGTCGGGCAGCAGCGGTGCGGCCAGCAGCGCCGGAGGCAGGACCGACATCGCGCCGTCACCGCCGCGCGGCCACCAGGCGGACCGGGTGCGGGCGGCCGTCACCAGCAGGCCGCCCACGGCGAGGACGGCGAGTTCGTTGACGCCCAGCAGGTATGCCGCCAGCGCCGCGACCGCGGCGGTCGCCGTGACGATGTCTTTGACCGCGGTACGCAGCAGACCGATCAGCGCCCAGATGACGATCGCCACCACGACCGGTTTGATGCCGTAGAGCAGGTTGGCTGCGGCGGGGGTCGTCCCGTAGCGGTCGTAGGCCCAGGACAGGGCGAGCACTATCAGGAAGGCCGGGGCGATGAAGCACACGCCGGCGGTGACCAGGCCTTTCCAGCGGGCGCGGTCATAACCGAGATGGATGGCCAGCTCGGTGGAGTTCGGCCCGGGTATCAGGTTGACGGCGCCGACCAGGTCGAGGAAGTGGGCGTCGGTGGTCCACCCGCGGCGGCGGACCACCTCTTCACGCATCATCGCGATGTGGGCGGCGGGTCCACCGAAGCCGATGGTGCCGAGTTTGAGGAACACGGACCCGACCTCGCGCAACGGGCGTGGCGGGTCGTGATGGTCGGTCATGCGTGTCCTCGGGGTGTGGCGTGGGCGGTGTGGCGCTGGCAGCCTGCCCGGCCGGGTTGAACCTGCGGTTAACCGCCGATGACGCCACGCGTGACGTCGTGGTGTGTCGTGGTGCGGGGGTGCCGGAACTCGTCCGGGCTTAGTGCTGGGCTGGCTGGAACAGCTCGACGGGGTTTCCGGCGGGGTCGTCGAACACGGTCTGGCGGCCGCCGGGCCCGGAGATGATCTCGTTGCGGAAGCGCACGCCGGCGGCGCGCAGCCGGGCGGATTCGGTGTCGATGTCGTCGACGATGAGGTGGATGCGGTTCCAGCCGCCGGGTTGCGGGGTGCGCCCGTCGGGCATGGGCCGCCCGGCCGAGCTCTGCGGCCCGGACAGCAGCAGGCGCAGGTTGCCGCGCCGGACGTCGGCGAACGCGGGCGGGAAGTGTGTGCCGAGGGTGAAGCCGAGGTGGGTGGTGTAGAAGTCGACGGCGGCCTGTACGTCGTCGACGAGGTAGCGGACGTGCACGGTCGGGTCGTCGTGGCTGTTCATGATGCCTCCAGTGGCTGCGGTTCGGTCAGGGCGTGGATCAGAAAGCCCACGCGTTCGGCGAGTTCGGCGGCGACGCGTTCGAATGCCGGGTAGCCGCCGGGGTCGCGGGCCGGGTCGGGGATGCTCCAGTGGGCGGTGCGCCGGGCGGGCAGCTGCGGGCAGGTCTCCCGGAGCCGGTCGCAGACGGTGATGACGTGGTCGAAACGTGTGCCGGCGAAGACGTCGAGGTGCTTGGGCTGTGCGGTGCTCAGGTCGATGCCGTGGGCGGCCATGACCGCGATCGCGTGCGGGTGGACGGGTTTGGGCTGGCTGCCCGCGCTGAACACGGCGACCGATCCGGCGGTGCGCTGGCGTAGCAGCGCCTCTGCCATCTGCGAGCGGGAGCTGTTGCCGGTGCACAGGAACAGCACCCGCCCGGCCACCGGGGTGCTTGGTGCCGAGGGGCGGACCAGGCCGAGCGCGGGGTGCAGGGCGCTGCCGGTGGCGGCCAGCTGGGCCGCGCACAAGGCGAGGTCGAGGCGGTAGTAGGTGTCGCGGCCGTCAGCGCTGCTGCGGCGGCCGGTCACGAGGCCTGCGGCGCGCAGCTGTGCGAGGTGGTAGGAGACCAGGTTCTGCGGCTGGTCGAGCATCGTCGTCAGCTCATGTACGCGCCGGTCGCTGACGGCGAGTTCGGTCAGCAGCTGCCAGCGCAGCGGATGCCCGACCGCCCGCAGAAACCCTGGCGCCTGTGTTCGAGCAGGACGTACCACCACCCCGCCAGGATACATCAAATTGATTTGATGCACCTGGCTGATCGGACCCGGGGCTGAACGAAGCCGGAGGACGGCTGCTGGTCAGCCGTACCCCGGCCTCGGTTGCCGGGTCAGCCGTCCTCGGGTGCAGGCCCGGGCCGGGATGCATCGCCGACGACTGCCGTCATAGGGGTCGGCAGCCGTAGGGCCAAGGCTCCGGCCAGGCAGAGTAGAGCGACCGTGGCCATGAGAACGTTCGCGCTGAGGCCGGCTGCGGCGAGGGGTGCTGCGGCTTTGGCGAGCGTGAGCGGAACGGTGAGGGTGCCGGAGATCGTGCCGTAGTCGGTGGCTCCGTATCGCTGGACCACGATGGCCGGGCGGGCGATGGTGCCGACGCCGAATCCGAGGCCGAACGCGGCGACGCAGGTCACGGCGCCCGCGACGGTTGCGCCGAGCCACGGCAGGGCGGCTGCGGCCGTGGCCTGCAGGGCGAACACCGCCGCGGTCGTGGTGGTGATCTGCCAGCGGCGGGTGGCGGCGGTGGCGGCGATGCGGCCGGTGACCGACAGCGCGCCGAGCATCCCGGCGATCGTCGCGGCGGTGGTGGCGGGGTGGCCGATGTGGGTGAGGTAGCTGACGAGGTGGACGCTGACGGCGGAGGTCGCCGCGCCGTGGGCGACGAACGCCACGATCAGCAGCCAGAATCCGCGATCGCGCAGCAACCGGCGAGTGATGCGTGCGGGCGGCGGTGTGTCGTGCCCTCTGGCGGCAGCCGCCGGTGCGGTGGCGGGGATGGCAAGGGCATGTCCGGTGATGGTGATCGCGGCGTGGAGTCCGGCGAGGATGATCAGCGCGGTCCGCCACCCGTACGCGTGGTTCAGCCAGCCGGTGGCCGGGATGAAGATGGTGGAGGCCAGTCCGCCGACGATGGTGATGGTCAGGACCGCCCCGGCGCGGCGTGCGGCGCCGAGCTGGTGGACGACGACGGTGAACCCGGCTTCATAGAGGCTGGCGGCTGCGGCGATGCCGATGAGGACGAACGCGGCGTAGACCTGCCATAAGGCGGTGGCCCGTGACAGCCCGGCGACCGCGGCGGAGCCGAGCGCGGCGGTGACTGTCATGAGGCCGCGGGCGGGGCGGCGGTCGAGGTAGCGGCCGACGGGCACGGCGACCGCGGCGGCGACCAGGACGCTGAGGGTGTACGCGCCGGTGACGGTCGTGGTGGTGGTGTGCAGGTCGGCGGCGATCGGGGCGACGACGACGGAGAAGGTGTAGAACAGCACGCCGTAGCCGACGGTGGCGGTGATCGCGAGCACGGCGATCAGCCGGCGGTCGGATGCGGCAGTGCCGCCGCCCCGGGCGGGGGCGGCGGCACGGTCGGCGGTGGTGGTCACCTCAGCTGCCGCAGCAGCCGCCACCGGTGCCGGCCTGCTCGGCGACGGGCTGGACGACCGGCAGGGTCAGCAGCCCACCGGCGACACCCGTCGCCAGGCCGCGGGGCGCTTCGACCGCCTGCGGCGCCGGAGTTCCGCAGCACGACTCGGCGTCGTCGGCGCCGAGCGCGGCCGCCGACGAGCACACCCCGGTCTCGGGCAGCTCCAGCTGGACGTCGCGGGCGGCCTCCCAGTCCCCGGCCAGCGCGGCGACGACGGAGCGTGCCTGCTCGTAGCCGGTGGCCATGAGAAACGTCGGAGCCCGGCCGTATGACTTGGCGCCGATGGCGAAGTAGTCCGGTTCGGGGTGGGTGAGCTCGTCGACGCCGTGCGGCGGCACGGTGCCGCACGAGTGCTGGTTCGGGTCGATCAGCGGCGCCAGGGCCCGGGTGGATCCCATGATCGGGTCGAGGTCCAGGCGCAGCTCGGCGGCGATGGTGTGGTCGGGCCGGAACCCGGTGGCCGACACGATCCGGTCGGCGGTGACGGTCGCGCCGCTGCGGGCGGTCACAGCCACCTGCTCGCCGTCGACGGCGATGGAACGCACCGAGAACCCGGAGTGCAGGGTGATGGCGCCGGAGTCGACCAGGGCCCGGACCCGTGAGCCCAGCGCGCCGCGGGCGGGCAGGGCGTCGGCGTCGCCACCGCCGTAGGTGCGGGTCGCCGCACCCGTGCGGATCGCCCAGCTCACCTTCGTGCCCGGTGCTTCGGTGGCGAGCTGAGCGAGGGCGAGCAGGGTGTTGGCGGCGGAGTGCCCGGCACCGACGACGAGGGTGTGCTTGCCGGCGAACCGGTCGCGGTCGGTGCCGAGCACGTCGGGCAGCGCAGTGTCGATGAACGCGGCGGCGGCGTCGGCCTCGCCGTGGGCGGGCAGGCCGGATCCGCCGATCACGTTGGGGGTGGGCCAGGTGCCGGAGGCGTCGATGACCGCGCGGGCGGTCAGTTCCTGCCCGTCGGCGAGCCGGATGAGGAACGGGCTGTCCTCGCGTCCGGTGGAGCGCAGGCGGTCGAGGCCGTCACGGCTGATCGCGATGACCTCGGCGCCGTAGCGGACGCGGCCGGCCAGGGCGGGCAGCTTGGTCAGCGGGGCGAGGTAGTCGGTGACGATCTGGGAGCCGAGCGGGAGGTCTTCGGGGTTGGGTGCGATCCAGCCGTCGGCTTCGAGCAGGCGGCGGGCGGCGGCGTCGATGTTGAACCGCCACGGGCTGAACACCCGTACGTGGCCCCAGCTGCTCATCGCCGCGGCGGGCCCGTTGCCGGCTTCCAGGACGACGAAGTCCAGGCCGCGTTCGGCCAGGTGGGCGGCGGCGGCCAGGCCGACCGGGCCGGCGCCGATCACGGCGACCGGGAGGGTGCTGTGCGGGTTCATGCTGTTCTCCTGCGGTGTGGTCGGGTCGGGGCGTCAGATGCGGAAGCCGACGGCGGCGGCGTGCTCGTGGCCGCGGGTGCGCGCGGCTTCGGCACGGCAGGCGGCGGTGCAGACCGGTTCGGGGCACTGCTCGCAGTAGGTGGTGGTGGCGGCGATGCGGGCGGCGCGGGCTGCGGCGGCGCGGCGGATCAGGGCGAGCATGACGGAAGCTCCTTGTTTCGATGTTTCTCTAAGCGACTTGTTTAGAGTGCCGCCTACTTAGAAACATGTCAACTCAGCCTGGTGTGGTGCCCGCCACCGCGCTGCGCCGCTCGATCGCCACGACATCGCGCCATACTCCGTGCAGGCAGGCCGGCCGCTGGCGTACTCCGACGACCCGGAATCCGGCCCGCTCGTGCAGGGCCAGGCTGGCGGTGTTCTCGGGGAAGACGCCGGACTGGATCGTCCAGATCCCGGCCGCCTCGGTCGAGGCGATCAGCGCTTCCAGCAGCGCCCGGCCCACACCCCTGCCGCGGGCGTCGGGATGGACGTAGACGCTGTGCTCGACCACCCCGGCGTAGGCCGGCCGCGCCGAGACGCTGCTGACGGCGACCCATCCGAGCACACGACCACCCTCGTCGCAGGCGACCAGGCGATGATCGGGCCGGCGCCCGGTGTCGAACGCCTGCCAGGTGGGTGCGCTGGTGTCGAAGGTGGCGTTGCCGGTGTCGATCCCCAGCTGGTAGATCGCCAGCACCGCGCCGGCGTCGGCGGGCGTCATCGGCCGGATGGTCAGCACGGCGTCTGCCCGGGGGAGGCGACCGGCCGACCCATGACCACGTCGGCGGCGGTGGGGAAGCACTCCAGGCACTTGTCGTTGATCCGGTACAGGTTGGCGTTGCCCGACGGCTCCACCAGCACGAACCGGACCTCGGCCAGGATCTTCAGGTGCTGGGAGACGGTCGACTGGGCCATCCCGACCGCGGCGGTGATCTGCCCGACGGACATCGGCTCACGGCGGCGGGCGAGCAGCTCGGCGATCTGGATCCGGGTCGGGTCGGCCAATGCCCGGAACCATGACGCGTACCGCTGTGCGACCTCGCGGTCGAGGAGTTCTTCCATGGACATCTCCAACATCATCGTTTATCGCCGATAAACGATGATACGGTGGTGGGTGACCTGCGACAAGCCGCATTGCCGCCTGCTTCGAGATCTGTCAACCTAAGGGCATGTCGAAACAGACGCTCACCGTCCTGGAACCTGACGTGTGCTGCGCGCCGCTGGCCACCTCGGCCGTGCCCGCCGAGGCCGCCGCCGACCTGGCCGCCTCGTTCAAGGCTCTCGGCGACCCCGTACGCCTGCAGCTGATGTCGATGATCGCCTCCGCCGACGGGGGAGAGGCCTGCGTCTGCGACCTCACCCCGGCCTTCGACCTGACCGGCCCGACCATCTCCCATCACCTGAAAGTCCTGCGCGAGGCGGGCCTGGTCGAGTCCGACCGCCGCGGCACCTGGGTCTGGTACCGCGCCAACCGGCCGCGGCTGGCTGCCCTGTCCGCGCTGCTCGATGTCGCACCGGCTGCGTGACCTGCGTCCGCGCAGCGCCCGCCACCGAATGTTCATGATCGGCAAGTTGACGGGCTGACCGGTCGCCAGGTCTCATAAGCACGTGGTGATATCAGTTTCCGGTGATGCGCCGGGGGAGGTGGTGCGGCTGCTGGCAGACCCGGCCCGCGCCGCGATCGTCGACGCCCTCGCCGCAGGCCCCGCCTGCACCTGCCACCTCGTCGACGACCTGGGCCTGACCCAGCCGAACATCTCCAACCACCTGCGCGCCCTACGCCACGCAGGAGTGGTCAAGGCCGAACCGTACGGCCGCTACACCTACTACCACCTCAACGCCGACGCCCTCGAAGCGGCGGCCGCTCACCTGACCGACCTGGCCGCGCGCGCCCGAGCCAGCTCCGGCAACCGTCGGGAATGCTGATGCCCGCAACGCTGCCCCGCCGCCTGCTCGCCGAGTTCCTCGGCGCGATGCTGCTCGTGACCGCCGTCGTCGGCTCCGGGATCATGGCCACCACGCTGTCGCCGCACGACGGCGGCCTGCAGCTGCTCGAGAACTCGACCGCGACCGTGTTCGCCCTGGCCGTGCTGATCCTGATCCTCGGCCCGGTCTCCGGCGCACACTTCAACCCCGTCGTGACCGTCGCCGCATGGTGGACAGGCCGCCGCGAACCCGGCGCCCTGACCGGCGGCGACACCGTGGCCTACATCGCCGTCCAGACAGTCGGCGCGATCACCGGTTCGGTGCTGGCCAACGCGATGTTCGGCGTGAGCCAGGGCCTGTCGGTCAAAGACCGCAGCGACACGCACCTGTGGCTCGGCGAGACCATCGCCACCGCCGGTCTGCTCCTGCTCATCTTCGCGCTGGTGCGCACCGGCCGCGGCGCGCTGGCCGCGCCGGCGGTCGCGGCCTACATCGGCGCGGCGTACTGGTTCACCAGCTCCACCAGCTTCGCCAACCCCGCCATCACCATCGGCCGGGCGTTCACCGACACCTTCGCCGGCATCTCACCCGGCTCGGTGCCCGGATTCGTCGCCGCACAGATCATCGGCGCACTGATCGGCCTGAGCCTGGCCGCCGTGCTCTACCCCCGCCCCCAATCCGCCGCCGCGTTCCAGACCGAGACGCCCGTGCCGGTCGCGGCCGTGCCATGAGCTGCACCGTCCCGACCGCCGCCGCGTCGGCGGCCAGACGGGCCGTCCACGACGACACCGACGCCCCCGGGCGACACCTCACCCAAGACCCGATCGCCACAGCAGGAGAGCGCGATGACTGACAAGAAGCCGAGTGTGCTGTTCGTGTGCGTGCACAACGCCGGCCGCTCCCAGATGGCCGCCGGCTGGCTTCGCCACCTCGCCGGCGACAGTGTCGAGGTCCGCTCCGCAGGGTCGGCTCCCGCCGACCAGATCAACTCCGTCGCGGTCGACGCGATGGCCGAGGTCGGCATCGACATCACCGGCCAGAGCCCGAAGATCCTCACCCCGGAGGACTCCGAAGCGTCGTCAGTGGTGGTCACGATGGGATGCGGCGACGTCTGCCCGTACTTCCCCGGCCAGCGCCACGAGGACTGGAAGCTCGACGACCCAGCGGGCCAGGGCATCGACGCCGTGCGCCTGATCCGCGACGAGATCCGCGACCGCGTCCAAGCCCTCGTCAAGGACCTGCTGCCCAACCGCTGACCGCCGGCAACTACTGACCGGGCGTCCCCACCTGGCCAACACAAAGGCTGGGTCCCATCCGTCGCCGCGTCGCGACCGCGCCGTAGATCGGCATCGTGCCGGTCGTGGCGCAGGCGCAGCTGCAGAACCATCTGCAGTGCCCATGCTGACCGCAGTCGGCCACCCGACCGCCCCGGCACGGGTGGGGAAGAGTCAGAACCTGCCGGCTTATGCCGTTGACGTGCCGCCAGCCCGTTGGGAACCGATGGTCTCCGGTTGGCTCCATCGGATGCGGATCGGGCAGCGTGCCCTACTCGAAAGGGTTCAGCTGATCGGGTCTGTCGCGGCGGCGGCGGTCAGACTCGACTGTTTGATCGGAAAGGCCCGGTGCCCGGCTGTCGATTGGTGCTGCACTGTCCCGCGATGTGTTGTGCCCTGTGTTAGCGCTTGAATTCGTTCAGTGTTGGCAACGGTTGGCCTCACCACACGCTGGCAAGGCTAACGTTCGCGGGAAGGCGCAGAGATGAAAGCGTGTGGGTTGAGGAGGGCCCGGCGTCCCGTCGGGATCTCCCTGTCGATGCTGGCAATCGTGTGCAGCCTCGTGACCGGCTTTGCAGACACGGCGGCCGCCGAGACAGTGGCACCCCGGCCGGTCCTGTACGCGACGGACGCGAACAACGCCAAGGTTGTGCTCATCGACCCGCTGACCGAGCAGATAGCGGGTGCCATCGCCGTGGGGGACCAGCCGGTCGCGATCGCACTTAGCCCGGACGGCATGCGAGCGTATGTGGCGTGTTCGGGCAGCAACACCGTCACCGTGATCGACACGGCCTCGAACACCCCTCTCGCAAACGTGGCCGTGGGCATTGAGCCGGTGAGCATCGCCGCCGCCCGTGATGGTTCGAAAGTGTTCGTTGGGAATCTGCGCAGCGGTCCGATCTCGGTGATAGACACGAGCACCAACACGTTAACCCCGCTGGGCGCATTCTCCGGCGCAGACGGCGTCCTGGGCATGGCGCTCTCAGCCGATGGCCGCCACCTGTACACGACAAACCCATTCAGCTTGAGTGTGAACAGGGTGGACACAGTCTCTGGCGCGGTGACCCGGCTGCGTTTCAATGACCAGACGGCGGGGATCGCGCTCTCGCCCGATGACAGCCGGGCGTACGTCGCTGTGGGCTTTGATGTCGTGACGATCGACACCGCAACGATGACCGTTGTCAGCACCGTCGCCACGACCGGATACGCGGTGTAGCTGGCGGAGCGTATATATTCGGAATCTGCGGTATTCCCTCGACCTGCGCGCACAGGTCGCCCTCGCCTGGCTCACTCACGCCGCCTACGGCACCCGCGCGAACAGGCTGGTGCAGAGGCTCAGCGCGGCGTTCACTAGATGGGATATCTGCCGCTGGTATTCCAGGTCCCGTCCCGACCTCCGGCGTAAGGCTCACCTGCTTGATGTCCGGTCGCGAGATCGTGAGGAGTGCGCCTGCTACGGCGGCCCGGGATCAGCACCGCTATGACCTCCTGAAGACTGGACACATCGCGCCCTTTCGCCATCCACATGAGCGGACCGTGCTGGCGTCTGCGAGACGCGCGCTGCCGACGATAAAACCCGAGAGCACCGGGCGTCTCCGGATGCCGGGAATTGCGGTTGCCGTGGCCGGCGGGTAAGGCTTGCCTTCGCCAGAGCGGAGGCCGTGGCGTCCGCCGACGAGCAGCGGTCGGTCCTCGTCCGAGGACGACTTCACCCGGTAAACCGTTGCCGATGTTGGACGCGATGGCCTGCCGGGCTGCCGCCGCGGTGCCGACCAGCGCCGCGGTGAACGTGGCGGGGTGTGCGTGTCCCGGATCGGACGCGGGTCCCTCTGGGAGCCGTTGCGATAGGTCGTTATTTATGTGCCGGGGATGACAGCGTGTGCGAGTTGGATGCGTGAGTGGAGGCCGAGTTTCCGGTAGACGCGGGTGAGGTTCGCTTCGACTGTTTTGACGCTGATGGTGAGGGCTGTGGCGATGTCGCGGTTGCTCGCTCCGCTGGCGGCGAGCTCCGCGCAGCGCTGTTCGGCGGTGGTGAGGCGCGGGAGCGTGTCGCGGTGCGTGCGGGCGGGGTCCAGCCGGTGGAGGGTTCGGATGGCGGCTTCGTTCCAGGGGTGTGCCTGGTGGGTGTTGAAAAGCTCGGCGGCGCTCTGCGCGGCGGTGCGGGCGCTGGCGCGGCGGCGCCCGCGTCGTTCGGTGTGGCTGAGTGCCAGCAGGGTCCGGCCGCGTTCGATGGGCAGGTGGTGGAGGTGGTCGGCTGCGTCGGTGAGGCGCTGGGCGGCTGCGTTATAGTCGCCCAGGGTGGCGTCCAGGAGTGCCTGGGAGCGTTCGAGCGCGGGCAGGACGGAGCTTCTCCCCAGGTCGGTAGCGGTGCGCCGGGTTTCGGTCAGCAGGTCTCGGGCTTGGTCGAGGTGGCCGAGGCAGATGAGGGCTTCGGCGAGGTCGGCGTGCCAGCGCAGGACGGATGGGTCGCGGACCTGCTGCCGGGTCTCAAGTGTCCGGACCTCCTCCAGCGCTTGCAGGGCTTCTTTCGGATGGCCGGTGACCAGCAGAAGGTGTCCGAGGGCGAAGAGGTTCCGGGAGAGGAAGACCTTGTTGTCCTCCCGGCGGGCGGTGTCGGCCCCGCGGCGTGCGTGCGCGAGGGCGGAGTCGGTGTGCGAGGCGATGCCTTCGACGAGTGCGGAGGTGTAGCACGCCGGTCCGGGGTCCAGGCCCGCGCCGTCTGTCAGCGACTGGGCTCGGTCGGCGTAGTTCAGGGCACGTGCGCATCGTCCGGCGCGGATCTCGACTTCGGCGAGGCTGCGCAGGATGTCGACGGTGCCCTCGGCGTCTCCCGACCGCTCCGCTTCGACAAGCAGTGGCAGCAGGGCGTTGCGGGCTTCGTCCAGGTGGTCGTCGAAGAGGGCGTGGCGGGCACTGAGCTGTTCGGGTGTGGCGTTGACGGGGATGTGTGTGCTGCGTGGCAGGGACAGGGCGTGGCGGAGCGTTGTCTGGGCTTCGGGGTGGCCGAGGATGCGTTGGACGCGGGCCTGCATGGTGAGGGCCATGGCGGTGGTGGCGGTGTCGCCGGCGGTCCGGGCCAGGCTGGCGGCCTGGGCGGCCAGGGCGCATGCCCGGCCGGGGTTGCCTTCGTTGACGTTGGCCCAGATCGCCTGGCGGATGAGGATCTGCGCGGTCAGGTCCGGCTGGTCGGCCGCCTCGTGGAGTGCGTCGGCGAACAGTTCGTCGGCGCTGTGCAGGTGCTGTCCGCCTGAGTCGATCAGGGTGATGAGGGCGTTGACGCGTTGGGCGGGGCTGCTGTCGTGGTGCAGGACGAGGCGGACCGCGATCTGGCCGCGGAGCAGGTCGCCGCAGTGCGCGGCGTCGCGGACGGCGGTCAGCGCCCGTTCGGTGAGCAGATCGGTGTCGGCGTGCGGGGTGCGTTCGGCGGCGAGCAGCGACAGTTCGGCCGCTAGTGCGTGTTGTCCGCGCAGCCTGGCGCGGGCGGCGGCGCGGGCGGCGTGGTAGGCCGACTGCGGGTCGGTGGTGTCGGCTGCCAGCGTGGTGTGACGGTCCCGGCGGACGCTGTCGTGGCTGGCTTCGGCCAGGCGGGTGTGCAGGAGCCTGCGTGCGGCCGCTGGCGGCCGGGCCGCGAGTTCTGCGCCGATCGCGGCGGCGGTGAACCGGATCTTCCCGTCGGGCTGCCCGATGTCGATCAGTCCGGCTGCCTCGGCCTCGGCCAGGAGGCTCTCGGCGGCCGGACCGGCGAGGCGGCTCAGCAGTACGAGGTCGGGCTGATCGTCGAGCGCGGCGAATGTCAACAGGTGCTGGACGTCGGCCGACACGGTTCCCAGCCATTCGCCCACCAGTCTTCGGGCCGCCGAGGGGAGCAACGGGTCGCCTTCGGGACCCCGAGTGGCCGACATGTTCGCGGTACGGTCGTGGGCCCCGGCCAGTGCCAGGGCCAGGGCCGGGTTTCCGCCGCTGCGGGTGTGGGCCTGGGTGACCTGGTTGGCGGACAGCCGGTACGGCGACAGCAGGGCCGCGATCTGCTCGGCCGTCATCGCGGGGATGCGCACGGTGCATGGGTCCTCCCCGCACCAGTGGCCTGCGGCCCCGGGATGCCACGTGCGTTCGGCCGCGATGACGGGAAGGTTCGGGGCCATGCGCAGGGCCCAGCGCAAGATGGCCGCGCTGGCCGGGTCCAGCCACTGGGCGTTGTCCACCAGCAGCGTCAGGGGCGGTGTGTCGCGCAGCAGTGCGGCGGTCAGCCGGCGCAGCCGCAGGGCGGTCTTCGTGTGATCGACCGAGCCGGGCTCTGCGGCGTCGTCGAGCCCTGCCGCCAGCTTCTGGGCGCCAGGCTGGGGCTGCAGGGCGAGCGCGAGTTCGAGCAGTGCGGCGTGGGGGATCCGGCTGTCTTGCGGGCCTGGGGCCAGACGCACGACGGGCAGGTTCAGTTGCTGCCCGAGGACACCGGCTGCGGTGGTCTTGCCGATGCCGGGTGGCCCGAACAGCACGACCCGTCGGGTGCGGTACACCTCGGCCGGTATCACTGGCAGCAGGTTGCCAGGCGGCTGCTGGAACGCACTCGTCACCGTCGGGAAGTCTGCCATCGGATCATGATGCACCCGAGGTGCATTGTGCGCCAGGACAAGGGGTTGCCCTGATTTCGGCCAGCCTCCGCCTTGCCTAAGGTCGTCGCCAAAGCCGAGCTGTCACCGGCTGCCGGACACCCCGCTAACCCGGGTCCTGCGGCCACCCCCTTAACCCCAGCCCGGCGGAAGGATTGCGATGTATCGAAATAATGCCGCGGCGGCCGCTGCCGTGGTTCTGTTCGCCCTGGGCGCCGTGACCGGGGTGGCCGCCCCGTCGACCGCGGCCACCCCGCCGCCTGCGCCCGCGGTGGCGCAGAGCCCGTTGTCGCTGGCGATCTCCGCGGCCGACCGGGCGGCCGACGGCGGTCACGACGCGCTGGCCAAGGGCCCCTTCGAGCAGTACGACCGGCGCATGGTGATCCCGTGGGTCGACGGGCTGTTCTCCATCGCCTACACACGCACCTACCGGGGCCTGCCGGTGGTCGGCGGCGACGCCGCCGTGCTCGCCGACGGCAAGGGTGCGATCCGGGCGATCTCCGCCGCCACCAAGACGAAGATCAACGTGTCGGTGGTGCCGACCGTCGCCGTCGACCGTGCCGAGCAGACCGCCAAGAGCCTGCTCGCGAAGGTCGACCGGGTCGAGTCGCGCACCCTGGTGGTGCACGTCAAGGACAGCACCGCCCGCCTCGCATGGGAGGTCGTCGTCGCCGGACGCACCGCCTCGGCGCCCAGCCACCTGCACGTCTTCGTGGACGCGCGCACCGGCCAGGTGCTGGCCAAGCAGGAGGACGCCGCGGCGGGCTCCGGCACCGGCAAGTGGAACGGGCCCAGTCCGCTGACGATCACCACGTCGCAGTCGGGCAGCACGTACTACCTGCGCGACACCACCCGCTCCGGCCTGAACTGCCAGGACTACAGCACCAACACCGTCTTCTCCGGCCCGGACGACAGCTGGGGCAACGGCGTGGGCACCAGCAAGGAGACCGGCTGCGTCGACGCCCTGTACTCGGCGCAGAAGGAATGGGACATGCTGTCGAGCTGGCTGGGCCGCAACGGCCACAACGGCAACGGCGGCAGCTGGCCCATCAAGGTGGGCCTCAACGAGCAGAACGCCTACTGGGACGGCTCGACGATCACCATCGGCAAGAACCAGGCGGGCAACTGGATCTCCTCAATGGACGTGGTGGGCCACGAGTTCGGCCACGGCCTCGACCAGAACACCCCCGGCGGCACCAGCTCCGAGGCCGGCCTCGGCGAAGCCACCGGCGACATCTTCGGCGCCCTGACCGAGGCATACGCCAACCAGTCCAGCGCCTACGACGAACCCGACTACCTGGTCGGTGAGGAGATCGACCTCGTCGGCGACGGCCCGATCCGCAACATGTACAACCCGTCGCTGGTCGGCGGCCACCCGAACTGCTACTCCTCGTCGATCCCGAACACGGAGGTACACGCGGCCGCAGGTCCGCTCAACCACTGGTTCTACCTGCTCGCCGAGGGCAGCGCGCCGGGCGGCGGCAAGCCGAACAGCCCCATCTGCTCGGGCGGCCCGTCGTCGGTCACCGGCGTGGGCATCCAGTCCGCCGGAAAGATCTTCTACGGCGGCATGCTGCTGAAGACCTCCGGCATGACCCACAAGAAGTACCGCACCGCGACCCTGACCGCCGCGAAGAACCTGGACTCCTCGTGCGTCCTGTTCAATCGGACCAAGGACGCGTGGAACGCGGTCGCGGTCCCGGCCCAGACCGGTGACCCGACCTGCACCGGTTCCAGCACCGACTTCTCCGTCTCGGTCAGCCCCACCTCGGGCAGCGTCAACGCGGGCTCCTCGGTCACCGCGACGGTCAACACCGCGACCGTCTCCGGCAGCGCCCAGACCGTGTCGCTGACCTCCTCGGGTGCCCCGTCGGGGGTCACCGTGTCGTTCAGCCCGACGTCGGTGACGTCGGGCAACAGCTCCACGATGACGGTGGCGACCACGTCCAGTGCGGCTGCGGGCACGTACACCATCACCGTGACCGGCACCGGGTCGGTCACCCACACGGCCCAGTACACGCTGACGGTCAACGGCGGCACCCCCGGCGGCACCGCCCCGGACATCAGCGTGTCCAACGTGCAGGCGCACCTGACCCAGCTCAACACCATCGCCACCAACAACGGCGGCAACCGCCGCTCGACCGGCCAGGGCTACCTGCAGTCGGTGGCCTACGTCAAGGGCAAGCTGCAGACCGCCGGCTTCACCGTCACCGAGCAGCCCTGCACCTCGGGCTGCACCAGCGGCGCCGGCCCGAACCTGATCGCCGAGTGGCCCGGCGGCAACGCCAGCAACGTCTACATGTTCGGCGCCCACCTGGACAGCGTCTCGGCCGGTCCCGGCATCAACGACAACGGCTCCGGCTCGGCGGCGCTGCTCGAGGTCGCCCTCGCGCTCGCCGCGCAGAACCCGACCATGCTGAACAAGGTCCGCTTCGGCTGGTGGACCGACGAGGAGCAGGGCCTCAACGGCTCGAAGTTCTACGTCAACTCCCTCACCAGCACCCAGCGGACCGCGATCAAGGCCTACTACAACTTCGACATGATCGGGTCGAAGAACGGCGGCTACTTCATCAACAACATCAGCTCGACCGCGTCGCAGCCGATGAAGGCGTACTGGGACAGCCTCAGCCTGCAGCCGGAGGAGAACGTCGAGGGCCAGGGTCGCTCCGACGACTACTCGTTCCAGAACGCGGGCATCCCGACCTCCGGCTACGCCATGGGCGCCAGCGCCACCAAGACCTCGGCCCAGGCGTCGAAGTGGGGCGGCACCGCCGGTCAGGCGTACGACTCCTGCTACCACTCGTCGTGCGACACCACCAGCAACATCAACGCCACCGGCCTGGACCGGGCCGCCGACGGCATCGCCTACACGCTGTGGAACCGGGCCGTCGGCACGTCCACCCCGACCGACGACTTCTCGATCTCGGCCAGCCCCGCGTCGGGCACCGTGAACGCGGGGTCCAGCACCACGACCACCGTCGGCACCGCCACCACCTCGGGCAGCGCCCAGACGGTGAACCTGACCGCCAGCGGCGCCCCCACGGGCGTGACGGTCTCGTTCAGCCCGGCGTCGGTGACCTCCGGCAGCTCGTCGACCGCCACCATCTCGGTCGGCTCGTCGGTGGCCGGCGGCACCTACACCATCACCATCACCGGCTCGGGTTCGGCGACGCACAGCACCACGTACACGCTGACCGTGCCCGGCGGGCCGGGCGGCTGCACCGCCGCCCAGCTGATCCTCAACGGCGGGTTCGAGACCGGCACCTCGCCGTGGACCGGCTCCACCGGCGCGATCGGCACCTCTATCGGGCAGGTGCCGCGCAGCGGCACCCGGTACGCGTGGCTCAGCGGCTACGGCTACACCGCGACCGAGGCCATCAGCCAGACCGTCACCATCCCGTCGGGCTGCACCAGCGCGGTGCTGAACTACTGGCTGCACATCGACACTGACGAGTACGGGGCGGTCGCCTACGACACGTTCACGATCAAGGCTGGCGGCACCACCCTGGTGACGCTGTCCAACGTGAACGCGGCGGCGGGCTACACCCAGCGCACGGTCAACCTCGGCGCGTACGCCGGCCAGACGGTCACGCTGACCTTCACCGGCACCGAGGACGCCTACCTGCAGACCAGCTTCGTGCTGGACGACGTGACCCTGCAGGTCGGCTAAGTTCAACGGCAGGGTGGGGCGCTCGCCCCGCCCTGCCGCCTGTCCCGTTCCTCTGGTCACTGGTCCTCGGCCTGCAGCAGACGCCCGTGCGGCCCGGTGCGGGTCGTCAGCGGTCAACACACCACGGCTCGAGCCGGTTGTGTGGGAGGTGGTCATCGCTGTGACCGGCTCGCGGCCGACGCAGCGCGTTCGCCGACGAAGCCGAGCCAGTCCCGCCTGGCGTAGCGCGTCCATCTGATCGCAGCCGTGATGCTGATCCCGAGGATCTTGCTCAATACCGGCGCGGGCAGGTCCTCAGCCAAGCTGATCAGTGCGGAGTTGCGCGCACGGCGAATTCGGATTCCGTGCTGGCGCAGTCTTTGGCACAGGGCGGCTGCCGAGATGGGCCGACCCGCCAGGCGACCGGGAAACAGCCACGGGGTGCCGGGCACAGCGCGCCCGACCAGCGACGAGGTGCGCGCTGCGGACGCGGCTTGCGTGATCAGGGCGGCGACGGCGGGCGGCAGCTGCGTACGATGTTCCTTGACCTGCAGGAAGTGCTTGCCGCTGCTGGTGGTGACATTGTCGGTGGTCAGGGTCGCGATGAACGTGACCGGCAGGCCGTAGATCAGCAGCAGCGACGCGGCCGTCCGGACGTCGACGGAGATCGTCGTGTCGTGCAGGAGGCGGTCGAGCAGCGCCCACCTCTGGTCTTCGGTCATGGACAGGTCGGGCCCAGACGGGGTGATCGCGGCGACGGACAGCTTCTGGGCCAGTCCTCTCCGGCTGGCCCATGTGAGGAAGCCGCCGAGAAGCCGCCGATTGAGGCCGCCGTCCTCTATCCATGTGTCGACGTGTGCCTGGCGAGCCCGCTTGAGGGTGAGGTCGGTCGTGTCGAGCCAACGCAGGAACGTCAGAGCTGTGGAGACTTTGAGGCGGGCGTTGCGCGCGCTGGCGGCGGTGAACCGGGTCCTGTCCGCGCGCAGCCTGGCACGCCTCAGTACCGACCAGTTGCCGTAGGCGCGCAACACCTGCCGGTGATGGGCGGGTGCGGTGGACAGGGTCCGGCTCAGCCAGGGAGCCAGCCGCTCGAGTTGCTCGTCGCGGCGGGGCAGGACACCGGCGTGGACGAGCATCTCACGTAGTGCGGCAGCGGCTTGCTGCCGCGTTGCGGCATCGAGGGCCTCATGCGTGATAGCGCAACCGGATCGCAAAAGGTCACGTAGCAGTGCCGCACTGCCGTCACCACGCTCGACCCATGCCAGCACCGAACGCGGCCGATGCGCTGCGGCAAGCGCCGCCAGCAGCGGCGTGAGCTCCGCCGGAACAGATCCGTCAGGCCTGCGGAACTGGTCTTCCAGCTTTGATCGCGCGACGCACCGGACGCATTCGCCGTGCCGGTATCGTTCCTCGGCTTGCCCGCAGGTACGGCATGTGTAGTCGATCGTGGTACCGGCGCACGGCCCACACACGTCGCGGCCTCGGAAATCGGCCGCGACGAGCACGCGTACTTTGCCGCAGGAAGGGCAAGGCGACGGGTTGGCGCGGGCGTGGCGGTAACAGTGGCGGCAGACCCCACCTATGGGCCAACGGGCGGCGGGCTGGCAGCTTGTGCCGCACCGGGCACATGGCGTGGCACGTCTCGGCCGGCACGACACGCATAGCGGCCGCGCCGTGGCCGCGAAGGCGCAGGGTCGAAGCCGCTTGCAACCAGCACACTCCACCACGGGTTGCCGGTTGCAGCGCCGGCACAGGTCCGGGCCGCCGTCGCGACCGCGCACGGAAATCCGCCCCGTCCGGCCGCAGTGGCCGCAACGGCGCGGCTGCCGCCCGCCGCGCTCGTAGCAGGGCGGGCACAACGGCCCGTCCGGCCCGCGACGTGCGACCTTATCGACCCGCCCACACTCAGCACAGATGTGGACCGGCTTGCCATGGCACGTGCTGCACAGCGGCGACCCATCCGCAAGTCGACCGTTGACCCGCCGGGCTCGACCGCATCGCGAACACGGCTCGTGCCGACGCGGATCCCGGTCACGGCACGGATGGCACAGCGGACCTTCCGGCTCGATCACGGCTACGGGTCGGGTCTGCCCGCACCGCGCGCACGGGCGGGCCCGTGCCTTGGCCACGCAGCTCTGGCACACGCGACCACGACCGCCGCGCCCAGGCAGATGCGTCCGCCGCAGGCCGCACTCGGCGCAGACCGGCACCCGTACTGGATGGCCCTCGCCCTCCAGCAGCACCAGAAGCCGAAACGCGCCCGGCGGCGTGTCGGACGATGCCGACACCAGGACGTCGAGCCCGCGCTGCAGAAACGCATCGAGCTCCCGCAGACCGCGGCGCTTGTCCGCGTTGGCCGCCGCGACCAGCCGGACGGCGTCAACCTGGGCCAGGCCGGGCAGGCAGGCACTGAGCCGGTCGAGCACCCGCTGGCGCATCGCGCCAACGAGTGCCTCCTTGGTCATTCGGCTGCCGGTCGACGAATGGCGGTCCGCCGCACTGGCGGCGGACCGGACCGGTCGACCTCGCCCACCGCCTTACGCACCGCAGCCTGCACCGGCTGCACTTCGATCAGATCGTTGGGCGTGCAACCGAGGATGTCGCACAACGCCGCCAGGGTGTCCATGCTCAGCCGCTGCGGAGGCTGGGTCACCAGCCGGAACACCTGCTCACGGGACAAGTCAACGCCGCGCTCGGCCAGCAGCGGCACCAGCTCCGTCGTGGCGTACATGCCCTTCTCGGCCATCCGCAGCCGCAGATGCCAGGAAATGGCAAACCCACCGGTCACAACGCCTCCCACAGGTTCGGTCCCCGTGCTTGAAGCGCACGGGTCAACAGCCGGTTGCGGTACTCGTCGGACACCCCGGTGTACAACGCGGTGGTGGAGGCATAGGCGTGGCCGACCTGCTCCTGCACGAACCGCTCGGGATACCCGAACTCGATCAAGTGAGTGACGTAGGAGTGCCGCAGACAGTGCAGGTCCAGGACCGGGTCAAGCCCAGCCGCCTCCCGGGCCGCGACGAACGCGTCGTTGAGGCTGCGCCACGACACCCGCTCATGGCGCTCATTGACCCACAACGCGGCAAGGCCAGCAGGCTGAAACCTGGGCCGCACTTCGTCCAGCCACTGCCGCAGCACCGCGACGATCCAGTCCATCTCCGGCACCAGCAACACCGTGCGGCGCTTGGGCGGGCTGCCCCGAGACGACTTGCCCCAGCGCACCAGCACCGCGCCGAACTCACCGAAGTCCGGCACCCGCGGATTGCGACGAAGATCGGCCAGATCCAGACCCCACGCCTCCCGCCGCCGCAGCCCGAACGCATACACGGCCTTGAGCATCGCCGAGTCCCGCTGCGCGGCCAGCCCGCCTTTGCGGCCCCGAGACCTGATCACCTCGACACGCCCATCCGCGGCATCGAACAACGCCTGGACCTCGTCATAGGTCAACGGACGCCGACCCGGCCGGCCCTCGTACTCCGAGACGTGCGCAATGGTGTTCCACTCGCCCAGAACCTGCTGCGGAGCACGCCCGAACCGCTCCTCGCACAGCTGCTGCCACTCGTAGCGCGGATCGGTGACGTACTCCAGGAACAACTGGATGCCGTTGAGGTAGGCCCTCGCCGTCGAGTACACGATCGGCTTCGGCCCACCCCGCAAGTGATCAACGAACGCCTCGACCTCCGACGCGCTCCACTCCCACGGGTACTGATTGGCAAAACGCGACAGCCGCCTCACCAGGTCCACGCGCCGCCGGATGGTCTCCGCCTTCAAGAACCGCACCCGCTGCTGCCGAGACCAGCCCTCCAGCATGGCCTCCAGCGTCGCCGGCGCCGGGTCTAGAAACACAACCCCCGATGACGGCAACAAGTTGGGGGCCACGATCGAGGCAGCGAGCTCCTGCATGATTGCATTAAACACAACATTGCGTCGTTAGTACCGCTACGACCTCTTTAATCCAAGCTAACGGGTGCGTGATGGTCACTCGTGCGGCCGATTCCAGTTGTCACCGAATGTGCGCATCAGTTGCATCGGAAGCAACTCCGCTCGTATAACCCAACAGGCGGTCCGGGCATGTTCAAGCGGACGAATAAAGCGCGACGCGATGATCTCGGGATGCTGAGAGCCTCGGATATTCGCACACTGATGGGATTGTGGATCTGGTATCAAATAATCGGGGACAAAGATTCCGCCCGTGCCCTCCCGGACAGTCTGCCCGAGGGTGACCGTGACGAGCTCGCCTTTATGGAGGCTGCCTTCGGCATCGCCATCAGAGGCCAGGCGAAGAAGGGATGGAGCGATGCCCGCTTCCAAAGCCTCGCATCGTAGCTCGGCTCGCGATGGGAGGGCGAGGGCTACTCCAGCCAGGACGTCCTCGCCATCATGAGTGATGGCCTCGTCGCACCACTTGACCTGGAGCGATGGAGTGACCATGCGCGGCTCTTCCAGGTGATGCTGGCTGCCTCGTGACAATCATCCAAGAAGAGCGATGGGAAGAATGGATGATTGTGAACATGCTCAATCTGTCCGCCGATGTCGCCGAACATGGGGGTTACCAGCCCACCCGGCGACCTGGACTTGTGAAATGAGCCTGAGCTTGAAGCGTGCCACGAGGCGTTTCTGGGCAGGAAGATCAGTTCTCGGCTTCCTGTATCGGCCGGGCCTGACGGGTTGACGGGCTCACAGCGCCCGGACCGGAATCAGCGTCGGCCTGGGGAGTGCTACCACACCCGGGCGGGAGCCTGCTGGGTATGGCCGCGGAGCAGAAGTCGGCCGCAGCAGCCCGGTGAAAAGCCCGGCCGCGACCGCAGCGGCACCGAGCATCGACTCGGGCTCGGGCGGCGCGCCCTCGGAGATTGCGGCCGCCGCGATGGCGGTCATCGGCACCAGCGCTATGAAGAGCCCCGCAGCGTCGGCGCCGAGGACGCTGACGCCATGAAACCAGGCGAGGAACATGCCCGCGGTCAGTACGACCCCCAGAAAGCCGACGACGCCCACCTCGGCGAGGGTTGGCTGCCGCAACGCTGCGCCCTCGCCGGTGGCAGCGGCGACGCAGACAAGCATCGGCACTGCGAGCGTACAGCTGTACGTACTTACCCGTAGTGCGCCGAGGCGGGGAGTGAGTCGCGCTGCCAGCAGAGTGAACACGACGTCACAGGTCATGGCCAGTACCGCTGCGGCGACCCCCATGACGGAGGCGGTGCCAGCGCCGTGTACGAGGGTGGTGCCTGTGACGACGAGCGCGGCGGCGGCGAGCGTGCGTGGTGTAGGCATGCGTCGGGCCAGTATCGGTGCGACTGCAGCCAAGCCTAGTGGGACGCAGCCGACGATCGCGGCCACGATCGGGGCGTCGGCGTGGCGTAGCGCGGTCATGAGCGACAGGTTGAATCCGGCCAGACCCAGACCGGCCATGAGCGCCAGGCCCAGCCAGTCGCGGATGTGAACGCGCACGGCGGGCGTCCGGGTTGTAGCCAGCGTGGCCAGCAGGGCCGTTGCGGCAAGGGCGTAGCGTGCCGCTTGGGCAGTGGCGGTCGGGTAGTCGGCCAGGGCAGTGCTGGCTTGCACCGAGCCTCCGAGCACAACCATCGCGACGGCGCAGCAGGCGACTCCGACGCCGTACGGTGAGCGGTGGCTGGTTGTCCCAGGGGTGGGCATCGGTCCTCCGTTGACACGGCTATGTCTAGTTGAACCCGGCTGCAGTTGCACGTGGTCGCGGTGCGTTCTCGGGCGTCAAGAGTAAGAGTGGTCATGGTCGCGGCAGTTAGGCAGGCGATGATCGCTGAATGTTGCAGCGCGTCTGTTGCCTGCGTGCCCGCCGCGCGCCTAACATCTGCTGACTACTGCTAGACAAACACGACGATACCCATCTTGGCGGAGATATGGCGAGAGGTGCCGACGGGGACGGCTCAAAGGTGCACGCGCGGCGGATAAATCTGCCACGCGCAGAGGAGCCGAGAGTGCACGTCGACGGTCCGGCGATGCCGGGGGAAGCCGAGCCACTGGCCTACGAACCTGGGCGCGGTCCGGTCACCAAAGACGAAGTGCTGGGCAACATGCGCCGGCGTCAACGGATCAAGAACATGGACCAGCCGCGGGAGCGGCAGGTGAGCCTGGCGGAGAGTCTGCCCGATATCACGGGGGAGAAGACGCCGGTCGGGATCCGGCTGCCGACGGTGCTCGTGGAGTACATGCACCTGATCGCGCTGCTGGAAAACCTGCCGTTGATCGCGGTAATCGAAGCGGCGCTGATGCATAAGGCGCTGAGCGCGCCCAGCCCGCCGGAGCAGGCCAAGGAGAGCTACCTAGGTCTACAGGAACTGCTGTCCGGCGATGACCGGCCATTGCAGAAGCAGGGTGATGATCTGGACCTGCGGCGGCTCCGCGCCAAGGCTCGCGATCTGCTCGCTACGATTGACAAGCTCGAAGGGCGCAGCAGCGGCTGACGAGCCCGCAGGCCACCGCCAGCCGGCCGAGTCAGCGCCGACCTGCTATCCGCCGGAACCAGCTGCGGACACGCGCTCTGCCCGGTCATCGGCTTGGTACAGAAATCGCAGGCGGTGACGCTACTCGCCGCGTCCTTGCCCGCAGCTCTCGGTGATCATCTTGTTGTCTACGCAAGTCGATCACAAGTGAAGAGCCGCGGGCATGGAAGATGGTACGACCCGGCTGCTGGGCCTCGACGGCCTGGCTGTCATCGGGGTCGCCGACGGGCCGCTCAGCCCGGTCGTTGATCTAATCACCGCTGATGAGCAGGCACGCCGGGGTCCGGAGTGCGGCATGCCGGCACGCCGGTCGAAGGGCC